>NZ_JANQLX010000008.1 GCF_028280385.1 Allomuricauda sp. | reverse complement strand
TATGTCAAATGAACTTCAATTCCCGGAAAGGACAAAAAAAAACCTCTCAAATCCCCTCCAGATCAGCCCAGCCTTACCAGCTAAGCGGGTGCAAATATAGAGAGGTTTAAATGAACCCACCAAACAATTTTGAAAAAAAAATCAAAAAAAATACAACTAATTGAATATCAATTATTTAATATACATATTTCTGTATTTCAGGTTCTTAGACAAACTCCATGTATACCTCCTAAATCTTAACCGGTTGATTTAAAGTATTCTGACAATACAGGCCTTATACTATTGTAAGCATCATATCAAGATACTATCTTTGCGCACCATTCAAATTAAGGTAAACAAATGATTGAGATTACATTGCCTGATGGCGCAATTAAAAAAGTCCCTGAAGGTACCACTCCAATGGAAGTTGCAAAAAGTATCAGCGAAGGTTTGGCTAGAAATGTCATTTCCGCCAAATTCAATGACACGGTTGTGGAAACCGTTACACCGCTGACAACCGATGGCACCCTTACCTTATATACATGGAACAATGATGAAGGCAAAAAAGCCTTTTGGCATTCTTCATCACATATTTTGGCCCAAGCACTGGAAGAATTGTATCCTGGCATTAAACTAACCATTGGGCCCGCTATAGAAAATGGCTTCTATTATGATGTCGATTTTGGAGATCGCACCATTTCGGAAAAGGATTTTCCTGCCATAGAAAAGAAAGCTCTTGAAATTGCGCGTGGTAAACATGAATATAAAATGAGGGACGTGTCCAAAGCAGATGCCCTTTCATATTATAAGGAACAGGGCAATGAATACAAGGTGGAGCTGATCGAAAACCTTGAGGACGGCACCATAACATTCTGCGATCACAGCACATTTACAGATCTATGCCGTGGAGGACATATTCCCAATACCGGAATTGTAAAAGCCATAAAGGTACTTAGCGTGGCAGGCGCTTATTGGCGAGGTGATGAAAACAACAAACAACTCACAAGGGTCTATGGGATTTCATTCCCCAAACAAAAAGAGCTGACAGAATATCTGCAACTTTTAGAGGAAGCCAAAAAAAGGGATCACAGAAAACTAGGGAAGGAACTGGGCCTATTCACCTTTTCCCAAAAGGTGGGCCAAGGACTTCCTTTATGGTTACCCAAAGGTGCTGCCCTCCGTGAGCGTCTGGAGCAATTCTTAAAAAAAGCCCAGAAAAAAGCGGGATATGAAATGGTGGTTACCCCACACATTGGGCAAAAGGAACTTTATGTTACCTCTGGGCATTATGCAAAATATGGAGAGGATAGCTTTCAACCGATACATACCCCCAAAGATCAGGAGGAGTTTTTGCTCAAACCCATGAACTGCCCACACCATTGCGAGATATATAACAGCAGTCCCTTTAGCTACAAGGATCTTCCCAAGAGGTATGCAGAGTTTGGTACCGTATACCGGTATGAACAAAGTGGGGAACTCCATGGACTAACCAGGGTAAGGGGTTTTACCCAGGATGATGCACATATATTCTGTACTCCAGAACAATTGAACGACGAGTTCAAGAATGTGATCGACCTTTCTCTTTATGTATTGAATTCGCTTGGTTTTGAAAATTTTACAGCTCAAGTTTCGGTACGTGATTTGGACAAGCCGGAAAAATATATAGGTGAGCCGGAAAATTGGGAAAAGGCAGAACAAGCCATCATCCATGCAGCAGAGGAAAAGGGACTAAACTTTGTGGTTGAACCTGGAGAGGCTGCTTTCTATGGACCCAAGTTGGATTTCATGGTCAAGGACGCGTTGGGACGCCAATGGCAACTGGGCACCATTCAGGTAGATTATAACCTTCCAGAACGATTTGACCTTACGTACAAAGGCAGTGACAATGAACTTCACAGACCTATCATGATCCATAGGGCACCATTTGGCAGTTTGGAACGGTTTGTGGCTTTGTTGTTGGAACATACCGGGGGAAATTTCCCATTATGGCTCATTCCAGAGCAAGCTATTGTGCTGCCAGTCAGTGAGAAACATGAAAAATATGCGGAAAAAGTTTTGAATTCATTGGAAAATCACGAAATTCGCGCGCTCATTGATAAAAGAAATGAGACCGTTGGGAAGAAAATCCGTGAGGCTGAACTAAAGAAAATCCCGTTCATGCTCATAGTAGGTGAGCAGGAAGAAGCGTCTGAAACCATAGCGGTTAGAAGACATGGCGGTGAGGATTTCGGAAGCATCAGCATCAATGAATTTTCCGACTTGGTAGCTACTGAAATAAATAGTACCTTAAAGTCGTTCTAAAAATTTGAGTTTAACTAAAAAGTATACGTCATAGCAATACGAAGAAGATTTAGACCCCAACCCAGGAGGGAAAATAAAAACCCCCACAACATCAATGATAAAATTACCGCCCCGGAAGTAAGGCTTGTCGGGGATAATGTGGAGATTGGGATATACCCAATTGCCAAGGCAATGGCCAAGGCCAACGAACTGGAACTGGATTTGGTTGAGATATCACCCAAGGCCAACCCTCCGGTTTGTAAGATCATTGACTATAAAAAGTTCCTTTACGAGCAAAAGAAAAGGGAAAAGGCCATGAAGGCCAAAGCCACAAAAGTTGTGGTAAAGGAAATAAGATTTGGGCCCCAAACGGATGACCATGATTATGAATTTAAAAAGCGACATGCCGAAAAATTCCTAAAGGATGGTGCCAAACTAAAGGCCTATGTCTTTTTTAAAGGACGTTCCATAGTGTACAAGGACCAAGGCGAAATATTATTGTTGCGATTGGCCCAAGAGTTGGAAGAACTAGGTAAGGTGGAACAAATGCCAAAATTGGAGGGCAAGCGGATGACCATGTTCATTGCCCCAAAGACGAAAAAGTAGAAAGCGGGATACCGGAATAAATTCCAGTACAATTTTATAAAGAGGAGAAAATGCCTAAAATGAAAACAAAATCCAGTGCCAAAAAGCGTTTCAAGCTTACAGGCTCTGGTAAAATCAAAAGAAAGCACGCTTTTAAGAGTCACATCCTGACAAAAAAATCGAAAAAGCGCAAGCTGAAGTTGACACACTCTACTTTGGTACACGAGTCGGATGTCAACAGCATCAAGGAACAATTGAGATTAAAATAATTGTTCATCAGGTACATTTATTATTAACCATGAAGTCAGGCATTAAAGCGTCAATATTGGACCGCCTGCTACAAAAAAATGAAACATTATGCCAAGATCAGTAAATTCAGTTGCTTCTAGAGCTCGTAGAAAAAAAGTGATGAAGCAAGCCAAAGGTTACTTTGGAAGACGTAAAAATGTCTGGACAGTAGCCAAAAATGCGGTAGAAAAAGCAATGCTTTATGCTTACCGTGACAGAAGAAACAAAAAACGTAATTTCCGCGCACTTTGGATTACCCGTATCAACGCCGGGGCAAGATTGCACGGAATGTCCTACTCTCAATTTATGGGCAAGGTTAAATCCAACGGTATTGAACTTAACAGAAAAGTTTTGGCCGATTTGGCAATGAACCACCCAGATGCTTTCAAAGCCATCGTTGAACGAGTAAAATAAGAGTTAATATAAACTTACCCCGCTTATTAAGAACCCGCTCAATTGAGCGGGTTTTTTGTATCTTATGTTCATGGTTTTTGGCAAATATCCCACTATTCAAATTCTCCTTTGTCTTTGTTTCACAATGCAACTTTGCCAGGCCCAAAACGATAGTATCGCTTACTTGGCTCTTGGAGATAGCTACACCCATGGTACAGGAGAGCTTATAGACAATAGCTGGCCCTATCAGATGGTACAGCGATTGCACAAAAACCAAGTCCCAATAAAATATCCGGTGGTCATCGCACAGCCAGGATGGACCACCTCAGACTTGCTGGAAGCTATTGAATCCCAGAATCCGAAACCTGAGTATGACCTGGTTTCCTTGCAAATTGGAGTAAACAACCAATACCAGCGTCTACCCATAGCACTTTTCAAAAAGGAATTTTCCGATTTGCTCCAACAGAGTATCAACTTTGCCAAAGGAAACCCTGGCAATGTGCTCATCCTTTCCATACCTGATTGGAGTGCCACACCGTTTGCACGGTATCAGGACAAAGCCCGAATTGTTAAGGAACTGAATACATACAACAAAATAATTGTAGAAATGGCCAAAGCCAAAGGTATTTCCGTGGTTGATGTCACCAAAATTTCGCGGAACGCTTCGGTGAATCCTGATTGGGTTGTTGCGGATAGTCTTCATCCGTCCAAAAAAATGTATAAGGCCTGGGTAAAAAAAATCGGTAAGACCCTTAAACTCCAAAAGCCGTAAGCACCAACTTTCTTCCCGGTACGTTGTTACGGTGCTCACACAAATAAATACCCTGCCAAGTCCCTAGATTTAGCCGTCCACGGGTAATAGGTATCTGCACAGATGATCCCAAGAGCGAAGACTTCAAATGGGCGGGCATATCATCCGGCCCCTCATAGGTATGGATATAATAAGGGGCATCTTCGGGAACCATCTGATTGAAATGGCTCTCAAAATCCACCCGAACCGTAGGATCGGCATTTTCGTTTATGGTCAAACTGGCAGAAGTATGTTTTATAAAAACCTGAAGTTGGCCGGTTTGAATATGCCTAATTTCGGGCAGGGCCTCCAAAATGGTGGATGTAATCAGATGGAACCCCCTGGAAAACGACTTGAGCTGAATTTCGGATTGATAGACCTTCATGGTAGACGAAAATAATATAAACTTTACATCATTCCGCCCACTTCCCATACCTTTGCAGCTTAAATTATATGAATGGATCTTTCCCAAATAAAAATGGTCGTCACCGATATGGATGGCACCCTGCTCAATTCCAAACATGAGGTGAGTTCCCGGTTTTTTGAGATTTTCTCGGCCCTAAAACAAAAGAATATCAAATTTGTGGCTGCCAGCGGACGACAATACCATAGCATCGTGGATAAACTGAATCCCATAAAAGAGGACATCCTGGTAATCGCCGAAAATGGGGCCTTGGTCAAGGAACGGGAACAAGAACTTTTGGTCACCCCCATACAACAAGGACTCAAAGATGAGCTCTTGGAAATCATTGATGGTATAAACGGTGCCCATGCCATGCTCTGCGGTAAGTACAATGCCTATTTTGACGAACGTTCTGCATCCTTTCTTGGCGATTTAAAGGAGTACTACAGCAATTATGAGATCCATAAAGATTTGGGACGGGTAACGGATGAAATCATCAAAATTGCCGTATACCACAATCAAAATGCCGAAAAACACATCTATCCTGCGCTGAGAGACTTGGAACATATGATCAAGGTAAAAGTGTCCGGACTGTATTGGGTAGATCTGAACCACTCCAATGCCCATAAAGGATATGCTTTGGATAAACTGATGGCGGATTATGGCCTTTCCTCCCAGGAAGTGATGGTTTTTGGCGATTACAACAACGACTTGGAGATGCTGGAGTTGTCTGATTACAGTTTTGCCATGGCCAATGCCCATCCCAATGTTAAAAAAGTGGCCAAATACCAAACGGACAGCAATGATAATTTTGGGGTGGAGCAAATTTTGGAGCAATTGGTATGAACACAGCTGAAGTAATCATAGACAAGTTTGACTTAAAACCACATCCTGAAGGAGGTTTTTTTAAAGAAGTCTACCGAAGTAAAGGACAGATTGCTGCCGAAGCTTTACCGGACCAATATGGAACAGCTCGAAACTATACCACTTCCATTTATTTTTTACTTACCTCGGATACGTTTTCAGCGTTTCATAAAATAAAACAGGATGAAATCTGGCATTTTTACTCCGGTTCGCCTTTGATGCTTTATGTTATTTCGGAAGAAGGAGAACTCTCCGAACACTCTATAGGAAATGATTTTGGGAAAGGTCAAGTTCCCCAATTTGTGGTTCCTGGCAATCACTGGTTTGCAGCAAAAACTATTCATCCCGATGATTATTCTTTTGTAGGTTGCACGGTTTCTCCAGGTTTTGATTTTAAGGATTTTGTGCTGCCTGAGCGAAGGAAACTACTGGAAAAATTTCCAGAGCACTCTGATATCATAAAAAGTCTCACAAGATTATAGCCATACACAAATCATGAAAAAGTTAGTTCTGGCCGCAAGTCTGTTTCTGCTCACCCTCGTTTCTTGCAAATCCGCTAAACAAGACATACAGTTCACCACCCTTGTACAAAGCTCCCAAAGTTGGAATGGTCAACCATTGCCATCATACCCCAGCCAGGAACCGGAAGTTACCATAATCAAGGTCATTATTCCTGGGAAGACGAAATTGGCTTGGCACAAACATCCGAATATCAATGCCGGAATACTGCTCAAGGGAAAACTCACCGTAATCAGTGAAAACCAGGATACTTTGAGGCTTAAAGCCGGTGACCCCATTATTGAGCTCGTAGGCACTTGGCATTACGGAATCAACGAGAAAAACAAACCTGCAGAAATCGTTGTTTTTTATGCTGGAACCAAGGGAGTTCCCCTCTCCGTTAAAAAAGATTGATCTTAAATGGGCCCTGCCGATACAAGGATCAAGTTTTTTGTTTTTTCTTCCGGGCAGCGGGAAACAGCACATTGTTTAAAATAAGTCTGTAACCTGGAGATGTGGGATGGAGTTCCAATTCCGTTTTGGGGTCCCCCACCCTGTGCTGGTAATCTTCAGGATCGTGCCCCCCATAGAAGGTGAAAAAACCCTTGCCTTTGATGCCATGGATATATCGGGCTTCCCCGTTGAGTTTGTTTTCACCCAAAATCATTACGGTGGGTTTTACCTCATCCCTTGTAAACGAGGTGGTCTGCCCCATAAAACCCTTGACCAAAGTTGTATGGTTTTGGGTGAGCATTGTAGGTACCGGGTCCCATTTGGCCGAAAATTCCATCAACGAAAAATAATCTGATTCTTTGGGCACATTCCTGCGCTTATTGGTCATATCTATGGATGAAAACTCGTAGCGAAGTGGGTTCCGTTCCAAGACAAAGTTGGTAAAGGCAAAAGTGTTTCCAAAGTTCAGTTTGCCTTGATAGTTGGCTTCAGAAGGGTCTCCATCAAACATGGGCTCACAGATATCCACATTCTCAGCGGCCAAGGCAATATCAAAACTATCGGTAGCAGAGCACATGGCAAACATAAAACCACCACCAATAACATAATTTCTTATTTTGAGGGCCACGGCCCTTTTTGCTTCAGAAACTTTGGAGAATCCCAACTTTTGCGCCAAGGCCTCCGCTTCCCGTTTGCTTTCTATATACCATGGTGCGGCCCTATAAGCGCCATAAAATTTCCCGTACTGTCCGGTAAAATCCTCATGGTGGAGGTGCAGCCAATCATATAAGGCCAATTTATCTTCCAAAACCTCCTCGTCATAGACGGTAATGTAGGGTATTTCAGCGTAGGTCAGAACCATGGTCACGGCATCATCCCAAGGTTGATTGCCTTTAGGGGAATACACGGCTATTTTGGGTGCTTTTTCAAGAATAACCGCTTCTTGGTTCTGGGATGGACTGCTAATTCCGTCCAAAATTTCCTCTGCCTGACTATCCGATAGGATTTCAAAGGAAACGCCCCTAATCTGACATTCTTTACGGATTAGGTCGCCATCCGGCAATAAAAATGAACCTCCCCGGTAATTGAGCAACCACTGTACTTTCTGTTGCTTGGTAAGCACCCAATAGGTAATGCCGTAAGCTTTGAGGTGATTTTCCTGACTTTCAGCATCCATGGGTATAAGGATAACGGAGGCTGTAATGGAATAGGAAAAAAGGAAAAGGAAAAACGTAAAAAGGAGGTTTCTGACTTTGGGTTGAAATGAATGGTCACCTCTCGACTGGGCTTGAGGAGAATCACAATTATTGCTCTTAAAAAGGTACGTCATTGTCAGGATCATCGTCAGTATTCATTGCACTGCCAAATGCTTCATCCGTACTTGGAAGATTTGGTGTGGCAAACGGATTATCCTCATCTGCATTCATCTTTGATTGGAACTCAAATGGGGAATCAAAGTCATCCAAGTTATCAAATTTACCTAGTGCTCCCACAAACTTTAACCTAATATTATCCAATCCACCATTACGGTGCTTGGCCACAATAAATTCGGCTTGTCCCTGAGTGGGGGTTCTTTCCTCGTCATCCCACTCATCAATTTTATAGTATTCGGGCCTATATATGAACGAAACAATATCCGCATCCTGTTCAATGGCTCCGGATTCCCTCAAATCTGATAAAATAGGTCGTTTACTGCCCCCTCTGGTTTCCACGGCCCGGGATAACTGCGAAAGCGCAATTACCGGCACATCCAATTCCTTGGCCAAGGCCTTAAGGTTACGTGAAATTGTGGAGATTTCCTGTTCCCTGTTTCCTCCTTTTTGACTTCCTCCAGCTGTCATCAACTGCAGGTAATCAATGATGATCAACCTAATTTTATGTTGTGATGCCAGACGTCTTGCCTTGGCCCTGAGGTCAAAAATGGAAAGCGAGGGTGTATCGTCTATGAACAATGGGGCCTTTTCCAATGCCTTTACTTTTACATTGAGTTGCTCCCATTCATGTTTTTCCAACCGTCCTGTTCTCAATTTTTCCGAGGACAAACCTGTTTCCGAGGAAATAAGACGGGTAATCAACTGAACAGATGACATTTCCAAAGAGAAAAAAGCAACAGGAATATCTGAATTCACCGCAATGTTCCTCGCCATGGAAAGGGTCAGTGCCGTTTTACCCATACCGGGTCTTGCAGCAACAATGATCAAGTCGGAAGGTTGCCAACCAGAAGTAAGTTTGTCCAATTTATCAAAACCGGAAGGAATACCGCTTAAACCTTCCTTATTGGAAATTTCCTCAATTTTTTTCTTGGCTTGGATCACCAAATTTTGAGCTGTTTCCGCTGAGCGTTTTAGATTTCCCTGGGTTACTTCGTACAATTTGGCTTCTGCATTGTCCAACAGGTCAAAAACATCTGTGGAATCCCCATACGCATCCTCAATGATTTCGTTGGAGATTTTAATGAGGCTCCTTTGAATATATTTCTGAAGGATGATACGCGCGTGAAACTCGATATGGGCCGAAGAAGCCACTTTTTGGGTCAATTTTATAAGGTAGAAGTCCCCTCCCACCGCTTCTAGGTGCCCGTCCTTCTTTAGTTGGGCAGAAACGGTTAATAAATCAACAGGTTCGGAAGATTCAAAGAGTTTAAAGATGGCTTCGTAGATAAATCTATGGGCATCTTTATAAAAGACTTCGGCGTGTAGGATATCTATTACTTCGTCCACACCCTTTTTGTCAATCATCATCGCTCCAAGCACAACCTCCTCTAAATCAACAGCTTGAGGTGGTATTTTACCCCTTTCTAGATTGATTATGGTTGACTTGTCGATTTTATGGCCAATAATTGGGCTTGGCTTATCCATAACTACGAATGTAGGTATTTAACCTTTAGTTAACTTTAAATTTTCCTTGCCTGATGTCCACAGGTCATTAACAAAGTTACTGTTGATAACTTGGAAAAAATGTTAATAACCCAAAATAGTTTGAAGAAAAAATCTGAAAAAATCAGTGAGCCTCCAGAAACCCCTATTTAGCCGTTAAAAACACCCATGGAAGCGTACTTTTCCATTCTGGTTTTTACCAAATCTTTTGGTGATAACTTTTTGAGTTCCTCATAATGGGCAGAAATTTTGTTTTTTACGGTTTCAAAAGTCTTGTCCCTGTTGGAGTGTGCTCCCCCTAAAGGTTCCTTGACAATTTCGTCCACAAGTTTCTGTTTTTTCATATCTGAGGCGGTAAGTTTAAGGGCATCCGCAGCCTGTTCCTTAAACTCCCAACTACGCCATAAAATGGATGAGCAGGACTCAGGGGAAATTACCGAGTACCAAGTGTTTTCCAACATCAATACCTTATCCCCAACTCCAATACCCAACGCGCCTCCAGAGGCACCTTCACCAATGATCACTACAATGATGGGTACTTTAAGCCGGGTCATTTCCAAAATATTGCGGGCAATGGCCTCCCCTTGACCACGTTCTTCCGCTTCAATTCCAGGATAAGCTCCCGGAGTATCTATAAAACATACTACTGGAATACCAAACTTTTCAGCGGAACGCATCAATCGCAGCGCTTTTCTGTATCCTTCGGGATTGGCCATCCCAAAATTTCTGTACTGTCTGGTTTTGGTATTGTATCCTTTTTGTTGACCGATGAACATATAGCTTTGGTCCCCGATCTTACCCAGTCCCCCGATCATGGCCTTGTCGTCCTTCACCGTACGATCGCCGTGCAACTCCAAAAAGCTGTCCCCACAAATGGCATTTATATAATCCATGGTGTAGGGTCTGTTGGGATGTCTGGACAATTGTACCCGTTGCCAGGCTGTCAAGTTTTTATAAATGTCCTTTCGGGTCTCTTCCAGTTTTTTTTCAATCTGCTGACAGGTCTCGCTTACATCAACATCACTCTCTTCCCCAATGACCATACATTTTTGAAGTTGGTCCTCAAGTTCTTTAATGGGAAGTTCAAAATCTAGATACTCCATGAAAAGTTTGTTTCTTCAAAATAGTGGGGACAAATATAAAACTTTATGGGGATACCCATATGCCACCAAATTTAGATTTCCTGAATAATATTAGGGTAGTTATCCTATCGTTTGGCCTTCATCAACATATATACCGCAAATGCCCCGAAAAGCAAGTTTGGAATAAGAACGGCCAACAAGGGAGAAAAGCCGGATTGTTCGGCCAGGGTACCAAAAACTTTATCAAAAAAGATATATACAAAGGCCACACCAATACCAAAGGCCAAATTAAGCCCCATGCCTCCCCTTCGTTTTACTGACGATACCGCTACGGCAATAACGGTAAGTATAAAGGCCGCAATGGGAAGGGCCCAACGCTTGTATTTCACCAAAACATAAGCATTGATATTGGAGGCCCCTTTACTCTTTTGGTCATCAATAAAATCGTTCAGTTCAAAAAGGTTCTTGGTCTCGGCCACATAGGAAACCGGGGTAAGGTCCTCAATTTTGAAGGTAAACAAGGTGTCCAACCTTCTTTTGGTCTCCATGATCTCCACTCCATTCCTAAGTTTTCTTTTTACATAATTGGTCAATCGATACAAACTGTCCTTTTCTACCCATCTGATGTTGGAAGCTGATATCTTATAATCCAATTGCTTGATGGAATCAAAGTGCTCGAAAGTAAAATTATAGCCCACCTTTCTACTAGGCTCAAACCGGCTGACATAGATATAATCGGTATCGTTCAACTGATTGAAGATGTTGGAGGTTTCCTGTACCTGCCTTCCCCTTTTAAAGTATTTGTATTCAAATTCGTTGAAACCGATGCTGGCATTGGGTACTATGAACATCCCCATCATAAAAATTAGGATGGCCACCAAGGTTGCCCCAATAAAATAGGGCCGCAAAAACCGCCAGTACGAAACCCCAGAACTCAGGATGGCAACAATCTCCGTATTGGAAGCCAGTTTTGAGGTAAAGAAAATAATGGAAAGGAACAGAAAAATGGGAAGCAACAAATTTCCGATCACCAAGGTAAAGTTCCCGTAATAGACGATCACTTCGCTCAATGGAGCCTCGTTATCTATGATCTTTCCGACCTTTTCGGCCAAATTGGCCATGATCCCAATAGGAATAAAAAGCAAAAGCATGCCCAGAAAAGTGACCAGATATCGCTTTAATATGTATCTATCCAGGATGGTCAGCATTACAATCTTTTATCCATTTGTTGTACCATTTGGTTTTTCCACTCCAAAAAATCCCCCGCTAAAATACGTTCTCTGGCAGTACGTACCAACCACAGATAAAATCCAAGGTTATGGATAGTGGCTATTTGCTTGCCCAAATACTCGTTGGCAGCAAACAAATGTCGCAGGTACGCCTTGGAGTACTCCGTATCCACAAAGGTGATGCCCATTTCATCAATGGGAGAAAAGTCGTTTTCCCATTTTTTGTTCTTAATATTAATGGTACCGTGGGCTGTAAACAACATTCCATTTCTGGCGTTGCGTGTGGGCATAACACAGTCAAACATATCCACTCCCAGGGCAATGTTCTCCAAAATGTTGATTGGGGTCCCCACGCCCATTAAGTATCGAGGTTTCTCTTCGGGGAGAATGTCACATACCAGTTCGGCCATCTCGTACATTTCCTCAGCAGGTTCCCCTACGGACAACCCGCCTATGGCATTTCCTTCAGCCCCTACCGAAGCGATATATTCTGCAGATTGCTTTCTTAAATCCTTAAAGGTGGAACCTTGGACAATAGGAAAAAAGCTTTGCGAATACCCATATTTATAAGGTAGCTTTTCCAAATGGGAAATACAGCGATCCAACCATCGATGGGTTAAATGCATGGATCGTTTGGCATAATTATAATCGCATGGATAAGGAGTGCATTCATCAAAAGCCATGATTATGTCCGCCCCTATGGTACGCTGGATTTCCATGACATTTTCTGGTGTAAACACATGGAGCGAACCATCAATATGGGACTTGAACTTGACCCCTTCTTCTTTGATTTTTCTGTTGTTCGACAAGGAATATACCTGATATCCACCACTATCGGTCAATATATTTCGGTCCCAACCCATAAACTTGTGCAGGCCACCGGCCTGTTCCAGAATACTGGTTCCCGGCCTTAGATACAAATGATAGGTGTTTCCGAGAATGATATCCGGGTTGATTTCTTCAGTAAGTTCCCGTTGGTGCACACCTTTTACGGATGCCACCGTTCCCACGGGCATAAAAATGGGGGTCTGAATGGTTCCATGGTCCGTTTTAAGTTCTCCGGCACGGGCCTTGCTCTGTAAATCCTTCTTAAATAAGGTAAATTCCAATCGTAACAATTAAGACCGCAAATATAGCCATCTCCGCTCCAGAAAGCCTTAACAAAAAAATAAAGTTTTCTGGCTTAAACCGTTTCGTAAAATAATGGGCAAGTGCTTGTTTAACAATGTGAATGCCTGTACTTTTGGAACCTTAAAATCAATACAATGCCAAACACACAAGAATTGCAGGATTTAGTGACCCAGGTACGAAGGGACATTTTACGTATGGTGCACAAGGTAAATTCCGGACATCCGGGGGGTTCTCTGGGATGTACCGAGTATTTTGTAGCGCTCTACAACGAGATTATGGAGCTCAAGGAGGGGTTTGATATGGACGGAATTGGCGAAGATGTCTTTTTCCTTTCCAACGGACATATCTCACCTGTGTATTACAGTGTTTTGGCAAGAAGGGGCTACTTCCCCATTGATGAATTAAATACGTTTAGACTTATAGATTCCCGTTTGCAAGGACACCCAACCACCCATGAAGGTCTTCCAGGGGTCCGTATCGCTTCCGGTTCCTTGGGCCAGGGTATGTCAGTGGCCATTGGAGCTGCCCAAGCCAAAAAACTTAATGGCGACAAGCATTTGGTCTTTAGCCTTCACGGTGATGGGGAACTGCAGGAAGGACAAAACTGGGAAGCCATTATGTACGCCGCAGGCAACAAGGTGGATAACCTTATAGCCACTGTAGACAGAAACGGGCAACAAATTGATGGAGGAACCGAGGATGTACTTCCCTTGGGGGATGTAGCCGAAAAATTCCGGGTGTTTGGCTGGGATGTACTGGAAATTGGGAATGGAAACGATTTGGAACAAGTTATTGCAGGACTAAAAGAGGCCAAAAGTAGGACCGGTAAAGGAAAACCTGTTTGTGTGGTCATGACCACCGAAATGGGCAACGGCGTTGACTTTATGATGCATACCCATGCTTGGCACGGAAAGGCGCCAAGCGATGAACAATTGGAGACCGCTTTGGCCCAAAATCCAGAAACTTTAGGTGATTATTAATTTTCGTAAGACATAGACATGACAAAATATACTGATCAAGGAAAACAAGATACCCGAAGTGGATTTGGTGCTGGAATGACGGAATTGGGAAGAACCAACCCAAATGTAGTTGCCCTTTGTGCCGACTTGGTAGGTTCGCTTAAGATCCAAACCTTTATTGATGAAAATCCTGAGCGGTTCTTTCAAGTTGGTATTGCCGAAGCCAATATGATGGGAATTGCCGCCGGTTTGACCATAGGCGGGAAAATACCTTTTACCGGGACTTTTGCCAACTTTTCCACAGGAAGGGTATACGACCAGATTCGACAGTCCATCGCCTACTCCGACAAAAATGTAAAAATATGTGCCTCCCACGCTGGAATTACCTTGGGCGAGGATGGCGCCACACACCAGATTCTAGAGGATATCGGCTTGATGAAAATGCTTCCCGGCATGACGGTCATCAATCCTTGCGATTTTAACCAAACCAAAGCTGCCACACTTGCCATTGCAGAGCACCATGGCCCTGTTTATCTCAGATTTGGAAGACCCAAAGTGGCCAACTTCACCCCAGTGGACCAAAAATTTGAGATCGGAAAGGCACTGATGCTCAATGAAGGTACGGATGTAACCATTATTGCGACCGGGCATCTGGTTTGGCAAGCACTGATAGCCGCTGAAAACTTGGAAAACCAAGGTATCTCTGCCGAGGTGATCAACATACACACCATAAAACCTTTGGACGATGCCGCAATTTTGGCGTCCGTTAAGAAAACCGGATGTGTGGTTACCGCAGAAGAGCACAATTACCTAGGTGGACTTGGAGAAAGTGTCTCCAGGGTTTTGGCCGTAAACCATCCAGCTCCCCAAGAATTTGTGGCCACCCAGGACACTTTTGGTGAAAGTGGTACTCCAGACCAATTGATGGAGAAATACGGATTAAACAATAAAGCAATCGAGGCTGCCGTTTTAAGAGTGTTGAAACGAAAATAGTTTTCGGTATCATCTTTGATACATTTCAACCAATTAAAAAACGAAGCACTTATGAAAAAAGCACTTTTCATTGCAGTGTTGGCCCTAATGGGCACCGCTGCATACGCCCAAAGCGGTTCTGGCTTTGGAATCAAAGCAGGTTTAAGCTACAACAAGAATGGTGATCTGGTAGGCACCGTAGGCGATGCCGCCCAAAACATCACGGAGGGCGCTGAAGGTAAAACAGGCTACCATTTCGGATTTTGGGGAAAACTGGATTTTCCAAAATTATACCTGAGACCGGAAATTGTCTACACCAAAACCAAAAGTACCTATCAAGTCCAAGGTAATTCCAATGATTATGATGTATCTAAATTGGATGTGCCCGTTCTATTGGGATATAAACTGGTAGGGCCTCTGCACGTTTTTGCGGGACCCGCCTTCCAATATACCCTGAGCAACGATCTTGGGGATTTGGATATCGATGATGTAGAAAGTGATTTTACGGTAGGTCTAAATGCAGGTATTGGTGTCAATATTGGCAGATTGGGACTGGATGTCCGGTATGAAAGGGGATTCTCTGAAAATGAGGCCCAACTGATCGGGGACAACATTGCCGACATTTCAGGTCGCGTGGACTCAAGACCATCACAAGTAATCTTTTCAGCCTCGCTGAAACTGTAGAAACGTTTTAAAAACTAAAAAGGCCTCGAAATTCGAGGCCTTTTTTATTAGTTTGTATCTGGGTCCAGATAATCTGGTGTTCCATCATTGTTACTGTCAGGGTAAGGAATCTTGATTTCGCCATCCACGGTGATCTCATCCCGGGTAGAAACCCCATCCCCATCATCATCCGAATCCTGGAAGTTGGCAAATGCCACGGTAGCAGGCTCCGTATCGGCATCCGTGTTGTCGTCATATAGAAACCCATTCTGGTTCACATCTTCCAAAATGGAAGGAATGCCATCCCCATCGTGATCGGTCTGGTTCAAGGTAAATAAATCAATGGTGAACATAAGTGGACTGTACTGGGGAATATCGGCATTAACCCTATTGAAGTTGCCCAGTCCCGATGGGAAAATAATCAGGCCTACCCCGTAATCCTCTACGGAAACAGTCCCATCATTGTTATCAATGGGGTCCCCTCCAATCTTAAAATTGGGAATCCCTTCAGAAAACCCCCTAAACCCTTGGGTAAGATCTTGCAAACGGGCCAAATCGAACCAAACAGGATTGTTTCGGGCCGAATCAAAAGTTGACCCATCCAACAGTCTTCCTTCATACCGTACAAAAACAGAATCGGCAACCGAAGGAAAACATTCCGGACATTCTACCCTATCCATATCCAGCTGTTCAAAAGTTTGTCTTGCGGATAAATAAAATAAGGTATGGGGAATATCGTCCTCGTCTTGATCCAATAGAAATTCAAAGTCGGATACCGTAATGGTAGCCTCCCTAACAAATTCCGCCATGGGTCTTTTGTCTGCGTTGGCTCCGGCAATAGTGTCAATTTTGATTCTAAAGTCAAAATCGGCCGAAGGGCTCTCAAACTGCTCGTAATTATAAAAATGTGTTTGCAAATACTCCCGTATTTCAGCTTCATTTTCCGCAGATACCTCAGCCAATAACCGTGGGGGTACGATTTCAATATCGGGCCCATCATCATCATTGCTACATGAGGCAAACAATAGAACACCAAACAACAAAACAAAAATCCCGTGCTTCATCAAGTATTGTAATTAGCTGCGCAAGATACAATTTTCCACTATTTTTGTCGAAGGCATTAACAAAGATTTGCAGAGTATATGCGCATTGATAAATATCTCTGGTGTACTAGATACTTCAAAACCAGAAACGTTGCTGCAAATGCTGTTAAAAAAGGTCATGTAAGGATCAATGGTAGCATTGTAAAGGCATCTAGGGAAGTGTACCCCATGGACCAGATCATCTTGAGAAAAAACCAAATTGACTATCAGCTTACCGTGCTGGATATTCCCGAAAGCAGGGTGGGCGCAAAATTGGTGGATATCTACCGCAAGGACACCACCCCAAAGGAAGCTTTTGAACACAATGAACTCCTAAAATTTGCCAAGGACCATTATCGGAAAAAAGGTATGGGCCGGCCCACCAAAAAAGACCGTAGGGACATTGATGGCTATTTGGACGAATCGGAATGATCTGTTTTTTATCTTTGACCTTTTAAATTCCATGCCATGTTGAACCGCATCCTTTCCCATGACCAGATACAACATAAGGTAAAGCGCATTGCCTATCAGATATATGAGGCCAATGTAAATGAAAAGGAAATTATTGTGGCCGGCATAGTGGGGGGAGGTCTGGACCTTGCCAAAAAGATTGCCGCCGTATTGCGAAAAATCACCGATGCGGAGATTGTTCTTTGCCATTTAAAAATGGATAAAAAAAATCCGCTAAAGAGCGGTGTGGGTACTTCCATCCCGGAAGAGGCCTATAAAAACAAGTCCATTGTGGTGGTGGACGACGTATTGAATTCCGGCACTACCTTGATTTATGGAGTACACCATTTTCTTAAAACTCCCATTAAGCAACTCAAAACCGCGGTGCTGGTGAACAGAAACCACAAAAAGTACCCAATCAAAGCTGATTATAAAGGAATATCGCTCTCCACCTCACTTAACGAGCATGTAAAAGTTGAGTTCACTGCCAAGAACAATGTGGTATACCTAGAGTAATTCTTCCTTTACTTCGTCCACAAGTTGTTCCAGGGTCTTATTATAACAATCCAAAGTATATGTGGCCTGGGCGTAGAAGTTCCTTCGTTCAAATAGGTGTTTCCCAACAAATTCTGCCAATTCTGAATCGTCCAAATCCTTCACCAAGGGTCTTTGCTCCTTTTCCCTGGCCAAGCGCTCCACCAAGGCCGTAACCGGCAGTTGTAGGTAAATGGAACTATTGGCATGTTCTAGGATGGTTTTCATATTGGTTCCATAGCAAGGGGTCCCCCCTCCTGTAGATAATATGAGTCTGTCGGATTCCCCTAAAACTTTTTGGAGCATTTCGTGCTCTAACTTCCTAAAGAAAATCTCCCCCTTTTTCTCAAAAATCTGCTTTATGGTTTGCTGTTGTTGTGCTTCAATGTAATCATCTAGATCCACAAATTCCAAGTCCAAATCTTGGGCAAGGCGCCTGCCCAAAGTCGACTTTCCACTTGCCATATAACCCACCAAAACTACTTTCATCGGCCAGAAATAATATTGAATTCAAAAAAACACAAATTTATCATTAAATCAACTTGTAAAATAGATTATTGATATTATATTTGCACCCGCTTAGCGCAACACTTTTGATGCGATTTAAAGCAAGACCTGATAGCTCAGTTGGTAGAGCATCTCCCTTTTAAGGAGAGGGTCCTGGGTTCGAGCCCCAGTCAGGTCACTGGTCAAGAAACCAAGTTATAACAAAACCTTGCTAAACATTTGATTGGCAAGGTTTTGTCGTTTATTGATCATCATAAAATTTGATTCAATTTGGTTTTAAAGATTCACAAATGATCCACAAAGTGCCTACACTTTTTGATTTGGATTCCAAGACCTAGCATCCTGCAAACCAATCAGGTTGATACTTCCTTACGACATGACTATCAAAAGCTCCCGGTATAGTTCGATTTATAGTTCCGCTTGACCTTCTCTACAAGTGCTTTGTTCATCATTAAGTGGTAAGATGAACCCTTTTATCAATCAATCAATTAAATTATGTATCAATTTATTCTTGATTGAATTCTTTTCGCTTAATTCCCCATGGAGTACATCTTTCATTTCCAGGATAAGATTGTTGGGTTTTAGTTTTTTTAATAGTGCCACTTGACTGAAGTAGTTGAGCTTCTTGAACTCCGAAGCAAAATAGGTTTGGGACAGACTGTCATGAATCACATTTGAAGGTATCGCTTCGATGGTATTCTTGACAAAATATCCTTCTGCCTGTTTCATCATCAAAATCACTTCGGGCAAGTAGAGGTCAAATTCTTCATCTTTAAAAGAATTTATTAGAAAATAATTCAACTCTTGATCATCCAGTTTCACAAGTTTTTTTACAAATGGCTTGGTCAATGAGGCTTTGGTCCAATTTTTTAAACTATCGATTACCTCTCCACTATGGGCAATATGCCATAATGTGTGACATGAATATACCCCTCCACTTACGACTTGCTCTTTGACCTCTTGAATTGTGGCCCCCGAGAATCCATCTACTTCTGATTCACGGGTATCCTTGATCAGTTCCTCTTTGCTATACTTGCCAATTGGAGATGCGCTATCTTTAAGTAAACGATCTAGTTTTTGATAATCTTCGCTAGTGAACGGGATATGATCCAATTTGGTAAGTTGTTGACCTGGTATGGTATCGTAACCAACATACCTTCCCATTAGATCCCAAAAAAACATAATCTCCACCAGGTAGCATTTATCATCCTCACAGACCGGGGTTCTGATATATGTTTCGTACCTATCCAGCAACCCCTCCCCATCCCTTATTTCTTTAATTTCAAAATATAGGTCATCGCTTTGTTCGTTCCCTATAAAGCTGACAATTAATGCACAAGGAAGTATCAGAAATAAAAATTGGGCTACTTTCATAGTTTTCTTTCAGACTCCAGTAACGTCGCTCCTAAATTATAATTCTGTATCTTTTCAAGGTCTGGATTGCCTACCCCCTGTTCCATCAACACTTCCAATTCGGAAAAGTGATTTTCATATAATTGTCGGGGTGTTGCATTATGTTCCTTACATACAGAAGCTGCCATGCCCACAACCTCTCCCATCATGCCCCCAGTTCTCATCAACCTAACAGTTCCAAGTGCAACATGGGAAACACTGATATCCCTTCCAGCCATCATTAGATTGTTCACATTTTTAGAGTAAAGGCATCTAAATGGAATAGGGTAAGGATAAATCTTGATATGTTTTGCTATAGACCGAAAAGCCGCTCCATTAAATTTTTCCTTGTTCTCTTCATCAGGATAGTGCAAGTCTATGGTCCAAGAAGAAGGTGCGGTGCCATCAGACAAAAAGTTTTGTCCGGTAATATCATTTTCCGTAAGGATATAATCCCCTATCAATCTTCTTGATTCACGCTTGCCTCCAATATAAGCGACCCATTTCAATCTTTCGCTGGAAAACTCCTCCTTCCTCGAATATTTATTCTTTAGAAAGGACCAATTTGAAAAAACAACAAGAAGTCCATAATCCCTAATGAACTCTGTTTCCCTGACCATATCTTTTCCCATTCCTGTTTCCCAATCCCAGTCACCTCTTGTTATTGCAAAAGATTTATCCTCGCTCCAAGGCAGTCCCCAATCTATATCTGGAAAACCAATGGGTGTATCCATTTTTTCTGAAAACCATTGTACCGAGATTCCCATGGTCAGATTATCCGCCACTTCCGGAGCTGTTGGTTCATTGAAGGTTGACCTGCTCTCCCTTCCAGACATATACTCGGCTCCAGCTAGAAAACCAATAGTACCATCCCCAGTACAATCTGCAAAAAGGGGAGCTTCAAACCCTATTTTCTCCCCTGTCTCCAAATTTTCTGCATAAACCTTGACAATTTTGTCCCTCTCCATTTCCACCTGATTGGCATGATGGTTCAAGAACAATGAAATATTTTCTTCAGCAAGAACAGCTTTTAGTTTTTTGTCATCTTCATAATAGTCTTTCGGTTGGGCATTCCCTCCACGTGATGGACCTATTTCGTTGACAAGATTGCCTAATGCTGGATAAGGCTGCAAATTGATTCTTGCACCCAAATGCACCCGTACCTCGGAACTGTTATTTCCTCCAAGAACGGGACGGTTTTGAACCAAAGCCACTTTAACTCCCAGTCGCGCTGCCGAAATAGCAGCACAAGTACCGGCCATTCCACCTCCGATAACCACAAAGTCATATCTATCCGTTTTTGGTGATGTATCCAAACCTAACAGCCTCACCCTCATATCATCCATCTCATCAATATCATTGGGGGGTGGACTATTTTTATCCTGCGTGAAATAAATTGCGTCACACCTTCCATCAAATCCCGTCAGATCCCGTAAAGCAACTGTTGTGTTGACATCATTGATCTTGATCTTTCCACCTGGTATCCAATTCCAATTTTTTGAACTCACCCCAAAAGTTTTGGGAACAGGTTTTCCATCCACCAATAGCTGGAATTGACCTGCAGCTTTATCTGACCAAAGCGCGGTCCAATTTCGGGTACGCACATATACGTAATACGTTCCTTTTTTTGGGAAACGGACGGTAGTGGTTGCATCCGCTACAGGAGTTCCTATGCCATGGGCAATAAGATATGGCGAGCCCATTACGTCCATGGACTGTTGATCTATGAACCACCCGCCTTTTTCATCAAAGCTTTCAGCTTCCAGTAAAACCTCTTGCGCATATGAGTTGCTCAAGGATGCTGTCAATAGTAACACTGCCATAAGCATCATTGGTGTTGCATTAAAACTTCGTACACAGACTAATGTACCATTGTGTTTGTGCTTTCCCATTTTATTCAAATCCTTTCTATTATTGAATATCTTAATCCTTCGGCCAGGTGGCCTTCCCCTTTTTTAAGACAACTCTAAATTCGACAATTTTTGATTACGATCTCCTCCCTATGCATAAGACGGTTTAAAACCGGGGGGTTCCGGGCGGATAAATTTGTTTTTCCCCATTTAACTTGAAGGCAAATAATGCCATTTGCTCCGCATGTAAACCTGGGAAGTACAACTATAAATTTTGAAGGTTAAAAGGGGTACTATTTTACCCTCCATTGAACAGCATCTTAATTGCTAAAAAAAAGGGTCAGAACCAAATGGAAATCCTTAAACCCTTCCCTAATTTTTTTGAAGGCGATACGCATCTGTGATTCAACAGTTTTTGTGGAAATCTGAAGTTTATCCGCTATGTCTTTGTACCGCAACCCCTCCACCTTGTTCAGGTAGATGATTTCCTTACATCTTGGGGGCAGGGACTGCATAATTGCCTTGATCCTTTCCACTCTTTTTTCCAGCACTTCATTGTCCGCCTGAATGCGATCTCTTAACGATTTCTCCCACAATTCGTCCAAAAGTCGTTCCCTTCTTTTTGATTTATGGACACTGTCAATATATCTGTGATAGGCAATGGAATACAGGTAATTTTTTGGAGACTTATTGGGGTGGAGCTTAACACGATCTTTCCATAGATCAATAAAGGCTTGCTGCACAATATCTTCAGATTGGGTACTGTTGTGGGTAAACGTAGTAATATAGGCCATAAGCCTGTCATAATACGAATTGAAAAAGTACTGAAATGCCTTTTTATCACCTTCCCTAAGCGCCCTTACTGCATCTATTTCACCCATGTTAAATCCCCATGATTTTTAAGGCATATCCACCTCAAAACTGGGTGAAAATTAAAAAAAAATTAGATTTCCTTAAGGGTTTTTTAAGATTTAACAGCAATAGGGGTAAATGATTACAAATATCGCATAGTGGAAAAACTGCTGACCAAACTAATCGCAGACACGATTTCGGAAGAGGAACTTATTGAACTTCATAGATTATTGGAAGATCCAAAGCATCAAGAAGAGCTAAAAGCTTTTGTTGAGGACTACCACGATCTTAATCTGGCCATGTTAAAAAATAATGTGGAAGAGGCTTATTCCAAGGTTGTGGCACACATTGAAAAACAAGATAGACCAACCCTAGTGAGGTTAAGGCCCAGTTGGCTCAAATATGCCGCCGCTGCCATCATTTTATTTGGATTGGGATATTTCTATCTTCAAAATGTTTCAACTACAAACAACGTCCCAACCCTGATTCCCAAAGAGGAGTCCATTACCTTGGAACTGGACAATGGGGTCATTGAGACCCTGGATATGTCCCAAACCAAGGAAGTAAAGGATTCGGAGGGAAATGTTGTTGGTAACCAGAGGGAGGACGAACTCACCTATGGGGGCGAGTCCGCATCACGACGTCTGGTATTTAACACCCTTAGGATTCCTTATGGCAAGCAGTTCCAATTGGTACTTTCCGATGGTACCAAAGTGCATTTAAATGCGGGTACCATGTTGCGTTACCCGGTAACTTTTTCCGAAGAGGGTCAACGAAATGTCTACTTGCAGGGGGAAGCCTACTTTGATGTTACCGAAGACAAGGAAAGACCCTTCATCGTTAATGCCGGAGATTCGGAAATCAAAGTTTTGGGAACGGAGTTTAATGTGTCCTCCTATACCGAAGATCCCACTACCGATGTCATCCTAGTGGAAGGTTCGGTACGCGTGACTCCGGAAGCTTCCAGTCAGAGCGCCGGATCAACATTGCTCCCCGGGCAAAAAGGTTCTGTGGATTACAAGTCCAAACAAATTGTTATTTCAGACGTGAACACCAACATTTACACGGCCTGGGTACAGGGACATTTGGTATTCAGAAACATGAATTTTGACAACATTGTCAGAAAACTGGAACGTCATTACAATGTTGACATTGAAAATACAAACTCGGAGCTGGGGACAGAGATCTTTGACGCCAGTTTCAACAAGATTAAAATTGATAGTGTGCTCAGTTTTTTTAATGACACACATAAAATCGATTTTGAAATTAAGAACAATACGGTCTATATAAAGTAAAGAAGAAGATATTAACCCTTAAAAACGAAACACATATGCCTTAGAAACTGAACACTTATTCACTTTAGGCAACAAAAAACCGGAAAATGTACCACCACTTTCCGGTAACTGAAGTGATCGATGAAATGAACCAATCACAACTTAACAAATTAAATATATGAAAAATAATCTCACTAGAGAGAAGGTGTGCCAGCCTTTGGTAAACTTTAATCTAAAGATGAAACTAACTGCGCTGTTTTTGATTACATGCCTATTTGGGCTACATGCAAATGACAGCTATGCCCAGAGGACCAAGCTGACTTTGGACATAGAAAACGCCTCCATTCGTGAGGTCATCGACAATATTGAAACCACCAGCAAGTTCAAGTTTATTTACAAAATAAAACATGTCGATTTAGATAGAAAGATCTCTATAAAAGCATATCAAGATCGTATAGACCATATACTAGACCGGATGTTCTTCCAGACCGACACGGAATACGTTGTCCGTGGGTTGCATATTATTTTGCGGGAAAAGGAAAAAGCAAAAGTACCCGATCCTGTAATTGTTGAGGAAGATGAAGAGGTCCAGGACCCAATTAAACTTACGGGGACCATTTCAGATGAGGATGGCCGTCCGCTCCCAGGAGCAAACATCATAGAAAAAGGCACCGCCAACGGAATCGTTTCCGATTTCGATGGAAAATTTGACATTACCGTTGCAGACAGAAATGCCATCTTGGTCATTTCCTACATTGGGTATGTTACCAAGGAAGTAGCGGTAGCCAATCAAGATCAAATCAATGTCCAACTAGATCCGGACACCGGCAGATTGGACGAAGTGGTCGTTGTGGGGTATGGTACGCAGGTGAAATCGAAAGTGACCGCAGCTGTAACCCAATTGGATTCGGAAATATTTGTGGATAGACCTGTTACATCGATTTCCCAAGCCCTATCCGGGATAGATCCAGGTATCAACGTTCAACCATCCAGTTCAGGTGGTGGTAGACCCGGTGCAACACCGGAAATATCCATTCGTGGGGAGTATTCGGTAGATAACAGGGCAGAAACCAGGACACCATTGGTTTTAGTGGATGGTTTTGAAGCCAGTATCCGCGATGTGGATCCTAACCAAATTAAGTCCGTGACCATTCTTAAAGATGCGGCTTCTACCGCAATCTACGGGGTAAGGGCCGGTTCAGGTGTTATTTTGATCACCACCAAAGAAGGAGGAAGAAATAGACCTACCACCTTTAACTATAGGTTTGCAGGTTCTGTTAGCAAACCGGTAAGTCTTCCTGATGTACTCAGTACCCCTGAGTATATGGAATTTTACAATTATGCGGCGGTCAATGAGGAAAAGTACGTGGTCAATGTGAACAATCCCGATTTTGAGACAACCGACTTTTTTCCTGTGTTCAGCGAGGATGTGATCAATAGAGCACGCAACGGCGAATTTCCGGATACCGATTGGCAGGATGTATTGTTCAATAACACTGCTACATTGTTCCAACACTCACTGGACGCCAGTGGGGGAACCGATAAAAGCAGTTACCTGCTAAGTCTCGGGGTCTTGGACCAAGAAGGGGTCAACGTGGGTAAGGATGAATTCAAACGGTACAACTTCAGGGTCAAACTGGACACGGATATTACAGATTGGATGACTGTTGGTGTAAACATGGCCTATACCCGTTCGGAGGAAGTACGTGTGGCTGGTCCAGGTGGTGAACAAGACCGCAGACCCGAACCGCACTACCCGATAACCGATGAATACTTCGGGGGAACCGGCGTATTTGTCCAACCGGCCAATGGATTCACCGACAATGCGGTTTGGAATGCGGCTCAGGATTTGGATACCCGCACAAGGGACGTTATTGAAATGGCCGTAAGCGGACAATTCAAAATAGCCAAGGGATTGACCTTTGATCAAAAAGTGAACCTGCGTATCGTTAACTTTTTAGGCGAGTTTTGGGATGGTAGCATTCCCTATCTCACCTACAATTTTGACGGACAAACAGGTGAATACACCAACGAATCACCAGGTGAAATCCCGGAAGGCCCCTTTGCTGCAACAAGATCTTTAACCGTTGCTGATCAACGTACAGCCCAGCTTACCACACAATCCTTGTTGAATTATAACCTCAATGTGAATGATGTCCATTCCATAGGCGTATTGGCAGGATGGCAGACAGAATCAAACAGAAGCGACTATTTTGACGCTTTTAGGAGCGGCTTTCCATCAGATGCGCTACAAAGATTGGATGTAGGGGATTTGACCAACTGGCAAAACTCTTCAGGAGGTAGTTTGTCAGGACAGTCAAGATATCTTAGTGCATTTGCCCGTCTTACGTACGACTATAAAGAAAAGTACTTGATTCAAGGGACTATTAGACGTGATGGATCATCGGATTTTGGACCTGGTAATCGATGGGGTACCTTCCCTTCCATATCGTTAGGTTGGAACGTGGCCAAGGAAAACTTTATGTCGAACCTGGAATTCATTGACCAGTTAAAGTTTAGGGCATCCTATGGTGAAACTGGTAATCCACTGGGAGGAAACCAACAATGGAACCAAAGAATCACCACTTCTGACGGTTATGCATTTCCTAGCGGGGAAGTTGGAGGTTTTCGTACAGCATTTATTGCCAACCCTTCTTTAGGATGGGAAACCGTGGTTAAAAAGAATATCGGTGCCGATTTGGTGCTTTGGAAAGGAAAGTTGGCCTTTACAACGGATTTCTATATCAACCTACGTCAAAATCGTTTGTTGGCCCAGCCATTACCTAGAATTGCAGGGTTTGGGACCTTTAATAACCAGGGTTACGGAAACCGTACCGATGGATATGAATTCTCGATCACCCATAAAAACAAAATTGGCGATTTTGCCTATAATGTATCCGCTAACCTGGGTTGGGCCAAGAATGTATGGTCTGAAAGACCCAATGATATAGCCTGGGACAACAGTCAAGTGGGATACCCAATAAGGAGTCCATTCGGACATCATATGGTAGGCTGGATATCCGATCAAGCAGAATTGGAAGAGTATCTTGCGGCAACCACTTTTCAAAATGCCACCAATAGGTATGTATGGATAGGGACACCAATACTGGTGGATATCGGTACACGGGACGACGAGACATTGGAGCGATTGGCCGAAGCGGATGGAGTGATCAACAATTTTGACCGGGATATACTTGGTAATGGCGATGAGGGAACCTACATCGTAGGGGCCAATTTGGGATTCTCCTACAAAGGTTTCAATTTCTCCACCATCATTGCCGGTCAGTTCAACAGACAATTAGTATCCAATATAGGGAACATCTTCGAAAATGGTGCTAATGCATACACGGCCACCAGAGATTTGGCCTTTGACCCAGCAAACCCAAGTGACGCTGCATTATTTCCAATCCCTATCACCCGGGATTTGTCCTATCCTACAAGACCTGTGATCAATTCTGAATTTGTTCGGGTCAGGAACATCAGCTTGAGTTATGATTTTGATATCAAGAAGATATTGCCGGGAGTACGTAGCCTGCAATTGTACGCTACCGCTGAAAACCCCTTTATCATCTGGACCAATTCGCCATTGGCAGATTATGGCTTTGATCCAGAAGGGGGAGTCAACACTGCCTACCCGTTAAATCGTGCGACCACCTTAGGTGTTAATATTGGATTTTAATAGTTAACGTAAAATGAAAAAAATGAAAAAAACAGCTATTATAGTGTTGTTATCGTGCATAGGTCTTTTTATAAGTAGTTGTGACGATTATTTGGATGAAATAGTACCGCAGGATGGCTATTCGGCCTCAACCCTGTTCCAGACCCAAGATGATTTAGAGCTTTTTTTGAATACCATATACAACCGTGTACTTGGCTTTAGCCTTACCAATGGTTGGCCCAACCGTGGAGTGGATTTGTTCCCCATGTGGACCGAGGATGGATACGGTAGAAGGATTTGTTGTTCCGGGGCAGACCTGTCGTCTTTGTTTGAATTCGGTCTTACAAAATCTCCCAATCAATACTTTAACCCTTATGAAAGGATTCGTCAGGTAAACGAGTTTCTAAACTATGCTCCCCAAGCGGAAGCTAGTTTTACGGATCCAGCCGAGTATAGAAGATTGATTGCAGAAGCCAGGTTCTTCCGCGCCTATGAATACCATAAGATAAGTGCCTTTTTTGGTGCCGTACCTTTGGTGCTGGAATTGACTACGGAAGAACTGCTGCCCAGAAATACCCGCTTGTCGGTATTTGAATGGGTGGATGCCGAATTGGCCGATATTGCCAACGACCTTCCCGAATCTCCAGATGCGGGTAGAATCAGCAAATGGACCGCCATGTCGCTAAGGGGCAGACATTTATTGTATGCCGTCGATTGGCATCCAGATACGGCTTCCTTGTATTCCAGGGCAGAAACTGTGTTGCAGGATGTCTATGATAATAGCGGGCATGCCCTTGTACAGGGAATTGATGCGTACGCCGCTTTGTTCACAAAAGCTGGAGCATCCACTTCAGAAAATGTTTGGACCCGATATTACAGCCAAACCACCTTGGGGGCAGGAAATTCAGCAACTGGGCTTTCACATGGAAGACCGTACCATTTCCTACCACGTAATTCAGGGAATGGAAGTAGCGGAACCGTTGCCACATCTAGAATGGTGGAAGCCTTTCAAACCAGTGATGGCCTTGATATCCGTGATGCCGCGAACACCTTGTACGACATTAATGACCCATGGGCCAATAGAGATCCAAGGTTGGAAGTGGCCATTATCCACTCCGGTAACGAGCTGACCCTTAGAAATTCAACGGATATAAGCAATACTTATATTCTTGAGCCGCATCCTTCCGAAGGAGGAAGTGCACTGGATAGGGCAGGCAACGGAAATGGCAATATTCGAACAGGTTACTGGTTTAAAAAATATACCCAGGACTATAATTGGTTGTCCTTCAATAACTCCAGGTACGCCGATGTACAATATCATTTTATCCGTTTTGCGGAAGTTATTTTATTGTTGGCGGAAGCAAAATTGGGTAACAATGGTACACCTGCAGAGGCCATGGCCTTAGTAAACGAAGTTCGTGCGCGGGTAGGGATGCCAGCGGCTACGGCCACCGATGCAGACGATGCCCTTGATAAGATCCTGTACGAGCGTAGAATAGAGTTTGCGGGCGAAGGAGATCACAGATATTACGATATCAGGAGACATCGCTTGGGCGAAGAAGTATTTGTGGGTACACTGCCAGGAGGTGGCGATAAAGGTACATCCTACGGTATTCCATTAGGCCCGGGAGGTGTTGCAGAGGCAGGTTTCCCACAAGGTACGCTTGATGATGCTACAAAGCAAGTGGTGGGACCAAAAGACTTTAATGAGTTTTACTATGCGCCCATGCTTCCTGCTAGCGCCACTCAACGTAACCCCATGCTGGAGTTAGACCCCGTGGAAGCCCCAGCTTGGGTGTCCTTTTTTGATGAATAAGCCTGAACGTTGTTGTTAGTTTGTTAGGTTTAACAACGTAAACACTGGCGTCGTCGAAAGGCTTCGCCGGTGTTTTAAACTAACATGATCCATTGCCCTATTGATATCCAGAAATACCCGGTAAATGGAAGGCAACGACTTTAGGTTTTGAATATAAAGTGAGTAAGACGGGGTAAAACCCCGGTCAAAGTCACAAAAGAAAAAATCCCGGCTTAAAAGCCGGGATTTTTGTTTTCCAAATTAACCTAGGGAATCTGCTCAGTTAAAATAATCGATCAAGGAAAGCATCCCTAAATAAGTGAGCACCGTACCTGCCAGTACCACTCCAATCTTTAACCAATTTCCCATCCGCAGCGCTTTGGGCAAATGGACTTTGTCTATGATCAACATGGCATAACACCACAATCCGCAGGTTAACGCACCCCCAATTACGGCACCAAGCACCATTCGGTCCACAATATTGCCACTGATGTATTGGGGAAGCCAAATCAAGAGCAGCGCAAAACCAACACAGTACACATTGGTCAACCTTCGCCACATGGTGGTTTTCCCCTCAGCAATGGACTTGGGTTTAACGGCCCTTACCACCTCAAGAACGCTATGCCTATAGATTTCGAAAGCACCATATAAGGTGCCAATGAACGCAAAGAACACCCCAAACCTATAAATCAATGTCAAATAGGGGTGTACAACGGAAAGGAAGCCCTCTTGCTTGTGTAAAAGGTCATTTCCAGAGGGGATTTCGTGGACGGGATGCAGCACAGAAGCTCCCATGACCACAAACAACAGGGTAACCAAGGTGACAAAAAAGAAAGAGGATGTGGTATCCATCATGGGGGCCCTAAGCCACTTTTTTGCATTTCGCAGCTGTTCGGAGTTGGATGCAATGGTGTCTTCCAATTCCATTTTGGAGGCTTCCCTCCTACCGGCCAATCCCCATTTTTTATCCCGGATAAGCCCAACGTAACCCAAATAATCATAGGTGCCACCGCCCACAGCGGTCAAATAGAGGGCCATTTCAGCCCATTTGGTCCTACTGGCAATGGTATCCCCATATTTTTCGTTCACCCAAGGTTCAAATTCGGGTACCATTCCCGGAACCAAGCCCTTGATGATCTCAAGCACATTGGGTTGGAGCAAGATGGCAGAAATCAACAAGCAACCAATTAGCGTGGCCAATACGGCTATGGATATCTTTTCCAACACCTTCAGCCCTGTGGATACACTAAGCAAAAAACAGAGCAACAGAATAACGGTTGCCGAGGCGTTACCGTACAGTTCGAAGGAATCCCATGGACCTATGGTTCCCATTTCACTGGAAATTCCCAACAATCGTATGGTATAAAATCCAATGGTCTCCGAAATTCCGGAAAACAGAATGGGCATATTAAAGATGGTTGGAATAGCGATCAAGAACACGGGGAACCACCATTTTAACCATGGGGTTCTATTCCAAGCCGAAATGGGATGCACCCCTGTAAGGGTAATATATCGGGTGGAGGAATATACCTGAAGGCCTTTAAAAATACCTGCGGCCAAAAAGGCCCACATCAAGGCAGTCCCAAAAATGGCACCACTCCGGGAAGCCCAGACCAGTTCGCCACTTCCAATGGTCACGGAAGCAATGATGGCCCCTGGACCAATAAATTTTAGAATGTTCTTGAAAGTAAGCTTATCCAGGGCCTTGGGTGGCTTTGGATATATGCTGTGGTTTGATGCTGACATATAAGGTAAAGTTGTTTATTTCTGGACCTGTGGAAAGTAAACCATTCCCATGACAGAAATTAAGTGGTTACCAAACGAATTTGCAGCACCGCTATAGCATGTTTGTAAACAACTTTTTGGAGTCTTCATAAGGCTGGTTTTTATGTGGACAAAATGGTGCCCTATAAAGATAGCAGTTTTGGGAAACGGTGAAGGAAGATTACATTTTTGAAACAACTAGGGTTGTTCCCGTTAATTCGGAATTTTGATCACGGCCATGACAGGAAAGTGATCGGAAAAAAACCTGGATTGGAACCGTTCGTCCAAAATCTTGCCTTCGATGACCACCACGTCATTGGAAACAAAGATATAATCAATTCTTCGCTGGGCAGGAAATTCAGACCCAAAACCGTTGTATGTGCCCTGCGCATCACTTTCGTTGGACACCTGCACATAGCTGTCGTGTAATTTTTCTTGAATAGCAGTTATACCAGGGTGCCCAGGTTCTATGTTCAAATCTCCCATGAAGACCACTGGTAAATGCCCGGGGTTCATTGCCGCAATTTTTTGAAGGATCAATTGGGCACTCTTAATTCTGGCCTCTTTGCCCACATGATCAAAATGCGCGTTGAACACAAAGAATTCGAGGCCGTTATCCTTGGTTTTGAATTTTCCAAATGTACAGATTCTGGGAAGTGCCGCATCCCAACCTGTACTGGGTACATCCGGGGTGTGGGAGAGCCAGAAGGTGCCTTTATCCAAAACCTCCAATTTGTTACGGTTATAAAAAATGGATGCATATTCCCCCTGTTCCTTTCCATCATCCCTACCCACACCAAAATGGTCATACGCATCAAGCGTTTCGGCCATGTATTTGACCTGATGGCTCAGACCTTCCTGAATCCCAAAAACATCCGGTGCCAAGGATTTTAATTGTGCACAAAGGTTTTCCTTCCGGTTGTCCCAACTGTTGATGCCATCATTGGGATTGTCATACCTTATGTTATAGCTAATAACCTTCAGTTCCTGGCCCACTGCACTAAATAATGTTGAAGTGAAGACCAGTAATACAATAAATTTTTTCATGGTTTGGGAGTACCCCTTAGTTTTTTGAACAATGCCTTGGCCTCCTCTACCTTTTCGGTTGGGGCCTTTTGGAATTCTTGATCTGTAATCTTATAAAGAACTTGCAAGCTATCCAACTTTTCGTGCATTATTTTAATCTCTTTCCCATAAGATTTGTCATTGATGGCGTTGTTCATTTCGTTTGGATCCTTTTGTAGATCATAAAACTCCCATTGGTCAATATCATCATAAAAATGAATGAGTTTAAACCGTTTGGTGCGCACCCCATATTGTTTTTTCACCATATGGAAGGCGGGGTAATCATAGTAATGGTAGTATATAGCATGCTTAAATTCTTCGTTGGGGTTTTTGAGCAAATTTTTAAAGGATTCTCCCTGCATCTGGTTGGATAGTTCCTTTCCTCCCGCCAAATCCAAGAATGTGGGCGCAAAATCCAGGTTCTGTACCATTCCATCCACCGTGGAGCCCGGCTGGATGACCCCTGGCCATTGCATCAGCAAGGGCATTCTTAGGGATTCCTCATACATAAAACGCTTGTCAAACCAGCCTTTTTCGCCCAAATAAAAACCTTGGTCCGAGGTATATACCACTAGGGTATTTTGATCCAAACCGGTGGATTCCAAATAGTCCAATATTTTGCCCACACCTTCATCAATCGCAGCCACGGAAGCAAGGTAATCCTGCAGATATCGTTGTCCTTTCCACCTTGCCAACTGCTCGCCTGCAAGTCCGGACTGGTGGAAACTGTCATTCTTCAAACTGTATTTCTTATCCCATTCATTCCGCTGTTCCGGGGTCAAACGGTCAAAATCTGTTGTCCAGGGATTGTGCGCCAATTCCGTTTCCTGAAACCCCTTGGTCATTTTAAGGTCATGCCCTTCGTACATATCGGTGTAAATGGTCTGCTGTTGCAGTTGGGCAGCCAACTGGCCCTTATGGGTGCTAAAGTAACTTTCAGGTAAAGGAAAAACCACGGAATCGTACTTGTTGATATGACGTAGGGCGGGCATCCAATTTCTGTGGGGGGCCTTTTGATGGACCATCAAAAAAAATGGACGGTCCGAGTGACGGTCCTGAAGCCAGTCCAAACTTTTTTGGGTGATCAAATCGGTTGCATAACCTTCTACCCTTGTTGTGTCCTCACCTTTGATAAACTCTGGGTTGTAATAGTGCCCCTGATCATTTAAAATCTCCCAATGATCAAAACCTGTAGGTTGACCGTGAAGATGCCATTTGCCCACTATTGCCGTCTCATATCCCAGCTGTTGCAAGTACTTGGGCAAGGTTGGTTGGCTGTTGTCAAAACGCTCTCCGTTCATCCTAAAGCCATTTATATGACTATGCTTCCCGGTTAGAATAACCGCCCTACTTGGACCACAGATAGCATTGGTGCAAAAACTATTTTCAAAGAGGGTTCCATTTTTTGCCAATCGGTCAATATTGGGTGTGGGAGCCAACCGGGAGAGTTCATGACCGTAAGCACTAATTGCTTGGAATGCATGATCATCGGCCATGATAAAAATGATATTGGGGGATTGATCTTTTGATACGGATTTCTCTCCTTCCCTATTTTGCTTGCAAGAGGAACACAGAACCAAACCAATTATTAAAACTCGCCAATTCATAACATATCCTTATTCCAACCAGAAGGTTTCCATTAAACTACAATCTGAGTTGGTCCCCACATAGATTTCAAATTCCCCCGGCTCCGCCACAAATTCGAGATTGCTGTTGTAAAATTTTAAATCGTCGGGTTCCAGTAAAAAAGTAACCGTTTGTTGCCCACCATTTTCTATATAAACTTTTTGAAAACCCTTGAGCTGTCTGTTGGGTGGGGTGATGCTTCTCACCTTATCCCGAAGGTACAACTGGGCCACTTCCTCCCCGTTGAAATTTCCAGCATTGCAGATAGTAACCTGCACTTCAAGGGATTCGCCTTGGCCAATGCTTTTTTTGGAAATTTTAAGGTCTGAATACTCAAACTGGGTGTAGCTCAATCCATAGCCAAAAGGAAGCAAAGGGGTATTGGAAACATCCAAATAGTTGGACACAAATTTCTTGAATTGTGCTCCATTGCTAGGTCTACCAGTGACTTTGGAACTGTGGTAAATGGGAATCTGCCCTACATTTCTGGGCCAAGTGGAGGTTAACTTGCCAGAGGGATTGTAATCGCCAAAAATCACATCGGCAACCGCATTTCCTGCCTCTACTCCCGGGTGCCATACCTGAAGGATGGCCAACGGCAAATCCAACTCCTCTGCAATGGTCAAGGGTCTTCCACTCATCAAAACCAGGGCCACAGGTTTACCGGTTTGCACCAGTTCCCTAATCAATTTCTTTTGACTTTCCGGAATGGAAAGTTCTGTTCGGCTGGCGGCTTCCCCGCTCATTTCCGTAGCTTCCCCCACCACAGCCACAACCACTTCAGATTTTTTGGCCAAATCCAATGCTTCTTTTAAAAGAACTTCAGGTGCTTCGTCTTCAATGGTAATTCTTGAACCAAAAACATTCACTTTCTTCGCAAATTCTGGGTCGTCTGAAATATTGGCACCCTTTGCATGGTGAATTGTTGCATTAGGAGCCACATTCTTAAAGCCCTCCAAAATGGTTACCGCTAAATTGGTATCCCCGGTTGGGGCCCAGGTACCCAACATATTGTTCCTACTATGGGCCAATGGCCCCACCAATGCTATGTTTACATCCTTTTTGAGTGGGAGAATTTGCTTATCATTTTTTAGCAGGACAAAAGATCGTGTTGCTAATTTTCGTGCCAATGCCCTATTTGCGGGGGTAAGAATTTCTTTTTGGGGTCTTTTGGAATCCATATAGCGATAGGGGTCCTCAAAAAGGCCTGCTTTGAACTTGGCTTCCAAAACCCTTCTGCACGCATTGGTAATTTCCTCTTCAGTAATCTTGTTTTCCTGGACCGACTTTTTGAGGGTGGTCAAAAATCCTTCCCCTACCATGTCCATGTCCAATCCGGCCTTCAGGGCCAATTGGGAAACTGCCTGTAGATCACCAAGACCATGCTGGACCATTTCATTTACCGAGGTATAGTCCGAAACCACAAAACCATTAAATCTCCAGCGATCCCGAAGTAAATGGGTCAATAACCATTTATTTCCCGAAGCCGGAATCCCGTCAACATCATTAAAAGAACTCATTACACTGGCCACCCCGGCATCTATGGCCGCTTTATATGGTGGCAAATATTGGTTGAACATTTTTATACGTCCCATGTCCACGGTGTTGTAGTCCCTGCCCGCTTCAGAGGCACCATATAAACCAAGGTGTTTAACGCAGGCCAACATGGTATTGTGGGCTGCCAAATTATCTCCTTGATAACCTTCAACCATGGCTTTGGCAATAGCGGCGCCCAAATAGGGGTCTTCCCCAGCCCCCTCGGAAACCCTTCCCCAACGTGGATCTCGGGAAATGTCCACCATGGGTGAAAAATTCCACATGATTCCATCTGCGGTGGCTTCGGTGGCAGCCATTCTGGAAGCTTCATGAACCAAATCCATATCCCAACTCGCGGACAATCCCAAGGGGATGGGATAGGTGGTTTTATAACCATGGATCACATCTGCGCCAATGAGCAATGGTATTTTGAGTCTACTGTGTTCAACCGCCAATTCTTGTGCTTGGCGCACCTTTTTGGGTCCATACACCCCAAAGAGTCCACCTACTTGACCTGCTTTAATCTTGGCTTCCACGTTTTTGCTCACTACGGCTCCTGTGGCCACACCCCCTCCTGGGGTAAGCAGATTCAATTGGCCAATTTTTTCGTCCAAGGTCATTTTGGACAGCAATTCTTCCACGAAGGGAGTGCGTTCTATAGATTGTGCACTGACCGTTGTGGAGCCCATCCAGAATAGAAAAAAGGCCCCAAATAATGTACGATGAAGTTTTGTTTTGACTTTCATATATATGTTGAATCGCGGGTTGGCGATTTTCGTTTTAGCTTGAATAATTAAAACCCAATAGGTCCAGTCCGTTCTGGACCTCCTCATTTTGCATAAAAAGATTCCACAACAATCCCGACCGATAGTTTTCAATCATTATGATCTGTGGTCCTTGGTCAATGGCCAAATACGCCTCGGCCACCCAAAAATCGTGTTCTGGGCTAAATGCATCATAAAAGCCGGCCGGCCCCAATAACTGCTCTTTATTCCGATAGAAATAATGCATGGCACTGAGAGATTTTTGCGGGGTATAAGGAATGGAGGAAATGGCCGCAGTGGGAGACACCACACCTATATCATTACCTGGATGATGGGCGTTGTAACCGATTGTTCCGTCATTATTTCTGGAATAACTTGCGGTGAGGCCCCAACATTCATTCCCGTAATCCTCAAAATTCTTTGGGTTCTCCACACAGTATTGGTAATTGATGTTGGTATGATTCGCGTTCACATTCCAGTAATTGACAAATTCATCGGACAGCCCCTTTGGGTTGAGCCCCAGATAGGAATAATGCGCCCAAAATAACGGGCCTCCAAATTGGGGAGAACCGGGATGATTCACCAGCAATGGATATCCATATTGTGTTTGTGAAGAGGTGATTCCGCCTTCAGAGGCCCAGCCCTTGGAATAGACTTCCTTGGAGATTCCATGATTAGGTGAAGCTGCTGCCAAAATATAGGTAATCAATACCTCGTTATACCCCTTGAGTTTTAGGTTGATGTCGAATCCAAAGTTGGGGCTCCAATGCCAATACAGGGTATCCTCGTTTTGGGTGTACCAATCCCATTCAACGCCTTTCCATAGTTCGTCCGCCAATTGGGATAGGTTTTTTTCTGTCTCGGAACCCTCCTTGAAGTATTCCTTAACGCAGATAAGACCTTGCACCAAAAATGCCGTTTCCACCAAATCCCCGCCGTTGTCCATTGGACTAAAGGGGATTACATTTCCGTTGTTTCCGTTGATCCAATGGGACCAAGCTCCATGAAAACGATTTGCATCATGAAGAAAATCGAGCAGCTTTGATAAACGTTCCACACCCTGTTCCCTGGTAACATAACCTCTTTCAATACCTACCAAAATGGCCATTAGCCCAAAGCCGGTTCCTCCAGCAGTCACCACGTGGGAATCCCTTGAAGGGTCGTTTACATGGTATCTTTCCCGAGCACCACCGGAATTACTTTCAGCAAAATCCCAGAAATATTTGAATGTTTCCCTCTGGGTGAGGTCCATTAATTCGGTATCTGTAATGGCCTGGATGGGTTCCACGGGGTCGTCATCCTCCGGAAAGGCTATGGGGGTATAGGTGTACTCATCTCCCCCGCATGACCACATTAGAAAAGTACCAACTATTCCCAACACCCAAGACTTAGCCTTCATCTTGCTTCGTTGAAGTTTGAAAACCCAGTTTCTCCAATCCCTTTTGCACATCCTGGTTTTTCATGAACAGCTTCCACAGAAGACCACTTCTGTAGTTTTCTATCATTACGGGAATTGGACCTTGATCAATAGCCAGATATCGTGGCAAGTACCAGTTCTTATGAACACTAAATGCATCATAAGGACCATATTTTCCTATTAGACTATCTTGTTGGGTGTATAAATGACGGAGGAAATCCATACTCTCTTTTGGGGTATAGGGCATGGAGGAAAGTGCAGCCGTTGGTGAGATAACACCAATGTCTTTGTCGGGCCTATGTCCAGCATATCCCTTCGGGGAATAACTGGAGGTAAGACCCCATAAGTTTTTGCCATATCCCTTAAATCCGTTGGGATTCTCCACGCTATGCTTGTAATGGATAAGCGCATGGTTCACATTTAACTTCCAATAGTCCGCGTAGCTATCCTGTAACCCCTTGGGATTTAATCCCAAATAGGAATAATGGGCCCAAAACAGCGGTCCAACAGGAGCATTATCGTGCTCGTAATGGTTCAATTCCGTCCTTAGTCCGTAATAGGTAGTATCCTTGGCAATTTTACCATTCAGTGCCCAGCCATTATGGTATGCCGTAGTTGGAATGGGATGGGTGGGGGAACTTGCGGCCAAGATGTACATGATCAAGGCTTCGTTGTAGCCACCTACCGGGAAATTCATTTCCCAGCCATAGTTTGGACTCCAATGCCAATACAGCACATCCTCGCCGTTTTTAGTGTACCAATCCCATTCAATTGACTCCCAAAGACCTTGTATTCGATTACAAAGTTTTTGTTCCCGCTCGTTTTCTGATGTAAAATATGCTTTAACCGTTAGTAGTCCCTGAACCAAAAATGCCGTTTCCACCAAATCCCCACCATCATCTTTTAGGCTAAAAGGTGCGGTTTTTCCTGTGGGCAACAGCCAATGGGGCCATGCTCCATGAAATCTATCCGCCTTTTCCAAAAAAGTGATGATTTTCTCAAATCTTTCCAGAGCCTCCACACGGGAAATAAAATCCCGCTCCACCCCGACCAAAATGGCCATCAATCCGAAACCGGAACCACCGGTGGTAACAATATCCTTGTCGTGGTTGGGGTAATGATTGTCCAAATGGATGCGTTCCCTGGCCAAGCCGGAAATTGGCTCGGCACCGTCCCAGAAATAATTGAAGGTCTGTTTTTGGACCTTATCCAACAATTCATCATCGGACAAGTTGATTTTGGATAGATTTTGGGCCACAACTTCCTTTTTGGAAGTCGATTGGCCATTGCATCCCGCTACTAAGGATGCAACGACCAAAAGAACTGAAATTAAAAGTAACCTCATTGAAACTAACTAACTCAAATAAGTTTTTTGAAATTATTGATCAAAATTCATAACGGACTGGACCTCGGACTGCGACAATGCTTTGTCGAATAACCTTAATTCATCCATATAACTTAAATCCGACAAATGGTTCCATTGGTTAAATCTTGGTGCTCCGGACCCAATGGACAACAAATCGCATCCTGTCCAATCCACTCCGGTAAAGTCCCCTTGGGCCACAACTTCCCCATCAATGTATACCACACATTCCGAATTGGAAATTGTGAAGGCCAAATGGACCCAATCCGTGGTGTCTGAAGGTATGGAGGCTGTAACCCCGCCATCAAACCAGGAATCGCCATCGCCCCGGCCCACATTCAGTTTAAATATCTGTCCATCACCACCTGCTTCCCTGAAAAACCGGAAACCATTGGTCCTTAAGTTTTGAATATCTGGATATTCAGGTCTCTCGGTATCTGGCGGTCCCATTACCAAAATTCCAGCCCGATCTGGGTCTGCGTTGATCTTGTACCACATGGTGGCACTAAATTCTTCGGTAGTTAATCCGTTGGTTGGAAAAGTCAGATAGGAATCAGTCGCACCTGCATAGGCAGCACTACCGGCCACGCTTTCTGCAGAAAAAGTAGGCGTACCTACCGTGGTGGCCTCAATATCCAAGAACATTTCGGTATTGTCACCATCAAATGGCATATAGAACATTTCACCATCAAAACTGCCGACAAAACCACCTGCTTCCACCGTCATAATGTTTTGGATCTCCCCTTGCGTGAGTTCTCTATTGAACATTCTGAGTTCATCCATATTGCTCAAATCCGAACGGTGGTTCCATTGGGTAAACCTAGGAGCTCCAGACATGATCGAGAGCAAATCGCAATTGGTCCAATCCACGCCACTAAAATCTCCTTGGCTTACAATTTCACCATTGATATATACGGTTGCCCTGCTCTGGGAAATGGTAAAGGCCATATGGGTCCAACCGGCATCTGCTGGTATGTCCGCAGCTTCGCCCCCGTCAAACCAAGAATCGCCATCTCCTCTACCCACATTTAATTTGAACCGTTGCTCGCCGCCTGCATTTTCCCTAAAGAAACGGAATCCACTGGTTCTTAAATTTTGGGTTTCTGGATAACCTACCCGCTCCGTATCAGGCGGCCCAATGACCAAAACACCTGCCCTGTCGGGGTCGGCATTTACCTTATACCAAAAAACGGCACTGAATTCATCGGAAAGCATTCCTTCTGTTGAAAACTCCAAATGAGAATCTGCTGCCCCTGCATAGGCATCCAACCCTACGAAACCTTCACCTGCAAAGCCCGGAGAACCCACTTGGGTAGCCGGTCTTAGCCCCACGAGATCGAAATAATCACCGTCAAAAGGCATATACAGTACCTCACCGGCGTAGAGGGGCACATAGGCTGGTTCTTTAACAAAATTTACGGTTACGGAGGTGGTCTTGCCATCCAAATCCGTGGCGCTTACGGTAAATTGGTGATCACCGTCCTCCAATTGATCATAGGCCAAATCATCAATCAACACCCTTCTATAATCCTTGAAGGTATTGAAACTGCCAATGTTCTTTCCGTCCAGAATGGCATCTATCTTCGCCACTTCAATATCGTCGGTCACTTCAAAATCCACGGTAATGGACGTAACGGCCTCCAGTACTTTTATGGTAGTCCCTTCCAGGGGATAATTTATTTTTACTGTGGGTGCCGAGGCATCCGCGCCGGGATCAACAAAAGTCAAGGCATCTATTCCTTGGTCACAGGCCATAAACCAGCTTAGTGTCAAGGATGCCAAAAAGAGTTTAAAAATATTTTTCATGATGTTAGTCTTTTAGGTTTATGGACCATTAATTGTCTTCCAGGATCGGAAATTGATCTACCTGTGCTTGGGGATAGGGCAAAAATGCCTTATCCGCGGTGAAATTTCGTCCGTCGTAGCTCAATTCATCGGTTCTTCCCAAACGGACCATATCGAAATATCTTTTGCCCCATTCCATGGAGAGTTCCGCGAATTTTTCATCCAAAATCTGATCTAGGGAGACCCCTGAAAGCGCAGGCATGCCGGCTCTGCTTCTCACCAAATTCACGGCATCATCCGCAGAAATGGAAGAGCTTGTGGCACCTTGAGCCAAGGCTTCTGCATACATGAGCAAAATTTCTGCGTAGCGCACAATATTGAAGTTTTTATTACTTCCGTAAGCGGTTCTACCCGTAATCAACTGATTGGAGGGGAGGTAATGTTTTCCGCTGGCAAACAAGGCCCGCGCATAGTCGTTGATCACATCTCCATCTCTTGTGGTGTTGGAAACAAATGCGGGCAATGTGGCATAATTGGGGTCGGTCTGTAATTCAGTTATCCCCCGATCGGTAAATAGCACGCTGGTTTCCAATCTCACGGTTTCCCCGCGATCCAACATAAACTTGATGAACTTCATGCTGGGCTCAAAGAATCCCCATCCGCTGGAAGCTCCATCCACTGCGGGTGTCCATCCTTGTGGACCATAGGGTGCGTACAAATGTCCTTCCCTATCACCTTCGCCCTGGCCAAAATCTGAATACTGCATATCCAGAATTACCTCATCACTTAGTTTCCCAGGAGTCTTGAAGAGCTCATAAAAATCCGGGAAAAGGCTAAATCTGTTGGAGTTTATTATCTGTGCGCACGCATCTGCCACTACTTGGTAATTTTCCAATTCCTGATTGGCCAAGGCCTTTATGGCCCATGCAGTGTGCACCGTAACACCACCGGGAATATCGGTACGTTCATTAGGCCGAAGGTTGGGTAAAAATGGAATGGCCTCATCCATTTGGTTGGAGATATGCTGCATGACCTCGTCCTGGGTTGGCACAGTCTCCAAATCGAAAAGTTCCGAAGTTTCGGAGGAAGTAGGAATAAACACCCCTCCCCAAACCTGGGAAATATGGAATAGCATAATGGAGCGAAGCACCTTGGCCTCCGCTAGATACTGATCACCCAAAGCCTGACCATCGGCATCTGCCAATTCTTGATATCTTCCTATTTGTTCCATGGCGGTATGCGCAGTGATCACATCCACATACATGTTTTGCCATAGCGAGTTATACATCCAGTAGTCCTTGTTATAGTTGAACAGGTCTGTTTCTGCAAAATCTTGCTGATCTCCCAGACCTCCGGCATTTACATCATCTCCTCTTACGGCAATAAGCAGGGGTTGTTCCCATCCCCTGGATTGAAATGCCTCATACACCCCAATGATGGATAAAACCATGTCCTCCGTTTTGGTGAAGTCGGTTCCCCCGGCAAAATTGTTGTTCAACTGGGGTTCGTTTAATTTGTCAGAACATCCAAGCCCCACAGCCAATATGCCGATCAACAGGGCCAAGCTTTTAATTTTCTCTGTTAGCTTCATTTTCATTTTTTTAGATTTTTACGTTAACCCCGATGGTATACACAGCGGGAATAGGATAGGTCTCATTGTCCACCCCGTTAGAAACTTCCGGGTTAAATCCGTTGTAATCGAAGAGGGTCAATGGCTTTTCAGCGGTTGCATAAATCCTTACCTGCGGAATACCTTTTTGTGCTCCATCCTTGTTGATGGTATATCCCAAGGTTATGTTCTGTATTCTGAAGAAATCCCCGTCCTCAATAAAGAAATCGTTGAGTCTTTGGTTCCAACCTTTTCTGATACCTGCGGAGGAGGGGTAGCTGTTGGTAGTACCCTCACCATGCCAGCGATTTACTGCAAAATCACGGTCCCAGTTGGTATCATTGGTAAAAATGACCTCTCCCCTTTTACGGTTTAAAATAGAATTGCCCCCTTGTCCGATGGCACTTGCGGCAAAGTCCCAATTTTTGTAATTGAACCCTAGATTGACTCCAAATGTGTAGGAAGGCAGGAAGGATCCCAAAACGGTGCGGTCGTCATCGTTGATATCGCCATCACCATTGATATCCCTATAAATAAAATCCCCTGGTTCCAAATTGTTGGCCACTGCCACTGGATCAGCCTGAATCTGTGCCTCATTTTGGTACACGCCCACAATTTCCCGTCCGTAAAAAGCGAATAAAGATTCACCCACAATGGAGCGTTGTCTGAACTCTGCTGTACCGGCATCCAAAAATTCCGCCCCACCAAGGCCCAACACTTCATTGTCCAGAGTGGCAAAGTTGGCGCCAATGGAATAGCTAAAATCATCTGATACTCTCTTGTCCCAATTTAGAGCCACTTCCAGACCGGTGTTCCTGATTTCACCCACATTCTGCCTGGTGGCACCTGGTATCAGCGGGCGTAATACCGGAATCACGGCATCCTTGGTGTCCCTAATGTAATAATCCGCCTCAATGGAAAGATTATCGTTGAACATCCTGGCCGAGAGCCCTGCATTGATTTCCTCGGTCACCTCCCATTTAAGGGCGGTAAAATCACTACTGGTATTAAGACCGCTAAAGAGAATGTCTCCCAAGGCAGTGGTAACCACTTCCGAAGTAATGGACCCCTCACTTGAGGGTACCCGATCGTTACCCAACTCTCCCCAACTACCACGTAGTTTTAGGAAGTTGACCACGTTGTTTTCTGGAAAAAATGACTCTTCGGATACCACCCAGCCAGCACCAACAGTTGGGAAGTAGCCCCATTTTTCTTGATACTTGTTGGTTCCGTCAGCTCTAAAGGTTCCGTATAAAAGATATCGGTTATCAAAATTGTAGGAGACCCTTCCGAAGTAAGAAAAACCAAATTCCCGTGCACCACCGTCAAAGGTGTCTTCTTCCACAATGGTTTGGGCCAAATCAATAAAATAGGCCTCTTCCCCAGTAAGTGGAAAGTTCAACCCCCGTGCCTGAATCAGGTCTAGAGCCTCATCCCGGAACGAAGTACCGGCCAACACAGTAAGATTGTGGTTCCCAAAGGAATCCGTGAACGTCAGGGTATTGTCCCAAATTTGATTGGAGGTTGTGACACTCCTTTTTAAGAGGGAGGCATCCACTCGCTGAAAGTTATCGCCTATGAAATAGGGAAGCCTCACTTCTCTTCTGTTTATACTTTCAAAATTGTGATTATAGGCGGTCTTGAACTTCAATTTTTCTGGTAGAAGGTCGACCTCAGCGTAGAAATTGGCCACTATATTCCTGATTTTGGACCGGTTTTCACTGAAATCCATAATGGGGAACGGATTCTGTCCGCCTCTATAGCCTACATCCTGGGCATTGGCATATGCTGTTGGAAAGACATTGGGGTCGGCTTCCAACAAAGGATCAAATACAGGGAGGATGGGCACGGCAAAATACGCACGTCTCCAAGCCGAGTTTTCAGCATCAAATCGCGTGGAATTACTCAGCACAACACTTCCGCCCACTTTAAGCCAATCAGATGCCTTAAAGTCTATCTTACTCCTTAGGTTGAATCGCTCATATTCATTCTTCATCTTGAGCAGACCATCCTGTTCAAAATAGTTGGCTCCTATGGCGTACGATGCTGATTCGCCACCCCCTGTAATACCAATACTATGGTTTTGAATAAGGGCCACCCGCATGACCTCATCATACCAGTCTGTGTTTACATCGGGCACATTGGGGTTTATACGGCTACGCCCAAAACGCTGCATGGCATTAAGGATGAACTCCGCATCCGGTGCGGAACCAGACTCAAGGGCCAAGGTGGTAAACTGTTCCGCATTTGCCATCTTTAAGACGTTTTGCGGAACTTGAAATCCAGAATATCCATCGTAGGTAATTTGTGGTTTCTGGTTGAACTTCCCTGACTTGGTTTCTATAAGAACGACCCCATTTGCAGCCCTCACTCCATAAATGGCAGCTGCCGAGGCATCTTTGAGAATTGAAATGGACTCAATATCCGTTGGGTTTAAAAAGGCGATATCGTTAAAAAATGCACCATCCACTACAAATAAGGGACCGGAAGCCCCTGTATCGTAGGAACCAATACCCCGTACCCGAACTGTAGGGGTTTGACCAGGACCACCGTTGTTTACAATCTGTAGTCCAGCCACCCTACCTTGAAGGGCCTGCATGGGTTGCCCTACGGGTGCTAATTCAAGCACTTCGGAATCTACTGTGGCAATGGCAGAAGTAAGGTCCTTTACCTTTAGTTCCCCATAACCAATTACCACCACCTCATCCAGTAGTTGTGTGTCTTCCTGTAGGACCGCATTTAGGTTGGTTTGGCCATTAACGGCCACTTCCAGGGTGGTATAGCCTATATAGCTGAACACCAAAATACCGTTGGAATCCACATTTCGAAGGCTGTAGTTCCCATCAAAATCGGTTTGTACCCCATTTGTTGTACCCTTTAAGATCACCGAAGCTCCAGGCAAGGGTTCTCCACGGTCGTCCGTGACCGTTCCTGAAACCGTAATATCACTTTGACCAAATGCATTGATTTGGAACAGAAAAAGAAATATTACTAAAAAAGCGTTTCCAATTTTCATAATTCTTCAATAGTTGAGTTGTGTTTTTGCTAAATTAATAATGACCCATGTTCCAAGGCTTTAAACCCGCTACATAAAAAATACATCACTTGGAGAGCGCCCCAAGAAGGCTATATTTCGGGGCATTGCAGTAGTACTTCAGCCTTTTTGGTGTAAATTTTTATTGATTTGATGTAGTAATGATGTAATGGCCAAACAGACGGTTTGTAAGAAAAATTCTGTTTTACAGAAATTTAGAAGGTTATTAAAAAGTTAGATAAACTTTTTGAGCTGTCTATTTCCAGTTTTTTGCGCAATCTGTACCTGTGAATTTCCACGCCCCTAACGGATATTGCCATCAAGGGAGCTATTTCCTTTGTGGAAAGATTCATCTTGAGATAGGCACATAACTTCAGGTCTTTTGGCGTCAATGAAGGGTACTGTTTTAATAATCGCTCAAAGAAATCCTCGTGGAGTTCCTTAAAATTGACCTCAAAGCGTTTCCAATCGTCAGTATCTTGAATGGAATTGTTCAGTTTTTTGATGAAGGAACGATATCGCTGTGAATTGGAGAATTTGTCCTTGTTGATCACCAGCATATTCTTTAATTCAAGGATCATTTCATTCTTCTTGGCAATATTAAGGGTGGTACTTGCAAGTTCATTTTGTTTCAGTTTGATTTCCCTAGCGAGTTTTTCCTTTTCCAAGGCAGCCAATTTTTCTTCTTGCTCCTTTTTCATTTGGAGCTCCAGTTCCCTCTGCTTGCGCTGTAATTTTCGCCGGTTGTAAAACCTGATGAGCAACACGGTGGCAACTACCAAAAAGACATAGAGTACCAAACTTCCCTTGGACAAAAACCAGGGCGCTGCTATTTCAAATGGGCGAACGACCGACTCTGAATGGGAGTTGTCCTGCCCAACCGTGGACACCTCAAGGGAATATTCGCCATGGGGCAGGTTCTGAAACTCTATTTGTCCATCTTCCGTAAAACCGGAGTAGGTCTTGGGTCCGGTCAATATGTAATGATATCTGGGCTGCATGAGCTCCGGGGAAGAAACCTCAAAGGAAAGCGACTGGGAGCTTTTAAAAGGTATCTCAATACTCTCCGAACTTCCCGAATATAGATGGTCTTCATCCCGCAACAGATTTAGATGGGGAACCGGCAAATGGGGCTCTTGCAGGCTCTGTTGCATAATAGTTCTGTCCACTTTGGCAAAACCATCGGTCAGGGTAATATAGGAGGTGGAATCATTGATTTTGATAACATTCTGGGAATCCGGGGCCAATCGTTGATCCAAAGGAAAATCGGCAATGGCCAGACTGTCCCGCTTCAAGTCCGTATGGACAATTTCCTTTTTGCCTTCCCTGTTCACGAACCAAAAATGGCTATCATCGAAATGCAACAACTCATGATCACTATAAGGTTCAAAGTCATCAAAAACCACAATGCGGTCCAAAATAGGGTCATATTTGTACCAGGCTTGCTCACCCCGAAACACAATCTGGTTTTTGATGTTATATACCTTAATATTATATGGACTCGGGGTACCTTCACCCAAATACTCCTTTTTTTCCAGTACGGTCTGGTATTCAGAATCCATTTTAATCCTGTAAAAACCTTTGTAAGCATGGGTAGCCCACAAAATATTAGGTGTTTCAAAGCAAAGATGCTTCACCGGTTCCACAATCTCATCGATTTTGGTGACGGTCCAAGCCCCATTCACCTGCTTACTATATTTTACCAAACCGGTGTATGTTCCCTGGATATAAGTGGTGCTTTGTTCGGGGACCTTGGCAAATCCATACCCCCCTGACACATCGGAAATTTTTTCAAAATCGCTCCCTTTTATCCGGTAGGTACCGGTATTGTTCCCGCATAATAGATCACCATCCACCACCTCCAAATCCCATACATGCCCTTGGGAACCATCAAGAAATTTAAGGGCATTGTCCTCAAAATAGTAGACCCCGGTATTACTTCCCAAATACAACCGATCATCATAATAGGCCATATCGTATACCATTCCCAAGGTGCCCGTAAAATCAGTAAAATATGTAATCGGGTGGTTGAGTTTGGTCCTGGCAAGACCATTGTCCAATCCCAACCAAAGTTGGTTTTGGAACTGGAGCATGGACAGCACCGTATTGTTTTGCAAGCCTGTTTCCCGATTAAGAAGTTTGGTGTTCTTAGCGATTGCATCAAAAAGATACACTCCATTTTTAATGGTTCCGAAGGCCAATTGATTATCGCTGAGTTTCAATATTTTGTTGAGTTGGTGCCGCTTTAATTCGGAATTGAGCTCATTGTTCCAAGATGTGAGGCCAGACCCGTTCCATACGAAGCAGCCATTGAGTTTTGTACCTACCAACAAACCTTCCTCAATGGGAACTACATCCGTAATGGTCTTTCCCACCAACAATTCCTGATGCGCCAAAGGTTGGAGTTGGTCTTCCTGTAGCTCAAAAAGACCCTCGGTTCCGCCTCCAACAATAAGTTTGCCATTATAAACCAGGAGATCGGAAATAATCTGTGTGGGATCCAACACCTTGATTTTCCCATTTTGATAACTGTAAATCGAGGAGAACGACCTGAAGTAAATTTCCTCCCCAAATGGCAGGATCTCCCAAAACTCTTCACTGGTAAAGGTGTGGTCCTTGATCAAGGAAGTAAGGGAAGTATAGGCCAGATTATCCAGGTCATCCTTTACCCAGAACCCAAATTCTTCATAGGAACCCGTGAAAATTTTGTCGCCAACCACTTCCACGGAGCGAATGATCGTATTGTTGGGGAGTTTGTTCAGCGACCATTTTTCACCATTGAAATATAGCAATCCTTTATTGTTGGCAACAAACAGTTCTCCGTCATGGTTAGCCGCCAAATCCCAGTTTTTACTGGCCCCTTTATACTCCGAAAGTTTGTAATTATAAATGGGCGGCAACAGGTTCTGCCCATAGGAATGGACAGCAATCAAAAGGATAATTAGTCTAAGAAGGAACTTTGACATTTTTTGTCTTTCTGATTAAAAAACTCCAGTTACTAAGATTAAACTGCGTGGTTATTGAATGGGAAATTACCATTTTATACCTTCACATGCACTTGAATGTGCAATCAATTTGTTTCCCATATAACATCATTCCCCGATAAAGTAAAATGGAACAGCTTTGAACCATTTCATTCTGCTTATATTCCCTTGGTCTAACCAATTTGATTACATTTAGTAACCGTAAAATTGGAACACATGTCTTCATATAAACATTTATGCTTGGTACTTTCCTTTCTGCTCGTTCTGTTCTCATGCAAAAAAAAGGAACAACCATCCAATACCAACAATGACAAAATACAAGAATACCCTAATATGACCACCAAAATTGACATCAATAGTTTCAACCGTTTAATTGAAGGCGATTCCGTTGGTTTTTTTACCCTTAAGAACAAGGCAGGAATAAAAGCCCATTTCACCAATCATGGGCAACGATTAATCGCACTTATGGTTCCAGATAAAAACGGAAAATTTGGTGACATCGTTTTAGGATGCAACACTTTCGACGAATATTTTAAACCCGGGGCCAAGTATTTTGGGTCCACTATTGGCCGTTATGCCAACCGGATTGCAAAAGGCAAGTTTAGCTTGGATGGAACCGAATATACCCTGGCTACCAACAATGGACCCAACCACCTTCATGGAGGCGAAAAAGGTTTTGATGAAGTAGTGTGGAATGTGGACCACCACAATGCCAGGGAGATCAAGTTTTCCAGAGTCTCACCTGACGGGGAGGAGGGCTACCCCGGAAATTTGACCGTTAGTGTTCGCTACGTTTTGACCGATGACAACCAGCTTCAGATGTTTTATGAGGCCACAACGGATAAAAAAACCATTGTAAACCTTACCCACCACTCGTTTTTCAATCTTAAGGGAGAAGGGGAGGGAACCATTCTAGACCACGAAATTTTTATCAATGCCGATCACTATACCCCAGTGGATGCTACCTTGATCCCCAATGGAACCATTGATGCCGTAGCCGGTACCCCCTTGGATTTTACACAACCCAAACCCATTGGCCGGGATATTGCCATGGATTTTGAACAGTTGGAGCTTGGTGGCGGTTATGATCATAACTACGTCCTGAACGAAACTCCAAAAAACGAGGACGGACTCGCCCTTGCCGCCAGGGTCACGGAACCAGAATCGGGCAGGGTCATGGAAGTATTTACCGATGAGCCAGGCATCCAATTCTACAGTGGAAACTTTATGGACAGCTCAGTGAACGGAAAGAACGGCAAGCCTTATGTCTACAGGGGCGCCATTTGTTTGGAGACCCAACATTATCCCAACTCGCCAAATCAGCCCAATTTTCCCTCTCCGATATTACATCCCGGAGAGACCTATACCTCAACCTGTGTGTATAAGTTTGGTGTAACCCATTAGAGAGGCAATACTGACTTACCATCCTTTACATCGGCAATAAGCTCCAGAATGGTGGTCTCCTCCAAATTTTTGATGAAAATGCTATTGGCATTGCCCACCAGATCATGAAGGGCACAGGGATTTTCATTATCACATTCATGAATGCTCAGCATACAGGAACGGAGCCGCTGCTCTCCATCAATGACTTCCACAATCTTTATTAAGGGAAGGTTCTTGTTTTGATCACTGAGAAAAAATCCGCCCTTGGGACCCCTAGCCGAGGAAATCACATCATGCTTTGAAAGTTCCTGGAGCAGTTTGGCCAAATAGGACTGTGGTACATTGATCCTGTCATAAACATCCTTGACCATCATCTTACTTTTTGCATCGGTATGCAAAGCCAAAAACAAAACGGCTTTCATGGCATATTTAGCTGAGGTGGATAACATGACGGCAAACTTAAAAACAAATACAATACTAAAAAGATATTTTTATCCGAAATGTGATTTTTATCATATTCTGCTTCGTTGACAGCCCATACATTTGACCTCAAATCCAACAACTTATATCAAGATGAGAACAATTGTAAAAGGCAGCTATCTCCTACTCCTGGGTCTACTTATTTCCTGTGGGGGCAAGGAAGAAAAAAAACAAGACGGTTTTCAGGTCCAACGGCAAAAATCCACTGAAAAAGCCGTACAAGTTGAAACGGAAACCACCAAGGCATCCGAAAGGATTGATTTGGAGAGTAAGGGTGTAGGTCCCATAACCTCCCTTACCCTTGATCCAGAAATTGACCCGGCCATGGCCGAGGAAGGCAAAGCGGTGTATGACCAATTGTGCTTGGCCTGCCATAGGGTTGGAAAGAAATTCATTGGTCCAGCCCCAAATGGCATCCTGGAAAGAAGAACTCCAGAATGGGTCATGAACATGATTCTAAACCCAGAGGGAATGGTCAAGGAAGACCCCCTTGCCAAGGACCTATTTATGGAATTCAATGGATCTCCCATGGCCAACCAGGGACTCACAGAAGAACAGGCCCGGGCCGTGCTAGAATACTTTAGAACCTTATAAACACAATGTATGAAACTAGTAACCAGCATTAAACTTTTCATTGGACTGTTCATCGTGGCCTTCATGCTCACAGGCTGTAAGAACGAGACCAAGACCCAGAACCCTTCCTCCCAACCGGAGGCAACGGAGCAGAGTACCAAAAAACAAGGTCAGGCCTTCTTAAAGGACGATGAGGCGACACCCAATGTCCTAGATATTGCCATTGGCTCCAAAGACCACACTACTTTGGTGGCGGCGGTACAAGCTGCAGAACTTGAAAATGCTTTGGTAAATGCCGGCCCACTTATGGTGTTCGCCCCTACCAATGAAGCATTTGACGCCCTTCCAGAAGGCACTGTTGAGAATTTGCTGAAGCCCGAGAACAAGGCCACTCTGGCTGGTATTTTACAGTATCATGTGACCCCAGGAAAATACTCTAAGGACTTTTTGAAAAAATTCAAAAAACTAGGACAAGCCAACAACCAAGATGTACAGGTTGAAGTGGTTGGCGATGATGTTTTGGTAGGTGGTGCAAAAATATTGGCAAGCGTACCCGCCGGAAACGGTATTGTGCACGTAGTGGACAAAGTGATGCTTCCGCCCGAAAATTAAAATAACAACTTATAAAACGAGTACGATGAATAAATTTCGCTTATTAATGACCGCCCTAATAGCCACCATGGTCATGTTGGTGGGCTGTAACCAACAGGGCAACAATTCCAATGGGGCGCTGTCGTCCAGTGCCGCAGAAAAAGTCTATGTGGCCCCTGGGGAACATGACGAGTTTTACGCCTTTATTTCAGGAGGTTTCAGTGGACAATTATCGGTTTATGGGCTTCCTTCCGGCAGATTGTTCAAGGTTATCCCGGTTTTTTCGCAAGATGCGGAAAAGGCATGGGGCTACAATGAAGAAACCAAGCCCATGCTGAACACTTCCCACGGCTTTGTGCCATGGGACGACTCCCACCACCCGGATATTTCCCAGACCAATGGGGAACTCGATGGACGGTTTGTCTTTATCAACGGGAACAATACCCCAAGGATCGCCAAAATTGACCTAAGTGTATTTGAAACCACGGAAATCATTGAGATTCCCAACTGTGCAGGTAACCACAGTTCGGCATTCGTTACAGAAAACACCGAATATGTGGTGGCTGGTACACGTTTCTCGGTTCCCATTCCACAACGGGATATGCCCATAAATGAGTACAAGGGAAATTTTAAAGGATCTCTTTCCTTCATTAGCGTTGACCCAGAGGACGGAGGTATGGATCTCTCCTTCCAGGTTTTAATGCCCGGGTTCGACTACGACCTTGCACACCCCGGAAGAGGTGCTTCCCATGGATGGATGTTCTTCTCCACGTACAACTCTGAAGAATCCCATTCCTTGATGGAAGTGAACGCTTCCCAAAACGATAAGGATTTTATTGCAGCCGTGAACTGGAAAAAAGCCGAAGAATATATCAAGGAAGGCAAGTTCAAAACCATGCCGGCCAACTATGCGCACAATGTGTATGATGAATCAACGCATACCGCCACTTCCACTATGAAAAAAGAAGTTAGGGTGCTGGACGCATCAGAATTGCCAGGTTTGGTGTACTTACTTCCAACACCAAAATCCCCTCACGGATGTGATGTGGACCCCACTGGAGAATATATTGTAGGGAACGGAAAGCTTTCTTCTGATCTGACTGTTCATTCCTTTACCAAAATGATAGACGCCATTGAAAATGAAAAATTTGACGGCGAGGCCTACGGAATTCCAATCTTAAGTTTTGAAGATGTATTGGCAGGAACCGTAAAACAGGCTGGCTTAGGCCCTCTTCACACGGAATTTGACGGGGAAGGAAACGGATACACCACCTTCTTTATCTCATCCGAGGTGGTGAAATGGAAAGTAGGCACCTGGGAAGTTGTGGACAGACAACCATGTTATTACTCCGTGGGTCACTTGATGATTCCAGGAGGAAATTCAAGAAAGCCTTTTGGCAAGTATGTGGTGGCCATGAACAAGATTACCAAAGACAGATACCTTCCAACCGGACCTGAGGTAACACAATCGGCACAGCTCTATGACATTTCTGGGGAAAAAATGGAACTCCTCCTTGATTTCCCAACTGTTGGGGAACCCCACTATGCCGCCGGTATTGCAGCCGACATTGTAAAGGAAAGATCTAAAAAGATCTTTAGCTTGGAAGAGAACAAACACAAATATGCCACTACCTCTGATGCCAATGTACGGGTAGAGCGCAACGGAAAAGAGGTGCATGTTTATATGACCATGATCCGTAGCCACTTTAATCCTGACAATATTGAAGGTATTAAAGTGGGCGACAAAGTCTACTTCCACGTTACCAACCTGGAGCAGGATTATGATGTGCCCCATGGCGTAAGTATGATCGGTGCCAATACCTCTGAATTATTGATCATGCCAGGGCAAACAGAAACCTTTGTTTGGGAACCCAAGCAGGTTGGGGTATGGCCGTTCTATTGTACGGACTTCTGCTCCGCACTGCACCAAGAAATGCAAGGTTATGTACGTGTTTCCCCGGCCAGTTCCGATATCGAATTAAGCTGGACCCTGGGCGAAGATTAGTGTTAATGCTTTAGTTAGTTATGTACAGATTGGCGGGAGGGCTTCCCTCCCGCTTTTCACACCAAAATTTCCAAACATGAAAAAGAAGGCCAGAATCCTTATGTTGATCGGCGCATTGCTCCCTTTGCTTCTATTTGTTTTCCCGCTTTGGAAAATAACCCTGGAAGCACCACAATACCCAACACCTTTGGGTATGTTCATCCATATCAACGACTTCTCGGATGCCAATCCACACGACATCAAAAACATCAACCTTATGAACCATTATGTGGGTATGAAGTACATTCCAGAAGCCATTCCCGAGTTTAAAATATTCCCGGCCGGAATCTTGATCACAACCTTTATCGGTTTGCTCATTGCCTGGAAGGCCAATCACAAATGGTATTTGTACTGGTTTATATTGATGGTGGTGCTGAGCAGCGCGGGACTTTATGATTTTTACCTCTGGGAACACGACTACGGTCACGATTTAGACCCTAAGGCCATCATGAAGTTCACAAACCCGGATGGTTCTGTAATGGGATTCCAACCGCCGCTTTTTGGCACCAAGGACATCCTGAACTTCACAGCTCACTCCTATCCACAACTAGGTGCCTATAGTTTGGGATTGGGAATGGGTCTATCATTTTTTGCCTACCTACTGGTACGAAGGGAAAACAAAAAAACGACATTAGCTTAAGATGAAAGTACAAAGGGGCATTTCCGTTTTGGTCAGTATATTTTCCTTGATGCTTTGGGCCAATTGCACCCCGAAGCCCCAAGAAATATCCTATGGGGCCGATGGATGCCATTTTTGTAGGATGACCATTGTAGATGCACAGCATGCTGCCCAATTGGTCACCAAAAAAGGTAAGGTGTTCAAGTTTGATGCTATAGAGTGTATGCTGAACCATATGGAAACCATAGATAGCAATACCGTGGCCCTCAAGCTTTGCAATCATTACAACCAACCTCAAGAATTGATAGATGCCACAGAAGCTACTTTTCTAATCAGTAAAGGTATTCCCAGTCCCATGGGTGCTTACTTAACGGCCTTTACCAGTAGAGAACGGGCACAGGTAGCGCAAAAGGAACACGAGGGGAAATTGTATACCTGGAACGAGCTGTTGTTCGAACTTAATCCTTAACGCTGTGTGCATGGACAATAACCTTATTGAAAATAAAAGCAGCATTGGACCAAATGTCCGTCGTTTGGCCAAAGAGAAGCTTTTTTGGGTGGCAACCCATAAAAAACTCAGGTTTCCAACTATTAGATAACAACCATCATGAAAAAATTACATTACATTCCAATATTCATTGTTAGCTTGAACTTTTTCCTGGTCATAGGCCAGAACAACCATAGATGTACCGCTTGCGGTATGGACGTCAATAAAACCCAATTTAAGGCCCGTACAGAAAAAGCCAATGGCAAAGTCGGACACTTTGGTTCCGTGGAGTGCATGGTAAACTTTGTACAGAACAAGGATGCCGCCCAGTTTTCCGCGTTGTTCGTAACGGATTACAACACCGAAGCGGAAATTGATGCCCAAAAAGCCTATTACTTAAGAAGCGAGAAACTCCCAAGTCCCATGGGTGCCAACCTAACTGCCTATGCTACAAAAAAGGCGGCCCAAGAATCCAAAAAAGCACATGGGGGATACATCATGGATTGGAAGGCACTGAACGAATTCTTCGCCTCGCCCAGTTATAGTCAAACGGAACATGTACATCACAACCATGGCCCCAGTTCTTATGCCCCTAGCGGAATTATGGGCGATCATCTGCATCCCAAGGGCGGGGTGATGATCTCATTGCGCTCCATGTATATGTCCATGGATGGGAATCGAATGGGAAGTACCAAAATCCAAGATCAGGATATTTTTCAAAACTTCATGGTCGCGCCCCAACAAATGGATATGGAGATGTTCATGCTGGGAATGATGTATGCTCCGTCAAATAAAGTTACCCTCATGCTAATGCAGAATCTGGTGAGAAAAGATATGGACCTTACCGCGCGGATGATGATGGATAATGGCATGACCATGATGAACGATTTTTCAACAGCTTCCAGCGGTTTGGGCGATCTTAAACTTGGTGTTTTATATGGGGTGGTTTCCGATGGAAAAAACTCCCTACACCTGAATTCCAAAGTGAGCATACCTCTCGGAAAAATTGATCGCAGGGATGCAACCCCCATGATGGCCGATGCAAAACTTCCCTACGCCATGCAACTGGGTACGGGTACTTTGGACCTCACCTTCGGTACAACATACAAATACAATTTCTCAAATTTTACCTTGGGAGTTCAACAACTCAACACCTTTGGTACCGGAAGGAATAGTGAAGGATATCGGTTTGGGAACATTCACGAACTGCACAGCTGGTTGGGCTACAACATTTCCAATAAAGTGGGTGTCAATCTTAGATTAAGCGGAAGTACCCAAGGTGAAATCTCAGGCATGGACGCGGAATTGAATCCCATGATGGTGCCTACCGCAGTTACTGGCAACTATGGCGGCGAGTTGGTTTCAGGAGGTGTGGGAAGCAATATATTGTTGGCCAAAGGCAAATTAATTTTGGGAATTGAATTCAATGCCCCTTTATATCAAAATTACAACGGTATCTTTATGAATTCCGATTATTCCCTTAATGCGGGTATTCGATATAATGTTCTGTAAGCGACTACGACAATGAAATTTTGGGCTGTACTTCCATTTTTTATCCTTTTGATTTGGGTGCAAACTTGTTTTGGCAACACCATGGAGGTCTGCCCCAGCTGTGAAACAAAGACCATAAAGGAAGGTATTGCGCTGGCCCAACCCCAGGATACCATACTCGTTCAAAAAGGAACCTATTTGGAGTACGATATCATTGTGGATAAACCCATGACAATTCTGGGCAGGGATTATCCTGTTGTGGATGGTGAAAACCAAGGTGAGATATTTACCATCACTTCGGACAATGTTACGGTGGATGGTTTGTTCATCATCAATGTGGGAACCAGTTATACCTCGGATTACGCTGCCATTAGGGTGGTTCGCAGTAAAAATTTCCTGATTCAAAATGTGGTTTTGGAAAAATTGTTCTTTGGCATATACTTGGAGAAATCCTCGGATGGAAGGGTGTATCACAACAAAATTATTGGCGATGCGGTGGAGGAGTTCAATTCAGGGAATGGCATCCAACTTTGGTACTGCAACAATATAGAGGTGGAGAGCAATATTGTGCAGCATGTGCGTGATGGGATTTACCTGGAGTTTTCGGACCAAATCGTGATCAAGAACAACATCAGCACCAATAACCTGAGGTATGGGCTGCATTTTATGTTCTCCAATGACGATGTTTACGAGGGCAACACCTTTGAAAACAATGGGGCCGGTGTTGCGGTAATGTTTTCCAAAAAAATTAGGATGTACCAAAACACCTTTAAAAAAAACTGGGGAACAGCCTCCTTCGGACTTTTGCTCAAAGAAATAAACGATTCTGAAATTTCCGGGAATACCTTCGAGGAAAATACAGTGGGAATCAGCATAGAAGGCTCAAACAGGATCCAATATGTGAACAATGACTTTATGAACAACGGCTGGGCATTAAAGGTTAGGGGCGCTTGTTATGGAAATAACTTTAGTTCCAATAACTTTTTATACAACTCCTTTGACGTGTCCTACAACAGCAAATTGAACGACAATGTATTTGATGGAAACTTTTGGAGCAACTACACGGGCTACGACTTGGATAAAAACGGCGTGGGAGATGTACCCTACCGTCCGGTAAAGCTCTTTTCCTATATTGTAAACAGAACTCCCGAGACCATTGTGCTATTGCGAAGTTTGTTTATGGACATTATTGATTTTTCCGAAAAAGTATCCCCGGTGTTTACCCCGGACAATCTAAGGGACAACAGCCCTCTAATGCGAAAAATACCATGATCCAAATAAAAGACCTGCATAAAAAATTTGGTAAGAACAAGGTGTTGGACCAACTGGACCTGGATATTGAAGGAGGAGGTATATTTGCCATCCTGGGACCCAACGGTTCGGGTAAAACCACCTTGATCAAGAGCATTTTGGGTATGGTGGTCATCGATCAAGGCAGTATTTCGGTTTTAGGATCTTCCGTTTCAAAACACTGGAAATACCGCAAGGAAATCAACTATCTGCCCCAGATTGCCAATTTTCCAGGTAATTTAAGGGTTCGGGAATTGATCAAGATGATCCAAGACCTACGTCAAAAATCCAATAAGTCTGAAAAATTGGTCCAAGTTTTTCAATTGGATCCCTTTTTGGACAAAAAACTCTCTACCCTTTCAGGGGGCACCAAACAGAAAGTGAACATTGTCCTCACATTCATGTTCGATTCTCCCGTGCTTATTTTGGATGAACCCACAACAGGTTTAGATCCCGCCGCGCTGATTCAGTTAAAGGCTTTGATCCAGCAAGAAAAAGAACAAGGTAAAACCATCTTGATTACTTCCCATATCCTAAGTTTTGTGGAAGAGGTGGCCGATGAAATAGTGTATTTACTGGAAGGTAAAATCTATTTTAGGGGCACTTTGTCCCAACTCAAGAAAACTACGGGACAAGCAGATTTTGAACATGCCATTGCGGCCATAGCAACCACACCCACCCATGCTTAAAATCCTTAAATACAGCTTTTACGACCTAATGCGAAGCCGTTGGAGCTACGTCTATTTTATCTTTTACCTGCTACTGGGTTTTGTTTTGCTTTTCTTGAACAACGATGTGTCCAAAGCTGTAATTACCTTGATGAACATTATTATCATCCTGGTTCCTCTCATTGCTACCATTTTTGGGGTCATGTATTACTACAATTCCCGGGAATTTACCGAATTGCTGCTTGCACAGCCCCTTAAAAGAACCTCTATTTTTTTAGGGCAGTATCTGGGAGTGGCCGGCTCCTTGGCCATGAGCCTTATTTTAGGCTTGGGCATACCATTTATGCTCTATGGTCTGTTAAAAAGCAATGCCATTTGGGATTTCGCCCTCCTTTTGGTCACGGGAGCCTTTCTAACGCTCATCTTTACCGCTTTGGCCTTTAACATTGCGCTGTCCAACGAAAATAAGATAAAAGGTTTCGGGTATGCAGTGCTATTGTGGCTTTTCCTTGCTGTGGTTTACGATGGTGTTTTTCTCATATCCCTCATCATTTTTGAAGAATATCCCCTGGACAACTTTTCCTTGGTGGCCACAATGCTCAATCCCATTGATCTCTCCAGGACCCTGATATTGCTCAAATTGGATATTTCCGCCTTGCTAGGATACACCGGTGCCATTTTCAAGAAATTCTTTGGCACCAATCTCGGATTTTTTGTTTCCATGTCCATTTTGGTGGTTTGGACATTGCTTCCCGTTGCCAGAATTGTCCATAAGGCCAAAAGAAAGGACTTTTAAGCCTTATCCCTCCCATTTTAGGTCAATGGTTTTTGATTCGTTGTCAAAAAGCGAAAAAATTAGTACCCCTTCAACAGATTTTCATACTTTGTTGGAAAATACTTCCAATACATGCAGATTATTGAAAATTCCAAGGTCTATGATGTTATCATCGTGGGTTCAGGTGCCGGTGGCGGTATGGCCACCAAAATTTTATCAGAAGCCGGATTAAAGGTGGCCGTTGTGGAAGCAGGGCCATATTTTGACCCCGCCGACCCGGAACAGATGACCCAGCTCAAATGGTCATACGAATCACCCAGAAGAGGGGCCAGTAACATTAGACCGTTTGGGGATTTTGATTCTGCCTACGGCGGATGGGACATTGAAGGAGAACCCTACTCCAAGGAGGAGGGGACCGACTTTAAATGGTTCCGGTCTAGAATGTTGGGGGGTAGAACCAACCACTGGGGCAGGATATCGCTACGCTTTGGACCCAAGGATTTTAAGAGGAAGGACTATGATGGTTTGGGGGACAATTGGCCGATATGCTATGACGATGTGAAACCCTACTATGACAAAGTGGACAAATTGATAGGGGTTTTTGGAACCAACGAAGGTCTCCCCAACGATCCGGATGGTTTTTTCCTTCCACCACCAAAACCGAGGCTACACGAGCTTTTCTATATCAAAGGTGCCCGTAAATCCAATGTGCCCGTATACCCCGCCAGGATGTCCATGCTAACCAAAAAAATCAACGATGAAAGAGGGGTTTGCTTTTACTGCGGACAATGTTCACGGGCCTGCCAGGTATATGCTGATTTCTCATCCGGTTCCTGTCTTATCTTTCCGGCCCAAAAGAATGGCGGTCAAGTAGACCTTTTTGTAAACTGCATGGTACGGGAGGTGACCACCAATGAAGAAGGAGAGGCCACGGGGGTGTCCTACATCAACAAGGAAGATCGGAGGGAATATAAACTCAAAGGCAAGATTGTGGTATTGGCCGCATCTGCCTGTAGTTCGGCCAGAATACTACTGAATTCCAAAAGTAAGCAGCATCCCAATGGACTTGGAAACAGCAGTGATGTTGTGGGTAAATATCTCCATGATTCCACGGGGAGCAATTTAATGGGCTTTATTCCCGACCTGATGAACCGAAAAACCTATAACGAAGACGGTGTGGGCGGTATGCATGTGTATTCCCCATGGTGGTTGGAAAATGAAAAACTGGATTTCCCCAGAGGGTACCACATTGAAATGTGGGGTGGTTTGGGGATGCCCAGCTATGGATTTGGATTTAACCCCAATGATCTCAACCAGTATTTTGGATTAAAAGTAGGGGGATATGGAAACAGTTTACGGAAAGACGTAAAAAAATATTATGGTTCCGTAATCGGTATGGCCGGTCGGGGCGAATCCATTCCACAAAAAGAAAACCGCTGTGAAATTGATACCACCAAAGTGGATGAATTCGGTATCCCTGTTCTAAAGTTTAACTACAAATGGACCGAGCACGAAATCCTACAGGTAAAACACATGCAAGATACCTTCGAGGAAATCATTCACAATATGGGCGGACACGTATTGGGCGCCAAAGCGAGCAAAGAACAGAACTATGGGATTTTAACCCCAGGTGAAATCATCCATGAAGTGGGAACCACCCGCATGGGCGATGACAAAAAAACCTCTGTGGTCAACAGTCACCAACAATTGCATGATACCAAAAATGTCTTTATCGTAGATGCTGGACCCTTTGTTTCCCAAGCCGATAAAAATCCAACATGGACCATCTTGGCCCTTTCATGGAGAACTTCAGATTATATCGTGGAACAGCTCAAACAACAAAACATATAACCATGGATAGAAGAAAAAGTTTAAAATCGATACTTCTAGGGGGTGTGGCAAGCGGGTTGGCCGTACACGGTTGCAGTCCAAAACCCGAAACAGCGGAAGAGCAGGCCTTGGTTACCAAAAAATATGCCTACGGAAGAACGCCGAAGGAACAAGAGCACATTGAGAAACTTCTTGCGGAAACCTTTTTCAATGAACATGAAATGGGCACTATGGAAGTCTTGTGCAACCTAATTCTTCCATCAGGTGATGGCCTAAATGGCGCATTGGATGCCGAAGTTCCTGATTTTATTGAATTCATGGCAAAGGATATCCCAGAATATCAGCCAACCCTAAGAGGTGGACTAATGTGGCTGGACCATAAGTGCAATACCGAATTCAACACCCAGTTTGTATCGGCCACTGAAGAGCAGCAGAAGACTATTTTGGACCAAATCGCATATCCGGATGTTAAGATTCCCGAAGCTGAACGACCCTTGGAAATCCAATTTTTCTCCTTGATGCGGAATTTGACCCTGACTGGTTATTACACCACCAAAATGGGAATTGAGGAGTTGGGCTACAAAGGAAATACCCCCAACGTTTGGGATGGTGTACCCGAAGATGTGCTACAACAACACGGAATTTCCTATGATGAGGATTGGTTGGCCAAATGCGTGGATCAAAGCAAGCGCGGTGTACTTGCCGAATGGGATGAAAATGGCAAGTTGATTAGCTGACCGGTGAATTCAAAAATATGGATTGGCTTGCATGGCAAGCGAATTTTTACCGATATTTGCCCTCACATTTTTCAGAACAATTCTTGAAGGCCCACGTGGTGGAATTGGTAGACACGCTACCTTGAGGGGGTAGTGTTCGAAAGGACGTGCTGGTTCGACTCCAGTCGTGGGCACAAAACCGCATTTTATGCGGTTTTTTTGTTTGCATAAAGTTCCATTCTCTCCTGAAGTTCAGTGCATTTTATCCGATATAAACATAAATAGTTCTAAAAATTAAGCCAATTCATTAGGATGAGAACTTTAAAAGTGTAAATTTGTTTAACATTTGCACGAAAAAGATGAACAATGTTAAGAAATCCTTCAGTATCCGGGATATGGAAAACCTTTCCGGAATAAAGGCCCATACCATTCGTATATGGGAAAAAAGATATAATCTATTTACTCCTGAAAGGACCAGTACAAACATAAGGACTTACAGTCTGGCCAGTTTGCAAAAACTGCTCAACGTAACCTTGCTGTACAATAACGGATACAAAATTTCGAAAATCGCCAAGTTGGAAGAATCCAAAATTCCGGTGTTGGTGCGCGAAATCGTATCCAATACCAGTGAAAAGGATCATGCAATCAATGCTTTTAAGCTGGCGATGGTCAATTTTGACCAAACCTTGTTCCTTAACACCTACAGCAGCCTCTTGGCGGATCGCTCCTTCAGGGATATTTTCAACGAAGTGCTCATTCCCTTACTCAACGAATTGGGATTGTTGTGGCAGACAGACACCATTAGTCCGGCGCACGAACATTTTATTTCGCACTTGATTAAACAAAAGATTCATATCAATACAGAAAAATTGCAGTTGATGGAACCTTCCAAAACGGATAAGGTTTTTGCGCTTTTCTTACCTGAAAATGAAATCCATGAAATCGGGCTTCTTTATCTGAATTATGAGATTACGCTGCGAGGTTATAAGTCCATTTACCTTGGGCAGACCATGCCCATTGAAAACTTGGTGGACCTATTGAAATACTATGACAATATTCATTTTGTGAGTTATTTCACCGTGTCCCCTACCAAGGACGATATTTCGGTATATTTTGAACAGTTCTCCAATACCATCACTGACTCCGGAAATTCCAAGCTTTGGGCGCTTGGTCATCAAATCCGATATATCAGCGGTGAAGACCTTCCAGACCATATCCGAACATTTAACTCCATTGATCAGCTGTTGGATGCAATTTAAGATGGCCTTCCCATGAAAAAAGTCATCGTTGTTGGTTCAGGTTTTTCCTCTCTTTCCGCGGCTTGTTATTTGGCAAAAGCTGGATTGGAAGTGGAAATCTTTGAAAAAAACCAAACCGTCGGTGGAAGGGCCGGGCAAATGGTCAAAGACGGATTCACTTTTGATATGGGACCCAGTTGGTACTGGATGCCGGACATTTTTGAGAAGTTCTTCGCCGATTTTGGAAAAAAACCCTCCGATTACTACCAACTTGATAAGTTGAACCCAGCGTATAAAATTTTTTTCAAGGATGACAGCATCACCATTGGCGATTGCATGGAGCAGATTTGCAAAGAGTTTGACCGCATTGAAAGTGGGAGCAGTGAGCACCTAAGAAAGTTCATAAAAAAAGCGCAGGACAACTATGATATCGCTATTAACAAAGTGGTATTAAAACCTGGGTTGTCACCCCTCGAACTGGTCACCAAGGACACGGTGACACGATTGGACCAATTCTTTAAGACGATTAGTCAGGAAGTCCGAAAGCGGTTCCAAAACCCCAAACTGATTTCAACTTTGGAATTCCCCGTCCTGTTTTTAGGAGCAAAACCCAGCAAGACGCCATCGTTCTATAGTTTTATGAATTTTGCTGATTTTGGACTGGGTACATGGCACCCCAAGGGCGGGATGTATGAAATTATCAAGGCCATGGAAAAATTGGCCATGGAACTTGGGGTTGTTATAAACACCAATTGTCCCGTAGACAAGATTTTAGTGCTTGACGGGGAGATCTGCGGAATAAACACCCAAGGTAAAAATGTGGTATCAGATTATGTGGTCAGTGGAGCAGATTACCATCATTCCGAAACTTTATTGGATAAAAAATACCGCCAATATTCCGAATCCTACTGGGATTCCAGGGTCTATGCACCTTCTTCCCTTTTGTTCTACATCGGTTTTGACAAAAAATTAAAAAATGTGGAGCACCACAATCTGTTTTTCGATACAGATTTTGAACAACATGCCATAGAGATTTATGATCATCCACAGTGGCCCAGCAATCCGCTTTTCTATGCTAACTTTCCCTCCATAACGGATGCCAGTATGGCTCCAGAAGGTTGTGAGACCGGATTTTTTCTGGTGCCCATTGCCCCAGGATTGGAAGATACGGATGCCTTGAGGGCACAATATTTTGATATTGTGATGGATAGATTTAGCGCGCTTACGGACCAAGAGGTCAAAAAATCCATTATATTTAAGAGAAGCTTCTGTGTTAGGGACTTTGTTGAGCAATACAATTCATACAAGGGCAATGCTTATGGAATGGCCAATACCCTCTCACAAACGGCTTTTTTGAGACCAAACCTTAGAAGTAAAAAGGTAAAGAACCTGTTTTTTGCAGGACAGCTAACGGTTCCAGGTCCAGGGGTGCCCCCATCCTTGATCTCTGGCAAACTAACGGCCGAATTGTTAACCAAAAATCTTGCATTATGAAAACTATTTTTGACGATGTTTCCAAAAGCTGTAGTAAGATGGTGACCGAATCGTACAGCACATCGTTTACTTTGGCCACGAAAATGCTAGCTCCTTCCATCAGAAAGGATATATATAACATTTATGGGTTTGTGCGTTTTGCCGATGAGATTGTGGATACTTTTCACGACTACGACAAGGAAACCTTGTTCAATAATTTTGAAAAGGACATGATGCTGGCGATTGACCAGAAAATCAGTCTTAACCCAATTTTAAATTCATTTCAGCATACCTACCACAAATACAATATTCCGCATCATCTGGTAGCTGCTTTCATGAAAAGTATGCGCATGGACCTTTCCAAAAAGGATTATGCAAGCTTTGAGGAATACCGAGAATATATCTACGGCTCCGCTGATGTGGTGGGATTAATGTGCCTGTGTGTTTTTGTAAACGGCGACCAAGAGAAGTACGAAGAGCTCAAAGCTTCCGCCATGGCACTGGGATCCGCTTTTCAAAAGGTGAACTTTTTAAGGGACTTAAAGGCCGATTTTGAGGATTTGGAACGCACTTATTTCCCCAATACCAATTTGATGGAGTTGGATGAAGCTTCCAAAAAACGTATTGTGGACGAGATCAAAGCTGATTTTGCCATGGCCTATTCGGGAATCATGAAGCTTCCAAAAGAGGCCAAATTTGGGGTGTATACCGCCTATCGCTATTACAAAAAATTGTTGCAAAAATTGCAGAGTACCCCTCCTTTGGAAATCAAGAATACCAGAATTCGCGTACCCGACTACCAGAAATTGGGACTATTGGCACAGTCTTATGTTAACTATAAACTTCAATTGTTTTAAATGAAAATTGCTCTTTGGATATTGATTTTTCTAGCAACATTTTCCATTATGGAGTTTATGGCATGGTTTACCCATAAGTACGTAATGCACGGCTTTTTGTGGAGCTTGCACAAAGATCATCATAAGAAGGACCATGAATCATGGTTTGAGCGCAACGATGCCTTTTTTATTTTTTATGCGATTGTGAGCATGGTGTGTTTTTACCTGGGTGCAGAAACCACATTCTGGTATGGTTGGCCATTGGGCTTTGGAATTTTGGCTTATGGGATTGCCTACTTTATGGTGCATGATATCTTTATCCACCAGCGCTTTAAGCTATTTAGAAATGCCAACAACTGGTATGCCCGTGGTGTACGCAGGGCACATAAAATTCATCACAAACATCTGGGCAAAGAGGATGGCGAATGTTTTGGGATGTTGGTAGTTCCTTTCAAATACTTCAAAAAGTAGACCTACTCGGCCAACAACTGATCCAACAATGCTTGGGTACTTTCAGAATCCCATTTGGCAGCCCCAATCTCACGAACCACAATTTCACCACCCTTGCTCAGGATAAATGTGGCAGGAATGCTCTGGGACACCAATGCATCTGGGGTTCGGGATGTTTCAAAGTACACTGGAAGGTCGTAGGATTTTTTGGCCATAAATGACTGAACCCTATCTTTTTTATCATTGGCCACAAATGCAAACACAACTTTGTCCCCATAGATTTCATACAACCTGACCATACTGGGCATTTCCGCTACACAAGTAGGGCACCATGTGCCCCAAAAGTTTACCAGGACCACCTGTCCTTTGAGGTTTTCAAAATCTAGGGTATCGCCCTGCAGATCAATCAAGTTCCAATGGTAGTCTTTTAAAGTTTCCCGCTTACCAACCTCAATAACATCGGCATTACCAGAAAATAGTTTGCCGGTAAACACCCTTAGATGAAACCCAATAGGTGTGAATAGGATTAATACTATGGCCAAAATCCATAGCGCATTACTGATTTGTTCCTTTCTAAGCTTCATGGAAAATTATTCTGCAATCAATTCATCCAAAAGCGCATATACCTTGGAGGTATTCCATTTCGCAATCTTTTTTTTGTAAATCACAATGTTGCCATGCTTATCAATTAAATAGGAGGAGGGCACCTCAGAGGAATCTATGGGCATTTTATCTCCAATAATAAGATAAGTCACCGGAAAGGTAAATCCATGCTTGGCCATAAATGTTTCCACAGGGGGCCTCATTTCATTGGTGATGATATAGAAATCCATTTTACCTTGATAGGTATCGTACATTTCTTGGATGCTGGCCAATTCCGCTTCGCTAGGCAACTTCCAGGATGCCCATAAATTGATAAACACTACCCTGCCCTTGGAGCGCTCAAAATTGAAAAAGTTCCATTCAGCATCTTTAAGCCTCCAATCGTAATCTGTAATCCTACTTCTTTGGGATTCCTCAATAATGGGCGGGGAAGTAGCAAGCAATCGGTTTAAGAACACCTTACCGTAATGCCCAAGCGGGGTCACAAAAAAAGCTAATACAAAAAGTATCAGCGCAATATTGATAAGGGTCTTTTTTCCTTTCTTCATCTGTGAGGTTTGGTCTCAAAACTAAAAAACTCCTGACATAAATCAGGAGTTTTTATCATTTATCGGTTTACTGCTTCTTAGGCGTTTTCCTTTTTGATCATATTCAAGGCTGATCCTTCCTTAAACCATTCAATCTGCGAGGCATTGTAGGTATGGTTGGCCATTATGGTATCCATACTTCCATCGGCGTGAGTCACCTCCAGGGTCAATTGTTTTCCTGGTGCAAAGTCGGCAATATCCACAAAATTGAAGGTATCATCCTCCTGGATCAGGTCATAATCGTTCTCATTGTCAAAAGTCAATGCCAACATACCCTGTTTTTTCAAGTTGGTCTCGTGGATCCTGGCAAATGATTTTACCAATACCGCGGCCACTCCCAAATGTCTGGGTTGCATTGCGGCATGTTCCCTGGAAGAACCTTCACCATAATTGTGATCCCCAACAACAATGGTTCTAACCCCTTCTTTTTTATAGGCCCTTTGTGCATCTGGGACCGCACCGTATTCACCTGTGAGTTGGTTTTTGACAAAATTCGTCTGCTTGTTAAAAGCATTTACGGCCCCTATCAAGGTGTTGTTCGCAATATTGTCCAAATGGCCGCGATAGCGCAACCAAGGCCCGGCCATGGAGATATGGTCCGTAGTACACTTGCCAAAGGCTTTGATCAATAATTTCACGCCTTGAAGACTGTCAATGCTAATGGGTACAAAAGGCTCCAACAACTGCAATCTTTCGGAGGTTGGTGAAACTACTACTTCTACTCCACTACCGTCTTCCATTGGAGCGATAAATCCGGCATCTTCAACCGCAAAACCTTCAGGTGGTAGTTCATACCCTCTTGGTTCGTCAAGCATCACTTCCTCCCCATCTTCATTGATCAACTTATCCGTAACAGGATTAAAATCCAATCTACCTGCAATTGCAATAGCGGTTACCAGCTCAGGAGACCCTACAAATGCAAGGGTATTTGGATTTCCATCAGCGCGCTTGGCAAAGTTTCTGTTGAAGGAATGTACAATGGTATTCCTTGGACCATCAGCGGCCTTGTCACCGTAACGGTCCCACATTCCTATACACGGACCACAGGCATTGGCAAAAACTGTTGCCCCAATGGTGTTGAAAGTATCAATAAATCCATCACGCTCAATAGTGTACCTCACCTGTTCAGAACCAGGGGTGATTGTAAATTTGGATTTGGTCTTTAGATTTTTATCTGCCACTTGCTTGGCCAAGGAAGCCGCCCTGGAAATATCCTCATAGGATGAATTGGTACAGGAACCTATCAAACCAACTTCAACATTGATGGGCCAATCGTTGGCTTTTGCCGCTTCTGCCATTTTAGAGATTGGCGTAGCCAAATCTGGAGTAAAGGGTCCATTTAAATGGGGCTCCAATGTATTTAGGTCAATTTCAATGACTTGGTCAAAATATTGCTCTGGATGGTCGTAAACGCCTTCATCCGCCGTAAGGTGTTCCTTTACTTCAAGTGCCGCATCCGCAACATCCGCCCTGTCCGTGGCCCTAAGGTATCTATCCATGGACTCATCGTATCCAAAGGTAGAAGTGGTGGCACCTACTTCGGCACCCATATTACAAATGGTTCCTTTTCCAGTACAGCTCATGGAAGTGGCTCCTTCGCCAAAATACTCGATTATGGCTCCGGTCCCCCCCTTTACGGTAAGGATATCCGCCACTTTAAGAATGACATCCTTGGGCGCTGTCCAACCCGTAAGTTTTCCTTTTAGTTTAACCCCGATCAATTTTGGGAATTTTAATTCCCAGGCCATTCCCGCCATTACATCAACGGCATCGGCACCACCTACTCCAATGGCCACCATGCCAAGTCCGCCCGCATTAACCGTATGCGAATCCGTACCGATCATCATTCCTCCTGGAAATGCATAATTCTCCAAAACAACCTGGTGGATGATTCCTGCTCCTGGCTTCCAAAAACCAATCCCGTATTTGTTTGAAACGGATTCCAAAAAATTGAATACTTCGTTGCTGGTTTCGTTGGCGCGCTTAAGGTCTGTTTTAGCGTCCACCTTGGCCTGGATCAAGTGATCGCAGTGCACCGTGGTAGGAACCGCCACTTTGGGCTTACCCGCATGCATAAACTGCAACAAGGCCATTTGGGCCGTTGCATCCTGGCAAGCAACCCTGTCAGGTGCAAAATCAACATAATCCTTGCCCCTTGTAAATTTTTGGGTCGGAGTACCTTCCCAAAGGTGTGAATACAATATTTTTTCAGCAAGGGTCAAAGGTCGCCCGACTAGCTCGCGAGCTTTTTCAATGCGTTCCCCCATGGAAGCATAAACCCCTTTTATCATGTCAATGTCAAATGCCATTCTACAATTGGATTTAAGATTTTTTCAATTCGGCTAATTTACTAAAATACCTACGATTTAGGAATTAGAATTTAGCAAATAAGTCGAATGAATATTGTATTTATAACAATTCTGAGATGATTTTCTCCTCTGAGATCCCCTCGGCCTCCGCTTTGTAGTTTTTAAGGATCCTATGGCGCAGGATTCCCATGGATACCGCTTGCACATCTTCCATATCCGGTGAAAATTTTCCGTTGATGGCCGCATGCGCCTTGGCCCCTAAAATTAGATTCTGTGATGCCCTCGGACCAGCACCCCAATCCACATAAGTGTTCACGAAATCTGACGAGTCTGGCATACCTGGACGTGTACGGTTCACCAACCTCACGGTGTAATCGATTACATTGTCAGGAACCGGGATCCTTCGAACCAAATGCTGCACCGCCACAATTTCCTCCGCGCTAAAAAGGGTGTTCAATGTTGGGTGATCATCAGTGGTGGTGGACTTTACCACTTGGATCTCTTCGGCAACAGAAGGATATTTAAGTTCAATTGCGAACATAAAACGATCCAATTGGGCTTCCGGCAAGGGGTAAGTACCCTCCTGCTCAATAGGGTTTTGGGTGGCCAATACAAAATAGGGCATGGCCAGTTTATGTTGCTCACCAGCTATAGTGACTGCCTTTTCCTGCATGGCCTCCAATAATGCGGCCTGGGTTTTGGGAGGAGTCCTATTGATCTCATCCGCCAAAATGATATTGGCAAATACCGGCCCTTTAATGAACTTGAAATTCCGGTTTTGGTCCAATACTTCGCTCCCCAAGATATCGCTTGGCATAAGGTCCGGGGTAAATTGGATTCTTTTGAAGTCCAATCCCAAGGTCTGGGCAATGGTGTTTACCATAAGGGTTTTGGCCAACCCTGGCACGCCAATCAATAGGGAATGCCCTCCGGTATAAATAGAAAGTAAAATTTGTTCAATTACCTTTTCCTGGCCTACTATGACCTTGGCAATTTCATTTTTTAGCTCTTGATGCTTTTTTACAAGGTTTTCTACTGCGGCAACGTCTGACATCCAGCTATTCCTTTACCCATTTGTTTGCAAAATCGCAGTTCCTATTTTCAGTATTTACATGGATATAGGTATCCTCAATATGCTCGTCCATCCATTCTTTGATGGCTTTAAATTGCTTTTCACGAAGAGCCAATTCTTGGATTTTAATATAGTCTTGGGCAAATTCCGCCTTGTGCTCGTCGTACCTGTTGGAAATCTTCATGATCTTGAACTTTGGAGGACCGCCCCTGGGATCATCCTCTTTAATTGGCCTTGAAATTTCCCCATCCTTTAAGTTGCGCACTTGATTGTACAAGGCAGGGTCCATATTGGTAAGTTCAAAACGGGAACCATAGTCAATGGGGTTTCTTAATCCACCTCCATCATTTTTAGTCTCTTTTTCGTCTGAAAAATTCAATGCGGCTTCCGCAAAAGTGTACTTCCCATCCATGATGTGCTTGCGAATCGTGTCCAGTTCCTTGACAGCAGCGTCGATGGCACTTTGTGGAATCTCAGGAATCATCAAAATATGTCTCAAATCCAATTCCTGACCCCTAATTTTTTCGATATAAATGATATGATATCCGAAAGGGCTCTCAAACGGTTCGGAAATCTCTCCTTCCTGAAGACTGAACGCCACATCCTTGAATTCCTTAACAAAAGGGGTCTCCCGGGTCATGCTGTAAAACCCGCCTTTGGATTTTGATCCTGGGTCTTGGGAATACAAAATGGCCTTGACATTAAAGCTGGCATCGTTGTCCTCCACATCTTGCTTGATCTGATTGAGGCGATCGATCACTTTTTGCTTCTCTGCTTCAGGTGCCGTTGGTTGTTTTACAATCTGGGCAATTTCCAATTCTGCACCAAAAACAGGTCGCTCATCCTCTGGGATTTTATTGAAAAATTGGCGAACCTCCTCGGGCGTTACCTCAATTTCCTCTACAATGCTTCCCTGCATTTTTTCAGATAGCATTCGGAGCTTATTGATCTCAAAAAGTTCACTTCTAAAACTTTCCACGTCGGGCTTTTTGTAGAATTTCAAGACCTTTTCCATAGATCCAACTTGGGCCACCAGTTGTTGTATCTGTCTATCGCTCTGTGCGTTGACTTGGTCATCGGATACCAGCAAACTGTCTTGAACGGCCTGGTGGGCATATAAGCGATCTTCCATTAACTTGCCCAAAAGTCCGCATCGGGTAATATCTTCTGTGGAAGCTCCTTGACTTTTCAAATCGATCAAGGTCTTGTCAACATCGGAATCAAGGATTACATAATCGCCAATTACGGCGGCAATCCCATCCAGTTTGATTCTTTTGGTGGTCTCCGTGGAGTCTATTGTTGCCGCGGCCTGGTCTTGCCCATGCACTTGTAACAGTCCCGCAATCAAAAAAAGTAGGGGGCCAAACATGACTCTTTTATTCATCTTTTCCATACACCTCAAATTCGTTCTTTTTTATGGCTTCGTCAATTATTTCAGTTTCCAACCTTCGCACATAATCCATTCTGCGCCGGTTTAAAATAAGTTGTCTAATATCAGGCAAAATATAGTCAAAAGGAGCTATATCATTAATTTCCAGTACGTCGGTCACCTGTCCCAAATATACCTCCAAGGAATCTTGTAATTCAAAAAATTGTGATTTTTTTAAGTAGTCCTTCTCATTTAAGGATGTAAGCGGAGGAATCTCTTCCATAACTCTTGCCGCACTCACCCAAATGGAATCATTGAAGTGAATCTTCTTGAATTGCATGGCCACAGAATCCAAATACACCTTGTCCTCATCTCCCCATTCCCTTAACTTGGACATTACCCCATCCTTATCCAAAAATTGGGTGGGCAGGGCAACAAACCTCAGCTGGACTAATTTTTCACTAAGCTTAAAATTTTCCTTTTCCTTTTCATAATACTGCCTCAATTGGGTGGTGGAAATGGAAGTATCCTGCTCTTTGAACACCAAAGCCTCTACATAAGCCCTCGTATATAGGTCAGCCTGATAGTCGGAGACCAAACGATCAAATTCGGCCAATTTCTCTTCGGGAAGGTTTATTTTGGATTTGGAGAGCAATAATTGTTTGGAAGCCCAATTATTGATGTAGTTGGTCACGAAAAGGGCGCTATCCAGTTCAGACATATCGTCCCTGATCAAAGGGGCCACATCTTCCTTGAACAAATACGCTTCCCCAACCCTAGCCAAAGGTTCCTTGTCCACTTTTTCCCTAAATAGGGAATCACAGGAGGCCAGCATCAATATTCCAAGGGCCACGCCTACGCAAATGCTAAACTTTTGACGATCGTGCATTCCGCAAAAATAACAATTACTTAATGCCCTACAAGCTTGGGTACGGGTACTTAACAGATTTTTAGTAGGTCCGGACCATTGTATATTTTACTACATTAGTAGCAGAACCTATACTAATGAAATATACTTGTAAAATTACCATTGATCTTCCCCGGGAGGAATTCCTGAAAAAATTGGATGATCCGGAAAACATGAAACATTGGCAAAAAGGGCTTGTGGGTTATGAACACCTCTCCAATAACCCAGGTACCGAAGGGGCGCAGATGGGCTTAAAGTACAAAATGGGAAAGCGGGAGTTTGAAATGGTGGAAACCATCATCAAACGAAATTTTCCAGACGAATTTCACACTACCTACGATACCAAAGGGGTGCACAACATCCAAAAAAACTTTTTTGAAGAAGAAGACGGCAAGACCATTTGGACCTCTGAGAGTGAATTCCAGTTTTCCGGACTGGGCATGAAATTAATGGCCTTTTTGATGCCCGGGGCATTTAAAAAGCAATCCATGAAATATCTTTCGGATTTTAAAGCTTTTGCCGAATCAGGAACCTCTGTATTGGATAGCTAGTTATGGACAAGGTATTGGATAGAAAAATAAAGATCATTTGGGATTTTAGGGGACCCGGGGCTGCCAAGACTGCCGTGCACTACCAAAAGCATTTGGAAGAGTTTATCATCATAGAAGAGCTGAAGTTTGATATCACGGGACATAAACACTTAAGTCCAACGCACAGTATTGCCTTTATGGTGGTTGCTGAATTTGAATTGAAGGAAGTACGGGACATTTTAAAACCTCATCGAGGAGAAATTTATTTGGATGGTTACGAAAATTAAAACTGCCCCAACCATATGGTGGTTGTCAATGGCGGCCCTTGTGTTGGCCATGGCCTGTAACAAAGCTCCGGACGTCAGTCCTTTGGAACAGGCACTGGACTCACAGCATGTCAGCATTAAACAAGTAATGGATAGTTTGGAGCAATATGAAGTGCAGATAAGATATACCCAAATAAATAGGCAAAACGATAGTGTCCAATTCGCGGACCATGATTTTCAGGTGAACAGTGATCGTTACTTTTATCCTGCAAGTACCGTTAAGTTTCCTGCTGCGGTGGCGGCTCTGGAAAAGCTCAATGAAGTGGACAGCTTATCCGCCAACAGTAGGTTCTATATTGAAGGGGATTCCATAGAAACCACTTTTGCGAAAGCGGTTTCGGAAATTTTCGCGGTGTCTGACAATGCAGCCAACAACCGGCTGATTGAGTTTCTGGGTACAGACAACCTCAACCATCGTATGAGATCCAAGGGCGTGCATCCCATTAGGATTTCCCATCGCCTCTCTACCCCCAATGCGGATGAAGTCACCACCAAATCCTTGGTCATTTATCTCAATGATTCCACAACCGCTATCAGCGAACCCATTATCAATTCCACCCCAGAAGAACTGACCATTCAGGGCGTAAAGAAGGGCATTGGGTATTATGATGAGGATGGACTCCAAAACGAGCCCTTCAATTTTTCGTTAAAAAACCATTATCCCATTCAAGCACAGCATGCTTTGCTAAAGCGAATCATTTTTCCAGATGCCTTTCCAAAGGAAGAACGGTTTAACCTCAGTCCAGAGCAGCATCAATTGTTATTGGATGCCATGCATACCCTACCTCCAGATTTGGGCTATGACCCTGAGGTCTATTACGATAGCTACGTAAAGTTCCTTATGTACGGGGATTCCCAAGATCCCATTCCAGAGCATATTAAAATCTACAACAAGGTGGGTTATGCCTATGGCACATTGACTGATTGTGCCTATATACGGGATGTTAAAAATGATATTGAATTTATGGTTACTGCCACCATATTGGTCAATAAAGATGGTATCTTTAATGATAACGTCTATGAATATGACGAAGTTGGCATCCCATTTTTGGCACAATTGGGAAGGGAAATCTATCAGATAGAACTAAACCGAAAACGATGAGTAATTTAAGTTTTGACTGTTTTAACAAGAAAATTTTCATAAAAGCCTCCATGGAAAAACTTTATTGGTGTTGGGGCACCTCCGAAGGTATTTGCGCTTGGTTTTTATCGAGCGCGATATATACCCCGGCCAATGGCCAACACCGTAAAGCTGACGAGAATATCCAGGCCGGCGACAATTACACATGGAAATGGCACAACTGGGACGGAGAGGAAAATGGGAAAGTATTAAAGGCCAATGGAAAGGACTTTTTGGAAATTACCTTTGCGGACAGCAAGGTATCCGTTAGTTTGGAAGAACACCCCACCGCAGTTTTGGTCACCTTAAAACAGCACGAAATCCCCACTGATGAAAAGAGCAAGCTCAATATTCACCATGGTTGTAGCAATGGCTGGACTTTTTGGCTTGCCAACCTAAAAGCATATTTGGAGCATGGAATTTTGCTCAATGAAACGGAATTTGACCTACGGAATATCCCGCTATCCGGCTATGAATTTGTCAACATGTAGCTAGGCTTCCTCCTCCATGGGGACAGCATGTTCCCATTTGCCATTGTAAAGTAAAACCTCGTCAAAATTGATTCCTTCAATGGGTTTAAGTTGTTCCGTGGCAGTGTCCCATTCGATTTTTTTGCCCAATTTCCATGAGAGTCCTGCCATATGCGCAGCTATTGCTTCTTCAAATCCTTCCTGGATACCGCAACTTACCTTACCCCCGTTTTTGATGACACTTAACCACTCCCGCATGTGCAAGAAGGTGGAATCTACGCGAACCCCATTGATATAGGTCCACATTAACCCCTTATCCGCAAAGTACTGGGAGGTTGCCGAAGAAATGGCATCCGGCACATTGGCCGCAGGGTTATATTGGTAAATGGGGACATTGGGTTGCATCTTGCCCAGTTCCAACATTTCGCCATATCTGGTGGATGCAGCATCTGGCCAGACCGTCAATCGGTTGCCAAGCTCCATGGTGGCATCATGACCCATCAATATGGTCGGCCTTCCGTACGAATTCCCCAAGGATGCACTATAGCAAAAGGTCATTCCCTTTTCTTTTCCCTTAGCTTGACTACTGCCAGTGGTAAAATTGGGAAATTCCATATTCACCTGAAGCACATCGGGCACATTTCTCCCATCGTTATGGGTATATATACCTCCTGAGGCACTCACAGATTCTGGAATTCCCATTTTCAGCACACAATTAAGACGGTCGTAATCATGGGTAAGCAGGTCACCGGATAATCCAGACCCGTAGGCCCACCACTTGCGCCATCTGAAAAAATGATTTTTATTGAACGGCACCTTGGGTGCAGAACCTAAAAATTGGTCCCAGTCTATGGTTTGGGGACTGGCCTTTTCATGTATATCGTAGTTCCAGGCACCATTATCATCGTTACGGTTGGTATTGGTTTGAATCAAGGATACATGGCCCAAGGTTCCTTTTTCCACAATATCCCGTGCCGTACTAAAACTTAGGGTCTGTCTATGCTGATGTCCCACCTGGAGTATCGCTTTGGAAGCTTTGGCCGCATTGCGAAGTTCATAGGTTTCGGAAACGGTATGTGTCATGGGCTTCTCCACATATACGTGCACGTTATTGTTAAGGGCTTCAATGGCCATGGGCGCATGCCAGTGGTCTGGCGTGGCAATGACCACTGCATCCACCTCACCACTTTCCACCATCTCCGTAAATGTGGTATATCGCTTTATGGCATTATCATCAGAGGTAAATGAGCGCAGTGCCTTTTCGGCCCTGACATCAAAAACATCACATACCCCAACCAATTTTACGTTTAGCTTATCCTGTTTTTGAAAATCTTCCAAAGCCTTGTGATTGGGATCTTCCTGGGCAGCCAATTTCATATCTTCAACCCATTCGTCAGTAGCAAAGCCCAACGAGCGGCAAAGCTGTTCCCCGCGAATACCAAAGCCCACAATTCCAACCCTGACCGGTTCCCCATCAATGCTAGGGACCGTAGGTGGCAGTGAAGGTCTAATATTCAACTGTTTCAAAATCTTGGATCTTTCTTTCCTGTTGTATACTGTATTGGCAGCGCCTGCCCACCAGACCGCACCTAAAATGGGCAAACCACCCAAACCTTTTAAAAGATCTCTCCTAGTCCACTTCATTGCTATTTATTTTGGGTTTATTGTTTTTATAAAATATCCTAGTCCAAAAAACTGTCCGGTCGGGAAGTTGTAGATCAGCACACAGACCATCAGTTCAATCAAGTTTTTGTTCACCAACCAATAGTTCCCCTCCACATTGATTTGTGGAAAGCCAGGAAACGACGGATGTGCCAAATAGTACAATGCCAACAATCCAATGCCGACCAGGGCACCCTTTTTTTCAAAAATGCCCAAAAGGAAGGTGATCCCAACAGTGATAAGTGCCACTACGTTCAACGTATCCACCCAGTCTAGGACCGGAGCTTGGGCCAACATGGTAAAGAGGGGTTTTAGTGGACCTTGAGCCGAGGCGAGGTAACCAAAAGATGTCCATTCCGGATTGTATAATTTAACCACTCCCTCGTACAAAAAATGCCATCCCACAAGTATTCTAAGGATGGTAATACTGATTTTGACCCAGCGGTCATTTGAAGTATGTGCCATTGGATTGTGCTTTGATTGAAAATAAACAAATCAAAGCTACAAATCAACAGAAAATGTAAAAATGATAAATATCAATGCGGCATAGTTCCACCCAAACTTTTAAACAGGTTCGCCATATAAATCGAAATCGGCTGCATCAAAAATCTTGATTTGGGCAAAATCGCCAATTTTAAGGTAGTGCTTGCTAGCATCGATCAATACTTCATTGTCAACATCCGGAGAATCAAACTCGGTCCGGCCCACAAAATGGTTGCCCTCTTTGCGATCTATGATACATTTATAAGTGTTGCCAATTTTTTCTTGGTTGAGCTCCCATGATATCTGGGATTGCAACTCCATGATTTCATTGGCACGCTGTTGTTTTATTGCTTCAGGTACGTCATCGTCCAGATTATATGCATGGGTGTTTTCTTCATGACTGTAGGTAAAACAGCCAAGGCGCTCAAACCGCATGTCCTTGACCCATGTTTTCAATGTTTGAAAGTCTTCTTCGGTTTCTCCAGGATAGCCCACGATCAATGTGGTCCTGATGGCCATTCCCGGTACGGATGCCCTAAAATCCTTCAATAATTGGGTGGTTTTGGCCTGGGTGGTACCCCTGCGCATACTTTTTAAAATGGAATCGGAAATATGCTGCAACGGTATATCTATATAATTGCAGATTTTGGGTTCTTTGGCCATAAGTTCCAACACATCCATGGGGAATCCTGTTGGGAACGCATAGTGTAGGCGAATCCACTCAATTCCATCCACTTTGGACAAAGCCTCTAACAATTCGGCCAAGTTTCTCTTCTTATAGAGATCAAGACCATAATATGTAAGGTCCTGGGCTATCAAAATAAGTTCTTTCACCCCATTGGCGGCCAATTTCCCGGCCTCTGCAACCAACTCTTCTATAGGGGTGCTTTTGTGCTTGCCCCGCATTAAGGGAATGGCACAAAAAGAACACGGCCTGTCACAGCCCTCAGCTATTTTAAGGTAAGCGTAGTTCTTGGGGGTTGTGGTCAAGCGCTCCCCAAGCAGTTCGTGTTTATAATCCGCACCCAGCGCTTTGAGCAGATTGGGGAGATCACTTGTTCCAAAATATTCGTCCACATCCGGGATTTCCTTCTGTAAATCGGGCTTGTAGCGCTCACTTAGACAGCCGGTCACAAAAACCTTGTCCACTTCCCCCGCTTCTTTCTTCTGCACATATTCCAATATGGTGTTGACACTTTCCTCCTTGGCATTGGCTATAAACCCGCAGGTATTGATCACCACTACGTTGCCTTCCTCCTCGTGTGCAACTTCCTTGTTGCTGGCCCGCAACTGTCCCATCAATACCTCGGAGTCATAAACATTTTTGCTACAGCCCAGGGTTACAACGTTGATTTTGTTCTTCTTTAGGGATTTGGTACGCATACTTTTTTTATGGTCTGCAAAAATACAACAAGGTCTGCAAATGGTCGATTTTATCGCATAATTCTTGAATAAGCACGTTAAACTTTTAGGGGGCAGAACAGTCCAATTTCAAATTTTCAATATGAAAACCCGCTTTGTTGGCTTTATTGTGCTTTTGTTTTTCTCTGTAAGTTGCTCTACGGACTCCATTGATACAGCTTCCGATGAGACCCTTGACCCATCCAACCTGTACTTTCCGCCATCCCAATCCAACGAATGGGACACTTTGACACCGGAAGCATTGGAATGGAACACGGAAAACGAGCAGGCCCTGCACGATCTTCTTGAGGAAAAAGAAACGTTGGCCTTTATGATCTTAAAGGATGGTAAAATCGTTGTGGAATGGTATTTTGGCGAGCATACGCAAAACACCAGCTGGTACTGGGCGTCTGCCGGAAAAACATTAACGGCATTTACCGTTGGAATTGCCCAGCAAGAAGGGTTATTGAATATTGGGGACACTTCATCAGATTATTTGGGCAGCGGTTGGACCTCTTTGTCTTCCGATAAAGAAAATCTGATTACTGTAAGGCATCAGCTCACGATGACCTCGGGTATGAGCGACCTGCAATTTGATTGCGTCACACCAGAATGTCTGTTGTATGTTGCTGATGCAGGTTCGCGATGGGCCTACCACAATGGTCCGTACACCTTATTGCAATCTGTTGTGGCCAACGCCTCGGACATGGAATGGTTTGATTATTTCAACCAAAAATTAAGGGACAAAATTGGAATGGACGGATTCTGGTTTTCCACCAGTGGCACCAACAATGTTTACTTCAGCACTGCAAGGGCCATGGCTCGGTTTGGACTGCTTAATCTTGCCAATGGGGAATGGAACGGGGAAAAAATATTGGACGACCCAGTGTATCTGGACGCCATGAAAAACACTTCCCAAGATCTGAACAAAGCGTATGGATACCTTTGGTGGTTAAATGGCAAGAGCAGCTATAGGGCTCCAGCTTCCCAATTGCAATTTAACGGGGAACTTATTCCAAATGCCCCTAGCGACATGTACGCTGGACTGGGCAAAAACGACCAAAAACTTTATATAGTTCCCAGTAAAGGGCTTGTTATTGTTAGACTGGGAGAAGATGCCAGCGAATCCCTCTTAGGTCCTTCCAGTTTTGACAATTTGCTTTGGGAACGGCTTGCCAACTATATCAATTAAAAAAGGCCCCAACATTGTAGGGCCCAAAATTTCCTTTTCCAACAAGCTCGCTCCTAACGTCTTGGAATCATATTGGAAGTATCTACTGGAAAGCTATCGTACTTATTGTACAACTTCAAGTATTTTGCAGGGTCTATGGGCTCTTCAGACAAAGTCTCATGCAATCCCCTGAAAAACCCTTCCCGCTTCTGCGATGGATTAAAGAGCAGGGTCAGTTCCACTTTTTCATCGGTATCGTTTCGAAACCCATGGGGAGTAAATCTAGGCACATACGCAATGGAACCTTTGGGAACCTTGAATTCCTTGTCCCCCACCACGAGGGTCAACTCTCCTTTATCCACAATAAAGGTTTCGTCCATAAATCGATGGTAATGCAACTTGGCGCCAATTGCCATGGGGTTCAGTGTTATTTTATAAACCCCAAGTTGGTCATTGGATATTTCACTGGTTACTTTAAAGGTAAATTCAATCTCCTTGAGCAGCAGTTGTTCTCCCTCCTCGGGAAGTATAATGCTGGCATTGTTTTCCAAAACGTCATTGAAGTAATCTATTTCCGCTACATTATTCATGGGTATATATTTTAAGGGTTTGATCTATTTCTTCTTGAATTCGTTTTTTATTGTCTTGGGCTATTATCGGATTGCTGGTACCCTCCAAAACATAGGATTGATCAACAGGAATGCCCATAAACTGAAAAATAGCTTTCAAATACGGTTCTTGAAAATCCAATTTTTCCATAGGGGTATCTTTGTAAACGCTGCCTTTCGCGGTAATCAAAAAGGCCTTTTTATTTGTAAGCAACCCGTGGTAACCGCGCTTATCCACCCCAAATGTGTGTCCTGCCCTTACCACATGGTCCAAATATGCCTTTAAACTGGATGGTACATTGAGGTTGTACAGGGGACTGCTCACCAAAATCTCATCGGCCTTCTTCAATTCCCCAATCAATTGATTGGATAGTTGAACCGCATTTTGTTGTTCTGCATTGGCCTCATGAGGTGCTACGTGGAAACCTTCAATGGTTCTGTTACCAATATGGGGCATCTGTACAGCTTCCAAATCCCGGTGTATGACCTTTCCTTTGGGGTTTTCGGTTTTCCATGTGGCCTCAAAGTAATCCGCCATTTCCCTGGAATGGGAGCCAATCCTCCTGGGACTGCTATCAATTCGCAATAATGTTTTCATGTTTTTGTGTTTTATAGGTATAAGACAAAAACCAAATGGAAAACGTGACATTGCTCCCAAAACAACTCTTATTCTTGTTTTAATGCGGTAACTTGAATCTCAATCTTCATTCTTGGATCTGACAAACCGGCCGAAATCATGGTAGCCGCGGGACGAACTTCTCCAAAATACTCTCGTAGCACGGGCCAGCAGGATTCAAATTGGTTGGCATCTGGTAAAATGTACATCACCCTAACCACGTCCTGTATGCCGGAATTGGCTTTTTCCAAGGCCATTTCAATGTTCCTCATGCATTGTCTTGTCTGTTTCACCACATCTTCTGAAATGGTCATGTCCCGGTAGTTAAATCCTGTGGTACCAGATACAAATACCCATCTTCCGTCCACAATAGCACGCGAATAACCGATTTGTTGCTCAAAAGATGATCCTGAGCCAATTTGTTCTCTACTCATATACATTCTGATTTTATGGATTATAGGCCTTTCCTAGTACCTTCAGTTTTTTAGGGGCCAATTGGGCATATATCCGAACAATTTTGTCGTTGCTTATTTGGAAAATTTGGCAATTGACAAGGACCCCATCCTGATAGTAAAGCAAGGCGGGCTGATGGTTGACTTGGCCCACTTTTATCGTATTTTGAACTTGAAAGGTCTGAAACACATACAGTAATAGCTTGACCGCGGCCTTAAGTCCGCGGGTCAATTCCCTGACCACCTTGATCTCCCCTCCTCCATCGGCGGCCAATACTACTTCTTCCGACAACATTTTTTCGAGAATTTTGACATCTCCATTTCTAATACTGTCCACATAAAGCTGCATATATTCATTGGAAACCGCGGACGAACCGCCTAGTTCGTTGTGTTTTTTATAGGCCTCCAATTTTGTGCGGGCCCTGCTTAGCAGTTTTCGCGAGTTTTCTATGGAAAAGTCTAAAACAACACCAATTTCCTTATGGGAATAATCGAACGCCTCTTTCAGGATAAACACGGCGCGCTCCTTGGTGGATAATTTTTCCAAAAGCACCATCAAAGAGTAGGAAATGATTACGGAACTGTCAATGGAATCGTCCGTTTGTTCGGTAGTCACAGGCTCCGGAAGCCACATCTGGCCCAATAACGCCCTTTGCCGCTTTTTTTTGAGATTTATGGATTCGTTGACAACGGACCGTATAAGATAACCCATCTCATTTTGAACGGTCGTCTTGGGTACTTCGTGAAATTTTGCCAATATTTCCTGAACCGCATCTTTGGCATCATCAGATGAGCCAAGAATGTTGTATGCGTAAGGAAAAAGCTTGTTTTGATAATCCTCCATACACTAATGACAAAACAACGTTTAAAAACGTGACACAATTCGCGATTTGTTTTAATCCGTATAACCTGAAGGCATTTTACGTGCTTGCGTCAATGATTCGAATGCTGCGCCCAAGCTGTAAAGCTTCCCTTCCTGGAATTGCTTGGCAATAAAAGTCAGATTGACGGGTTCTCCTGATGTTTTATATCCCATGGGAATCGTTAGTGCCGGATATTCGGCTGCAGCTGCCGCCCCGGCGTCGTAGTTGTTTATGGACAGGATGGCGTCCAAATCGTGCTCATTCATCGGCACATTAAAATAAGTGCGTCCACTGGCCTTTAATCTCTTTTTGAGTTCCAAAAGTCCAGCAGCCGAGGTGGTATCCGCCAAAATGCCGTCAAACCTGGCCTGACCATAGGGGATTCTCACCAAACTGTCCTGGAGATTAAATTGTACCGCATCCTGCACACTGGAAATGGGAACCTCAGCCTTGTTTTCTACCAAAGCCTCAATATATGCCGGCAAATCATTTTTCATATCGATGTTCAAAATGGACAAAAAGCCATTGAAATCCACTTCCGGGGGTTCAAATTCAATGATAATGGCCCCTGCTGATTTTAATTTTTCCATGGTGGCCCTATAAATCGAATCACTTTTCATATAATTCTTGAACACCCCAAAACGCTTCCCTTTAAGGGAAGTGACTTCGGCATACCACCCATCTTTCCAATTGGCCTGTACCGACTTATCATCCGCTTCATCAAATCCCCGCATAGCGTCCAAAACAATGCCATTGTCAATCACGTTTTTAGTCATTGGCCCTGGGGTATCCAAGGTACTTGAGATAGGAACTATCCCCGTTCTGCTCAACAAGCCCACCGTGGGTTTCATCCCCACCACTGAATTTTGTCCCGACGGGGATAAGATGGAACCTGATGTCTCTGTTCCCACGGCGGCCACCGCATAATTTGCCGCAGTGGAAGTTCCACTTCCGGCACTAGACCCCCCAGTATCAAAAATGCGCCTCCCATACGGGTTCAAAGTCTGGCCACCTACCGCACTCTGACCATTGGGGCATTCGCAAATAAAATTGGCCCATTCACTCAAATTTACCTTGCCCAAAATCAAAGCGCCATTTGCCTTCAAACGTTGGGTAATAAAGGCATCCCTGGTTCTATTATGCTGTAAGGCAATAGCCCCTGCGGTGGTATTCATGTCCTCTGCACCAATGTTGTCCTTTAAAAGGATGGGCATTCCGTAGATGGGATGATGCCCCTTTGCATTTTTATCCAACGACCTTGCCTCATCCAAAACGTTGGGGTTTAATGAAATTATGGTGTTCAATGTAGTCCCATTCGCAAGTTCGTATTTGTAAATCCTGTGCAGGTAGAACAGCACCAGGTCCACATAAGTAAATTTACCCTCGGCAATATGCCCCTGTATGGTGGGAATATCCTGCTCCAAGATCAAAGGTTTCATGACCTTGTACCTTTCCACCGGGAATGTCGCGACATTGGAATGCAATGGCCCAAACACCTCATTTTTGTCCAATACTTTGGATTGGATGAATTTATATCGCATTCGCTCTTTTTCATGATTGGCGTTTTGGGCAACCTCCGCAGCATCATTATAAGGTTTCCAAAGCGGCTGTTCCTTTTCTTCTTTTGTGGTTTCCTTGTCAATTCCTTCTATAGTGTCCTCTTCCCCCTGCTGAACTTCCTTTTTCTCCAAGAACTGACAGGATTGCAAAAGAACCATGATTGCCATTAAGAGGGTCAATAATGTTGCCCGCCCATATATGTTTGAATTTTTCACTCTAGCAATTTTTTCCATGCGATGATGTTTTTTTCGTTCATCCTAACAAATTCATCCTTGCCAAGACTATCCGCAATGGCCATCGACTTTTTGGCGGATGCAATGGCCGACCTGTAGTCTCCCATCCGTGCTTCAACAAGGGATTTTACCCTGTGGAAATAGTAGGTGTCACCTCCAAGCTCCAAGGCTTTGTTCAGGTAGTCCAAGGCCCTACCCATTTCCTTGTCCTGCTCTTGGAGATATCGCGCAGCCTCATAATAGGTCAATGCTGATGGATTAGTGTTTATCTGATGTGCTATTTCCTGCTCCATTTGTGCCGCAGTATCCACCTCAAATGGTATTTGTACTCTTGTATTGGCCCAAAGAAGACTCATTTTAGCAGAATTATGGTTGATGGAATCGAAGGTGATCAAAAAGTTTTCCTGATGTTCCATAAGATGTTGGGGAAGTACCCTAATTCGGAATAGATCTTCCTTGGGATTATAGTTGTCCCTTCCATCTCCCCAGTGTCCAGTGTTGGTGTGGAAGGCAATTTCCAAGGTTTTTTCGTTGGGAAATGCGTAAAGTGCATAGGTGCCTTCGGGAAGATTATGCCCCATAACATTAACATCCTTATCCACGGTAATCTTGGTGCTCTCATTCGCACCAACCCGCCAAATACGTCCATTGGGAACCAATCCCGGCATTCCATCCTGTCTAGTGCCAAAAATGTGCCTCCCTTTTACGGCAGGCCTAGAGTACCGAACTGTTATCTTGGTCAGACCAACATGCTGTTCCACTACGGCCAACGGACTAGCTTTGGGATGATTGATTTGGCCATACCCAAAACAGGAAAACATCAAGATCGTAAAGCATATTATCCGAATCACCATATCGAAAAATTGTAATCAGTCCAAACTAATATCCCAATCGTCCGTCCTAAAAGCGGAGGCGGGCAACCCTGCCGAGTTAAATAAATTGGGTAGTGCCTTGTCGTAAAATGCAAATCGGACAGCTACGGGCTTTTTAACCTGGGAAGAGGAAACTACTATCGTATTTCCCTGGATCTTGGCCTTGGCCAAATGGAATTGTTTGTCCGCTCCGGCTACATAAAACTCGTTCAGTGTTTTTCCTTTGGCCGTGATGCCATCGGCAGCATGATCAAAAGATAGAACAATCTTGTTTTTCTTGATTTCCATGCTGCGGTACACAGGTCCACTGAAAGTAACATCTTTAACCCCATAAGTTTTGGCCAGGGCCCAAAGCGCCAACCTTCTCCCTACTTCCTGCTTGTTGGTAGGGTGGATATCGGTCAGGTTTCCAATATCATTGGTAACGGCCATTCCAGTTTGTGGAACGGAAAGCATGGTCTGCAATTGGGCATCTCTAACTACGGCCGCCTTTATGTCCTTCTTGTCTTTTTCGTAGGTAAATGGAGCAATTTGGGCAAAATAAAATGGAAAATCCTTTTGCCAAAGCTCCCGCCATGAACTGATCAGCAGGGGAAACGATTTATAATACGAATGGGCATTTACGCGATTGGATTCGCCCTGGTACCAAATTGCACCGGCAATGTTGTAGTTGACCAAGGGATGGATCATGGCGTTGTAGGTCTCCGCCGGATTTTTTGGCCACCATTCAAATTCGGATAATTGTTTGGCTGCATGGGCAAGTTCCTTATCCTTTTGGATCAATGCTTCGGGTATCCATACTTCCACTGGGGTTCCTCCCCAATTAGAGCTGATCAAACCAACGGGTACCGATAGATTTTTGTGGAGTTTTCGTCCAAAGAAATATGCCACAGAGCTGAAGTTTTGCATGGTTTCCGGGGAACTTGCGGACCATTCGCCAGGGGTGTCATCTTGGGGTGAACTTGATTTGCGCTGGGGTACCTGGAAGAATCGGATTTCTGGATAATTTGAATTTTGGATTTCCTCTTCCGAATTGTCCAGACCCATATTCGGGGTCCACTGCATATTGGACTGACCCGAGGCAATCCATACTTCACCAATCAACACATTGGAAATAAGCAGTTTCTCATGACCTTCTATGGTCAGGGTAAACGGTCCGCCTGCGGTTGGGGTTTGCAATTGGGCCGACCACACTCCTTGATGCGCCTTTGCAGTCACCCCTTCGTTATTCCATGAGCCGGTGATGGTCAGGGTTTCCCCTGTGGAAGTAGTCCAGCCCCAAATGGTGACCGTTGATTGCTGTTGTAACACCATATTATCAGAAATGATGGAGGGTGTCCAAATTTTGGCAAAGCCGAGATGGGCCAGTAGTAGTAACAGGGGTAGGAGAATTCTTTTCATTGTATGGGTTTTAGTTTTGGTTGATCTTATCAAATTCTTGACGGATATACTTGGCCCAGCTTTCATAGCCAGCAGATTGTAGATGGATCCCGTCCGGACTCAGTTCATCTTTTTTTAAACTTCCATCCTCCTCACTGAAATACGATTCCAAATTGTGGTAGTGCACTTGGTCTGCATACTCCAGCTTTTCCAAAAGTGCATGTACCTTCCTATATTTCTGTCTTCGCTCGGATGAAGGATCTAAACCGGTGGGCAATGGCCCAAAAAACAATATCTCCGCGTTGGGAAACTCTGTTTGTGTTATCCGTAGGATATTTTGGAGACCATCTACAATCTCCTCCACGGAATCATCTGGAAAATTGTTCACGCCAATGGCCAAACTTACCATCTTGGGATTGCAAGTGCCATAACTTCCGTTTTCCAATCTCCAGGCAATATGCTGGGTTCTATCCCCTGAAATACCGGCTCCTATCCATTTTAAGCCCTTAAAATGGGTGTCCGCACTTTGTTGGCCAGGTTTATAGGTCACCCAAGAGCGTGGTCCGCCCCAACCTTGGGTAATGGAATTCCCGATAAGTAACAAATCCACATCATTTGTATTTTGGCAAAGGGAATCAATTTGATGTGCCTGGGCCCACCAATCCTTATTTTCTGCCCAACCTGCTGCAGAGCGATATTCTGATGCTGGGGCGGCAATGGTGGCAAAATTGGTTTTATATCCTGTGGCCCTTAAAACAAAATCGACAATTTCCGTGGGGTTTGCCAAACTATGGGGATGATGTCCCACGCCATCTTTGTAAATGGTCTTTATCACCGCTCCATGCCTTTTCAGTTCAAACGCAAATTTGCCGGTATTCTCATCAACGGGAACCACTTTGTCCGAATTACCGCATACATGAATCATAGGAATCCCTGCTTGGGACAATTGATTCACTTTATGGATGGGCCAACCCTTAAAATCTGCCGGCAGCTCATCCGAGCTAAGTCCATAGCGTTCCTTCACCAATTCCCAATCACTGCTGCTTCCCTTGCCGGTCCCAAACCCTCCTGGCCAACTTTTGGCATCCAGAACTGGGGCATCTGCATAAATGCAGGCTACTTTATCCGGATTTTCCGCGGCCCAATTATATATGATCAAACCACCTCGACTCATCCCTTCCAAAACCGGTTTTGTATGAAGTCCGGCCGTGGTCATTAAGCTGTAACATTTGTTCCAGCGCTCAACTGCCTCCTCATTTCCAAATAAAGCTGCCACATCGCAGTATACCACATGAAAACCTCGTTCCAACAATGCAATATCTGTTTGGGGCTCATGTCCAAAAAAGCGGGCACGCCATATCCAGGGTTTGCCCAACTGGGGTTGTTTGGGACTAACCACTTTCAATTGCAGTCCGGCATGTTCAAAATCGTACTGGTCGAACCCATAAAAACTGGATTTTTCAGCATCGCCAACTCCTAACGCCGTCATCAAATTGAACTCAGACGACTCTTGTTTGATTGCTTCATAGGCCCGTTTCGCCATAAGGGTTGCTCCCAATGAAGAGGGATGTATCTTGTCCGGTACCCATTGGGGTTTGTCTACAAACAACTGGTATAGATCAATAGTCTCCAATCCCAAATCTTGGGCCACCTGTTGGGTTTTGGGAATGATCTTGTTTTTTATGACCGGATTCCAAATACTGGTACTATCCTGCAAAAATGACGGTATGGGCTGCAACAAAATGATGCGTACATCCGTGTTGTTCGCCTTGAAGTTCTTGATCAAATCCTTGTAATCCGACTCAAATTCATCCAAATGGATTCTATTTTGCTGCTTGGAATCATTGGTGCCCAGTTTTATGAATACGATATCCGCCCCAAAATCAATAGCATCTTGATACGCTTCTGTATCCCAATAGGGTAAATCCCCTTTTTTAAGAAGGGTTCGCCCGCTAACCCCAAAATTTTGCACCTCATAACCTTTGCCCAACATTTGTTGTAATTGTACTGGATATGCATTTTTCTCCCGGTTCACCATGCCCGCACCATAGGTGATACTATTGCCTACGCAGGCTATTTTTATGACCTGCCGCGTATGTTCGGGCGATTCTCTTTTGGGTTGGTTACAATTCCAAAGTAGGATAGCGAGGAAAAGGAGAATTGTGTTTTTCATGCACATGAGGGCTTATTGACGTTTAGGCTTACCCAAAAGATATAAAATAACCCCGGGCCCGGATTTGATTCGCTTGATTTCCCAATCAAATTTTTCTTTTTGGTGCAGTTGATCCACCAAATCCTGCATTTCCTTTACGGAATAGGTCCTTAGCGAGGAGACCACACCATCCCAGAGTACAAATAAGGGCACTATGGGGATTAGGTAGGTGAAGATTATCCGGCCTAATTTAAATGGTCTAATAAAAGGAGTGGTCAACAAAACTGATATTGGGGAAAACACCATGGCCAAGATACTGGGAACACTGCGTTCCTGAGCCTCAAAAATGGCAATGGGACTGTTGCTGTCCACAGCATTTTGGAGAATTTGAAGGGCGTCTTTGGCCTTAAAATGGTGAAAGGACAAAAACTGGGTCCGGAAACCTCCTAAAGTATCAGGTACATCACGGGCATCAACGGGTTCGCTTAGGTATTCAAAATTGTTGGCCTTTTCCTTGGTATATGCAAAAGCCCTTAGATTGGGATAATAATCTGTTAGGGTGATCTTCAGGTCTGGAATTATCTTGAGCAGCTCTTGGTTCAACCTAATGAGACCTCCACCTCCTCCCGAGCCCAAATCCAATATTTTAGGGGTTCCATAATCATTGATAGCTTCTGAAAGAATGGGTACTATCGGTTGGTACAGATTGGTTTTGTTGGATAAAAATTGAAGAAAGTCCGTGCCGTAATCGCGTAATAATGAAGGGAACCATTTTTGGTCCTCAAATTCAAATAGATGTATTCTCCCCATGGATATGTACTAGGCCTCCTAAATTAGGGAATATTTGACTAGTACGGAGTAAGGAATTTAGCTAGGATTACATCTTAAAGAAAGAATCCACAAACTCATATTTGTTGAACACCTGAAGATCATCAATTCCTTCGCCTACGCCAATATATTTTACTGGAATCTGAAACTGATCGGAAATTCCGATAACCACCCCTCCTTTGGCTGTCCCGTCCAATTTGGTAACGGCCAAGCTTGTTACTTCCGTGGCTTTGGTAAATTGTTTGGCCTGTTCAAAGGCATTTTGTCCTGTTGAGCCGTCCAGTACAAGCAGTACGTCATGCGGAGCATCTGGCACCACTTTTTGCATCACCCGTTTTACCTTGGACAACTCGTTCATAAGGTTAATCTTATTGTGAAGACGTCCAGCAGTATCGATAAGCACCACGTCAGCGTTGTCTGCAACAGCGGAATTGAGGGTATCGAAGGCAACAGAAGCGGGATCACTACCCATATTTTGCCTAACAATGGGGATTTCTACCCGATCTGCCCACACCTGTAATTGGTCAATTGCGGCAGCCCTAAACGTATCAGCGGCACCAAGGACCACTTTCAGTCCCTGTTTTTTAAATTGATGTGCCAATTTGCCAATGGTCGTGGTCTTTCCCACACCATTTACACCCACCACCATGATCACATGGGGCCTGTTGTTGGAAGGCACCACAAAATCGGTATCTTCCCCAACATGGGTTTCCGATAAAAGTCCAGCTATCTCCTCCCTTAGGATGGTGTTGAGTTCTTCGGTACCTAAATATTTATCACGGGATACCCGCTCTTCTATGCGGTCTATGATCTTAAGGGTGGTATCTACACCTACATCTGAGGTTACCAATACTTCCTCCAGATTATCCAATACCTCATCATCCACTTTGGATTTTCCAGCCACAGCTTTACCAAGTTTTCCGAAGAAGCTGGTTTTTGATTTTTCGAGGCCCTTGTCCAAGGTCTCTTTTTTATCCGAGGAAAATATGTTCTTAAAAAGGCTCATATGCGTTCGTCATCAAGCTTCAAAGATAGGAAAGTAAGGGCATAAAAAAAGCCGCTATAAGCGGCTTTTCACATTCATTTCTGTATGCTTACTTCTTGTTCAGCCAATCGTTGACCAATTCTGGTGCCATAACGGACTCCACAAAAATGTAGGCTCCTGTTTTTGGAGATTTAACCATTTTAATGGCCTTGGTCAATCTTTTGGATGATGACTGAAGGGTTGCTACTGTTTTCTTTGCCATGGCTTATATATCTTATTGGACTTTAAAGGATTAAAATCCGAATTACTTAATTTCTTTATGAATGGTCATACGCTTGAGAATGGGATTGAATTTCTTGATCTCCATTCTGTCTGGCGTGTTCTTTTTGTTCTTGGTGGTAATGTACCTGGAAGTACCTGGCATACCAGAGTCCTTGTGCTCTGTACACTCTAAAATAACCTGAATTCTATTTCCTTTCTTTGCCATTGTCTTGTACTTAAAATCTTGTCAACCTACTTTTTGGAATTGATTTCCTTCAAAACCGCAGAGATTCCTTTTTTGTTGATGATCTTTAATCCCCTGGAGGATACATTTAGGGTTACCCAACGATCTTCTTCAGGGATGTAAAACTTCTTTTTGGAAATATTTACATCAAATCTTCTCTTGGTTTTATTGATGGAAAAGGAAACATTGTTTCCAAACATCACTTTTTTACCTGTAACTTCACAAACTTTAGACATCGCCCTAACTTTTGAGTGATTTTATTGAGGCTGCAAATTTATGCCTTTTATATGGGACGCACAAAATTCTTTTTCAGAAATTTAAAATTTCTTTCCAAAGCATTTCAAAGGCTCTATTTACTGAGCGATTGACGATACGCTCCCGGTTTTTACCGATCATAAATTCTTGGGCAAAAGTACGTTCTGGTGTGCTGATTGCAATATAGACCGTGCCCACTTCCGCATCGGAATCCCCTTTGCTTGGACCTGCATTACCTGTGGTGGCAATGGCAAAATCGGTTGCCAAAAGTTTCTTGACATTGTTGGCCATGGCAATGGCTACCTGTTCACTTACCACGGAATGTTCTTCCACCAACTCCTGGGGCACTCCCAAGGTCTTTATTTTGGTTTCAGTGGCATAACTCACAATACTCCCTTTAAAATAGGCCGATGCCCCTGGGACAGCGGTGATTTTTTCGGCAATTTTTCCTCCGGTAAAGCTTTCGGCTGTGGCCAACGTTAATTGTTTTTTGGTCAAGACCTTTCCTATTTGCTGTTCCAAAGAATCCCCATCTTCTTCTCCATAGATGATATCGCCAATAAGTCCGTATAATTTTTTAACCTCTTCATCCACAGTTTTCACGAGGGTGTCCATATCGGTCCCCTTTGCCGTGAGACGAAGTCTGACTTTACCCAAGTTGGGCAAGTAGGCCAATTTTACAAATGGAGGTAAGTTATCTTCCCATTCCTCAATGGTATCGGCAAGGGCACTCTCTCCCATGCCATAGGTAATAATGGTCTTATGAAAAATGTGCGGACGCTCAAAGGCCTCAATGATCTTGGGAATTACCAAGCTGCTGATCAAATGCTTCATCTCAAAAGGCACCCCTGGCAGCGACACAAAAATCGTGTTCCCTTTTTTCATCCAAAGTCCCGGTGCAGTACCGTTCGGGTTTTGCAATACCGTTGCCGTTGATGGAACAAGGGCTTGTTGTCTATTGAGGTCGGATATGGGCGTGGAGAAATATTTGGCGAACAGTTGCTCAACGTTCCTAAGTACCTCATCGTCCTGTACCAAATGGTCTCCCAAAAATTCACATAGGGTATGCTTGGTGATATCGTCTTTGGTAGGGCCAAGGCCACCGGTCATGATTACCAACTGGGAGCGTTTTTCAGCAATCCCTAAGGTATGGAGTATATGCTCCCGGTCATCCTGAATCGAGGTGATTTCATACACGGAAACACCAATCTTGTTAAGTTCTTTGGAAATGAAGGCGGAATTGGAATCCACAATCTGGCCAATGAGGATCTCATCCCCAATGGTAATGATCTCAGCCTGCATTTATAGGTCAAAGTCTTTTTGAAGTTCGGAAACCACTTGGAGAACATCCTTTTTAAGAAGGGGAAATTTTTGCTCAATGTCGTCCATACTGGCAGTGTTTTTTCCCAAAGTTTCAATTTCCAAGGCTGTGGCGCGGGTTTGTTCCATGCCCAACAAATCCACATTGGGCTTTATTTTGTGTGCCAACTTGTAAACATTTTCATAGTCCCGGGCGGCAATGGCCTTTTCCAAATCTTCCAAATCAACGGGAACTTCTTCCAAAAAGACAGAAATTACGGAAATCACAAAGTCTTGGTCACCTTCCGCCATTTCATTGATCTTGTCGAGGTTGTAAATCATTATTTCACATTAATTTCAAACAGCTGCTCTCCTTCAAGCGTACCTACAAGGTAATCATTTGGGCTTACTTTACCAACCCCGGCAGGGGTCCCCGTAAACAGAATATCGCCCTTTTTTAACATAAAATAGGTGGAAACATGTGCAATAAGTTCATCTACTTTCCACAGCATCAAGGCGGTATTGCCATTTTGTACATGCTCTCCGTTCTTTAAGAGGGAAAATTTTATGTTGTCAATATTTTCGTACTTATTTTTAGGTGTCCACTTACCAACTATAGCCGACCCATCAAATCCCTTTGCTTTTTCCCAGGGCAATCCTTTTGATTTTAATCGTGATTGAAGGTCACGTGCCGTGAAGTCGATGCCAAGTCCTATTTCATCGTAATAATTGTGCGCGAATTCCTTAGCGATATGCTTGCCCACTTTTTTGATCTTTACCAAGACCTCCACTTCATAGTGGATATCGTTTGAAAATTCCGGGATATAAAAATCCTGCTCCTTGGGTAAAATGGCGGAATCCGGTTTTATAAAAACCACCGGTTCGTCTGGGCGTTCATTGTTCAACTCATCTATATGCGCGGCATAGTTCCTTCCGATGCAGATCAGCTTCATGTGCTCTGGATATTTATTAAGACAGTTTGTTGTTCAGCTTGCTCAGCTTTATCTGGGTAAGTACTTTTTTGGTATACAGCGGAAAATCCGCATTCAGTATCCAACCAAAATAGCCGGGTTCGGATTCCATTACCTCATCCACAGTCTTCCCCTTGTGCTTACCAAAGGAAAATATGGGTCTTTTTTGGTCATCCAAACCTATGAAACCCGCAAAGTCCAACGACTGTTTCCGTGTGGTAAACTCTGAAAGCTTTTTTACGTTGTTCTCCAATTCCGGGTACCGTTCCAATTGAGCCAATAGCACCTCATAGGTGGCCATGGTATCGGCTGCCGCACTGTGGGCATCTTCCAAATCCTTGTCGCAGTAAAATTTATATGCTGCCGCCAGGGTCCTTTTTTCCATTTTATGGAAAATGGTCTGTACATCTACGGAGACCATGTTTTTCATATCAAAATCAACATCGGCCCGCAGCATTTCCTCAGCAAGCAGGGGGATGTCGAACCTGTCAGAATTGAATCCTGCAAGGTCACTGTCCTTGATCATCTTGTAAATTTCCTTGGACAATTGTTTAAATGTGGGTTCGTTGGCCACTTTTTCATTGGAAATACCGTGAACCGCAACCACCTCCTCCGGGATGGGCATTTCTGGGTTCACCAACCAAGTTTTGCTCTCCTTGTTCCCATTTGGAAACACCTTAAGGATGGAAATTTCCACAATCCGGTCCTTGGCCACGTTAATGCCAGTGGTTTCCAAATCGAAAAAGCAGATGGGCTTTGTTAATTGTAGTTGCATATGTAGGTTTTATTTGGATTTTGAGAACAGCCAGCTCAATAGTTCCGGCTCGGCGAAGGTGTTGTCCCAACTATTGTGACCCACTCCGGGATATACCGTATACTTCACCTCTACCCCGGCGGCTTGCATGGCCTTCACCATTTCAGCCGAATATTTTTCCGGTACCACTTTGTCCGCATCCCCATGGAAAACCCACCAATGGGGCTTGGACAGTTTCTTACTTATATTGGGATGGGCCCCACCACAAATGGGAAATGCGGCTGCAAACATTTTGGGATTTCTACGAACCAATTCAAAGGTTCCCATGCCCCCCATGGACAGACCACCAACATACAATCGGTTTTTATCCAGTTTGTACTTTTTCCTCAGGTCTTTCAATAGCCCCTCCAGAAGCACCATATCCTTTGTGGGCTCTGCATCCTCAAAAAAGATAAATTCCCGATTTTCAAAATCCCCTTTGGTGTCCAATCTCGACCAAGAGCTATTGGCCGCGCATTGTGGGAAGACCACTATGGCCTGATAATTATTACGAACATCGTCCTTCAAAAACAAGCTGGAGCCATGCACCAATTGGGCCTCATTGTTGTTGCCCCGTTCTCCCGAACCATGTAAAAAGAGTACTAGCGGGTATTTTTTGGAAGCGTCAAAGTCCTTGGGCAGTAATAACCGATATGGAAGGCTGTCCCCGTCTTTTACGAAGTGTTTTTTCTGATAGGCGGATACATCCTGGGCATTCATGGGCAAGCTGCACAAAAGAAGAAACCCTATGGCAAGGGGTAAAATATATTTCATGGATTGATGAATTTATTCAACCCCTAAAATACGCATAGTGAAATGAAATCAGGTGAAATTATCGACTAGATTTCGCGATTGATGTCCCAAGCTTCCAAATAATCGGCCACAGTCTTCACAAACATACCGCCCAATGCGCCATTTACCACCCTGTGGTCATAACTATGGGAAAGGAACATCTTGCTACGTATTCCGATATATTCCCCTTGATCGGTTTCAATTACGGAAGGCATTTTTCTGATCGCCCCCAGTGCCAGGATACCCACTTGGGGCTGGTTGATGATCGGGGTTCCGAAAATGCTCCCAAATGAGCCTACATTGGTTACGGTATAGGTACCGTCCTGAACCTCATCTGGTTTTAATTGATTGTTTCGGGCCCGATTGGCCAAATCATTAACCGTTTTGGCCATTCCCACCAAATTAAGCTGATCGGCATTTTTTATTACAGGAACAATCAGGTTGCCATCTGGCAAGGCGGCCGCCATGCCCAGGTTGATGTTTTTCTTTTTGATGACCTTATCCCCATCCAAGGAAACATTCATCATTGGGTATTTTTTGAGGGCCATGGCCACTGCTTCCATAAAAATTGGGGTAAATGTGAGCTTTTCCCCTTCCCTTTTTTGGAATGCATCCTTCATTTTGTTCCTCCAGTTGACCACATTGGTGACATCCACTTCCACAAAGCTCTGAACATGGGCCGAGGTTGAAATACTTTCCACCATATGGTGGGCAATCAATTTGCCCATTCTGGTCAGGGGAACAATTTCATCTCCATCAGAAACAGCTACAGGAGCTGCCGGTGTCTTTGTCGGAGCAGGTTCCGGCTTGGCAGGCAGATTTTCCTGGGGTTTTGGCGCATCCACCTTAACGGTGCTGCCATTGGAGGTCCTATGCTCCAAAAAAGCCATGATATCGTTCTTGGTGACCCTTCCTTCTTTCCCGGTACCAATTATGGCTTCCAATTCGTCCATGGAAATACCTTCTTCCTTGGCAATATTCCTTACTAAAGGGGAATAAAATCTTTGGGACTCCCCAAAATTGGGTGCTGCCGCTGAGACCGATTCCTGAATTTGGGTGATTTGTTCTTCAAGTTCAGCCACGGGCACCTCCACAACTTCTTCAGTTTCCATCGAATCCAATCCATTGGATGCCGGTTCTACCTCCTGGTCTGTTTGGATGACCGCCACTACTTCGCCAACTTTGATCACATCGTCCACATTGAACCGCTTTTCCAGCAACACGCCTTCCACCTCACTGGGAACTTCGGAATCTACCTTGTCCGTGGCAATTTCAAAAACTGCCTCATCCAATTCAATGGTATCGCCAACTTCCTTCAACCAAGTGGTCAATGTTGCCTCGGCAACACTTTCTCCCATCTGCGGTAATTTCAATTCAAATTTTGACATATTCTTATTTAACGATGTGATATCGACTTATATTTTGCAAAAATACTAAAGAAATCCGGTTTTTCTTAATTTTTATGCATCATTATTGCTTGGTCAAGTTGCCTTGATCGAGCTCTCAAAAGGAATTCGGTTCAAGATACTTCGGCCCAAGGTAACCTCATCTGCATATTCCAGTTCATCCCCAACAGAAATACCCCGTGCAATGGTGGATGTGGCCACATCCAGCCCTTCCAACTGCTTGTAAATGTAAAAATTGGTGGTATCTCCCTCCATAGTGGAGCTCAATGCAAAAATCAACTCCTTAACCTCCCCCTGTCTTACCCTATTGATCAATGGTACAATGTTCAAATCCTGTGGACCAACCCCTTCCATGGGTGATATTTTCCCACCCAAAACATGATACAATCCGTTGTATTGGGAGGTATTTTCAATGGCCATGACATCCCGGATGTCCTCCACTACGCAAACCAAACTTTCGTCCCGCTTCGGATTGCTGCAAATAGCACACACTTCGGTATCAGAAATATTATGGCATTTTTTGCAAAAGTTCACCTGGTTTTTAAGCTTGGACAGTGCCTCGGTCAACAGCTGTGTACGTTCTTCGGGCTGTTTAAGCAGGTGTAGCACCAACCGGAGTGCGGTCCGTTTTCCAATGCCGGGCAATTGCGACATCTCATACACGGCATTTTCCAATAGCTTAGACGAAAATTCCATAGTTTTAACTATCCCACAAAATTACGATTTTACGGTTACCAAATTACTTTTGTACTTTGCAATTCAAATCCCGCATATGTCCGCACTACAGATTCTCTTGCTTGTTGGCGCCTATTTCATGGTGCTGATGGCCATTTCTTATTTTACTGGAAAAAACGACAGCAATTCCGATTTTTTTAAGGCAGGAAAACAATCGCCCTGGTACTTGGTGGCCTTTGGTATGGTGGGTGCCTCACTGTCTGGCGTAACCTTTATATCGGTACCTGGTTGGATTGAAGCTTCCCAATTTGGGTATATGCAGGTGGTTTTGGGGTATTTGTTCGGTTATTTTGTGGTAGCCTATGTACTCTTGCCCTTATACTATAAAATGAACCTGACCTCCATTTACGAATATCTTCTGGACCGGTTTGGTACGGTAAGTCACAAGACAGGGGCATTCTTTTTCTTTATTTCCAGGGTTTTGGGCGCTGCTTTTAGGTTGTATTTGGTAGCAATCGTATTACAGCAATTTGTTTTTGACGACCTAGGGGTGAGGTTCGAGTTTACAGTAATCATCTCCATACTTTTGATTTGGATCTATACCAACCGAGGTGGTATCAAAACCATTGTATGGACCGATACCTTACAGACCCTCTTTATGATACTGGCTGTGGTGCTCTCCATCATCTTGATCAACAGGGAACTGGATTGGAGTTTTGGCGAGTTTTTGGTTTCAGAGGAACTTAAAGTGTACGACAAATTCCTGTTTACCGAGAGTTTCTTGGACAGAAACCACTTTGTAAAGTCCTTTATCGGGGGCATGTTCGTGACCATTTGTATGACCGGTTTGGATCAAGATATGATGCAAAAGAACCTAACCTGCAAGTCCTTGAAAGATGCCCAGAAAAACATGGTCTCCTTCAGTTTGGTTTTGGTTGGGGTTACTTTTTTATTCATGTTGTTGGGTGCCCTCTTATTCATTTATGCAGGCAAAAACGGCATTTCCATACCGCTAATGGACGGCGAACCTAAATCCGACCTTTTGTTTCCAGAAGTAGCGCTGAACAGTGGTCTGGGGATAACCCTTTCGGTAACCTTTATGCTTGGGCTCGTGGCAGCAGCATATAGCAGCGCGGATAGTGCATTGACCTCCTTGACAACTTCGTTTTGTGTTGATTTTTTGGAAGTGGAAAAAAAGGAAGAGTCCCGCCAAAAATCCATCAGGAAACGCACACATATAATAATGAGCGTTATGCTCGTCTTGGTCATTATAGCCTTCAAATACATTCTAAACAGTAATGTTATCGATAGTCTGCTCACCGTAGCCGGATACACTTATGGTCCTTTACTGGGGCTTTTTGCCTTTGGGATTTTGACCAAGCACCAAATAAAGGACAAATGGGTATGGCTTGTTAGTGCATTGAGCGTGGGGATTATTTGGACCATTGCCAATATTCCATCGGAATATCTTGGCGGCTATGTTATGGGTTATGAATTGTTGCCCCTCAATGGGTTATTGACCTTTTTTGGATTGTGGTTGATCAAGAAAAAGGAACAGCTTCCTAGTACTGCCCAGTAGCCAATAATACGAGTGTGCAGGAATTTTCCGCCATAATTCCATGCTCTTCGAGGATTTTAACAAATTCGGGGTTTTCTGTTCCAGGATTAAAAATCACCCGTTTGGGCTTTAAATCCAGTATGTCTTGATAATACTCCTTTTGTCTGGCCGGGTTTAGGTACAAAGTAATGGTGTCAACATTTTGAAAATCATCCAGCTTGGTTTTAATTTGTACTTCGGACACTGTTCCTTCCTTGACCCCGAAAGCCATTGTTTCATGATTGTTTTCGACCAATCTGTGGATTGCAAGATTGCTATATCTGCTTGGATTTAGGGAAGCTCCAAAAACGAGTGTCTTAACCATTTGTTAATTTAAGTGTTAAACTGATTTAGTAATTGTAACTATTCGGAAAAAAGCCCGTCTATTGTACGTACAAAATTAAGCATTGGTAAGTCTGTATTTTTTTATAGTTAATGGTTAGTGTTTAGTATAGCTTATCAATGTATTTAGCCCTGGCGTTTCGGTTCATATCGGAAGTCAGGGTTTTTCTTTTCCCAAAAATTGCAATTTTCGTCTTTCCAAAACCTCCTCCCTTACAGCACCTTAGCAATTCCACCGCTGTTAAAATATGTTAAACCCCATAAAATATGTAACATAAAAGGCCACATATCGTCTTGTAATCAACATCAATCAATCAAAAACGAACAACTCATGAAAAGAGTAATCTTTCTTTTTGCACTATTGCTGTGCAACATTTTACCTGAAAATTTACGTGCCAACAATGACAATGAACCTCCTGTAGGTTCCATTTCCGGTACGGTAATCGATCAAACTTTGAACGAGCCCGTGGCCTACGCTGCCATTGTTGTTAAGTCTGAGGATGGCACCGAGACCATTACTGGTGGAATCACCACAGAAGATGGAAGTTTTGAAATTAAGAAACTGCCCGAAGGCTCTTTTATTCTGGAAGTGCAATATATTGGTTACAAGACCCATTCCCAGAAATTGGTAATCACCAAGAAAAACAGGAAAGTTAACGTGGGCACCATAAGGCTGGAAGAGACCACTGAAGAACTATCTGAGGTGGAAGTAGTGGCCGAACGTACCACAATTGAGCAAAGGGTGGACAGAAAGGTGATCAATGTTGGAAAGGACTTGACTACTGCCGGGGCCACCGCCTCTGATATCATGAACAACATTCCTTCAGTAAATGTAGATTCCCAGACCGGGGACATCACCATGCGAGGCAACAGCAATGTAAGGGTAATGGTGGACGGAAAACTTTCCAATGTCCCCGTGGCCCAATTACTTCGACAGATACCCTCAACATCCATTAAATCCATTGAGTTGATTACCAATCCTTCCGCTAAATACAATCCGGAAGGAATGAGTGGGATCATCAATATTGTATTGCACAAAAACGCCAATGTTGGGTTCAATGGAAATGTCACCACCGGGCTTACCAAGGGTATTGAGGCCAAGTTCAATAGCTCCATAGATATGAACTACAGAAATGGAAAGTTCAACTTTTATGGCAACTACGGAAATAACATTGGGAAATACGTGAACGACGGTCTGATTTTCCGAGATGATGAAAACTCCATTCAGGATTTTGACTTTTTCAACAACAATAAGTCGCACTTGTATAAGGTTGGAGTGGATTTTTATCTGAATGACAAAAACACCATCTCCGTTTTTACCAATCAGAACATCTTTGAAGGGAATGGGCTGGGCACCACTGCGGTGATCTATAATAGCGACCTTGCCAGAAACTTGACCCAAGTATTTTCTGACGACAGCGATAACAGAAGCGAACAATACAACTTCGATTACAAACTGGACTTTAAAAAAGAAGGTCACAACATTGAGCTTGAAATTGACCACAACAGATTTGAGAATGATCAGGATGCCGACTTTAAGACCACTGGCGCCAGTTTATTCCCGGATTATATGGATTTTGTGGATACGGAACGTACCCAGACCATCACCAACTTGGATTACGTGAATCCCCTGGACAGTATCTCCAAATTGGAGGTGGGATTGGAATCCAGAATTTTTGAAACCAATGTGGATTACAGTTCAACTGGACTGTCCTTTAATGCCGATGGCAATTTGATTCCCACACCTAGTACGGACTTTGACTATAAGATGGATATTTATTCGGCCTATGTGACCTTTGCCCAAAACAGGGAAAAATGGTCCTATCAAATAGGAGCACGAATTGAGAACGTGGAAGTAAAAGCGGATACCAATCAAGTACGGGCCTTTACCGATAAATACACGGAGATCTACCCATCCGCGTTCTTAACGTACCGACCCAATGAAAAAGATCAGCTTCAAGTCAGTTATAGCAGAAGGGTGGATAGGCCTGGACTGCAACAGGTAAATCCCATCAGGGAATGGGCAACACCCTTAATTTCTTCATTCGGTAACCCTAGCTTGGTACCCCAGTTTACCAATTCCTATGAGGTAAACTATACCAAACGTATTAAAAACGGTAGCATAACCACCGGAGTGTTCTACAGAACCATTTCTGACGAGATCAACCGGGCCGTGTACGTGGACCGACTAGATTTCAACAAGTTGATCCTGACCTTTGACAATTTCGACAAGACCAACGCCTATGGTGTTGAACTGGCCGTGAATTACAAACCCACCAAATGGTGGAGCATCAACGGAAGTTTTGATTTGTATTCACAAACCAACCGTGGTATCACAGAAAGTTTAGTGGGAGATAGTCCGGACCCCACCGAAAATGACATTCTAGTGGAAAACGTGGAAGTGGACAACACCGCCTGGAACCTTCGTATGAACAATAGCTTTACGGTGACCAAAAAACTGACCATGCAGCTATTCGGTTTCTATAGGGGTCAAAACCAGAACATTCAATTTACCATAGAGCCCATGTACTTCGTAAATATAGGGGCCAGATACAGCTTTGCGCAGGGCAAGGGTACCATCAGTCTTAACTACAACGACATCTTTAACAGTATGATGTTCCAATTTGATGGTCAGCGGCCATATGTACAAACCGGTGGGTTCAATTGGGAAAGTCACAACGTTTATGCAGGATTGTCTTACAGGTTTGGTGGAGGTAAATACAGGGCCAAACAACGTAAGCGAAGGGATAGCAACACCAAGCAATCCAGCGGCGGAATCTTATAAAATGATCTTGGTATTCCTTGACAGAGTGTTGGTTGGTTAGTCTTCAAGGTCTATCATTAAAACCCGAATTTCCAATGGAAATTCGGGTTTACTTTTTATGATTTTTTCAAAGGCATCCCATCAATACTGCTTGAATTTTTCTTTTGCCAGTATTTCCTCAGTCCTTCTTCCCCTTGTTTTTCAGCCCAATCCAATAGGCCTTGGCGCTGTGATTTGTATTCCATTACGGGTACGCCCATACCACACGATGTTTGCACACGGTCAATTTGAACATCAACCAACTGTCTGCCCCCAGCAATATCCGGAAACATTGCGATGTGTTCCTGCCAACCCTTGCTTTCAAACTCGTGGGTCGTTGCCGTCCCATATAATCTCAAAATGATGGGGTCGCCTTCAAAAGCACAGAACATCATGGTAATCCTGTTATGGTGACTCAGATGGATTGCGGTTTCGTTCCCACTTCCGGTAAGGTTCAGCCAAATGACCCTTTTTTCATTTAAGATTCGAAGGGAATCCAGGCCTTTGGGTGAGAGATTTATGGTTCCTTGCTCCATAGCGGTGGCCACAAAGAACATTTTTTGGTTTTCAATAAAATCAATCAGGGGTGGGGTCAATTGCTGTAGCTGTCGCCCCATATTACCATTTTATAATAACACTGCCCCAGGTAAAACCGCTTCCAAAAGCGGCCAATACAACAACATCCCCTTCCTTAATCTTGCCTTGCTCCCACGCCTCGGTCAGCGCTATGGGTATGGAAGCTGCAGTGGTGTTACCATAATTCATGATGTTATTGAAGACTTGGTCATTGGAAAGGCCAAATTTCTTTTGTACAAATTGTGATATTCGCAAATTGGCCTGGTGTGGAACCAGCATATCAATGTCCTGGGGACCAAGATTGTTCTTTTGCAGGCCCTCCATGATCACTTCACTAAATCGTACTACGGCATTTTTGAACACAAACTGGCCGTTCATATATGGAAAGTACGAGGTATCCTCCGGATTTTGGTCTTCAATGATATCGGTTACCCAGCGTTTGCCCATCCCAGGGGCAATCAATGAAAGTTCTTCCGCATGTTGTCCTTCGGAGTGTAAATGGGATGACAGAATTCCTTTTGAAGTATCTTCCTCCCGCGTAAGTACGGCAGCACCTGCACCATCTCCAAAAATAACGGATACCCCCCTGCCCCTAGTGGTCATATCCAGGCCGTGGGAATGCAATTCCGAACCGATGACCAACACATTTTTATACATCCCGCTCTTTATATACTGATCTGCCACGGACACCCCATAGACAAAACCGGAACATTGGTTCCTAACATCCAGGGCACCAACGGTTTTAATACCCAAATCCCTTTGCACCAGCACCCCAGGGCCGGGGAAGTAGTAATCAGGGCTTAAGGTTGCAAAAACAATAAAATCTATATCGTTCTTATCAATTCCGGCTCTTTCAATAGCAATTTCCGCAGCTTTTACCCCCATGGATGTGGTGGTATCGGTTCCCTTGACCACATGTCGTCTTTCCTTGATTCCCGTCCGTTCTTGGATCCATTCGTCACTGGTGTCCATCACTTTGGACAGATCATCATTGGTTACCACATTGTCGGGAACATAGTATCCGAGTCCAGAAATTTTTGAGTTGTACATATATAGTTCTTTGAGCAACCTGTCTCTTTAAGGGCAGGTAATTCATGGAAAAGTAAAAAATATATTCAATCTAGTGGGAATATCTTCCAAAAAATAGTTTAGCCGATAGCAACTGGGGTTGAGCGGTCAAATAAAAACGCACCATCCTCAGATAGTGCGTTTCCAACAACCTAACCAATAAACAAACTTGTTATAGCATGGAATTAACATAGCAATCTTCCTCCATAACGATACAAATATACTATTTTTGTTTAATCTTTAAAACTTTTTATTAAACAAATCATGTTAAATTTTGTTTAAAATCATTTTGGCTCGTTAAATGTCAGTTTGTCAGCTTTATTATTCTGGTATTTTTTTTGTCATCCTTTGATCAAAATGAAAATCTTAAAGCAATGGCTACAGGCAAAATCAATGTTTCAGTAGAAAACATATTTCCCCTAATTAAAAAGTTCCTTTATAGCGATCATGAGATATTCCTAAGAGAACTTATCTCCAACGCAACAGACGCAACTCTAAAGTTGAAGCACCTAACATCCATAGGTGAGGCCAAAGTGGAATATGGCAATCCCCAAATTGAGGTCAAAGTGGATAAGGACAACAAAAAAATCCATATCCTGGACCAAGGAATTGGGATGACTGCCGAGGAAGTAAAAAAATACATCAACGAAGTTGCATTTTCAGGTGCCGAGGAGTTCCTGGACAAATACAAGGACGCTGGGAAGGATGCAGGCATTATTGGTCACTTTGGGCTAGGATTTTACTCCGCCTTTATGGTAGCGGATAAAGTGGAAATCATTACCAAAAGTTTTAAGGAGGAACCCGCTGTGCATTGGACCTGTGATGGCTCTCCTGAGTTTACCCTAGAAAAAGCGAAAAAAGAGGATAGAGGTACTGAAATCATCCTTCATATCGCTGAAGACTCCACAGAATTCTTGGAAAACTCCAAAATAAGGGAGCTGCTGGCCAAGTACAACAAGTTTATGCCCATCCCCATTAAGTTTGGCACCAAAACGGAAACCTTGCCAAAACCCGAAGGGGCTAAAGAAGAGGATCCCGCACCAACCCAAGAGGTGGACGATATCATCAACAATCCCAATCCAGCTTGGACCAAGAAACCTGTAGACCTGGAAGAGGAAGACTATAAAAACTTTTACAGGGAACTATATCCTATGCAGTTTGAAGAGCCCTTGTTCAACATCCATTTAAATGTGGACTACCCCTTCAACCTTACCGGGATTTTGTATTTTCCAAAGTTGACCAACGATCTCAATATCCAAAAGGATAGGATCCAACTGTATCAGAACCAGGTTTTCGTAACAGACAATGTAGAAGGCATTGTACCTGAGTTCCTAACCATGCTCCGTGGGGTAATCGATTCCCCGGACATTCCCTTGAACGTGAGTCGTTCGTATTTGCAAGCAGATGGCGCCGTCAAAAAAATATCGTCCTATATCACCAAAAAAGTAGCAGATAAATTGACTTCCCTGTTCAAAAACAATCGAGAGGATTTTGAGCACAAATGGAATGATATTAAAGTGGTTATCGAATACGGAATGCTATCTGAAGACAAGTTCTTCGAAAAGGCGGACAAGTTTGCCCTATATCCCACTGTGGATGGTTCCTATTTTACCTTTGAGGAACTGAAGGACAAAATCAAGGATACGCAAACCGATAAAGATGATAAACTTGTGGTTCTTTATGCATCTGATAAAGAGGCGCAACACAGTTATATTGAGGCTGCCAAGGCCAAGGGATACGAAGTGCTCCTTTTGGATTCACCCATTGTTTCCCACCTGATGCAAAAACTGGAAACCTCCAAGGAAAATCTATCTTTTGCCCGTGTTGATGCCGATCACGTGGATAACCTGATCAAAAAGGAAGACACTGCCATTTCAAAACTGTCGGATGAGGAAAAGGACAAATTAAAGGATGAAATTGAAAAAGTGACCACAGAAAAAGGTTATACCATCCAATTGGAGGCCATGGATAGTTCAGCTTCCCCTTTCATCATTACAGAACCAGAGTTTATGCGTCGCATGAAAGAGATGCAGCAGACCGGCGGAGGAGGTATGTTTGGCATGGGCAATATGCCAGAAATGTACAATTTGATCGTAAATACCAATCACGAACTGGTCAGTGAAATTTTGAACACCAAAACCGCTAAAAAGCGGGAACGTCTAATCAACCAGTCACTGGATTTGGCGCGTCTTTCCAAAGGATTGCTCAAAGGCGAGGAACTGACCAACTTTATTGCGCGCAGTTACGAGATGATCAAGTAACAAAACCTAAACGCATAAAGCCGGGCGATACCTTTAAAACATTCAGGTTTCACCCGGTTTTCTTGTTTTATTGATTACACCAAGCGATTGTTGAAATAGCGTTTCAGTACAACAGTCTGAAAAATCATCATGGTACCAATGGCCACTACCATATAGGCCATGGTTTTGGAAAATTGGATTTGCGACAGCTTGTTGGAAAACCAATTTCCCAGTTCGGAAATGGTCTCATGATAAGGCAATGCCGTAGGAGCAGGTTCCGACATAAACGTTAACAGCACAACCCCTACCGCAAGAACCCCCAAGACCATTAAAAGTGTTTTCATGGAAATCAAAGGTTTGTACACAATTTTTTGCTGCTCCAGTTTGGTCACCTCCTGCATCACCAAATGGGTAAAATTGGATGGAGCGGTCTCCAAGGGTGCCTCCCCCATCAAATTATCCACCAGTTTTTCCAAATCTTTATCCGTTCCCATAATTTTTGATTATTTCCGGTTGCATGTGTTCTTTCAAAATAGCGCCCAGTCTATTACGGGCCCTAAACAATTTGACTTTGGCCGTATTTGGTGACATCTCCAAAATTTTGGCCATTTCGTTTAAATTTTTCTCTTCAAAGTAAAACAAAGTTAGTAAAGCTGCGTCACTCCCCGATAACTTCGAAATACATCTCCGAATCAGTGTGGAATGTTCGTTTACCATCATCATATCCAAGGCATTTTGCATATCTGAAACGGCCTTGCCATTTACTTCCTCCAAGGGCAGATTGCCCAGTTCTTTTTTATTCCGCTTAATTCGGTCCAAACAGGTGTTGTAGGCAATTCTATAGATCCATGAAGAAAGTTTGGCATCCCCTTTATAGTTCCCCAAAGACCTATACACTTTGATAAAGGTGTCCTGCGCCACTTCCTCCGCCTCTTCCCTATTTTTTAGGGTTCTCAGCGCAATGGTAAAAACCAAATGTTTGTATTGGTCCACCAACTTGGAAAATTCGTGCGCATCCCCGTTTAGGATGGCTTTAATATCCGGTTGGTCGGTGGTTTGCTCCATTTGTACAGTAAGACGACGTGGAAAGGTCACAGGTTACATTAAAAATAAAAAAAATGCCCTGAAGCTGTAACCTCCTTTCTTCAAGTGTCGTCCTATGGGCAAAACAAGTTTATTAATCAATTAAAAAACGAACACAATGGTAGAAGCAGTTTTAATTCCGATCAGCTTTTTTCTAGTCGTCTTTGCAATTTGCTATCTCTATTTCAGTACCCGAAACCGGGAACGTCTTGCACTTATAGAAAAAGGCGTGGACGCAAGCATCTTTTTTAGGGCCAAGGGGCAGAACGAGCTGCCCATGTGGAAAATTATCCTAATCAATTTTGCAGTATTGCTCATGAGCATAGGTGTTGCCATATTCTTGGCCTCCTCCTTGGTGAACGGATTGGGCCTGGACGAGGAAATTGCCTTTCCAGGAACCATTTTCCTTATGGCTGGCGTTGGGTTGATGGTAGGGTTTTTGGTAACCAAAAAATTGGAGAAAAAAGACTAACACCACCCTGCATAATGTTAAAGACCATCGGTTATCCCGATGGTTTTTTTATTTTCATGCCATGCGAATCATCTCTACCAATTTAGGCAAGCCCACTCCCATTGAATGGAACGGCCAACAAACAACAACGGGCATTTTCAAGTACCCCACCCCAGACACCTTGACCTTGGAAACTGAAAGTGTGGCCAAGGATACCATTAGTGACCGAAGGGTACACGGCGGGATTTTTAAAGCCTGCTATCTTTTTTCCTCGGAACAGTACCCTTATTGGAAAGAAAAGTATCCACAACTGGATTGGGATTGGGGAATGTTTGGCGAAAACCTTACTGTGGAAGGCTTGGATGAAACTACATTGAAAATTGGCAATATTTACAAGGTCGGTACTGCTTTGGTACAAGTGACCCAACCTAGGGAACCGTGCTTTAAACTTGGTATTCGGTTTAACGACCAGGGCATACTCAAAGAATTTATAGACCATGGTTTTCCTGGCACCTATGTGCGGGTCTTGGAAGTTGGGCAAGTGGCCGTTGGCGATGAATTTGAGTTGGTGGAAGAATCATCCAATGGACTTACCACCCAGCAATTCTATCAACTGCTCTTTACCCGTGAAAAAGATGCCACACTGGTTCAAATGGCACTGGAGAATGAAGCATTGCCAGAGCGCAAAAGGGAGAAACTCCGCAGGTTTCTCAAATGAGTAGTGTTCTTTGGATTTCAGACTTTAGACTTTATACTTTGGACCTTGGACCTTGGACCTTGGACCTTGGACTTTGGACTTTGGACTTTGGACTTTGGACTTTGGACTTTGGACGTTAAGAAATATCCAGCATTGAATTATTGTTCACTGTTAATTGAACATTGTCTATCGTCAACCGAAAACCCCCATCCGTCAATTGAAACATAGCTTTTGTCCATTTTGGGGCTATAAGAGCATTTCCGCCACTTACTTTTACATCATTAGTGCAACAGAACCATTGCAATCCAAGATTACGATAAAGTGATGTAATTAGTTAGTGTTCTTTTTTTCCTGCCGGGCGCAATGGCCTACTCTTTCCCGGCAGGTCTTTTTGTTCTGCACAAAAAAAGGAGGCCCCAAACCAAAGGCCTCCCTTAAACTGAAATTAACTAAACAACCTATTATTTTACCAATACCGTTTCTTTGTAAGTTCCGGATTCATCAACAACCACCACGGTATATCTGTCCTCATAAGCCTTCTCAAAGTTGAATGCCTTTTCAACCACAAGCTTTCCGCTTACGGTTTCTTTAAAAACAACCCTGTTTTGGCTATCATATACTTTAAGAACCACTTTTTCCTGGGAAAGGTTCAAAAGGTTCAAAAACAACTTGTCCCCTTTCTTAACAAATACCGGGTCGGTCCCAATCTTGATCAAATTCTTTTCTACCTCATTCTTGGCAGGTCCGTTGGCATATCCCAATGTACCCAAAAGGAATGCCGCTACTGTAACATAATTAAAAACTGTTTTCATAACATTGCGTTTTTTAAGATTACAGGACAAAAGTACTTTGGACATTCGCCTTGGAATACCACCATATTTTCCAATTTCTATGGAATATTACCCAGCCTGAACCCTTAAAATTATCTTAAAGACAAAATAGCATAGATTTTAGGTAATTTTGCATAGATTGTACGGGTAATCCATCATACCTTTACATTGTAAAACTGAAGACAATGGCAGCACCGCAAAAACCTGCTTTTGAGGCAATTGAACCTACATTTGGGCACTCGTTTACGTACCAAAAATTCAATGCAAACCATGAAAACAAGAACAATGGCTGGCATTACCATCCAGAATTGGAGTTGGTATACATTAATGGGGGCTCCGGTAAACGCCAAATTGGAAGCCATGTATCCTATTTTAGGAACGGGGATCTTATCTTGATCGGCTCCAACCTTCCCCATTGCGGTTTTACCGATAAACTTACAGGAAATAAAAGCGAGACCATCGTACAGATGAAATTGGACTTTTTGGGGAGCGACTTTTTCAATATCCCGGAAATGAAGAATATCCAACAACTATTTGAAGTGGCTAAAGGTGGTATCGCCTTCTTTGGAAAAACCAAGACCAAAGTGGGTGAAAAAATGGAAATTTTGGAATATCAAACCGATTTTCAACGGCTACTTTCCATTCTCAACATCCTGAACAATTTGGCTTCTTCCGAAGAAATCAAGGTATTGAACGGAGAAGGTTTCTCCATGGAAACCGAAGTAAAGGACAACGATCGTATCAATATTGTCTTCAATCATGTAAAGACCAATTTCAAGGAAGAAATCCCCTTAGATCAAATTGCCGATTTGGTAAGCATGACCGTTCCCTCTTTTTGTAGGTATTTCAAAAAGATTACGAACAAAACCTTCACCCAATTTGTAAATGAGTATAGATTGGTACATGCTTCCAAACTACTGGCAGAGCAGCCTATCAGCATCACCCAGGTATGTTACGACAGTGGGTTTAACAATTTCTCCCATTTCAATAAATCATTCAAGGCCTTCACCGGACAAAATCCATCGGAATATAGAAACCAGTTAAAAACGGTCATTCAATAATATGGAGCTGTTCAATTCCGCCATGCAATTGGACCTACCCAGTGCGGACATCACCTACCACCCCAATTTCATGGCACCGGATAAAGCTTCAAAGTTTTTCAACCATCTGGTTGACCAGGTACCATGGAGACAAGACAACATTACTGTTTTTGGAAAAACGCACCCCCAACCAAGGCTTACCGCACTTTATGGCATGTATGGAAAGACATATTCCTATTCAGGAATCACCATGAAGCCGTTGGAATTTACCCCCGATTTGCTGGCGCTTAAAAATGAACTGGACCAATTGGCCCAAACCACGTTTACCACATGCTTGCTTAACTATTACAGGGATGGAAAGGACAGCAATGGTTGGCACTCGGACGATGAAAAGGAACTCGGAACAAACCCTATCATTGCTTCTGTAAGTCTTGGAGCGGAACGTTTTTTTCAATTGAGGAATAAAAAGACAAAAAAAACCAAAAAGAAACTGCTATTGCAAAATGGCAGCCTGTTAATCATGAAAGGGGAAACCCAACATTTTTGGCAGCATCAAATCCCAAAAACGGCCAAGTCCATCGGGGGTCGGATAAATCTAACCTTTAGGGTAATCCGATAACTATTTGAAAAGGTCGTTGAGCACCTTGGCCAGTCGTATTCCGCCCTTTTGAAGCTGTTCAAAAAGCAGATCGTTGTATTTATACCCGTATTGGTAACCCAATTTGTCTCCAGCCTTCGCGGAATCGTAGAGCTTCGCACAGATTTCATGGGATTCATCCACCCAGTCATAAATACTTCCCTCTTGGATTCTTTTCCGCTCTTTTCTGTCCACCTGATCCAACTCGGTAGCCAATTCCGTGTAGGTCATTCCATAGGATTCTATCAAGTTTTTGTCCCAGACCCGGTGTAGATTGCTCCCCTCCCCAAACCATTGTACCTGTATATCATTGCCTCCCTTGTCCTCTGCCCTACTGGCATGAAGTGGTTGATGTAGGTCCCCTATCAAATGTATCAGCATTTTAAGATGGAAAGCACGCGTTTTCTTACTGTTTTCTTTGTTCTTGATCTTCTGAATACACTCTTCAATCCCTGTGATGAGATCACCATATTTGCTTTTTTCTGAATCTTCATATCGCATTCCCAAGGGATAATTCACAAAATGCCATGCAAAATATCCCGAGTATTTTCGGTCTGCCTTAATCTCATCCGCAAAAGTGGAAACATAGGCCAGACTATGCCCCTCCAATAAATCCTTTAATGCCCTTTTGGTTTTTCCGGTAAGGTGGTTTTGTGCAATATGACCAGTAACACGGTGCCCTGTCTTGCCCCAAAAACAGTTACCCAACATCAGGGTGGGAACTAGAAAGAATAACATGACGAGCTGTTTCATGAAGGATGATTTTTTCAAATGTAAAAACTAAGGATGAAAGATATTATAATCTTCGGAGATTAATTGAAATCGTACGTTCGTCAAGGCAAAAGGGTCGTTCAAATATTTTGGGATTTTTTTAACGGAGGTTGCCCTTAAATTTGACGAGCTAACTCAAAATATCTAATGCGAAAAATTCTTTTTCTTGCGGCCTTGCTGTCCCTCCCTTTCCTAGCAACGGCCCAAACGCCTACCAAGAGTTTTACTGTCAAACACATTACGGAACCTATTGAAATAGATGGGGTTTTGGATGAATCGGTTTGGGAAACCGCCGACAGTGCCCGCGATTTTCAACAGTATTTCCCATCAGATTCAGTTTTGGCGAAGCAAAAAACCGAAATCAAAATGTTGTTTGACGATACCACCTTATATATCGGTATCATTCAGCAATCTGGCGGCACCGATTATATCACCCCTTCCTTGAGAAGGGATTATCGCGCTGGAAACGGCGACAACATCACCCTGCTGTTCGACACCTTTAATGACGGTACCATTGCCTTTCTATTTGGAATAAATCCCCTTGGAGTGCGCAGGGAAGCCTTGATTTCTGGAGGAGGTAATGATTTAAGGGGGTTTAACACCTCCTGGGATGTGAAATGGCGAGGGGAATCCAAAATATATGACACCTATTACACCTCCGAAATGGCCATTCCCCTTACTTCCTTTAAGTTCAGGGAAGGGGAAACCAAATGGCGTTTCAATAGCTATAGGTTTGATATGCAAGGCAATGAACGAAGTAATTGGACCGTAATCCCGCAAAACCAGTTGGTGTTCAATTTGGCCTTTATGGGCGATATGCACTTTGAAAAGCCTTTGGGGAAATCAAGAACACCTTTTGCATTGATTCCCTTTGTGAACGGAATAGCCGGGAAGGATTACGAAAACGAATTGGATGCAAGTAATGTAAAAGTAGGTGGGGATGCCAAAATTGCTATTGGAAATGGAATGAACCTCGATATAACCGTGAATCCCGATTTCTCCCAAGTGGAGGTGGACAATTTCATCACCAATCTCACCAGATTTGAAATATCATTACCCGAAAGAAGACAATTTTTTATAGACAATAGCGACCTGTTCTCAAGTTTTGGGGGCGGTCGTGATGCAAACCCGTTTTTCTCCAGACGTATCGGTTTGGCCAAGGACGCGGATGACAATACCATTGAAAACAAAATTATTGGTGGGGTGCGTCTCAGCGGTAAGCTGAACAACAATCTTCGGTTGGGCTTCCTGAACATCCAAACCGAAGAAGATTCAGACAATGAAATACCCTCCAACAACAATATGATGGTTGCTTTGCAGCAAAAGGTATTTTCAAGGTCCAATATTGGCATGTTCTTTATCAACAGACAAACTTTTGACACCCCTAATTTTGTTGAGGAAGGAGAAGAATACAACCGTGTTGTGGGTATGGACTTTAATTTGGCTTCCAGTGATAATTTATGGACCGGTAAGCTTTATGGCCATAAATCGTTCCAACCCGGGGATAGCGAAGGAAACTACTCGCTAGGGGCCACCGCCAACTACAATGCCAAAAATTATGGTGGATTTGTAGATGTTGTCTACATAGACGAGGAATTCAATTCTGACTTAGGGTTTATTCCCAGAAAAGACATTTTTAAGGTGGCCTCCAGTTTTAATCGCAACTTTTGGCCCCAGAACGGTGCCCTGAACAATCATATGATCAGTCTGTTTTCCGTATATACCTGGAGACCTCAATTGGATTATCAGAACACGGATTATTTTTATAATCTAAGTTGGGGTGCCATTTTCAACAATCTAGCCGAGGTAAGTGCAGAATTTGAACATCGCTTTATTTTTCTAACGGAAGAATTTGACCCTACTGGTAAAGATGATGCGGTACCCTTGCCGGCAAATACCGGATATTCCTTCAATTCCCTGGAGTTGGAGTATCAATCGGATAGGAGAAAAACGCTATCCTTCAGCGTAGAACCATCTTATGGGGAGTTTTTTAATGGCAACAGGTTTTCTTTGGAGGCGGACATGATGGTCCGTTTTCAACCTAAGATCAACCTGGCCATGAATCTTAACTATGACCATATCAGCTTGCCAAGTCCCCATGCCAGGGCCGATCTTTGGCTAGTGGCACCGAGGGTGGATATTACGTTTAGCAAGTCCATATTCTGGTCTACTCTGGTGCAATACAGCAACCAACGGGATAATTTGGGATTCAATTCCCGGCTTCAATGGAGGTTTGCACCGCTATCCGATCTCTTTTTGGTATACAACGACAACTATTTTGTGAATACCTTTATGCCCCGAAATAGGTCCATAAATCTAAAGCTTACCTATTGGCTCAATATTTAGCATGAATTTTAAGCTTCTATGTTCTGATTTGGACGGCACTTTGCTCTCCACCAAGAACGATGTTTCAGCATTTACCATTGAGGAAATCAATCGGATAAAAGCGCAAATGCGAATTGTCCTGGTTTCAGCGCGAATGCCTAAATCCATGACCTATTTGCAACAAAGGATGGGGATAGAGGGGCACCCTATAATTTCTTACAACGGTGCCTTGGTAGTGCAGCAGAACAAGGTGCTAAGCTCAACCATCATTGATATAAACACTGCAAAGTCCGTACACAATATTTGTAGGAACCTCGGCATTGGATTGGGCTTGTACCACAATGACGAATGGTGCGTGGAGTCAACTTCGGAACGAGTGGAAAAGGAAATTTTCAACACCAGGGCGGAACCGGAATTTGAATCTACCTTGACCACCCTGGAGCGCTGGGCTCAACATGGAATCGGGCCTCACAAAATAATGCTCATGGGTACCCCTGATTCCATAAATGGGATTACCCCCATGCTCGAAAAAGGTTTTTTGGACGAACTGAACTGTTATCGCGCCAATGACACCCTGATTGAAATAGCTCCCAGGTCCGTTTCCAAATTGCAGGCCATACAAAGTCTGCTACTTCCCAATGAAACCTTAAAAGATGTCATTGCCTTTGGGGACAATTACAATGACATTGAAATGTTGGAAAAAGTGGGTTATGGGGTGGCCATGGGCAATGCACGGGATGAAGCCAAAGCCATTGCCAATTATATTGGACTCAGTAATAAGGAAGATGGGGTGGCCCGCTTCGTAAAAGAGCATTTGTGATTTTCCTATATTTGGAAATCACTAGTTATACCCTATGAATCAACTCCCATTTACCGAAGACACAGTAATCTTCGGCCTGCTTTGTCTTTGTTTAGGATTTGTCTTTTATACTTCTTCGATCAAATCTGGATTTTGGAAAAAATTTTATGGTATTGTACCCACTGTGCTCATGTGCTATTTGCTTCCCGCAATTCTGGCAAGCACGGGAATAATTGATGAGAAATCCTCCCAAACCTATTATGTGGCCAGCCGATATCTGTTACCGGCGGCGCTAATATTAATGACCTTGAGCATAGACCTTAAGGCCATTGCCAATTTGGGCTCCAAGGCCCTGATCATGTTCCTGACCGGTACGGCCGGGATTGTTATTGGCGGTCCAGTTGCCATACTGATCGTGTCCATCTTTTCTCCGGAAACCGTAGGAGGGAATGGCTTTGATGCCGTATGGCGTGGTTTGGCCACGATTGCTGGTAGTTGGATCGGCGGTGGGGCCAATCAGGCGGCCATGTTGGAAGTTTTTCAATTTAACCAGGAGAAATATGGCGGCATGGTACTCATTGACATTGTAGTTGCCAATCTCTGGATGGCCATACTTTTATTGGGAATTGGAAAAACGAAAAAGATAGATGCCTGGCTGCAAGCAGATACCTCCTCCATTGAGGAATTAAAGGAAAAAGTATCTACCTATACGGCCAAGATAGCCAGGGTAACCTCTTTGCACGATTTTATGATGATGCTATTGTTCGCATTTACAGGAGTGGGAATAGCACATTTTTTGGGCCATCATTTTGCTGAGTTCCTCGAAAGCAATTTTGAAGTAATCCGAAACAAGGAAAAAATCCTTTCTTCCTTAGGGTCCAAGTTTCTCTGGATGGTGGTCTTTGCCACCGCTATCGGTATTGGGCTCTCCTTTACCAAGGCCAAAAATTACGAAGGAGCTGGCGCCAGTAAGATTGGAGGTATGTTCATATACATCTTGGTGGCCACCATTGGGATGAAAATGGACTTGGGAAGGGTCATGGAAAATCCGGGGTTGATCGCCATTGGACTTGTCTGGATCACCATTCACGCAGGTTTACTGATATTGGTGGCTAAGTTGATCAAGGCACCCTATTTCTTCCTGGCCGTGGGCAGTCAAGCAAATGTGGGAGGTGCCGCATCCGCACCGGTTGTTGCGGCCGAATTCCACCCTTCCTTGACTTCTGTGGGCATTCTCCTTGCCGTTTTCGGCTATGTGGTAGGTACTGCCGGTGCCTATTTGTGCGCTTTGTTGATGGAAGTTGCCTCCAAGGTTTAAATATTCCATAAGTTTATGCATATTTGCCTCGCTAAATTTTTTCGATGACAAGGATTTTATCAGTATTGGCGGTTTTGATGTTCGTAGTCTCCTGTGGCAGCAAGTCAGAAGAGACCATGACCGTTTCTGGGAACATAAAAGGACTTAAAAAGGGAACGTTGTACTTACAGCATTTTAAGGATTCTTCCCTGGTTGCCTTGGATTCCCTGGAACTACGTGGAGATGGTAATTTTACTTTTGTCCACGAAGTGGCCGAACCGGAAGTTTTTTATCTCTATCTGGATAAAAAAGATAATAACGACATTAATGATCGTATCACTTTTTTTGGAGAAGCTGGGGATATTACCATCAATACCTCATGGAATACTTTTGATATGGGACCAGAAATCAACGGTTCCGAAAGTCATAAGACCATGGAGAAATTCAACTCCATTATATCCAAGTTCAATATTAGGGAATTGGAACTACACCGGCTATCTGTGCAACCGGAAATACAGGAGGATACCACTGCCTTGGATTCCATTCAAAAACTATTGGACAGAAATACCTTGGGAATTTATAGGTACGCCATAAACTTTGGATTGAACAATGGGGATTCGTATGCCACCCCATATCTGGTTTTGAGCCTGGCTGACGGAATCAATCCCAAATATTTGGATTCTGTTTACAGCAGACTTTCCTCTGAAGTAGCTGCTTCCAAATATGGAAAGGCCTTGCAAGATCGCTTACCAAAGTAAGCTTAGTTGGAGAGCTTGTTGAATTCTTGAACCAATTCCGTGGCCTTGACCTCCAACAGATTTCGGATATCTTTAAAGTGTGCCTTGGTGTTCTCCACACCTTTTTGATGGATTTTGGCCATAAGTTCATCAAAAACGTTAATGGCCTTATCAATAATTACGGTACCCTCTTCCGAATCTTTTTTATCCGATCCGGCCTCCCACAGATAAACCGCCTCAATGATATCGCCCAAAACAAAATTGACATCTTTCTTTAAATCGCGAATACTTGCCATACTAGTGTTTTTTCAAATGTACTATTAAATGGTAACTTCTAAAAGTTTGGCACCTTCAGTGTTTATGTTAATAAAGGAACTGGAACCGGGTACCAGAACGGTTTCACCCTTAGCTATGGTGGCACTTCCCTGCTCATTGGCAACGGAGGCCTTCCCTCCCACACACATGTATATGGTGAAAGAATCCCTGCTTTCGGTGTTTTGTTCCAAATTGGTGGACAAATCCAAAAAATTCGTTTTGAAATACGGGCAATCAACCATTTCGTTTATTTGGTCTTGCCCATTGGAGTAGTTCACCTTAAAATCGTCTTTTCTGGAATAATCCATGGCATCCAGGGCCAATTCCGTATGCAGTTCACGGAGATTCCCATTTTTGTCCCTTCGGTCAAAATCGAATACCCGATAAGTAACATCCGATGTTTGCTGAATCTCTGCCAAAAGCACCCCTGCCCCAATTGCATGAATTTTGCCTGTATTGATAAAGAACGTATCCCCCTCTGCTACTTCTTCGTAGTTCATCAAGCTTTCCAAATTACCTTCTTCCAGGCTTTTCACATATTCCTCCTTTTCAACATTCCTGTTAAAGCCCACTATCAATTTGGCCCCTGGGTCGGCATCCATTACATACCACATTTCCGTTTTCCCGAAGGAATTATGTCTCTTTTTGGCCAATTCATCGTTGGGATGGAGCTGTATGGACAAATCTTGTTTGGCATCAATGAACTTGATCAAAATGGGAAAATCCTTGCCAAAACGCTCCACCACGCTTTTCCCCAAAAGGGCTTCCCCTTCCGTTTGAATGAGCTCCTGTAGGGACGTGCCTTTCAGATTCCCATTTTCAACTATGGAAATGTCTCCATCAACACCGGAAAGCTCCCAACTTTCGCCGGTAATATCACTTTCAATGGATTTGTTCAATACAGATTGCAGCTTGGTGCCACCCCAAAGCCGTTCTTTGAGAATAGGTTTAAATTTTAGTGGGTAAAGACTCATTTAGGTTATCCTGAATATGTTACAAAATTACGGGGGGTCTCGTAGAGTACCACCTCCAATTCCTTCTTTTTATCAATATGCGGACGAAGCTTGTCCCAAATAACCACGGCAATATTCTCTGCTGTCGGATTCAGATTCTTAAACTCCGGTACATCAACATTTAGATTTTTATGATCCAGGGCTTCCTCCACATGTTCTTTGATAAGTTCCTTTAGGACCTTTAGGTCCATGACAAATCCTGTTTCCGGGTCAATTTCTCCAGTGACGCTTACCGTAAGGTCATAATTGTGCCCATGGTATCTGGGATTGTTGCACTTCCCAAAGACCGCATCGTTTTTTTCGTTGCTCCAATCCGGTCTAAACAACCTATGTGCGGCATTGAAACTAGCCTTTCTGCTTACCTTAATCTTCATCTCCTGAACTATTGCCAGTTAAATAATCATAGAAACGGTCAAAGATGATCTTAAACCATACGGTGTAACGCTCGGGGTTTTGGGCGATATCCTCCTTAATCGCCTTAGGGTACATCCATTTCCAATTTTCGACTTCTTCCGGATTAATTTGGGGTTTTCCGTTGTACTCCCCCATCATTACATGATCTAACTCGTGTTCCGTAAGTCCGTTGTCGAAAGGCGCTTTGTAGATAAATGAAAAAAGCTCCCGTAATTCTGTGGTGAATCCCATTTCTTCCCGTAAACGTCTTTTACCGGCCTCAATATTGGATTCGCCATCCCGCTGATGACTGCAGCAGGTATTGGTCCACAATAAAGGGGAATGGTATTTGCCCCCTGCCCGTTGTTGCAGCATGGTCTCCCCTTTGTCATTCATGATAAAAACTGAAAAAGCCCTATGGAGCACTGCTTTCTCATGGGCTTCCATCTTGGGCATCAATCCAATAGGTTCATCGTTGGCATTGACCAATATCACCTTTTCCTCTTCCATGGGGTAAAAATATGACCTTTGTCACGATTTCTTACCCAAGAGTTTCCAAAAATTAGGGGTTTGTACTTGATTTAGAAGAATCGAGGGGATTTTAGATTACCGATATTTCTAATAAAATCGTATCTAAAAATCACCTCAAAGGAGCCATCATTGAAGGTTGCGGCACCCAAATCCGTAATTTCCCGATCATAGGCGAGACCAAGGAAAATTTCATCTGAAAGCCTAAATCCGAACATGCCGCTAAATGCTGCATCCCATCGATAGGCAATCCCACCCACAAATTTCTCGTTGAGCATGAAGTTGGCCGAGAGATCCACTTGCAAAGGGGCTCCTTGTACCATCTTGCCCAGTACGGTGGGCTTAAATTTTAAAAATGGGTTGATATCCCATACGTATCCTGTGATCATATACCAGTTGATGCGCTCTTTGGCCGTGGATACCGAAGCTTCATCAAAATGGGTCGTTTCCAACAATCTAGGTACGGACAGACCTGCGTAAAAGCGTTCTGTATGGTAATATACCCCTGCACCGACATTTGGGGAGAATTTGTTCCGAATATCTTGTTGGGCCTGTAACTGCGGATCAATTTCAAACTCGTCCAACTCTGAATATCTTATATCGAGCATGTGGGCACTGGCCTTAAGACCAAAGCTTAGTTTACCTTCAAAAGATGTTTGAATGGTGTATGAAAAGTCTACATCAAAATAGGTTTCCGAGGTGGGTCCAATTTTATCGTTCACAACGGAAAGTCCCAATCCAACGCCTCTATACCCCAGTGGCGTATGGATATTTAAGGTCTGGGTTTCAGGGGCACCATCCAATCCCAACCATTGGTTCCTATAAAGGGCGGCTATACTCATATGGCCCCTAGATCCCGCATAACCCGGATTTACACTTACTGTATTGTACATGTATTGGGTGTATTGGGCATCTTGCTGGGCCTGCAAGGTGGTTGCTACGCATGCTACCACTAGAAATTGCAACCACTTCATTTTCTTTTTAATAACCTTATCCACAGTATCTCATTATTATCGGTTAATGTATAGGTAACCTGAAAGTTGTTTTGTTTGTCCGGTTGGATCTTGGTAGTCTATCACATAGAAATAGGTGCCTACCGGAAGTTTGTTGTCCTTGTTTACAGTTACCCTGCCCTCGGAAGTGCCATCAAACACATTTCCGTTGGTATTGTATGCCTTGGTTGCGTATACCTGCACACCCCATCTGTTATAAATCTTTACTGTGTTGTTTGGATAATCTTCTAAATTATTTATGGTAAACACATCATGGATGCCATCTCCGTTCGGTGTTATTACATTGATCACGTCAATCTCATCCACCTGCGTTGGGCCCAAATCAGAATCCAAGTAATTGGGCATTCCATCATTATCTGAATCGTCGTTGGCATAGTTGCCATCCAAATCCAAATCTTCATCTATTGTGGCGATACCATCATCATCATCATCTGGATCTCTAAAATCAAGTTCTCCGTCTGAATCGGTATCCAACAAATCGGTTGCTGGATTATCTATTTCATCGTTGACATCCACATCTATGGAAATGGAACCTTCGTAGGCGTCGTCCAGACCATCATTGTCTTTGTCCGACCCGGTAAACGTAACATCAGCAATACCATCTTGATCTAGGTCATTTCCTTCAATCTGATCCGGTACGTTATCGTCATCACTATCGTCATCTACGTAATCCGGGATACCATCACCTTCCGTATCTACTGGTATCAAGCCCACATTACCGCCATTTTCATAAGCATCGTCCAAGCCATTATCGTTGGCATCGGTTAAACTAGGTGGGACATATCCGAAAGTGGATTGAGCTTCTACGTTGTCCGGTATACCATCATCATCACTATCTATATCGAGGTAATCTGGAATTCCATCACCATCGGTATCGGTAGCATTCGTTGAAGGATCATTGTCCCCATCAGTATTTAGGTCTTCGAAGGCATCCACAATACCGTCATCATCAGCATCCAAATCTATTGTGGGTTCATTAACCATGATTGTTATTGTTGCAGTGCTGCAATTGGGTACGGAATCACAAATGGTGTAATCAAGGGTGTCCGTGCCCAAATAGCCTGGGTTGGGCGTGTAGGTTATAAAATCGTCTGAAGGATCCCCTGGAGTTCCGTTATCATTTAAGAAAATGGTACCATTCGTAGGGGATGTTGTGGTAATACTTCCGGAGGTTGGCAAATCATTATCGTTTGCCAACATATCTATATCAAATGGAATATCCTGTTCTGTGGCAACAGCATCATCAAATGCGTCCACAATAGGTAACACATTCACGGTTACAGTTGCAGAACTGCATGCGCCAAATAAGTTGCATAGGGTATAGTCGAAGGTGTCTGTACCATTATAATCTGGGTCTGGTGTATAGGTAAGAATGTCATCCGTGGGGTCATTGGCGGTCCCGTTGTCATTAATGGAAACACTTCCATTGGCAGGATCTGAGGCCGTTAGTATACCATCGGTTGGTAAATCAGTGTCATTGTCAAAAATTGGTACGATCACCGAACTATCTTCATCCACACTAACCATATCGTCGACCAAGTTTCCAGCCTGACTCATACAAACCACTGTAAACCTTGGAAGTTCACTTGAGTTACCAGCTTTGGTAATGGTAGCTGTGTAGCGTTCCACGGTCTGGGTACTTGTTACGGTAGGTCTAGTTTGATCTCCCGTCAATGGTGGACTCCAGCCCACTGTTGCTCCAGTGGGTATACTTGCTGAAATATCCAACGTTACCTGATTATCTGGAGCAGCACAATCCGTTAATATGAAATACCCTGTGGCATTAGATCCACAAAGAGTTCCGTCATAAGTGGCAAAATAGACGCCAGGTTGTGTAGCTTCATAAAAGAAATCCGTTCCTAGTACTGTTCCTAAGTCTGAGGCTTCATACCATTGGTAATTGGTTTCATCCCCGCTATTTGGAGCTTGAAGCAAAAATTGTGCTTGAGCTAGATAGGTCCCAAAAAATAGGACCATCATCGGCAGCAATAAAGACTTATATGGGGCGAATAATTTCAAAATCTCTATTCTGTCTTTATATTATTTTACTACAAATACCACGTTGATCAATGAATTGTATCCCGTTGGCACCGCATCTACCGTAAATGACATAATACCTGCATCCGTTACTGAAACTCCGGAAAAAACAGTGGTATCGTAGTAAGTGATGTAATAGTAAAGCTCATTGGCCGCATAGGTAGGAATACCGTTGGGTGCTGATGGACTTTTTACTGCCGGACTTCCGTATTGTGCCACGTAAGCAGCATGAAGGTCAATTGGCGTTCCTGCTCCAACCGAAGAAGCAGGTACAGCAATTGAAGGCGGATAAAAAATACGTGCCGCTTTTGATGTAATAGGAGCAATAGCTTGAATTGCCTCTTCCACTGTGGTTTCGTTGGTTGGTGATGTTTCACCAGCCTCATCCATATCCACTGGAGTTACCAAATCCACTTCGCTGGCATCCTGGTCATCTTGATCATCTACCCATGAATAGCCTCCACTACCATCTGTTGACAATATTTGTCCATTTGTTCCTCCCGTTGGAAGTTCAATCTCGTTGTTCGGGTCACTATCCGCGTCCCTGATGTCTATCGTGGTATTGTTACCGCCCGTGATCTGGATCTCGACGCTCTCGTTGGCCGTCACTACGCTGTTGCTAAGGTCCTGGCTGTCCGTGTTGTCCGGTACGTCCAAGGTGAAGTTCGGGTAGGTCCCGCCAACGGTGACGTTCCCACTACCGCCATCGGTGATGCTCACCGTCTGGTCAGGGGCCGTGTTGGTCACCTCGAAGTCGTCGCCCACCTGGTTCACAGAGATACCGGTACCTGCCGATACCGTCTGGTCCTCATTATTGGGGTCGCTGTCCGCGTCATTAACGTTAAGGTTCAGCGTGCTGCCATTGTCTATCGTGATGTTACCAGGGCTGTTGTCCGTACTGATGTCCTGGCTGTCCGTATTGTCCGGTACGTCCAGGGTGAAGTTCGGGTAGGTCCCGCCAACGGTGACGTTGCCGCTCCCCCCATCGGCGATGCTCACCGTCTGGTCCGGCGCCGTGTTGGTCACCTCGAAGTCGTCGCCCACCTGGTTCACGGAGATGCCCGTTCCGGCACTCACCGTCTGGTCCTCGTTGTTGGGGTCGCTGTCCGCGTCCCTGATGTCTATCGTGGTGTTGTTGCCGCCCGTGATCTGGATCTCGACGCTCTCGTTGGCCGTCACTACGCTGTTGCTAAGATCCTGGCTGTCCGTGTTGTCGGGTACGTCCAAGGTGAAGTTCGGGTAGGTGCCGCCAACCGTGACGTTGCCACTACCGCCATCAGTGATGCTCACCGTCTGGTCCGGCGCCGTGTTGGTCACCTCGAAGTCGTCGCCCACCTGGTTCACCGAGATACCGGTACCTGCCGATACCGTCTGGTCCTCGTTGTTCGGGTCGCTATCGGCGTCATTAACATTAAGGTTCAGCGTGCTCCCATTGTCTATTGTGATGTTACCAGGGCTGTTGTCCGTGCTGATGTCCTGGCTGTCCGTGTTGTCCGGTACGTCCAGGGTGAAGTTCGGGTAGGTTCCGCCAACGGTGACATTGCCGCTACCGCCATCGGTGATGCTCACCGTCTGGTCCGGCGCCGTGTTGGTCACCTCGAAGTCGTCGCCCACCTGGTTCACGGAGATACCGGTACCTGCCGATACCGTTTGGTCCTCGTTATTGGGGTCGCTATCGGCATCGTTCACATTGAGGTTCAGCGTGCTGCCATTGTCTATCGTGATGTTACCAGGGCTGTTGTCCGTACTGATGTCCTGGCTGTCCGTGTTGTCCGGTACGTCCAGGGTGAAGTTCGGGTAGGTCCCGCCAACGGTGACGTTCCCGCTCCCCCCATCGGTGATGCTCACCGTCTGGTCGGGGGCCGTGTTGGTCACCTCGAAGTCGTCGCCCACCTGGTTCACGGAGATGCCCGTCCCGGCACTCACCGTCTGGTCCTCGTTGTTCGGGTCGCTATCGGCGTCCCTGATGTCTATCGTGGTGTTGTTACCGCCCGTGATCTGGATCTCAACGCTCTCGTTGGCCGTAACAACGCTGTTGCTCAGATCCTGAATCTCGTTGTTACTATCCGTATCACCATCCGCTGTATCAGAAATCAAAATTTGTGCATCCACATAAGCCATGGTAGCAGCATCTTGGGCTACACTTGGATCTTGGAGGTTATTGATTTGAAACCCTCCCATATCTACGTTGGCAGTTGGTGCCGCAAAACCACTGAGTGGGATATTTCCCTTATCCAATTTTTCGTTTGTGACACTGCCGTTAATTAATTCGGTAGTTCCCACTGCATCATTTGCCATTTTATCATTGGTGACGGCATCAGTGGCCAAATCGGCATTGCTTACTTGTCCGTCTTCAATTTTTAAGGAGTTTACGGCGTCATTCGCCAATTCCATGGTATTGATTCCGCCTGCATTCACATCCAGTAGAAAGGGACTTAGTGCATCCCCTGTTCCCGAAAGGACCAAGGTAGCATCTGCAGGGCCAACTACCTCATTTCCCACAACCCCATCTGCTTCTGTAACGGTCAAAGCGGATTCATCAACCAATTCCCATTGGGCACCTGTCCATTGCAACAATTCTCCTGTGGTAGTTCCCGCCGCTAATTTGTCAAATGAGATGGCATTGGTGGCAATTCGGTCACCTGTGATGGATTCCGCTTGAAGGTGGACCTGACCATTTATGGAAGTTGGAACGATATTCTCGCCCCTGATCATACCTACCTCAAAGTTAAAATTGGTACCGTCCTCAGTGATAATGATCGTTGGATTGTCATTGACAATTGCATCTGCAGTAAAAGTCTGTTCGTCTGGCTGATCGCAGGGATTGATCCATTGGGTGCCATCATAAAAATGTACACATTGGGTATCAATATTATACACCAAGGCGCCCCGCAAGGGAGAAGTGTTCTCCATTTGAACAGTGGTCATCCGGGTAATGACCAACACCCTTGACGTACTTTCCAGTTCCAAAACGGAGGCTGGATTCAATATTTCCGGATTGTCACCAATTTTAATCTGGGCGCTTAGCGAAGTGACCATTAAGAGGCCTATGACCAAACTTTGAAGTTGCTTTTTCACGGTGTCTGAGGTTTGAGGATATTTCAACTAATGGACAAAGCTAATTCTATGATTTGATTATTCTAATAAATACCGTCAAAATACCTCACATCAAAGGTGAATGGAATCCGTGATGGAACATTTTTTGATGAGAATTAACAAAAGTTTAGAACCGCATAATTTTTTTAATTGACCGCCATAGGTTTTCTTTAACTTCAACTAAATGGCCATGGGAATGAAGAACATTACGTTGATCGTGTTTTTTTTAGCCTGTTCAACACTTTCTTGGGCTCAGGAAAGCAGGCAACTATTAAGGGGAAAGGTGATTTATAGAGGTGTGAACGTGCCCAACGAAAATGTTATCAACGCCACTGCCGAAACCGCCACCATTACCGATGAGAATGGGGAGTTTGTGATTTTGGTAAAAGAAGGTGATCAATTGGTGTTTACTGCGGTTAATTATCAACTGGAAGTGGTGACCATTTCCCAGGAAATTTTGTACAATAACCGGTTGGTTGTCGAAGTAACGGAGAAAATCACCGAATTGGAAGGAGTGGTCGTCAGTCCAGAAAACCAAGAGAAGTTTCTGGAGGTCAAAAATGAGGATTTCAAGGAGTTTGATTATGAAATAGACCGCTCAACGGAAGTGGAGAACATTGCAGAATCCCGAACGGTTAGAGGTATGCGGGATGGAATCAATTTTGTCAATATTTTCAAGGCCCTTTTCAAATCCAAAAAACAGGATGGGGAAGACAAAATTCCCTTAAAGGTCAGCGACGTTCTCAGACAGGTTTATGATGACGAGTTTTTTGTGGTAGATCTTAAATTACCACAGAACCAAATAGATGCCTTTCTCATTTATTGCGATGATAAAGTACCTTCCCAGACACTTTTGCGCAAAGAAAATGAGTTTCAACTGATTGATTTTCTGGTGACCCACAGTAAAACCTATCTAGAGGACCTTAATGAGGAATAAACTACTTTTTTCCCTCTTGTTTTTTTATGCTTTTTCATTGTATGCCCAACAAACAGGGTCAAAACAATTGAGGGGAAGGGTATATAGCTCCAACGAGGATGTTGTTGGGGTAGTGGTGCAGAATAAAAGTACCAGGCAAGCTGTAATCACCGATATGGACGGGAATTTTTCCATCCTGGTACAGATGAGGGATACCTTGGAATTCTCAGCGGTACAATTCCAACGCAAACAACTGGTGGTCAATGAGGTGATCTACAACACTAGTTTTATTTCGGTTCCTTTGGAAGAATTTGTCAATGAGCTTAAGGAAGTAGTGGTAAGACCCTATAACCTTTCCGGAGATCTGGACCAAGACCTCAATCAACTTCACCTGGAAAAGGATGTAAGTGCGGAAGCCCTCGGTCTGCCAAATGCCCATGCCAAGATTCCCACCCAAAGCGAAAGAAAGTTACAGCAGGCCACATTTGGCAAATTCAATGTGGGCATGATCCTAACCCCACCTTTGGACCCCATCATCAATGCAATCACAGGCAGGACCAAAATGTTGAAAAACAGAGTAAAAGTGGACAATACGTACGCTCGAACCCAAAGAGTACAGGGCTTTTATGTAGATTCCCTGATCGTGACCACCTTAAAGATTCCTTTTGAAAAATTAGATGATTTTATGTATTTCTGCGAGGTGGATGAGGAATTTCAGCGCACCGTGGATACCCATGATAAACTTTTAATATGGGATTTTATGGTGACCAAAAGCAGGGCCTATCGGCAAAACAACAATTTGGATTGATTTTGGGTTTGGCATATGGTTTGTAATCAATCCATTGAAAATTAAAATTACCGACCTAGCACCCATAACCCCAAACCTGTTAAATTTGAAGTTTTTTGTAACTAAGCATTGAATCCGTAGTCTATTACATTATGATACGCCCAAAACAAATCGGAAAGCTCATAGGTCTTTTAGGACTACTCCTGTTGCTTTCCTTTACCACGGCCCACAAATTTTATCTTAGCGTTACCAATGTGGTTTACTCAGAAAAAAACAGCTCTTTTCAGATAACCAGTAGAATATTTATTGATGACTTGGAAGCGGTTTTGGAGGAACGCTATGGCATTGATGCCGAACTTGCCACCGATAAGGAATCCAAAGTTTCGGATACCTACATTGAGAAATATTTGAAGACCAAGTTCACCATCGCTTTAAATGAAGAGGTGTCGTCGTACAAATTTTTGGGAAAAGAGTATGATAGTGATATGATCATCTGCTACTTGGAGCTTGAGGATGTGGACCTTGCCCAACTTCATTCCATAACCATCCAAAATGAGATTCTCACCGATCTCTTTGAAGAACAACAGAACATCGTCCACTTAAAATGGAAGGATAGAAAGAAAAGTTTTGTGCTGATCAAGGAGAATAATAAAGGAATGTTAAACTTATAGGGCCCTTTTAAAGGTTCGTTAAAAAAAAGTTATTTTTCACCGTCTAAAAATCAATAAGAAAATGAACAAAATAAAGTATTGTTTTGCTTCCTTGCTGTTCCTTTTCGGTGCAATGGCCATTGCACAGGAAGAAGGGGATGCCAAAGAGGAGAGGAAGCCTGGCCACGTGAACCAAAGCAAGTTTAAACAGTTGTATGAAGAGTTCTCTACACCCAACACCTATCGGTCCGCCTCAGGTGCCCCTGGCCCCGATTACTACCAGCAAAGGGCAGATTATGTAATGGACATTGAGCTTGATGACAAAAATGCCAAAATCTATGGTGAGGAAACGGTGACTTATTACAACAACTCCCCGGACGATTTGGAGTTTCTGTGGGTTCAGTTAGATCAAAATGTAAGGGCTAAGGATTCCAAATCGCCATTGCGCAACGGCAATGGGGTTAGTTTTGCCTATATGGCAGGGGATTTTGCCCAGACCTATGTTACCGAACCTTTTGATGGTGGTTTCAATATCGAGTACGTAAAGGATGCCAATGGCAAACCATTGTCCCACACCATCAACCAAACCATGATGCGCTTGAACATTCCCAAGCCTCTTAAGAGCGGGGAGCAAATTTCATTTTCCATCAAGTGGTGGTACAATATTCCCGACCATACCGTAAACCGGGCCAGATCCGGTTATGAGTATTTTGCCAAAGATGGAAACCGTGCCTATGTCATTGCCCAATTCTTCCCAAGAATGGCAGTGTACAGTGATGTGGAAGGATGGCAGAACCATCAGTTTTGGGGAAGTGGGGAATTTGCACTTCCCTTTGGAAATTATGATGTAAACATTACCGTACCGGCAGACCATACTTTGGACGCTACCGGGGTTCTGCAGAATAGGGACGAGGTTTTCTCCAAAGAGATGATGAAGCGCTATAAACAGGCTAAGAAGTCCTTTGACAAACCGGTGTTGATTGTAACCCAGGAAGAGGCGGAAGCAGCTGAAAAAGGATTTTCGGAAAAGAAAAAAACCTGGAAATTCAAGGCGACCAATGTACGCGACTATGGTTTTGCAACCTCCAGAAAATTTATTTGGGACATGCAGGCCGTAAAGATTGGAGGGAAAAACGTCATGGCGGTATCCATGTATCCAAAAGAAGGAAACCCCTTATGGGAAGAGCAATCCACCAAGGCAGTGGTACAGACGTTAAAAACGTACTCCAAGCACACATTTGATTATCCGTACCACAAAGCCATTTCCGTACATGCCAAAAACCAAGGTATGGAATACCCACAGATTTGCTGGAACTACGGAAGACCCAACGAAGATGGTACATATTCAGATAGAACCAAATATGGAATGATCAGTGTGATCATACACGAAGTGGGCCACAACTTCTTCCCCATGATCGTAAATTCGGATGAGCGCCAGTGGGGCTGGATGGATGAAGGCTTGGATACTTTTATGCAATACCTTACCGAACAGGAATTTGGTAAAAACTATCCCGAGGTGATATCACCCAAGAAAAAATATCCTTCAAGAAGAGGAGAAGCGGCCAAGATCGTGCCTTATATGGCTGGTGACCAAAGTTATATTTCTCCGATTATGTCCAATCCGGAAAATGTATACCAGTTGGGTCCAAATGCTTACGGAAAACCGGCAACGGCATTGAACATCCTTAGGGAGACCGTTATGGGGCCGGAATTGTTCGATCATGCTTTTAAAACCTATGCCCAACGTTGGAAGTTCAAACACCCAACACCAGAGGATTTCTTCAGAACCATGGAAGATGCTTCCGCAGTGGATTTGGATTGGTTTTGGAGATCTTGGTTCTACACCACGGATTATGTTGACATAGGGGTAAAAGGAGTTAAAAAGTACTACGTTTCCAACAAGCCTACCAAACAAATGGAGAAGTACATGGCCGATAGAAATATCACGGAGGCCGACCTTCCACCTTTGGTGTACTTGGCCGAAGAGGATAGCGAAGACTATAGTCCTGAACTAAAGGGCAAGGCTCCAACGGAAGTTTCCCAAAACCTGAAGGAGTTCATGATGGACAATTTGACTCCCGATGAGAGAGCCCAGGTAAAAGAGCCTAAGTATTTCTACGAAATCACATTTGACAAGCCAGGAGGCATTCCTATGCCATTGATCGTGGAGTACACCTATGCTGATGGCAGCAAGGAAAACGTGACCTATCCACCTGAGATCTGGAGAAAGAACGATGCTGAGGTGAAGCGTGTCCTTTCATCCCAAAAAGAATTGGTGGGAATTGTGGTTGATCCCAAAGCGGAAACCGCGGATATTGACACTGCAAACAATTCTTGGCCAACAAAAGAGGAGAAATCCGATTTCGATAAGTTCAAGGAAAACATAAAAGGGTAACCAACCCCTAAAAATTATCATCAAAAGCCCTGTGAAATCGCAGGGCTTTTTTTAGTTTCCAACCAAGTTCTCATTATATTTGTCCTATGCATTTTTTATTTATCAGTGGCGCGGAAATCTTTTTTATCCTCTTTATTGTGGTTATGGTTTTTGGTGCCGATAAAATTCCCGGAATAGCCAAGGGCCTGGGCAAGGGAATGCGCCAATTAAGGGATGCCACGGACGATATCAAGCGGGAAATCCAGAAAAGTGCAGAAAAGCAAGGGATAGATACCGACTTCACTAAAGATATTCGTAAAGAGCTTGACGAGGTGAAAAAGAATGTGGATGAAGTTACCGGTGCGGTCAAAAGAAGCACCAAGTAGTCCATGTTGGAACAATTGCTACAATGGGATCAAGACACTTTTGTTTATCTCAATGGTCTCGGCATAGCCAAATATGATTTGTTTTGGTCCACAGTGACCAAAATTTCCACTTGGATACCACTATTTTTATTGTTTTTGATCCTGTTTGCTTTAAAATTTCCAAAAAAGCAGGCCATAAACAGGATATTGAATGTAATTGGGTTGGCACTTTTTATTACCCTGATCACATTTTTGGCAAAAAGTATTTTTAAAAGGCCAAGACCTTGCAACGACGAATCGCTCAATACTTTTATCCGGATTTTGGATACCCCGTCGGATTATAGCTTTTTCTCTGGTCATGCTGCAAGTTCCGTAGCCATCGCCACTTTGGTCTATTTATTACTTCGAACCAAAATCAATTGGGGAGCACTGTTCTTTGTCTGGCCCCTTTTGTTTTCTTACAGTAGGATTTATGTTGGGGTGCACTACCCATTGGATATAATGGCGGGGGGGCTGGTCGGTTTGTTCTCAGGACTATTGTTCTACCGATTCCACAAAACTATAGAACGCGGCAGAGGGTTAGCCCATCCCTAATTGGCAATAGGACCGTTTCTATCCGGGGATCCTCCTTCAGTTTTTTATTGTAATCCAAAAGCACGGCCGTGGCCTTATCTGCTGGATTAAGGGGTTCCACCACCTTGCCGGACCAAAGTACATTATCAGAGAGTATAATGCTGCCTGGCTTGGTTTTTTGTATGACCGCCTCAAAATAAGCATCGTACTGAACCTTTTGTGCATCGATGAAGACAAGATCAAAAACCATGTCCATTTGGGGAACTAGTTCTAGGGCATCCCCAATATGTTGGTATATCTGATGTCCAAAACCGCTTTTGTCAAAATATTTGCGCTGCATACCATGGAGTTCCTCATTTACCTCAATGGTGTGCAGCTCCCCATCCGTGGAAAGACCCTCTGCCAAACAAATGGCAGAATAACCGGTATATGTTCCAATCTCCAAAATATATTTTGGCCCAATGATCTTGGAAAGCAGACTGAGAACCCTACCTTGAAAGTGTCCCGTGATCATTCTAGGTTGGATTACCTTTAGGTGGGTTTCACGGGTCAATTCCGTTAAAAGGGCAGGTTCCGACTCAGAGTTTTCCGCAATGTACTTTTCTAAAAGTGGCGATAAAAAATGCATGGGTAAATTTTCGCAAAAATAGAGAAAAGAAGTACTTTGGATATTCAGTTGCTAACCAAAATTCAATCATAAATGTCTAAGGAATATACGATCAGGGATGCAGTCAGTGAAGATTTACCGATCCTACTGCAATTTGAGCAGGAACTCATAAAGGCGGAAAGACCTTTTGATGTCACCATTCGGGAAGATCCCATTAGCTATTACGACATTGGTGAGATGATAATTTCAGATGATGCCTCTGTTCTGGTGGTTGAGCATCGTGGGGCCATCGTGGCTTCGGGATATGCAAAAAAAAGAAGAGCAAGACACTACCTTGACCATGAGTTTTATTCCTATTTGGGTTTTATGTATACCGTTCCCGAGCATAGGGGAAGGGGATTGAATGCAAAAATTATGGATGCGCTCAAAACTTGGTCTGTACAAAAGGGGTTGCACGAAATGAGGCTTACGGTCTACGCCGATAATATACCTGCCCTACGTGCCTATGAAAAAGTAGGTTTTAAATCGCATATCATGGAAATGAGATTGGAATAAACCCTCCTCCAAATCCAACAAATAACATCGTATTTTTGAACCAAACACAGACTATGGATTTTCAGAACACCCTGGCTTATGCGCAAGGATTGGATGCCAAGGATCCTTTGACCAAATACAGGGACCAATTTCATTATCCCCAAGTGAATGGAAAAGACGTAATCTACTTTACAGGAAATTCTTTGGGATTGCAGCCCAAGCGAACCCAAAAGTTTGTGGAGGATGTTATGAAAGACTGGCGGGAATTGGCCGTGGAAGGCCATTTTTACGCTGAAAAACCGTGGTGGGACTATCATGAGCGGCTAGCGGCTGGATTGGCCAAGATTGTTGGGGCCAAAAAAGAAGAGGTCTCGGTAATGAACACGCTAACGGTGAATCTTCATTTATTGATGGTCTCGTTCTATAGACCTTCGGGAAAACGAATTAAGATTTTATGTGAGGAAAAAGCTTTTCCATCCGATCAGTATATGCTGCAAAGCCAGGCAAGATTTCATGGATATGACCCCGAAGACGTTATTGTGGAAGTAAATAAAAGGGAAGGGGAACACTTTTGGAGAACTGAGGATATTCTGAATAAGATTGATGAGGTAGGAGAGGAGCTGGCCTTGGTTTTAATGGGTGGTGTCAACTATTACAACGGGCAGGTGTTGGATATGGAAGCCATTACCCGGGCAGGTAAATCTGTAGGGGCCCTTGTGGGCTGGGATTTGGCGCATGGCGTAGGCAATGTAAAGTTGGCATTGCACGACTGGAATGCGGACTTTGCTGCTTGGTGCAGCTACAAATACATGAACAGTGGACCTGGAAATGCCTCTGGTGTTTTTGTAAATGAACAATATTTGGGGCGCAAGGATATTCCAAGATTTGAAGGCTGGTGGGGCACCAAAAAGGAAACCCGCTTTTTGATGCAACCTGAATTTGACCCCATTGAAACAGCTGATGCATGGCAATTGAGCAATCCGCCCATACTTTCCGTAGCCCCGTATTTGGCTTCTTTGGAATTATTTGATGAAGTGGGAATGGATGCCCTGGTAGCAAAACAAAAACAAATTGTGGCCTATTTGGAGTTTGTGCTACACGAAATTGACAAAGAAGTGGAAAGTACCTTCGAGATCATTACCCCAAAGGATAGAGGTTGCCAGTTATCGGTGTTTCTTCACGGTGAGGGAAGGCCCTTATTTGATTACCTGATGAAAAATGGCGTCATTACCGACTGGAGGGAACCCAATGTTATCCGCTTGGCTCCGGCTCCCTTCTATTGTTCCTATGCCGATATGTACAACTTTGGACAGATTTTGAAACAAGGCATTTTAACCAAGAATTGAACCATATTTTGATTTCAGGTAGCCAGATGGCGTAATTCCCTGGTATTTTTTGAACTGTTTGCTGAAGTAGGAAGCGTCATTAAAGCCCGATTTGTACATGACCTCTGCGATTCCGCTATTGTTTTCATTGAAATATTCCACCGCCTTGGAAATCCGGTATTCATTCACAAAATCCATAAATCGCCTATAGGTCATTTTCTTGAAGAACCGACAAAAGGAATTGGGCGTAAACCCAAGTTGTGCTGAAATTTCAGGTACGGAAATATCCAGGTGAAAATTACCATTGACGTATTCAAATATTTCCTCCAACCGTCTAATTTCCTCCTTCTTAAAATTGCTTATGGTAATCCCATCGAACATGCTTTCATAATCCTTGCTTTGCGACAGCTGGCCCAGAATGGACAACAAGTTGATCAGCCTGGTTTGATTATCCTGATGTTCAAAGGCTTCAAATTGGGGTTGGAGCCCAGCTTTACAATGGGAACTAAAAACCAAAACCTTTCCTGTTTGTTCAATAAGCCGTTTGATTTTATCAAATTCAGGAAATAATTTGATTCGTTCCTCCAGAAAATCTTTTCTAAACTGAATGACCACTTCTATATTATCAGCGTGGTCCTTGTTGCCAAAATCCGCATGGGGCATATTCCCTGCCAAAAAGACCAGGGTGCCTTCTGTATACCATTTCTTTTTGGAACCGATGTGCAGACAACCCGAACCATTCTTTATGTAGACCAGCTCATATTCTGGATGTACATGCCAACCACTGGACTCACATTGGGTGGAATGATCATAGATTTCCACTTTAAATGAGGAGTCAGGGGCAACTTGAATGGACTCGAGCATAGGTTTCATAAGATAAAATTACCAATAAAATGATATTTGAACCCAATACAGGAATAAATCCGACAAGTATTGGAATGTTTTCAGCTATGGTTTTTCGCCATCCTGAATTTAATTTGCGGTATGAAATCACTGCAACTCATTCTTTCCAATCCAAGATACTTTGGACCGGCCTGGGTTTTTACCAGTCTCAATATCTGGTTCGGTACTTGGGCCATTTATATTCCAACAGTAAAAGAACGATTGGATATTGATAAGGCCGACCTTGGAATTGCCTTGTTTTGTTTATCGCTTGGGGTATTTACCATATTCCCGTTGGCCTCAAAAATCATCAATTCCATTGGGGTGGGGAAAGCCACTTGGGTGGGAGTGATTGTGGCAAGTATTTCTGCCCTTTTTCCGCTTATAGCTCCCAATTATTATTTACTTATGGTCTCCCTGTTTTTGTTTGGAGCTACCAATGGACTCACGGATATTGCCATGAATACGCTTGTTACGGAAATTGAAAAGGAGGATGGCCAAAATTTTATGTCGGCCGCCCATGGATTTTTCAGCCTAGGAGGGGTCTTGGTCGGCTTAAGTAGTTTCTTGATTCCAATAATTGGAAACCCGGCCTTACATATGGGTATAACGGTGGTGATCACTTTTTTGATCAATCTGTTGTTTTTCAAAAGATATGTTCACATTACTGCTGCGCCCGAGCAAAAGGAGTCCTTTAGTCTTAAATTGTTTAAGCCGTTATTTTTATTAGGGATCATTGGTTTTGTGGCTTTTGCCAGTGAAGGAGCCATTGTGGACTGGAGCGGTCTGTATCTCAAAGAGATAACCTTGGCACCAGAAGCCTTGATCGGGTCCGGATTTTTGGCGTTTTCCGTGTCCATGACCCTTGGTCGATTTTTGGGTGATGGAATTAGTGCCCGCATTGGTTCGGTGAAAATAGTGGCCCTGGGTGCCTTGATCGCCATTTTGGGCTATGCCCTGGTCCTTTCCGAAGGAACTCTTTTGGCCATAATTGGTTTTGCCCTAAACGGGTTGGGTTTTTCAGTAATTGTTCCAGAACTGTTTCGCATAGGTGGCAATGTTAAGGGTGTTGATTCGGCCCAAGGTATTTCCTTTATTGCCGGAACTGGGTATTCAGGGTTTTTGTTGGGTCCCGTTATTTTGGGATTCATTGCCGAAAGCTCTTCCCTAAAACATAGTTTTTTTGCCCTTTTGGGTTGTATTGTGCTGGTATTGGCCACCACCTTCCTTTTGCAAAGAAAAAGGTCGGCCTAAGTGCGATTACTCCACCAGCACCTTTAAATTGGTTAGGTTGAGACTAAAACCTGGCTCTGCCTTAGTGTGGTCCTGCACTAGTTTTAACCCTTCCAGGGAAATATAATCTTCCCATGTGGTGGTCATGGAAGGCTCTGTTTGGTTCGATTTTCGGAACACCCATTCCCTAAGGACAAAATCGTCTTTGAAATACAAATCATAGGCGTCCCCTGGGGTATATCCACCCTCGTTGCCATAAACGACAGTTAATTTGTGCATGCTTTCCCCGCTAATAGGCGCTTTTTGATTTTCCGAATGTTTGTAGTCATAATTCTCGGAGTCCCAAATAAGATTAAAAGGGGCCAAGATCCAAAACCGGTCATTGATGAAGGCCCCATTGCGTTTTAACGCAATACTGTCCATGGAATTTCTGTTGTATTGCAAGGTATCCGATTGCGTAATGGACGTAATTTTATTGGATTTGGGCTCCCATATCCAAGTACGGCCCACTTTGGTACTGTCCCTTCCCACCTTAAACGTAAAGGTAATTTCCTTTACATCGGACCAATGTTCATACCCGTGCGCCGCTGCAATTTTTTCTGGAATGGACTTTTCTTTTTCCGCTTGGATTTGTGGCTTTGGTTCATTTTTGCAGCCAATCAGCAGGGCAAGGCCCAGTAGAACAGGAAGGAATTTTTTCATCTTGAAAATTTCAGCTAAATATAAGTTCAAATTCAGTTATCTTGTTGATGAATCCCATTTGGGAAATCTTTTCAGGCTAAAATAATAAACAAACCCCATCCAGTGACTTTTCTCAAAAGGCTGTTTCTAATTCTTATACAAAACATAGATAAGAATTCATTGGAAGCAGATGACCCATATGCCCATCTATCGGATGAGGAACTGGTGCGGAAAATCGTGGCCAATAACAACCCAATGCTATTTGGCAAGCTGTATGATCGGTATGCCAAAATGGTATATAACAAATGCTACGGTTTTGCACGTTCAGAGGATGAGGCAGAGGACCTGACACAGGATGTTTTTTTGCAGTTGTTCATCAAACTCAAGATGTTCAAGGGAAAATCCAAGTTTTCCACTTGGTTGTATTCCTTTACCTATAATTTTTGCGTGAACTATGTAAATAGGAACAAACAACGCAAGATGAGCGACCAGTCCATTCCCGTGGAGGACTCCGAATACAAATTAAGGGCGGAGGTGCCCGATGAAAGCCTTTTTGAGATGAAAACCAAAAAACTCAAAAAGGCCTTGGAGCTCATACCGCCGGAAGATAAATCCATTTTGTTGCTAAAGTATCAGGATGGAGTTTCGATCAAAGATCTTGTGTCCCTGATGGACATTGGAGAAAGCGCTGTTAAAATGCGATTGAAAAGAGCTAAAGAAAAACTCATGGAAATCTATAAGACCCTTTAGTATGGCAAAGAAAATTAGAAATCCATTTAAGGAATTGGAAGCCTCTTTACGGGAGGTTCCACCCGGAATGAAGAAAAAAGTAATGAACGATATTGCTGCTGCCAAGCTGATCATGGATTTGGCCTCCCTGTTCTCATTCAATGTGGGCTCGGCACTGCGCAAACTATTTAGAACCTTGGGAAATAATTCATAACGCACTATAAAACTTTGGATATGGAAACAATAAACGAATGGAAAAACCTCACCTTTGACTCCCTGACCGCCATGGGTAGGGATGTGGCATTGGCCTTGCCCAAAATAATTGGGGCATTGGTTATTTTATTGATAGGATGGCTCGTGACCAAGATCATACTCTTTGTGTTGGGCAAGGTTCTGCGACTTGCGAAAGTGGATATGCTCAGTGAAAAGATCAATGAAATGGAACTTTTTGGCAAAGCGGACTTTAAGATTGACATCATCAAGGTAATCCTTGGTTTTGTAAAGTGGTTATTGCTGTTGGTATTCTTGATCGTTGCCGCCGATATATTGAGTTGGGAGATCATTTCCACCGAAATAGGGAACCTGTTACGCTACTTGCCTAGATTGTTCAGTGCCTTAGCCCTTATGATGATAGGCCTGTACATTGGAAATTTTATCAAGAAGACCGTCAAGAAAGTCTTTGACTCCCTTGAATTTGGTGGCTCCAACCTAGTGAGCAACCTGCTGTTCTATATTATCGTAATCTTTATTTCCATAACCGCTCTAAACCAAGCAGGTATAGATACCACGATCATTACCAACAATGTAACCATGTTCTTGGGGGCTTTTTTATTGGCCTTTGCCATTGGTCTGGGATTGGGGTCAAGGGATGTGATCACCGACCTGTTACGATCCTTTTATACAAGAAGAACCTATGCCGTAGGTGACAAGGTCGTTATTGGGGAGCGCTCAGGAACCATTGAGGCCATAGAGAACAACAGCTTGACCTTGGTGACCAAAAACGGAAAATTTGTGATTCCGATCAAAGATGTGGTGGAGACCCAGGTAGAGGTGAAGTCCTAAAACAAAAAAGCCGCCCAGAATTGCTTCATGGGCGGCTTTTAATAGAATCCCCTCTATTTTTATTTTGATTTCGCCAAATACGTATTGTTCAGCTGAACCACAGGAAACTCGGTTCTTCGGTTCAGTTCCAATTGCTCTTGGTCACAGTCTTCCAAACCGTTGCAATCGTTAATAAGTTTTCGTTTACCGTACCCTTTATAGGAAATGATTCGATGTCTTGGGATTCCATGGGCAATTAAATATTCGTAGGTCGATTTTGCCCTTCGCTCAGAGAGCTTGTCATTGTACGAATGGCTTCCCACGGGATCTGTATGCGATTCCAACCGGATGACCATTTCTGGATAGGTTTCCGACATAAGCTTCACTACTTTGTCCAATTCCCTTGCTGCATCTGGCCTGATATCACTTTTGTTGAAGTCGAAATAGATTTTGTTGAGTCCGGCCAACACTTTGACGTCCATTACGGGTTCCAGTTCAATATTTTGAACCATGGTTTTGGTGACCCGTTGAACGGTTTGTGTGCTAAAGTACACATGTTTGTGCGGATGTGTTTTACGAACTGCCTCTATGAGGTAGTTTTGTCCACGGTTCACAAACATTTCGTAGCGGCCTTGGTCGTTGGTCACGGTTTGCTGTACCAACTCGCCCGTTTTCTGGTCATAAAGGGAAATGGTTACACTGTCCAAAGGTTGAAGGTTTACGGCATCAGTCACGGTTCCCTCAAGCATCAGGGAGGGAATAAATTTGAAACGATAGATGTCGTCGCTTCCCATGCCGCCATTTCGGTTAGAGCTGACATATCCGTCAACACCATTATCCAGGGCATAGTATCCAAAATCGTCTTTTTCACTATTTAACGGTTTCCCTAAATTGATGACGTCTTTGATAACTCCTTCTTCATCCATTATGGTGGCAAAGACATCCAATTGGCCAAAGCCTACATGTCCGTCTGAAGAAAAGAACAACTGCCCTTCATTGTTGATGTAGGGAAACATTTCATTCCCGGGGGTATTTATAATAGGACCTGCGTTTACGGGAAGTCCAACTCCCCCTCTCGGGTGAATTTTGCAATAATAAATATCCGTGCCTCCGTATCCGCCTGGTCTATCCGAAGCAAAATACAGGAGCGTTCTGCTCGAATTCACCGTTGGATGGCCATTGGAGTAGTGGTCAGCATTGGTCTTAAGGTTACGGGTCACCTTCCATACACCATCCACTTTCTCTCCTTTGTAGATTTTTAGATTGTTCAGTTTTTCTATGTTCTTGTCTTCCTTTTTCTTGGTGAAAAAGCTCTCTTTGTTTTGGAAGTAGCTATTTCTGGTGAAGTAGACAATGGTATCATTTTTATAGTCTGTGGAAAAAACCAGGGAACTTTCATGGAACTTGGAGTTGATCTCACCTTTAAATTTCCTGGGAACATCCATGGTACTACCTTCGGTCACATGGAAAATATCCAGCCAAGACTCGTTGTTCCATCCGTAAATATCTTCTGAAGCGACTTCTTTTCTACTAGAACTGAAATATAGTTGCCCATCGTGGACAAAAGCACCAAATTCGCTGTACCTCGTGTTGAAATGGACAGGTTCCACCTCATAGCGCTCCCTGCTGTTGAAAACCACGGAAGCAAGATTGCCATCCTTTAAAAACTGCTTGACACGTGCATCGTTTTTATGGAATTTTTTATAGCGCTTGAGCCATTTGGCCGATTCTTTTTCCTGACCGGAACTTTTTAGCGCCATGGCATATTTAAAATAGTAATTGGTCGGCGTTTCCGGTTCGTTGATAAAGCGTTTGAAATAAGGAAGGGCCTTTTCAAAATCCCGGAGCATCAAATAACACTCGGCAAGACGCTGATAGGCATGAACGGCATTTTTCCCAGTTACCATTTTTTCGTACTCGGGAATCGCCTTGGCGTAGGCAAATTTATAAAATAGCTGGTCCGCTCTCTTCTGGACAGTGGATTGTGCGGTCATTGAAACCACTCCAAAAAAGGCAATGAATAAAATAGATATGAGGTTGTGGCGCTTCATTGGAATTGATTTAAAAATATCTTGGTGACTTATAAAGATTGGTTTTCTTTGAAAGTCTTGGTTCAAAGATCAGGATAACTTCATGGGTCCCACCTGTGTAGGGTCTTATGGTTGAAGTTGGTAGGTCATAGGCATAGCCAATTCTAAAGTTGTTGGAAATCTGATAGTCCAAAAACGCTCCAAAATTGGAGGCATCATTAAATCGGTATGAGGCTCCCAGCCATACTTTTTCGTAAAGCAGAAAGCTATTGGTAATGTCATAGGTGGATGGTGCCCCATTGGTAAATTTGGTGATAAATGCAGGACGCAACTTTACGTCAACAGAGATGTCTATGACCAAACCTCCAATGGCATAATAACTATTGCGTTCCAAAGCTTCAAATTCTCCTTCGTTCAAATCCGTGTTCAGGATTCTAGGAGACGAAATTCCAGCATACCATCTGTTGGTGCTCAAATATACCCCTGCACCAAAATTGGGCTTCCAACTGTTGAAATTGGCATTGAAAAAAGGGTCGTTGTAATCAGGGTTTTCCAAACGGTAGTTGGTGAATCCAGCTTTCAAGCCAAAAGAAAGTTTTGCTTCTGCCGATACCGGAATAGTGTAACTAAAATCACCATATACATAATTGGTGCTTTCAAAGCCCAATTGGTCCGTGATATAGGAAATTCCCAGTCCTACACGCTCGTTGGTCATGGGAGTGTGAAAGGAAAAGGTACTTGTGGTCGGGTTTCCGTCCAATCCTGCCCATTGGTTTCTGTGTAGGGCAGTCATGTTCATACCTTCACGGCTACCGGCATAAGCTGGATTTACCGAAATGGTGTTGAACATATATTGTGTAAACTGTGGAAGCTGTTGGGCCATAGCACTAGAACCAACAATTGCCATGAATGACAAGGTAATCTTACGAAGCGTTTTCATATTGTTTCGGTTAAGGTTTTGCCCGGTTACCCAGGCTGGAATTTGGGTTGAATTCTACATCAAAACAATATGAAATGCATGGTATTGAGTAATATAGCCGTTGAAGATGCTTGAAAAATCGGCCTGAAACCATCACTTCGATAAAGTGTATTTTTCCGTGGATGAACGCTTGGCAAGAACAGTTTGTGATAAGGGCTTTAGTCCATGAAAAAGTCCGATTATCGATATAAAAAAAGGCCAGCCTGACTGGCTGACCTTTCTGTGTAGTTATGGTTTCCCTAGTTTGCACCAGTGCCCAGATAGATGTATCCGTTCAGTGGCTTCATATTTGTGTTTACTACGTTGATGATATAATAGTACGTACCGGAAGGTAGCATCCCGGAATTTCCAAAAGCGTTGTCCGGCGCATAACCACCCCAATCGTTTTGGTAATTCTTGGTTTCGTACACCTTATCTCCCCAACGGTTGAAGATCATAAGTTCAAAAGTAAAGTTACAGTATTCTACTCCTGTGATGGTAAACATATCATTGATGTTATCCCCATTGGCAGTAACCGTTTTGGACACAATAATTTCATCCCTGCCACAAGGTACACAGTCGCTGTTTACGACAATGGTAAAGTCTACATAATACTTACAAGTTCCTTCTGTGGAGCTGTAGCTGATCAGGTATTCACCAACTTCCAAATTGGCAGGATCAAAGATGCTTCCGTCCAAGATGACATTGCCGCTGATTAGCTCAAATACCCCATTGGTATCGAAAGATTCAGGTAAATAATCAATCAAGTTGATGGCATCATCCTCAACACAAATATCGATTTCTATTTCTTCAGGCTGAGGTTGCATGATAAAGATGACCTGCTCAAATGAAGCGGTATTACCACAGGAATCGGTTACGTTCCAAGTTCTTGTGATCATAAAGTCCTCCGTGTCGGTCAAACTAACGGTCTCCTCAGAAAAGTCAACTTGATAGTTACCACATCCACCAGTAAAGGTCAATTGCGGTACTTCAGGTATCTCATCACCACAAATAAGGTTGATTTCCTCCTCATAAGCACTTGCAGTGATAGGACCAGTAGGTTCTATCGTGATAACCTGAGTGTATGTATTGACATTCCTGGCACAATCTTCTGTGGACCATGTTCTGGTAATGACATAACCGGTTGCACAGTTGGAATCGTTGGTGCTTGTCTCATTAAAAGTCACCGCAGTAGTTGTATCACAATTATCAATGGCGGTTAGAACAACAGCATCAGGAACCTCGTTACACATGGTAGTCATGTTTTGAGGTAAGTTTTCCACAAATTGTGGAGCCTGAGTGTCTTCAACCGTGATTACTTGCGTATGGCTTATCGGATTGCCTGCACAATCAGCCGTACTCCATGTTCTGGTAATGATATAATCAGAACCACAAGAATCAGAATCCGTGATTTGCTCATCGAACACCACAGTAATATTTGGGTCACAATTGTCCGTAGCCGTCAAGATTTCCGCAACCGGCACGTTGTCGCAGGATACAGTTATATCCGTAGGCAATGTTTCCACAAACGTAGGAGCGGTGTTGTCCTCCACGGTGATGGTCTGTACGTGTTCGGTGGTGTTCCCGGCACAGTCCCCTACGGACCATGTCCTTGTGATGGTGTAGTCGGACCCGCAGGAATCGGTATCGGTGATCTGCTCGTCAAAGGTCACGGACACGCTTGCGTCACAGTTATCGGTGGCTGTCAATACATCGGCAGCTGGTACATTGTCACAGGAAACGGTCAGATCCGCTGGCAAGGCCTCCACGAAAACGGGGGCGGTGTTGTCCTCCACGGTGATGGTCTGTACATGTTCGGTGGTGTTCCCTGCACAGTCCCCTACGGACCATGTCCTTGTGATGGTGTAATCGGAACCACAGGAATCGGTATCCTTGATCTGCTCATCGAACACCACAGTAATATTAGGGTCACAATTGTCGGTGGCCGTCAAGATTTCTGCCGTCGGCACATTGTCGCAGGATACAGTTATATCCAGAGGCAATGTTTCCACGAAAGTAGGAGCGGTGTTGTCCTCCACGGTGATGGTCTGCACATGTTCGGTGGTGTTCCCGGCACAGTCCTCCACGGACCATGTCCTTGTGATGGTATAGTCGGACCCACAGGAATCGGTATCGGTGATCTGCTCATCGAACATCACAGTGATATTTGTATCACAATTGTCGGTGGCCGTCAAGATTTCCGCAGTTGGA
>NZ_JANQLX010000018.1 GCF_028280385.1 Allomuricauda sp. | reverse complement strand
CAACTATCCAACTATCCAACTATCCAACTATCCAACTATCCAACTATCCAACTATCCAACTATCCAACTATCCAACTATCCAACTATCCAACTAAAACTCCCGCTTCTCCAACCAGGCTTCAAGGATTTTGTTGAATTCGTCCGGATGTTCCATCATAGGTGCATGGCCACATTTTTCAATCCAGAATAAATCGGAATCCGGTAATAATTCGTGGAATTCCTCGGCAACATTGGGTGGGGTAACCGAATCGTTTTCCCCCCAAATAATACAGGTAGGGGTGTTCATGTGCGGTAGGTCCTTGCTCATATTGTGCCTGATTGCACTTTTGGCAATGGCCAAGGTTTTAACCAATTTCATACGGTCGTTTACGGTGGCGAACACTTCGTCCACTATTTCCTTGGTGGCCACGGCCGGATCGTAGAAAACATCCTGGGCCTTCTTTTTAATGAATTCATAATCGCCCCGTTTGGGATATCCATCTCCCATGGCACTTTCATACAATCCAGAGCTTCCTGTAATAACGAGTGCCTTTACCATTTCCGGAAACATCTTGGTATGCAACAGGCCAATATGGCCGCCTAGGGAATTGCCCAGTAGGATTACATCCTTCAGACCCTTAAACTCAATGAATTCCTCCAAAAACTTGGCAAAATTCTTCACCGTGGTCTTTAACATGGGCATATCGTAGATGGGCAGCTCCGGGATAAGGACCTGGTATCCTTTGGGCGGGAAGTATTCCGAAACACCTTGAAAGTTGCTCAATCCACCCATCAGTCCATGGAGGATGATCATTGGGGTGCCTTCACCTATTTCAATATACCTGAATTTACCTTCCTTAATGATTTGGTCTTCCATCTATAGTCAGTTGGTCCTTGGTAGGCAAATATAGACAATTCGTATCACACAAAATTTGACTGTTCGGGCAGGCCAAAAATGAGGAATGGTGTTAGAACGGACCCGCTGTTTTTGACCCGGTGAAACATGCAGGACCGAATTGGGCCAAAAAAAATGGCTTTTCATCTAAAAAGTGGAGTTTTTATTAACAAATGTGTTTTTAAGTGGAGAAATGTGGAAATAAAATCTATATATTTGAGTTATAGTAAATAACCAATTGATTTCTAGTGACCCATATCATAGGACAACATGATTGTAAAGCTGATACCAAGGGAAGGGTGATTTTGCCCATTTCCTTGAAGAATCAGTTGTTGCCTGTTATTAAGGATGGGTTTGTGATTAAGAGGTCGGTTTTTCAGCAATGTTTGGAGCTATATCCCAAATATGAATTTGATGTTTTGATGCAAAAGGTCTTGAAAAAAAGCAAGATCAATCGAAAGTACGATGCGTTCGTAAGGAATTTTGTTGCCGGCATGAAAGAGGTCTCCATTGATGGTGATACCGGAAGACTTCAAATACCCAAGAATTTGGTGGATTATGCAGAGATCGGGAAAGAAGTGGTCTTAAATGCCGTGTTTGACAAAATTGAGATCTGGAACAAAGAGATGTATGAAAAAGTCTTGGCGGAAGGCGAGAAAGATTACGCCGATCTAGCAGAAGAGATTTTTGACGACGATGAGTAGTCAGTACCATGACCCCGTTTTACTGCAAGAATCGGTGAACGGGTTGGGCATAAAGGAAAATGGAGTGTATGTGGATGTCACCTTTGGTGGAGGCGGGCACTCCAGGGAAATTCTGAAAAAGTTGGGGCCACAAGGCAAATTGTTTGCCTTTGATCAAGATGAGGATGCTTTGGCAAATACCGTTGAAGATGAAAGGTTTCAATTGATCAACCAAAATTTTAGGTTTCTCAAACAGTATTTAAAGTTCTATGGCATTCGGAAAGTTGATGGAATCCTAGCAGATTTTGGGGTCTCTTCCCATCAGTTTGATCAAGCGAACCGCGGGTTTTCAATCCGTTTTAATGCGGACTTGGACATGCGAATGGACCAAAAAGGTGAATTGTCCGCCTATGAGGTGGTCAATACCTATTCGCAAAGCGATCTGTCCACTGTATTGTTTCAGTATGGAGAATTGCGGAATGCCAACTCCATATCCAAAACTATTGTGGAATCAAGGGAGATGGAACCGATCAAGACCACAGATCAGCTAAAGGCCGTGCTCAAGCGCTTTCTGCCCAAAATGAAGGAGAACAAGATTTTGGCGCAGATCTATCAGGCCATTCGCATTGAGGTCAACCAAGAAATGGAGGTGCTCAAGGAGTTGCTTCTGCAAGTACCAGAGCTATTGGAAATAGGAGGGCGGTTGAGTTTGATCAGTTACCATTCTTTGGAGGATCGTTTGGTAAAACGCTTTATAAGGGATGGGAAATTTGAAGGCGAGGCGGAAAAGGATTTCTACGGTAACATCAATGTTCCCCTGAAAAAAGTAGGGGGGCTTATTGTGCCATCAGCAGAAGAAATTGCCAAAAACAATAGGGCGCGCAGTGCCAAACTCCGCATTGCGGAACGCATATAGGGTTTATGCCCAGTGGAGGGTATCTGTGGAATTCTTGTCAAGCGATTGACCTTGGGAAGGATAAAAAAGAAACTAGAAGATGAAAAAAGGATTACTGGACATTTTAAAAGGTAAATTTTTGGTTAGCGGCGATGCGCCCAAAAACTGGATGTTCCTTCTATTTGCCTCTTTCCTAGCGGCCATGATGATCTCAAGCAGTCATAATGCCGATAAAAAAGTACATGAAATAGCTGCCTTGAACGAGGATGTGAGGAAACTCAAAAGCGAGTTCTTCAAGCACCGATCAACCGTTCAGCAACTTAAATTGGAATCAACCCTGAGGCAATCTGAAGCCCTTGAGGGATTGGCACCATCCAAGAACCCGCCACAAAAAATCAAAGTAAAGTCAGAGGATTAATGGCCATCACCGAAAAAAATATCATGAATCGCTTGTATCTGGTTGCCGGATGCTTGTTGGTGTTTGCCATAGCGGTAGTGGTACGCTTGGTGGATATCCAAATGGTAAAAGGCGAAGATTATAAGGAGTTGGCCCTGAACAAGACCGAAAAAATGTTCACGATAGAGCCCAACCGCGGTAATCTCTATTCGGATGATGGAAGTTTGTTGGCAGCTTCAGTACCTAAATACGAAATCCGGTTTGATGCCCAAACGGTGTCCGAAACCAATTTTCAAGATAATGTGGCGGCACTGTCCGATTCCCTGGGAATGATGTTCAACAAGCCATCTTCCTATTACCGTCAGCTTTTTAGAAAAGCACGCGCCAATGGCAATAGATATAAACTGGTGGCCCGCAACGTGGACTATTTGGATTATGTGCGCATAAAGCAGTTTCCGCTTTTCGAGAAAGGGCCTTATAAAGGAGGCTTTATTGAAACCCACCGGGTGGTCCGGGAATATCCTTTGGGTAAAATGGCGGCACGTAGCATTGGTTACGAGCGTGTGGATGAAAATGGCTACTATACCCGAGTTGGATTGGATGGCGCTTTTGGAGAGCAATATTTAAGGGGAAAAGAAGGTAAACGTTTAAAGCAAAAAATTGCCAAGGGACAGTGGAAACCTGTTGGACTGGACAATATTGTGGAACCGCAAGACGGCTTGGATGTAGTTTCAACCATTGATATCAACATTCAGGATATTGCCCATCACGAACTTTTGGCGCAATTGGAAAAATATCAGGCAGATCACGGATGTGTGGTGGTCATGGAGACCGCTACTGGTGAAATAAAGGCGATTTCCAATTTGGGCCGGACATCCGAAGGCAAGTACTATGAAAAGCTGAACTATGCAGTCGGGGAATCCCATGAGCCTGGCTCTACATTTAAATTGATGTCCCTGGTGGCAGCACTGGAAGACAAGGTGGTGGACACCAGTTCGGTGATCGACACCGAAAAAGGGCGGTATCGTATTTATGATCGTGTGGTAAAGGACTCCAAATGGGGCGGGTATGGAAAAATATCTGTTTCTGAGGCTTTTGCGGTTTCCTCTAATACGGCTTTTGCCAAAATGATCCATGAAAACTACAAGGAAACCCCTGGTAAGTTTGTAAACCGATTGATGAACATGGGGCTTCACAAAAAGTTGGGCCTGCCCATCATTGGTGAGGGAAAACCCGTTATCCGATATCCCGGGGATGAGGGTTGGTCAGGTATCTCCCTGGGCTGGATGTCCCATGGATATGAGGTTTCATTGACACCCATGCAGACTTTGGCCTTCTACAATGCCATTGCCAACAACGGAGAATTTGTAAAACCTAGATTAATCAAGGCGGTTAAAGAAGGAAACAAGGTATTGGAGAAATTTGATAAGGAGGTGGTAAATGCCTCTATCTGCTCGGACGAAACCGTTAAGAAGGTTAAACAATTGATGAAAGAGGTGGTGGAGAAGGAGTATGGTACAGGCCATAAATTGTATGCGAAGAATTTTTCCATGGCCGGAAAAACCGGAACCACACAAAAAAATTATGTGGCCAAAGACCTGGATAAGTTGGCCTATATCTCATCATTTGCTGGTTATTTCCCGGCAGACAATCCCAAGTATTCCTGTATTGTGGTCATCCACGAGCCGGACAAAAGTGTGGGTTACTATGGCGCGGATGTGTCCGGGCCCGTATTTAAGTCCATGGCCCAAAAAATATATGCCACTTCACCCATTATAGATGAAGTAAAAGGCAAGGCCTTGAATGATAAAATCCTTGACGAAAAATACAAGCAGTACTACGCCCAAGCGCAGAAAAAGAGCACTACCATACCCAATGTAAAAGGAATGTGTGGAATGGACGCGGTATCGCTATTGGAAAATATGGGAGTAAAGGTTGAGGTAAAGGGCAACGGCAAGGTGAAGAATCAATCGGTTAATCAAGGAACGGATATCAATCAAGTAACAAAAATTGTTTTGGAGCTTTCATGAAATTGTTGAAAGATATTTTATATGGTGTAAGTCTTTCCGCAGTAAGCGGTGATACCAATGTCATGGTCAATAACGTCCATTTCGATTCCCGTAAAGTGGAAATGGATGACGTTTTTGTGGCTACTAGGGGTACATTGGCAGATGGTCACCAATACATCCAAAAAGCTGTGGAATTGGGTGCCAAAGCCGTGGTATGCGAAGAACTTCCGGAACTGATGGTCAATGGGGTCACTTATTTGCAAGTGAAAAACAGTAAAAGTGCCCTGGCCGTTTTGGCTTCCAATTACTTTGATAATCCTTCCAAAAATTTAAAGCTGGTGGGCATTACCGGGACCAACGGAAAAACCACCGTAAGCACCCTGTTGTACAATTTGTTTGAAAAGGCAGGCTACAAGGTGGGATTGATTTCCACCATAAAGATCATGGTCGGGGGCAAAGAGTATCCCACCAATCTTACAACACCCGATGTTTTGACCATCAACAGGCATTTGTCCATGATGAACGAGGAGGGGGTGGAATTCTGCTTCATGGAGGTCAGTTCCCATGGGATTCATCAAAAGAGAGCGGAAGGACTGCATTTTTCCGGTGCCATCTTTACCAATCTGTCCCATGATCATCTGGATTACCACAAAAGCTTTGCGGAATACAGGGATACCAAAAAAGAACTGTTTGACAAACTGCCCAAGTCAGCCTTTGCGCTTAGCAATGTTGATGACAAAAATGGGAAGGTAATGTTGCAGAATACCAAGGCAAGAAAACAGACCTATGCCCTTAAGACCTATGCGGACTATCGTGCCCAAATCCTGGAGCGACAGTTCAATGGCCAACTATTGAAGATTGATGAGAACGAATTGTGGTCAAAGCTCATAGGGGATTTCAATGCCTATAACCTGCTTGCCATTTACGCGGCTGCAGACCTTCTGGGCCTGGAAAAAATGGAAACCTTAAAACTTATCAGTGAACTGGAAAACGTTGACGGTAGGTTTCAATATTTTATATCGAAAGAGAAAATTACGGCAATTGTTGATTATGCCCATACACCGGATGCATTAAAAAATGTGTTGGTTACCATCAACGCATTGAGGACTGGAAATGAAAACGTCATCACCGTAGTGGGGTGTGGTGGTGATCGTGACAAGTCTAAGCGTCCGGTTATGGGTCATATCGCTTCAGAAATGAGCAATCAGGCAATTTTTACCTCAGACAACCCCAGAACAGAGTCCCCCAGCACCATTATTGAAGAAATGGAAGCGGGCGTGGAACCCCAGAACACCAAGAAGGTGCTGTCCATCGAAAACAGAAAACAGGCCATTAAAACAGCTTGTAAACTGGCATTGGCGCATGATATTATCCTTGTGGCCGGAAAAGGGCATGAAACCTACCAGGAAACCAATGGGGTCCGGGAAGATTTCGATGATTTTAAAGAAGTAAAGGAGGCCTTAAAGGGCCTTGGGAAATAATATTGAGTTGAAATGATGATTCAAGGAACAAGAACCAAGATTCAAAAAGTGGGATTTTCCACTTGGCTTAGGGCGTCTCTTGTTGCCTATCAATCATCTAACATTTAATAAATGCTGTACTACCTATTTCAATATTTGGAACAACAATATCAACTGCCCGGGGCGGGACTTTTTGAGTTCTTGACGTTCCGTGCCGCCATGTCCATACTGTTGTCCCTGTTGATTGCCATGGTCTATGGAAAACGCATCATACTCTTTCTTCAAAAGAAACAGATTGGTGAAAGTATCCGCGATCTTGGTTTGGAAGGCCAAAAACAAAAGGCGGGAACCCCAACCATGGGTGGGTTGATCATTATCATGTCCACACTATTGCCGGTACTGCTATTTGCCGATATCAAGAATATCTACATCATTCTGCTGATCATAACCACCGTATGGATGGGCATTATTGGCTTTGTGGACGACTATATCAAAATCTTTAAAAAGGATAAAAAAGGACTCAAGGGCAGATTTAAGATCATGGGGCAGGTGAGCCTCGGACTTATTGTTGGGGCCATTCTCTATTTCCATCCAGAAGTAACCATCAAGGAAAAGGACAGTACGCGCATTACCCAAAGTTTTACCGTTGAGAATGTATTTGGGCAAGAAACCAAATCGGTGATGACCAACGTGCCTTTTTTCAAAAATAATGAACTGGATTATGCCGAGTGGATTTCATGGACCGGGGAAGGAATGGAAAAGTATGCTTGGCTCATTTTTATTCCAATCGTCATTCTGATTGTTACCGCAGTGTCCAATGGCGCCAACCTAACCGACGGCATCGATGGTTTGGCCGCAGGTTCTTCCGCAATAATTGTATTGACTCTGGGAATTTTTGCCTGGGTATCCGGTAATATCGAATTCTCGGACTATTTGGACATTTTTTACATCCCCAGGGTAGGGGAACTATTGATTTTTATAGCGGCTTTTGTTGGTGCCCTGATTGGATTTTTGTGGTACAACGCTTATCCGGCCCAAGTATTTATGGGTGATACCGGTAGCTTGACCATAGGGGGTGTGATTGCCGTCATTGCCATTATTGTAAGAAAGGAATTGTTGATTCCCATTTTATGCGGAATCTTTTTTGCTGAGACGCTTTCGGTGATGCTACAAGTAAGCTATTTCAAAAGAACCAAGAAAAAGTATGGAGAAGGCAAGAGACTGTTTTTAATGGCGCCGATACACCATCATTTTCAGAAAAAAATGTACCACGAAAGTAAGATCGTGACCCGCTTTTGGATTATTGGGATTTTTCTCGCCATTGTGAGCATTGTCACACTGAAAATTAGGTAGATGGCACGCTTGGTGGTACTTGGAGGGGGCGAAAGTGGTGTTGGAACCGCCATCTTGGGGCAAAAAAAAGGATTTGAAGTCTTTGTTTCTGACAAAGGAGAGATAAAAGAAGATTACAGCAAAGTTCTTGAACATTTTGAGATTGAATGGGAGTCGGGAAAACACTCGGAAGACAAAATCCTAAATGCGGATTTGGTCATGAAGAGCCCAGGTATACCAGATAAAGTACCCTTGGTAAAGCAACTGGTGGAAAAAGGTGTTCCCGTGATTTCCGAGATTGAGTTTGCATCCAAATACACCGATGCCAAGATCATAGGAATCACAGGCAGCAATGGAAAAACCACAACTACCATGCTCACCCACCACCTGCTGAAAGACGGGGGTGTCCATGTGGGGATGGCCGGCAATATTGGTGATAGTTATGCAAAAATGGTTGCCGAACAGGATGTGGACCTATATGTCTTGGAGATTAGCAGTTTTCAGCTGGATGGCATCGTGGATTTTAAACCACATATAGCGATGATCACCAACATAACCCCCGACCATTTAGACCGCTATGACTATCAATTTGAGAAGTACATCGCTTCCAAGTTTCGCATAGCCATGAACCAGGATCAGAACGATTTTCTGATTTATGATGCCGATGATAAGGTCATCCAGAACTGGTTGAAGGAACACCCTGTTCAATCCAAATTATTGCCCTTTTCCTTGAAGGAAAAACAGCAAGAAGGAGCATGGCTCGAAAATGATAAGATTAAAATAAATGTTGAACATAAAACCTTGGATATGAGTATAGATACTTTGGCCCTAGATGGCCAGCATAACGTGAAAAACACCATGGCAGCTGGTTTAGCGGCTATGTTGGTCAATGTTAGAAAAGAAGCTATCCGTCAAAGTATCCAAACTTTTCAAGGTGTTCCACACCGTTTGGAGAAGGTGTTGAAAATCAACCATGTGGAATACATAAACGATTCCAAAGCCACCAATGTCAATGCAACTTACTATGCCTTGGATGGTATCAAAAAACCCTTGGTCTGGATTGTAGGTGGGGTGGACAAAGGAAACGATTACAGTGAACTAATGCCCTTGGTAAGGGAAAAGGTGAAAGCAGTGATTTGTCTGGGAATGGACAATTCAAAGTTAAAAGAGGCCTTTGGCAATGTCATTGACCTTATGGTGGAAACCTACTCTATGGAAGAAGCTGTAAAGGTGGCGTATAAAATTGCCGAGCGCGGTGATGCGGTTCTGTTATCGCCAGCTTGTGCCAGTTTTGACCTGTTTGAGAATTACGAGGATAGGGGAAATCAATTTAAAGCCGCGATCAAAAATCTATAAACATGTTGTCGGTACTTAAAAATTTGAAAGGGGATAAAGCTATCTGGGGACTTGTGGCCCTGTTGGCCCTTTTCTCATTTTTGCCGGTGTATAGTGCCAGTACCAATTTGGTTTACGTAAATGATGATGGTACCACCATAGGACATTTGGTAAAACATGGAGTGTTGCTGTTTTTGGGATTTGGGATTATTTATGCGGTGCATCGAATTCCAACCCACTATTTCAAGGGGCTGTCCATAATTGCCATACCCATAGTACTTATTCTTTTGGCCTACACCTTGACCGTGGAAACAAAAATAGGTGGAGTAACCGCCAACAGATGGATCAAAATCCCTTTTGTAGGGGTTAATTTTCAGACATCCACTTTGGCTTCAGTGGTACTTATGATCTGGGTGGCTAGGTACTTGACCAAAATCAAGGATACGGCGATCACATTTAAGGAAAGTATACTGCCATTATGGTTGCCAACGGCATTGGTGGTGTTACTGATCTTACCTGAAAATTTTTCAACCGCGGCCATAATATGTTTGTTGGTATTGGTCTTGTGCTTTTTGGGGGGATATCCCCTGAAATATTTGTTTGCCATTATGGGCACGGGACTTGTTTTGGGTTCCATGTTTCTGTTTGTGGTGTTCAAGACCCCGGAAGTAATCCCAGGTCAACGCGCAACCACCTGGAAGTCCAGGATAGAAACATTTTGGAGTCCGGAAAAAGCGGACAAAGATGATTTGCACCAGTTGACCCTGGCCAAAATCGCCATAGCGGAAGGCGGTTTGGTAGGAAAAGGTGCTGGAAAAAGTGTTGTAAAGAACATGTTGTCGCAAAGTACCTCCGATTTCATATTTGCCATTATCATTGAGGAATATGGTTTGCTTGGTGGTGGGGCCCTTTTGTTTATCTATCTGTTACTGTTGTTCAGGATAGTGGTGGTGGCCAATTCGGCAAAGACCATATTTGCCAAACTATTGGTCATCGGAGTGGGACTGCCCATTGTTTTCCAGGCATTTATCAATATGGCGGTAGTGGTGCAATTGTTTCCGGTGACCGGGCAGCCATTGCCCTTGATCAGCATGGGGGGGACGTCCATTTGGATGACATGTATGGCCATCGGCATTGTACTAAGTGCAAGTAATAAAGCTGAAAATCTAGAGGAGCAATCCCATGATATAGATGAAACCAACCCTTTAGAAGTATTAAGTGGGCAATTATAGGTTCATACTTTCTGGAGGAGGAACGGGAGGACATATTTATCCGGCCATCGCCATAGCACAAGAGCTAAAACGAAGGCACCCAGAAGCCGAATTTTTATTTGTTGGGGCCAAGGATAAAATGGAAATGGAAAAAGTACCCCAGGCTGGTTTTAAAATTGAAGGCCTGTGGATAAGTGGATTACAACGGAAACTGACATTGAAAAATCTCATGTTTCCCTTTAAACTGTTAAGTAGTTTGTTGAGAGCACGCAACATAGTTAGAAGGTTTAAGCCGGATGTAGCTATCGGCACCGGAGGTTTCGCAAGTGGACCATTACTGCGTATGGCCGCAAGCGCCAAGGTGCCCTGTGTGCTTCAAGAACAAAATTCCTATGCAGGGATCACCAATAAATTACTTGCGGCAAAAGCCAAACGTATTTGTGTGGCCTATGATAATATGGATGCCTTTTTTCCAAAAGACAAAATTGTGAAGACAGGAAATCCGGTGCGACAGGATCTGGTAGATTTAAAAGTGTCCAAAGCCACTGCATTGGCCACTTATGGACTGCATTCGGATAAAAAAACGGTGTTGGTCCTTGGGGGTAGTCTAGGGGCCAGGAGAATTAACCAGCTTGTTGAAAGGGAACTGGAATTTTTTGGGCAAAAGGATGTACAACTCTTGTGGCAATGCGGAAAACTGTATCACGAAGAATACAGTAAGTATGATTCAAAATCAGTGAAGGTTTTGGCTTTTATAAATAAAATGGATCATGCCTATAGCGCTGCTGATTTTATCATTTCAAGAGCGGGTGCAGGTTCTGTGTCGGAGTTGTGCCTGATGGGAAAACCCGTGATTTTTATTCCATCGCCCAATGTGGCGGAAGATCACCAGACAAAGAATGCCGAAGCTTTGGTGGCCAAAGATGCCGCTTTGATGATCAAGGAGCTCCATTTGGATGCCGAATTCAAGAATACCTTCGAGGAATTGGTGCAATCAGAAAAGAGACAAAAAGAATTGGGAACAAATATCAAAAATCTAGCCTTGCCACACGCAACGGCCCATATTGTTGATGAAATAGAGCAACTGTTGAAATGAACTTGAAGGATATACATAACGTCTTCTTTATTGGCATAGGTGGCATTGGTATGTCCGCTTTGGCGCGTTACTTCAAGTTCGTGGGCAAGGAGGTTATGGGTTACGATAAGACCCAAACCCCCATTACGGATGAGTTGGCCTCCAATAAAATTTCAGTTCATTTTAAGGATGACTTGGAACTGATACCTTCCCATTTTACGGATACGCAACATACTTTGGTGGTATACACCCCAGCGGTTCCGGATTGCCATACCCAGCTGCAGTATTTTTGGAACAACGGCTTTCAGGTGAAAAAGCGTTCGGAAGTACTGGGAATCATTACCAAGGATACTTTCTGCTTTGCTGTTGCTGGCACCCATGGCAAAACAACAACGTCTTGTATTCTGGCCCATTTACTTAAGGAAACCGGGACACCATTTACCGCCTTTTTGGGCGGCATATCGGAGGATTTTAATAGCAATTTTGTGCTGGATGGCACGGAATATTCCGTGGTGGAAGCAGATGAGTTTGATCGTTCGTTTTTGCAACTTACCCCAGATGTGGCCTGTGTGACTTCCATGGATGCCGATCATTTGGACATTTACGGTACAAAGGCTGCGTTGGAGCATAGTTTTAGTGCGTTTATCCAACGAATAAAACCTTCCGGTAAATTGTTTGTAAAGAACGGTCTGGATTTAAAGGGCACCACCTTTGGAATTGACGACGATTCTGATTACCGGATTGAAAATATCAATATTGAACATGGAACCTACATTTTTGATTTGATCACGCCCAAGGAGGTGTTAAAGCAGGTTCGCTTTACCAAACCCGGTAGGCATAACCTGCTCAATGGATTAGCTGCTTTTGCAATGGCGGTACAGGCTGGTTCCCCTCCGGACCGCCTTGCAGAGGCTTTGGGAACTTTTAAGGGGGTACAACGAAGATTCTCGTACCAGATTAAGGAGAACGACTTTGTTTTTATTGATGATTATGCGCATCATCCCACCGAAATTGAAGCTGTACACCAGGCCATTCGGGAAATGCATCCCGATCAGACAATAACAGCGGTGTTCCAACCCCATCTCTTTTCCAGAACCAAGGATTTTGGGGAAGAATTTGCGGCCAGTCTTGCCAAATTTGACATTGTTTTTCTGTTGGAAATATATCCGGCCAGGGAAGAGCCGATTCCTGGGATTACATCAGGTTGGTTATTGGATAAAATTGAAAACCCCAATAAAAAGCTTTTGTCCAAGTCCCAATTGATGGATGAAGTAAAACAGTGCGAGACCGGTGTTTTGGTAACACTGGGTGCTGGAGACATAGGAATGGAGGTTCCAAAAATCAAAAAAGAATTGGCTTATGCGAGTTAATTGGAATTATATAAAACTGGGTTTCTTGTCCGTTGCGGTGGTCGCGTTGTACGGCTTTGCAGATTATAGGAGCAATCAAAAAAAGGTGGAGGATATTTCCATTAAGTTTTTGGGAGACAACAGTTTATATATTACAGAAGCCTCAGTTAATAAATTGTTAATACAAAATTACGGCACCGTAAAAAACAGGCCTAAAGAACAATTAGTTTTGAATACCATAGAGGAGGTATTACGTTCCAACGATATGGTGAAAAATGCCCAAGTCTATCTTACTGTAAACGGAGAACTTATATCCAAGATTGTTCAGCGAAAACCAATTGGAAGGGTAGAGGGAGTCTCTAAATTTTATTTGGATGATGTGGGGGAACGCATGCCCTTATCCAATCATCATTCGGCCAGGGTGCCCATAATTACTGGTGTAATTACAGGTAAGACCCTAGAGGACGCTTATGTTATTTTGAATTACATCAACGAGGACGATTTCCTTCGGAAAAACGTCATTGGGATACATATTGAAGAAGAGGGGAAATACCAACTCAAGTTTAGATTGGAAAATTTTGTCGTGAATTTGGGAGGGGTGGACAACCTCAATGAAAAGTTTAAAAATTTTATGGCCTTTTATGCCAAAGCGGCCAAGGATAAATCCTTGGAAAAATACGCAGTGGTAAGTTTAGAATTCAGCAATCAAGTGGTTTGTACCAAAATTTAAAGTATGGAACAAGGTAAATATTCGGTTGGGTTGGACATTGGAACCACCAAGATCGTGGCGATCATTGGTAGGGAGAACGACTATGGCAAAATTGAGATATTGGGCACCGGTAGATCCAAAAGCCTGGGAGTGCACCGTGGTGTTGTGAACAACATCACCCAGACTATTTCCTCTATCCAACAAGCAGTGGAACAGGCAGAACTCAACTCAGGACTGAAAATTGGTTCCGTTGTGGTGGGCATTGCCGGTCAGCATATCCGAAGTCTTCAACACAGCGACTATATCACACGACCCAATTCCGAAGAAGTTATTAATGATGATGATCTGGAAAAACTCTGCAACCAGGTCTACAAACTGGTCATGCTTCCAGGGGAAGAGATCATTCATGTGTTGCCACAAGAATACAAAGTGGATGGCCAATCTGAAATCAAGGAGCCCAAAGGAATGTACGGTGGCCGTCTGGAAGCCAATTTCCATGTGGTAGTGGGCCAGGTGTCCTCCATTAAAAATATTGGGCGATGCATCAAAAGTGCAGGGCTTGATCTTGGGAACATCACTTTAGAACCATTGGCATCCGCTGAGGCGGTACTGAGCCAGGAAGAAAAAGAAGCTGGGGTTGCCCTAATCGATATAGGTGGTGGAACCACCGATTTGGCCATCTTCAAAGATGGTATTATCCGCCACACCTCAGTTATTCCTTTTGGTGGCAACGTGATCACTGAAGATATTAAGGAAGGATGTTCCATTATTGAAAAACAAGCGGAACTCCTAAAAATAAAATTTGGGTCGGCATGGCCAGGAGAGAACAAGGATAATGAAATTGTTTCCATCCCAGGGCTAAGGGGTCGCGAACCCAAAGAAATCACCCTAAAGAACCTGTCCAAAATTATTCACGCACGAGTGGTGGAAATTGTGGAGCAGGTGTATGTGGAAATCAAAAACTATGGCCATGAGGAACAGAAAAAGAAACTCATTGCCGGAATTGTACTGACCGGGGGAGGTAGCCAATTGAAGCATTTGAAACAATTGGTGGAATATATCACAGGTATGGATACCCGAATTGGATACCCCAATGAGCACTTGGCAGGCGATTCAGATGACGAAATTGCCAGCCCGTTGTATGCCACCGCCGTTGGTCTACTAATGAATGCCCTGGAAACCAACAACAAGCAATATGTAGAAGAGGAGGAAGCAGTTCTGGAAGAAGAGAAGGTGTTGGTGGGTCAGGGACATGAGTCGGCACAGGTCAGCAAAGAACGCAAATCGATATTTGACAAATGGTCCGAGAAATTAAAGGACTTTTTGGACAACGCAGAATAGTAACCCCATTAAACGAAACACAACTGTCATGAGTAAGAGCACCGAATTTGACAACATCGCTTTTGACCTTCCCAAAAACAAGAGCAACGTAATTAAGGTAATTGGCGTTGGAGGTGGAGGTGGCAATGCCATCAACCACATGTTCCAGGCCGGAATAAACGGAGTGGACTTTGTAATCTGCAACACAGATGCACAAGCCCTTCAAAACAGCCCCATACCCAACAAAATCCAACTGGGCGTTTCCCTTACCGAAGGTTTGGGAGCTGGGGCAAATCCAGAAATCGGAGAACAGGCGGCCCTGGAAAGTATGGAAGAGGTAAAATCCATGCTGGAAAGTAGTACCAAAATGGCATTTATCACTGCGGGAATGGGCGGTGGAACGGGGACAGGTGCTGCCCCGATCATTGCCAAGGTGGCCCGGGAGATGGATGTGCTTACCGTGGGGATCGTTACCATTCCATTTCAGTTTGAAGGGGCCATGCGTAACAAGCAAGCCCAGGTTGGTATTGAAAAATTAAGGGAAAATGTTGACTCATTGATTGTGATCAACAACAATAAATTGCGGGAGGTATATGGTAATTTGGGGTTCAAGGCCGGTTTCTCCAAGGCAGATGAAGTTTTGGCAACCGCCGCTCGGGGAATTGCAGAAGTAATAACCCATCACTATACCCAGAACATTGACCTTAGGGACGCAAAAACCGTACTTTCCAATAGTGGTACCGCAATTATGGGGTCATCCACAGCCTCAGGATCGGCCAGGGCAAGTGAGGCCATCATGAAGGCGTTGGATAGTCCGCTATTGAACGATAACAAAATCAATGGTGCTAAAAATGTGTTGCTGCTCATCGTGTCCGGTACCCAGGAAATTACCATTGATGAGATTGGGGAAATCAACGATTACATCCAAATTGAAGCTGGCCATGGGGCCAACATTATTATGGGTGTCGGGGAAGATGAAAACTTGGGCGATGCCATCGCGGTTACCGTTATTGCCACTGGTTTTAATGTGGACCAACAGGACCATATCGTAAATACAGAAAGCAAAAAGGTGTTCTATACCTTGGAAGATGAACAGACTGCAGAGCAGGAGCTCGCTCCTGAGTCCACATCCGTACAGGAAATCAAAATGGAGAAGCCTCCTGTGGAAGAGGAGCCAGAGGTGGTAAGACATACCTTGGAAATGGAGGAGGAACCCAAAGAAATCGAGACCGATTTGATCCCGACCACAAACTACATCCGAAATTTTAACGTGTTCTATGAGGAGGTTGTGCCCGAGAACGTGGAAGACGATTTTGTGATCATTGAGGCCAAAAGCATTTTGAACGACATTGAGGTGGTAGATCCTGAAGTGGTTAGCCCCAAAGATGAAGATCAATTTGCCCTAACCTTTGATATGCCATTGAACCAAGTGGAGGAGGAAGAAGTACAACATACCATTACCTTCGACCTTAACGATGATAAGATCAAGGATATTGATGTTCAGGAGTTTGTGGAGGTAAAGCCCGTATTGGAATACAACAAAGAAGGTGAAACGCGCTACAACCTTGAAGAATATATGGAGTTGGAAACCCAATTGACCGGTGCCCGGTCCGTTGCGGAGACCCATGAGCCAAAAATGGTGGAAAACGAGCTGGTTTTTGAAAAGAAAACGCTGGAACCCGAAGCGTCTACCGGAGATGATAAGGGAGCTGGGGGCATGGACCCCATGAACAGTTCCATAAGCGATATGCTAAAGGATAGGGCGGATGAACGTAGGAAAAAGTTAAAGAATTTCAACTATAAGTTTCAAAACAATAGAAATAGCATAGATGAAATAGAAAAGCAACCTGCCTATAAAAGACAAGGTGTGGATTTGACCGAAACGCCCAAGGAGCAAAAGGTATCCCGCACCACATTGAGTGAGGATAGCAATGATGAAATGCAATTGCGTTCCAACAACTCTTTTTTGCACGATAATGTTGATTAGTAGTGTTTAAATTGTATCCATTTTAAATGGAAATGATAAGCCCGATTGTTAAGAGACTTTCGGGTTTATTTTTTATCTTCGCAGCCCAAAATAAATTGGAATATGAGTTTGCAGGAACAAGTGATGACCGAAATGAAGGCCGCCATGAAAGCGAAGGACTCCGTGGCTTTGGAGGCATTGCGTGCCATTAAGTCGGCCTTGTTGTTGGCCAGCACGGAAAAGGGCGCTTCAGATGGAATGAGTGAGGCAGATGAGATTAAATTGGTCCAAAAGCTGGTTAAGCAACGCAAGGATAGCGCAGCAATTTTCCAGGAACAGGGAAGGGACGATTTAGCAGAACCGGAATTGGCCCAAGCTGCGATAATTGAAAGGTTCCTGCCGGAGCAATTGACCGAGGAAGAAATTGAAAAAGTGGTTGTTCAGACCATCGATGCAATTGGAGCCTCAGGGATGCAGGATATGGGAAAAGTTATGGGGACGGTCTCCAAGGAATTGGCCGGACAAGCGGACGGTAAAACTATTTCCAGTATTGTAAAGGCAAAATTGAGTAATTAGGCGGTAGATTCCTGTCTTGCGCCTCCACTAGAGCTTTTGGCGGCACACGGTCGCAGGAATGACATATTGATCACGAATTTAATTGGCCCAGTAGTTCAACTGGATAGAATATCAGATTTCGGCTCTGAGGGTTGGGGGTTCGAATCCTCCCTGGGTCACGAATAAGCCAAAAGGCTTCACGTCAAATCAAGCTTGCTTGAATTTGTAAGTGGGGCCTTTTGGTTTTCAAAGCGGAGCTTTGTGGGGATATCCAATCCTCCATTTGGATAACAGTCAATAGTGGGTCCCGGCTTGAATTTGTAAGTGGGGCCTTTTGGTTTTCAAAGCGGAGCTTTAAAGAGTTGGGCTTTATTCGTTTTTCAGGGTCTTTATATCCGCAATAAGCTGTTGAACCGCAGTTTTGTTCAATCCATTGTAGATACCACGGATATGTCGGTTTTTGTCCACCAAAACAAAGTTTTCCGTATGTAAAAACTCATCTTCGTCTTTTTCAAATCCTAAATCTTCTTCCACAAAATAGGCAAATCGTCCTAGGTTATAAATATCCTTGCGTTTACCCGTTACCAAATGCCATTTATTCGGAATCATGCCTTTGGTTTCGGCATAATGCTGTAAAACCGGCACGGAATCGTGTTCTGGTGTAACCGAATGGGAGAGCAGCAAAATTTCCTCGTCCGTTTTGAATTCTTGCTGTACCAACGTCATATTTTGGGTCATTTTGGGACAAATTCCCGGACAGGAGGTAAAGAAAAAATCGGTTACATAAATTTTGTTCTCAAAGGTCTTTTCCGTGATGGTGTCTCCCAATTGGTTTATCAAACTGAAGGCTGGGATACGGTGCAGTCCCCTGATGGAATCGTTTTCGGGGGATATCCACTTTGGGGTAAAGGAGGGATTATCATAAAAGGGCAAGAATGTCACCCGACTTTGTTTCTGCCCATCGTTTTTAGAATGGCAATTCAGCACCATTACCGCAAGTAATGGGAACAAAGCTTGTGGTATCTTATTTCTGAACAATTTCATCTTTGAGTCCATAACAGAGATTTGAACGTTTAAGACCAAAAAAGCGACCGTTTTTGGCTTCATAGTTGGCATATAGCTTGCCGGAACTTAACCATGCCTGCTGCAATCCCTCTTCTTTTCCATTGCTTAATCGGGTAATTCTGGCCAATTTTCCATTGGGGTGCCATTTGAATTGTTCACCTTGACGAACTCCCAGTACATAATTGGAGCTGGAACTTATTTTTCCATTGGGCCACCATGATTTGGAATTGCCATGGCGCCTGTTGGCCTGATAAAAAGCTTGTGTCCTCAAAGTACCATCGCTATACCATTTTTGGGACATGCCATCTTTTTTTCCATTGAGAAACCTGGTTTTTTCAGCGGGGACACTGTTGGAATGATATTTTAAAGCGAACCCCTTAAAAAGCTTCCCTTGATAGTACCACCTCCCCTCCAAACGATTTAATTCAAGGTCTTCCTTGAGAACCATGGGCCCCAAAAAGGTTTCGGTTGGCACCATGACCGATGATTGGCTGCTGCCCATTAAAATGGTGAACAGCAAGCCAATCAGCATAACCTTAATTGATCGTATTGGGCGTACCTTGATAATCTCCTGGAAAAATGACATAATATTCGTTCAGATAGAGTTCATTTTCTATGTGGTAATGGTACTCTGCCTCAGCACTGTGCTGGGTAACATGGGTATGACCACCGGACTCGTCCAAATCGGTTGGGTAGTCTCCTGTGGAGTTGCATTTTCTTCCATAGATAAAAAAACCATCTGCCATGATTCCTATCAGACTATCGTCATCCTCGGACCAGGCTGTTGGCTCCAAATGATAATGGTATTCCGCAGGACCGATATGTCCTCCGGTATAATCCAAGCTGGCTGCAGCTTCATTTAATGGACCGCTGCCTTCTTGATCATTAAATATGGCGGCACCACTGACCGCAATACCTATGGCACCCATATTGGTGGAGGTGCTATTGGAGGCCAACTCAGGATTTTGGGGCACCCGCAAAGTAGCATCCCCGTTGAAATTGGGGATAATGCTGGGAGTGGTCTCTACGTCCGGCTCGTCAATATAAAGGGCTTGTCCAGCACCCCAATACACAGTGGTATGATTGGGCAGGCCGTTGGTCTCAATGACCACATTGGTGCCTTCTAGATAAATGTCGGTGTTATCCGCATCAAATTCCTCAAATGCCGCATGGAGTGTCCCAGTGGTTGCCCCATCATCTGTTTCATCAACACTATCCGAACTGCAGGCTATAAATGCGACCAACAGCGTTGAAATGGTCAGTAGTGCGGAAATAAATTGGTGGATTGCAGTTTTCTTATTCATAATAATTGGGATTTTGGATTATTTACTTCGCTCCCTTTTTTTGGGTTTGGGCGCTTTATTGAATTCTTCTTCATCGATATAACCGTCTTCGTTGAGATCGATCTTTGCAAAATCATTTTTTAGTGGACCTTTGACTTCTGCTTCGGACAATTTGCCATCCTCGTTTTCATCCATTTTTTCCAAAAGCTTGCTAAAAGAAGGCGGTCCTTTACGGTCACCTTGTCCTCCTTGCTGCGCGAAAATGGACGTTGACGAAAACATTAGGATCACTCCCAAAACCAATACTGTTCTAAATGTGTCTTTCTTCATTATTTATCTTATTGTTTTATGGTTTAGATGGGCTTACTTTCAAAAACTTGTGGTTGGAACCAATTTTTTTTGGGTTGCCTATTCAAAATCGGATTAAATTGTAAGCAGATTAAGCCCGATTTTTATTGGAAGACCAGCAATTTTTAGAGGATTTAAAGTCGCAAAAACATGCGGCCTATAGTCGGTTATTGGATGAATTTCAGGCCAAGGTCTACAACACTTGCCTTTCATTTGTACCCAACAGGGAGGATGCCGAGGATATAGCCCAAGAAGTTTTTGTTGAAGTCTATAATTCCGTTCACAGATTCAAGGGCAATTCCAGACTATCCACTTGGATCTATAGGATTTCGGTGAACAAGAGCTTGGAATTCATCCGCAGGAAAAATACCAAAAAGCGCTTTGGATTTATGCAATCGATAACGGGAAACGCAGTACCAATGGATAAGTCTTCCTATTTCACGGAATTTGACCATCCTGGGGTACAATTGGAAAACAAAGAGCGCAATGAAGCCCTGTTTAAGGCCATTAACAGTCTACCCGAGGCGCAACGGGTGGTTTTTACCTTGCATAAAATTGATGGAATGAGCTATAAGGAAGTCAGTGACATTACCGAAAAAAGTGTATCCTCTGTGGAATCACTTTTGTTTCGCGCAAAAAAGAATTTACAGAAAATCTTGGGGCACTATTACAAAAATGAAATGTAGCCGCAAGTTTTAAATGAATATTACATCTAAAGAAATAACATAAAAAACATGGATGCCGATAAGACTACGCAGCAGAAGATAGATCAAATACTGGAATCAGCCTCTACGATAGAGGCCGTGGGGACACCTTCTTTCTTTAAGGACAAGGTGCTCAAACAACTGACCAAAATGGGGGAATCGCCCAAACCGGTCGATGTTTTGGCATGGTTTGTTCCCAAATACCAAATGGCCGCCTTAGTACTCTTTATGGCGCTGAATTTGGTAACACTCTACCTATACACATCATCCAACGAGCAGGAGGAATTGGAGACCTTTGCAGAGACCTATTTATTGACCGAAGCGGAAAACAGCTCCATTTTAAACTAAAGTGATGAAAAAGAATTTACTCACCACCATATTGCTGCTCTTTTTGATCATTATGAATGGGGTTTTACTTTACCTCGTTTTGAACGAACCCCAAAAACATAGAAAACCTCCTGGCCATTTTATAGCGCGGGAACTGGGGTTGACGGAGGAACAGATGGTGAAATTCCGGCAATTGGAACGCAGCCATCGCAAAAAAATGAGATTCATGGACCACAGGCTTCATGAAATGCGTCAATTTCTGTTTTCAAATGCCCAAAATGAAAATTTTTCCATGGACCAGCGGGATTCCCTCACCAATGAAATGGGCAAGCTCAGTGCCGAAAAGGATTTGGAAGTGTTCCAATATTTCCAGGAAATCGGGGAATTATGCACCGCCGAACAGCGCCAAAAGCTGGAAGAAACTGTTGCCAGGGCATTGAAAAGAGGACCTGGAAAAAAAGGACCACCTCCAGGCGAACCCCATAATGGGCGGGAAGACCTTCCATGATTTGATTCCAATGAAGGAAATATTTTTGGGCAAAGCACAAGTTTTTTCCAAAGATAGCATCTAATACTTAACTGGTGTCAGCTAGTGCGAGATCATTCAAGTAATGATGATTTGTAGATTTTTGGTTAGAAAACGTCCAAGGATTATTAAATCTTTGGGCGTTTTAGTTGGTATCAACCTTCAAAAAGTGTTCTGGCCATTTTAGCTTATCTTAAGGTAGCGATTCAAAACAGGGTATAAATGGCTCATGTAATGAGCGTTAAAGTTACTCGACCTAAAAAAAGAACCTTAAACACAAAAGCCAAAATGACTGAACAACTTAAAAAATTGACCGACAAACACTGCGAAAACCCACCAGCTTCCTATAACGACTTAAAGGTGTTGTTCCTGAATTGTACTTTGAACAGAACCCCTGTGCTTTCACATACCGAGGGTTTGATTCAGGTAGCACAACGGATTTTTGAGGCAAATGGGGCAAGCACTAAAATAATCAGGCCTGTTGACTATGAAATTCCTGCTGGTTTAGGGTTGGATATGTCAAAGACACCTGAATGGGAAAAAGATGATTGGCCCATGATCCAGAAAGAAATAGACGCTTGTGATATTTTGATTCTGTGTACTTCCGTGTGGTTGGGTGAAAAATCCTCTGTGTGCAATCGAACCCTGGAGCGCATGTATGGGTATACCCATCAGTTTAATGAAAAAGGACAATACCGGGATTACGGAAAGGTTGGTGCTACCTTGATAACAGGCAATGAGGATGGGGTGAAACACTGTGCGATGAACATTTTGTTTTCATTGTCCCATATTGGTTATACAGTACCTCCGCAGGCAGATGCAGGATGGATGGGCGAAGCTGGACCCGGACCCTCTTATAGGGATGAAGGTTCCGGAGGTCCGGAAAATGATTTTACCAATAGAAATACCACTTTTCTAGTTTGGAATTGTTTGCACCTGGCTAGAATGATAAAGGACAACGGGGGAATTCCGGCCTATGGCAACCAGCCAGATGAATGGCAAGCAGGCTGCAAAGCAGGATTTGATAGTCCTGAGCACAAAAGATAGGCCTCGGCCATTCAATGAAAGTTCCATTTTAAAACCTTTTATAAAAAGATGAAAAGAACATTGATTTTAACGTTTTTCTTTTTGGGAGTCCTTAGCTATGGGCAATCCAAACATGTGAACACCAAAAAAGGCTTTGCTGCCCTCGGATACGATGTCGTTGCCTATTTTGCCGGGGAATCCGTAAAGGGTTCCAAGGAGCATACAGCCGAATATGAGGGGGTGAACTATAAATTTTCTTCATCGGAGAACCTGGAGACCTTTGAGGGTGATCCCGCAAAATATGTGCCCCAATATGGAGGTTACTGTGCCTATGCCGTGGCTAAATCAGGGAAAAAAGTTAACGTCGATCCCGCTACTTTCGAGATAAGGGAAGGTAAACTTTATCTATTCTATAACTCCGGAAACACGAATACCTTGAAACTCTGGAAGAAGGAAAAACCCGAAAAGCTAAGATCCAAGGCGGATAAAAATTGGGCCAAAATCGTTGGGGAATAATCTTAACCTTTGGTTAAAATTCCAAATATGCGGTCGAAATTTGCATTTGCCTGTTAGGTATACCTATTTTAGAGACTATAATTAGCAATGTTTGTTTGAACACTGTTGATCGCAATGAGCACATACACAAAGGTCTTTTTTTCAGGCTTACTGGTTAGTTTCCTTGGGGCATTGCCGTTGGGGACATTGAATCTGACGGCTTTTGAAATTGCAGCCTCCCAAACCCTGGTGTCAGCCTTGTGGTTTGCCCTGGCGGTAGTGCTGGTGGAATTGGCAATTGTTAGGTTGACCCTTTTAGGAAGCGAAAGGATATTGTTGGGCAGCAGATTTGTGAACTACCTGTATCCTTTGGGAATTGGACTGCTGTTGTATTTATCGGTGACCAGTTTTCTGGCTACAACAGAGGTTTCGGCATTGGAATCCCAGTTGACCTTACTTCCAAGATTTGGGTCGGCGTTTGTTCTTGGTATGATGCTAAGCGCGCTAAACCCGCTTCAAATCCCATTTTGGTTTACTTGGAATAAGGTTTTGCGGTCCAAAGGAATCTTAAATAATAGTACTTCATCCAACAATCTATATTTAATTGGGATTGGTCTAGGAACCTTGATGGCTCTTGTACTGTTCATTGGTTTGGGAAGGTTTGCCTTTGCCAAATATCAGGATTATGCCCACCTAATCAATGTTTTGATGGGTCTGCTGTACCTAGGATTTGCCATTTATTTGACCTTCCTCTTTTATAAAAAACGTTTAAAATTTAAAACACCATAACCACTATGTTTAGATCTTCCATCGCTACTTTGGAGCAATTCAAGGAGATTCTTATGATACTGCCAGAGGATGTCTATGCCCGTCCCTGTAATATTTTATCCAATGCATCGATTGGGCAGCATACCAGACATATTATAGAATTATACCTGTGTTTGATCAAAGGTTATGGAGATGCGGATGTCTCTTATGATCGAAGGGAAAGAAATCGACGGATTGAGCAGGAAAAATGTTTTGCGGTGAACCAAATCGAGCTGATTCAATCCAATTTGGAACGGCCCAACAAGACCGTTGCGGTTACGTATGAACTTGGAGGGCAGGAAACTTGTTTGGAATCCAATTACAACCGGGAGGTAATGTACAATTTGGAACACACCATTCACCACCATGCCTTGATCAAAGTGGCCATAGAACACTTCACCAGTCTGGAACTCCCCGAGTCGTTCGGGGTGGCCCCTTCAACCCTTCAACATAGACAAGCATGTGCACAGTAAGTTACATTGCAAGGAAAAATGGAAGTTTTATTACGTCCAATAGGGATGAGCATATATCCCGACCTATTGCCCTACAACCTGCGGAAGAATTGATCAATGGCGTAAAAATTCTGTTCCCTAAAGACCCTAAGGCAGGAGGTACCTGGTTTGCCCTTAACGAGTTCGGTGCTGTTGGGGTGCTGCTCAATGGAGCTTTCAAAAACCACCGGCGAAAATTACCCTATGCGAAGAGTAGGGGACTCATCCTTTTGGATATTATGGCCTCCGAAAACCCTGTGAATAGCCTATATCAAATGGAATTTACAGGCATTGAGCCGTTTACGTTGGTACTTTTCCATCAGAAAAAATTGATGGAATTCCGTTGGGATGGCGCGCAACATTATAGTAAGGAACTGGAGTCCGATCAAGATTATATATGGTCTTCCGTTACTTTGTACGATAAGGATGCCATACAACATCGCGAAACCCTTTTTGATGCTTTTGTCAAAGCCCACAAAACGGTTACAGGGAGCCAGATAATGGATTTTCATTCGAACAACCATGAAGATTATCAAAACGGCTTCATAATCGACCGTAAAACAGGACTTAAAACCTTTAGTGTCACCCAGGTAGCGCTAATGGAACAGGACATTGCCCTGCATCATTATGATTTGATGAACAAGGAAGAATACCACCTACCATTTTCACCCAGAGAATTAACCCCTGCAAAATGAGTTCCTGGAAGCTGAAATGGCATAAACTGACCCATTGGGAATATTGGCCTTTATGGGCCATATACTATCCCTTGTTTCCAGTATGGCTTTTTTTCTCCCTAAAAGCGCGTTCTTTTTTCTTTTTCAATGCGGCCAATCCATCCATGAAAAATGGTGGCATGGCCATGGAATCCAAGATGGACATTTACAATCTAATCCCTCGGGAGCATATTCCGCAGACAATTTTTGTATCCAAAGAAGCCAATGCCGCAGTCACCTTGGAAAAGATTTTGGATTCGGGAATTTCCTTTCCATTTATTGCAAAACCCGATATTGGAATGAAGGCCTTTGGCGTGGAGAAGATCCACAACAAGGATGATTTTCAAAACTATCTCGGCAAAACCCCTGAAGATTTTTTGGTTCAGGAACTGATTCCGTATACCAAGGAAGTCGGCATATTTTATGTTCGTATTCCTGGCGAATCCTCAGGAAAAATAACTGGTATCGTTTCCAAGCAGTTTCTATCGGTCGTTGGCGATGGAAAAAGTACCATCACCGAACTTATCAAAAGCAACCCGAGGAGCCATTTACAACTTACTGCCCTTCAAAAGAAATTTGGGGATACATTGGATAATGTTCTGGAGGCTGGAAGGGAATTTGTGCTGGTACCCTATGGAAGTCATACCCGGGGAGCTAAATTTGTGGATATAACCCATAAGCTGAACAGTGACCTTACAGCTACCATAAATGCAATTTGCACGCGCATGAAGGGGTTCCACTATGGTCGTCTGGATGTGCTGTACAACAGTTTTGAAGAGCTTTCCAAAGGAAAAAATTTTAGGGTCATCGAAATTAACGGAGCTGGGGGTGAGGCCACGCACATATACGACCCCCAACATTCCCTTTTATTTGCATGGAGGGAGATTACCCGACATTGGAACTATATGAACAGGGTAAGTATCATGAACCATAAAATGGGTCATTCCTATCTTAGTTTTAAAGATGGAAGACAAATGCTCAAGGCGAATGGTGCCTTGGAAGCGCAATTAAGAACAATCTAAAATGGGTAAACAGCTGTTTTTGTGGTGTTCATTGTTGGTTTTGGGCGCGTCCCATTCGGTAGCCCAAGAAGCTGCCATTGGAGTGTCCTTGCAGGCTTATCCCGCAGGATTTATTCCGACGTTGAATTTTGAACATCCTCTTCACGAAAATACCTCCTTGCTATTTCGATTGGGCGCCAATTTTACGGACCGTAAGGATTTTAGTGATGTAAACATTTCGGAGGAAGGCGATGGTTTCGGCGGCTCGGTTGGATTTCGGAAGCATTTCCCTTCGGGAACGGGCAAATTTGTGGCCGGGCTAAACATGGATGTTTGGAGCATGAACATTGATTGGACCGATTTAGGACCGGCGGACGCCCCTTTTTCCGGTAGTACCTATATTTTGGTGCTCCAACCCTGGCTGGAAGGAGGGTATTTTCTTCCGTTCAAGACATCTAAATCCCAAATAGGACTTACTTTGGGTTTTGGACGGGAACTGAATGTGGTTACCAGTGGGGAAGAAGTGGCCCAAGGCTTTATCGGAAGCATTTCCCTACAATATATGATTTCACTTTAGCGCTTATAAGCGGCCAAGGCCTCTTTAAAGAAATCTACCGCCTCGCTAAGTGTGGCACCGGAAGCCGCCCATACAGCACCTTTGAATCCATCGTTGACCCATTTACCGCGGGTGAGGGCCTTAAATGCCCATGTGTTTAGGCTGTTGTGTCCGCGATACCCACTGATGTAGAAATACAAATCGTCCACAATGGTATCTGGTATGGCCAAGCCCAAACCGATTGATTTACCGGAGCCGTCGTTTAAGGCAGTAAATGCCCCAGTGTCAAAATGATGGGGCCAAATACGAATTTCCGAGCTTAATCCCTCATCCCATAGGAATTCGCTGATCGCCTCCTGGGCCATGCTCCTTAAGGTGATCAACTCCTGGATTCTTTTCCCGTCTGGATTACCAAAAGTCTCCTCTGGACCCAATCCATAAGGGAGTTTGTAATGTAGGTCAAAGGTATATTGGCCTTTCAGTCCCAATTCTTGGGCGCTTTGAACCAACCATTGAACCACTTCAGCATGGGTCTTGCCTGCCAACGAAAGTACAAGGTTCTGGGATGTCCATTCCAGGGCAAAATTCTCATAGTTCAAGGCCAACATTTGTCCATTGGCATCCAACGGCCATGTTTCCAAACGTTTTTGTGTTGTGGAAAACCCTAGATTGGTGTGACTGTCATCTGCTTTTTTGTCCAAAAAACTAATCCCGGCAGCAGCTAGGTATTGTGCTGCAAGATGCAATTGCTGAAGCATTTCCATAGATATTTTTTAAGCTAACCCTCTTAAATTTAAGGAATTTTAGCTTGCATCCAATGGGACTTCAAATCTTGGGGAACTTCAGGAATTTTCAACCAATGCCATTTTCTCCTTAATGGCGTTGATGATGATCGGCGCGTGGATTCGCGAATTTTCAATAAACCATTTGTGGGTTTCCATACCGCCACAAATTACCCCGGCCAGATACAGACCTTCCACGTTGGTTTCCATGGTTTCTGGATTATAAGTGGGGAGTCTTTTTTCGTCATTGGAAAGTTCAATGCCCAAGTTTTGAAGAAATTCAAAGTTGGGCATATATCCGGTCAAGGCCAGAACAAAGTCGTTTTGTATGATTATTTCACCCTCAGGGGTGTCAACAACGAGCTCCGTGACTTTAATTTCCTTGACATTGGCATTATAATATGCCTTGATACTGCCTTCCTCAATCCTATTGATGATGTCCGGGCGCACCCAATATTTCACCCTTTTCCCTACTTCGGGTCCTCGAATGATCAAGGTGACTTCGGCTCCTTTTCTCCAGCATTCCAGTGCGGCGTCTATGGCCGAGTTACTGGCCCCTACTATGGCCAACTTCTGACTGGCATAAAAATGGGGATCTTTATAGTAATGGGATACTTTGGGCAAGTCTTCCCCTGGTACATTGATTTTATTGGGTAGATCATAAAATCCAGTGGCCGTGATTACATTCTTGCCTCTGTAGATGGATTTATCCGTTACCACTTTAAATTGACCATCATTGTTTTCTACCTCCGTTACTTTTTCAAAAAGGTGGATATTCAATTGGTTGGAGGTAACAATCCGTCGATAATACTCCAGGGCCTCATTGCGTTTGGGTTTGGCCTCTTTGCTAATAAAGGGAATTTCATCAATTTCCAGTTTTTCCGAGGAGGAAAAAAACTGCATGTTGATGGGATAGTTAAAAAGGGAGTTGACAATGGGACCTTTTTCAATGATCAAGTAGCTGAGACCTTGTTTTTTTGCCTCCAGACCACAAGCAATGCCAATAGGCCCGCCCCCTATGATGATAATGTCAAAATCCTGTTGCATTAGGCGATTCGTTCTTTTAGGCCTTTGATCGTGGCGGTAGGGTCGTTGCTTTTAAAGACAAAACTCCCTGCCACCAAAACATCCGCTCCGGCATCCGTCAGTTTTTTGGCGTTGTCCGCGTTAACACCACCATCAATCTCTATGAGGGTTGGGGCATTTTTCTGGGCAATCAGGTCTTTAAGTTCGGCCACTTTCTGATAGGTGTTCTCTATAAAGGATTGCCCTCCAAAACCGGGGTTGACGCTCATCAAACAGACCAAATCTATATCCTGGATGGTGTCGTTTAACAACTGCACCGAAGTGTGTGGATTAAGGGCCACACCGGCTTTCATTCCCTCGGACTTAATGGATTGAAGTGTTCTGTGCAAATGGTTGCAGGCTTCGTAATGCACGGTTAAATTATGGGCACCCAAGTCTGCAAAGGTCTTGATGTACCTATCGGGATCCACAATCATTAGATGTACGTCCAACGTCTTTTTAGCATGTTTGGAAATGGCCTTTACCACCGGCATTCCGAAGGAAATATTCGGCACAAAAACACCATCCATAACATCCAAATGAAACCAATCGGCTTCACTTTGGTTTACCATTTCAATATCTCTCTGTAGGTTGGCGAAATCTGCTGCCAATAGGGAAGGAGCTACTATTTTCTCACTCATTTCGTTCTAAAGCTTATACAAAAATAACGAAATGATCTGGCTTTCATCCTGCAGCTACCAAAAGCAGCTTGTCATGGTTAAAATCACTTGCATATCCCGTATCATTGAAATCACAATTAAACCTATAAATGGGGCTGTAAAAGGGATTCAAAGAAAGGGAATAGGGAATTTTGGCTTTTAGGAAAGGCCCTAAATGAAAAAACTCCGGTAATCAGCCGGAGTTTATTCATCAATCAAAAAACGAACAGTCATGATAAACTGTTGTAGGTTTACAAATTACAACTTTCCTGCCAAAAAACAAATTTAGCGTTTGTTTAACTTGTAATTTGTGCGGATAATCCTATAATTATCCCAAATATGTCTTCAATATCTTACTTCTGGAGGTGTGTTTCAACCTTCTGATCGCTTTTTCCTTAATCTGTCTAACCCTTTCCCGTGTAAGGTCAAAAGTTTCACCGATTTCTTCCAAGGTCATGGAATGCTGACCTGCCAAGCCAAAATAAAGTCGGATAACATCCGCTTCCCTTGGGGTCAAAGTTTCCAAAGCGCGCTCAATCTCAGTGCGCAATGATTCGTGCAACAATTCCTTATCTGGGTTTGGGGATTCCCCACTACGCAATACATCGTACAGGTTGGAATCTTCACCATCGATAAGCGGCGCATCCATGGATACATGGCGGCCCGAGTTTTTCAAGGACTGCTTAACATCTTCCACGGTCATGTCCAATTCCTTGGCAATTTCTTCTGCTGATGGCACACGCTCATGGGCCTGCTCCAAAAAAGCAAAGGTTTTATTAATCTTATTGATCGATCCAATCTTGTTCAGTGGCAAACGAACAATACGCGATTGCTCTGCCAATGCCTGAAGAATGGATTGACGAATCCACCATACGGCATAAGAAATAAATTTAAATCCACGGGTTTCATCAAAACGTTGTGCCGCTTTGATCAAACCTAGGTTTCCTTCATTGATCAAATCAGGAAGGGTCAATCCCTGGTTTTGGTACTGTTTAGCTACCGAAACCACGAACCTGAGGTTGGCTTTAGTTAATTTTTCCAAGGCTATCTGGTCTCCCGCTTTGATTCGCTGTGCCAATTCCACTTCTTCATCGGCGGTGATCAAATCCACTTTACCGATTTCCTGCAAGTACTTGTCCAACGATGCGGTTTCCCTATTGGTAACCTGTTTTGTAATCTTTAACTGTCTCATCTAAATATCCCTTCTTTTTTTAATTTTCGAACCGAAGCTCATTTAGTTATACGTAGGAAAACGCAAAAAGTTACATTTTGGTAAGATTTATTTCGATTTTTTTTCTTAAATAAGAAGCCCCACAGGTTATTCTGCGGGGCTTTTGTATCTGCGGACAGTGTTTTTTTAGTCCCTTCTGGGCTTTCTATCCCTGTTGTTGTTTCTACGATCTCCGCCTCTTCGGTCGCCACCCCTGTCATTTCTCGGAGGACGTTCCTTAAACCCTTCAGGTTTGGGCAATAAGGCTTTTCTGGAAACTTTTTCCTTACGCGTTCTTGGGTCAAGTCCAAAGTACTTGACATCAAAAACATCTCCCATGTTCACTACATCGGAAACATTTTCGGTGCGTTCCCAGGCCAACTCGGAAACATGCAGCAATACTTCATTGCCAGGAGCTTCCATATATTCGACCACAGCGCCAAAATCCAGCATCTTGATCACTTTTACTTCGTAAACGCTGCCAACTTCTGGCTTGAACATCACCGCATCGATCTTGGCAATAACAGCATCAATACCAGCTTGATCTGTACCCAAGATTTCCACGATACCTTCCTCGGTTTCTGGATCTTCGTTGATTACAATAGTGGTGTTGGTTTCTTTCTGCAATTCTTGGATAACCTTTCCACCAGAACCGATAACCGCACCAATATATTCTCCAGGAATAATCTTGGTAACGATTTTTGGAGCGTATGATTTCACTTCTGGTTTAGGTTCTGCAATGGTATCTGTTAGTTTTTCAAGAATGTGCAATCTACCATCTTTGGCCTGCATTAACGCTTTTACCAAGATCTCATAGGACAATCCTTTTACTTTGATATCCATTTGGCAGGCGGTAATACCATCTGCAGTACCGGTTACCTTAAAGTCCATATCGCCCAAGTGGTCCTCATCTCCCAAAATGTCGGAGAGAACCGCATATTTTCCAGTTTCCGTGTCGGTGATCAGTCCCATTGCGATTCCGGAAACAGGCTTTTTCAATTGAACTCCTGCATCCATTAGCGCCATAGTACCTGAACAAACCGTTGCCATGGAGGAAGAACCATTGGATTCCAACACCTCGGAAACTACACGAACTGTATATGGGCAATCATCAGGAACCATTCCCTTTAAAGCACGTTGGGCCAAATTCCCGTGGCCAACTTCCCTACGGGAAGTACCTCTGATGGGTCTTGCCTCACCGGTGGAAAAAGGAGGGAAGTTATAGTGTAAATAGAAAGTTTCCTCACCTTCGTAGGATGGCATATCGATAACGTTGGCCTCTCTGGAGGTACCCAATGTCACAGTTGCCAAAGCTTGTGTTTCCCCTCTGGTAAAGATGGAAGAACCGTGAACGGAGGGCAAATAATCAATTTCGCACCAGATGGGACGAATCTCATCGGTTTTACGGCCATCCAAACGCAATCCTTCATCCAAAGTGAGGTTACGAACGGCTTCTTTTTCTGCCTTGTAGAAATATTTGGACACCAAGCCACCAATTTCCTCCAATTCTTCTTCGGAAAAAGTAGCTTCCACCTCTTCTTTAATAGCCTGAAAAGCTTCGCTTCGCTCGTGCTTGGCAGAACCTGCTTTTGCTATGGCGTATACCTTATCATACGTAAGGTCATGCACCTTTTTTTGAAGATCTTCATCTTCTACTTCAGGCTCATATTCACGGGTTTCTTTTTTTCCAAAGGCTTCAGCCAATCTTAATTGTGCCTCACATTGTACCTTGATGGCCTCATGGGCAAATTTGATGGCTTCCACCATTTCTTCTTCGGAAATCTCATCCATTTCCCCTTCAACCATCATCACGGAATCAGCAGAAGCACCGATAACCATATCAATGTCGGATTCCTTTAGTTGTTCACGGGTCGGGTTAATGATAAGTTCGCCATTTACCCTACCTACACGAACTTCGGAAATGGCACATTCAAATGGAAAATCCGAAAGTTGGATGGCAGCAGAAGCTGCTAGCCCGGCCATGGCATCTGGCATTACGTTTTCGTCATGTGACATCAATTGGATCATCACCTGGGTTTCGGCGTGATAATCTTTTGGAAAAAGTGGTCGCAGTACACGGTCCACCAAACGCATGGTCAATACTTCCCCGTCGCTGGGTCTGGCCTCACGCTTGAAGAAACCACCGGGATATCGTCCCGCAGCGGCAAATTTTTCACGATAATCCACAGTAAGTGGAAGGAAATCCACATCGCTTTGTTTGTAGTTGGAGACTACGGTACATAGCAACATACATTTTCCTGATTGGACAACAACAGAGCCATGGGCCTGTTTTGCCAGTTTTCCGGTTTCGATAGAAATTTCCCTACCGTCACCAAGGTCAATGACCTCTTTAAAAGTTTTTGGAATCATAAAATTAGTCTTACCCTTCATGTTGAAATGAGGGTTGTTAAACATTTGGTCTGCCGCCATCCGGACGGTCGGGTTGTGTTGTGTTGTGTGCCAAGGGCACTGACCAATGAAAAACTATAGGTAGCTTTTTGTGCCCATTGCTACATGGGACTTTGCAATTGTAAAATAAAAGGGGAAGCCGCGGCCTCCCCCAATATATTATTTTCTAATACCTAATTCCTTGATCAAGGAACGATATTTTTCAATATCCTTTTTCTTTAGGTAATCCAAAAGACTACGTCTTTTACCTACCAATTTTACCAAAGAACGCTCCGTGTTATAATCTTTGTGGTTCTTTTTAAGGTGTTGTGTCAAGTGGTTGATACGGTGTGTGAACAATGCAATTTGCCCTTCCGTAGAACCAGTGTTGCTCTCAGAGCCGCCGTGTTTTTTGAAAATGTCGGCCTTTACTTCTTTAGTTAAATACATTCCAATATTTAGTTAAATGATTTTTATGTATGCGATTGTCTTTCAATCAGCGTGCAAAGATAAACCTTTTTTTGAAAGGGTAAATTTTAACATAAGATTAAACCTTTTGCCTTTTTCATGGTCAAAGAGACAAACCATTTAATACAATCATTATGAAAAAGAGTCTCAAAGAAATGAACTTTACAAAGATTGCCCCACTGTTTTTAGGAGCCCTATTACTAGTGGCGTCCTGTTCTGATGAAGAAAATGCCACGGATGGATTAACCGAATCCGCAACCGAAGTGATGACCGCTGCGGAATTGCAATACAGTGACGAATCGGAAATGATTTCCGAGGAGGTGACCACCATTGCGGAAGATGTATATGCCACAGATGAAATTTTATTGACCTCCAAATCGGATTACAAGTCGAACCACTTGCCGGATTGCGTTACCATTTCTACCGAAGTGACCGATACCACCCGGGAAAAGACCATTGATTTTGGTGAAGGCTGCGAGTTGCCCAATGGCAATGTGCTTTCTGGAATCATACATATGAGTTATGCCAAAGACATGGAGGCAGCTACCAAAAGCATTTCCCTAACATTGGAGGATTTTACTTTCAATGGGGTTGCGGTAGCTGGTTCAGCGGATATTTTACGCGTCCGTTCCAATGAAAACGGAAATCCACAAGGTACGGCCAACGCCTCTTTTACAGCCGAGTGGCCCGAAGGCGATACCGCTTCTTTTGAAGGCACCCGCACCCGTGAGTGGATTGAGGGTTATGGTTCCGGTCATTGGGGAGACAATGTTTTCTTAATCACCGGTAAACGAACCTATGTTGGGCGCGAAGGCAATGAATTTATCAAAGAGATCATTACCCCTTTGCGAAGGGAAATGGCCTGTAGGTTTATTGTTAGTGGTGTCTTGGAAATTACGAGAAACGACAATACGGCCAGTTTGGATTTTGGCGATGGTACATGCGATTCCACAGGAATTCTAACCCAACCAGATGGCACGGAAGAAGAGATTTTTCTAAGACGATTCCGGAAAAAATAAACACCGGAATAAAAAAAGCCCCGATTTTCGGGGCTTTTTTTATGATCGAATCGGCTGATTGGTAATCAGGTCGATGTAGAGGTTAATTTTCTTTTTCAGTTCTTTTCGGTGCGAGATGAAATCCAAAAAACCATGTTCTTTCAAAAACTCGGAAGTTTGGAAACCTTCAGGTAGGTCCTTTCCAACAGTGTCCTTCACCACCCTTGGTCCTGCAAAACCTATCAAGGCACCCGGCTCTGCGATATTGATATCGCCAAGCATGGCGTAGGATGCAGTGGTACCTCCGGTTGTTGGGTCGGTACACAAGGAGATGTATGGAATCTTTGCTTCGGCAAGTTGGGCCAATTTGGCCGATGTTTTGGCAAGTTGCATCAGGGAAAGCGCAGCTTCCATCATTCGTGCCCCCCCAGATTTGGAAATCATAAGAAAGGGAACCTTTTTCTTTTTGGCCACATCAATGGCCCTGGAAATTTTTTCACCCACAACACTACCCATAGACCCACCGATAAAGCTAAAGTCCATACAGGCGATGACCAGCTCTTTTCCCATGGATTTCCCAATGGCCGTCCGTACGGCATCTTTTAATCCGGTTTTTTGTTGGGCGGCCTTTAAGCGTTCCGAGTATTTTTTGGTGTCTACAAACTTCAAGGGGTCTTTGGCGGATAATTTCTCATCCAACTCCTTGAACTTATTGTCATCAAAAAGGATTTCAAAGTACTCCTTGCTGCCAATACGAACATGGTAATCGTCCTCTGGGCTAACATAGAAGTTTTTGGCAAGATCTTCTGATTCTACAATTTTACCGGTGGGGGATTTATACCAAAGTCCCCTCGGGGTGTCCTTTTTTTCCTCCGTTGCGGTTTGAATTCCTTTTTCCTTTCTCTTAAACCAAGACGACATGCAATCAAAATTAAGTTAAACGGATATTCTTAAAACCCTTTTACAATGTGTTGATATTGTTCAGGTCCTCAAAAGCTTTCTTCAATCGCTCCACAAATGCCTTTTCACCATTGCGAAGCCAAACCCGTGGGTCGTAGAACTTCTTGTTGGGTTGGTCTTCCCCGTCTGGATTCCCAATTTGGGATTGAAGGTAACCAGATTTATCCTGAACATAATCGCGGACCCCTGACAAGAATGCATATTGCAGGTCAGTGTCAATGTTCATTTTTATTACACCGTAACCAATGGATTCCCTGATTTCCTCCACGGAAGAACCGGAACCACCATGGAAAACAAAATCGATATGGTTGTGTCCCACTCCGTATTTTTCAGAAACAAATTCCTGGGAATTCTTTAGGATTTTAGGTGTCAAAGTAACATTGCCGGGCTTGTATACCCCGTGTACATTTCCAAAAGCTGCGGCCACGGTGAATTTTGGACTTACTTTGGACAATTCCTCATAGGCATAGGCCACCTCCTCAGGTTGGGTGTATAATTTGGAACTATCCACATCCGTATTGTCCACACCGTCTTCTTCCCCGCCGGTAACGCCAAGCTCAATTTCTAGGGTCATGCCCATTTTGCTCATGCGCTCCAGGTATTTTTTGCATATTTCGATATTCTCCTCAATAGGTTCTTCGGACAAATCAATCATGTGGGAGCTAAAGAGGGGTTTTCCTGTAGCGGCAAAATGTTCTTCACTGGCATCCAGCATTCCATCTATCCAAGGCAAAAGCTTTTTGGCACAGTGGTCTGTGTGCAGAATCACGGTAGCACCATAGGCTTCCGCCAATTGGTGCACATGTTTTGCTCCGGCAACAGCTCCTAGTACGGCTGCTCTTTGGTTTTCATTGGAAAGTCCTTTTCCCGCATTGAACTGTGCACCTCCATTGGAAAATTGCACGATTACAGGTGAATTCAGTTCCGCTGCCGTTTCCAAAACGGAGTTGATGGTATTGGAACCTATCACGTTTACTGCCGGTAGGGCATATCCGTGTTCCTTTGCGTGGTTAAAAATTGCTTGGACTTCATCGCCAGTGGCTACACCTGGCTTGATATTGTGGGACATAATTTTAGTTAGTTTGGGTTAAATCAGGGAACAAAAGTAATAAAATAATTAGTCTAGAAGGGATAATTGATTCCTATATTGAAGACGGCATTTCTAAGGTTAAAATCCCTGAACCAACGTTTGGACCATTCTTCTGCCGGATTGTAGGTTTTAAAACCAACATCCAACCTGAAGACAAAATAGGTAAAATCATACCTGAGGCCCATTCCGGTACCTAGGGCAATGTCTGCCAAACTGTTGAAATTATTGAATACGGCATCAGGATTATCCTCGTTGTCAAATACATTCCAGATGTTACCGGCATCCGCGAACAAGGCCCCCTTTACATCCCCGGCAATTGGGAAACGGTACTCGAGGTTCATGGCAATCTTAAGATTGGCCTCGTTGAAGTCGTTGATGTTGTCCGTACTTCCAGGTCCCAGTTCGTAGGCATTCCATGCACGGTTGTCGTTGGAGCCCCCTGCAAAGTAACTTCTCACAAAGGGCACGCTTTCAGAATTCCCATAAGGAACGGCAAGACCCAGAAAACTTCGGAACGCCAATACCTCGGATGGGGAAATTTCCCAGTGCCTGATATAATCGACCTCAGTTTTGATGTATTGCGAAAAGGGCACACTAAAAACCAGTAATTGGTCATCGTCATTTTTATTGTAGGGAACTATCCCATCCAAAAGGGAAAGTAGGTTACCCGCACTTTCCAATTTTATCTGAAGCTGGTAAAAATCATTATCATTGATATCTACCCGGCTATTTTTGGTCAGGGTGTAGTTACTTGCAAAAATCAGGTTGTTTTCCGTTAGTCGCTGGCGGCGTTCCTCTATACTGTTTACCTCCCGTGCATCCTCTGTGTCCACTGGAATTTCATTGTTCAGCACTGCTTGGATGAAACCATTGGCACCGTCCGGAATACTTAAGCGCGAAGGATCATCGGCATCCACCGTTTCGAAAAACTGCGCATATTGTGGATCGGTGTCGAACGGGTCGGCAATCGCATCCAAACTGTTGAATGTATTCTGATACACATTGAAAAAATTGTCCTTGTTCACATTACGGACAAACTCAACATTTAAGAGTTCTATATTGTTTTTTAAGGTGGCCGTTGGACTCCAGTTATAGGAAAGTACGGTATTGAAGGACTGCCTGTCCAGTCCCAGGTTTCGCTGAAAATTGGTACCCACAAGAAATCTACTTTGGGGCAACATATAATAAGGAATGATCCCTTCGGTGTCCAAGGGAAACCAAATCCTAGGAAAGATAATGTTGATATCCCCACCCAGTTCAGAGGTAAAGGTCTCATCTGAAAGCGACGGATTTTTCAACAGTCCCACAGAACCTCTTGCCGAGACATTGAAAGTTTCAGCTCCGCCAAAAAAATTACGTGTAATTACCGTAGCTCCAAACACGGTTCCCACCTGCTGGATGTTGGAATGGGTAACGTCAAAATCCAGATTTAGTGAGAATTTAGGTCTTGCCGCCAGGTAAATATTGGAAATAAGCTGTGCCTGGGTGGTATCCGGGATAAATTCCACATTGGGATACTTGAATGTATTGAGGTTGGTAATCTGGCGGTAGGTCCGGATACGGTCCAAATCCCTATAGATACTATCTTTTTCAAAAAATATGGCATCTGTAAGGGCTTTGGGGCGGTATTTTAGTTTGTTGTTGAAATAAATGGTGTAATTGTCATATTCCACGGATTGCAGCGAATCCGAACTTCCAGTAATCTGATAATCCGCATAAATATTGATCTTTTTAAAGCGATGGATACGATAAGGGCTATTGCTCGTACTGTCATTAATGGTTCTCGGCTTTTGGATGTTCAGCTGTACATCCATCATTTGGTCGTCTGCCAATTTGGTGGTATCCCTTAAAATATCATAGTTAATGGAGCTTTCCTGAAAGTTATATACCCCAGAATTTCTAAAAAGAATGGTCAAACGTTCGCGCTCATTGTTGAAATTGAGCAGGTCAAACTGTTCCCCCTGTTTCACAAAGGACATTTCGGTGGACTTATTATATATGGAATCCAGTTCCGGGGAAGTAATGTTGGTTGTGATGGTATCTATAATATAGGGTTTGTCCAGATTGATGTTGTATTCAATCTCTGCCCTTTTCTTTCGTTTTCCCTGAACTATGTTATAGCTGCCGATATTGTTGAAATACCCTTTGCTGTTATAATAAGCCTGTAGACGGTCCACTGTTTTTTGGGTCAGGGAGGTATCAATGACCGAGGGTGGTTCGCCTATACGTTTGAAGAAATCACTGGCTCCTTTTACCACAAAGGATTCCCGAAGTCTGTTCACTTGTTTTTTGGAGAGAAAATTGTTGAGTCGTTGTTCCCTTTTTTCCTTTCTGTTTAGCCAATCGGTAAAGGAAGAATCTGGGTTTTCCTTGGCCAGGTTATACAGGTTTAACCGAAGGGGATATCCCAAGACAGAGCTATTGGGTTTTTGGGCCACAAGGCTGCGAACGTCCTCATCGGTTATTTTTTCCTCATCCGCAAAAATGGAATTTTTGGTAAGGAGTAGTTCGTGATCATCAACTTTTTTCAGCGTATTGCAGCCTGTAATGATCAGCATAAGCAACAATAATCCTATTTTTGCCCAGTATTGCAATAGACCACAAGAACCACTCATATTCGCCAAAAATACACGATTTAGATGGTTACCAAAAACCAAATTAAACTAGTTACAAGCTTACAGCAAAAAAAGTACCGAAGTGAACATGGACTCTTTGTAGCGGAAGGAAAAAAGTTGGTGGCGGAGTTGCTAGACGCTGGTTTGGAACCCTACAAAATTTACATTACGGAACCATCGTTGTCCGTGAATTTCCGGGATGAGGAGGTTGTTTCGCCAAAAGAACTAAAACAAATGAGCGGTCAGACCACACCCAGTGGAATTTTGGCCGTGTTCCACAAACCGGAAGGGACCTCGATAGACGAATCTGGTTGGATCGTGGTGTTGGACGCCGTACGTGATCCAGGAAATTTAGGCACCATTATTAGACTTTGCGACTGGTTTGGCATAGAACATTTGGTATGTTCTTCAGATACGGTGGATTGCTACAATCCAAAAGTGCTTCAGGCTACTATGGGTTCCCTGGCCAGGGTAAGGGTTTCTTATGTGAATTTGCCCGACTTTTTGGATGCCACCTCTCTTCCCATCTATGGGGCTTTTATGAATGGCACTTCCATATATGGTTCAGAACTTGCTGAAAAAGGCGTATTGATCATGGGAAATGAGGCCAATGGAATTTCTAAGGAAGTGGAGCAGAAGATTGTGGAAAAAATCTCCATTCCCCAATTTGGTCAAAAAACCACGGAGAGTTTGAATGTGGCCACGGCAACAGCCATTCTGCTCAATGAGATTAGAAGAAAGTAGCCAGGGGTAAGAGGTTGGGGTAAAAAGTTTAAAGTTAAAGGTTGAAAGTTAGAGGTAAAAAGTTAGAAGTAAAGAGTTAGAGGTTAAAGGTTTGAAGTAAAGGTTGACTTTGATAAGATAATTTTGTTTTTTTCACTATCCAACTATCCAACTATCCAACTATCCAACTATCCAACTATCCAACTATCCAACTATCCAACTATCCAACTATCCAACTATCCAACTA
>NZ_JANQLX010000015.1 GCF_028280385.1 Allomuricauda sp. | reverse complement strand
TATGTCAAATGAACTTCAATTCCCGGAAAGGACAAAAAAAAACCTCTCAAATCCCCTCCAGATCAGCCCAGCCTTACCAGCTAAGCGGGTGCAAATATAAACAGGTTATTTTTTCTCCGCAAATAGTTTTGGCCATATTTTTTCGAAAAAAAACAGCAAAGTTGTAAACCACTGTTTTTCAGATGTCAATTATTTAATTGTTAGGATAACTTTAAGAAAAGAAGTTCCAGACCAATCCAAATCGAATCACAAAATCCCTGTAGGGGTAATTTGGCGCTGAATAGTAATTGGGCTCAGTAGTAAAAATTGTATTGAAATGTTCAGCCTTTAAATATATCCTTGTTTGCCTTACTTTGGCATTAATAAAGAAATCCAACAACGGATAGCCTCCAAACTCTTCATTGTTCTGAATATAGAACTCTCCTAAAAGCGGATTATAGGCATTCATGTTATAGGAGGTGAAATACTTAAAAGTCACCCCGGTTTGAATGAACATGGCCTTTTTAAACACATCAGATGAAAAATATAATGTATTCCTTGTTAGCAATTGTGGCACGTTGATCACTTGATTGTCCTGGGTCACCTCTTGGTACAGAACGGTATTGGCCAAGGCCCAACTTCTCCATTTCAATTCCTTGAAATATTTTACCCGTAGATGATTAATGGTGGATCCTTCCTGAAAGGGTCTTACAAATGCCGTTTCCTGACTTGCATCAATTTCCTCTTGGGTGGCAATGGATTGAAAATAGGTATAGTTGTCCAAGGCGCTATACTCGGCGTCCAACTTGCCCAACATTTTAGAATCCAGTCCAAAACGAATATTCTGCACCTGCTGCTTTTCAAAAGTGGATGTATTTTGCCAATTAAAATTTCTGTAGTCGCTTTGGTACAACAAATAGTTGAAATCAGGCATTCTTGACGATGCATGGATTGCCCCTGTCAAACGCAAATTATCATTGACCCTATAATCCACGGAAGCGTTGAACGCGGTTCCGGTGAGATCTCCCGAAATATTGTAATTGAGATCTCCCTTTAAATTTAATCTACCAAAACTTTTGGCATAACTTCCTCCCACACTTATTTCCTCTCCTTCCAATTTATTTTGGATGATTCCTTCATCGGTCTGCAAAATACTGTTGAAGTAGTAGTTGTAATTGTACAGACTGGCCGTACCCCGGAGTCGACCCAAAATGCGATTGGAAAATTCAGCCGAAACCTGATTGAACATTGTTTTTAATCTTGCCCTGTCCGCAATGGGTTCCACAAATGGATCACTTCCCAACTGATCTTCCTGCTGGGATTGGGTAAAGTCATAAAACTTGGTCTCATAGGTAAACTCATGCCCGAGTGTCAAACTGGTAGGCAGGCCCTTGGTGGAATCCTTTTTTACATTGAAGAGTTTCCAAAGCTGATCAAAATAATACCGTTTTCCCAAAATTCTGTTATTGGCAGTGGTATACTGGACATCGATTCGGGAACGATCCGTAAACTCATCGGTTTCTGTACTTTCAAATTGTTCCCTGAGCAATAACCCCCCATTTTCTTCTGATTCCAGGTCCTGCGCCGCAATGTGCCCACGAATGGCGTAATTACCTTTTTTATTGGAATAACTGAAGGTAGTGCGGAAATTCCCTGATTGGGTCTGGTCAAATCTATATTTTCCCAAAGACCGGAACCCTTTATACGCAACGGATGCGCTAAACTGTTCCGACAGATTAAATGCCAATAGGGCATCCAGCAATTGGCCTTGTTCAAGGGTGGTCTTGAACATCAGCTCCGTCATTGGGGTAGGCACATGGTAGTAGTTGATATCTTCCACTTCCATATAATTTGGATGACGGGCAGTAGCCCCTATCCGAGGGTAGAACGGGGTATTGGAAAAATTCCTTCCCAATGCGTTATAGGGTCTTCCTATATTTTCGAAGGGCATTACCTCAAAGTCGTCCTTCCTTAAATAATTGTACTTGTACTCCTTTTGTATGGTAAGTGTAGTATCCAGAATAGTAGTGTCCCTTGCGTAAGAAATAATCTTATAATCTTCAATGGTTGCGGTGTCCTGCACCGTTTCCATCATTCGGGGTCTGTTGAGCCTCGGCTTTTTCTTCTTCTTTAGGGAATCTACCTTTTTGGGTTTTAAAACGGAATCCCGGCTTACCCTTGTTGAATCCAGCTTTTTGGATACTGCAAGGGAATCCAACTTCTTGACCTTGGGAATGGAATCCTGGGTTACAGGTATTGAATCTGTCTCTTTTGTTGGTGGGATAGAGTCCTGCTGCGCATACAGGGATACATTGGCCAGAAAAAGCAGGGCAAAAAAGATAAATCGCATTCCTTCCTATTGGTCAGGCAAAGGTATATGTTTTGTTTCTAAAGAAATGTGAAAGTTTAAGGCCCCTGGCGCCAAAGGTTTTGAGTTTAGGCTTTTCTTAGTAGTTTTCAGGTCATTTCCAAACTTGGACCATGCTCAAAGGCAGTTTTAGATACACGGGGGAAGCCGGAACCGATGAGGCCGGAAGAGGTTGTTTGGCCGGGCCGGTCACCGCTGGGGCCATTATTTTACCGGAGGGTTTCAAGAACAGTATCCTGAACGATTCCAAACAGCTCACGGAGCCCAAACGGGATTTACTGAGACCCATTCTTGAAGCCGAGGCCATCACCTATGCTGTTTGTCACATTTACCAAGATGAAATTGACCGTATCAATATATTGAACGCCTCCATTTTGGCCATGCACAGGGCATTGGACGGACTTAGTGCTGCGCCAAGTTTTATTCTGGTGGACGGAAACCGTTTCAAGCCCTATCCGGATGTGGATCATGAATGTATTGTAAAGGGGGATGGAAAATATATGAGCATAGCTGCAGCCTCTATATTGGCCAAAACATATCGTGACGAATACATGGCAAAGATCCATGAAGAATTTCCCATGTACAACTGGAAGAAAAACAAAGGATACCCAACCAAGGAGCACCGCGAAGCCATAAAAAAATATGGCCTCACCAAATATCATAGAAAAAGCTTTAGACAACTACCTGAACAATTGACCTTGGATTTGTAAAAACCCTAAATTTGTTCCAAACTCCAAAAATGAAATTTAAGGCACTCTTCCTCACCTCCATATTCCTTTTTTTAAACTGCCAACCCGAAGAGAAGACCTCCGATTCCCTACTAGAGCATTTGATGCCCAATGCGAGTTTGATCATCAAAATCAATAATCTATCCAATTTTAGAAGCGAACTCAAGAACAGCGCCATCCTTGAAAAAACACAAAACTTTGGTCTGTACCAAGATCTTGAAAAAAAGCTTGATGGATTGCAGCTTTTGGAAACCCAATCGCCCTGTTTGCTGAGTTTTTATGAAGTGGGCAAGAACAATCACGAATTTGTATTGAGTCTGGAACCACAAACTACTTCCTTCGCTACGGATAGTATTGCGAACCGAACGATGGAAACCATCACTTACCAAAATCAAGAAATAACAAAATACACATTGGAGGAAAGGAACATCTTTGGAATCGACCAACAGAGCACCATGCACCTATCTTCTTCCCAAATGTTGTTGGAAAACCTGTTGCGGGCACCAAAACCCAATGCGGCCGCAGAAACGCTAAAACGTTTGTATGAAACTTCAAAACCCAGCAAATCGGCGACCTTGTTCCTCAATTTGGACGAGCCGGCCGCCTTGCCCACCTCAGAAATCAAAAACGGAGAAGCCAGACTTCCCATGTTTTCTGATTGGATGAGTATGGATTTTGCCATGAATCCGGATGCCTTGGGACTAAACGGAGTGGTTATCGCCTCGGATTCCACCCAAAATTTCACCAACCTTTTTAAGGGCACCAAGGCCTTGACCAACAAAACACCCCAATTTGCCCCTGGGAATGCCCAGGCCATAGTTTCTTACACCTTTGATGATTACCAGCAATTTTCGAAAAACCAAAACACTTATTTGGATCGGGTAAAAGCCGCGGATACGCTTTTCAATACGATTGAGGAATTGGGTATTATCTATATCAACAGTCAAAAAGCGGTATTGCTCAATTCGTTTGGGGCCGAAGGAATCTCAGAATTTCTCCAATCGGATAAATCGGAATCCTCCAATTATCAGGGCAGCGAAATCATCACATTGAAAAGCAAGGATTTTTTAACTGAGGTGTTCCATCCATTGGTAAGCGATTTCCAAGCCAATTATGGTACTATACTGGAAAATACATTTGTGTTCTCCGAGACCAAGGAAGTGCTGCAGACGCTTCTCAGCAATTATAAAAGCAATGCCACCTTTGCCAATACTTCGGTTTTTAGGACTTCACAAGAACATTTGGCAAACGAAAGCAGCATTCTCTTTGTAGCCAATGAATCCGGATTGGAATATTTTGCGGAAAACGACCTGGCGCCCGACCTCACCCAGGGTATTAGGCAATCCGACTTTAAGGACCATGCATTTGCCGCCCAGTTTGTGTCGGACAATGGCTTTTCCCATGCCAACTTTTCCATTGCCAAAATTGCCAAGACCGTCACCTCCCAATCAGTGACCCCACTGTTCACTTTGGAGTTGGATACCGATCTGGCCATGGACCCACAATTTGTAAAGAACCACAGGACCAATAAACAGGAAGTGGTGGTGCAGGACCAAAACAATGTGCTCCATTTAATTTCGACTGAAGGCAAAGTGTTATGGAAAAAACAACTGGAAGGTAGGATTCGAGGACCCATCAAACAGGTGGATATTTATAAAAATGGAAGATTGCAATTGGCCTTTTGTACCAGCAACCAATTTTTGATCATTGACAGAAACGGGGAAGAAGTACCACCGTTCAATATGAAGTTTGAGGGAGGCAACCTCAACGCCCTGGCTGTCTTCGATTATGATGGCAGAAAAGATTATCGATTTGTCATCACCCAAGGGGAAAGAGTGCATATGTACAACAATAAGGGCAAGGTAGTGGACGGATTTACCTATACCCGTGCCAATAGCCCCATTCTGAACACTCCCAAACATTTCAGGATCTCCAATAAGGATTTCCTAGTGTTCCAGCTTGAGGACAAAACCCTCAAAATTCTGCATCGTTCTGGAGGTGACCGAATCAAGGTATCGGATAAAATAGATTTTTCCGAAAACGAGGTATTCCTTTACAAGGACAAATTCTCCGTCACCAATAAAAAAGGAGTGCTGCATCAAATTGATTCCAAGGGAAAACTCACGGCCACCAATTTTAATCTTAGCCAGGACCACGGGATATATACTACTAGCAAGACCTTGGTCTTCATGGACGACAATGTACTGAGCATAAAAGGCAAAAAAGTGGAATTGGACCTAGGGGTGTATACCAAACCCAAGATTTTCTATATCTACGACAAGATCTATGTGTCCGTGACCGATATCCAAAACCAAAAAATTTACCTGTTTGACAGCCAAGCCAAACCCATTCCCAACTTTCCGGTTTTTGGAAGTTCACTGGTAGATATGGTGGACATGGACAATGACCGAAAATTGGAATTGGTGGCCAAGGATCAGGAAAATTCCATTATTGTCTACCGAATGAATTGACCCTCGCTTTCCTGCAGCCTATACACTGGTTTTGACCGACCATACATCTTGGCCTCCTTCCGGCTAATTACTTTTGTAGTTTACCGTGATCTTTTTTATCTTAAAAGTCACACTATCAAAATACTATATAAATGAAAACCTCATCCCCGGGCAAGATTTTGTTGGGTCTTGTCATTGTATTTGGCTTCAGCGCAAACGGCAATGCCCAATTGTTAAAAAAACTAGGTAAACGAGCTGAAAGAGCTGCAGAGCGAACCATTGAACGTCGCGTTGAAAAAGAAACCTCCGAAAAGACCGATCAGATCCTGGACAGCATCCTGGAACCTGGATCGGGCGGAAACAAATCTCCAAAATCCCCACAACCTGGCAGTGGTGACCCCAATACCCAGGGTGGACAATCAGGGGGTTCCTCAAATCCGGGCTCCGCAAATACTCCTGGACCCAAGACCATTCAAGTGTACAGCAAGTTTGACTATGTGCCAGGGGATAAACAAATGTTCTTTGATGATTTTGGCAACGATTTCATTGGGGATTTCCCTTCTAGATGGAACACCAATGCGGGCGGTGAAATTGTAACCCTGGGGGATTCCCCCCAGAAATGGTTGGAACTCAAATCAGGATTCAACATCTACTACATTCCGGATGTGCCGCAACTGCCGGAAGAATATACCGTTGAATTTGACCTAGCCGCTGTTGGCCTGGACAGGCAGACCTCGTCCCAAGCAAAAGTAGCAATCACCTTGAGTGATGATGATAAGTTTAAGCCCGGTGCCAATAATGCCTATGCCGAAATACCATTTTGTCAATATGCCGCCATCGGCGTAACCGTCCAAAACAACATCAATGGCAAAAGGGAAATACGAAGTACCGTAAAAGCAGATTTAAGGAACACCGTATTGGAAAACCCACATGTTTCAATAGCTGTTAACAAACAACGCTTTAGATTGTGGGTCAACGAAGTAAAATATATTGACGTACCCCGTTTGGTGGCTCCCGGAGCGGTCATACACACAGTAAAATTCCTGGCCAACGGATTCAAGGATGGCAAGGAAAAGGTATTTATCTCCAACCTCAAGGTTGCTGAAGGTGGTGTTGACCTCCGAAGAAAACTAATTGCAGAAGGGAAAATTTCAACCAATGGTATTTTATTCGACTCCGGTTCGGCCAACATCCAACCCCAGTCTATGGGAATCATCAGGCAGATTTCGCAAGTATTGATGCAAGAAAGGGGAATGAACCTGAAAATTGTGGGGCATACAGATTCTGATGGTTCCGACGAAAGCAATATGAAATTGTCCAAGGCGCGTGCCACGGCCGTTAAGGATGCATTGGTGTCCGTTTACGGAATTGATGCAGGTCGATTGGCTTCGGAGGGAAAAGGGGAATCAGAACCCGTTGGTGACAACAACACCCCGGATGGCAAAGCACAGAACAGAAGAGTTGAATTCATAAGACAATAATACCATAGCATGAAAAATCTTTTTTTAACCGCCCTCTGCCTTGGAGTAATGGCTCCCATGGCCACTGCCCAATCCAATTGCAGCAAGTATTATCCCATGGTGGAAGGCGCCTCCATGACCTATACATCCTATAACAGAAAAGGAAAGGAAGACAGCACCGTGGAATATAAGGTGGTGGAGGTCCAGGAAAATTCTCGGGAGACCAAAGCAAAAATGTCCATGCAACTCAAGCCTAAAAAAGGTGGTGTTATGGCCTCGGACTATGAGTTGATTTGTAGGGAGGACAAGGTAATCATTGATTTTAAATCGCTCATGAACCAACAAATGATGGGACAGATGGGCGGTGCAGAAATGGATATCACCGGTCATGACATTGAATTGCCCAATGATCTTACTGTGGGCCAGGAACTGGCCGATGCCTATGTAAATGTAAACGGAAGCCTTGGCGGAGCCTTTAATGTAAACATGAAGGTGGAACAAGTAAACCGCAAGGTGGAGAAAAAGGAAAGCGTAAGCACCCCGGCAGGAACCTTTGACTGCTTTGTGATTTATAGCGATACCAAGACCAAAATGATGATGGGCAACCAAACCTTTTCTTCCAGAATGTGGTTGGCCGAGGATGTTGGTATTGTAAAACAGGAAAGTTATAACCAGAATGGAAAGCTCATGGGCAGTATGCAGCTCACAGCATTTTCTAGATAAAAGGGCCCTATAAATAGTAGGGCATCAAAATTGGCAGTATGGCACGCAGGAAACTAATTCTAGCATTTTTTCTTCTTTTGGTTGCCAATTTGGCCGCACAGGACTATGAGGTCTCAACTTGTGAGGAAATGGGCCTACACCCCATCATCCCTGCATCAGAGGACGGACCCCGTGTTGATCTTCTGGAAAATTATTATGTTCCAAATGCAGCTGGGGTTGGCGGCCTGGGCTGTTGGACCTACCATCATCCCAACGGTAGGGATTTTGTGGTTACTCCCCATGGATGGGGGAACCCTGCAAATACCCCTAAGCGAAAACAGCTCATTGATGAGGCTATGGAAGCTATAACAGATGCCCGTGCCCTCTACATCACCTATGGAAACATGGACCATGACCTGTACTATGTGCTCAATGATGTCGATTATGGAGTACCAGGGCATACCATGTGGGTAACAAATGGTGAGTGTTGGATGATTTCCGGGGTTCCAGGATTGGCTGCCGATGATACCCCGGGAGAACGAAAATTTGTTTTTGCGCACGAGGTGGGCCATTGTTTCGTAATGGAAAACGTGCTAAATCTGGGAAAAAAATACGATGAGCTCAATGCTTGGTTTGATGAGAGCGTTTCTGAATTCCTGGCCTCCGATGTATATGAAACCGTTGATCGCGAAATTGAAAGTGCCCGGGAGTTCAACGTGGAGCGCCCATTCAGGAAAAAGTATGCCGCTTATTCCCTTTTTGAATACTTTGTGAAGGAAAGGGGCAAGGCCGATCTGGTTCCTTTTTTGAACAAATTGACCACCACCTTTGATATTAAAGAACGCTTGAGGTTCATGCGGGAATTGGATTTTGACCAACTCGCCCATAATTATCTTTATGAATACAGACGTGATCGGCTTAAGGACCGGGGAACTTCCAGAATACTCCCAAAAGTACCGCTGACCGAAGCGCGTGAAATTGTGCTGGATCCCGGACTCAATGAAGAACCCCTGCCCGAGTTATGGATGCTACGGTTGGAACGCATCAATATTCAGATTCCAGAAGGGTTCAATGCCAAAATTCGACCGGTCACAGGTTCCGATAAAACTTTTTTTCAATCCATTATGGTACGCGATGGAGCATCTTACCATAATTGGGATTCAGAAATTTACGTGGAAGGGGATTGTTTTACGGAGCAGAGTTTGGAGCTAATGATATCACATATCAATGAAGACCCTTTGGAAGATCTAAAGTTATCCTATGAGCTGGAAGCACGAACAGATTGCTGTAGCGGTCTTGAAGGTAGTATGGAAGGATGTATGGTGGGAACCTGGGAAGTGGACATATCCACCATTTCACATCTCCTGGATTATGATGTTTCGGGCACTTTAAAGGTAACCTTTGAAAATGTGCCTGCGGGCCGTTTGGATGCATCATTTGACCTTCGGTTCGATTTTGACAATGGGGATTACGACACCCACAAGGGCTCGGTAAGCGCTTGCGTGCTGCCGTTGGGAAGGGCCGGTCTGCTCAATTATTTCCAACTTTCTGGAGTAGCTTTAGGTGCAGGGAATGTCCATACCCATTTCTATTCGCGCAAAGGAAAGTTTTTGGACCTCACCGATGACGTCATTGAAGGACTCAATAGATACAAGTTCAATTATACCAGCTGCACCCCGGACATTTTAACGGTGCTGTATTTTGTCCAAATGGCCAGGGTCAGGGAATAGTATTCAATAACCCCCCCTAACTGTACACTATGAAAAAAAACATTGGCATTGCATTTTTGTCCTTATTGTTTACAAACTTCATCTGGGCCCAAGACCTGGAACTTGACGTTTACGTACTACCTACTTCCGTTTTGAACGACCCCGCCCTGTTCAATATCAGGGTGAAAAACAAGGGAGAAGATCCAGTACAGGGCGTAGAAGTAAAAGTACGTCTGGAATCTGGTCTAAAATACTCAAACGTTAGTCCCGGCAATGCAGATTTTGACCCTGAGACCGGTATTTGGAAAGTAGGCGAGGTTACCCGGTATAAGGCCCAGGTAATCAGTATCATTGCCCTTTATGTTGAAAAAGAAAACGCCATCGTTTCCGCCGAAGTCATTGCAAGTAGCTCCAAAGACCCTGATAGTACGCCCGGCAATGGGGTGGACACCAATGGCAACGGCATTATAGTAAATGACAAAGGGGATGAAGACGATGGGGACGCTGCCCAAAACGGACCTTTTAACTAGGGGTACTTTCCAGTAATTTGGCTTCGAACAATTGTCCAAAATAATGAAGCAACTTTTGCTTCACTTCTTCCATGGACACCTCCTTTTTGCCCAATTCCACATTCAGTGAGGTTACTGCCTTATCCTTGATTCCACAAGGTATCATGAGATCAAAATATCCCAAATCCGTGTTGATGTTAAAGGCAAAACCATGCATGGTCACCCATCTACTGGCACGTACGCCCATGGCACATATTTTTCTGGCAAAAGGGGTTCCTACATCCAACCAAACCCCGGTTTCCCCCTCTGAACGTTGGCCCTTAAGTCCGTAATCGGCCAAGGTAAGAATCACCATTTCCTCCAAAAAGCGGAGATATTTATGGATATCCGTAAAAAAATTGTCCAAATCCAAAATGGGATATCCCACAACCTGCCCCGGTCCATGATAGGTAATATCCCCTCCGCGGTTTATTTTATAAAAGCTGGCCTCCTTTTCTTGCAACTGGGCTTCGCTGACCAATAAATTGTTGATATCACCACTTTTGCCCAAGGTGTATACATGTGGGTGTTCCACAAAAAGAAAGTGGTTAGGGGTATCTGTTTGCGACCCTGTCCTTCTATTTTGGATTTTTATATCCAGAATCTGTTGGAACAATTGTTCTTGATAGTCCCAAGTTTCCTTATAATCCTTAAATCCCAAATCTTGCAGGGCCACTTTTTTGTTCATCCTGCAAAGATACGAAGACCTAATCTTCCAGTTCCACTTCCAAATCCAGGATGTTGGGGTTCTTCATGAGGTCCATAAATCCAACCTCATAGAACAAGGTCTTCCCGTCGGCGCTAAAGGTTGCTGTTTCCACGTTGGCAGATTTCACCCTTCTCGGGAAATGGTATTTTAAGGTATATGTGGAGCTGGAAAGGAACATTTCGGCACCCTGCAAACTATCCAATGATTGTTGGAACAGGGCCTGGTCCAAAATCTTGGCTTTCCGGGTAAAGGTGTTTTTTCCAAAGGAATAGCTAATCTCCGTGGTGGGCTCTTCGGTTGCCATTCCTCCAGGTTGCTCCTTGTCGCTTCCTGGACCAAAAGAACTGGCCCCTTGAAAGGCGTTAAAAGCGTCGTTGACTTCCGTGATTTCCTTAAACTCACTGAACAGGTCAAACTTCATTACTTTTTCTTCCGGATTCATGACCATGTGCATATTAAAGGGCTCCAACCGCTTCAATTTTGCCTGTTCTTCCGCCGAAAGCTGCGCTATACTATCCTTTTTCTCTTCCAGGAAGGATTTAAACGAAATTATGGAGTCCATGGGTTTTTCATCGGATTTACCCAATTCTTCCCCGGCCATTTGCATGATTTCCGATCCGTCAAAGTTTATGGACAGTTTTCCGGAACCATCCTCGTTTAGGAAGATTTCCTCAGTAAAATTGCAAGAAGCGGCCATGGCAAGAACCAGAGAGCATGCCCAAATACGGATTATTTTCATCGGGTAGGGTTTAGTTAGTGTTATTAAGGATTACCAGTGCCCCGATTACGCCGGGCACCCATCCACAGAGTGTTAAAAGTAATACAATAACAAATGACCCACAACCTTTTCCGATAACCGACAAGGGCGGAAAAATTATAGCCAATAAAACGCGCCAAAAACTCATGTTTTTATAATTGATTGATGATACTTATAGGTAGCGATTTGTCTCATATTGTTACATAAAACGACTATTTTTAGTTCTCAAATTTGAATCGATGCGGGCACTTGTGATTTTCCTGATTTTCCTGACCAGCTCCCCAGTTTTGGGGCAATATCGGTTTTCAGGGGATGTAGGGGTGCAATATTCCGGCAATCCAGTCTATTTATCCCTCGTGGAGGACTATCGCAAATCCTCACGGGTGTATTCCAACCAGATTATTAAGCAGGGCTTTGTCAACGAAGAAGGAAGTTTTGTCTTTGAAGGCGACAATCTGGCAACGGCCAATAGAATTTACAGGGTCCATGTGGATGAATGTCCCCCCGATTCCATTTCCAACAAACATTTTTTAAGGGATTGCCATAACAATTTCAGTAGGCGCTTTATTGCCAAAGGAACTGACACCCTTCACTTCCCATTGATCCCCAACGATCAGCCATTTTGTGAAATAGAGACCACCAACTCCAAGTCAGGCCTGATTTTGGAGTTTGAGAACTTAAAGGAACGCATGATCTTGGATTTCATGGATTATGATAGCCAAGCGAATGAATCGCTCAATTTTGAAAAATGGTTTGGGATTTTTCAGCAATTTGGGGAGCATTCGGAAGAACCCCTGGTGGAACTCCTGGTGTATGATTTTTTGTCTGACAGACGGAATGAAACCTATGAACACTATCTATCGGACTTGGAAAGCAATCCATATTATTCCAGTCTGTTGCAACGGCTTTTTGATACATATCCCTCAGCCCCCTTTACCAAGCAATATCAAATGGAATTTCGGGCAGACCAGCTTTTGGCCCAGGATAAATTGGTATCGGAAAATGATTTTCCAATTCATTATATCGCTTATGCATTGCTGGCCGTCCTACTGTTTCTATCTGCCAGGCGCCTTCTAAAAAACCGGGATGGAAAAGTGGCAAAAATGGCCCCAAGGGTATTGACGCCCCAAGAACTAAAAATCTTCAATGCCATACGGGAAGGTCAGACCAACAAAGAGATTGCATCCTCACTCTTCATTAGCGTCAGTACGGTAAAGACGCACATTAACAGCATCTACAAAAAGTTAGATCTGGAATCCCGGAATGAAATAAAATAATTGGGCAATTCACAAAATCCACCCCGGGTCTAGACCCAATTTCCAACCCATGTACGGGTAGTCCCAGCAACATTTTGAAGCATTTTCGGTCCCAACTTAAAACCGAAAATCATGAAACATCTAATGCTCACCGGTCTCGTATTATTGACAGCTTTTTCACAAGCGCAATCCATCAACAACGAAATTGAATTGGAAAATGGGAAGAAATTCCTATTGGGAAAAATAGATCAGGACGGATTGCAACAAGAGCCTTATGCCAACTGGTATAACAATGGGTACAATAACTATGTCGTAGATCAAACCCTAATAAATCTATTTAAATCCAAGTTGAAGGATTATCATGTAAAACTGTTTCTAGGAACTTGGTGTGGTGACAGCAAAAGGGAGGTTCCCAGATTTCTAAAAATTCTGAAGGCCGCCCAATTTCCTATGGACCAAATTGACATCGTGGCCTTGGACCGGAGATCAGGCAAAGTAAAAACAAGTCCCACCGGGGAAGAACGCGGTTTACATATCATCAGGGTGCCCACCATGCTCTTTTACAAGAATGGAAGGGAGGTCAATCGTATTGTGGAAAGCCCCATAGAAACTCTGGAGGAAGACATGGCGCAAATTCTAAATGGGAATTTGTACACTCCCAATTATGCCACATTAAGTGGTTCCAAGTAAGGAATTAAAGCGCAAAAGTGTAATTTTGCGCTTTAATTTTTTTTATTGACTATGCAACTATCGGAACAGGAAATCGTTCGAAGGGAAAAATTGACCAAGCTCCGCGAAATGGGAATCAACCCCTATCCCGCGGCCTTATATCCAGTTGATGCCACCTCCAAAAGCATCAAAAACGATTTTGAAGAGGGAAAAAAGGTAGTGGTTTCCGGTAGGTTGATGTCAAGAAGGATCCAGGGGAAAGCTTCCTTTGCGGAATTACAGGACAGCGAAGGCAGAATCCAAGTCTATTTTAACAGGGATGAGATTTGCCCAGGGGATGATAAGACCCACTATAACGAGGTCTATAAAAAGTTGTTGGACATAGGCGACATTATTGGTATAGAAGGGCAACTGTTTACCACCCAAGTAGGTGAAAAAACCGTAATGGTCAAAAACTTTAGCCTGTTGAGCAAAGCGCTCCGCCCCCTCCCATTGCCCAAGGTCGATGCGGATGGTAAAGTATTTGACGAATTCAATGATCCTGAACTGCGTTACCGCCAACGGTATGTGGATTTGGTTGTCAACCCATCAGTAAAAGAGACCTTTGTAAAACGCACCAAAATCACCAATAGCATCCGTGAGTTTTATAACGAAAGAGGGTATCTGGAAGTGGAGACTCCCATCTTGCAACCCATTCCCGGTGGCGCGGCTGCAAGGCCATTCCTCACCCATCACAATGCACTGAACATACCACTCTACCTTCGGATTGCCAATGAGCTATATCTTAAAAGATTGATTGTTGGGGGTTTTGACGGTGTCTATGAATTTTCCAAGGATTTTAGGAATGAGGGAATGGACCGCACGCATAATCCAGAGTTTACCGTTATGGAACTTTATGTGGCCTACAAGGACTATAATTGGATGATGGAGACCACGGAGCAACTTTTGGAAAAAATTGCATTGGATGCCAATGGAAGCACCAAGGTAACTGTAGGTGAAAACGAGATTGAGTTTAAGGCTCCGTATGCCCGTGTCCCTATTTTGGAAGCCATTAAAATCCATACCGGATTTGATGTTGCTGGAATGAACGAAGAACAACTTCGTAAGGTGGCACAAAAACTTGAAATTGAAGTGGACGAGACCATGGGCGTAGGGAAGTTGATCGATGAGATTTTTGGTGAAAAATGCGAACACCACTATATCCAACCTACCTTTATCACGGATTATCCCAAGGAAATGAGTCCTTTGACCAAGGAACATAGGAACAATCCGGCGCTCACCGAGCGTTTTGAATTGATGGTGAACGGAAAGGAATTGGCCAACGCATATTCAGAGCTCAACGACCCAATTGATCAACGGGAGCGTTTTGAGGAGCAACTTCGCCTGTCTGAAAAAGGCGATGATGAAGCAATGTTCATTGACCAGGATTTTCTTCGGGCACTGGAATATGGAATGCCCCCCACCTCGGGTATTGGAATTGGCATAGACCGCCTGGTAATGTTGATGACCAACAACTCCTCCATCCAGGAAGTATTGTTCTTCCCCCAAATGCGACCTGAGAAAAAACAGGTGGAGCTTACTGATGAGGAAAAGACCATCATGGACATCCTTAAACCCCATGGTGAAATGCCCTTGGCGGAGCTCAAGGAAAAAGCGGGACTCAGCGGTAAAAAATGGGACAAAAGCACCAAGAATCTTTCCAAATTGGGCCTTTTCCAAGTCGAAAAAAGGGAAGATGGCCTTTTTGCCTCCCAAAAATAAGGCGGGTTTCGGGTTCAATTGTTTTGTTCAGCATCTTACAAACGTCGTTTGCCGAAGATTGACCAGCGCACTTTCAAAATTCCATATATTTATGATTCACAGTATTTAGCGTATTCCAATCATAAATATGAACAAGAAAATAATATCCGGCATAGGGGTGGCTTTGGGTATATTTTCCCTGATATTCCTATGGAATTGGCTCAAACCTGAAGACAAGGTCAATTTTAGTGCTGAAATCAAGCCCATACTCAACAAACATTGCATAAGCTGTCATGGGGGAGTCAAGAAAAATGCAGGTTTCAGTCTTCTGTTCGAGGAAGAGGCCTTTGCGAACACAGAATCTGGAAAACCGGCCATTATACCCGGTAACGCTGCCGGAAGTGAGTTCATCAAGCGCTTAAAGGAAGAGGACCCGGAGCTGCGCATGCCCTATGAAAAACCCAAACTCTCTGATGAGGAAATCGATTTATTGACCAAATGGGTGAACCAGGGTGCGCAATGGGGCGAACATTGGGCCTATTCCCTCCCGGAACAAGTGGAAGTGCCAAAATTAACCGCCAAGGCAGGTTTTTCCATTGAAAATTCTTCGGCCATCCAAAACGACATCGACCCCTTTATCCTGCAACGCTTGGAAAAGGAAGGATTGGAACCGAGTCCCCCAGCATCCGACAATATTTTGGCCCGGCGGGTAGCTTTGGATATTACAGGTCTTCCACCAGATTCAACTCTTTTCCAGAAGTACACATCTGGAAAATTGTCGTACGAACACCTCGTGGACAGCCTATTGGTACAGTCTTCTTTTGGAGAAAAATGGGCAAGTTGGTGGTTGGATATGGCCCGTTATGCCGATACCAAAGGATATGAAAAGGATTTGGGCCGTAGCATGTGGCAATACCGTGACTGGGTCATCAAAGCCTTGAACAACGATATGCCCTATGACCAGTTCACCATAGAACAGTTGGCCGGAGACCTATTGCCAAATCCATCCATAGACCAACTAATCGCCACCGCATTTCATAGGAATACCATGAATAATGACGAGGGAGGCACGGACGACGAGGAATTTCGTGTGGCCGCGGTCATAGACAGGGTGAACACGACCTTTGACGTTTGGCAAAGTACCACAATGGGATGCGTGCAATGTCACGGACATCCGTATGATCCCTTCAAACAAAAGGATTATTATCACCTGATGGCGTTTTTCAACAACACCCGGGACGAAGATACGCCCAATGAAGCCCCTGCATTACGGTTTTATGCTCCCGAACAACAAGAATCCATCACAAAAATCAATGATTGGGTCTCAAAATATGGAGACTCCAGTACTGTAAGGGCCTATAGGGATTTTCTAAGATTTCAAGAGCCCGTTTATAAGTCCCACTCCTTGCAGGATTTTGTAAATGGTTCTTATGATGATCACGCATCCTCCGTATTATGGAGCAATGGTTCGTGCAGATTGGAAAATGTCTGGACGCACGGGGCTGATTATTTTTATTTTAACCACTATACCTATCGGCCCGGCACTACATTCACGGTTAGGAAAGACCATGCCAATGGTGAGATCCTCACAAAAGTCCTCTTGGAAAAAACAGAGGAGCCGGTCACCAAACGAATCCCCATTAAGAAAGTTGACGGTAAATTCAATATCCATATTGAAATCAGCAACCCCAATATTGCCAAAGACAAAAATGCCATGCATATCTATTGGTTGGGGTTCTTGCCCAATTTACCGGGGAGCGAACAACCAGGGTTCTCCAAAATCCAAAGGGAATTTGACAAAGCAATCAATTTTAAAGCACCTATTCTTCCGGTTACCTCGGAAAATCCAGACCATATGAAGCGTACCACCCAGGTTTTTGAACGTGGCAACTGGCTCTTACCCACGGATACCGTGCAGCCATCCACGCCAGCTGCCTTGAATGCATGGGATGACAGCTGGTCCAAAGATCGCTTGGGCTTCTCCAAATGGTTGGTGGACAAAAAAAATCCCTTGACAGGAAGAACATTGGTCAATAGGGTATGGTACCAGTTGTTTGGGAGGGGATTGGTTTCCACAGTGGAGGATATTGGATCCCAATCGGATTTTCCATCCCATCCGGCATTACTGGATTGGTTGACCCTCCGATTTATGAATGAGCACCAGTGGAGCCTAAAATCCTTGATAAAGGAAATTGTAAGCTCTGGAACCTATCGTCAACAATCCGAATTGACCCCGGAAACCTATCAACGAGATCCTGAAAATGAACTATATGCCCGTGGCCCAAGACAACGGTTGAGTGCGGAACAAATCCGGGATCAAGCCTTGGCCGTTTCGGGCTTGCTCAGCGATAAGATGTACGGCCCGGGAGTAATGCCTCCGCAACCCGAAGGAGTATGGCAAACTGTTTATAGCGGGGAAAGATGGGTAGAAAGCAAAGCCGAAGACCGTTATAGAAGAGCGGTGTACACCTTTTTGAAAAGAACAAGCCCCTACCCTTCCTTCGTCACTTTTGATGCTGGTAGCAGGGAGGTTTGCACCATCCGTAGAACAGTAACCAACACGCCATTGCAAGCCCTGGTAACCCTTAACGACCCGGTTTATCTTGAGGCTTCTTTCCAATTGGCCCGGATGATGCAATCGGCGAAGGACTTGGAAGAACAACTTGCCCTAGGTTATGAAAAAGCCACCATGACCCGGATTACTCCTGAAAAACTCGCAGCCTTACAAGAACTTTATCGCGCTTCCCTAACTGAATTCAGCAATAACAAAGACGAATTGGAGCAGTTTTTACATTTTGATGCATCTCCAACGGCAGCATTAGGAGCCCTGACAGTTGTGGCCAATGCCATTATGAACCTGGATGAATTTTTGAGCAAAGCTTGATATGGAACCGATTGAACGACTTTTACAGGAAAAATTGATACGTGAGGCCCAGGTAAAGACCCGAAGGCATTTCATTAAAGATTGTGCCACCGGGTTGGGCGGACTGGCTTTGGGATCTATCTTTTTGGGTTGTGATCCATTGCAGCCATCATCCAAGCCAAAACAAGCCAGTTTTTCAGAACGAGATTTAAATCCCTTGGCCACCTTGCCGCCTCCTTATGCCCCAAAAGTAAAATCGGTGATATATCTCCATATGGCAGGCTCCCCTTCCCAATTGGAAATGTTCGATTACAAACCGGTACTTCACAAACTAAACAACCAGGACTGTCCGGAATCGCTGTTACAAGGAAAAAAATTCGCGTTTATAAAAGGAACGCCCAAACTGTTGGGGCCGCAGGCAGAATTTTCACAAGAAGGTGAATCTGGCAATTGGGTCTCCAATTATTTACCTCATTTTAAAAAGGTCATCGATGAAGTGGCTTTCCTCAAGGCCGTTCACACCGATCAGTTTAACCACGGTCCCGCTCAATTGTTCATGCACACCGGAAGTCCAAGGTTGGGCAGACCCAGTATAGGGGCTTGGGCCACCTACGGATTGGGGTCGGAAAACCAAAACTTGCCCGGATTTGTGGTGTTGACATCTGGCGGAAAAACCCCGGATGCCGGAAAAAGTGTTTGGGGCAGCGGCTTTTTGCCTTCGGTTTACCAAGGAGTACAGTGCCGGTCAGAAGGAGATCCCGTGCTCTATATTGAGGACCCAAAAGGGATTTCAAGAGATTTGAAAAAAAGCACGATAGATGCCATCAACAAAATCAACAAGGAAGAATACACCAAGTATGCCGACCCTGAAATTTTGGCCCGTATCAATCAATATGAGATGGCCTACCGGATGCAAATAGCGGTTCCGAAGGTAATGAGCATTGAAAATGAGCCAGAAAACATCAAGGAAATGTATGGGGTGGAATCCGGGAAGGAATCTTTTGCCAACAATTGCCTTTTGGCGCGAAAACTTGTAGAAGATGGAGTTCGTTTTGTACAATTGTTCGACTGGGGTTGGGACAGCCACGGTACAGACCACAGTACGGCAGTAGACCTCGGATTGCGAAACAAGTGTCGTGAAATTGATAGACCGATAGCCGCATTGATCCTCGACCTTAAACAAAGGGGATTGCTTGATGAGACTTTGATAGTATGGGGAGGTGAATTTGGACGTACCCCCATGCAGGAAAACAGGGGCAACAAGGAAATGGGCTTTAAGGGAAGGGATCATCATGGTGATGCCTTTACCATGTGGATGGCCGGTGGGGGCATAAAGAAAGGGGCCTGTTATGGCAAAACCGATGATATTGGATTTTTGGGTGTTGAAGGACGGGTATCCGTTCATGATGTACATGCCACCATTTTACATCTGCTGGGCTTTGATCATGAGGAGTTCACTTTTGAGTTTCAGGGCAGAAATTTTAGATTGACCGATGTTGAAGGAGTAATAATCAAGGATATCCTAGCCTAAAAACCAACCAAGATCACCATAAATGAAAAACCCTTTTAACCTATTTTCCATGCTTTTCCTGGCCCACACAAATGACCAAGAGCAACGGCCTTACTATTGGCTGGACAATATTTTTATCGTGAATACCCTGAAAATGAATATAAAAATTGCATAGGACCACCCACAAATGGATATTTTAAAGCAGTTTTTAGGTCGGTTGCACCCCCTTTTAGTCCATATACCCATTGGATTTATCATCTTGGGGCTGTTACTGCAATGGTACGACAGAAAGAAGAAATCTTATACCAAGATCATTGCCATCGTGTTTTTCTGGGCAGGTATCTGTTCCATTCTAACGTGCATAACGGGCTATTTACAATATTTGGGTGAGGGGTATTCCTTTAACACGGTAAAATGGCATTTGTGGTTCGGAATTGCCACTTCGCTATTTTGCTTTATGATGTATTTCAAATTGGCTGAAACGTCATTCACATCATTTATTTCAAGATTGCCAGTGGTTTTTTTATCCGTGCTTCTATTTTTGATGATTTCCATTACAGGTCATTTGGGCGGTGACATCACCCATGGCAAGGGCTATTTGTTAGAACCCTTTCCCAATCGTATAAAATCCCTTTTTGGATATAAAAGCTTTGAAGAAAAGCCCATTATTCTTACCGAGGAAAACTGGGAGTCCTCACTTTTGTACGAAGATGTGGTGCATCCCTTGATCAATAATAGATGTGTAAGCTGTCACAGTCCCAAAAAATCCAAGGGAGGACTCCAATTGCATACGTTGGAGCATATACGCATGGGTGGGGAAAACGGTGAAATCCTGGTCCCAAACCAACCCGATGAAAGTTCATTGTATAGTAGGCTGGTACTACCGAAAGACCACGAGGACCACATGCCTCCCAAAGAAAAACCCCAGTTGACCAAGGACGAAATCGCGGTAATCAAAACCTGGATTTCCGCAGGCAGTCCCACAGAGGTTACCCTGGGAGAATTGCAATTGCCCAAAGAGTTGTTTCTTTCGTTTTTCCCTAAAATAGAAGATCGTTTTTATCCAGATGTCGAGGTTGCTGCCGTGCCTACAGACTCCATAGCACCCATCAAGGATTTTGGAATCCACGTGCAACCGATCAGCAGCAGCTCCAACTTTCTAAGTGTTTCCTGCATCAATAAACCGGATTTTACAGATAACGACTTTGAATTGCTCAAGCCCATTAAGGAACAGATTGCCGTTCTGGACCTAGGTGGGACCCAAATTACGGATGGTATCTTTGAAAAATTGACCACGCTACCCCATTTGACCAGTTTAAAACTGGACAATACTGCCATTTCCGGCCAAGGAATAGCACAATTGGGGATCCTGGAACATTTGAAAGTGATGAATTTCACCCACACCCAATTTGAAGCTTCCCATGTTTCAGCATTTGGCGACTTTAAACAGCTGGAAAAAGTTTATCTGTACCAGACAAAGGCGAGTAAAGAGGTACTCGACGGTTCATTGGAAAACCAAGACATACTGGATTTTGGAAACTACGGGTTACCTAAAATAGCCTCGGATTCCATTATTTATTAAATCTTCCGAAAAACAATTATAGCATGAGGACGGAGGCATTTTCCCGGATGATCCGCAAGGCCTTTGACATTTGGTTTTCAACGGTTTTAATTGAAATTCCCATATCCTCTGCAATCTCACGGTACTTTCTGCGCTCCAACTTATTCATGATAAAAATCTCTTTGCACTTGGGCGGTAACTTATCCATGAGTTCCTCCAATTTTTGCATCACCGGGATGAGCTGCGAATCCTCTTCCTTTACTTCAAAATAACTGTTGTAAATGGTATCCCAACGAAGTTTGTCCAAGAGATCAGGGCGCTTTTTTTCCTTTCTAATGTGCATCAGGAACTGGTTGTGGCAGGCACGAAACAAATAGGCCTTTAAAGAGCCTTTAACTGTAAGCTGACTCCGCTTTTCCCAAAAGTTTAGAATAACCTCCTGTACAATGTCTTTGGATAAGCTTCTATTGCCGCTCAATTGAAAGATATAGTTGCACAACCAATCGTAGTATTCCTTGAACAAATACTCATACGCAGAGACCTCTCCCTGCTTCAAATTTGCTATGAGTACTTTTTCATCCATTCGGTAAAATATGGACTAAAGTATAAAATTTATAAAAAACGTAGGGGTTTTTTGACGAATTGGCATCTTTAAGTTGAAAGATCATCAATAATGCAAGATTTAATTGAGAAATATTTGAACCGTACCATTACCAAAAGTGAGCGAAAGCGCCTTAAAAAATGGGTGTTGGGTTCAAAGGAAAACCTGGAGATTTTTAGGAATGAAATCAAAACCAGGTCCAAAAACAATCTCTACCATCATTTTGACGAAAAGGAGGCGTTTGAATCATTTTTAAAATCCGTAAATAAAAAGAAGGCCAAAAAAGCAACTTCCATAAAGATTTGGAAGTATGCTGCAGTATTTGTTGCCTTGATATCCCTAGGATCGTTTCTTTTCTATTCGGTCAATGGGACCACTTCCCAATCTGTAGTGGAGGTACAACAGCAAGATCAAACTTCTGAAAATCATGTGGTCATAACCTTATCCGATGGAACAAAGCACATATTGGGCCAGGACAAGGACAACCCACTTTTGGATAAAAATGGTAACGCCATAGCACAGAAACAGGATCAGGGCCTTGATTTTAGCGCCACCAATGAGCAAGCGGATGCACCCTTGGTTTTCAGCGAAATTTATGTCCCTTATGGGCAAACGTTCCATATTACCCTATCTGATGGCACCAAGGTATGGCTCAATGCAGGAACAAGTCTTCGGTTTCCACAACGTTTGAATGCATCTACCCAAAACAGGGTGGTATACCTGGATGGGGAAGCCTTTTTTGATGTGGCCAAGGACAAAGACAGGCCGTTTATTGTAAATGCCGAAAACCTGGATATTGAAGTATTGGGAACCCAATTCAATGTCTCCGCCTATAAATCGGATGGGGAAATTGCCACCACTTTGGTGGAAGGTTCGGTCAGTGTCCACGAAAACTCCAATCCAGATACCAAAATGTATCTGAGCCCAAGCTACCAAGCTTCATTTATTAAGGAAAGTGGTGCTATGACCAAAAACAAGGTAGACACCGATCTATATACAGGTTGGATGCAAAACAAATTGATTATTGACAACCTTACCTTCCAGCAAATCCTGGACAAGCTGGAACGATCGCACAATGTTTCCATCGTGAACCATGCGAGCCATTTAAACAATGAAATTTTTAAAGGGGAGTTTGTAAATGAGAGCATTGAGGGCATTTTGGCCACCATAGCGTCCAGTACCCCATTCAACTATACTATCGAGAACAATGTAATTACTATTTCAAAATAAAAAAGGAAGGTGTTGCAGCACCTTCCCAATATCAGATCGCTAACGTGGATTATTAACAATCAAACATTCAAAATTATGAAAAAAAGCATGGTTTCCAAGTCACCCAAACTTTTGGTGACAGGTACAAAAATTACGCTAAAGATGAAGTTAAGTTTATTGCTCAGTTTCTTTATGCTATGCCAGCTCACTGCGAACGACATGTATTCGCAGAAAAAAATGCGTTTTCAATTTGAAAACACTCCTTTAAAGGACATTCTCCAAGAAATCAAGGAACAGTCCGGATACCGATTCTTTTACAATGTGAAGGAAATCAACGACAACAAAAAAACCTCGTTGATCGCCCAAGATGAGCGTGTATTTCCAGTATTGAACCGTCTTTCTACCCAAGAGGGACTTTCGTATACCATCAATGGAAATCAAATCGTGCTCAAAAAAATGCAGCTTGGAACCACGGACAACCCATTGGACCAATATGAAATCACAGGGACGGTGAAGGACAGTCAGGGCAATCCCCTGGCGGGTGCAAACATTTTGGTAAAGGGAACCACCAACGGTACCCAAGTCGACTTTGATGGTAATTTTGTATTGGAGGTAAACGACTCCAATGCCACTTTGGTAATTTCCTATCTGGGTTTCAAAACCACCGAAGTAGCTTTAAATGGCCGATCCTCGGTAGATGTGGTGTTGGAAGATGATGCAGCGCGTCTGGAAGATGTTGTGGTCGTTGGATCCAGAAATCCAAACAGAACAGCCACGGAAACCACAGTGCCTGTTGACGTTATTGATGTGGCGACCATTGCCAATCAGGGACCACAGGTAAGTGTAAACCAGATCTTGAACTATGTGGCGCCATCCTTTACGTCACAGTCGCAAACTGTCTCTGACGGAACCGATCATATTGATCCTGCTTCACTAAGGGGATTGGGACCCGATCAGGTTCTTGTCTTGATCAACGGAAAAAGAAGACATACCACAGCCTTGATCAACGTAAATGGAACTGTTGGTGCAGGTAGTGTGGGAACCGATATGAACGCGATTCCTGCCGCTGCCATTCAGCGAATTGAGGTGCTACGCGATGGTGCTGCCGCACAGTATGGTTCCGATGCCATTGCAGGGGTTATCAACATCGTACTTAAAAAATCGACCGGAAAACTTGATCTATCGCTCACCTCCGGTGCCAATTTCAGTGAAAATAGCAACCAGTTTGAAGGGGGCAGCGATGGTGAAAAATTCCAATTGGATGCCAACTACGGTCTTCCTATTGGCGATAGTGGCTATATCAATTTTACCGGGTCTCTCTCCACACGGGAGCCTGCTTTGAGAAACAAGGACTATGCAGGAGATATCTTTAGAGGGTTCCACGGTGCGGAACGGATTTATGCCGCTGGCGGTGGTACCGTAGCGGATATGACCTTACAGGATTATGCCAATGCCGCGCAGGGTATCAGCTATTTGGATCAATCCGTTAAAGACCAAATTGCCGGACTGGATCTGGGGGATGAAACCGATATTGCAACCTTTAGGGATTTACTTGGTTTTGATGCTGATGAGGATGAATTGGCGGCCCGGGGCCTTACCAGAAAGGATTTCCGTTTTAAAGTAGGGACCTCCAGATTACGGGAAGGAAAGTTCTTTGCCAATATGTCCATTCCTGTTTCCGATAACACAGAAATCTATGGCTTTGGAGGTATCAGTTACCGTCAAGGTTTAGCTTCCGGATTTTATAGAAGACCGGCCCAAGGAGATGGTAGGGCCAATACCCCTGCCTTCCCCAATGGTTTCTTGCCCAACATTGGGACCGACATCCTTGATCAGTCCATCGCGGTGGGAATTCGTGGTAAAGTCAACGAATGGGATGTTGATTTTTCCAACACCTATGGCAGAAATACTTTCGATATTACCGTGGGCAACTCCAGTAACGGAACATTGGGGGTGGCCACTCCCAGAAGTTTTGATGCAGGGGGCTTAGGCTTTACACAAAATACCACCAACTTGGACTTCAATCGCTTTTATGAGGACATTTTTGAAGGTTTCAATGCGGCGTTCGGTGCAGAGTACAAGGTTGAAAAATATGAAATTGTGGCTGGGGAAGAATCCTCATATACCAGCTATGACATCAACGGGAATCCGGTAAACAGTGTTACTCCGGACGATATGTTGGTCCGCAATAATTTTACCGGGGCACCATTGGGAGGAGGCGCACAGGTATTTAGGGGTTATGATCCAGGAAATGCCACCGAAAAATTCCGAAACAACATTTCGCTTTACGCTGATTTTGAGGCCGATTTTACCGAAAACTGGTTGTTGAGCCTAGCAGGACGTTACGAGAACTATTCCGATTTTGGAAGCACCTTTAACTACAAATTGGCCACCAGAATCAAAATTTCAGAAAACCTTTCCCTAAGAGGTGCCAGCAGTTCCGGTTTTAGGGCCCCATCCCTCCATCAGCAATTTTTTAGCCGTACCAGCACGGTATTTGTAGACAACGTGCCTTTTGAACAGGGAACGTTTACCAACGACAGCAGGGCTGCCACACTCATTGGCATAGACAAACTAAAAGAGGAAACCTCCAATAGTTTTAGTGCAGGATTGACCGGAAGATTTGGAGAGTTTACAGTTACTATTGATGGCTACTTGATTAACATTGATGACCGAATTGTGTACTCTGGAAGCTTTGGAAATGGAGGAGACCCGGAACTCACAGCCATTTTTGAGGCGGCCGGAGCCACCAGCGCGCGTTTCTTTGTAAATGCCATAGATACAAAATCATCAGGTCTGGATATTGTGCTGTCCCATAAAACCAACTGGGGAGATGCCATCATCAAGAATGATTTTGCGGCCACCTTCAACAAAACTGAGGTCGAGGACATTTTTGTGCCCGAGCTAATTGAAAATGCAGGTTTGAGCGGTTCGTTTTTTGATGGTCAGGAAGAGGCATTTTTAACCTTGGCACAACCTAGAACCAAATTGAACCTTACCAATCTAGTGACTTGCAATAGTTGGGATTTTATGCTCCGAAATGTGTTTTTTGGAGAAGTGACCGACCCGGATGACTTTAACGGCGATGCACGCGTAGATGGAACAACAGTGAGTGATGACGCTATATATGCTGGAAAATTGGTGACGGACCTTACGGTGACCAAATCCTTTACAGATGACCTATCGCTGACAGTTGGGGCCAATAATCTCTTTGATGTTTATCCAGATGAAAACCGTGAAGGCGGAACTTCTGGAGATCAATTCGTATATTCAAGAAGAACTTCGCAATTTGGTTACAGTGGACGTTACCTTTTTGCAAGATTACGATTTAGTTTATAGTTCTGTTTATCTATGCTTTGAATTAGGCGAGTTTAGTTAAGTGTGAAAACCTTCCCTTGTGGAAGGTTTTTTCGTTTCATCAATCCCATTATCTTTAGGCTTTTGAATTTTGTTGCCAGTATGGAAAAATCCAAAATATTTGGGCTGGTTCTCGGCCCCATTGTCTTTCTAATGTTAACCTTCCTTCCTATAGAGCTTGTTTCAGAACAAGGAGACCCGGTGATCGCCGTTGCCGTTTGGATGCTTATTTGGTGGATTACTGAGGCGGTGTCCATTTCCGTGACCGCTTTGTTACCACTACTATTGTTTCCAATACTCAAGGTTTTGCCCATTGCCGAAGTCGGGGCCAATTACGGCAGTCCAATTGTATTTCTATTTTTTGGTGGGTTTGTGATGGCTTTGGCCCTGGAAAAAGTAAGCCTGCACAAGCGCATTGCGTTGAACATCATAAAACTTACCGGAACCACTCCCAATAAAGTGGTTTTGGGGTTTATGATCGCCACAGGCTCGCTTAGCATGTGGATCAGCAATACCGCCAGTACCGTGGTTATGCTGCCCATAGCGCTATCCGTGATTAATCTATTGATCAATGACGAGGACGGATTTACGAAAAACGACCGGAATTTTGCCTTGAGCGTGATGTTGGGCATTGCATTTTCCGCTAATGCCGGGGGAATAGCAACCGTTATAGGCACACCACCGAACTCCGTATTAATTGGTCTGTTGGAAAACGAATACAATACGGAAATCTCGTTTTTAAAATGGATGACCCTGGGTTTGCCATTTTCCATCGTTATGGTAGGGATATGTTATTGGGTTTTGGTCAAATGGATGTACCCCAACCGTGATCTACAGTTTAATGCGTCCAAAGAAGTAATCCACACCGAATTACAAAAATTGGGCCCCACTTCCGGCAAGGAAAAACTGGTTTTGGTAATTTTTGGCATAACGGTTTTCCTATGGATTTTTAGAACCTTGATCAACGGCATTTTTCCAAAACTGGGGCTTACGGACACCATGATTAGTATTTTTGCTGCTATTGCCCTATTTGCCATCCCGTACAATCTTAAAAAGGGTGATTTTATCATTCAGTGGAAAGACACCTCCAAACTGGCTTGGGGAATTTTGATTCTTTTTGGCGGTGGATTGGCCTTGGCAAAGGGAATGTCTTCCAGCGGGATCGTAGATCTTGTGGCCAACGCCATTGCAAGCAGTGACATCAGTATTTTGTTGACCGCCTCCTTACTCATCGCCCTCATGCTATTCATGACCGAATTGATGAGCAATGTGGCCCTGGTTGCAGTGTTGGCCCCGGTAGTGGCCGGTATTGCCCTGGGGCTTGGCATTCCCATTCTCTATTTACTTATCCCGGTAACGATTGCCAGTAGCTGTGCCTTTATGTTGCCCATGGCCACGCCTCCCAATGCCATAGTATTTGCGAGTGGATATGTAAAAGTACCTCAGATGGCACGGGTGGGAATCATTCTGAACCTAATTGCCGTAGGATTATTAATACTTGTCTTTCAGTTTGTACTCCCAGTATTGTTCTAAAAAAAACCCCTCCATCTGGAGGGGCTCCTAACAAACTAACTAACTCAAAAAAATAGTAAGAAACTAACTTTACTGTATATACGGATCAAAACCGTTTGGTAGATATCCGGATGTGTCAAAATTTAATTCGACCTCATCATTTTCTTCGATATAATTGATGGCATCCAAGGAAAATTCACCGGCATAAGGGTCAAAATTTTCAGGAAGGTACTCCGCTGTATTAAATCCGAGACACAGTTCATCTTCATGTACATCTTCTATGAAGACCACGGAGGCAACATCAAATGGTTGAACCGTAACTATATTTTTTTCTGGGCTCTTGGCCGCGGCATAAATGGTTGTAATTGCAATAAGCGTTACAATGATATTTCTGATTTTCATAACCCTTGTTTTTCAATTTTAGGACAAAGATATAACTGCAAATAGTGAAGATTATTACAATTAGATTTTCGTTAACGTTCGGTAAAAAAACACCTGAAAATGGAGTTGTCAACTGGGGTGTTCCGGGCTTGTAAATCCTTTGATCAAAGGGGCTTTTTTTTGTCAGATTGATAGTGTTAAATCGCAAAAATTAACAATTACACTTTATCGATTTTTGTGTTATTTTTTTGTTAACTCCCTTGAAATGAGACTTTTTGACTCTAAAAATAAAAAGGCCCCGGGTACGGGGCCTTTTCATGCTAACTAACTCAAAAAAAATTGTAAAATGAAAATTACATCCTACCTAATCAACCCTGGTATAGGGGTCAAAGTTTTGTGGGAGATACTTGGAAGTATCAAAACCCAAATCTATTTCTTCGTCTTCCACATAATTGATGGAAGCCACTTCCAAAACCTCTGAGTAAGGATCAAATCCTTCTGGAAGGGTGTGCTCAAATCCGTCACCCAATTCCAACTCAATTTCAGGTTCCATATATGGAATGGAATTTAGATCCACGTATGCTTCGTATGGTGAAAACCCTTCAGGAAGATAGTCCTTGCTGTTAAATCCAAGATCCAAATCCTCTTCCTCCATATAATTGATGGAATGCACATCCACAACATTCGAGTAGGGATCAAAATCAGCGGGCAAATATTTGCTGGAATCGAAATCGAGTCCTACTTCAGTTTCGTGTTCAATATATATAAGGGAATTCAAATCAAAATAGGTTTCATAAGGATTAAAATCGCTAGGAAGGTAATCGGCGGTGTTAAAGCCAAGATCTACTTCCGAATCCTCTTCGAGAAACTCAATTTCGTTAAGATTCAATTCAAAGGTGCCCTCGTTCCACAAATCGTAAAAGCTTAAGGTCTCCTCACTTAAACCGCTACCTACTTGAAGTAGCGTTATGTTGTTCTCAAACGTACCAACCTGTTCGGTATTTGTTTCTACAACAGCAGCATCGGTACTTTGCTGGTCACTTGCTACGGCGGAACTACTTAAAAGGACACAACCGTAAATCATTAATAACTTGTTCATTTTTGATTGAATTTTTTGATTGATGATGTATGCTTATAAGACTATCGCAATTCCAAAATGTTACAGCATTTTACTTTTTTTAAGGAAAATTGAAATGGTTCTGAGCCCAAGTATAGATAGGGATTCGAGCCAAACCATCAGTAAAAATGATACTTGCCGAAGATTGGTGATTTCCGCACAAAAATGTAGAGTTAGTAATTATTTAACAGTCTGTTTTCCGCTTTTTTAGGTTCTTTGGCAGCATTGAGCATACCAAATTGATTAGAAAATGATTCAAAAATTACTTCTAAAGGTCCTTTTGGCCATTTTTGTGCTGGGGACCTGCCAAACTACCGAGGCACAACTCTTCAAGAAAAAAAAGAAAAGCACCGAGAAAAAAGCTGAGGACAAACCCAAAAAAGGTGCTATCAAGCCTTATGACAAAGTAATCACCAAGGAAGCAAAGACCGATGACGGGCTCTTTAAGGTACATGTGGTGGATGACAAACACTTCTACGAAATTCCCGACTCCCTATTTAATAGGGAAATGTTGATGGTGAGCCGTATCTCCAAAACCGCAACTGGTATTGGATTTGGAGGGGGTAAAATCAATACCCAGGTTCTGCGTTGGCAGAAAAAGCCCAAGAAGGTCCTTTTAAGGGTGGTCTCTTACAGCAATGTGGCGGCAGATTCCCTTCCGATCCACGAAGCTGTGGTAAACTCCAACTTTGAACCCGTACTTTTCGCGTTCGACATCAAGGCGTTCAACAAAAAAGATTCCCTGAACCCTGCTACCGTAATTGAAGTGGATCCCCTTTTCACCAAGGATGTTAGTGCATTGGGAATGCCGGATGCAAGAAGAAAGCAATTTAAAATTAGCCGTTTGGATGGCGAAAGGAGCTTTATCGAATCCATTAAAAGCTATCCACTGAACATTGAGGCCAGACACGTTAAGACCTATGCAGCGGGGGCAGCACCCAGCAATCAAAGTCTGGGTTCCATTTCCGTTGAAATCAATAATTCCATGATCCTGCTTCCCAAAGAACAGATGAAGCGTCGGTATTTTGACGAACGGGTTGGGTGGTTTGCCAGGGGGCAAGTAGATTACGGATTGGAAGCCCAAGAAAGTAAAACAGTTACCTATTTGGACCGTTGGCGTTTGGAAGTCAAGGATGAAGATATTGAAAAGTATAAGGCAGGTGAGTTGGTTGAACCCAAAAAACCCATTGTATATTATGTTGACCGCGCCACCCCCAAAAAGTGGGTGCCCTACATAAAACAAGGTATTGAAGATTGGCAAGTTGCCTTTGAGGCAGCTGGGTTTAAAAATGCCATTTTGGCCAAAGACCCCCCTAGCCCTGAAGAAGATCCGGAATGGTCTCCCGAAGACGTAAGGTATTCTGTGGTTAGATATTTGGCTTCCCCTATTCCCAATGCCAATGGACCTCACGTAAGTGATCCAAGGAGTGGGGAAATTTTGGAATCCGATATTAATTGGTACCACAATGTAATGACCTTGCTTCGCAACTGGTTCTTCGTTCAAACAGCGGCCATAAATCCAGAGGCGCAAGGCGTGGCCTTCAAGGATGAAATAATGGGGAGGCTGATTCGTTTTGTTTCGGCCCACGAAGTGGGACATACCCTTGGATTGCCGCATAATATGGGAAGTAGTTCCGCGTATCCGGTAGATTCCCTGCGTTCGGTATCCTTTACAAGAAAATTTGGCACTGCACCATCCATCATGGACTATGCACGATTCAACTACGTTGCGCAACCTGGGGATGAAGGTGTTGCCATGATGCCCAATATTGGCGTCTATGACAAACATTCCATCAGATGGGGATACAAGCCCATTTTAGATGTTTCCGCAGAAGATGAAAAACCCATTTTGAACAGTTGGATAAGGGTCCATGAAAATGACCCCATGTACAGATTTGGCCATCAGCAGGTGGGGGATATACATGATCCCAGTTCCCAAACAGAAGATATTGGGGATGATGCCATTAAGGCAAGTTTGTATGGCATTGCCAACCTCAAGAGAATTGTACCCAAATTGGCCGAATGGACCACGGAAGAAGGGAAGAACTATGATGACCTAGGAACCCTATATGGGCAGGTCGTCTCGCAGTACCGAAGATATATGGGTCATGTGGCCAATAACATTGGAGGTGTATATGAACATCACAAAACCGCCGACCAAGATGGTGCGGTGTATACCCATGTAGATCGGGAACATCAAAAAAACTGTATGGCCTTCTTGAACGAGCAGCTTTTTGCTACCCCAAAATGGCTTATAGTTCAAGATATTTTCAATAAGACCCAATATTCAGGCTCTGTTGAAAATATACGTTCCACCCAGGTGAACTATTTGAACATGGTACTGCAGATGGGCAAACTGGCGCGTATCATTGAAAATGAAACCATCAACGGTTCCGATGCTTATGGTATTCTGGAAATGATGCAGGACTTGAGAAGGGGGATTTGGTCTGAGACGCGTTCCGGTAAAGCCATTGACACCTACCGAAGAAATTTACAAAAGGCCCATATTGACCGTCTTGCCTATTTGATGACCACAAAGAGTGAAGATAAGTTGGACGATTGGGGCGGCTACCGAAAATCCACGGCCATCAATGCGAGTCAGTCCGATGTACGTTCTGTGGCCCGTGCCGAACTGAACAACCTCAAAAGGGATATCAGAAATGGTTTGGGCAGCATCCCAGACCGTATGAGCAGGTACCACCTTCAAGATGCCTTGGAGCGGATTGACCAGATCCTGGATCCCAAATAAGCTCCATTTTTGTAAGAAAATAAACCGGGTTTGCGCTTTTTTAGTGCAAACCCTGCTTTTTATCGATTATACCATACATTTCGTCCGATTCACATCTAAAAAAGCTATATTCACAACATATCGTGAGTATTGGCAATAGGTTTGCCTATTTTAGTAATCCCAAATCCTAGAATCATGACCTACAAAATCAAAAGTCTTATCTATTTTTTCTGTTTTCTGGCGGCTTCCTCCATCTATTATGTAGTAGAGCAGCACGAGGAATTCCAAAAGCAGTTGCACGCCAAAGAACTTGCAGAGACAGAATTTGACGATTCAATGGACCACGAGAACCCTAAAAAGGATTTGCAGTTGGCCCAAGAGTAAGTCAAGCTCCCATCAATTCTTAAAAGCTTTATAAAATTGGTTTGGATATTAAACCATTCAAGGAAAACCTTGTCCAATTTCCAAATCATAAAAATTTAAGCATATGAAGCGATTAGTAATTCTAATGGTGCTTTTAACCACCATTGGGGCCACGGCTCAAAGACATCAAGGGTCAAGAACAGGAAAGGGATTTAATGGGGACATGACCACCGAACAAGTGGCAACCCTCAAAACAAAAAAGCTCACTTTGGCGCTGGATTTAACTCAAAGACAGCAGCAAAAGATTTTGGAAATCAACTTGGCGCAAGCGGAAAAGCGGAAAGCCAAATACGAAGAAATCAAGGCCAAAAAGGAAAACGGCGAATGGAAAAAACCAACTTCCGATGAGCGATTTGAAATGGCAAACGCCCGATTGGATGAGCAAATAGCCCATCAGCAACAAATGAAGGAGGTATTGACCGATGAGCAATACCAGACTTGGAAAAAATTGAGCTTAAAAAAGAGAATGAACGGCAAAAAGAAAATGCAGGAGAAGGGAAGAAGAGGATAGTGTTTTTTGTTGATTTTAGGAGCCCCGCCTTGCCATGGACGGGGCTTCTTTTTTTGTAAACATCCTACAACCACAGTTTGGGGTAAACCAGTTTTACATTTTGTACCGTATATAAAATAACACCCGTTTGGGCTGTCTTCATCATAAAATTATACGATATGAAAGCAAAAATTCTGATTTCGGCCCTAACCACCCTATTTACTTTTATCACCAACGCCCAAGAAAATCTACATTGTCCTACCGAAGCATGTAGTTTTAATGTAGGTCAACAAGTTTATGTATTTGGCAACGACGTTAAGCTTAGATCTGCCCCCAGTGCAGAATCCGAGGTACTTGAGCTTCTCAAAATTGGCGAATGGGTAGAAATTCTGGAAAAAACACACTACTCGTGGCCCTATAAAGGTTTTGATTCCCCGTTTTACAGAGTGAAGTACGACGACGGTGTAACTGGGTATATCCTTGGAGGACTGTTATCATTGGAAAGGAAAACCTTAAATGGGGAGCATTATTATTTCTCCTATTCCAAGGAAGGGGAAAGAAATTATCTCAACATCCGCAATGTGGTCCATGGCGATTATGCCGAAAGAAAAATTCCGCTGTCCAATACTAATTTTGCCATTCGTATTTTGGATAACAAGGGAATTCCCAATCTAGATGGGATGTTGTACATTGATTATTACTCCGAAGCATGCGGAACCGATGGCGGTGGCATTTATCTATTTGTCCAGGATAATGAACTGGTTGATATGGCCGCCCTGTCCAACATTTCCGATTCCGGTATTTATTTCCATGCGGAACAATTTATTTTTCCAAGCGATCTTGGGGGGCTCCCCAACAAAATCCTGTTTAAAAAAGAACGGGGGGAAATCTTTGATGAATCTACACATTGGACCAAGACCACAGTGGAAATACGCGAATTGAGTTGGGTCAACGGACAGTTGACACCAGACTTTAGGCAATCGGTGCCCAACTAAAGTTAGCGTGACACTTTCCCAATCGTTACTTTAACATTAAACCTTCTATCTTTCAATACATTAAAAAAATTTTTGATGTAAATTAGGAGGACAAAACTTTCCCCAGCATATAAATAATTCTGCATAGGTATTGCTGCTATTGATGTCCATTTTTTGGCATTCTACAATAGGGCAATACCACAATGCATTTAAATCAAAAACAACATGAAAACACTGATGCGATCAGTTCCCCATGTGATTAAAATGTGTCCCTTGATTTTGCTAATGTTGAGCTGTGGCACCAAGGACATTGCTCCTGCTGATTATCCTGCCTCTGTGCTGAACCAGTGGAACGAAAAGGTTATGGAAGTGGCCGTGGAAGAAGATGGCCTGCTTACCCTAAAAGGTTTGCGAACCCTCAGCATGATGCATATTGCGGTGCATGATGCCGTCAATGTGATTTCCCCCCAATTCGAATCTTATGCATATAAGGCGGAAAATATTGATGCTGACCCCATTGCTACCGCCATTTTTACCTGTTATGACATGGCTGTGCACCAATATCCAAATAAAAAAGCAGCGTTTGATGCATTGCTGGAAACATCCATTGGTGATACAGGCGAATTCGCCAAAGCAAAATCCCTGGCCAATGCATCCGTAAATGCCATTCTTGAAATGCGCAACAATGATGCCTGGAACGGAGAAGCAGCATATACATGGCACCCCATGGCGCCGGGAGTTTATGCAGAATTCAATGAGCATAGCGGCACTCCGGAAGGGTTTATTTTTGGGGCCGGTTGGGCCAACGCCAAAACCTTTATGCTTCCTTCACCAGACCATTTCAGGTCACCACCTCCCCCGGAAATCCAAAGTGAAGCTTACACCAAGGCCTTCAATGAGGTAAAGGAAGTTGGAAGTACTGAAAATGAAATTAGAACCGAAGACCAAGCCCATTTGGCCATGTGGTGGAAGGATTTTGTCGAGAATTCCCATAATAGATTAGCACGAAACCTGGTCAACAAGGAGCAACTGAATCTCTGGGAAGCAGCTAGACTATATGCCCTGCTAAATATGGCGGTGTACGATGCCTACATCAATGTTTTTGACAATAAGTTCCACTATAATCACTGGAGACCTTATACGGCCATCCGTTGGGCCGAACATGACGAAAATCCTGATACGGAGGCGGACACAGAATGGAACAACCTGCACAAGCACACCTATGCCTTTCCTTCCTACCCTTCTGCCCATGGGACCGCCAGTTCCGCGGCCATGGAAACTTTGGCGCACACCTTGGGTAAAGGAAATGAATACTCCTTTGAAATGGTGACCGAGGAAGTGGATAGTGCAGGTCCCTTCTCAGAAAAAGTTCAAATGAATCCGCCATCCCGGTCCTTCAATAGTTTTTCCGATGCCGGATTGGAGGCTTCCCTATCCAGAATTTACCTAGGTATCCATTTCCGGTACGATTCTGAGGAAGGACATAGATTAGGAAGGGAAATTGGAAGCTATGCCGTGACCCATTTTTTGAACCCAATAAACAAAGAAGGCGGACATTAATGTCCGCCTTCTTATAAAAATACCTCAGGTTTAGTTGTCCTCCCGGGCGTTCCAGACACCCGTAGCCACTGTTTTTTCCAAATATTCTGAAAAATCGATGGGCTTTCTACCCAACACTTTTTCAATATCGTGCTTAACAAGCTGGTTGTCGGGATTGGTCAATACTTCGCTAAACAGATAATTGATAAGCCACACATAGTCGGCAGGAACCCCTTGTTCCTCCAAGGCTTTGATGTATGCCGGCAGGGAAACGGGAGTAAACGCTATTTCCCTTCCTGTAACCTCAGAGATGTCACGGACGATTTCCCTAAAAGTCAACAACCTTGGACCAGTCAGCTCATAAATTTGTCCATTATGCGTTTCATTCAACAAGGCCTCCACCACAACAGCAGCAATATCATTGGCATCCACATAAGGTACCTCAACATCGGCATGGGGAAGGGCAACAAATCCATGTTGGATAGGCTCCAAGAAAAAGCTTTCGCTAAAGTTTTGGTTGAACCAGCTGGCCCGCACTATGGTATGTGCGACCCCTGAATTAATCACTACCTGCTCACTACGCTCGGCCTCCACCTCTCCTTTTCCGGAGAGCAACACCACTTTTTGGATGTTTTGTCGTTTGGCTTCTTCCATTAATCCTTCAATCGCTTGTAAAGCCCCGGGAACTGCCAGGTCAGGTTGAAAAGTGATATACATCTTGTCCATTCCTTCCATGGCTTTGCCCCAAGTTTCCGGTTGGTCCCAATCAAATGCGGGATTTTCACTTCGGGAACCAATACGTACGGTATGCCCCAATGTTGAAAGTTGTTCTGCTACTCTACGGCCAGTTTTTCCTTTACCGCCCAATACTAAAATCTTGCTTTTCATAATTTTTGAAATTTGATGTTATACTTTGTTTTGTTGTGTTTTCCTTTTGATTTGATTATGAACCCTGAAATACCAATAGAGCAAGGCTACTCCTACGAATTCCAAAGCAATTAGCCAGAAATCCAATGACCCAAAGAAGCTTGAGTAACTCCCTCCAGAGGGAAGTATCAATAAAGGCACCGTGATCAAAGCATCCAATGTGGCGCTTACCAAAAGCATGACCAATCCCAACTTTAAACCGTGGGTTAAGCTGCCTTTTCGATAGTAGAACCATGCTCCTCCCCATACCAAAATGGGAACTACCAAGGCCAAACCAATATTGGCTTGCTCAGACCTGTTTTCCATTAAAGGAAACTCGTAAATCAATGTGAAAGCGGACACTCCAAGCATCCAGATTGCGATGGATATCCCTAATACTTTTATTGTCTTCATTTCTTTGGTTTTTTTGATTACAGGACAAATCTACCTTGGGTTTCCAGGGTTGATTTGTTCAAAAAGGAGGAAGATTTGTTCGAAAAGGATAACTTTGGAAATATGGTGGTTACATGGATTAATAAGCGCCGCTGGCGAACGCTCAGATTCTATATCCTGGGTTGGACTTTGGGTTTTGTTTTTTTGAGTATTGTTCGTGGTGTGGGTACCGAAGAACTGGGAAATCTGAAGTTTGAGTTTCAGGAAAGCCTTCTTATTGCTTTTACCTTGGGTCCCATTATTGGATTCATTTCCGGTCTGTCCCAGGTGGTAACAGAAGAACGCATCTATAAGAACATTTCGCTAAGAAGGTTCCTTCTCATTAAGCTATTGTACACCCTGCTCTTTGTTATGCTGCTGGTGGTAGTGGCTTTTGGTGTGTACGACTTGTACTTTGGCACATCCGTGGACCTGCTCACCTTTGCTTTTGACACGGGAAGCGTGGCCATTTATTTCTATGTGATATGCTTGGATATCTTTTTGGCCATTCTGCGTCAAGTAAATCTAATGCTTGGAGAAGGCAATCTGTTCAAGTTGATTATGGGACGGTTCTATACCCCTCACGAAGAAGAAAGAATCTTTATGTTTTTGGATTTACAGGCATCGACCACCTTGGCAGAACGCCTGGGTCATGTTACCTATAGCAAGTTGGTGCAAGATTGTTTCAACGATTTGGGCATAGTTGCAGCCAACAACGGCGAAATATATCAATACGTAGGGGATGAAGCTGTACTCACCTGGTCCTTGGATGAAGGCATTCGCAATCAGAACCTACTCGAGGCCTTTTACAGGTTTAAACAACAATTGGAAAGCAAACGGGAGTATTATGAGACCACCTACGATTGTCTTCCTTTTTTCAAGGCCGGGGTGCACGCTGGAACAGTGACGGTAACCGAAGTGGGGAAATACAAAAAGGAAATAGCCTATCATGGTGATACCATAAATACCGCAGCCCGAATTCAAGGGCAATGCAATAATCTCGGCAGTGAACTTTTGGTATCTGAATTCTTAAAAAATAGGCTGGAGGATTCCCATTACATCTTTGAACATATTGGCAGTGTACCGCTCAAGGGGAAAAAAGGTGCTGTATCCATTTGTTCCGTTCGAACGGATGGGTATTGACTACCCTCTAATTTCACTGGGCCGAAAACCGTATTTTTTGGCAAAAGCATTGGAAAACGAGCTTAGGCTATCGTACCCCACGTGCCATGCCGCCTCCTGCACTGAAGCCTCCCGATTTCGTAACAGGTCATGCGCCTTGGACAATCTTTCGTTTTGGAGATATTTAAAAACCGGAACCCCAAAATAGGCCTTAAAGTTCTTTTTAAGCTTAAAACTGTTCAACCCTATTTGCTTGGAAAGTTCTGATAAGGAAGGGGGCGCATCCAGATTTTGGGCCAGGATTTCCTTGGCCTGCACCAATTTTTCCTTTTCCGATGTTTTGATGCCGTCCTCATCCCGCTGTGCCAATTGTCCAAAAAAATGGGAGAGCAAGGTGGTAACCTGGCTACGGAAAAACATCATTTTGGTCTTTCCTTGGTAGGGTGAATGAAATATCTGGTGGACGATGGACTGCATTTCCGGGGTCATATAAAATTTAGGCCCTTGCACATAGTGGTCGGATGGATGTACCAACTGGTTCAGCATTTGCGAGAACAACTCCCCTTCCCCATGGGGCAATTTTTCCAAATTTCGAGGTGAGGTGGCGATTAGAATGCACTCCAAGGGTTTATTTGCGGAAACCGTATGTACAAATTCAACTTTATCATCAGCATAAAAGGACAAAGCAAGTCCTTTGCTATGCCGATACGCCTTTTCTTTCCCCTCAAATTGAACGCTTAGTTCCACATTTCCCGCTCCATAGAAGGCAACTGCAATTACCGGCTCGTCAAAAGTGCAGGAGTCAATGGTAATTTCCTTGGAATCTGCTTCTTCCACCAAAACAATAAAGTCGTTAATGTCCAATAACTCCCTGATCATTCGTCATATATATAGGTACTTAAATTTACGTAATTTGAAAACAACACTTTAACCTAAACCACACACCAATGGACATTTTCAATACATACATCCCGGAAGGGTTCCAAACGGTTAGCAGCTACTTATTTGTATCCGACCCGCCTACAGAAATCAAATTCTTGAAAGAGGCCTTCCATGCAGAGGAATTAAATAGGACCAGCATGCCCAATGGCGATGTGGCCAATTGTATTCTTAAGATTGGCAATAGTTGCTTTATGATCAGTCAGGCCCGTGGGGAATTTGAAGGCATGCGCACCTCCTTTTATTTATTTGTAAACGATGTGGATCGTATGTACCAACACGCTTTGGATAATGGAGCCGAATCTGTATTGGAGCCCGCCGATATGTCATACGAAGACCGACAGGCCGGGGTTAAAGACCCTGCCGGCAACTACTGGTGGATTTCCATGCGATTGGTAGAAAAACCATACGAGGCATAAGTCCCATTTTATTTGTAATCAAAGATTGCCCTCAGCCTGAAGTAACTTCATTTTTTCCAACACTCCATTAACGGCTTTGGTCATGGATTTTGCCGAAATAGTTGCTCCTGAAATAGCATCAATATCCGTCCCATACTCCAATGAACTCTCCGAGGTTTTGCCAATGAATTGTTTTAACCACCGTTGACTCCCAATTTGCCGACCATGATTCTCCCGATAAATCAGCACCTTGGTTTTTTTAACGCTCAGATCTGGGTTAAAAAGCACCACATAGTCAAAAACATCCTTCATACTGGGGGCCTTTCCCAAATAGGCGTAGCCCAAATGCTCTTCTTGAAGTTGTATCTTAAATAAGTGGTCATCACCCAAATCCGCCCTTATTGCATACATATCAAAATCATCGACCTCAAAAGTGGTTTGTACGGCACTTTCCAACTTTTGCTGTAAACGGGGCGAAATCTTATCGGAGGTAAAAGCCAAAAAGAAAAAGGCCATGCACGGCACGGCCCAGTTCTGAAAATTGTACTTATTTACTTTCTTCATTGGCTTGACCTGAATCAGCAACAAACTTGTTGATCAATTGGGAAATTTCTCCAGCACTTGCTTCTGCTTTTTCTAAAGGGTAAAAGTGCATAAACATAGGTTTTTCGTCCACTTTTTTGAGCAGGGTTAAATCCCCTTGACGGTCATAGACGTGGCTCCAAGAATCGCGAACATTGGCCCAAAACTCCTTATGTTCATTCCACCAATCCACAGCTAATTGGCATTTGGAATCCTCCACTTTTTTATAAATGTTCATCCCCTTTTCTTGCGCCAACACCACATCGGCCTTCCCATCCTTCCGGATAATCTTATCGTTGTCCTGCTCATGAACCCAACCATAGGAAGTGATTTCATGGCGATTACCTCGTTTCATAACGTTATAGTCGCTTCGTTTGGAGTATTCGCGTCTTGGCAAAGGTGAATCCGTCTTGTTTTCCCAGTAGTGTTTGCCGTCTACATGTACCCATGTGGCAGAACCGGAATAGCGTGGGCTATCGTCCACTTGATAAACTTTTTGGCTCCATTGGCCCTTAACTTGTTCCTTAGGAAGTGTTCCAAATTTCCAATTATTGTCCTTGTCATAATAGAACACATTTTGATTTTCGTATTCCCAATCCTGTCGCCAGTGCTTGATGACCATGGAATCATTGATCACCAATAAATGTTGGATGGAAATCTTGTTTTTTTCATCAACAATGGGCAAAGCCAGTTCCAAGGCACCAGCAGTATAGTCCATTTTCTTCTCGTAATCGATTTCAGGGGCAAAAGTCTCCGTGTACTTAAAAGTAATGTCGTAGCAACCACACATGTCCAAAATAGCTTGGCGGTCCAAATCCTTTTTTTTCTGCGCTTGCATAATTGTAGTTGCACTTACCAATAGTGCCAAAAAAATGGTTGATTTCTTCATAATGGTATTCTTATAGATGATCAAAATTTGAGTGACAAAAATATTAATTTTATTTAGACTGAATTAAAATAACCTATATATTTGTCGACAATTAATCAAGAATGAATCTAAATAACCGAATACTCGTAGCCACAACATCTTGTTTATTAAGCGTTTACAGTAACGCACAACAACTTGATTCTTTAGAGCAAGAAACCATGGCGATCAAGCAATTGAACGAAGTTGTAGTGACCGGAGAGAGTAAAGTGATGTCACTCAGCAAGAAATTATTCGCCGTTGGCGTGGTAAATCAAAAGGACATTGCCAAAGTCGCGGGTAACAATCTAGCCGATATTCTGAACTATAATCTCAATATCACAATTACTCCAGACGCCTCCACTGGAAGATCAACTGTGACCATGTTTGGCTTGGATGGCCAATACGTGAAAATCCTGATTGATGGGATTCCGGTGGCCAGTGACAACGGAGTGGGCAACAATATCGATATCACCCAAATCAACTTGGAGGATGTGGACCGTATCGAAATCGTGGAAGGTTCGATGGGAGTATTATATGGGGACAATGCCGTAGCGGGGGTTATCAATATCATAACCAAACGGAGCTTGGAGGGTGATTATGCCTGGCAGGTACAAGTATCCGTGCAGGAGGAAACCGTAGGCGACGAATATGCCCTTTTTGATGAAGGTCGACACATCCAAAATTTCAAAATCAGCAATCAGCCCAATAACCAATTGGGCTATTCCATTGGAGCATCCAGAAACGATTATGCCGGTTTTTATAACAACTTCCGAGGTAAAGATTATGTCAATATCCAGGATAACACCTTGATCAATGACGGTCTCCGTGGAACCGAATGGAACCCTAAGGAACAACTGACCGCATTTGGCAACCTAAATGCCACCTTGGGCAAGCACAATATCTTTTTTAAGCTGCAGTACTTTGACGAAGAGGTGACGGTTTACGATCGAAACGTAACCGGACGCATGGATCCCGGCACCGGTTTGGTAAACCCAACCGCATTGGATAAAATTTTTGAAACCGATCGCTGGGTGAACAACCTCACCGTTTCGGGTCCTTTAAGGGGACTGACCAATTATAATCTGTTCTTTTCATACCAAGACCAAAAACGTTACTACCAACAATATGTTTACAACATTCTGCAACAAGGTATTGAGTCCTTTATTTCGGATGATTTGAGTCAGTCCAGTAAAATTTACTATTCCAAGGGTTTTGTATCCAACATCGTCCCCAGATCGGAGTTTTTTAATGCGCAGTTGGGGTATGAGTTTACCCGCCAAACTGGGTTTGATGCCATTGCCACCGGGGAATATTCCAATGATGTGGTAGAAAATACTTTGGAAAACTATGACTTTTTTGGGGTACTGGACTTTAATCTAACGGACAAGCTATCCTTTTATCCAGGAGCACGGTTCACCAACAATTCTCAGTTTGGTAACCAACTGATTTGGTCCCTCTCCTCTACCTATGATTTCACGGATACCTTTAAACTAAAAGCCGTCTTTGGCTCTGCATTCAGGGCGCCCAATTTTGAGGAACTGTTCTTCTATTTTGTGGATGCCAACCACAATGTTCAAGGCAATCCCAACCTGCAACCCGAAGATGGAATTTCTGTGTTCTTGAATTTCGAAAACAAATACAAAATCGGGGAAAGTGGCCTCGTAAAATCGGCGATTAAGTCATATTACTTTGATATTCAGGACAAGATTGCCAGCGTGGTAACCGCGGATGACAATGACCGAAGCCTCTTCACCTTTGCCAACGTGGATTATTCCAAAATATTAGGCTTTTCGTGGGAGAACAGCATCAAATTGAATCGTTGGCAAGCCGGACTGGGAGCAACCTATATGGGCGAATCCACCGCCATAGACGGCTCGGAAGACAGTAATAGCGATTATCTCTGGAGTTTCAACCTTCAGACCACCTTGGGTTATACCATTCCTTCTTGGAAAACCACCCTTTCCACCCAATTAAAGTATACCGGAAGAACACAGGTTTTGGTCCCTGGAGACAGTGGTCCCGTTGTAGGGCAGACGGATGATTTCACTTGGATGGATGCTTCTGTCAGAACCAGTATAACCAAGGATTTAGATATCACCCTTGGTGCACGAAACATCTTCGACATTGTTACCGTAAACGCCTCCGACGTTCCCTCAGGAGCACATGCATCCAATTCAACTGCCAGCAGGTTGTTCGGTAACGGGAGATCCTATTTTTTAAAACTATCATACAAATTAAACCTTAATTAAAAACCATGAAAAAACTTACGTTTTTATATGTGTCGCTGTTTTTAGCGATTTTGAGTTCTTGCAGTAGTGATGATTCCGAAGATCTTATCGATTTCTCGGTAACCTTTAGTTCTGCAACCATTAGTACGTCCGAAACGGATACCACCAAGGAAATCACCCTGAATTTCTCCAGGGCGGCCACTGAAGCTGGCACCATCACCGTGTCCTTTACAGGCGAAAATGCGGTTTATGGTACTGACTTTTCTACCGTTCCCGCCGCCAACTCAGGAAGCATTTCCCTACCTGTTGCTATCGGGGACTTAAGTACTACCATTTCTTTTACTAAAATCCTCGACCCTATTGAAGGAACCACCAAGTCGGTTACCTTCTCCTTGGATGGTTTTGATAATACGGACTGGATAAATGGCTCCGTAAACTCTGCGACCGTAAGTTTTTCACCCATCGCCGCTCTAAATGGCATCATCGATTTGGAAAATGGGGGTTCCAACATGCCCAATCAGGTGTATTTCGACTTTAGCTCCGGGGTTCAGACGGCGGTAAGACGGGATACTTGGGAACTAGGTCTTTTTAATGGCACCGAAAACCGGGTGTATTTGAATGCATCATTATTAGTATCAGCCGCGGAGTTGGATGGAATCACTGATTTACTTTCGGTAACTGAGGCCACAGCCTTGACCACTCCCATGGAATTGAACACTTTGGACCCCATGACCTTTCAACCTACTACCGTAACCGTAAATACGGTGGAAGAACTACTTCAAGGATTGCCTGTGGGTTATTTCCAGTATGGGGATATTGACGAAGGTGTTGTATTTACCGATAGTTGGCAAGGGGATTTGGAAGGGACAGCCTTTGCAGAGATTTCCACAACGGCCGACGAGAACAATGTTTACATTGTAGGTCTTGGAAACGAGATTCCTACCGAAGCCGCCGAACCTGGAAGTATCAATACCACTGGGGATCATCGAGGTTATATGAAGGTGCGAATCTTGAGCGATGGAAGCAATTATACTATTCAATATACAGCCTTGGACGAGACAGCAAATTTCTCGGAGGTAACGGTTCCCAAGAATTCCAGCTACTTGGTTTCTGGTTTTAGCTTGACCGAAGGTCAGAGCGTAAGCGTAGAACCAGCAGCAGATGCATGGGACATCAACTTTAGTGGGGTGTTTTCCTATTATGGTTACCAAGGCCCACTTGTTGCGGGTTTGACCTATTCCGATTTTGCCGTGCACAACACTTTAGGGGGTGTTGGGTTGTATCAGATAACCACCTATGAAAGGGATTCCGAAGGTGTGGTTACAGAATTTGACGTGCCTTCCTATGCCGATTTTGCCAGAGGCGATGTGGACGAATCTGCGTTGGTTTACGATGACAGAACAGTAATCGGTAGTGGATGGAGAGATGCCTTTGGTGGGGTATTGAAGGATGACCGCTATTATGTGCTAAAAGATGCCGCGGGCAACTATTATAAGATGATGTTCACGGCTTATGTAAGTAACGAAGGGGTACGTGGTAACGCCCAATTTACCTACGAAAGACTCTAAAACGGACATCATGAGCATCAAGAATATCGTTTTCATAATCCTTCGCCTTATTTTGGGAGGAATGATGGTCTATGGAGGTATCCAGAAGTTTCAAAAGCCCATTCCTTCCCCCCTTGAAGTGGTGGAGAAAGCCGAGAAATTTAAAGCTCCTGAAAAGGAAAGTACCCTTCAAAAAATATTGTACATCAGTGGAGCCAAACAGACCGGATACTTTTGGCAGGTACTGGGCATTTGTGAATTGTTATTTGGTCTGTTGGTACTGCTGCAGGGCACCAGCTTTGTAGGCGCCATTTTCTTGCTACCCATAACCTTGCACATCTTTTTGTTCCATGTGTTTTTGGAGGCCGATGAACTGGGTGAACTGCTCGAGACCGGAGGTCTATTCACCATTAACATATTGCTCATTCTTATAGAAAAAAGCAAGTGGAAACACCTGCTTTGGATCAAACCTGTATAGTTAGGTTGGTTTTAGTTAGATTTTTGTGGAAAACGGGGCTTTTACGCCCCGTTTTTTTTGTAACACCCCTCCGCGTTGATACTACGTATCAACGCACCTCCCCTCTTGCGGAAGTAATTATACTTTTTATACTAAGCTTCTCCCCAGAATAGGGGAGATGTCCGCAGGACAGAGGGGCTATCTTGCCCTTCAATTATCACACAACCCAATTTCGGGGAGGTGATTCCAACTTCGTTGGAATCGGAGGGGTGGTGGGTCACAATCGCCTATCCCCTTCCGCAATAGCCACATCATTAATACTTGCATACCGCTTCTTCATCAGGCCATTTGCATCAAATTCCCAATTCTCATTGCCATAGGCACGGAACCATTGTCCGTCCTTGTTTTGATACTCGTACTCAAATCGGACAGCAATACGATCATCGCCATGCGCCCAATACTCCTTTTTGAGTTTGTATTGGCATTCATTTTCCCATTTGTCCGTCAAAAACGCTTGGATTTCTTCCCGCCCATTAATGAACTGCGACCGATTCCGCCACTCGCTGTCCACCGTATAGGCTTTGGAAACTTTTACGGGATCTTGACTGTTCCAGGCATCTTCCGCCAATTGTATTTTCTGTTTGGCCGACTCCAAGGTAAATGGAGGAATCGGCTGCTTTACTTCTTGTTCCATAGTGTGTAGTTTATACCAACCTAAGTCGGATGAAAACCCAAAACACTACCCGCAACCTCATGAAAAAAATGAGCCACGGGCAGTGCACCTAATTGTGGGTTATTGCATTATTTTATCTCGTTTTTAGCTAGGAAGTTGCTGATGTACTGAGCAATCTCATCCCCTTTTTCCTCTAGGGCAAAGTGTCCTGTGTTCAACAAATGGAATTCCACGTTCTTAAGGTCACGTTTGTAGGGATGCGCACCAGAAGCTGGAAAAATGATATCGTTCTTTCCCCATACGATTAAGGTAGGCACTTGGTATTCCCTAAAGAGTTTTTGCCATCCAGGGTAGCGGTCCACATTGGTGCGGTAGTCGTAGAACAAGGCCAGCTGGATTTCGTTGTTCTCTGGACGGGTCAAGTGTTGCAGGTCATGGTGCCAGTTATCGGGGCTTACCTTGGTACTATCCTGCACCCCATGCAGGTATTGCCATTTAAGACCACCTATCTGATGAAATGCTTCCAATGGTTTTTTGTTGGCGTCAGAATTATCGGCCCAAAGCTTGCGCAAAGGGTTCCAGAAGTCCGTTAATCCTTCCCTGTAGGCATTTCCATTTTGAACGATAAACGCCTCTACTCTCTCAGGGTGTTTTTCAAAGATTCTATACCCTACTGGCGCACCGTAGTCCATAAGATACAGGCTGTATCGGTCTACCTTAAGCTGCACCAACAACTCGTCCACGATCTCCGCGAAATTGTCAAAGCTATACTCAAACTCGGACATTGGGGGTTGGGAGCTGCGTCCATAGCCAGGATAATCCGGAGCTATCAAATGGTATTCTTGGGACAAATCCTGCATCAAGTTTCGGAACATGTGCGAAGAAGTGGGATATCCGTGCAACAACAAAAGGGTTGGGGCATCTTTGGATCCCGCTTCGCGATAAAAAATATCCAAACCGGCCACCTTGGCAGTATGAAAAGTGGTTGGATAAGGGTTTACACCGGACTTATTTCGTTGTCCGTTAAGGTTCGTGGCCATAAAAAGTGCCATTACAAATACAACTAGAATTGATTTACTTGTTTTCATGATTTTAATATTAATTGTTGATTTAATTAAATTACCGAACGTTCGGTAAATTTTAAGATTAAATTTTTTTTATGATGAATATCTTGTTTCAATATTTTGGATGGCCTGCGCGAAGGGTTCAGTATTGCCCATAGCTTTTGAAAGTACCAAACTTCCCTGCACCTCAATGAAACTTTGTTTGGCCATTTTCAAGGCGGTTTCCACATCTTTACCAACAGCCTCACCCAAAATGCTGAATGATTCCAACCACTGCCCAATCCCCTTTTCTATTTTGTTACCAAAGAGCGACATGCCAGTGTCCATACTCAAAGAGCGGTACAGGCAAACCTTCGTGCCATGGCCGTACACCTGACCAATATTGTGGATGGCATCTTTTAGCCGTCGCTGTGGTGGCACCTCCGAGTTGGAAAGTACCATATAGACCTTTTCGTTGATCCAGGCTTCCATAAAGTCCAACACGGCATCCGTCATTTCCTTTTTCCCTCCGGGAAAGCGGTGGTAAAGACTGGCTTTTTTAAGACCTGTGGCCTCGGCCAACTCGTTTAGGCTGGCCCCATCATAGCCCTTGGAACGAAACACGGACATAAGCCCGTTTAAAATTTCCCGATCTGATACTTTTGCCATTCTCATGAGGCAAATGTACAACCATTTTCAATTTTACCAAACGTTCGGTAATTATTTAACACACTTTAACGAAATTGACTGACTCATATAATCCCCTTGGAGAAATTGGTATAACAAACTAGCTTTATATATTGCTAAATAGGGTTAGGAGTAATCACATGAAAGAAATTCCAATCGCACGGCTGCACCATTTCCAAACGGAACCCCACCTTTTGGGGAATTTTATCATTAGGGATATTGCCCAACTCCTGGAAAAAATTCCCATGGTTCAGGAACTGCATCGGCACGACTTTTACTTTGTCCTGGCCTTGGAGCATGGCTCTGGCCAACATCATATCGATTTTGCTCCCTATCCCGTGGGCAACCACCGCGTGTTCTTTATGCGGCCCGGGCAGGTTCACGACTTGAAACTGGATTCAGGTTCCACTGGTTTTGTCATACAGTTTACCTCGGACTTTTTTGACAATTGCAGCATGGATTCCAGATTACTGCTCCGCTCTTGCAGCAACACCACCTTGTATACCTTCAATCCCCCTACGTACGCAAATGTGACAGCACCCTTGGATGCCATCTTGGACGAGTTTTCCGCAGAACGCCCAGGCCATGAAAAAATGATCAAGGCGCAACTGGATATTTTCCTCATTGAGCTTTTACGCCAGCAGCAGGCCAATGTTCCCAACCTTAAAGGCTCAGACCTCTATCCCCGTGAGCGACTGGAGGCCTTTTTGGAGCTGTTGGAAACCCATCTGGCTGCCCATAAAAAGGTTTCGGACTATGCAGAAATGCTGCACTTGAGCGCCTACCAACTCAATGCCATTACCAAATCGGGATTGGGCAAGACCTGCCGTGAAGTAATCAACGACCAAATAATCTTGGAATCCAAACGGAGATTACTGGCCACCAGTAACCAGGTCAAGGAAATTGCCCATCAGTTGGGCTACGATGACGTTTCCTATTTTATCCGCTTCTTTAAGAAACAGATTGGGCAATCTCCAGAGGCTTACCGACAAAACTTTACATAAGTCCTATTCAAGCCAGCACTTGTCCTATCCCCCAGCCCTTTAGGCCTCCTACCTTTGTTCCCGCACTAGTAAAAGCATGCCATGAGACCCATAAGCCGAAGGACATTTATAAATACGAGTGGGACGGTCACGGCTTCCAGCATGCTGCTCCATCCCCTCAATTTTAGCACCTATTATCCCATGAAAAAGAACCATTTTGATGTTATTATAGTGGGCGGAAGCTACTCCGGCCTTTCCGCTGCCATGGCCCTGGGCAGGGCCCTGAAAAAAGTATTGATTATAGACAGTGGCAAACCCTGTAACCAGCAGACACCTCATTCCCATAATTTTCTGACCCAGGACGGGGTGCCTCCCCATGAGATAGCCCAACTGGGCCGAAGTCAAGTGGAACAATACAATACCGTTCAATTTTTTGACGGCCTGGCCACCGAAGGTAGAAGGATTGCAGATGGTTTTGAAATCACTACTTCTACCGTGGAGCGGTTCACGGCCAAAAAGCTAATCTTTGCCACGGGCATCAAGGATATTATGCCCCCCATTGAAGGCTTTTCGGATTGTTGGGGGATTTCAATTTTGCATTGTCCCTATTGCCATGGTTACGAGGTTAGAGGTGTCAAAACAGGAGTATTGGCCCATGGGGAGGAAGCTTTTGAATTTGCCAAATTTCTGACCAATTGGACTAAAGACCTCACCCTTTATACCAATGGCAAGTCCAATTTATCCCCAGAACAAATCCAGCAACTCAATAATCTCAATATTAATGTTGTGGAAAAGGAAATCCAAAAAGTGGAGCATGAGGAAGGCTATCTGAAACAGCTACGTTTTTCGGATGGCAGTTCTGCGGTCATTACCGCCCTCTATGCCCATATCCCTTTTGAACAGCATTGTGACATCCCAGTGTCATTAGGAGCAGAAATTGACGAGAACGGCTACATAACAGTGGATGGGATGCAAAAAACCACCGTGGATGGCGTCTATGCCTGCGGGGACAATGTCACCCGCATGCGGACGGTTTCCAATGCGGTTTACCAAGGCACATTAACCGGCATGATCTTGAGCAAGGAGATAATCATGAAGGAGGTTTAGTATTTACATATGTCCTAAACTCTAAAAAAAATCTCCTCCCATCGTAGGAGGGGAGGTGTCCGAAGGACGGAGGGGTTTTAGCTAAATATTATTTTACCTACCTTACCCCAACCAAGTCTTACAACACCCAATGAGGCGACATAACAAACGTATACTAAAACAGTATCGGAAAGACCTACGCAAAAACCTGACTCCAGCTGAGGCTTTTCTTTGGACCAAACTGCAACGCAAACAACTGGATGGAAGAAAGTTCAGAAGACAGCACAGCATTGATAATTTTATTGTGGATTTCTATTGCGCTTCTGAAAAACTGATCATTGAACTGGACGGACAGGTGCATTTTAATGCTGTGGCCCAAGAAAAAGATTATTTCCGTACCCAACATCTAGAAGGTCTTGGTCTCACCGTGCTTCGGTTTGAAAATAGGATGGTGTTTGAGAATTTGGCTTCGGTGCTACAGGAGATTCGGGAGCGTTTTGGATAGTAGCAAGTAGTTTAATATTTTGACCCTTCCGTCCTTCGGACACCTTCCCTTAAAGGGAAGGAAGTTTCTTGTCAAGACCATAATTGCTCTTTTCCCTGTTGCGGAAAGGTGATTTCGCAAAAAATCGGCAAGGTTGAAAACTAAAATACAGTTTTCACCGCCTCGATGGTCTTGTCCAAATCTGAATAGGACAGGGCATCATTTAGGAAGTAGCTCTCAAATGCCGAAGGTGGGAGGTATAAGCCCTGCTTCAACATGCCATGGAAGTATTTTTTGAACATTTCGTTATTGCCTTTGGCCGAAGAAGCAAAATCCACTACCGGGTCTTCGCAGAAATGCACCGAGATCATACTACCATATCGGTTGATTTGGTGCGTCACTCCTTTTTCAGTCAACACTTCGGCAATGCCTTTATGCAAATACTCCGTTTTTTCGGCTAGACTGTTGAACACTTCAGGTTTATTATTGAGCTCAGTGAGCATGGCTAATCCAGCGCTCATGGCCAAGGGATTTCCGCTTAAGGTTCCAGCCTGATAAACAGGTCCTTCGGGAGCTAAATGCGACATGATTTCGGCCCTAGCTGCAAAAGCACCCACAGGCAATCCGCCCCCAATTACTTTTCCGAACATTACAATATCGGCATCAATGCCCAACGCTTCCTGTGCTCCACCTTTGCCCAATCGGAAGCCTGTCATCACCTCATCAAATAACAACAAAATACCCTCTTGAGTGCACAACTCACGAAGGCCATGGATAAATTCGTCTGTAGGAATAATACAACCCATATTCCCTGCTACAGGTTCCAAAATAATCGCAGCAATCCCACCTTTATTGGCTTCGGCAAGGGCTTTCACCCCTTCCAAATCGTTATAATTGGCCAGTAAGGTGTCCTTGGCAGTTCCTTGCGTCACTCCTGGACTATTTGGGCTACCAAAAGTCACAGCCCCACTTCCCGCCTGGATCAAAAAAGAATCGGAATGGCCGTGGTAGCAGCCCGCGAATTTGATAATCTTGTCCTTTCCGGTGTACCCTCGCGCCAGCCGTACCGCGCTCATACAAGCCTCTGTGCCGCTGTTCACAAAACGAATCTTGTCGATATTGGGCACCATGGAAACGGCCAGTTGGGCCAGTTCGGTCTCAATTTCGGTAGGCATTCCAAAAGAAGTTCCTTTTTTGGCTTTTTCAATCACCGCGTTGATTACGGGTTCATGGGCATGACCCAAAATCAATGGCCCCCAGGAGGCTATGTAATCGATTAGCTGGTTCCCGTCTTCATCGTAGAGATAGGCGCCTTTTGCCTCTTTAACAAAAATAGGGTCTCCACCTACGGCTTTAAAAGCTCGGACCGGGGAATTTACCCCACCGGGAATGTATTTTTTGGCCTCCGCAAACAAGGCGCTGCTTCGTTGGTATAGCATGTAGTGTTCTGTATTCCTAACCGCAGTTCTCGATACACTTCCGACAAAGTCGGAAACACTCGAACTGACGGTTTACTTTGTTCTTTCTTTTCTGATATTGAGCACCTGCCCAATGGAAATGGTATTACTGCTCAGATTGTTGAGTCGTTTTAACTCATCCACCGAAATGGTATATTTTCTGGAGATGCCATAAAGTGTATCCCCTTTTTCCACCACATGGGTGAACACATCATATTTTTTTGGAGCCCGCACGGTGTCCAAACCTCCTCGGACTACTTCATCATCATATTGGTCCAGATCATAGCGCTCTATCAAGGCTATCAGCTTTTGAGGGTATTTGCGATCCGTTGCATAGCCTGCTTGCCTCAGTCCATAAGCCCATTTTTTATAATCATCACGTCGGTAATTAAAGAGAAAAGCATATCTCGAACGTGACGAAAGGAAAATGCTATGATCCCGAAAGGAATACATGGGATGATTGTACTTTCGAAAGCACTCCCCTTTGGCATCATCATCATGAAAATCAAACTCACCGTCCCATCCCGTATGGCATTTGATTCCGAAATGGTTATTGGTTTTTCTGGTCAACTCCCCTTTGCCCGAACCACTTTCCAAAATGCCCTGTGCCAAGGTTATGCTGGCTGGAATGCCAAAAGCACGCATTTCGTATTGGGCGATTTCCGCAAAAGTCTCAATATATTCCTGGGTACTTGCAATCGGGAATTTAACAAATCGGCCTGGGTTGGCAGGCATTGGATACAGTTCGGACTCTTTAGGTCCATCCTTGGGCAAATCCCGGTTAGGGTTTCTTGGCGTATTGCTAGTGGTCTCCACTACGGGTTTAGACTGACGTGTAACCGTTCGCTTTTTGGACTTACAACCTGTTAGTAACACAGCGAGTACCACAACATATCCAATTCTCCTGATCATAAATCCAATAACGGTAAATTCTTTTGTTTCAGTACTTGGTTCATGCCTTTAATTCCTTGCAATCCTCCTGTGTGGATGGCCAAAATTTGGTTGCCAGGCTTAAAAAAACCCTTTTTAGTCAGGTCAAAAATACCAAAAAGCATCTTTCCTGTGTAAACAGGATCTAATGGAATACCTGTTTTCTTTTTAAAATTGTTGATAAAGTCCACCAATTCCCTATTGATTTTCGCATATCCACCAAAATGGTAATCCTGGATCAAATCCCAATCACCACCATCGGACCATTTCCGAATTTCATCTTGCAAAAAGTCGCCTTTTAGTGCCGGAAAACCCAATACCTTTTGGTGTGGTTGAGCCGAGTTGATAATTCCGGCAATGGTTCCACCCGTACCCGCAGCACAACAAACAAAATCGAACTTGTTATCCTCTTCCGTCAAAATTTCTTCACAACCTTTGATGGCCAAATCGTTGGTGCCACCTTCGGGCAGTAGATAAAATTTGCCAAAAGTCATCTTCAGTTTATCAAGAAACAAATCTGTTCCTTTAGTCCGATAATCACTTCGCGAAACAAAATGAAATTGCATTCCATGTTCGGAAGCCAGTTGTAAAGTTGGATTAGCTTGCCACCCCTCCTCCAACTCCTCCCCACGTATAACCCCGATGGTTTTCAATCCAGCTTCCTTTCCAGCATAAGCCGTAGCTGCTATATGATTGGAAAATGCCCCGCCAAAAGTGAGCAAGGTGTCATGTCCCTGCTGTTTTGCTTCAATAAGACTGTATTTGAGTTTTCGGTATTTATTCCCAGAAATATAAGGGTGAATGGTGTCCTCCCTTTTCATGTAAAGAGTCACACCACTATCTTTTAAAAATGGCAAATCAACTTTTTGATTGGGAACCAACAAGCCTGGGAATTAACGCATCAAATAGTTTACAAAACTATAGGGTTTTCTCTGGAAAATATACTCCATATCATCCTCATTGGCATAGGCCTCCCTCTCAAAACTGATATTTTGGTAGGCCCTATAACTGTCCAAATACAAAACAGTGCGCAATATCCATTCAGAAAAATATAGGAAATAGAAGGGTATGATAAGAAGTTCCCGTTGCTGTTTCAGGTGAATACGCTCATGATTGATAAGCACCTCATCTTTCCTAAGAGCACGCTCTTTTAAGATGATAAAGGGCCATAAGGAAAGGCCCACATAATTCCGATAAAAAAAGTGTTTAAAAACTAAAATCACACTCAAACTATCATAGGATTCCTACAAATATAACTTTTCAAACTTCGGATAATGGGACTGTATCGATAATTCGATTAACAATCTCGGTGAACCGTCTTAAATGGTCGAAAAACCCACTTTTATGGTCTTTGAATGGAATAACTTAATTTTATGTTGCTATTTACAGTTTCGTCACTGATGAAGAAATTCATACCCTTGGAGGAAGGGGATTACTATCTATCCAAGGAAGGATATAAAGTATTTACCGAACAATATCACCTTAAAAGAGGGTATTGCTGTGAGAGTGGTTGCCGCCACTGCCCTTACGGATACGATAAAAAGACAAATAGCCAACCATAACTAGATGTTCGGCATAATATTTGTGGATGTTTTTTAGTCTTTTCTATTGAACTCAAAAATAAAATTGATATGAAAAATGTAAAACGTTTTACCCTGATTGCCCTAGTAGCCGGCTTCTTGGTTTCCTGCTCTTCGGTAAAAGTAATCTCCGACTATGATACCAAAACTGATTTTGGAACTTACCAAACCTATGCCTTTTATAAAACAGGTATAGACAAGGCCCAAATCTCCGATTTAGACAAAAAACGAATTTTAAAGGCCATCGAGGCTGAAATGACTTCACGCGGTTTTGCCAAATCACAAAACCCTGATGTTTTGATCAGCATTTTTACCAAGGAACGCGAACGTGTTGATGTCTACAACAACAACTTTGGCTGGGGCTGGGGTTGGGGAGGCTTCTACAACCCGTGGGTCTGGGGTCCCGGTTGGGGCTGGGGCTGGGGAGGAGGCTTCGGCAACAATGTAAGCACCCGTACCGAAGGTTCCCTGTATATTGATGTCATCGATGCCCATAAGAAAGAACTGGTTTGGCAAGGGCGTGGTGTTGGCACCTTGAACAATACAAGTAATATAGAAAAGAAAGAAGCACGCATCCGGGATTTTGTGTCCAATATTCTTAAAGAATATCCGCCAACACCGGCTGTAGCTTCAAATTAAAAGATAACCGTCCAAATGGACGGTTTTTTTGTTGCACACCCAACAATATCGGAATTACGTCCCTTATTTTGTACCTTTAATGCTCGGAAAAAGAAGCGTATGAGTTACGAATCCAACCCTATTCTGGATAAATTGCCCGAGCATCTGAGGCAATTCATCAAACCACAGAATTATGAGGAATATACTGCGATTGATCAAGCGGTATGGCGCTATGTGATGCGCAAAAATGTGGATTATTTAAGTAAGGTAGCACATAAATCGTACGTGCAGGGATTGGAAAAGACAGGGATTTCCATTGACAACATTCCCAACATGTATGGTATGAACCGCATCCTCAAGGAAATTGGATGGGCCGCCGTAGCAGTGGATGGATTTATTCCCCCTGCAGCCTTTATGGAATTCCAAGCCTACAATGTACTGGTCATCGCTTCGGATATTCGACAATTGGAAAACATAGAATACACCCCCGCTCCAGATATCATCCATGAAGGAGCTGGACACGCCCCTATTATTGCCAACCCAGAATACGCGGAATATTTGCGTCGCTTCGGGGAAATTGGCTGTAAGGCCATCTCCAGTGCCAAGGATTACGAGCTGTACGAAGCGGTACGACATCTTTCCATTATAAAGGAAGCAGCGGGTACTCCTAAACACGAAATAGAAGAAGCGGAAAAACACATTGAACATCTGCAGGAAAATATGGGCGAACCCAGTGAAATGGCCTTGATCCGAAATCTGCACTGGTGGACCGTGGAATATGGGCTCATCGGCACTGTGGAAGATCCCAAAATTTATGGCGCTGGGCTGCTTTCCTCCATTGGTGAAAGCAAATGGTGCATGCAAAGTGATGTACAAAAATTACCATACACCCTTGAAACCGCGCAAACCGCTTTTGATATCACCAAACCCCAACCACAATTATTTGTTACGCCACATTTTGCCCATTTAAGTCAGGTTTTGGAGGATTTTGCCAACACCATGGCATTGCGAACCGGCGGGTTTTCGGGAGCACAAAAACTCATCGACTCCAAGGCATTGGGTACTTTGGAGCTGAGCACCGGTCTTCAAATTTCAGGAGTGTTTTCGGAAGTAATTGAACACAAAGGGAAGCCCATCTATATCAAAACGTCTGGGCCAACGGCCTTGGCATATCGCGATAAGGAGCTGGTGGGCCATAGCACCATGGAACATGCGGATGGATTTGGTTCCCCGATCGGGAAACTCAAAGGTATTAACCTGGCCATTGAGGACATGAGTCCACGGGACTTAAAGGCCTATAAGATTTTTGAAGAAGAGCAAGTCGCCCTTGAATTTGAGGGGGGACTGAAAGTAGAAGGAACCATTGTAACCGGCACTAGAAATCTTCAAGGAAAAATCATATTGATCACTTTTAAGGACTGCAAAGTGAGCCATAATGGTGAAATCCTGTTCCTTCCCGAATGGGGATTGTACCATATGGCCGTGGGCCAAGAAATTGTTTCCGCATACAACGGTCCGGCAGACCTGCAAAGCTTTGACCTGATTACCCATGAACTCACCGAAACGACCATTAAAAAAACCCGGGACGAAGAGCGTATCAAATTGGAAGGGTACTACCAAAGGGTTGGCGATTACAGGGAAGGCATCAACACCTATATCTCCCGAGGAAAGCTCTTTGAAGAGATTAAGGAAGCCTTTCCGCAAGATTGGCTATTGCCCGTGGAACTTTATGAACTGGCCCGCATAGGTGAACGGGATGAACTGGCCCAAAACATCAAAATGCACTTGGAGGAGGTAAAAAAAGTGCGTCCAGAAGTAGGACATTTAATTGATGATGGAATACAACTAATCGATCAAAGTTGTACCAAGGTTGAGTAGCTCGTTTGGAGAATTCACAGCAGATTTTTGATATTCAATGGTCCAACCCATGGAATTGGATAAGACATAAATCCGGGAAAGCTCACTTAACAATCGGTTCTCTGCATTTGACTTTAATGAAGATGCTTTTATTTTCTTTCGTAGAGATTGGTTTACCGTTTCTTTGATGGCATTATAATCTTCAGCCTTAAAAGGATTAAAATAATCTGCTGTAACGTCATAATATTCTAAATCCGGGTTGATGTTAATCTCTGGCTCTGGTATAGACAAAATCCGAATGGTTTTCTCTGCTTCAATGACTTCAATTTCCAATTGGGAAAGGTCATAGGAAATGGTGGCTTGGGCATTGGCCACTACTAGTGCTTTTTTGTCCGCGGTGACCAAGCTCCCAAACAACTCCTTGGAATCTGCATAATTATATACTTCTGAAAAATGCCCCTCGGTCACAATCAACTTGGAAACATTTTTCAATTCTTGCTGGATCAACAAGGAAGATTCCTTTAATGTGGCCTTATCCTGATTGTACTCCGTACAAGATTTGTAAATCAAAATGGAAGTCAATGCAATCAGTGCCCCTAACAGTATTTTTCTCATAGGTCAAATTTCATGAACGGATACCTCTCTTTAAGATACGTGATTTTTGACGCTAGCGATGTTTTAAACTTTTGATGGGCTTCGGTTTCTGGATTAAACGCTCTATGGTTTAATCCTTTTTGAACGGTCTCCACTTCCTCCATCACCGGGTAACTTTCGGAAGAAATCCACACCTTTCTAAAACGTTCCCAGATATAGTCAACCGCCAATTCGTTGGGATGCACCAGGTCTTTTCCATAAAACCGGTAATCGCGAAGTTCGTCCATCACAATTTCATAGCTGGGAAAATAATGCCCATTTTTTAGGGTGCTTTGGGACAACATAGTGTGAACCGCGGAAATCAAGTGGGATTTGCTCCGCTGGTTTTCCACAAAACCATCCTTTAAATGCCGGACCGGGGAAATGCTAAAGACAATCCCTGCATTTGGGTTAATGGAATGAATAAGCCGGACGCAGGCGGAGAGACTTTCTTCAATCTGTTCAATGCCCATCAACTCCTTTTTAAATTCTTTTTGGGGCACCTTATGGCAATTGGCCACTATCTTTTGGGTGGACTTCTTTTGATACACCCATGCAGTTCCTAGGGTGATAAACACGTGAGAAGCCTTTTCCAAACCCTGTTTGGTCTGCCGTAAACCCAGGTTCAAATTCTTAAGCAGGTCATCAGCGTTTGTTCCGGCCAAATCGGAATGCGCATCAAAACACAACCACCTCCCATCCTGTTCAAAAACCTCCTCTTCCGAGTAAAATTTGTTGTTTATGGCTCTTGAAACCAAGTTTTCAATGGCCAAGGGGTGAAACAAAATTCCGAAAGGATTTATTAGGGACGGAAATTTATAATAAGAAAGCTTATTCCCAATATTTTCAACAAAACAGGAACCGAGCAACACCAAATTTCCGTTATAATCTATTGGCTTGTTGGATGGGTGTAAGGGAACTTGTGTCTGTAGCTTCATACTACTTGCAATTTTCGATGTCCTCGATCATATCCCGATACTGATTTTCCAATTGCCCTTCCAATTGGTCCATAAAGTTCAACACGCGAATCAAATCATCAATGGACTTGTTCCCCAAGGCTTCGGTTGCCTTCTTGAGTTCGCTTTTAACCAAGTTTTGGGTATGATATATTCCCTGAAGTTGATAGAGGCAATCATAACCAAACTCATGAAAGATTCCTGTGGATTTTGAAATCTCCCATGCAATGTTGCTCAAATCCGTAATTTCCAAAAATATGGTCGTATCCCCTTCGTATTTGTACTTTCCATTTCCAACGGAGACCGAGTCTACAGTCTCTATCAAATCGGGGTAAGAATCCACAAATGCATTCCATCTTTGTGGTGTCAATAACAGTTCACCCTCATCGTTTTTTAGGCTGTCCAATTCTTGGAAAAACTTGGGGATTTTTTGGTTTTCAGTTCGGTTTTCAACCAGCTGTGTCAAATTGGTCTCTAGTTCCCCCTTGATTTTTGCCAGTGCCACCTCTTTGTCTTTTTGGATGGATTTGGAGGTGTTCCAATCGTTGAACCAAATAGCCAAATTAATGCCCACAAACAACAAAAGGATTTCTCCAACAATATATTTCCAATTGATATTTTTGAGCTTTAAAGGCACGTTTAGGTGGTTGCTTTTACAATTTCCCGGGCCTGTGCCAGCGCATTGGGGATTCCAGCTGGATTTTTACCTCCTGCGGTAGCAAAAAAGGGCTGCCCCCCGCCACCTCCTTGGATATGTTTTCCCAATTCACGAACAATGGTTCCGGCATTCAATCCCTTGTTGGACGCGAGTTCTTTGGAAATGTAACAGCTCAAAACAGCTTTTCCGTCTTTTTCGGCCCCTAGAAGCAAAAACAGATTCTCTATTTGACCCCCCAGTTCAAAAGCAAGGTCCTTAATGCCGCCAGCATCCAAATCCACCTGTTTGGCCAATACTTGAATGCCGTTCACCTCTTCCAATTCGGAAATGAGTTCGTTCTTAAGCCCTTTGGCCTTTTCCTTCAGCAGTTGCTCTATCTGCTTTTTAAGACCTGTATTTTCTTCCTGCAGCCCTGCAACCGCTTTTACCGGGTCCGGCACATTGTTTAAGAGGTCTTTGATCTCAAAAAGCATACGGTTGTTCTGGAAATAAAACTCCTTGACCGCATCGGAAGTAATGGCCTCTATTCTTCTTATTCCCGCGGCTACCGCACCTTCGGAAACAATCTTAAAGTGCCAGATATCAGCAGTATTTTTTACATGGGTGCCTCCACAAAGTTCTATGGATTGACCAAAACGCACGGTACGAACGGTATCGCCGTATTTTTCACCAAAAAGTGCCATGGCACCTTGGTCCATCGCCTCTTGTAAGGGGATATTCCGGTTTTCCTCAAAGGGCAACTGCCCCTCGATTCTAGCATTCACGAAATTCTCCACATCCCGAAGTTCTTTAGTGCTCAACTTGGAAAAATGGGAAAAATCGAAACGTAAATATTTGGAATGTACCGCAGACCCCTTTTGCTCTACATGAGTTCCCAAAACCTCGCGCAATGCTTGATGCAACAAATGGGTGGCCGTATGGTTGCTGGCCGTACGCCAACGTTGTTTTTTATCTACAGAAGCCTTGAACCTTCCTTCCACACTTTTTGGCAAATTCTCGGTAAAGTGTACAATCTCGTTGTTTTCCCTTTTGGTATCGATGATATAAACGACATCCCCATTGGAAGCTTCCAGATATCCTTTGTCCCCCACCTGTCCGCCACCTTCAGGATAAAAGGGGGTCAAATTAAAGACCAATTGAAACTGGGCCCCTCCCTTTTTGCTGGTCACCTTGCGGTATTTCACCAGTTTTACATCGGCTTCCAAGCTATCATAGCCAATAAACTCTTGTTCTGAATCTTCCAATAGAACGGTCCAATCTTCCTTGGACACCTCGGAAGCAGCGCGGGATCTATCTTTTTGTGCTTTTAGTGCCTTTTCGAATCCTTCCGTATCCAGAGTATAGCCTTTTTCCTCCAAAATCAGGGAGGTCAAGTCAATGGGAAACCCAAAGGTGTCATATAATTCGAAGGCCTTTTGGCCGTCAACGGTTTTGTCTTTTGAGGCTTTTATTACCGAATCCAGCAAGACCAGACCTTGTTCCAAAGTGGTCAAAAATGAGCTTTCCTCTTCCTTTACCACATTTTCAATCAATTGATACTGCTCCCGCAGTTCTGGAAAGGCCTTGCCCATAGTTTCGCCCAAAACTTTTACCAGGCGATAGATAAAAGGCTTGTTGGTTCCCAAAAAAGTAAATCCATAACGGATAGCCCGTCTTAAAATCCTTCGTATCACATACCCTGCTCCATTGTTACTTGGAAGTTGCCCATCAGCAATGGAAAAGGCAACCGCCCTGATGTGATCGGCCACCACCCTAATGGCTATATCCGTTTCCTCGGTTTTACCATATTTCTTTCCGGTAATGGTCTCAATCTCACGAATCAATGGAGCGAAGACATCGGTATCGTAGTTGGATTTGACTCCCTGAAGCACCATGCAAAGACGTTCGAAGCCCATCCCGGTATCCACATGCTTTTCTGGAAGGTTTTCCAGTTGCCCGTTGGCCTTTCGGTTGTATTGCATGAACACCAAATTCCAAATTTCCACCACCTGGGGATGATCTTGGTTTACCAGGGATCCACCCGACACCTTGGCTTTCTCCGCTTTGCTTCGGATATCCACATGGATTTCGGAACAGGGGCCACAGGGGCCTTGATCTCCCATTTCCCAAAAATTGTCCTTTTTGTTCCCCATGATGATTCGATCTTCGGGAACAATAGCCTTCCAAAACTCGAAGGCTTCCTTGTCCATTTCCAACTTGTCTGCATCATTGCTACCTTCAAAAACGGAGACGTAAAGACTGTCCTTGTCAATTTTGTAAACTTCTGTAAGCAGCTCCCAGGCCCATTGGATGGCCTCTTTTTTGAAATAATCCCCAAAACTCCAGTTCCCCAACATCTCAAACATGGTGTGGTGATAGGTATCTTTGCCCACCTCATCCAAATCGTTGTGCTTTCCGCTTACGCGCAAGCACTTTTGAGTGTCCGATACCCTTTTGGATTTGGGTACGGAATTCCCAAGAAAATACTCCTTGAACTGGTTCATTCCCGCATTGGTGAACATCAGGGTAGGGTCATCCTTCATGACCATGGGCGCGGAAGGGACAATTTTGTGTTTTTTACCTTCAAAAAAGCTTAAAAACTGTTTTCTGACTTCTTGGGATGTCATTGGAAATCCTAGGGTTTTATTAAATTTAACATTTTAAGCAAAACAATTTTTATATTTGTTTGTTCTCTTAAAATGAATGCGCAAAAATAGGATAAAATCCCTTCATGTCTAAAGTTAAGTACTATTACGATCCGGATACGCTTTCCTATAGAAAGATTGAGCCCAAAAAGTCCAAAAAGTATCGGAATCTTTTCTTTTTCCTAATGGGATCGGCCTTGTTCGGTTTTTTAGGGTTGATCGTTTTGCTCAATACCAGTTGGCTGAATACCCCAAAAGAACTTTCACTTGATCGTGAAGTGCGCAATTATGAGCTCCAATTTGAGATATTGACCAAAAAAATGGAGCAGATGGAACAGGTTTTGGCCAATATTGAAGATCGGGACAACAATATATATCGACTATATTTTGAAGCCAATCCCATTCCCGAAGAGCAACGAAGGGCCGGTTTTGGTGGGGTCAACAGGTATAAATCCCTGGAAGGCTTCAACAACTCCGAGATAATAATCAATGCCACCACACAGCTGGACATTATCCAGAAACAAATGGTGATACAGTCCAAATCCTTGGACGAAATAGCGAAATTGGCGGAGGAGAAGGAAAAACTATTGGCTTCCATTCCGGCGATCCAGCCCGTACGCAACGAAGACCTCACCCGGATGGCATCTGGATTTGGTTGGCGTTCCGATCCCTTTACCAAGGCAAGAAAAATGCACTGGGGGATGGATTTTACAGCTCCCCGTGGCGTTCCCGTCTACGCTACTGGAGATGGCGAGGTAAAAAGGGCGGACAACCGTTCTTCCGGATACGGGAAGCATATCAGAATTGACCACGGCTATGGCTATATGTCACTTTATGCACACTTGAGCAAATACAATGTGACCAAGGGCCAAAAGGTAAAGCGGGGGGATTTAATTGGTTTTGTTGGAAATACTGGACGTTCCGAAGCACCGCATTTGCATTATGAGGTCTTTAAGGATGAAGAACGTATCAACCCCATCAACTTCTACTATGGAAGTTTGACGGCGGAAGAGTTTGAGAACATGCTCAAGTTTGCCAATCAAGAGAACCAATCCCTGGATTAATGCATGTAGAGCTTCCCGAAAAACGATATTATGGCATTGGCGAAGTGGCCAAGGCCTTTGGGGTGAACACCTCCCTGATACGTTTTTGGGAAAAAGAGTTCGATGTACTTCAACCCAAAAAAAATGCCAAGGGAAACCGGAAATTTACCCCACAGGATATTAACAATCTTCAGCTGATCTACCACTTGGTAAAAGAACGGGGCTTTACTTTGGAAGGGGCCAAAATCCACCTAAAGGAGGAAAAACAAAAAACACTCTCCAAATTTGAGGTCATCCAAAAGCTTCAAAAAGTAAAGGCCGAGCTCCTCAAGATCAAGGAACAACTATAACACTATAAACACTAAAACCAAGAAAATGAAAAAGTGGTTAATACCGTTGATAATTATTGCTGTCCTAGTCTTTGGCATTTATGGATGGGTTAAAGGATTTTATAATAAAACCATTGGTTTAGAGGAAACCACAAAACAGGAATGGGCCAAAGTGGAAAGTGCCTATCAACGTAGAAACGATTTAATCGGCAATCTTGTCAAGACCGTACAGGGTGCAGCAGATTTTGAACGAGGAACTTTAAAGGATGTTATAGAAGCAAGGTCCAAGGCTTCTGGAATCAATATTGATCCAACACAGATAACCCCTGAGCAATTGAATGAATTCAATACTGCCCAAAATGGCCTTACCAGTGCTTTAAGCCGATTATTGGTTGTAGTGGAGCGTTATCCTGATTTAAAGGCGAACCAAAACTTTTTGGAACTGCAATCCCAATTGGAGGGAACCGAAAATAGGATCAATATCGCAAGGGACAGATTCAATGAGACAGTTCGCCCCTACAATAAACATGTTCGCGACTTTCCCAACAATCTGCTGGCGAACATATTTGACTTTGAAGAAATGGCATATTTTGAAGCGCAAGATGGGGCTGAGATAGTACCCGAAGTCAACCTTGAATTTGATTAACCATGTCCAAATTAGAGGATTTTCTCACGGTTGAGGAAGAACAGGAAATAGTAGCTGCCATTCTGGAAGCTGAAAAGAACACCTCGGGAGAAATAAGGGTTCACATAGAAGGTACCGCCAAAATGGACCATTTTAGCAGGGCCCAACAAGTGTTTCACTTTTTAAAAATGGACAATACCAAAGAAGAGAACGGGGTATTGCTCTATGTTGCTGTAGCAGATAAAAAATTTGTGATCTATGGCGACACAGGAATTGATAAAGCGGTGCCCAAAGGCTTTTGGGAATCTACCAAGGAGGTCATTTCCTCCCATTTCAAAAAAGGGGATTTTAAACAAGGTATTGTAGCGGGCGTGCTCCGCGCGGGCAAGGAGCTCCAAGCCCATTTCCCGTGGGATCATATGGACACCAACGAACTGAGCGATGCCATTTCGAAAGGTTAGTCTGCTCCTCGCCCTATTTTTTACTTCCCTATGCTGGGGACAGTACCCCATTCCAGAAAAACCCTCAGAGCAGACCAGTGTTTATGACTATATAGACCTGTTGTCCAAGTCCCAAAACAAGGCTTTGGAACGCAAACTCGTCCAATATTCAGATACCACCTCCACCCAAATTGTAATTGCCATAATCCGTTCCACCCAAGGAGAGAATATCAATTATTTGGGAGCACAATGGGGACAGGAATGGGGAATTGGGCAGGCGGATGAGGATAATGGTATTTTGGTGCTTTTAGCCAAGGATGATAGAAGAATAGCCATCAACACAGGCTATGGAGTGGAAGGTTCGCTTACCGACTTTATGTCCAAACGCATTATTGAGAATGTGATCATACCCGAATTCAAAAATGGGGATTACTACAAAGGCCTTGACAGGGGTACCGATGCTATTTTTCAAGTACTCAACGGTGAGTTTGAGGAAGACCGGACCTTTGGAACCAATCCAAGCTTTCCGCTGAAGGAATTCCTGCCCCTGATCATCTTTCTCATCGTTTTGATCATCCTGTTCCGCAAGGGTAGAAACGACCGGGGAGGTCGTGGTGGAGGCCGAAACCGTGGACCAGACCTTTGGGATATGATCATATTGAGCAATATGGGTCGTAGCTCGGGCTCATCAGGCGGATTTGGAGGTGGAGGATTCGGTTCTGGCGGTTTTGGCGGAGGCTTTGGCGGTGGAGGCTTTGGTGGTGGCGGTGCCTCTGGTGGATGGTGAAAAATGTTGTTTTTCATCACATTACTAGGGCTATATCCCTTGTTTTAAGCAACTTTTTTCATAAATTTTATCTTTCAAAAAAAAATTCCTATGACACTAAAACGATTAATTATCCTTTTACCGGTTGTTTTTGTCCTTTCCTGTTTGAATTCAGATGATGAGGATTGCTCCAGCTTGTGCCCAGGATTGGGTGTTTTGGCGTTTGACATCCAGATAGATGGCAGTAATGTTTTTGACAATGGCACGTACAGCTTCAACGATGTGACGGTAGATGATACCAATAGCCTGTATTCATTGGAATCTATTTCAAGTCCGCTGCTATTGCTTCAAGATCCGGATTGGAGTGAAGGCGATTACAATTACTTCATTAGACTGGGTGACGAGGATTCATTCACGGTAAATGCCACTTTTGAGCTATCCAGCGGAAGTGAATGTTGCGGCCCTGTTCCAGTGCTTACGGCAATCAGGATAAACGATATCAACCAAGAGATACCCTTGGCCGAAGGTGTGGCCATTGTAAATCTTTAGGAAAAATCGCTGTTTACTAGTCCATGGGTGAGCTGTGGGTAGCTATGGCCCTGACTTTCCCATCTTTTTTCTGGTACACATCCGTGAACCTCAACTTTAAGATGGTAGTGTCTTGTTTATCGGCGCTTAAAATCACCATTCGCTCCCAGCCGCGCACCACGGCCATATCACCATATAACTTCACATCCAATTCATGATACTTGATTTCGTCAAAGGAGTAATCTGCTTCACTGACTTCGTCAATGGTTGCAATTTTATTGGATGTGCTACCATCTGCAGCACCGGAATACACCCAGGAATCGTCCAGCACCTCAATCAACGGCCCGGCATCCCCTTTTAGGTAGGCGTCTGTCCAAGTATGAAGCAAATTGAGCGCTTCCTCTTTGGTAATTTCCTCGGTAACTTGTTGTTCCTTAGGTTCGGCAGCAGGTTGGCAAGAGGCAAACAAAAGCACCCCTGCCATGGTCAAAGCAGTTCTAATCATAATTGTGATAAAATTATTTGGAATACGTTTTAATCAACACGTTTGTAGAAAATCTTGTTTACAATTTTCCACTCGCCATCAATTTTCAAAAGATTCATGTAGTCAACAAAAGTGAAGTCGGGATACTCCAGTTCCAATCTCGCATTGGCCGCATGACCGGAAATGGTAATTTCAGCGATGCGGTTTTTCCGATTTGCCCTAGGGCCCGGTTTCATCCCACTAAAAAACTCGAGGGCATTTACTTCTTTATAACCCTCATCTGAGATGTACTTCATGGTTGCGGTAGCATGAAATGCTTTTTTCAAGGTGTCAAAATCCTTATTGGAACCGCCTTCCATATAATAATTTAGGGTCTGTTCCACCAATTCGTAATCTGATTGGGCGTGGGAGACACTCATGACCAGCATTGAAAAAACCAAAAGAAAAAGATTGCGCATGATGTTCGTTTTTAGATTGTTATAGCGACATCAAGATATGGTTTTTGAAAGCCTTTTAAGAGGGGCGAAATCATAAATATTTCATAAGATTCCATCCGTGCAAACTTGTCATCCGTAAATCATAACACGCACTTTATAAGATCGTGGCCCCCTCTCTCCATTTTTAGGCTATCTTGTCTTTGGCAAAATAATTATTCATTTAATTCCCTTACCACATGGTACGCCTTATTCGATTTTTCCTGACATTTTTATTGCTCGCCACCTTTTCCTGCAAGAAGAAATCCATTGATTCGGAAACTGATAACCTGTTTAAGTTCAAGGATTATATAAGTTACCATACCCATGGAAACCAGAGCATTGCCTCCCCAATCCGGATTACCCTAGCGCAGCAGTTGAATCAGTTTGAGCTCACCCAGGAACTTCCTTTGGAATACCTGAAAATTTCTCCCAACATAGCCGGTAAATTGGCCATCGAAAATGGAAGGGAACTGGTTTTTCAGCCTGCGGAATATCTAAAATCGAATACCGAATACACCTTGACCCTACAACTGCACAAACTGTTCGAAAATATTGATAGCGACCATAAAAAATACACTTTTAGCTTCAAAACGCTTGCCCCTCATTTTAAGATCACCTTGGGCAATCTGCAGTCCTACAGTAAAAATTGGCAATATCTTACAGGCAGTTTGGAGGCATCCGATCTACTCGCCGCCAACAAGATAACATCAGTCCTTTCAGCGTCCCAAGAAGGTAAGCAGATGTCGATCAAATGGGACAACACCACTGGGGATTCGCAATATTTCAGCTTTACCATAGATAGTATCGCTCGGAAAACCGATGATAGCAAACTGCGCATCGCTTGGAATGGTTCTGCTTTGGACATCGATAATAAAGGCGAAGAAAATTATACGATCCCAGGGCTCAACAAATTTGTGGTTGTGGATGCCAAGACCTCGTCCGGTTCCAATCCCGTATTGACCCTTAACTTTTCCGAACCCCTAAAGGAAAACCAGAATCTAAATGGCCTTGTGACGATAGCGGGGGTAGAGCGTCTTCGCTATGAAATAGATGGCAATGTGCTTCGGGCCTATCCGTCCAATAAAGTGGTGGGTGAAGCATTGGTAAAAGTCTTCAATGGGGTTAAAAGCGCCTATGGCTATGGTTTAAAAAAGACCTTTTCCGAATATCTGTCATTTGAACAGCTAAAACCCAATGTTAGACTGATTTCCAAAGGGACCATTTTGCCCAATGCCAGCGCCACCCCAATTTATTTTGAGACCGTAAACCTGTCCGCCGTGGAAGTCAGGGTCATCCAGGTATATGAAAGCAACATGCTGCAATATCTCCAAAACAACAATCTTAGCCCTGAATACCGCGCTGAGTTGCGACCTGTTGGTAGACGTGTGGCTTACAAAGTCATCCCCCTCCTGGAAAATGCAGAGCAAAACAACAGTTTCTGGAAGGCGCATGCCCTGGACCTGTCAAAAATTATTCAAATCAATCCCGGCTCATTGTACCGTGTTGAATTTAGTTTTAAGAAAGAACACACTACCTATACATGCTCCACAGAAAATGAAGACAACAATCTTGCGGACATTTCATTGGATGAAACTTCCAATCTTTCCGAGGAACTTAGGGAAGAGCAGTATTGGGACAATGAAATCTACTATTGGCGAAATGTGGATTACAACTGGGAAGAACAGAATAACCCCTGCCATTCGGCCTATTATAATTATGATCGGGTTGCCTCCACACATTTATTGGGAAGTGATTTGGGCTTGATCGTAAAAAAGGGTAACAACAAAACCTATCACTTTACCACCACCAATCTGTTAACAGCTGAACCAGAGGGAAATGCGAAGATTAGGTTGTACAATTTTCAGCAGCAACCCATTGGGGAAGTACTTACGGACGCCTCTGGTTTTGCCATATTTGATGGCGAAAAAAACTTGGCATTTGCCGTGGCCGAACAAAATGAAAACTATGCATACGCCAAACTTGCGGATGGTAATGCCCTATCGTTAAGCAAATTTGATGTATCCGGTCAGGAATTGCAAAGTGGCCTGCAAGGGTTTGTCTATACTGAACGTGGTGTTTATCGTCCTGGGGACACGGCTCATTTGACCTTTGTCCTGGACGACCGAAATAATCCATTACCTGAAAACCATCCGGTTATTCTGGAGGTGACCGATGCCCGCGGCAAACTTGTACAGCGTACCGTGCTAAAAGACGAAGCCGTACCGGTAAGCAATGGGCTGTATGCCAACAAAGCAGAAAAGTTTTACTATTTCCCTATTCCAACCCAAAGCACAGCACCAACCGGTAACTGGAATGCCAAAGTTATCGTTGGAGGGGCCCAGTTTCAGAAAAACCTGAAAATAGCAACGATCAAGCCCAACAGGTTAAAAGTGAATGTTGCTTTTGATGATGAGGTACTCAAGGCCAATACCATCAACAGAGGACAAATTGAGGTGCAGTGGCTGCATGGGGCCCCAGCAAGAAATTTAAAAATCGATATCAATAGCAAACTTGAGAATAGCCACACTTCCTTTCCTGGTTTCGACAACTATATCTTTAGAGATCCGGTGCGCAATTTCAATACCGTGGAATCCCAATTCGTCAACACCACATTGGATGAATCCGGGAAATTACAACTCAATAAAAAAATTGAGGTCAATGGTAAGGCCCCCGGAATGCTACAAGCTGTTTTCACTACCAAGGTGTTTGAAGGAGGTGGGGATTTTTCCATAGATGTTTTCTCAAAAAAGTTGGCGCCTTATACCCATTTTGTTGGTCTTCAATCCCCAAAAGCCAAGCGTTACGGTTCTTTTCTAACGGATGACAACAACACCTTTGACCTGGTAAGTGTGGATACCGAAGGAAAGATTGCTGCAAACAGGAAGTTAACGGTACAAGTGTTCAAGATTGAATGGAGATGGTGGTGGAATCGCGGTCATGACAACCTAAGCAGATACGAAAATGCAACGGTTCATAGGCCTTACAAGGAGCTTAACGTTGTTACAAATGCCGCCGGAAAGACCAATTTTGACCTGAACATTCCGGATGAGGATGGTGGACGATACCTGATCAGGGTTATTGATGAAGAATCCGGGCACGCCACAGGTAGAACGGCCTATTTCTATAGAAATTGGTGGAAAAGGCCCACTTCCGGAGACAGTGAAAGTTCCAAAATTCTAGTTTTTTCAGCGGACAAGGAGAACTACTCCCTTGGCGAGGAAGCAGTTATCACCTTTCCATCCGATTTGGGGAGTAGGGCCTTGATCAGTGTTGAGAATGGTTCTGAAGTATTGTCCCAACAGTGGATTGAGACCTCCGCCCAAGAAACACAGGCCAAAATTCCAATTACGGAGGAAATGGCACCCAATGTTTATGTCAATATTTCGCTTTTGCAACCCCATGGACAAGTTGCCAACGATCGTCCCATCCGACTTTATGGGGTAGTCCCCTTATTGGTTGAAAATCCGGCAACATTCCTTAAACCCAAATTACAGATGCGGGATGTGCTTAGACCAGAACAATCCTATACCGTTTCGGTTTCCGAAACCACAGGAAAAGCCATGACCTACTCCCTAGCCGTTGTGGACGAAGGACTGCTGGACCTGACCCGCTTTAAAACCCCGGATATACACAGTGCATTTTATGCCAGACAAGCGCTTGGAGTAAAAACATTCGACATATTTGACGATGTTATGGGAGCCTATTCAGTGAGCGTGGACAATATTTACGCTATTGGCGGTGGTGGAATTGGTGAAGGGGCCAAAAACAGAAAGGCGCAACGCTTTAAACCTGTGGTAACCTATTTGGGACCCTATCACATCAATGCAGGTGAATTAAGGGAACATACCTTGGAAATGCCAAATTATATAGGGTCTGTCCGTACCATGGTGGTGGCAGGAAACCCAAATGGCGCCTATGGCCATACAGAAAACACTTCCGCAGTCAGAAAGCCCCTGATGGTATTGACAAGCATTCCTAGAAAACTTTCCCCAGGTGAAAAAGTGACCATTCCGGTCACCGTTTTTGCCATGGAAGAAAAAATCAAGGATGTAAAAGTTACTGTTGAAGCTGCAAATGCCTTGGTTCCCTTGGGGCCTACATCAAAGACCATTTCGTTTGGTGCTGTGGGAGAACAGATCGTGAATTTTGATTTTAAGGTCAACCCAACTACTACATTTCAAACCATAAAGGTGAATGTCTCAGGAGCAGGTGAAAGCGCTAGCAGTGAAACTGAAATTGATGTGGAAAATCCAAATCCAATGACTTCCAAAAGTACGTTGTACACTTTAGAGGGCAATCAATCATTGACCATTCCTTGGGAAACATTTGGAACTACCGGGACGAATTCTGCTTCATTGGAATTCTCCACCCTTCCCCCAATGGATTTCTCAGGACGAATGGAATATCTATTGAGGTATCCACATGGTTGTGTGGAGCAAACCACCTCGGCAGCCTTTCCACAATTGTTTTTGGAAGATATTTTGGATATCACTTACGAGGATAAGAATAAAGCCAAAAAGAACATCAAGGCAGCCATTAAGAGACTAAACGATTTTCAATTGCCCAATGGGGGTCTAAGTTATTGGGCGGGATATGGTTCCGCCAATGACTGGGGTACTTCATATGCCGGTCATTTTATGTTGGAGGCCAAACAAAGGGGATATCAATTACCACTAACGTTCTTGAGCAATTGGATTCGATATCAAAAAAGTAAGGCGCGGGAATGGGACAACCAGCAATTTGCATACAATAGTGATATGGCACAAGCCTACCGTTTGTACACTTTGGCCTTGGCCCAACAGCCAGAACTAGCGGCCATGAACCGACTTCGGGAAACCAGAAACTTGAGCAACGAGGCCAAATGGCGTTTGGCGGCGGCCTATGCCCTGACCGGTAAAAAAGAGGTGGCACAGGCGTTGGCAAAAACGGCCAATATTGATTTCCAACCTAATTCCAGCAATTACCGCACCTACGGCTCTGTTTTTAGGAATAGGGCCATGGCCTTGGAAACCATGGTAATCCTAGGGGACGGCCAACAACGGGAACTCTCCGAATCCTTGGCCAAAAACCTGTCCTCTCAGCGTTGGTATAGCACCCAGGAAACCGCATATGCCCTCTTGTCCCTTGCAAAAATGGTCGGTAAAAATGGAGGCAAATCACTACAAGTGAAGTATGGTCAAAATGGAAAAGAACAGCAGGTTAAAACCGATAAGGCACTCGCACAGAGAAAACTTTCGATAACGGGTAGCAATGGAGAAGTCTTTGTGAACAACCAACTAGGAAACCGCGTTTATGTTACCTTGGTTCAACATGGCAAATTGCCCGTAGGTCAAGAATTGGAACAACAACAAAAGTTATCGCTGTCCGTGATATATGAGGATGCACTGGGAAATAAAGTCAACGTTTCCCAATTGAGACAGGGCACCGAAATTGAGGCAAAAATCATTCTTTTCAACACTTCCAATGACGATGTTGAAAACATTGCTTTAACGCACATTGTGCCCAGTGGATGGGAAATTGTGGACACCTCTTTCACCACGGATAATTCTTGGAACAGTGACAAGGCGGATTATGTGGATACCCGGGATGATCGCACGCATTTCTATTTTGACCTAGGTGCCAAAAAGAGTAAGACCTTTACCGTCAAACTGAATGCATCCTTTTTGGGCGACTATTATTTGCCTGGAAGTCAAGCGGAAGCCATGTACGATGGCACCTATTATGCCCGAAACAAAGGTCAATGGATATCAGTGGTCAAGTAAAAAACTTTGTTCCGTATCATGGGCATCCTCAGGAAACATAAATATACGTTAGGTCTGATGTTGACCTTGTTACTGGGTTGGCTTTTCTGCTTACCAAGCAATTTGTTCAATGATCCCGTGTCCACGGTGGTCAGAAGTTCTGACCATAGTTTGATCGGGGCCCGGGTGGCAAAAGACGGCCAATATCGTTTCCCGGAAATGGACTCCGTTCCTTCTAGGTACAAGCAATGTGTATTGTTGTTTGAGGATGAGTATTTTTATACCCATCCAGGTTTCAATCCTATTTCCATTCTTAAATCCATCAGGCACAACCTCACCCAAAAAACCAGACGGGGCGGAAGTACCATAACCCAGCAGGTGATTCGGTTAAGTCGTAAAAACAAATCCCGGACTTATTGGGAAAAGTGCATTGAGATTTTTATGGCCACACGATTGGAGTTAAAATACACCAAAGAAGAAATTCTCACCCTTTATGCCAGTCACACCCCTTATGGCGGGAATGTGGTTGGACTGGAGACCGCTTCCTGGCGATATTTTGGAATCCCCTCCCATAAACTGAGTTGGGGACAATCTGCAGCACTGGCCGTTCTGCCCAACGCCCCATCCCTAATTTTTCCTGGAAAAAATGATGCCAGCCTGCTTCAAAAACGAGACCTTTTACTTCGTAAACTTCTAAACAAAGGAATTATTGATAGTATGGATTACGACTTGGCCCTGTCGGAACCACTCCCTCAAAAACCGCTTCCATTGCCCAATCTGGCCCCTCACCTTACGGAACGCATCCGATTGGAACATCCTGGTAAGCAAATCCAAACCTCAGTGGACAAAAACCTTCAAATGCAATTAAACCGATTGGCCCAGCAGCATTACCTAAAATTAAGGGCCAATGAAATCCACAATCTCGCCATTTTGGTGTTGGATGTGGATACCCGTAAGGTCATGGCTTACGTTGGTAATTCCCCATCATCTGCGGAACATCATAGCTTTGTGGACATTATCACAAAAAAAAGAAGTACAGGTAGTACCCTAAAACCTTTTTTGTTCAGTTCCCTGTTGCATGAAGGTAGTCTGCTGCCCAACAGCTTGGTCAAGGACGTTCCCACTGTGGTCAAAGGCTACCAACCCCAAAATTTTAATAAAAAGTACAATGGTGCCATTTCCGCCAGTCTTGCCCTGTCCCGTTCCTTAAACGTGCCTTCTGTGAGGTTGCTTCAGCAATATGGCCTAGATAAATTTTATCACAAGCTTGAAAAATTGGGATTCAGCTCTTTGGACAAGCCCGCTGCGCATTACGGGCTTCCCATTATTCTTGGAGGTGCAGAATGTTCCCTTTGGGAACTTACCAATGTCTTTTCGGCCAGCGCATCCACCTTAAACCATTATGTGGCCAATTCCAGCACCTATAGGACCAAGGAATATACCCCTCCCAGCTACCTTTTGGAAGAAGAAACAGATTTTGGGGAAACGCAATTTTCGGCCCCGGCACTCAATGCAGGATCCATTTATCATACGTTTGCCTCCCTTCGGGAGGTGAATCGGCCACAAGGCGATGAAAACTGGGAGTTCTTTGATTCTTCGCAACCCTTGGCTTGGAAAACAGGAACCAGCTTTGGGTTTAAAGATGCCTGGGCGGTTGGGGTTACTCCAAAATATGCCATAGGCATTTGGGTAGGCAATGCAGATGGTGAGGGAAGGCCTGGCTTAACTGGAATCACCGCTGCCGCCCCTTTGTTGTTTGATGTTTTGGGACAACTTCCAAAAAGTGGGTGGTTCCAGGAACCCTTTGATGATCTTATGCCCTTGGAAGTCTGCAAGAAAAGTGGTTTTAGAAGTTCCCCTTTCTGTAATGAAACAGAGGAAAAATATCTTCCCAAAAATGGCGCGAGGAGTCCCGGTTGCCCATATCACCAACAAATATTTGTGGATGCAACCGAAAGTTTCAGGGTAAACTCTGGTTGTTATCCTTTAGAGGATATGGTTCAGAAAAATTGGTTCAAGCTGCCAACCGTGGTGGAGTATTACTATGCTGGAGGACATCCCGAATACCATTCCTTCCCCCCATTTTTAAATGGATGCTCTGGGGAGGACTACGCCTTTATGGAGTTTATACACCCTAGGAAAAATGAGGAAATCCTGATTTCAAAGGATTTTGGCAACCATGCCCAAGAGGTTGTTTTTAAGTTGGCCCATCAACGTCCTGAAACTTCTGTGTATTGGTATTTGGATGAGTCCTATATCGGTACTACAGAAGATTTACATGAAATGATCGTGCCCATCAAGGAAGGCGCTTATGTGTTGACCGCAGTGGACAATGACGGCCATAGTATTCAGCAAGCTCTTCAAATTCAGTTGGCGAATGCACAATGAACCAAAATTGGGTCACCCGGTTAGAACCCAAAACCGGAAGGCCTTGACTTTTTTCCTCCAAATTGGTCAAATTTAAAGGTAAAGCTGGTCATAAAGTATCGCTGCAGTACAGTACCCTGAAAATCTTGGATAAAATCTTCCCCGGTAGTTCTTCGGGTGTTGATATTCTGATTTAAAATGTCGTAGCCCAACAGCTTCAGGGTTGCCTGCTTTTTAAACATCTGCAGACCAATACTCGCATTCCAAAACAAGGCATCCTTATCAAATCCAGGTCCCACATTGCTATTGTAGCTATAACTGATATCATTTCCCCAAACCACATTTTTGGGCCAATAGGTGGTTGTTTTTAGTTTGATGTTGTGGGCGGTAAACTTGATATCGGACAAATGATCAAGGTTGTAGCGCGTAGTGTTCAGGGATAGGGTGTATTCGGGCTCCAGGGTCACCAATTCCTTATAATTGAAAAGGGTGCTAACCCTGGGATTAAAGGAAAAACGCTTGGCCTCCAGACGGTCACCATTGTTGAACCCTACATTCTTTTGAAGGTTTACGGAGGGCCTTAAGTTGACCTTTATGGTCAATGTGCTGTCTTTCCGCAATTCCTTGGAGACACCTATACCGGCATAATGGCTGTAGTTTCCATCTACATTGACGTATCGGGTGGTCCGCAAAAAGTCCTCGTCCGTTATGGTGGTGGGTGAGACTTGATCGTCCCTAAACACCATTCCCATATAAATATATGTACCAGTGCGTTCCCGCCAATTGAAGTTATTGTATCCGAGGTAGATCCTACGGTTGATTCCTGGCTTTAGATTCGGATTTCCAACAATTACGTTCAACGGGTTGGAAATGTTCGGTACCGGTTGCAATTGTTGGAGTTCTGGAATATCCAAACTGGTTCTTAGGCCAATACTCAATCTTTTGCTGCTATCAAAATTGTATCTGAAAAAGGAATTGATTAGCAGGTTGTCAAATGTTTTTGAAAACGTGCTGTTTTGGAGAAAATCCTCATTGTCCAGGTCCGTTCGGGTATATCGGGCGGTAATGCCCATGTGCAACTTATCGTTTCTTTTTGCAAAGCCTAAGGAAGGTGTGCTTTGGACCGTGGTAAAGTCGAAATCTGAGCTTAATTCCTGGTTGAAAAGTGAATAGCTCCCCGTTCCATCGTCAAAATCAAATACCTCTTTGGTATTTTCCTCTTTTAAATGACTGAACTCATACCCGATATCCATGGAATACACCTTGGAAAATGCCAATCTATAGGTTGCCTCCACTTGATATGAATCCTCGGAATTGTCCACGGTGGTCTGTTGATCTAGCGTTTCGGTTTCCGGATTGTCCCCAAACAGGTTGGTTTCTGAATTAAAGCTGATTTTATTCTCCTCTTTTGAATTTTCATTGTTGAAAGAAAGGCGCAAATATCCCCCGATTGTGTCCAGTTTTTTGAGTATGTCCAAATTATTGGAGAACCTCCGGTTCATCCGGTTGCTCTGGTCCAAAATTTGGTTGTTATTGATAATTTCATCAGTGTCATCCCTAGAAACCGTACTTCTGGAAGTTTTGGAATCGGTATGGCTTATACTCATTTGGGGCCTTAGGGAAATCCGGAGCGTTTTGTCCACATCAAATTCCAAATTGGCACCCCCTTGGTTTGAATTGGTGGTCCCTTCAAAACTGGATTCTGAATCTGTAAAAAAGCTACCGGTATTCAGAATGTTTTCCCTGGAATTCTTTTCGTCATTGTAAGAGTCACTTAAAGCCAAAAAATAATTGGCATTGGCCATGTATTTCCCTTTTTCCTGATTGGCATAACTGGCCCCCAGATTGGAAGAGGTTACAATTCCCTGGCCAAATCCAAATGATAGTCCACCTACCGTAAATCCCCCTTGACTGTTAAAGGAAGCGCCGCTTCTGGAGCTTCTACCGACCATATCATAAATCTCATCAAAGGAAAAACCAGTATTGTTGATGTTGTTGCTCCCGGCAATCACGCTGACCCGCTCGGTATCCCTGAAATAATTCAGCAGTCCATTGAGCTGATAGCGTTCATCGGTTCCATACCCTGCGGAAGCTCTGCCCAGATAGCCTTTGTTCTTATCTTCCTTTATGGTCAGGTTTATGGTCTTTGTCTCGCCATCACCTTCCTCGCCGGTAAACTCCTGGGTTTTGGTTTTGGTATTCAGAATTTGGATTTTATCCACCACTTCTTTGGGCAAACTTTTAGTGGCTACTTTGGGATCATTGCTGAAAAACACTTGTCCGTTTACCAGCACTTTGTCCACATCCTGACCATTTGAGGTAATTTTCCCGTCGCTGTCCACCTCAACCCCAGGGAGTCTTTTTAAAACATCTTCAACGGTAGCATCTGGACGCGTCTTGAACGATGCTGCATTAAACTCCAATGTATCATTTTTTACCTTGATCGGAATCCGTTCCCCGGTAACGTTTACTCCTTTTAGCTCTTGTACCAGCTCTTCAAGTTCCAAGGTCCCAAGATTTGAATCCCGCTGGACGCTAATTGTTCGTTGAAGTGTTTTATATCCTGTGAAAGAAAAGAAGACATTGACTTCCTTTTGCCGGGTTTTGCCCTCTAAATTAAAGTGACCCTTTGCATTGGAGACGGCATAGGTAATCAATACACTGTCCTGAACGGATTCTGCATGGATGGTGGCACCTTCCAGTGGACTTTTGGTAGTGGCATCCAATAATTTTCCCTTTATGCTGAACTCTTGGGCCTGGGCAACGGATAAGAAAAGGATAGTGACCAAAAAGGTCAGCAGTGCCTTATGCATGAGACGGTTCGGTTTTGATTGAGATAAAATTCCCCGAAAAATAGCGATCGTGTAGGAGGAGTCGTGCAACCTTAACAGAACTTTAGGTGAAAAAGTCCTGTCCTTATCAAATTATCCCCTTATTGTTACTTTTTGCGCATAAAGATGGTGATGGGCACCCCTGAAAAGTCAAAATGTTCCCGCAGCTTGTTTTCCAGGAATCTCTTGTAGGGATCACGCACATATTGCGGAAGATTACAGAAAAAGGCAAACTGTGGGTACGGAGTAGGCAGTTGGGTGCAGAATTTGATTCGCACATATTTCCCCTTATAAGCTGGGGGCGGCGTATGCTCAATGATTGGCAGCATAACATCATTGAGTTTACGGGTGGCTATTTTTCGCGACCGGTTCTTATACACCTCCACAGCGGTTTCAATGGCCTTAAAAATCCGTTGCTTGGTAAGTACGGAAATAAAAAGAATAGGCACATCATCAAAAGGTTCTATGGCCTTTTTTATCTTGGCCGTATATTCCTTTACAGAGTTGGTCTCCTTTTCCACCAAATCCCATTTGTTCACCAAAATAACCACCCCTTTGTTGTTGCGTTGCGCCAACCAAAATATATTCTGGACCTGCCCGTCGAAACCTCGGGTGGCATCCAGCAAAAGGATGCACACATCAGCATGCTCAATGGCCCTAATGGACCTCATTACGGAATAAAACTCCAAGTCTTCCTTTACCTTGGCCTTTCTTCGGATACCGGCGGTATCCACCAAATTAAATTCGAAACCAAACCGGTTATATTTGGTATCTATGCTATCCCTTGTGGTTCCGGCAATGTCGGTAACTATGTATCTTTCCTCTCCTATCAGCGCATTGATAAATGATGATTTTCCGGCGTTGGGCCTTCCCACTACCGCAAATCTTGGAAGTTCACTTTCCTCTTCCACAACATCCGGGAGTTCTGTTACTACAGCATCCAACAACTCCCCTGTTCCACTACCGTTTATACTGGATAAGGTGTAATAATCCCCCAAACCCAATGAATAAAACTCAACAGCATCTGCCTGTCTCTGGGCATTGTCCACTTTATTCACGGCCAGGAACACTGGTTTGTTGACCCGTCTCAGTAATTTGGCCACATCCTCGTCCATTCCGGTAACCCCAGATTCAACATCCACCATAAAAATGATGGCATCCGCTTCATCAATGGCCAATTCCACCTGTTTGTCTATTTCCTGTTCAAAGATATCGTCACTTCCCAGCACGTATCCTCCGGTATCAATAAGTGAAAATTCCTTTCCGTTCCAGTCACTTTTGCCATAATGCCTATCGCGCGTAACCCCACTTACGGAATCCACAATGGCTTCCCTTCTTTGGATCAAACGGTTAAAAAAAGTCGATTTCCCTACATTGGGTCTCCCTACAATGGCCACAATAGCACCCATCCGCTTCAAATTTTGGCAAAAATACCATTATTTATGTAGAAAAAATGATACCTTTTTTTGTCAATTTCAACCAGTTATGAGTGACTTCACCAATGAAATAGTGCTTCGGCCCCGTTTTGAGATCCCTTTACAGGAAGATTTGGAGCAGTTAAAGTCAGTTTTTGACCAAACACCACCACATCCTTTCCAGGTGAAAAGACTGGATGAACATGTATATATCCGCTTTAAAAAGTCGGAAACCAATTTCTGGACGCCCCAGGTGCACCTGGAATTAACATCGTTTGAAGAGGGTGTAAGTAACATCCATGGGGTTTTTGGCCCAAACCCAACGCTTTGGACCTTTTTTATGTTCCTACATTTTGGTGTGGGCACCTTGTTTGTTATCCTAGGGGTTTTTGCCTACTCCAACTATGCTTTGGGCCATGATGTTACCTTCTGGCTATTGGGAATGGGTTTCTTGGTCCTGATTTGGTTTACACTGTATGCATTTGGAAGGATGGGCAAATCCAAAGGGAAGCCCCAAATGGAGGAATTAAAGGCTTATATCAAGAAATTGGTGGCTGAAATCCAAAATTGATCCGTAAAGGTTGCTAACCGTTGTAGCCAAAACGCCTAAGCTGGGAAGCATTGCTACGCCAGTTTTTGTTCACTTTCACGAAAAACTCGATATGGACCTGCTTATCAAAGAATTTTTCCAGGTCCTTACGGGCTTCCACACCCACTTTTTTTAGGGCGGTCCCTTTATGACCGATAATAATTCCTTTTTGGGTTTCCCTTTCCACCATGATCACGGTTCTAATCCGGATGATATCATCATCTTCCAGAAACTCCTCGGTCTCCACTTCCACAGCATAGGGAATTTCCTTTTTATAATTCAAAAGGATTTTTTCCCGTACGATCTCATTTACAAAAAAACGCTCGGGTTTGTCCGTCAATTGGTCTTTAGGATAAAAAGGAGGGGCTTCCGGCAGTAAATCCAATATTCTTTGGAAGACTTCCTCCACGTTGAAATTTTCCAGGGCGGAAATGGGATGGATCTCCGCATTGGGCAACAATTCTCCCCAATACTGAACCTGTTCCTCCAACATATCTTGCGCTGAGGTGTCTATCTTATTCAAAAGGAGGAGCACCGGTATCTTGCTGTTTTTTATTTTTTTGAAGAAAGCTTCATCTTTCAAACCTTTTTCTCCTATTTCCACCATATAGAGCAGCACGTCAGCATCCTCAAATGCAGATTTCACAAAATCCATCATGCTGGTCTGCAACTCGTAGGCTGGTTTGATGATTCCCGGCGTGTCGGAAAGCACAACCTGAAAATCATCTCCATTCACAATTCCCAAAATACGGTGACGTGTGGTCTGCGCTTTGGAAGTAATGATAGAGAGTTTCTCACCCACAAAGGCATTCATCAGCGTGGATTTGCCCACGTTGGGGTTGCCAATAATGTTTACAAAGCCGGATCTATGCTTTTTCATGCTTCAATTTTGAAAAATAGGTTTTGGCAGCAGCATTAACTTTTGGAGCAAGGATGAGCACGGCTATCATATTGGGAATTACCATTAGGGCATACGACAGGTCGATCAAGTTCTTTACCAAATCCAAGGAAGCAATGGCAGCAAACACGATCATGATCACAAAATAGTGATTGTACAGTCTTCCGATCTTGGCGTTGGTAAGAAAGGAAAGGCACTTCACCCCATAGTAGGAATAGGTAAACAGGGTGGAGAGGGCAAAGGCAGTGACAATGAGCATCAAAAGATCGTCCCCTACACCAAACAAGGTGGTCCTGAAAGCCTGTAATGTCATCACAATACCGCTGGAATCCTCTAGATAAGCCCCACTTAGGATTATCACAACCGCTGTAAAGGTACATACCAAAATGGTATCGATAAATGGGCCCAGCATGGCCACCAGACCTTCCCTAATGGGTTCATCGTTCCTCGATTGACCGTGATACATGGGCGCACTACCCAGACCGGCTTCATTGGAAAACATAGCCCGTTTTACCCCGATGATCACAAGCCCCCAAAAACCACCGGTAACGATGGTCTTAAAATTCCAAGCTTCATTAATGATCAACTTTAGGGCCGGCAATACCTGTGATGCGTTCAAAACCATCACAACGATCACTGCAACCAGATAGACCATGACCATAAAAGGAACAATTGCCGTGGCTACCTTGGCGATTTTGGATAATCCTCCAAAAATTACAAAGGAGGTCACCACCGCGAGAACTATGCCTATCAAAAATTTCCAGTTAAACAATGGGTCACCTTCGGTTCCCCCCAGTGCCATTAGACTTTCCTCAGGTTGAACCACACTCATAAAGGTTTCGGTAAACTGATTGGCGGTAAACACCCCTAAAAACCCAAAAATCCCGGACAAGCAGAAAAATATGGCCAAGGGTTTATATTTTTTTCCTAAACCTTGGGTGATATAGAACATAGGGCCGCCCTGCAATTTTCCTTCGGAATCCTCGCCCCGGAACATAATGGATAAGCTGCAGGAATAGAATTTGATACACATACCAATAAGTGCGGTCATCCAAATCCAGAAAACCACTCCCGGACCTCCGTCATGAATGGCAATGGCCACCCCGGAAATGTTGCCCAAGCCAACAGTTGCGGCAACCGCGGCAGAAAGTGCCTGGAGCGAACTCACATCTCCCTTGGCATTTTTATCATCATACTTTCCCCTGGTAATGGCAATGGCATGCCCAAAAAAACGATAGGGTTTCAGTCCGGAATAGAAAATTAAAAATAGCCCTCCGCCAATCAATAGGATAAACATGGGCCAATTGACCCATGAGTTGGCATTTACCAGAAAATTGTTGAGTTCTTCCATGGTTTCGAAGGTAGCCATTTCATTCAAAATTTGAGGCAGATATTTTTTTGGCCATAGCATAGCTTCAAATGGAACAAAAGATACTTCATCAAGCCCTGTATTGGTTTGGCCAATCGATTTGAATTCACTCTGTTTTTCAAATCAATGCGGAAGTTCCTGGCAAAGCTTGAAAAGATACTTCGTCAAGCCCGGTATTGGTTCGGCTAACTGATTTGAATTCACTCTGTTTTTCAAATCAATGCGGAAGTTCCTGGCAAAGCTTGAAAAGATACTTCGTCAAGCGCAGTATTAGTTCGGCCAATCGATTTGAATTCACTCTGTTTTTCAAATCAATGCCTCACTAATTTGGAAATAATGGTAAAACGGTTGTATATTTGCCGTCCACATCGCGGGATAGAGCAGTAGGTAGCTCGTCGGGCTCATAACCCGAAGGTCACAGGTTCGAGTCCTGTTCCCGCTACAAGGAAGGAGTAATCAGTATTGGTTACTCTTTTTTTATGTTGTAAAGTCAATATTCACAGACCTTTCTCTCCAAAGTTTAAAATTGATTTCTCCTTAAAACCTTTAGAAGGGCATACAAAAAGGTTGCAATACATTTTAAAAGGTTGCAATCAAAAATATCCATATAAACAGATAAAAATGTGTTTTTATAAACTTAAAATACTATCTATCATTTCAAAGTCTAGAACAAGAATTTAGGGTAATTCACCTCTAATATGCATATTAATCTATTTAAGAAAAAGAAAGCAGTTCTTAACTGGAATTTCCATTTATCAAGTACTCAGGTACAATAAAAAAAGTTGAAAGCAAAATCGTTAAAAGAATATATTGTTTATGCACAACTTGAAATAACTATAATTAGCTTTAATCCAGCCTTTTTAAACCTAGAAGATATGCATCTAATCCTCGCTTGAGGGAGGTTTTCTGCCCAAAAACCAACCAAAAAAACCAACCACTGGTTTAATTAGTGAAATGAATGACATAATAGTCACAATAATTGCAATTATTCGGAGGCATTTATTGTGCCTTTCAAACCAATTCATAACAGTAATCTCTATTGTTTCCTTGTCATTAATCCATTCTTGACCATTATGATAAGTCCACAAAAAATTTAGATTGTATTTACCGGGAGGTGTATCTTCTCGGACTTTAAAATGCCATATCAATGGTGCGGTAGTTTGGTCCCCAGACAGTTGAGATTCTGAATTAATTGCTATGTTTCTTGGAAAACGAATATTTTTAAATTCAATTTTGGCATTATCTGGTAAATTGGGGGCTCCAATAGCCCCTTGTGAAAAGGAAAGAAGGTCATTAAAATAGGTGTTGGTGTATTCATTTACAAAAAGAATCCCATCTTTATCGTTTATATCCAATGAATCCACTTCCACAATCCCAAAAGAATCTAGGCTCCTCAATATGTCAATATAATCCTTTGAATTTAACTTCAAAGAGTCTCTTAGATGATTCAGTCTAAGTGTATCAAACTTTATTTGTGTTTGTGAGAAAATGAAATTAAGAGGTTTTACAAAAGCTACTCCAGACATAATTTTGTCGGTAGTTCCTCCCCAAATAAATTCATTGTCTTTATCTACAGTAATTCCGGAAGTTAAATAAGACTCTTCAAGTATATCTGCCGATGGGATGAAAACAATTTTATTGAAATCTAAATTAATAAATCCATAACCAGAAAAATAATGTTTAACAGTAATCTCCTCTCCAGGTGAAATTATGCTTTGATTTGCATTTAGTATTTGTTCATATATCCCAGGACTCGAACTTGTCTTAAAAACCTTTTGTTGCTTAATATTCCTTTTGACATCACCTGAAATTTGCAAATCTCCACTCTCTGAAAAAGATATCTGAGCAGTCATATTTAGCGAAAGCAAAATAATTGAAAACGAAAACAGTTTTTGCATTTTTTTGACGTAATAAAAGTTTAAATAGAGTAGATCCATAAATCACACAATTGAATTAGGTTACATAATTCGGTCAACAATCAAGCAACATAGATTTAAAACATTGAATACCATAAAGATAACGTCTCTGTTTCGAATCACAATCCCGCTACTACCAAAGTCACAATCGGTTTTTAAGGTTGTGACTTTTTTTATGGGGTACAATAAATAAGACTTATTGTTTAGCCTGGGCACCATGCCTGCCAACGATCGGGCAGCTGAAGGAAGTTCTGTACCCGCCACCAGTGATTTTAATTTTAGAATCTGCTTAGATAACATTCAAGTTGTCAATACGTTAAAATTCCCTTTGTTGCAGCAAATCCTTAGAATTTTTAAGGTTTTTGACCAAACTGTCTTCGTGTTTGTTTTGTATATTTAAGATTCTTCCCCCTTCAGTTTTAGCACATTTTCAACTCTATAATCCCATGGAACCGAAAGATTATCATTTCAAATTACCCATTGCCAACAAGCCCACCAACATCCGATTGCCAGAGGTTTGGTACCCCGGAATCAAGCAACATTGGGCAAAGTGTACCACCAAACGTATCTACAACCCCATTTTTGGAGTGAAGGGAATCATCATCCACGCCACCGCGGGGCATTCTTCTGACGGAGCGGTTTCTGTGATGAGGGCCGGGAAGGCCAGTTGGCATTGGTTGGTTCCGGATGAAGATGAAGCAGAGCACGGCAACATCATCTGGGCCTGTGCTCCAGAAACCCTTGCTGCGTGGCATGTGAGGAATTCGGTCTCGCATCCGGAGGTGAACGAAGGGAAGAATAAAACCAATCATTGGTCTTTGGGGGTTGAACTCGTTAATAGTCAACAGCAAGACCCATTTTCAGACTGGCAAGTAAAAATCACAGCGGATATTGTCAAATATTGTTGGGCCAAATACCCCAATCTTGAACATGTGGTATCCCACGCCAAGTTGGACCCAACCCGTAGGACCGATCCCGGCATAAATTTCCCGTGGGAACATTTTAAGGACCTCGTATTGGGAAGCAATTTTGATGATATGCTGGTCTTTGAGGACTTCGCCGATGCCAAACCTGAAGTTGACCTGGGAACAACTGTGGATGCAAACAATCTTTGCCACTAACCTTTAAAACTCTTTACAATGGACAAACAAGTGGAATTTCTTGAAAAAGCCCTGGAAAACAGTAAGTTAAAATACTCCAGACAACGGAAGTATATGTTTAAATTGGTAAAGCTATACAAATATCCCATTGTAGTGCTTTCGGCCCTCTCCACCATTGCGCTTGGTCTTCAGTTTGAGGGGCACCCAGAATTCATAGAATGGCAGAAAAACATCGCTTTGGTCATCACTGCGGTAGTTACTTTGTTGACCACCCTTTTGACTTTTTGGAATTTAGAGGAATACTGGCTACACAACAAGGTAATCGAACAACAATTGGAGCTCCTGCAACAAAAATTTGAATTTGAAAAAGCCAAGGGCCTGGACCAAAAGGCCATCGACAAAATATTTTCCGAGTTCAACTCCGTTGTTGGCCAGCAAAATACCTATTGGAAAAATGCACTGGACGACAGAGTGGATGGTAACGGGGAGTAATTCGTCCACCACAAGCAGAATTCTTCCGGTCCAATGTTCCCATTCCTAAAGAAAACATCCAAAATTGGATGTTGACAGCCTGTTCTATTCTGTTCATGGGTAGTTTGAATCCCGTTTAGATAAAAAAATGGGAGTTCATTCGGAAAAGAAGTACTTTCCGCAGCCATTACCAAAATCTAAATTCAATGAAGAACTGCACAAGCCTGATCTTAACCCTTTTTTTATTCATTTTTACAGCCGCCAAAGCCCAAAAAGTAGACAATGGCTTCTCAGACCAAGCATTCTATTTCACCGCTTGGGGAGATGTTAAACAAGGTAACGCCAATGAGGCGGAACAACGCAAAAGGTTAAAACGTTTGGCCGATGCAGGTATAACCGACCTACTTCCCAATGCCAGTACGGAACGGCTCAAGGAATTGATTCCCTTGGCCAAGGACTATGGCATTCGCGTGCATGCCTGGCTATGGATGATGAATATTGGCGGACTTGAAGAGGCCCAAAAACACCCGGAATGGTACTCCGTCAATGCACTGGGCCAAAACTGCCGTGATTATGACCCTTATGTGAGCTACTACAATTTTTTAAGCCCCTTTTCTGAAGGAGCCAGGGAATTTATAAAAAGTAGGGTAAAGGAAAAGGCGGAAATTCCAGGGATTGCCTCGGTTCATTTTGACTACATCCGTTTTGTGGACGTAATCCTCGGTGCGGACCTTCAAAAAAAATATAAGCATGAGGGAGGACCCCTGGTACAAGATCGCATACTTGATGCCTACGATTTTGGGTATCATCCCAATGCAAGAAAACAATACAAAGAGATTTTTGGAGTAGACCCCATGGATTTGGAAGATCGGGCCGAAAATCCGGCTTGGCAGCAGTTCCGAATGAATGCCATTACTTCATTGGTGAACGAGAGCGTGGAGATATGTCATAAAAAAGGAGTGGCCACTTCGGCGGCAGTTTTTCCATTTCCCCAATTGGCAAGGGAATATGTGCGGCAGGATTGGATCCATTGGAATTTGGATACCTTTTTTCCCATGGCCTACAAAAAAGACCATCAAGGGAATGTGGGATGGGTTGGTTTTGCCACTCAAGAAGGGGTTCGTGACCTGGATGATCACCAAGACCTCATTACCGGAATCCTTAATGGTCACTACGGAAAGAATTATGATGACTTTGAGCAGGCCATTATCAATGCCCACGATAAAGGTGCAAAGGGAATTTCCTTTTTTACTGCTGGTTCCCTGGACGATAAACATTTGGCCATCATCAAGAAATACAACGGCAAATACAACGGCCAATAGACAGTTTTACACCCACGCACTTTATTTGAAAGCTAATCAAAAGGCTTCCTTTTCAGGAAGCCTTCTTATTTCATTGGAATATCAACTACTTACGACGAGGTTGTAGCAGAATCCGATATGACCTTGTTTTGGGATGGATCACATAAGCATCCCTTACCGGTCTCCCCCAGGAAGTATCACCGCCAACACCCATTTGCAGCAAATCAATATTCCATTGGACGGTGTTGCCAATTTGGATGTCCGCCCCATGTTTTTTGGTTACCGGCACCAAACCTGATGCCGATTCGGCACCATCCTCATCCGAATCAAAATCCAATGTTTTCATATTAAATGGCCATACGCTTGCATTAAGCAAAGTATCCCCAACCACTTTAATGGACAATGCTTCAGAGGCCAGGTGCATCCAGCGTACATCCGTTTTGTTTCCAGTTTCCTGCGGACGGGAGTATCTATGGAATTGTTCTTCCGCAGCTCCAGAATACTCCCCAGTTTTAACACCAGTTTTTCGGTCCCAATAACTTTCTTCCGGCCCATTTCCATACCAGGATACCTCATTAAAACTATCTGGAAGGGTTAGATACATTCCCACTCTTGGGATGTTGGGAAGATCGTTGGTAAGAGGTTCAAACTTGTAAGCCACTTCCAAATTTCCATCGGAATAAAGTGTATAATCCATAACAACCTGCGCGATGTTATTTGGAAGCTGATAGTTTACCTTAAATGTTGCCTGTCCTTCTTTATTTACCTCTGGTGGACCAACGAGTCGTGAAGTTTGGCCATAGGTGGCATCTTGCCAAATCTTTGCCCACTTATCCATACCATTGCCCAGGTCATTGTCCGTTGGAGGTCTCCAAAAATTGGGACGTATGGGTTGGTCGGTCACCAGCTTCCCCTCATGAATCCATGAAGTTAATTCCCCCGAAGCTACATCTATTTTGAATTGGGTTTTGGAGGTCCTTAGTTCAAAACTACCTTCTTGGACCACCACTTCCACATCACCATTTCCAGATTTGTTTTCGGTCCAAAAACTCCCATTTTGAAGCACGAATTGGTCCCAGGCCAACTCATGCCCGCTAGGAACTAAATGGGCTTCCTCTTTTTGAAGCAAACTTACCTGCAGAATGTACTCCGCATTGGGAGTTAAGTTTCTGGGCAATCCCTTTAGACTATAATTATAAATGGTCCGTGGAGGTATTTTTATATTGGAATCAAGTTGCCCATTTGCTATCTCTTTCCCATTTTCCAAGAGTTTCCAAACAATTTTGGTATTGCTTAGGTCATCGAAGAAATTTTTGTTCTCCACTTGAAGCAATCCATATCCCCTAGCTGGGCTAAATTCAAAATGAACGGGTTCATATACTTTTTTAACCTCAGACAAATGGGGATGGGGATTCCGGTATGGGTCCACCAGACCATTGTTAAGGAAATTCCCATCAGTCGGTAAATCCGGATGGTAGTCATGCCCATACGCCAAATAGGGTTTTCCATTTTCATCTTTGTATTCCAAACTTTGATCCACCCAATCCCAAATAAAACCTCCCTGAAGATTGGGGTACCTTTCAATGATATCCCAATAATCCTGCAAATTCCCAACGGAATTGCCCATGGCATGCGCGTATTCGATCATAATGGAAGGTTTGTCAGAAGCAGATTCGCCGTGTTCTATCAGGTACTCGTGCTTGGGGTACATGGGGCAATACAAATCTGTATAGTTTTCCTTGCCCGCAGGTTCGTATTGTACAATCCGGTTATCATCCGCTTCCTTGAGCCAGTCATAGGTCGACTTAAAAATTTCTCCCTCCCCTGCTTCATTTCCCAAGGACCAAGAATATATGGAGGGATGGTTTCTATCCCTGTAGTACATGCGTTGGGTGCGCACCATATGGGCTGGAAGCCATTCCATTTCATTACCGATCTGTGTTTTTTCATCAATAGCCAAGGGGTGACTTTCAATATTGGCCTCATCCACAACATAAAGTCCATAGGTGTCACATAAATCCAGCCAATATGGATCATTGGGGTAATGCGAACTCCGCACGGCATTGATGTTGTTTTGTTTCATCAGTTGAATGTCCCTTTCCATAGATGCTTTGGACACCACATGACCTGTAAACGGGTCGGTTTCATGCCTGTTTACCCCCTTTATATAAATGGGTTGCCCATTGATCAAAACCTGACTGTTTTTGATTTCTACCCTTTTAAATCCAACGTTGCCATAGATGTACTGGTTGTTTGTGGGTTGAATGGAATCTTCAAATGCAATTTTTAATTGGTACAGGTCAGGAGTCTCGGCAGACCATCGCTTTACATTTTCAAGAATTTCACCAAACTCCAACTCGGCTTCATCATCGGGCTCCAGCATTATGTTGGTAGATTCGGAAATAACGGGGTTTTGACCATCCAAAAGCTCAATCGTAACCTTGCCATATACTCTTTTATCGGAATGATTGTCCACATATAGGGTTTCTCCAAAAATTCCATTTGTATAACTATCATCCAAATTGGTATAGGCATGATGGTCGGAAATAAACACCTTGGGCCGTGCATAAAGATAGACTCCCCGTTCAATTCCGCTCATCCGCAACATATCCTGACTCTCCAAATAACTTGCATCGCTCCAACGGAACATTTGAAGGGCCAAAAGGTTTTTACCTTCGGTAACAAACGGACTGATATCAAATTCGGCAGGGGTTTTGCTCCCTTCAGAATATCCCACATAAGCTCCATTTACATAAACATACATCGCAGATTTGGCTCCCTCAAAGTGCAAAATGGTCTGCTCGTCCAAAAATTCTTGCGGGAGTTCAAATTGCCTGCGGTAGGTTCCCACGGGATTGTAATCTGTTGGTATATTGGGCCATTGGGTATCAAAAGGGTATCGTTCATCCAGATAAATAGGCCGGTCATAACCTTCCACTTCCCAATTGGCCGGAACAGGTATGGTATCCCAATCGTCATCGTCAAATGCAACATTGTGAAAATCCGTGGGCCTCTCCTGTGGATTGGTCACAAAATGGAACTTCCAGATGCCGTTAAGATCTACAAAACGCTTGGAATCTTCTTTGTGGGTTACAGCTTCCGACTCAAACCCAAAAAAGGTAGCCCTAGGCGGAAGTTTGTTCTCTTCAAATATTTTATGGTCAAAGTGATAGGTTTGTTTCTGGACCTCCGGTAGCCGTTGTTTCTTGCAAGCCACAAGAAATGATATAGCTAGCAGAACTACATATTTTTTTTTCATTTGATTCGCTTAAATTCGGTGGGGTTGCATAAAATCCTCTTGAAATATCCTTTGCAGATAATACACGAGTTCATCTGCATTTTTCATAGTGAATACCAGGGGTGGCTTTATTTTAATGACATTGTGATCGGGACCATCGGTACTCATAAGTATACCATGGTCCTTCATACGATTTACTAGGTAGTCAGCTTGATTGGCCATGGGATGCATCTCTGGGTCCACAAGCTCAAATCCAAGAAATAGCCCCTGTCCCCGAACATCCCCAATTATCGGAAACTTCTGTGACAGGTTTTGCAATTGTTCTTTAAGATGGTTGCCGACCTTTAAGGCATTTTCCTGAAGCTTCCCGTGGGTAACCTGCTGTATTACAGCGGTGCCTATAGCACATGACACGGGATTACCGCCAAAGGTGTTGAAGTATTCCATACCGTTGGCAAACTTTTCTGCCACTTTCTGGGTGCACGCCACGGCCGCCAAAGGGTGTCCATTGCCCAAGGGCTTGCCAATGGTCACAATATCAGGGACCACATTATTCAATTGAAATCCCCAAAAGGCTTTCCCTACACGTCCACAACCCACCTGTACCTCATCTGCAATGCACACACCGCCTGCTTCACGGACATATTCATATGCTTTGGCCAAAAAGCCCTCCGGAAGTTCAATTTGTCCACCACAGCTAATAATGGATTCCACAATTAAAGCGCAAACACCTCTTTGTTTGGCATGGATCTCCTCGATTTTGAGCTGAACCTCCTTGGCGTATTTATGTCCTGTGTCAGCACCTCGATATTTTCCCCTGAAAGCATCGGGAAGTGGGAAAATATGGGTATACTCGGGGGCACCAGCGCCTCCTTTCCCATCAAATTTGTACGAACTGATATCAACGCACATATTGGAATTCCCATGATACCCAATTTCCGAAGCAATGATGTCACGCTGTCCGGTCACCGCCTTGGCCATTCGGATGGCCAGTTCATTGGCCTCACTCCCCGAATTGACAAAGTGTAGTACCGATAACTCCTTGGGCAAGGTCTCCAACAATAATTCGGCCAGCTCGTTTATGTTCTTGTGCAGGTATCGGGAATTGGTATTCAACAACGCCATTTGATCCTGCCCTGCCTTTACCACCTCATAGTTTTCATGGCCCACATGTGCCACATTGTTTACGGTATCCAAATAGTTGCGCCCGGTTTGATCTATAAGGTATTGTCCTGCACCCCGGACCATATGAACCGGATTTTGGTACTGAAGACTAAGACTTTTTCCTAAATGTGCTTTTCTGTAGGAGATTAATGTGTGGTTGGACAGCGCTGCATGGGCTTTTAATTCCTTGATATTGAAGAGTAAATTGGGGTTAGGGCACAAACCTTTCCATACTTCAATCTGATTAGGGTAGGCCACCCCCGGAAAATCATCTTTATAGTCCAAAAGTGACAGCATCAATTGAAAGTGCAAATGCGGTGCCCAGTTCCCATTTTCCGGGTAGTTGCCCAACATGCCAATTCCTTCACCCGCTTTAATCAAGTCGCCAATTTGATGTTTGGTTGCGCTATCCACGGTAAGATGTCCATAGAGGCTATAAAATGCCCATCCATCCTGCTGGTGCTTCAATATGACCAGACCACCATATTCTTTATCCCCCGAATCGTTGACCGCGGTTACCACCTCTCCATCAAACAGTGCATGAACAGCCGTTCCGGCAGGTAGCCAAAAATCAACACCCAAGTGCACGGTCCTGCTTTCCGGACCTTGGTTTCCCAATTTTCCATAGGATGCAGTTCCGTATAGGGCCCGGGGTTCCAAATAACCTCCTGCCAAAACCTTATTGGGATGTTTTTTCTGAAGCTGTTCTATTTTGAATTGGAACAAATCCAAGTCATTGAATTCCTTTTGATGTCCCACCCAACTGCTGGAAACACTTAGATCCAAAAGGTGGATTCCCTTGTTAGTGTGTTCGGGAAAAAGACCTTCCAATTTAAATGAATTGGTTTTGGCCCAGGCCGTGAACCTATCCTCATCCGGATGAACGGAACAACCACAGGCTTGTCTGAAGGAGTAATGGGCAAAATCCTTGTTGACCTCATACCATTTTTTCAAAACTTCCCAGGCCGGTTTTTCACTGATTAGGAGATACTCGTTGTCCGGCTCCTTGATTTTGTTAAGCGCCGATTTGGTAACAGAAATGACCAAACGCATTGCAATGGCAACATAGAGATGCTCCAGTTCTGACTCCAATAGAGGATATGCACTGTGGTAACCTTTTACAATGGGAGTCGAAGCAGCTAAGGGGTCGTTATGGTGCATTATAGCGTAGGCAGAGGCAATGGCCACGTCATTGATGATTTGGGTGTGTACCGCATCCCCGTAATCAATAAATGCCCTCACCGAAGGCTGTACCAGGTCTTCGGTAACCACAATATTGTTGTCATTGGCATCGTTGTGCACCACCGACTTTCTAAGTTGTGTATAGGCTTTATGTCCCCTTTCAAATTCCTGAATAAAATAGGATAGGATTTCCCTTTCCTCATCTTCAAATAGATTCAAATGTTCCTTGGTCCACAGGGCTTGTGCCACATCCCAATCAAATCGCCTATGGGCCATGGGATGATCAAAGCCTTCCAAAGCCTTGGTCAGCAACCCGCACTGTTCACCTAAACTGGCACGAAGTGCATCCAATTGGGGATTGACCTGACTCCAAATTCTACCTGGTATCCATGTCAACAGCCTTACGTTTCTTCCATTGCCATTTTGATCTTTATAGGTAGCAATGGTATTTCCCTCCGTATCTTTTACCACTTTGGGAGAAATAAGGTCATTCCCTTTTTGTTCCACATATTGGAGCAGCAGTTGTTGGTATTCCAGATATTCCAAATCTTCATTTGCTCGGGAAACTTTAAGTATATAGCCATCGCCATCCGGTACTTCAATGCGAAAATTGAAATCTATTTCCCCTGGTAAAGGTTTCGCCTTTCCATTTATCCCAAAGGAATGATGTAGAATTTGCTCCGCTTCCGCAGTGCTGATTTTCAGTTCTGTGTATTCCATGGTCTATTTGTCGTTTGTCAATAGCATTATTAGATGGGCGGCACTCCAGCTAAAATTTTTGGCGTACAGCCCCTTCCCGGTCAAGGGATGGTAATTTTCATGGATGGGTGCCCCTAATTCCAATATTCCCTCTCCTCCATTCAAAAGTCTAGCGGTTGCCCGATCAGCTTCTTGGCCATATCCATAGTTTCTTAATCCCTTGATACCAAAGTACGCCTGATCCAACCAATTAGGTCCTCTCCAATATCCGTTCATGGGATCAAACTTGGGATGATCTGCGGACATGGTCTGAAAAGGAACTTTTACAAAAAACTTAGTTGGATCCATCATTTTTATTTTTATGGCTTCGGCCTGTTCTTGGGTGGCCACTTTGGCCCAAAGTGGAATCCAACCCTCACTCCCTGCCCCATTGATAAAGGTATTGCCTTCCAAGTTGGTATCATAGAACCAACCTCCATTTGGGTCAAAAAACTGTTCTTGTATGCGTTGTTTAAGATTGAAGGCTTGCTGTTCCCAATCTTGGACCTCCTCCTGCAGTTGAAGGATGCCCGCCAGTTCGGCCAGAAAAGCTTTTTCCGCATACAGATAGGCGTTCAGGTCCACACTTTCCTGATCCAAAGAATAGGCACTGGATGAATTTTGTACAATTTTGGAGTCATCAAACCGAATGGCATTGTCCATGCCACTTTCCCATTTGGCCGCAATCAAAGTACCGTCGGTAGCGCCATATTCGCACAGGCCATCTTGATCATGGTCCCGATCCGCGTACCACCACTTATGGTACTTTTTTAGTTTGGGATACATTTCCCTAACGAAAGCAGTGTCGGAATGTTTCCTTACAATTTTGGCCACTGCCCAAGCCGCAAGTGGAGGTTTGGTATCCCGATAATTGTGGGGCTCAATGGTAGTATCCCTGTAAACGCAATCCACAATAAAACCGTTTTCCTTTTGGAAATAAAACATGGCCCTAACCTGATCTTTGGCAAGCTGGGGCGCGTAATCTGCCAATCCCACGGCGTGTTTCCAAGAGTCCCAGGACCAAAATCCATGGAACCACTCATAATGATAACTCGGAAAAAGCCCTTGATATCTTAACTCCCCTGCTGGTATTCTCCAATTATTTTGCAGTGTAAGCTGCGCTTTTGCCAACAATCGCAAATGACTGCTATCCGAAAAGATTTGTCGGCGCTCGTCCTTTAGGATGGATAACTGATGCCCTTTTTCTTGTTGTCTTGCTTTCAAAAGGGCATTAAAATCTGTATCCAAAATGACTTGTTGCTCCCTTGGCCAAGAGTATTCCGGAAAAATAAACGTTTGTGATACCAAAATTGGAATTGAATCTCCCGGTTTTAGATCAAAGTATTCCGAGTTGGCCATGTACGAATGGTCATCCAAAACCGACAAATCCACTTTTGGAGATAAAAACTGTACATACCCCATGGCATTGCTCTTGCTGGAAGCGAGTTTCAAGATTCCATCCTCTTTGGAGAGGTGAATGCCCGTTTTAAACAAATTCCCAGAAAAATGGGCTTTAAGGCTAATAGGTTCCTTGGACATATTGGTCACCATACTTTTTATCATGGCCGTATGGCCGGATAGGAAAACAAGGGTTTGTTTTACCTCCAATATCGAATCGGAGAAGTGTCTTTCCAGATGACTGGAATAGCTTTTTTGTTCCACTAGGGTATTTTTCCAATCTATGGTTTTATGGCCGTTCAGTGTGGTGAGTTGCAGCGATGTCAGACATTGACTTGCCCAAACCCCATTTTCCTGGGTCATAAGAAATGGTCCCGAAAACCCGCCATGTTCAGTTCCCTTTGGGGGTAATCCATATGCAAACCAGGCTCCTTGGTCGGAATACATGAGCATACTCCTGTCCCTTACATTTTTGGGTGTGCCGGTGTAGTCCAAAATGTTTTTTGAAAAATGGAGCAGTCCATCCTGCTTGATACCTTTTGTTGATTTTTTGTCATTGCATCCCAACAGTATTGTTACCACTGCCAATAGGGAAAGAAAATATTTGTCCATACCTGTACCTTCCATAAGTAGTTATTTATGGTTTTATCAAAAGAATAATTCTTCTTTCAACGGATACGAACGAAATGAAAATACAACGAAAGGAAAAATCGTTGTCTAATTGGACACCCGCAATGTACAAAAAATTAAAAGCAAAGAATGTATGTTGGCTTTTCTTTGGCTTTCCATTTTTTTAATATTAGCTATTTTTGGTTGTTACCTAACATTGGTTTACTCCCCCGAAGCATCCGGTTTTAAAGAAAATTCCGGTTAAAAAGATGGTGTGGCCAATGGTAATGGGAACACTAGCTTAACTAACTTGGACGCAACCTCAGTTATACAGGAAATTCGGAACCAAAACCAGTTTGTCTACAAAAAGTTTTTTGAGGACACCTACCCTGAATTGGTCCATTATGCCAACAGTTATCTTTTTGACCAGAACTGGAGCGAGGATATTGTCCAGGAGGTCTTTATCCACCTTTGGGAGCAGGCAAATAGTTTGGATATCAAGACTTCATTGCGCGGATATCTTTATGCCATGGTTCGGAACAGGTGTCTAAATTTCCTAAAATCCATCAAGATTACGGATGATGCCAAGGTGTTGGATATGCAATCCATGCTCAGTTCCGAATATGATCTGGAATTTTTTTCCAATGACGACCTCAAGGTCATCCATCATCAGTTGCTAAAAGTGGTAGAGGGACTGCCCACTAAAATGCAGCAGATCGTAAAAATGCGGTTTATAGAAAACTATAAATACGTGGAAATTGCGGAAGAATTGGGAGTTTCGGTAAATACGGTAAAAACGCAATTGAAACGCGCCAAACTGAAAATAAGCCAACAAATGGCCTTGGTTTTGGTTTTATTATCTACCTCCTAACAGCGCTTAATCGTTGTTGATTTCATTATTATTTAAACTTTTTTTTACGTTTTTATCTTTTTTTTGTCACCCACTTTATCGTTTTCGTTGTCTTCAATAAAAGCAAGCGAAGAAAACAATGGAATTTAAGTTGATCCTTAAAAAACTAAATAATTCCCTGACCGAGGAAGAAGAGCTGATTTTTGACCAATGGATTTCTGAATCGGACACCCATAAATCTTACTTCGAAAAAGTAAAAGCCAGTTATTCGGAATCGCCCAATGTGGTGGACATCCGTAAAGGGTGGGAAGCTATCAATGCTAAAATCAATTCCCCAAAGGGGGCGGTTAAGTACTGGAAATATGTAGCTGCGGCTGTTATAATTGCTTTGTTGAGCCTTCCTTTTATCCTGAATACCGAGCAACCCATTGAAGAAATCCCTGTTGCTGTATCCGATGACACTATTGAAATCGGCACCGATAAGGCCACCCTTACCTTGGAGGATGGCACCAAGGTTCCCTTGGAAAAAGGTAAATCCTATGCCACACAGACGCTTAGCAGCAACGGAAAACAGTTGGTCTATAAAACCCAATCAGAAGATGAAGTAAAAGTTCCTTCCCAAAATACCCTTACTATTCCACGTGGGGGGCAATTTTATCTGGTATTGGCCGATGGTACCAAGGTTTGGTTGAATTCCGATACAGAACTGCGTTATCCTGTGGCATTTCTACCAGACAGCCCAAGAAAAGTGGAATTGGTGTACGGGGAAGCCTATTTTGAAGTATCACCGAGCACCCAACACAATGGCTCCCATTTTCTCGTGGGAACGCAAGGCCAGGAAGTGGATGTATTGGGTACTGAATTTAATATAAAGGCCTTCCGGGAAGATAGCTATATAGAAACCACTCTGGTAAACGGAGCTGTGGCCATCACCGATGGCTCCATCAAAAGGAACCTGACCCCGGGCCTTCAATCCAGATTGGACAAAACTACCCGGGAAATACGTATTGCCCCAGCTGATGTGAGCAATGTGATTTCATGGAAAGATGGACTGTTCAGCTTTAAAAACCTTCCACTATCCGAAATCATGCGGGTGCTCTCCAGATGGTATGATGTAGATATTGAAATTTTGGACGAGAGCAAGGGAAATATCACTTTTAATGGAGTGTTCAACCGAAATCAAGAACTAGAAAATATTCTTTCAATAATTGAAAATACGAACGAAGCCAAGTTAACAACACAAGGAAAAACAATTATGGTAGAATAAAAAAAGGGATGGAGCTTAGACCTGGACAATTTAAACTTCCATCCCTATGTCGATCAATTAATTAAATATTAACTAACTAACAACTTCAAATTTATGAAAACAAAATTTGTTGGGCTGCCTATGTTATATAGGAAAAAGCTCCTGTTTGTCATTATGAGGACCTTTATCTTTTTATTTTGCATGGTTTCTTTTGGTTTTACAACCAAAATAGGTTTCTCACAGGACAAGAAAATTGTCATTAATGCCAATCAAGAACTTTCGGTAGAAGAGGTTTTTGACCTTATCAGGGAACAAACCGATTATTCTTTTATCTACCGATCAGACCTTTTTGCCAATGCACCAAAAGTGAAGGTAAAAAAGGGAAAGACTCGCATTAATGAGTTATTGCAACGAACACTTTCCTTCGCCGATTTTGAATATCAACTTTCGGACGAAGGCTCTATCCTACTTATAAAACAGACTGCCTCCGCGCAACCAACCACCAAGGTTCAGCAAGTGGTCTCCGGAATCGTTACGGACAGGGATGGTGCTCCGTTACCCGGAGCCACTGTGAACCTTAAGGAGAATACCACCATTGGTACCCAGACCGATTTTGATGGAAACTACAGCCTGGAAATTCCCGACGGGGATGGCACCTTGGTTTTCAGATATCTTGGATTTGTGACCAAGGAAGTGGCAGTGGGCAACCAGACCACCATCAATGTTACCTTGGAAGAGGATGCCCAAGGTTTGGAGGAAGTTATTTTGGTAGGTTTCGGTACCCAAAGAAAAGCTGAGCTTACCGCAGCCATCTCTTCTGTGGATATTGAAGAAATCCAAAAAATCCCAACGGCGGATGTTGCCACTTCCCTACAAGGCCAGGTTGCAGGTTTAAATGTGGCCATTGCCACTGGTGCCCCCGGAAGTGACCCAATTATCCGGATTAGGGGATTGGGAACCATTGGGAACAATAATCCACTGGTGGTGATCGACGGTATTCCAGGAGACCTTTCGTACATCAACCCATCGGATATTGAGGACATCAGTATTTTAAGGGATGCTTCCGCGGCCACTATTTATGGGTCCAGGGCATCTAACGGGGTAGTTATTGTTACTACCAAAAGAGGAAAAACCGGTGACCCTAAGGTTACCATTGGGTCTTATGCCAGTACGCAATGGTTTAGCAATGGGGTTGATGTTGCCAACAGGTCACAACACGACCAAATTAAGTTGGAAGCTTTCAATAATGCTGGTGAAACACCTGCACCCTACCTGACAAGTGGGGCCCAGTATGCCGATTCGGATTGGGTTGGTGCCTATATCGACAATGCCTTTGAGCAAAAACATGACATCGGTATTTCTGGAGGTACGGAAAACATGAAATACAGTTTTTCGGCCGGATATTTTGAAAATACCGGTACGGTAGTAAATACTGATTTCAACCGTTTAAGTACCCGTTTAAATCTGGATTTCACCCTATTGGAAGGTCGACTTAATATTGCACCTGGTGTGAGCTATACACGCGAGAATACCGGAGGTATTTTTGAACCAACTTCGGAAGGAAATGCCAGTTTTTCACCCTTCTTGCAAATCTATCAGACCTTGCCCCATAAGGCTATTTTTGATTCCAACTCAATCAATGGGTTCGCTGCGCCGCCTTCTGAGCTTGGTTCCGGCAACCCTGTTGGGGAAACAGAATTGAACGACAGAACGGACGAAGACGATTATCTTCAGTTTAACGTGGCCGCTACCTTGAAACTTTTGGACGGGCTGGAATATCAATTCCAATACGGGGCCAACATAGAAAACACGCATTTTGCCAACTTTTTGCCCACCTATAATTTTGGTCCCCAGGCGGTGAACGAGAATCCTTTCCTTTCCGAAAACCGCACAAGAACCAATGAATGGACCTTGAACAACACCTTGAACTATCGCAAGTCGTTTGACAATCACGATTTGGAGGTACTGCTCGGTATTTCAAGGGAAAAAAGTGAATTCCGGTCTTCCGGGGGATCCAACAACGAATTGGCTTCCGATCAATTAAGGGCCTTAAGCTCAGGAATTGGTGATGAGTCTTCCTTCGGGTTTAACTCCACCAGCACCTTACAATCCTATTTTGGACGATTGAGCTACGACTTTGATGACCGCTATTATGTACAGGGAAGTGTGAGAAGGGACGGTTCCTCACGCTTTGCGTCCACCAACAAATATGGTACATTTTACTCTGTTTCCTTAGGATGGGCAGTTCATAACGAAGATTTCTTTGAATCCGAATTGATCAGCCAGCTTAAGCCACGTTTTAGTTATGGAACCCTGGGGAACCAATTGATTGGCGACCATTTGTTTTTAGCTCGAATTGGTTCGGGAGGGCAACAATTGAATTATCCATTTGGCACAGGCCAAAGTCAACCCGTGATCGTCGGTGCCATTGCAACTTCCTTGCCCACCCCGGATATCCAGTGGGAGGAGACAGCCACCACCAACATTGGTGTGGACTTGGGTCTTTTGGAAAACCGAATAAAGTTCTCATTTGATTACTTCACCTCGGAAACCACGGATATGTTGGTGAATGTTCCTATTCCTGCAACTTCGGGAATTACCTCGTTCCCACTTACCAATGGTGGTAATTTGGAAAATAAAGGTTGGGAATTTTCAGCTTCCTACAACAACGGGTCGGACAGCGACTTTAGCTATAGGGTGAGTGCCAATATAAGTGGTTCTTCCAATGAAGTCACCAAATTAGGTGTGGCAGATGAAGCGTTCACCGATGGTTTTATCGAATTTAACAACTTCCCTACCACAAGAACGGAGGTAGGCGGGGAGATAGGACGTTTCTATTTGTTTAAAGCCGATGGCATATTCCAGACCCAAGCAGAGGTTGATGCCCATGGAGTACAACCCAATGCCGCTCCCGGTGATCTCCGATTTGTGGATACCAATGGAGATGGCGTACTGGATGATGACGACAAGCAGTTTATGGGAAGTGGACTTCCAGATTTTGAGTATGGGATCAACTTTAGCGCCAATTACAAGAATTTTGACATCAGCCTATTTTTCCAAGGAACCCATGGCAACAACATTTACAACGGTGTTAGAATGTGGTTGTATAGAACGGACAGACAAAACATGTCTGCTGACCTGCTCAATGCATGGTCTACCTCGAACACAGGAAGCAATATCCCAAGAAACATCTTTGGAGACCCCAACAACAATATTCGCCCATCAAGTTATTTTTTGGAGGATGGATCTTACTTTAGGTTAAGAAACCTTCAGGTAGGCTATACTTTTCCAGAAAATACTTTGGGCAACCTTCCCATCGATAATCTTCGATTGTATGTAACGGCCACTAATTTGTTCACCATAACAGATTATTCAGGCTTTGACCCAGCCCTAGGTAACGGAGGAACCTTTAACAGAGGTGTTGATAGAGGTTTCTATCCATTGTCCAAATCGCTAATCCTGGGATTGAATCTTTCACTTTAACAAAAAATTGAAAACATAATGATCAAGATCATGAAAAAGAGCAAGTTTATTCTAGTTGCAATTTTGGCCCTGATGGGCATGTATTCCTGCAGTGATGACTTTATAGAAGTTGAAAACAGGGAAGTACTTACAGAATCCAGTTTTTGGCAGACCGAAGACCACGCACTTCAAGCCCTGACCGCTACCTATGCTGCCTTGCATAGCTCCAGCGGAAGCAAATGGGCCTTTTTTGAGGAAATTTATACCGCCATGGCCTATAAAGCCGATGATATGGTGAACAATACCGCAGAGACTTATAGCAGGTCTTTGGCCAGTTTCACCAATACCACGGAAGAAAGCGGGCCTTTCAATATTTGGAGAAGTGCCTATGCCGGAATTGGCAGGGCCAACCAGATTTTACAACAGGTTCCCAACATGGAAGCCCTCACCCAAGCGAGCAAGGATGTAATTATGGCGGAAGCCAAGTTCTTGAGGGCCTACTATTATTTTTGGTTGGTTACGGGTTTTGAAAATGTGCCATTGGTTACAGCCTACGAAGTGGATCCCGACAACCTTTTTCCTGGACAGGCTACTCCAGCCGAGGTATGGGCGCAAATAGAAACCGACCTTTCCGAAGCAGAGTCGGCCATGTTAACAGAGCACTCTGGTGAATGGACAGGACGAGCCACCCAGGGAGCCGCAAAGGCCTTATTGGGCAAAGCTTACCTATTCCAAGAAAAGTGGGCACAGGCAGAGGCCAAATTGGCCGAAGTAGTAGCCATGGATTATGCACTTTTGGATAACTATGAGGATAACTTCAACGGAAGGTCGGAAAATGGACCCGAAAGCGTTTTTGAAATCCAGTTTACCGGAGATAGGGCCAACGGTAATGATGAACGCCAAGTATTCAACTTTGAAGTTTCCCCTTATGCCTTTGGAGGTTGGGAACTGTTCTACCCGTCCCAATGGTTGGTAGATGAAATGCGAACCGATGTCAATGATATTGGTGACCCCAGTGACCGGGTGTACGCCAGCATATTTTTTGACGACCCAGGTTCCCAAATGTACAGTCGGGATTCAGATACCGAAGTGGCCTATGGCGATGTTGCCGGGGAATTGAACCATCCCAAATATTTTAAGAAGTACTCCTTTAACGAGGATACCAATTTCTATAATGGGACCAATATCACCATTATTCGCTTTGCAGATATACTGCTAATGTATGCCGAGGCCTTGAACGAGAACAACAAAACCGATGAGGCCATTACTGAAATCAACAAGGTTCGTGAAAGAGGAAATGCGGTGCCCATTGCATTGGGCAGCATGAACCAAAGTGAGCTACGGCAACAAATCCGTCACCATGAACGTCCTGTGGAATTGTCCATGGAATTCGGAATACGCTGGTTCGATTTGTATAGATGGCAACGCGGCAGCACAGCCACAGAATCCATTAGAACTACCTTGGAAAACCACAACAAACCCTTTGCTGAGAATTTCCAGGATAAACACATACTGTATCCCATACCACTTCAGGAGATTAATATCAACGAAAATCTGGACCAAAATCCGGGATGGTAAGATGCGATTAATAATTAGTTAGTTTTAAGTTTCAGTTTAGACAGCAACACCTAGAGGTATACGTATCTTTAGGTGTTTGTCTTTACTTCAAGACTATGGCCAATCATAAAATCCTATTTGCTGTATTTCTTCTGTTGGTATTTGAATCCTGCCAGGAACCAACCCATTTTGTGCCAAGGGAATCTTTGGCAAACAATGGCAAGACCCTTTTCCAAGCCATTGACCCAGTACAAAGCGGTGTGCAATTTACCAATGCAATTCCTGAAAATGCTGCCATGAACAGCATGGTCTATGAATACTTCTATAACGGAGGTGGGGTGGCCATAGGAGATGTGGATAATGATGGTCTGCCCGATATTTACTTTACAGCCAATCTTAAAGGAAATAAACTCTACAAAAACCTCGGGAATTTCAAATTTGAGGATATCACCACAAAAGCTGGGGTGCAAAGCACTTTTGGCTGGACTACCGGTGTTGCCATGGCGGATGTAAATGCCGACGGGTGGCTGGATATCTACGTTTGCAAATCGGGAAAAGGAAAAGCCAAGAACCGGGAAAATCTATTGTACATCAACAACCAAAATGGCACTTTTTCGGAGCAGGCGGCCCAATTGGGGCTTAATTTTTCAGGCTATAGTACCCAAGCTTCCTTTTTTGATTACGACAGGGACGGGGATTTGGATATGTTCCTTCTCAACCACAACGTTACCCCAATCAATACCAATAACCCGGAAACTTATAAAAACGAAAAAAACGAACTGGTTGGGGACTGCCTCTTTAGAAATGATGACGGAAAATTTATCAATGTTTCCGAGGAAGCTGGAATCAAAAGAAATACGTTGGGTTTTGGCCTTGGCGTTTCCGTTGGCGACCTAAACCAAGACGGATGGCCGGATATTTATGTGGGCAATGACTATATAGAGCAGGATTATCTCTACTTCAATAATGGGGATGGCACATTTCGGGAAAACATAAAAACATCCATGGGCCATACCTCCAATTTTTCCATGGGTACCGATATGGCGGACATCAATAATGATGGTTTCCCCGAGATTATGAGCCTTGATATGGTGGCCGAAGACAATTACGGCATTAAAACCAGCATGAGCGGGATGAACCCCAAGGCCTTTGATCATGCCGTAGACCATGGGTTTCACTATCAATATATGTTCAACGCGCTGCAATTGAACAACGGTGGGGGTTTTTTTAGTGAAATTGGACAACTGGCCAAGGTTTCCAACACCGATTGGAGTTGGGCCCCGCTATTGGCCGATTTTGATAATGATGGCCATAAAGACCTCTTTGTGACCAATGGGCTAAAACGGGACTTTCGCAACAACGACTTTAAAAAATATAAGCTTAAGCGAATTCAACAAGCTCAGGAAAATAAGGAAAAAATGTCGCAGGTTATTGAGGAGCTTGTCCATAAGACCCCACAAAGGAAAACACCAAATTATGTCTATCAAAACAAGGGAGATCTAACCTTTGAGGACAAATCCGGCGAATGGGGGGTGAAATTTCCAAGCTTTTCCAATGGTGCGGCCTACGCAGACCTGGATCAGGATGGGGATTTGGACTTGGTGGTCAATAATATTGATGAAGACGCTTCCATTTTGGAAAATCGTGGAGGTGGTAATTTTATACAGTTTGAGTGTAAAGGACCGGTAAACAACCCATTTGGAATCGGGATAAAAATTACATTGCAAACCGAAAATGGACTGCAGACCGCCGAAAATTATCCAACTCGTGGTTATCAATCCAGTGTGGAACCGCTGCTTCATTTTGGACTTGGAAATCTGACCGAAATAAAGCAAGTATTAGTTACATGGCCTGATGGCAAGACCCAGACCCTTTCTGAAATTCCTGTCAACCGAAAACTGGTTCTGGCCTATGAGGACGCTGATTTTCAAAACAAAAAAAATACGGAAGGATCCATCCCATTTAAGGATATAACCGAACAGACTGAAATCTCCCACCAACATACTGAAAGTAACTATGATGATTTTGAGCTGGAGAGCCTTTTACCACACAAAATGTCACAGGATGGACCCGCCTTGGCCGTGGGGGATATCAACAAGGATGGGTTGGATGACTTTTATATAGGTGGTGCCAAGGATAAATCTGGAGCAATTTACGTTCAAACCGCTCAAGGGAAATTTGAAAAAAAGGATCAAAAACATCTTGATATGGATAAATCCCATGAAGATGTAGATGCAATTTTTCTGGATATTGACCAAGACGGAGATCAAGATCTATATGTGGTCAGTGGCAGCAACGAGCATCCGACAGGTTCCAAAGGGTATGCGGATAGAATCTATCAAAACAACAATGGTGTTTTCCAAAAGGTACAAAATCCGTTTGGGAGCCATTTTGCATATAGCGGAGCTGTTGTTCGACCTTATGATGTTGACCAGGATGGGGACCTAGATCTATTTATAGGTGGTCGCCAACAACCAGGAAAATATCCCTACTCTGGAGTCAGTAGTCTATGGAGAAACGATTCCAAAAACGGGAATATTCGTTTTACCCAAATTGCTGACCCAACCTTGGAGCATTTGGGTATGGTTACCGATGCCGCTTGGGGCGATATGGATGGGGACGGCACGGCGGACCTTGTTATTGTTGGGGAATGGATGCCCATAAAAATTTTGAAGAACAACAGAGGTTCCTTTCTGGATATCTCCGAAAGTATTGGAATCCATGATCAATCCGGTTGGTGGTTCAACGTGGAACTCGCAGATATGGACCAAGATGGGGACTTGGACATTATTGCGGGCAATCTTGGGCTTAATAGCAAATATCAGGCTTCGGTAACCGCCCCCTTTGAAGTCTATGCCAAGGATTTTGACGGTACCGGTTCATTGGATATCGTTTTGGGATATCATCAAGAAGGCCAGGAGTTTCCCTTGCGTGGACGGGAATGCAGTTCCAATCAAATGCCATTTATCAAGAAAAAGTTCCCAACCTATCACGATTTTGCATCGGCAAGCCTGGAAGAAGTGTACGGCTCCGAAAATCTGGCATCTGCACTTCATTTACAGGCACAAAATTTTGCCTCCACTTATTTTGAGAATACGGGCAACGCCCAATTCAAGGCATATAGGTTGCCAATATTGGCACAGCAAACCAGTGTTCGGGAAATCCTAACTTCCGATTTTGACCAGGATGGCCATAAAGACATCATGCTTCTGGGCAATCTGTTCGGTTTTGAAGTGGAGACACCAAGACAGGACGCTGGATATGGATTAGTGCTACTGGGTAACGGCAAAGGAAATTTTAAGGCACAAATGCCCCATCAAAGTGGACTTTATATTACCGGTGAGGTTGCTGCGGCATCATTTTTACAGCTTCCTGATAGGAGAACCGGGATTATCCTGGCCAAGAACAATGATTATCTTCAGATTTTGGAGATGGATTAAGGTTTATTGACCCAATTCCATAGGCTCAAACTGCAGCAAGTTCCCATTTTCGAATACCACCCGGGCTTCTATGGGATTGCAGCATACTTCGCAATCTTCCACATAGGTTTGTTGACCCACGGAGGTGTCCAAAAGAAATGATATTTCTTCCCAGCAATAAGGACATTGAAAGAAATGTTCGAACATGATATGCACCTACATTTAGAAGCATAGGGTGCAACACCCCACATACGCCAAGGTATGACTAAAAATCCACGTTCAGCAACTGACCACTTACTTGAAGCATCTGCAGCTCGGCCAGTTTGGCGCTGTATTTGGCCTGACTTTGGGCCAATTCGGCGTTCAACAGGTTTAACTGGGCCTGTCTAAACTCAATAGAGGTGATTTGCCCCAATTTATAGCGTTCGTCCGTCCTATTAAAATTGTCCAATGTGGTTTGCAGGTTTTTTTCCTGCACTTCCAGCACGTACAAGGCATTGGTATAGCTGTCCCAAGCATTGCGGATATCCCTTTCCACCTCAAGGGCAATCTGTTTTTCCAACAACTCTTGGTTTTCATAACCAATTTTGGTGTTTTTTACACTGGTTATGGTTCTTCCACCATCAAATAGGTTCCAGGTAAGGTTGATGCCCCCGGAAACTCCTGTGGCCGTGTTTTGGATCACAAATGCCAAAGGGCTGTTATTGTTGGATTCGTTCCACCCGTAAGACCCAGTAAGCCCAATGGTGGGCAAATAACCTCCCTTGGCCGCCTTGTAATTTAGCTTGTTGATGCTGATTTCCTTTTCGGCAATCCGTAGTCTGATGTTGTTTTCCTTGGCCTCATTGTGAATGGATTCCATTTCCAAACCCGATACAAAGTTGACCGTGGTATCGGCCATAAAAGTGGTGGACAATTCCCTGTTCAAAATCAGGTTTAGATCACGCATGGTATTGCGCAATTGCTGTCTTGAGTTAATGAGATTAATGCTGTCGGTGTTGATATCCACCTCGGCATTCAGTACATCCAATCCCGTATTTTGGCCATAATCAAATTGATATTCCGCCCTTTTGAGCCGTTCCTTGGATATCTCCAGGGCCTGCTCCAAATTTTGGGTGTTTTCCGTTAATCTGGCCACCTCATAATATACAGTGAACAATTGGAGAATGGTATTCTCTATGGTCTGTTGTACTTCCAACTCGGACTGCTGGGATCGTTCCTTAAAACTTTTATAGTTGTAGTGGCGGCCCAAGCCATCAAACAAGGTATAATTGAGATTTAAGGAAGCATTGTATCTGCGGGTCTCTACCCCATCTGCTGTCCGCGAATCGCCATTTCCCAATTGTCCCTCGGTGTTCTGGCGATCTATGGAACCTCCTGCATTGGCCGTTAACGTTGGTAAATACCCAGAATTGAGTAGATCTGCGTTGTTATCGTCAATTCTTTGTGTATTCCTGGCCACTTGAATCCCCAAATTGTTGGCCAAGGTTAAATCTATAGCTTCCTCTTTACTCAAGGTTTGCTCTTGGGCAATGCCCATACCTACCGACAATAAAAGTAGTGGGATTGTAATATGATATTTCATTCTAATGTGCCTTCTAAAACTTCCTGGGGCTCTTCTTCTCCCAGATGCGTTGTACTCCCGTTTTTGCCATATAGACCATCACCGATCATATCTGCTTCCTCATTCCTCTCACGGATGGATCGTTCCACTTCCTCGCGCGTGGCTTTTTCACCGGTCCATAATTGCTTGGTAAATACTTTTATCTGATTTCCAAAGGACAGGAATATGGGCAGCATCAACAGGGTGAGTACTGTGGCAAAGCCAATTCCGTATGCGATGGAAAGTGCCATGGGCTTTAGGAACTGGGCTTGTCTGCTTTTTTCCAATAGTAAGGGGGCCAATCCAGCTATGGTGGTGATCGAAGTCAGGAAAATGGCCCTGAACCTAGATCGGCCTGCTTCATAAAGGGCATCATCAAAGTTTAACCCATCCCGCAGGTTGTTATTGAACTTCCCAATGAGCACCAATCCATCGTTCACCATAATACCGATGAGCGCAATGATTCCCAATAGGGATAGGATATTGATCGGGAAATTATGGATCCAATGTCCCCAACCCACTGCGGTGAGACTAAAAGGTACAAGCAACAACAACAACAGTGGCTGACTAAAGCTCCTAAAGGTAAAAGCGATGGTTATAAAGATTAAAATCAATACTGTGAGGCCTGCAAATTTAAGTGAGTTTTGAAATTTGTTTCGTTCCCGGTTCTGGCCCTCATACGATGGTGTTATGGATGGGTTCTTGGACAAAATATCGGGCATGACGTCATTTTTAATCCAAGTCATGATGTCTATGGCGCTGGTGGTCTCGGGATTGGCCAAATCAGAAGAAATTTGGATTTCACGTTGTCCATCCAGGTGGTTGACCGCCACATCACCCCGTTCTATGGAATAGGTTGCGATTTCCTTCAAGGGAACACGATCGCCAGTTGGGGTTAAAATTCGCATATCATCCAAATCATTGATGGACGAACGATTTGTCCTATCATAGCGTACCCAAACCCTGATTTCGTCCTGGCCTCGCTGAAAACGTTGGGCTTGCGCACCAAAAAATCCAGCCCGAACCTGATTCATGACCGTTCTAAGATCCAATCCCAACAAATAGGCATTTTCCTTGAGCTCCAACCTAATTTCCTTAATACCAGCAGGATCATTGTCCGCCACATCCTTAAGGAGTGCATTGTTCAACATGGCTGTTTTCAACTCTTGCTTCGCTGCTTTAAGTTCATCGATATTATTGCCTAAAAGGGATACTGAAACTGGGTCTCCCCCGAAATTCCCCCCGGAACCATAAATCAGACTTTCCACGCCTATTACAGGTCCCACAAGTTCCCTTAGCCTACCAGTGACCATACTGGAAACAATTTCATCGGGGCGTTCTTCCCCCGGCAACAGATTAATGATCAAAGTAGCGGTTGAAGATCCCAGACCCAAAGTTTTTAGCATGTTTTCATACAATACCTTATCCGTGCCCTTCAAATATTCTTCTGTTAATTGTTGATTGACGATTTCGGCCTTGTCCTGGATCATACTTATGATGGAATCCGTAACCTTTTCGTTGGTCCCGTTGGGCATTTGTAATTCCACCGCAATCCTATCGCTAGCTATTCTTGGGAAAAAAGCCGTTCTGATGATGCCTCCTCCAACGGAGCCAAATGTCAGCACCAGGGCCATAAAAAACAGCGAGAACGTAAAAAACTTATAGTTCAAGGCAAATTTCAAGGCAGGACTATACCAGTTATCCCTCATATAGGCCATGGCCTTATCGCCCATTTTGTTGATGACCCGTAATTTGGCAAAAATCCTGCCGAGACTTGTGGTAGGGTCCTGACTTTTAGGCCGAAGGGCCTTGGAATGGGCCAAGTGGGCCGGAAGGATGATGAGGGCCTCAATCAGGGATACCACAAGGGTCAGAATAACAATTACGGAAACTTCACTAAAGAAATCCCCAATACGCCCGTCCAGGAAGAGGAACAGGGAAAAGGCGAGAATCGTGGTAATGATCGCCGAAAGAATAGGGGGTATAACCTCCATCGTACCATCTATTGCGGCCTTTATGGGGGATTTCCCCTTTTCGTAATGTTGATAGATATTTTCTGCAATCACAATACCATCATCCACCAAAATCCCGATTACAATGATCATCCCAAATAGGGAAAGCACATTTATGGTCACGTTGAGCATGGGTGCAAAAACAAACATTCCCAAAAAGGCAATGGGCAATCCAAAGGCCACCCAAAATGCCAATCTGGTATTGAGGAAAAGTGACAAAAAAACCAATACCAAAATCATCCCAATTATGGCATTTTCCGTTAATAGGTCCGTACGCTGGGTAAGCGTCTTGGAGTAATCACTTATTACTTCCAATTGGGCATTGGTGTAATTTTTGTTGAAATCGGCCACGTACTCCTTCACCGCTTCTGCGGAACCGATTAAATCTTCGGTATTGGTACTGGTCACCGTGACATTTACGGACAATTCCCCATTGAGATAGGACGCATTGGGAGTCTCGGAGAAACGGTCACGTATGGTGGCAACATCCCGTAAGCGTACGGTACGCCCGGCTGCATCTGCCCGTACAATAACATTGGAAAGTTCATCGCCATAATAAGAGCGATTGTTGGCACGAATCAGGTATTCCTCGGAATTGGTCTTGATATTCCCACCTGTAACCAAGATATTGGCATTGGTAACCGCCTGTGCCACTTCGTTAAAAGACAGGTTATAGGCCAATAAACTGTTCTCGTTTACGGCAATTTCAATTTCTTCATCGGGATAGCCCGATATCTCAATCTGGGAAATTCCCTCAATGGCCCGTAGATCATTTTCTATTTGGCGCCCAATCTGTTTTAAGGTAGCCAAAGGGATGTTCTCCCCACTTACGGCAAAACTGATCGTAGGCCTTACGGCTTCGAGTTTGGATACCACCAATGGCTCCATTCCGCTGGGAAAAGTGGGTACACGGTCCACAGCATTTTTGACTTCCAAGAGCATAAAATCGATATCCCTGCCCTTTTCAATTTCCACATTGATGCTTCCACTATTTTCACGTGAAGTGGAGGTAACCCGTTCAACACCTTGCAAGCCCTTGAGGTTATCCTCAATTTTTAGCACAATTCCTTCTTCCACCTCCTGCGGCGATGCTCCGGGATAGGCAATGCTGATCAGCACATTTTGCGAATCCACCAAGGGAAAAAATGAGGATTTTAATGAAAGTGCCCCCACTATTCCAAAGATGAAAAAGGCCAAAATGATCACATTTACGGCAACATGGTATTTTATAAAATAGGAAATGACCTTTCTCACGACCTCGTCTTTTTGGAATTGTCTCCGTCAAAAACTTTTACCACCATTCCCGTGTAGGCACCGGTGACGGCCTTGGAAACGATGACCTCATCATTCGGTACATTTTTTAGCACCACTTTTTTATCACTAAAATAGACGGGCTGAACGTCGATTACGTCCAAAATGGAATCCCTAACCACAAACAACTGGTTGTTTTCCAACAAGAGCGATCGGTCCACTTCAATGGCATTGGGCTCTTCGCGGGCCTCCAAATTGGCCTCCAGATATTGGCCTTCCTTTAAATGATCGCCACTTACTTCTATGTAGACCGTTATGGTCTGGGAGTTCTGGTCTACCCTACCGTTGACCCTGGCCACTTTGCCCTGGTACTTGGTGGTTTTTTCCAGATTACTGAGTTCCACCTGCTTGCCTACGGTTAAATAATCACCATAGGTTTTGCTAACGGACACCTCCAGTTCGTAGACCCCAGTGCTTATGAATTCCCCTAACTTTTGTCCTACCCTGATCAAAGTGCCCTCGGTCACCAATGCATCGGTAAGCACACCGTTGAACGGGGCAGAAATGGTGTATTTGGACAAACGTTGTTCTAAATTTTTTACGTTGTAGTAGCTAGATATGATTCCCCTACCGGAAACAAAGAATTTTTCCTTTTCCGAGTCCATCCCAGGTAATTTGGGGGTTGTTTTGTCAAGATCAAATCCATTGAGGTATTGCAGCCATTTTGGATAGATCTCTGGATAGTCCAGTCTTAAATCGGGCATAATGGAGGTGAGCAGATTGTACAGGTTGCTCTTGGCCGATTGAACCGAGGCATAGTATTCATTGGCATCGATTCGAATCAAGGTTTGACCTGAATTGTACTCCTGGCCCGTCCTAAACAGTTTACTCCCGGAACGAAAAACTCCTTGAACTTCCGAAAAAAGTTCCACCCTTTTCTTGGCCCTTAGATTTCCATTGGCAGGAACCACAATGGGTATGGTGGTGTTCTTCACCGTATCCACAAATACGGTTTTCACCACTTTTTGCGAAGGGGGTCTTCTGTTGGTTTTGCTCCCCGCGATCATCCTTGCTAAAAAAATGGACAGGAATATGACCATGGCCCCAGCAACGGCCGATAAAATAAGCTTACGCATGTGTTGGTAATAGAATTAGTCTTTGCAAAGCTATTTGCAAAGGCTGCTTTGCTAGGTTAAATATTTCATAAATGTTAACACATATGGGGAAAGAATGAAACAAAAAAGGGGATACACGCCTGTATCCCCAAACCAAACAAACTAAAGTATAACTAACTACTCATTATCGTCAACATCTTCAAATTTTGTATCTGCCATTCGCGTACGTTGCAGTTGAATTTCATTGAATTTGGGGTTCAAGGATTTTTCATCGGTATCAAAGACCAAAAACTGTCTTGTATCCATTTCCTGTAAACCCTTATAGGAATTGAATCTATTATTCTGTAACTGTAGTATTTTCAAACTGGCCAATTGTCCAAATTCTGAAGGTATTTCACCGCCAAGTTGGTTGTTGGCCAAGACTAGCTCCTTGAGTTGGGACAAATTGCCCATTTCCTCCGGAATGGTTCCTTCTAGACTGTTCTCAAACAATCCCAGTGCTTCCAATTTGGTGAGGTTTCCAATAGATTTTGGTATGATGCCCTTTAAATTGTTACTGGATAAATTCAATTCTTTTAGATGTTTTAGTTCGCCAAAAGTGGGTGGAATGGAACCACTCAAAAAGTTGTTGAACATGGAAAACACCCTAAGTTCCTTTAATTGTCCAATACCTGTGGGCAACGCACCTTTAATCCGGTTCATTTCCAAACGCAGCACCTTCAGATTCTGCAATTTTACAATATCCTTGGGTAAAACTCCCGTGATGCTGTTAAAAGCCAGGTTCAGATGGGTCAGATGTTTTAACTTCCCAATGCTTTCAGGAAGAATCCCATTCAAATTGTTCATAAAGAGATTCAATCCTACCACATGTCCATCTTTCACCTCCACACCTTTCCAAGAGTCAACTGGGGTGTTTAAGTCCCAGGAAACTTTCCAGCTCTCGCCTTTGGTATTGTGATATAGATCCATAAGTGCAGCCTTCTCCTTAGCGGTCACATTTCCATAGGAAAGCACAGCAGTCGTACAAAGAATCAAAAAGCACAAAATGGATGTTCTCTTCATGGGGTTAAATTCAGATTATAAGAATTTCCTTACAAATTAAGCTAGGAATGGCATATCCTACAAATTAAATAGGTGTAGTTGGGCCTATTTGTTGTGAAATACGCGAAATATGTGGTGAAGTGCCATGTGCACTTATCTAGGTCAAGTTCTCCAAATCCCCGGAAATCCTTTCCCAATCGGCCATCAAGGTTTCCAACTGGTCCTTTTTTCCCTGGTATTCGTCAAAAAAACCGGGCTTGGCTATAGTAGTGTCGTAATCCATGAGCAAATCATGGTCAATGGCAGCGATTTCCTTTTCCAACCCGGAAATCTTCTTTTCCACACCGCTCAATTTGTTCTTTAACGACTTAAGCCTTTTTTGGGTCTGATAATCATTCTCCTTAGGCTTTTCCTTTTGGGTCTTGATGATTTCCTCGCCCTTTTCTATTTTTCTGAAATCCTCCGCCTTGCGTTGTTCCAAATAAAAATCAATATCGCCAAGATATTCCTTGATGTTCCCATTTCGGAATTCGTATACCCTATCTGTCAGACCTTGAAGAAAATCCCTGTCGTGCGATACCAAAACCAAGGTGCCCTCAAAGCTTTTCAAGGCCTGCTTCAGCACGTTTTTGGATTTAATATCGAGGTGGTTTGTGGGTTCGTCCATGACCAACACGTTAAACGGTTGGAGCAACATCCTGGCCAGGGCCAACCGGTTGCGCTCTCCCCCAGATAGTACTTTTACATATTTGTCCACCTCATCTCCCCGAAAAAGAAAAGAGCCCAAAATGTCCCTTACCTTACTTCTGTTGCTTTCGTTTGCGGCATCAATCATGGTATCCAAAATGGTCTTGCCACCATCCAAATACTCCGCCTGATTTTGGGCGAAATATCCTATTTGCACGTTGTGACCAATTTTTACGCTACCCCCATGCTCCAATTCGCCCACCATAATCTTGGCCAAGGTGGTCTTTCCTTGCCCGTTTTGACCCACAAAAGCCGTTTTGCTCCCGCGTTCCACCAAAAGGTCAATATCCTTAAGAACCTCTTTTTCACCGTAACTTTTGGACAGGTTCTCCAGTTCGGCCACCACCTTTCCCGGAGTAACGGACACGGGGAAGCGGACATTCATTACGCTGTGATCTTCTTCATCCACTTCTATGCGATCAATTTTGTCCAGCTTTTTGATCAGCGACTGTGCCATGGAAGCTTTTGAAGCCTTGGCCCTAAATTTTTCGATGAGCCTTTCTGTCTGCTGAATTTGTTTCTCCTGATTTTTTTGAGCGTTTAGTTGCTGCTCCTTGATTTCCTTCCGCAGTTCCAAAAACTTGGAGTAGGGCTTGTTGTAATCATATATTCTACCCAGGGAAATTTCAATGGTCCTATTGGTTACATTGTCCAGGAACATTTTATCGTGGGAAACAATCACAACCGCACCGGGGTAGTTTTTCAGAAACTGCTCCAACCAAATGATGGATTCAATATCCAAGTGGTTGGTAGGCTCATCCAACAGCAGCACATCGTTATTCTGGAGAAGGAGTTTGGCCAACTCAATGCGCATTCGCCAGCCACCGGAAAATGTATCGGTGAGCTTGTTAAAATCTTCCCTTTTAAAACCGAGGCCAATCAAGACCTTTTCTGTATCCCCTTGATAGTTGTAGCCTCCCAGAATCTCATATCTATGCGTCACATCGGTCAAATCTACCATCAGCTGGTTGTACCCGTCACTTTCATAATCGGTTCGTTCAGCCAATTCTTGGTTGATTTTTTCCAGTTGTAGTTCCAGGGCCTTGATTTCTGCAAATGCCTGATAGGATTCTTCCAAAACGGTTCTACCTTGTTCAAAATCGATATCCTGTTTCAAAAACCCAATCTTGATATCTTTCTCTGTAGCTATGGTACCTGTGTCCGGTGCCATTTCCTTGGACAACAGTTTAAGCAAGGTTGATTTCCCAGCCCCATTCTTTCCGATAAGACCCACGCGATCACCGCCATTTAAGCGGAAGGCGATTTCCTCAAAAAGATATTCGCCACCAAAAGCAACTGAAAGGTTATGGATATTAAGCATTTCTGTAATAAAAAATCATTATGTTAAAATCGACTTTTGGTATTGTGGTTAAGCCCTAAAAAACAGCTACAAATCTTACTTTTGTCAAAAGCCTTGCAAATGTTAAAAAAAGGAAACAAACTCTACAGTATTTTAACAGGAAGTTGCCCTAAGTGCCATGAAGAGAGCATGTATGAGAACCCTAATCCCTATGCGCTAGCGCAATTGTTCAAGATGCACGAACGCTGTAGCCATTGCCATACCAAATACAAAATAGAACCCTCGTTCTTCTACGGCTCCATGTACGTTAGCTATGCTGTTGGGATAGCATTTGCCACCGCAGCCTTTGTGATTTCCTATTTGATTTTGGGCGCCTCTTTGGTGGGCACTTTTATTTCTATTGTGGCGACCTTGATTGTTTTCTTGCCAGTGATCATAAGATTGTCCCGAAATATCTGGATCAATTTCTTTTTTAAGTACGAACCCAATCAGGTTGAGGGTCAGCTGGAGTAATATTTTTTGGTAAAACGTTGGATGTTGATCTCAGTGTCAAGATGCTGATTATTTTCAATATGGTTGAAGAGTTGCCCAGAAGCATATGGCGCAATCATAACTCCCCGCGAACCGAAACCATTTAGGACATATAAATTTTTGTGTAACGGATGTTGCCCCACTAGAGGTCGCCTATCCACAACCGTGGGTCTAATTCCTGCAACATGATTCACAATCTCAAAATCACATTTTAGGAAGGTTTCCAACTTTTCCAAGAGTTGGGATTTGGCCTCTTCCGTTGGGATATTGGTTTTATCCTTCCATTTATAAGTGGCTCCAACCCTGTACATATCATTTCCCAATGGGATGGTAAACACTCCCGACTTGATCACATTTTTCTCCTTGAAATCAGGCGCTTTAATGGTCAAAAGCTCCCCCTTGGTGCCATTTAGTGGTAAATAGCCAAAAAATGGGTTGTTTTTAAGCCCATAGCCTTCGCAAAAAACAATTTGCTTGGCGTTGATGGTTTCATAGGAAATATGGTCCGAGGAGGCGTTAAAATGGGTAAAATCGAAAGTGGAAAGCTGGAGAGCGCCCTTTTTCTCCAAATATTCCGCATAGGACGACAGCAGTGCAGTGGTATCAATACGACCCGTGTGCAGCACCTCCCCAAAACCGTACGGGGCATGCAAGCCAGGGTTTTTGTTTTCTTGAATCTTGGTGGACATAAAATTTTCCAGTCCCGGTTTGTCCGCCGCCTCAAACCAAAGGTTCTGTTCCTCAATGGATGCGAACTTGCGGAGCACCCTCACCTTATAGTCCAACTTTACCCCCAACTTGGATTCCAGATTTACGTAAAAAGGCATTGCCAACCCCAACTGCTCCTCGGCTTTCCAGGCCAGCGTAAAGCGTTTGAGTATAACGGGGTTGTACATCCCGCCGGCCACCAAGGAAGATTGTTGGGAATTGTCGGAAATAACACGGAATGTCTTTCCCGCTTTTTCAAGGGTTTCGCAAAAGGAGATTCCGGCAAGTCCGAGGCCAACTACTAAATAATCCAACATTGGGCTAAGGTATTAATAGTTGTTGGATTGCCCGACTTTTGGATTGCTAGGTGGTTGGATGTTTAGAGTTTTGGACCGTTTTTCATTTAACTATTGAATGATTTGTGAAAATCAAAAAACGCCGCACTTTCGTGCGGCGTTTTACTGTATAGAATTGGAAAATTATTTTGGGGGTATCCCGAATAAATTCGGGATTAATTCTGCCATCGGTTTTTATGCGGCCAAAGGCCTTTAAAAACCGGGCATCATTTAATACGCCCACATATCCTGCTCCCTATCTCGGATGACCTCTTTTATTCGTTTGGCCTCCAACAATTGGAACAGTGCGTTGTCAAAAATGTAATCGTCTATCTCGCGGTCGCCGTGTACATTGTCCTCCTTGTAGATAACTCCATTGAAACGACGTGCGTTCAACAGCATATCAAAGGAAATGGGACGTGCGGAATTACGTTGGTTATAGACCTTGGCTTCATGTAGCACTTGACGGGCGGCAGGATACCATACCCAGAACAGCTCTACTTTGTTTTCGCCTGGATCTACAGACTCGTCATCAATAAAGTTTACGTCCGGGGCCACTGGGGCAATCCCCAATAGTCGGTACTTCAACTCTCCTTGACGCTTGTCAAAATACCACATTCCCTTGATGCGATACTCTTCAATATCAGCGGCAGTCAAATCCCTTTGGTTTATAAATTCCGCAGAAATCTGCTCCCCGGCGTTCAATTGTTCGTATCCAAGGTCGGTGGTATCCACCTTGCTCAATGTAGCGCCCAAGTCTTCCAGGGTTCGTTTTTCAGTAAAATACGAATCCGTGTACACTTCGGTCAGTTTCCCATTTCTGATGTTTTTCATCAGCACGTGGTACAAAGACCTTCTGTCCGCTCCAATACCAATGGTATCGGTTGGGTAGTACAATGGAAAGTTAACACGCTCATCTAGGTCAATCACTTCCCAAATGGTCTTGGACCAAAGGATATCGCGGTCATCCACATACCCATAATCCAAGGGGGCGTCATTGTCCTGTTCAATTTGAGCTTCGGTCTTCTTCCCTATGTCCTGGGGCAATTTGGCATTTAAGATATTTGCCTGTCCCAGCATGGATACGGGAGCCAAAGCCAACGCTCCAATGATTAATGCATTTTTCCAATTCATGATCACTTCTATACTTTATTAGTTTGTAAGCTCAACAACAACTGGAGAAACCTTCTTCAACTTGTAGGTTCTGTTGTTGGTGATATACGCTTTGATATCGAAAATCTGAACAGCATCGCCACGCTTGGCCCTTTTCAAGGCAGACTTGGCTCTTCCGTCCAATTTGTTACCGTTTACGTTAATGGTAGGCTGACCTGGCACTTTGAACTTAAATCCGCTAACGGCAAGGTTCAAATCAAAATCAAAGTCTTCCAACATAGCGCCAACAGTAGAAATCTCAAGGTTTCTTCTTGGCATTTTAACGCTTCCTGCCTCACCACGTACCGTACCACCTGGTCTTGGGATATCCTTGATCCTAAACTCAGACTTGGTAGAGATACCTTTACCATCAGGCAAAGTTCCAGAAGCGGTAATGGTAACTGTTCTACCGGTACCTGGATTCATCACATAGTTACTACCACTTCTTCTGGTAAGACCAGGAGCATTGGCACGTACTTTGTTATCTGGAATACCAGGAATGGAGATGGTCATTGGGTTGGCCACACCACGGTAAACAACATTCATTTTATCAGCAGAGATTACAGCAGCATTAGGCTTGGTAATAGTTGCAAAAGTGTTGTTCACTTCTACAGGAATCTCCTCACCATCCTGCATAAAGAACATGGTACCTGAAATAGTGTGGTCACCGGCAGCTCCGGCACTGATCAACAATTTGATACCACCTTCTTCCAATACATAATCTTTATCAGCAGTAAGGTTTCTGCCATCCAACTTCAACTCGGCCCTAACTGGCTTTGAAGAGTTATCGGTTTTACTGATGATGATCTTACCATCGTACTTTTCACCTGTGTAAAAAGCAGTTTTGGAAGCGGACAAGGAAGTTGCAAAATTCTTCAAGGAAACGGCTTCAGTCAAGTTACCTTCCAAAAGTCCTTTCAATACTTCTTGCTCTGTAGACATAATATCTGCCTGCAACTGCGTCACTTTGGTCAAAGAGGCTACCAATGGGTATCCTTCAAAGTGATAGTTCATCCAATCTACTTTTACCCCATCTCTTTGTCTTTCAACCTTGCCATTCGCATCACCGGTTTCAAAACGGGTTTGAACAGCGCCTTTGATCTCGGACATGTTTTCTGGAAGGGCAGCCAATATTTTTTCCCTATAATTGGTCACACCATCCAAAAACTTTTGCCCTTCGGGCTTTAGGTTATCGCCTTTAAAGAATAGGTTGTCCAAGTAGTCGGACTTGTCCATAACCACATAGTTATTGGGATCCTCTTGATCGGCCAACATTCCCTTTTTCAACTCCTCCAAGTACTCATAGTACTCTTGGGATAATTTTTGCACTTCTTGAGCCTTTTCATACAACGGGCCGTACTTGATCGCATCTTCAGATGCCTTGGTCCCAAGACCTTCAAAGTACGCTAAGTTGTTAGCTTCGGCTTTTTCGTTGGAAGTCTCCAGTTTAGCATTCATCAAACCGAATGCAGCGAGAACCTCCTTGCTCATATTTAATGCCAACATCGCGATGAAGATCAAGTACATAAGGTTGATCATCTTCTGACGTGGTGTCTGTTTTCCTGATGCCATGTTTTTTATCTAATTAGAATTAATAATTAATTTGATCTGGGGTTTGGTATATCAATTCAACCCTAATTAGTTTTTGCTCATGGCAGAAAGCATACCTCCATATACTCCGTTCAAAGAAGATAGGTTGGTGGCCAAAGATTCCATTTGCTCTTTAAGAGCTCCGGCATTCTGTACTACTTCCTCGTTGATGGAAGCTTGACGGCTAGCGCTTTCCAATTGTACTTTGTACAAGCTGTTCAAAGACTCCATTTGAGCGGCAGCATGGGACAACTCTTCAGAATACTTCTTAGTGTGTTGGATCGCATCTGTGGTAGGAGCGATGTTTTTTGCAGCTCCCTCAAAACTCTTGATGCTATCACCCAAGCTGGAGAACAACTCAGAATCGATATTCGCTTCTTTCAATAGATCATCCAATTTTCTGGAAAGAAGACCCTCAGCTTCCTTAGCTTGCTTCGCGTCATTCTTGTTTCCTTTAGATTGACCATTGGCCAATTCTGGATACACCAAAGACCAATCGTACTCGTCATCTACTGGTTCAAACGCAGAGATAGCAAAAATCAATGCCTCAGTAATTAGTCCGATAGCAAGAAGTAACCCCCCGTTCAGTGGTCCAAATTCCCAGTGAAGGATTTTAAATAGTGCACCAATAATTACTACCGATGCCCCAAGGCCGTAGGCCATGTTAAACAGCTTTTTTGTTGATTTTGACTGTGCCATAATTCTAGTTTTAATTAAGTTATATAAATAAGTATTTGGTTACTGGTTTATATAATGCTCTCTTTCTTAATTTATCTTGCAGAAGGTAACCCGTTTCTTCTACCGTTGGTGGAATCTTCCTCGCCCATATAATCCTGGACGGTTCTGAATCCAATATAGCTACGTGCGGAATCCTGGTATTCGTAATCACGTGTACTTACTTGCAAGAAATAAGCAACGTCTTTCCAAGATCCTCCACGAATCACTTTTCTTTGGTTCTGACCAGACCCAATATTTGGGTTCATGGTAGAAAGATATTCGTAGGCTCCTTGATCGAAGCTGGAGCTTGTCCACTCCGCCACATTACCAGCCATATTATATAGGTTGTAATCGTTGGGTTCATAGGACTTGGCCTCTACTGTATAGAGTGCTGCATCTGCGGCGTAATCTCCACGCTGCGGCTTAAAGTTAGCCATAAAACAACCCGTATCACTAATCACATAAGGACCACCCCAAGGATAGGTTCCTCCTTCAATTCCTCCACGGGCAGCATATTCCCATTCCGCTTCGGTGGGCAACCTAAACTGGTTCACGAATTGTTTACCGCGCGCTTTTTGATCGTCATTTTTGAACTTGGTTCTCCAATTACAAAAGGCTTTGGCCTGCATCCAGTTAACTCCCACAACCGGGTAGTCACTGTAGGCATCATGCCAAAAATAATCATTGTGCATGGGTTCATTATAAGAATACTCGAAATCCTTGATCCAAACAGTGGTGTCTGGGTAGATTTCCAGTTCTTCTTGTTTAATGAAGTCTTTTCTTCTTCCTTTTTTGGCTCTTGCGGCGGCTTCAATGTCCATCCAATTGTACTTATAGCGCAATTGGGTCACATCAATGCTTCTAAGGCCGTTATAGCTCTCTTCTTCCGGCAAGTAAATGGAATCCATTACCTCGGCATAGTACTCATCCGGGTATTCAGAGGTATCCCATACCAAAGACACTTCAGTATTTAAGGCCCGACCTTCGTAACCGGTTTCTCCTAAACCGGCATAATTGTCGAGCATATATTTTTCGTAAACGGTAATTCTGGAGGTATCGGTATCCTTAAAGGCGTATTCCCCAATACCTTCATCTTCTGGTCCCAATCCCAACTCATCTGCCAGGATGGCCAATTTGGTTCTGGTAATGGAATCTTTCACCCATTCCACAAATTGTCGGTACTCACTATTGGTGATCTCCGTGTCGTCCATATAAAAGGAACGCACGGTAACCGTTCTTGTGGGAGCGTTCAATACTTTTGCTTGATCCTCTTCAGCCTTACCCATCACGTAGGAGCCGCGTGGAATCAGTTCCATTCCGTAGGGTTTCTCTGGATACCATTTTTTTCCTTTGGCTCCAACGAGTTCACCTTTCGATCTTGTTTTTGACCCGCAACTGGCGAGTAAAAAAACAATTGCAAGAGATGACAAGAATAGCTTTCTCATACTTTAGGTTAAATTTTCGATTTAAGATTTTTAAACTGTGCTACACAAAATTCTTACTCTCAAAACTGATTTTTGGACAAATTATTGTGTAAAAACAGTTAATGCTCTAAATTTAATTTGTTCAGTTAAAGCCCTTTCTGTAAGCTTTAAACCACCTTTCGGGAATCTTCTGGTTACATGCGTCCAAATAGTCCCCCTCAGTGCATGGTAATAACGCCGCTGAATTTGTTTTAGTATGTTCCGGCAAAATTGATGGAACTTCCACCCACCACCGTTCGGTTATATGGCTTTTGTAGAAAACAAGTTCTTCCGTATCCGTGGGCACGGTGAACTTGGTAAAGTCCTCACTTTTTGAACTTGGGAATTCCGTGATCCTAAAGCTGATCCCTTCTATAAAGTACCAAATGATCTGTGCGATCATCTGGAAGGCCTGGTTGGAGTTTTCCCCTTCGTATATACCAAACAGGGAAACCTTGTCGCTAATTCCGGCATAACGGGCAATGGCACAAATCTCCCTCCCTGTAAATCCGTTGGGCGAAAAGTTTTTGTGCAATCCCATTTCCCCTGCGCGAATGGCCCTTAGATCCAAGCTCACTATATGGGAGCTTCTCAAAACAGGTTCGGCCAACGAAATGTCCGCAGCGATATCCCCAAGGCGATAGGCATCAAAAAACAAACGCTCCATGAGATCGATTTCCTCCTGTGCATTAAAATAACTTTGATAACCTATGTTGGAAAAATTAAAAAGATTGTTGGGTTTGTCGGTGATGATCCTACTCATATAGGAGTGCGAGGAAATGAGCTCCTCGTCCTCCCCAAAATCAAAACGGCTGTCTATGGACACCAAATTGACCATGTCCCTAATATTATCAAAAGCCCTATACGTGGGAAAGGTAAGGTCTTGGGTGGCCCCTATTATAATAGGTATGATTTTTTCTTCCAATAGTCCGGCCACAACTTCCTTGACCACAAAATAAGTGTCCTCCACAGTTTCTCCCTCCTCAATATTACCGATATCCAGGATAGTGGAATTCCAATTCCCCATCATTAGCCGATAGAGTTGGATACGGATTTCATCCACATCCAAGGGTTCCGGTTTTTTCTCAAATGCGTTTCGGGATTCATTTACCGCGAAGATGGCCACTGTTGCGTTCGCAAAAACAGGGAGTCCTTTTTTTTCGGTATGCTTATGGATGTTTTTTCCCAGGGCCTGGGGTGGGAGAAGTTCTGAATAGGCCAGTACCTTGTCGCTGACCGGTACCAAAAAATCGAATGCCATTTATTTTTTTGCTTTCGCCTTTGTTTTCTTTTTAGGGGTCTTCTTTTCCAGAAGGGCCTGTGCCTCTTCCAGGGTAATCTTGGCAGCATCCACATCTTTGGAAAGCTCCACCTTGATTCTGCCCTTAATAATATTATGTCTGCCCCAACGGGCTTTTTCAATCCTAATTTTTTCTTCGGGCCATTCCTGGACCAGTTTTTCGGCCTCCTTTATTTTTTTGGCCTCTATCAGTTCAGCAATATCCGATTGACCAAGATTGTCAAAATCGTATTTTTTGTTCACATTGATGAACATCCCGTCCCATTTGATGAAAGGCCCAAACCTGCCCACGCCCTTTGTGACCTCTTTGCCCTCGTAGTTGGCAATGGGGGCATCAGCTTTTTGTTTGGCCTTGATCAATTCTATGGCACGGTCCAAGTCCACGTCAAAGGCACTTTCACCTTTATCCAGTGAAATGAATTTTTTGCCAAAGCGGACATAAGGTCCAAAACGGCCTACATTGGCCTCAACTTCCTCCCCTTCGTATTCGCCCAACTTTCTTGGAAGTTGGAAGAGGTCCATGGCCTCCTCAAAAGTAATGGTGGAGATGGATTGTTCGGGAAGCAAACTGGCAAATAACGGTTTTTCCTCTTCTTCCACGGTACCTATCTGGACCATGGGGCCAAATCGACCCAATCTGGCCGCAACCTGTCTTCCGGATTTGGGGTCAACGCCCAATACACGTTCTCCGCTGGCCCGCTCTGCATTTTCTTCCACATCCAGCACTTTGGGGTGAAAGTCCTTGTAGAATTCCTGCATCATCTTTTGCCAATCTTCCTCACCTTCGGCAATCTCATCAAAGTTCTCTTCCACCTTGGCCGTGAAATTATAGTCCAAGATCGTGGTAAAATGACTCACCAAGAAATCGTTTACGATCATCCCTATATCCGTGGGGACCAACTTGCCCTTATCGGAACCTATCATTTCGGAAAGATCCTTTTCCTTTAAAGTGCCAGCCTCAAGAACCAGCTGCACATATTTGCGCTCTGTTCCTTCCACCGTACCTTTCTCCACATAGCCACGGTTTTGGATCGTGGAAATTGTGGGTGCATAGGTTGAAGGTCTTCCAATACCAAGCTCCTCCAATTTTTTCACCAAGGAAGCTTCTGTATATCTATAAGGTGGTCTTGTAAAGCGTTCGGTGGCAGTGATGTAATTATTTTCCAAACGTTCGCCCACGCTCATGGCAGGCAACATGCCTTCCTGTTCTTCCGTGCGGTCTTCCTCATCGATTCCCTCCAAATACACTTTTAGGAAACCATCAAATTTTACCACTTCCCCGTTCGCGGTAAATTCTTCCGAATGGGTATTGGTCTTTATTTTGATATTGGTCCGTTCCAATTGGGCATCGCTCATCTGTGATGCCAAGGTTCTTTTCCAGATCAGTTCGTAAAGTTTGGCTTGATCCCGTTCCAAGGAAGGGGATTGCCTGTTCATATCGGTAGGACGAATGGCCTCGTGTGCCTCTTGTGCCCCTTTGGATTTACCGGTATAGTTTCTGACCTTACTATAGGATTCACCATAGTTCTTGACAATGGCATCCTTGGCCGCGTTCAAAGCCTCATTGGAAAGGTTAACGCTGTCCGTTCTCATGTAGGTGATTAATCCCGCCTCATACAAACGTTGCGCCACCTGCATGGTGCGACTCACCGAGAAATATAATTTTCTGGAAGCCTCCTGTTGCAATGTGGAGGTGGTAAACGGTGGTGCTGGAGATTTTTTGGCCGGTTTCTTATCCAAACTGGCCACTGAAAATTCCGCGCCTATATTTTGTCTTAAGAAAGTTTCCGCTGCCTCTTTGGTTGGAAATGTTTTGCCTAGTTTGGCAGCAAACACATTCCCGTGGGAGGTTTTGAATTCGGCCCTGATCCTATAGGATGCTTCTGGATTAAACCCTTCTATTTCGCGTTCGCGTTCAACGATCAAACGCACCGCAACGGATTGCACCCGCCCCGCGGATAACCCTGGTTTTATTTTTTTCCACAAAACCGGTGAAAGTTCATACCCCACCAATCTGTCCAATACCCTACGCGCCTGTTGGGCGTTCACCAAGTTATAGTTAATCTCCCTTGGATTTTCAATGGCTTTTTGGATGGCGGATTTGGTAATGGAATTAAACACGATTCGCTTGGTCCTGCTCTTATCGAGTTTTAGCGCCTCGGCCAAGTGCCATGAAATGGCCTCTCCCTCCCGGTCCTCATCACTGGCCAACCAAATGGTCTCGGCCTTTTGGGCCAGCTCCTTGAGCTTTTTTACCAAGGTTTTCTTTTCCCGATCTACGGTGTATTTGGGAACGAAACCATTTTCCACATCAACGCCAAGTTCCTTGGAGGGCAAATCCACGATATGCCCAAAACTGGATTCCACTTGAAAGTCCTTTCCTAAAAAACGTTCAATGGTCTTAGCCTTCGCAGGGGACTCGACAATAACTAAATTCTTTGGCATGCAACGGGGTTTTGAGGTAACAAAAGTATATGAATTTTTCGATTTTGGGTTTTGACCTGGATTCCATCAAAAAAAATATCCCGCTAAAAACGGGATATTAAATAGGAATATTGTGATGCCTTAGTTGAGTCCAATCTGGCTCATAAGCTTTATTCCGTCGTCCAAATATTCATATTGGTAGAGCACTCCATCCCCCACCATGATGAGGTGACTTTCCAAAGGAATGACATCAAACGTAACAATATCTTCAAAATGGTTTAACTGTTCCAACTCCATAACATCGGTTTTGTCGTACACCTTTAAACCTGAATTGCCATCGCACACAAAAAGTTTCTCATCCTTAATACCAAGGCCGTAAGGTTCGTCCATGGGGTATTCTATGGTAAGCTCCGGACTTTCTATGTTTGATATGTCCACGATAAAAAGTCCACTTTCCAAGGCACCACATCCATTGCCTCCCCGTAGGGTCACATAGGCATAATCCCCATCCACAACTACCGGGTCACAGGCGGTTCCGTGCTCAAACTCGGACACAAAGGTTGGAGTGGCAGGGGAACTGATGTCGTAGATGTACATCCCGCGCATGCTTCCCAAGAAGAGGTGGTTGCCCCGGTTAAAAATGGTCTCAATATCAAAACCTGCGTAGACATCTTCCAGATCCTGGGGATCGTCCAAATCTGAAATATCAAAAATATTGATGTTATGACTATCCACGGCATAGAGGTAATCTTCCACGATCTTGAACCTTGCGAGCGACCCTCCTTCTCCGGTGCCACCGGCATCTGAAGCTTCGGCCAAGGCAAAATCATCCAATGCTATCCCCCAGCCATTTCCTAATTGCTCGACCTCTTCGATCAACCTTCTTTCCGTGGTGGTTTCCCAACCTATAAGAATTTCGGTTTCATAATCAATTTCCTCGTTCTCAATGATGTCGGCTTCAAAGGGCCAAAAGATATTATTGTAAAGCACATTTTCCAGACGATGCACTTGGCTTACATTGTTGATGTCTGATATATCCAGGACCACAAGGTCCATTAAACTATCAGCGTACAAAAAATCTTCCTTGACGGAAATATCCACATTGCCCGGAATTTTAATAAATGCTATTTTTCTAGGTTGAAGTGGATTGGAATTATCGATAACATGCACTCCTAGGTACTTGTCATTGATAAAAATGTAATCTTGATAGGTGTAGATCTTTCCAGATTCATTAATGGGCTGCGGGGCAGTGATATCAATGGTGGTAAATTCCGATTTTTTGATGACCAAGGGTCTGGCCACCAGATAGTCGGCATATTCCCCATCATCTTGATTATCACAAGAGAGTACGGCAATAAATGCAATGCTTAGTACAAGCAGAATTTTCTTTTTCATTTTGTTTAAGTTTTTTGAATGGAATTTTACCCTTTAGATAAAAAGGGTTAAACAAAGTTGCGCCTTAAACTGAAAAAAAATTAAATCTCTTCAGGGAGACCCACAGTTTCCTTATAAATGAGATAGGTCGGGATTTTACCCAGCATAGCTGTAAAAAATACCCCCACCAGGCAGAGGATCACACCCAGTTGGGCTACGAGTCCGGTCACCAGAATCAATCCAAAAATGACAAGCCAATTTTTATGGCCGAGCGCAAAGCTTGCTTTTGTAATCTCCATGGGGGATAATTCTTCACTAAAAGCCAAAAAGGCGGGAAACAATGACAGGGGCACCATTAGGTAAAACACCCCAATAAAGCAAAGCAAGGTTCCCAAGATGGAAAGCCCGATCATGATCAAAGCCAACACAAACGCCTTTCTAAAGTGCTGTCCTTTTAAATAATAGAAATAATCTTCCTTGGTGGGCTGATTTGTATCCTTTAACCAACAAATCCTCAAAAAAGCGGCATTTAAACAAAATGCTACCGAGGTGATGCCCAAAAATGCAATAGGCATGGTCACGAACATAAGTAGCAATACGGTAGGGGGAAGTTCCCCAGTTTCAAAAGAATTGGGATCCCACATACCAAGCCAAATCATAGGCAAGTACATAATGATATAGAAAGGGATAATGGTAACAATGGTCAGCAGGATGGTAATAAAACCTTGAAGCCAGACCTTTTTAAACAGTTCAATGGAGTTGTTGAATATTTTGCCAAAGTCAAGAGGGGAGCTATCTGCAATCCGTTGGGAAATTGCCGTAAAATCCATGGTCTATTGATTATGTTTTGTTTTTAAGAGGACCAATATTGGAAATATTCCTTAATATCCTATTAAATACAACTGCCAAATTGTCACTAAACTGGATTATGCATTATCTTTGCAAGCCATTGACAAGACATGATCAGGAACGAAGAAATAGAGAAGGTAATAGACGAAAGTCAGCAAGGGAGCTCCCTGGCATTGGAATCTGACGAAAAGAACAACCGGAAACTTTATATAGAGAGTTATGGTTGCCAAATGAATTTTTCCGATAGCGAAATTGTAGCCTCCATTCTGGCGAAAGAAGGGTTCAACACCACGCAGGAGTTGGCTGAAGCGGACCTGGTTTTGGTAAACACCTGTTCCATTCGTGAAAAAGCCGAACAGACCGTGCGTAAACGGCTGGAAAAATTCAACGCCGTTAAAAAGACCAATCCGGGGATGAAGGTAGGAGTGTTGGGCTGTATGGCCGAACGCCTAAAAAGCAAGTTTTTGGAGGAGGAGAAAATTGTGGATATGGTAGTTGGCCCTGATGCCTACAAAGACCTGCCCAATTTGATCCAAGAAATAGATGAGGGCAGAAATGCCGTAAATGTTATCCTTTCCAAGGATGAAACCTATGGAGATGTGGCACCGGTACGATTGAATTCGAACGGGGTAACCGCATTCGTATCCATTACCAGGGGTTGTGACAATATGTGTACCTTCTGTGTGGTTCCCTTTACCCGTGGAAGGGAACGCAGCCGAAATCCGCAATCCATTCTAGAGGAAGTCAACGATTTGTGGGACAAAGGATTCAAGGAAATAACCCTTTTGGGGCAAAATGTAGATAGTTACCTATGGTATGGCGGTGGTTTGAAGAAAGATTTTGAAAAGGCCACCGATATGCAAAAAGCCACCTCGGTAAACTTTGCCAAACTTTTGGAAATGGTGGCACTGGCACAGCCAAAAATGCGTATTCGGTTTTCCACTTCCAATCCACAGGATATGACCTTGGACGTGATTGAGACCATGGCCAAGTTTCGCAACATCTGCAATTACATCCACTTGCCGGTTCAAAGCGGTAGTGATCGGATTTTAAAAGCCATGAACCGTCTTCACACGAGAGAGGAGTACTTTACCTTGATTGATAATATTAGGGCCATCATCCCCGATTGTGCCATTAGCCAGGATATGATCGCTGGTTTTCCAACAGAGACCGAAGAGGATCACCAAGATACCTTGAGTCTTATGGAATACGTAAAATACGATTTCGGTTTTATGTTCGCCTATTCAGAAAGGCCGGGTACCCTTGCCGCCCGAAAATTGGATGACGATATTCCGGAGGAGACCAAAAAGAGAAGGCTTCGGGAAATCATAGACCTTCAGCAAAAACATGGCCTGTTCAGAACCCAGCAACATGTGGGCAAAACTGAGGAGGTATTGATCGAGGGAACGTCCAAAAAATCAGATGCCCATTGGATGGGTAGAAACTCCCAAAATACCGTTGTCGTATTTCCGAAGGAAACCTATGCGGTGGGGCAGTTTGTCAACGTAAAAATAAACGAATGCACCTCGGCCACCTTGATTGGGGAAGCCGTGGGGCTCAGTGAAAACAATTAACGGTTGATGTCATTCCGCAGTTGGTGCGGAATCCAACCCTAACAATAAAAAAGATTCCTGCCCACGCAGGAATGACCAAGCATGGAATCAGTACAATCCATAAAACAAAGATTCGAGCTTATCGGAAACGACATCAAGCTCAATCGGGCCTTGGAAAAGGCCATACAAGTGGCTCCCACGGACATTTCGGTTTTGGTAACCGGGGAAAGTGGTGTGGGTAAAGAGGCCATTCCCAAGATCATCCATTCCCTTTCCCACCGTAAACACGCCAAGTATATTGCCGTAAACTGTGGGGCCATTCCCGAAGGAACCATAGACAGTGAATTGTTTGGGCACGAGAAAGGGGCCTTTACCGGGGCCACCCAGACCCGAAGTGGTTATTTTGAAGTGGCGGATGGCGGTACCATTTTCTTGGATGAAGTTGGGGAATTGCCGTTGACTACCCAAGTACGTTTACTTCGGGTTTTGGAAAACGGGGAATTTCTTAAAGTGGGATCTTCCCAAGTGCAAAAAACCGATGTTCGCATCGTGGCGGCAACCAACATCAATATGTTCGAGGCCATCAAAAAAGAAAAATTCCGGGAAGACCTTTACTATCGATTGAGTACCGTGGAAATCAATATTCCACCGCTACGGGAAAGGCAGAACGATATTCACTTACTATTCAGAAAATTTGCCTCCGATTTTGGCCAGAAATACAAAATGCCCACCATCCGTTTGGAGGATCAGGCCATCCAATTGTTATTGAAATATCGATGGCCAGGAAATATTCGTCAGCTTCGAAACATTGCAGAACAAATATCCGTGCTGGAGGAAAATAGGACCATCTCCGCGGCTACCTTGCACAGCTACCTACCCAATGCAGGAAACACCAATCTTCCGGCCGTGGTGGAGCCCAAGAAAAGTGATGGGGATTTTAGCAATGAAAGGGAGATTCTGTACAAGGTCCTTTTCGATATGAAGGGGGATCTGAACGACCTCAAAAAGCTAACCCTGGAATTGTTGAAGAACAACGATACGGAAAAAGTACAGGAGGAAAATGAAACCCTGATCCGAAAAATTTACGGTAACAAGGAGGAGGAAACCCACCATCATGAAACCAACGTGGCCGAGGTTTTGCACCTTCCGGAACCTCCTGTGGTCGAAGCTACGGCACCCGTGGTCCAGCAGCAAGAAGATCGTTACCATTTTGCCGAGGAAATTGAAGAGGAAGAAACCCTATCTTTACAGGAAAAGGAAATTGAGCTGATCAAAAAATCATTGGAACGAAACAAGGGAAAAAGAAAGGCAGCAGCCTCTGAGTTGGGTATTTCGGAGCGTACCTTGTATAGAAAAATAAAACAATACGATTTATAGATCGCCCATACAAATGTTGGATTTTCAGATTAAAGATCAATGATAAAAAATGGAATCAAAGGAGGGCTTTTGGCCCTGATTTTGAGTGTATATAGTTGTGGCGTATATAACTTCTCCGGTGCGGATATTGGTACTGCGGAAAGCTTTCAGGTAAATTTCTTCCAAAATTACGCGGACCAGAATCCGGGATCCACCATTGAACCGGGATTGGACAGGTCCTTTACCAACGCACTCCAGGAAATGATCAACAACCTGACCAGTCTATCGTTGACCGGCAGCAATGGTGATCTGCTCTACGAAGGGGAAATTGTGGAATACAAGGTGACCCCAATGACCGCAACGTCAGACCAGCTTACCGCCCAGAACCGACTTACCATGAGCGTAAACGTAAGGTTCTTTAACAAAACCAAGGAAGATGCCGATTTTGAGCGTCGGTTCTCCTTCTTTTACGATTTTGACGCTGCAGCCTCCTTGCCATCTGTGCAATCTGCGGCGCATGAAGAAATTTTTGAACGGATCACCCAGGATATTTTTAATGCGTCCTTAGGCAATTGGTAAATGGTCAAATTAAGAACTGGAAGTTGTTTGGTTATTGTGTTATTGGTTACCTTGGCGTGTGGCCCGAAAGTAACATATGACTTCCGGGGAATTAATACAACGGCTGAAAGTTTTGAGGTGGAGTTCTTTAAGAACTATGCTGATCAGAGAAATGGTTCGACCATTGAACCGGGTATAGATCGCGAGTTCACAAAAACTCTCCAAGATTTAATAAATAATTCCACTAAATTATCCCTTAAAAGCAAGAACGGGGATTTGCTCTACCAAGGAGAAATTGTGGAATATAAGGTAACACCCATGACTGCCACGGCAAATCAACTTTCGGCCCAGAACCGACTTACCATGAGTGTGAACGTCAGGTTCTTTAATAGAAAAGAACAAAAGGGGGATTTTGAACGTCGCTTCTCCTTTTTTTATGATTTTGATGCAGCAACATCTTTGGCTTCAGTAAAAGTGCAGGCGCATGAAGAAATTTTTGAACGAATCACCCAGGATATCTTTAATGCGTCTTTAGGCAATTGGTAACTATGAACGTATCGGATTTTATAGAAATTCTTCAAAAGTCGAATACCATCCTATCTCCCAAACAAACCAGGGAATTGGAAGATATTATCGAAGAATATCCGTATTTCCAAGCGGCGCGCGCCCTTCATCTGAAAGGGCTAAAAAATCTTGACAGTTACAAGTACAACAATGCCCTAAAGGAAACTGCAGCCCATACTTCCGACAGGGATGTACTCTTTGATTTTATCACCTCCAAGGAATTTGTACAGAACACCATTGCCGATACCCTTGCTGGAAGAGTTCCTAAATTAGAGGAGAAAAAAGCCGTTTCCGAGGAAATTGAACCCAACCCGGATGCTGAAACCCTGCTGGAATCAAAAGAAGCACTTCCCCAGAACATTCAGGATGCGGAACAAATCTTAAGTCCCGCCCTGTTCAAGAACAAACAAGAACAGACCGCACCCAAAATTGAGGATCCCCAAGTAGAAGCCTCAACCCCGGAAGCCGATTTGGAACTCGGCAAGCCTATCCCCTTTACCAAAAAAGAACGTCATTCATTTACCGAATGGCTGCAACTGACCTCCCAACCCCCAGAAATCCAAACAGACTCGGATGCCGGGAAAACCATGGGCAAAAAACAGCGGTTTGATCTTTTGGACAAGTTTATTGAGAACAATCCCAAGATAGTTCCCCAAGAATCCTCCAAGACCAAAATCAATATCAAGGAGTCTGTTAAGATGGACAAAAATGAGTTGATGACGGAGACTTTGGCCAAGGTTTACCTCGAACAAAAAAAGTATAAAAAAGCCATTCAGGCCTTCAAGATATTGAGTTTGAAATATCCAGAAAAAAGTGGTTTCTTTGCAGACCAAATTCGGGCGGTGAAGAAGCTGCAGAAAGAAAAAGAATAAGCAAAACCATGAGTACGTTTACTATATTTTTGATATTGATCATCATTGTTTGCCTGTTGTTGGTATTGGTGATCATGGTACAAAATCCCAAAGGTGGCGGATTGTCATCCTCATTTGGAGGGGGCGGTACCCAAATTGTTGGGGGTGTCAAAAAAACAGGTGATTTTTTGGATAAAAGTACCTGGACCTTGGCCGGATTGCTGATCGTTTTGATCTTGATTTCCAACATTTCCTTAAAAGGGACCTATGCACAGGCAGATTCCAAACTGCTTCAAGGAGATGACATAGAAAATACGGTTCCGGAAACGGTTCCAGAAACTGTACCTGAGCAGGTGCCAGCCGCGGACAACACCAATCCTGTGGACACCATCAATTAGATTCGGTGACATAAAAAACATACATAATGCCAGCTTGAAATGACAAGCTGGCATTTTTGGTTTCAGATAATGTCAGTTTTCAGATAATGGCATAATTTCTGTCCAATGATTCGAGAATTTTTAAAACAAATACCTAAAGATTAATAATATGGCTAAAGTTAACATCCAACCATTGGCGGACAGGGTTCTTATTGAACCTGTTGAAGCCGAAACCAAAACAGCTTCCGGAATCATCATTCCAGATACCGCCAAGGAAAAACCCCAAAAAGGAAACGTAGTAGCAGTTGGTCCCGGAACCAAGGACGAGGCTATGACCGTTAAGGTAGGCGACACTGTTCTTTATGGAAAATATGCCGGCACCGAACTGAAATTGGACGGCTCAGATTATTTGATGATGCGCGAAAGCGACATCTTGGCAATCGTATAATTGCAAATCCAAAAACAAAATAACAAACCCCAAAATATCACCTTCCCAAAGCCACAACTTGGGAGTTGGATTTTGGAAAATTAATTTTTCAACATAAAAATTATAAAATGGCAAAAGATATTAAGTTCGATATAGAAGCCCGCGATGGCCTTAAAAAAGGTGTGGATGCCTTGGCCAATGCAGTAAAAGTAACCTTGGGGCCCAAGGGTAGAAACGTGATCATCAACAAAGCCTTTGGCGCACCACAAGTAACCAAAGATGGGGTTACAGTAGCCAAGGAAATTGAATTGGAAGATGCCCTAGAGAACATGGGTGCCCAAATGGTAAAGGAAGTAGCTTCCAAAACCAACGACCTTGCCGGTGACGGAACCACCACTGCAACCGTTCTAGCCCAGGCCATAGTAAAAGAAGGCCTTAAAAACGTTGCTGCCGGCGCCAACCCCATGGATTTGAAAAGAGGTATTGACAAAGCCGTTGAGGCCATCGTTGAAAACCTCGCCAAGCAATCCAAAAAAGTTGGGGATTCTTCTGAAAAAATCAAGCAGGTAGCCGCTATTTCCGCAAACAACGACGGAGCCATCGGAGACCTTATTGCCCAAGCTTTTGAAAAAGTTGGCAAAGAAGGGGTGATCACCGTGGAAGAAGCCAAAGGAACAGACACTTATGTGGACGTTGTGGAAGGTATGCAATTTGATCGCGGATACCTATCCCCTTATTTTGTTACCGACTCCGAAAAAATGATTGCCGACCTGGAAAACCCATACATCTTGTTGTTCGACAAGAAGATTTCCTCCATGAAGGATCTGCTTCCCGTATTGGAGCCTGTTGCGCAGTCTGGAAAGCCCTTATTAATCATTGCGGAGGATGTTGATGGTGAAGCTTTGGCCACTTTGGTAGTAAATAAATTGAGAGGTTCCCTTAAAATTGCCGCTGTTAAAGCACCAGGCTTCGGAGATCGCAGAAAAGCCATGTTGGAAGATATCGCCATTTTGACCAATGGTACCGTAATTTCTGAGGAAAGAGGCTTCTCTTTGGAAAATGCTTCTTTGGACATGTTGGGCAGCTGTGAAAGAATCACCATTGACAAAGACAATACCACTATTGTGAACGGTTCTGGAGACACCAACAACATCAAGACCAGGGTCAACCAAATTAAATCCCAGATTGAGACCACCACTTCGGATTACGACAAGGAAAAACTTCAGGAAAGATTGGCCAAATTGGCCGGCGGGGTTGCCGTACTTTATGTAGGTGCCGCTTCCGAAGTTGAAATGAAAGAAAAGAAAGACCGTGTGGATGATGCACTACATGCCACTAGAGCTGCCGTGGAAGAAGGTATTGTTGCCGGTGGAGGTGTAGCTTTGGTAAGGGCCAAATCCGTACTTGATAAGGTTGAAACGGTTAACGCCGATGAAGATACCGGCTTGCAAATTGTTGCACGTGCCATTGAATCCCCATTGCGTACCATTGTTGAAAACGCAGGCGGTGAAGGTTCTGTAGTGGTTGCAAAGGTAATGGACGGCAAAGCCGACTTCGGATACGATGCCAAAAGCGACAAGTATGTGGAAATGATGAAGGCAGGTATCATTGATCCTAAAAAGGTGACCCGAATTGCCTTGGAAAATGCCGCATCTGTTTCAGGAATGATCTTGACCACGGAATGCTCATTGACGGACATCAAGGAAGATGCCCCGGCAGCGCCCCCAATGGGAGGCGGCGGAATGCCAGGAATGATGTAATAATCAAACCCAAATAAGAGAAAGCCCCGTATATCGGGGCTTTTTTATTCTTCGTATAAAGTTGTGGAATAAAAGGCTGGAATGGAAAACCATTGTGCCATCATCGCATCCACCATCCCAAGCCGATCTCCGGTTCGAGGTCCTGAAACCGCTTCTCCAAATACATTCCATTCATTGCCCTCACCATCCTGTAACACCACATCAGAACCAGCATCACCAAAGACATATTCAAAAGTTAGATTGCCCGTATCCCCGGTCAATTCAAAAACAGTCATAAATTTCTGGTTTCCTACCAGTAGCAATTCCCTTGTACCAAATACATCCCTGAAAACATGTTTGCTCTCAAAATCGGAAAAACGATAGGCCTTGGCATCAGGTCCATGAAGCACAGCCAAAACTTTTTCTTTGGAGGGTAACCTAGGATCTTTTGGGACCGGAAAAAAGAATAGGTCGTTATTGTTATTGTAATCTCCATAAGGTGATCTACCGTAGGTACGTGAAAATCCTGTTTCCGAGCTAACCACCCGAACATTTGGGTACATCTGTTTTAAGGTGCCCCAATCTGTTTCCAATAATTGGTAAAGGTCTGGCCGCTCCCCTAACAAGTCCCCATTTACAGACTCATTCAATATTTGCGACCAATTGCTATCGGTCAGGCGATCGTACGGAATGAGATTGGTATTGTACAACAGTCCAGACACACCAAATGTTGTTTCCGTTCCATTAATGTTTCGTCCCCAACCAATACCGGTCCCCGTTAGAGGACAAAAGGTCACGGCCATGGATACGTCACCAATGTTTTCATTGATAATTTCATGCCAGTCCAAAATGATATGGGGGTACGCCCTAACATCATTCCCATTTTTGAATGCCAGCACCAAATCCCCATCCGTTAAGACCGTGGTTTGGTCTGCAGTAATCAAATTTGGGTTCTCCAAAGCTGGAATCCCATCTTTTCCCGGACCCCCGTCCAATACTTGCGCTACCGGAATGCTCCATCGAGGTCCGTCTTCCTGTGAATTCTGGTTTGGGTCATCGGTGTTTTGTTCAGCTGAACTACAGCCGCCAATGGCCAATAATCCAAACAACATTATTATTCTTTTCATAGCCTTTGAAATTTAATTGTTTAGAATGACGTTCTTATTTCTGGGATTCAAACTGAAATAAACTCCGCCTGTATATCGCAACGTGGGTGTAAGTTGGGTTCCGTCAACATAACTGTAAATGGGAACTTCAACCCGCGATATTAATCGGAGATTTGGACCCAGCGCCACAGAAAGTTCCGGTCTTATAAAAACCCATTCCCCTCCAGTATTGGGAAGATTCAAACCTTCAATCCTATCAATTTTGGCTTTTCGGTATTTGATGACCAAAGCAGGACTAAAAATGGTGTTTAACCATAAAAATTGGTCCGCATAGCCCAGATTGGCCAAGATTTCATCTCCAAATTCGTAAGCTGAGGCTCCATTTAAATAGTCTTTATTTTCTCCCGTTAACCTCAAGGCCAGATTTCCAGAAAGCACTGCGGAAGGTCTAAATCCTAAATTTTTGGATGCAGACAACAAGCCCACAAAATCCCATGCCCCGCTTCCAGGTTGTAGATCAGCGGTTAGCTGAATCCCTTGGGCCGTAGTAATATCAGAACGCCCCATGGGTATCTTTACCCCACCCCCTAACGTAATGGAAGACTCCTTGCCCAAAATATTCGGGAAAGCATATTTTAACAGTACCACCCCATCACCAATGCCGGATGTTTCGGTATCCGTTTCGTTGCCAAATTGGGAAATGGTCCGCAACTGATTGACCCATGTTAAAAGTACCTCAGCGGAAAATCGGTCAGAAAAAGCATATCCAAAACTCGCTAAGACCGAATTGGTGATCCGAAGCCTGGAATCATCGTCCAATTTATCCGAACCGGCATTTAAGGTGTTCAGATTGTTGTAGTCGTAACTTAATCCCAAAATGAAAACCCCTTTCCCTTCGTTGGGTAATCCAAGGTTGTTTGACAATGGTACGCCTCCCGAACAACAAGTCTGGGCAATAGCTGTTTGGACAACCGTAAGGGCCATCAAGACAATGAGGGAGCTTTGAATTTTCATGGCGTCTTTTTGAAAGTGCTAAAAAAATCCAATTCCTTACAGTTCAAGGTGTTAAAATTGCATACGGCCTAATTGAAATCCTAGCCATTTGATTTGTAGTTACAGGAAATCCAAAATCGAAATATGCCTTCCCATGTTGTTGGTATCCTGACCAATGCCCTCTGTCTAATAGTTTCCCTCCCATACCAACTATTGACTAAATTTTGGAAACAAAATTTCAACCTATGCAATCCAACCGGTTTATAAGCCCATTACTCATTCTCCTAATGGTGATGACCACAATTTCTTGCAAAACGCAACAAAAAGAACAGGAAACCGAACCAGAAAAAGAAACGGCTGAGCCCATCGTGGTCATGGGATATTACGTTCCTGAGAAAAACTACCAGCCGGAAAATCTTCCGTTGGACCAACTTACCCATATCATCTATTCATTTACCAACGTTATTGACGGTGAGATGAAGTTCCGAAATGAGGAAAGTGGACAAAAACTTCGTCAATTAGTGGCCCAACGTGAGACCAATCCCCATATCAAGGTCATGATCGCATGTGGCGGTTGGGGTGCTGACGGATTTTCGGATATGGCGCACACTGCCGAAAACAGAAAAAAGTTTGTGGAAAGTGCAGTGGCCTTTAACCGTGAATACGATTTGGATGGACTTGATATCGATTGGGAATATCCGGCCATTCCTGCAGCTGGAACAGGGGCAAGGCCTGAGGACAAACAGAACTTTACCCTCTTGATGAAAGAACTACGGGGGGCCTTGGACACTTTGGAAAGAGATCAAACACTCACATTTGCCTCTGCTGGATGGAAACCCTATTACAAGAATGTGGAGCTTCTGGAAGTAATGCAACACGTGGACTATATGAATGTGATGACCTACGATCAAGTGGGCTCAAGTTCTCCTTTTACAGGGCACCACACTCCCCTTGGGTTAATCAGCGAAGAAGATGTAAAAGGAACCTTTGCCTGGGAATATATGGACGAACGTCGGGAACGTTTTGCGGAAAGGGGCATAACCCTGGACCCCCGGTCCGCTGAGCGCATTGTGGAATATTGCCTGGAACAGGGTGTAAAACCAGAACAATTGGTTATTGGTTCTGCCTTTTATGGCCGAGCATGGAAAGGAGTACCCCCAACCAACAACGGACTGTACCAATCCAACACCGGGGCCCATATTGGATGGAGTGCATACCACCAAATACGAAATGAATTTGAGCCCAATGCAGATTACCAAAGACACTGGGATTCCATCGCCAAAGCTCCTTATCTATACAATGCACAAGACAGTATTTTTATCAGTTATGACGATACGGTCTCTGTGCGATTGAAAACGGAATATGCCAAACAAAAGAAATTGGGCGGCATCATGTTTTGGCAACTCGGCAACGATACCAAAGATCCCAACAGTCTTTTGAAAGCCATGTATGACGCTTCAATTAAATAAAAACCAACCATGTTTAAAAAGATTTTTGCACTGGCAGTAGGATTGACCCTTTGCCTTTCAGCTTGCAACGAAAATAGGATTAAACTCGCCAGCAATGGCAGTTCTGATTATGTGATAGCGCTTAGCAATAACAATTCTGAAGTATTACGAAAATCCGCTGAAGTGCTCCAAAAATATCTTCAAAAGATAAGTGGTGCACAATTGGATATTGTTGATGCGGGTACGCAGACCCAGGAGAAAATGATCCTTTTGACCCGTAATGAAGATTTGGAAGCCCATCAAATCCAGATACAGACCCAAAATGGAAACCTACATATTTCTGGAGGTACGGATGCAGCGACGAAAAATGCGGTCTATGAATTTTTGGAGGTCTACCTGGGCTGCAAGTGGTATGCCCCGGATGTTGAGGATATACCTACTTCCAAAAGTATTGTCGTTGGTCCCTTGAATCATTCCTACACCCCTGAGATCACCACCCGAACGGTGCACTCCAGACTGTTTTATGAAAATCATGAATTTGCAGACCAGCAGAAGGTGACCTATGAGGCCTTTCCCACCTATGTGCCCTCTGCGCGCGTCCATACCTTCCATAAATTCATGCCAGAGGAGGTATTTTATAGGTCCAATCCAGAATATTATGCCCTAAGGGGCGATAAAAGGTTGCCCACCCAACTTTGCCTAACCAATCCTGATGTACTGGAAATTGTCAAGGATTCTGTAGGTGCCCTTTTCGAAAGACATCCGAACGCTACAGTATTGTCCGTAAGTCAGGACGACAACCAACAGTATTGCCAATGTCCCAACTGCAAGGCAGTGGATGAAGCAGAAGGGAGTCCGGCCGGTACCATGATCCAGTTTGTAAACAAGGTAGCCGAGGCCTATCCGGAGAAGACCATATCCACTTTGGCCTACCAACATACTCGTAAACCACCAAAATCCAAGCCGAAAGCCAATGTGCTGATCACCCTCTGTTCCATTGAATGCGACAGAAGTGCGCCCATAGCCGAAAAATGTCAGGATTTTGCCAATGACCTTATTGGTTGGGGCAAGCTCACCGATAATATCCGAATTTGGGACTATACCACCCAATTCACCAACTTTTTGGCACCCTTTCCCAATATTCAGACCCTACAGCCCAACGTACAGTTGTTTAGGGACAACAATGCCCAATGGGTTTTTGAGCAACATAGCAACAACCCCAGCGAACTGTTTGAGCTGCGTTCCTATGTAACCGCTAAACTGCTTTGGAACCCCGACCTAAATTTTGATGAGTTGCTAACCGAATTCACAGATGGTTACTACCACGAGGCAGGTCCATTTATCAAGCAATATGTGGACAGCATCCATGAAGAATTAAAAAAGGTCCCAGACTTTTTCCTCTTTCTATATGGTGATCCCTCTGAAGCTTTTAATTCCTATCTAAATCCGGAATTACTCCAATCTTACACAGATTTGTTCGATGCTGCCGAAAGTACGGTTTCCGATAAACCTGAGTTGGTAAACCGCGTGAAAATGGCCCGGATGAGTGTTGACTATGCCGTTCTGGAGGCCAGCAGAAAAAACCTCACCGATAAGCTTAGCCTTACCATAACCGATGACAATGGATTGGAATCCATAAACCCAACGGTTGCCACTTTATTGGACAATTTTAGCAATACTGCCAAGGAAAACAACATCACCCTAATGAACGAGATGGGCTTTACCGTAAGTGAATATGGAGCCAATTATGTGTCCGCTCTGGAAATGGCAAAAAAACCGAACAAGGCCAAAGGCAAAAATGTGGTTTCCCTTACCCAACCCAAAAAATATGCAAACGAAGATCCCATGGTACTTACGGATGGCGCACTGGGCGGTAGCAGTTTCTATGCCAATTGGCTGGGATACGAAGGCAATAACATGGAAGTAGTGGTAGATCTGGGCAAGGTCCAGCCCATAAATAACATTTCCATGGCCTTTTTGCAGGTAACCAACCATGTGGTGTTCTTTCCCTCCCAAGTTACCTATGCAGGTTCTGTGGACAATGAAAACTTTGTAAGCTTGGGCACACTTAAAAACCCAAAGCCTTTGACCAAAACAAGCAAGGTGAACGATATCCAATATTTTAATCTCGATTTTGAACCTTCAACCTACAGATACATCAAAGTAACCGCACTAAACAAGGGTACTCCCTATTGGCACCATGCCGCTGGTTTGCCCTCTTGGGTTTTTGCAGATGAAATCATAATCGACTAAAAAATAAGTATGAAGACCAAACATTACTATTCCATTCTCTGGTGCCTGTGCCTCTTGGTTTACAGCATCCCTTCAAGTTATGCACAAGCTGTTTATGAAGATGAAAGGTATGTGGAAGAGACAGACCCTTTGGTACTTAAAAAACTGGAACAATGGCAAGACCTAAAGTTTGGCTTGTTGATGCATTGGGGTACCTATAGCCAATGGGGCATTGTGGAATCCTGGTCGCTGTGCCCAGAAGAATATGGCTGGTGCCAAAGGACCAAGGGCTCCAATCCACAGGACTATTTCACTTATAAAAAGGAATATGAGGATCTTCGTAAAACATTTAACCCCACCCAGTTTGATCCAAATAAATGGGCCAAGGCAGCCAAAGAAGCCGGAATGAAATATGTGGTCTTTACCACAAAACACCACGACGGTTTCTCCATGTTCGATTCCAAGTATACCGATTATAAGATTACAGCAGCTGATGTACCGTTTTCCTCTCACCCCAAAGCCAATATTACTAAGGAAATCTTTGATTCCTTTCGCGATGAAGGCCTATGGACAGGGGCTTATTTCTCCAAACCGGATTGGAACGTTCCCAGTTATTGGGATCCCTATTACCCCCCAAGGGACAGAAACGTGAACTATGAACCCGAGGCCAATCCCGAGAAATGGAAGGAATATGTGGACTTCACGCACAATCAGATATTGGAATTGATGACGGACTATGGCAAAGTGGACATTCTCTGGCTGGATGGCGGTTGGGTAGCCAAAACCCCGAAATCGGCCATTACCTCATGGTACGATCAACAGCTGCTCAATAATGAAAATGGTTATTTAAAACACCGTATCATAAACCAAGACATTAACATGGACCAACTTGTTGCAAAGGCGCGAACCAAGCAGCCTGGTCTTATTGTGGTTGACAGAGCGGTACATGGCAAGAACCAAAACTACCTAACCCCCGAAAACAGGGTACCGGAAAAACCTCTGCCCTATCCGTGGGAATCTTGCATCATTGCAGGAGGTAGCTGGTCCTATTCCTTTGATGCCAAGTATATGACCGGAAGGGAAGCCATTCATATGTTGGTGGATATTGTGGCCAAAGGTGGAAATCTCCTGCTCAATATTGCCCCTAGTCCTGAAGGTACTTGGGATGAAGGCGCATACCAATTGTTAAATGAAATTGGACAATGGATGAAGATCAATGACGATGCCATTTACGGCACGCGTTCCATGGCGCCTTATAAATTTGATCAAATCTGTGTTACTTCAAAGCCCGATGGCTCCATTTACCTCATTTATCTGGTAGGGGAAGGACAACAAACATTACCATCAACCATTGAATTCCCAATGGCCTCGGGAACTAAAAAGATGAGAGCCAAGCTTTTGCAATCGCGAACTCGGCTCCAAACCAAAAAATCGGAAAAAGGTTTAAGCATCCAAATTCCGGATAAACTTAAACCTAGCTTATTGAAAACACCTGCATTCGTAATACAATTGAATTAGCAAAAAACGGCCTCTGAAAAGAGGCCGTTGTATTACGCCAATACCATCCAAAAAGCCATGAGCAACATGATGGCATTTTCTATAAAGGTGGCCTCTGTCATGGGCAAGTTAAGAGCGGTACCTAAACAAGCACAGCGGATTTGCTTCTTGTCCAGTAACGTCCTAACCACTCCGAAGGTGGTAATTCCAAGGATGATAATGGTAGCAATGAGGGCAAATTGCAATTCCAATCGCATTAAAAAAAGTAATCCCAACCCAAGTTCAATAAAGGGATAGAGCCAGCCATAAAATGGAACGGCCCTAGCCAGGGGATCGTACATGGCAAAACTTGAAGGAAACCCCTTTAAATCCAGAAACTTAAAAAAACTGAACACGATGTAGAACAAGCCCATAAAATCGAGCATGGCCTCATTGGTATTCCAATCCTTTAGATGTAACAAGATCGAAGCCCCAAAGAGATAGGCAAAAATCAAAAACAGTGGCCGTAACTGCTGCCACTTGGACTTTGCTTCCTGCATCCCTATTTCCTGGGAAACATCGAAGTATTCCGTAATCCCGTATTTATCCGGTAAGGCATTTTTTAAACTGGACAAGCTTATGGGATGGCCCATGGTTATATGGGCGGAAGAGGAAGCGAGGTCAACCTCGGCCTCCTCTACCCCATTGACTTTCATCAAACTATCAGTAACAGCTGCAACACAACCGCCACAGGTCATCCCAGAAATGGAATAGGTCTGTTTCATTTAATGTCCATCATGATGTTTACCGTCATCTGAATTGTCCTCCCTGTACTTGCAACAGGGATGGACCTTGTCATAGGCCTCTTGACTTGCCTTGAGTTCCTTGGTATCATGCCCAGCCTGAACCAATGCGGTTTTAATTTTCATGGCATCTGTCTTTCTTTCGTCCATTACAAGAGTAAGTTGATGGGTGGGAATGCTCCAATCCGCAAATTTTACACCCGGCACTGCCAATGCGGCCTTCTCAATGCGCATTTTGCACATCTCACATTTACCATTCACATCCATGACCACTTTTTTGTTTTTCTCCTGTGCCCATCCAAGGGTGGAAACCAAAAGCATTGTCAAAATCAAAATTCCATTTTTCATTGTTTGCTGTTTTACGTCATTATGATTTAAATCTAAACCCAGCATAGACCATCCGCCCAAAAATGGGGGCATAGACTATGGTAGTATCAAAATTTGTTCCGAAAGGGTCGGCAGACCCCAATACCGGATTTTCTTGTCTCATGTCAGTTAAATTCTCGCCGCCCAAGTACACTTCAAATTTATTGGAAAAAACCTTGGTCACCTGGGCGTTCATAAGACTATACGCGTCTGCGAAGTCTCCCAATTGAAATTCCACTGAATTGGCTGCAGTACTGGGCAGTCGTTGTTCCCCCAAGGCATGCAAAGTATAATCAAACCTCCATTGCGAACCATTTTCGGTGGGTTCTGTGGTATATCCCAAATTGGTAAAAAACCTATTTTGTGCCTGCAAGGGTTTTTGCAGCAGCCCATTCTGGTAGTCGGTTTTTACATCATAGTATTTATAGGCCATTCTCAATTCCAATCTTGGCAATAGCTCATGATCCACTTCCACCTGAAGACTATTGGCATAACTTTTCCCATCCAAATTGGAAAAGGTGACCTCATTTGGGTTCTCCCAGTCCACTACAATTTGATTCTCGAAATCGGTTCTATAGAAATCCATGGAGAAATTTCCTGGGCGATCAAATAGGGTGAACCCCTGCAAAAAACTGACTCCAAAGTTTATGGCTTTTTCAGGATCAAATCCGTATACATTCCCTCCATTGGTCTGTAATTGGATGGTTCTTGAAGAAGCAAACAACCGCTGGTTTTCGGCAAATATGTTGGCCGCACGCCTTCCTATCCCAAAGGAACCCCTTAAACTTGCCTTTTCCCATGGGGTATACCGAATATGGAACCGAGGGGTAACAAAATTTCCCAATCTGTTATGGGTATCCACGCGCAAACCGGCAGTGAAACTAACCTTTTCCAGGTTGGTGTAGGCGTATTCAAAGAACGCACCGACCGAACGGTCCACCCGCTCAAAACTTTGATCATTGACCAATTCATCGTATCCATCATATGCAAAGGAAAGACCAGCAGTAAACTTGTTCTTCGTATTGCCAATAATTGAATTGAAGAGCAAATTGGAATATATGCTTTGATGGTCAATATCGTACACATTGAAACCGTAATAGGAATCCTGCTTATGACTGCTATAGGAAGCCTGGAACCCAAAACTTTGATAGGGAATATTTGGAAAGACATACCCGAGTTTCATCGACCCATCAAACCGTTTCGTGTCAATTTCACTGCCCCAGGCGTTGTTGGTAAAACGGTCTGTATCAGGATTAAAATCCAGCTGCCCCACCTGCTTTTCATCATTGAGATATCGGACTCCCAAAAAACTCACCCAACCAGTTTCCGGGTTTTGATACTGCCAGCGGTTCATAATATTGATTTGATTGGCCAAAGGATTGTCCAAAAAACCATCATCATTGTTGTCCACCTCGGCATCCCGTCGATTCCCATGGATGTACACTCCTGTACTCCAATTTTCGGACAATTTGGTGTTAAGGTGTGTATTTAGCTCCAACCTTCCATTGAGATTGGCGTAGCCATTCACAAAAATGGGATTATCCGTCAATGGTTTTTGAAGCTCGGTATTGATCTGCCCGGAAATGCTTTCATAACCGTTGACCACACTGCCTGCACCTTTGGTAATTTGGATACTTTCTACCCAAGTTCCGGGGGTAAAGGTCAAACCGTAGGTTTGCGAGGCCCCTCGTACCATAGGAATATTCTCCTGCGTAATGAGCAGGTAGGGACTGGTAAGTCCCAACATTTGAATTTGTCGTGTACCGGTAAGGGCATCATTAAAATTGACATCAATCGCCGGGTTGGTCTCAAAGCTTTCGGACAAATTGCAACAGGCGGCCTTAAGCAGTTCCGCACTGTTCACCGTAATCACATTCTGTGGGGTAAAATAAGCCTTTTGAACGGCGTCGCGCTCCTTTTCCACTACCACTTCATCCAATTGATTGGTAGGTTGCAACCAGTGGTGCACCATTCTTGGCGCATCAATGGTCAAGGTATCCGACTTGAAGCCCACATAACTGATAATAAGCCTATTATAGTCTTTTGAGTAAGGTATCACAAAGGTGCCATCCTCTTGGGTAATGGTCCCAATCTGGGAATCCATCCAGTATACATTGGCACCGGCAAGGCCTATGTGTTTGTTCTCTGAATTTGCTTCCATGACCATGCCTTCAATGCGTTCTTGGGCCGTGGCCAGCACAGGGAGCAACATTACTAACTTTATTAAGAATTTCATTTGAATTTTTGAATTGTTTTAAATTGAAATAAACAGATACTCCCGAATCATTTTATGAAACGGGTACGGATTTTCAATTCAAAAATCAAATCAAGAAAACCTGATCCAGGACTTGGACATCCCGGGTCAATAAGGGAGGTGGATATGTTTCATTGGGAATAGGAAGCTCTTCCAGCGGAACCCAGAGATCAAGGTAGGATTGGACAAAGGCCACAACAAACCATTGCTGTTCCAACTCCAAATCGGGTTTGGTAAGCTTAAGGTCGTCCTGCCCAGATACGGTAAAAGATTCGTCATCACAGCAGTGCTTGTCCATTTTCTGGTCGCCCATGGTCAAAAGGGCATCATCCATACCACAGCCTTCGGTCCCGGCAAACAAGGCCACATCCATGATCCTGCCCATGCAGAAATGCTTCTCCACGGTCCAAGAAATGGTGGAAAGCAGTACCATGAAAGCCAGAAAGATTGAAATGATATGTTGGAAAGTTCCTTTCACAGGGCCAAAATTACCAAATATTTTAATCCGCTCCTTTTACAAGCCGTTCCTTAACTAAACTTTAGCGATGTCCGTTTGTAATTTAATGCTCCAAAATCGACCAAAAAAACCGAATTAAAATACCTTTACAAAAATTTTATCGATGCTGAACGAGCTAAGGTCCAAGGTGACTTCTATACTGGATAATAACGAAGAAAATACTGATAATCGTCTGCGGGCGGTCTGCGAATTGCTGCGAAATTCAGTTGCTTATTACGATTGGGTAGGCTTTTATTTTAAGAATGGCGACAAGGAAGAGCTTAAGTTGGGCCCGTACGCCGGAGAACCAACTGACCATACCATTATTCCGTTCGGAAAAGGAATTTGTGGCCAGGTTGCGGTTAGTAACCAGAACTTTGTAGTTCCGGATGTGGCCGCCCAGGATAACTACATTGCCTGTAGTATTACCGTAAAATCGGAAATTGTGATCCCGCTTTTTAAAAACGGGGAAAATATTGGCCAAATCGATATTGATTCGAATACCCCTGACCCCTTTACGGAAGTGGACGAGCGCTTTTTGGAATTTGTAAACGAAAGGGTATCACAAATTCTTTACAACTAGTGGGATATTGTTGATAAACCGCTCCATTTTATAGTAACAAAAAATTTACTTTTGTGTGCTTAGGAAATTGATTTTTAAGACACCAAATGGAGACTGCCAAAAAAGCCACTGCTGCACTGATTTCCGTTTTTCACAAAGACGGATTGGAACCTATTGTAAGAAAACTTGACGAACTCGGAGTGACCCTGTACTCCACTGGGGGCACGGAAAAATTTATCAGGGATTTGGGAATTGAAGTGGTTCCCGTGGAAAGCGTCACCAATTACCCTTCCATATTGGGTGGCCGTGTAAAAACCTTGCATCCCAAAATATTTGGCGGAATCCTTAACAGACAAGACCACGAGGGCGATGTGTCACAAATGTCAGAATTTGACATTCCGCAGTTGGATATCGTCATTGTGGACCTATACCCTTTTGAAAAAACTGTGGCAAGTGGAGCTTCTGAACAGGACATTATTGAAAAAATTGATATTGGGGGCATTTCCCTGATCAGGGCCGCAGCCAAAAATTATAAGGACGTGCTTTGTGTATCTTCCATGGAAGACTATGGGGATTTCCTCAATGTGATTTCCGAAGGAAACGGCACCACCTCCCTTGCGGACCGCAAACGGTTTGCTACCAAGGCCTTCAATGTATCCTCACATTATGATTCGGCCATTTTTAATTATTTCAATGCTGAAGGGGGTGAAACAGCACTAAAGATCAGTGAGCAGCGCGGTAAAACCCTTCGATATGGTGAAAATCCGCATCAACAAGGGGTATTCCACGGCGATTTTGAGGCCATGTTCAACAAACTCCACGGAAAAGAACTTTCGTACAACAATCTCTTAGACGTGGACGCAGCCGTCAATTTGATGGAAGAATTTAAAAATGACGACCCCACATTCGCCATCCTAAAACATAACAATGCCTGTGGATTGGCTACCCGAAGTACCATAAAACAGGCCTATGTGGATGCCTTGGCAGGAGATCCCGTATCTGCTTTTGGGGGAATTTTGATCTCCAATGTTGAAATTGACGCCGATACCGCTGAGGAAATCCACAAACTCTTTTGCGAAGTGGTCATTGCCCCCAGTTATTCCGGGCAAGCTTTGGAAATACTCAAGGGCAAAAAGAACCGAATCATTCTTGTCCAAAATGAGGTGGCCCTGCCCGAAAAACTGGTTAGAACTTGCCTCAACGGAATATTGGTACAGGATAAGGATTCCAAAACGGATACCGCAGAAGATTTGAACCCTGTTACCAACTTAAAACCGTCCCAAGAAGAGATAGAGGACCTGATCTTTGCTTCCAAACTCTGTAAGCACACCAAGAGCAACACCATTGTTTTGGCCAAGAACAAACAACTCTGTGCCAGTGGCACTGGACAGACCTCCAGGGTAGATGCCCTGAACCAGGCCATTCACAAGGCCAAATCCTTCAATTTTGATTTAGAAGGTGCGGCCATGGCCAGCGATGCTTTTTTCCCTTTCCCGGATTGTGTGGAGATTGCCCACAAAGCCGGAATTAAAAGTGTGATCCAACCAGGAGGTTCCATCAAGGATCAATTGAGCATCGATTATTGCAATGAAAATGGGTTGGCCATGGTAATGACAGGCACTCGGCATTTTAAACATTAATTTTAGTACATTAGCCGATAAAATTTACCGTTAATCCGAAAAACCAACGTTTTCTATGGGATTTTTTGATTTCATGACCGAGGAAATTGCCATTGACCTCGGAACTGCAAACACCCTTATCATACATTTGGACAAAGTTGTAGTCGATAGCCCTTCCATAGTGGCCCGGGACCGGGTTTCAGGTAAGATCATAGCTGTGGGCAGGGAAGCGAACATGATGCAGGGAAAGACCCATGAGAACATTAAGACCATTAGGCCATTGAAAGATGGGGTAATCGCAGATTTTGATGCCTCGGAGAAAATGATCAATATGTTCATCAAGAACATCCCGGCCCTCAAGAAAAAATGGTTTCCGCCCGCCCTAAGAATGGTTATCTGTATCCCCTCCGGAATTACCGAAGTGGAAATGAGGGCGGTTCGCGAATCTGCGGAGCGTGTTAATGGAAAAGAAGTGTATTTGATCCATGAACCCATGGCAGCCGCCATTGGTATTGGATTGGACATTATGCAGCCCAAGGGAAACATGATCGTGGATATTGGCGGGGGTACTACGGAGATCGCCGTTATTGCCTTAGGTGGTATCGTGTGCGACAAGTCGGTTAAAATTGCAGGGGATGTCTTTACCAATGACATTATCTATTATATGCGGACGCAGCATAACCTCTACGTGGGTGAAAGTACCGCCGAAGCCATCAAAATTGAAATTGGTTCGGCCACGGAGGACTTAAAATCCCCACCTGATGATAAATCCATTCAAGGAAGGGATTTGTTGACCGGGAAGCCCAAACAGGTACAGGTATCCTATCGTGAAATTGCCAAAGCCTTGGACAAAAGTATCCTCCGTGTGGAAGATGCCGTTATGGAAACCTTATCCCAGACCCCTCCGGAATTGGCGGCGGATATTTATAATACCGGAATATATTTGGCCGGTGGTGGGTCCATGCTAAGAGGGTTGGACCGCAGATTATCCCAAAAAACAGATTTACCTGTATATATTGCAGAAGACCCGTTACGGGCGGTAGTTCGGGGTACAGGTATTGCGCTCAAAAATCTAGAGCGCTACAAAAGTATATTGATCAAATAGTCGGCGCACCTTGCGGCATAGACTGTTGGAAGGTTCAAGGACTTTCGTAATCAAATATTGGCATGCAGCGCATCATCAATTTTATTTTAAGTTATAGAAATGCGTTTCTCTATGCATTCCTTATGCTTATTTGTCTGGTGATGACTATTCGCTCCCACTCCTATCACCAATCCAAGTTTTTTAATTCCTCCAAGTGGGTCAGTGGCACCATTTACGGAACGGCCGCCAATATATCATCCTATTTTTCCCTTCGCGAAGAAAACCAGCGCTTGGTGACAGAAAACGAACAATTGCGAAGATTACTGTTCAACACCGCACAGAACCAACCCATTCTTTTGGATTCAACCCAATTGGATTATGAGGTGATCAGCGCCAACGTAATCAAGAACAGTTTCTCCTCTCCCCGAAACTATCTGACCATTGACAGGGGCGAAAACCATGGTATAGCAACCGATATGGGCGTCATTACCACAAACGGAATTTTGGGGATCGTGGAACATACCTCATCCAATTACGCCACCGTACTGAGTGTGTTGAACACCAAGTCCAGGATCAATGCCAAAATCAAGAACACGGACAATTTTGGTTCCTTGGAATGGGATGCACAAGATTATACTACGGTACAGCTCAAGGATATCCCTAGATTGGTCCCCTTGGTGGTGGGCGACACCATTGTAACAGGGGCCATGTCCAGTATTTTCCCGGAAAACATCCCCATTGGGGTCATTAAAAAATATGATCTGGACACCTCAAAGAGCTTCTACCATATCGATGTGGAACTGTTCAATGATATGTCCAACATTAAAAATGTGTACCTGATCATCAACAAAAACAAAAAGGAAATCCTGGAATTGCAAGCCAAAACGGAAGATGAATAGTACTTTACTTATTAACGGACTGCGTTTTGTTTTGCTGGTGCTTACCCAAGTACTGATTTTTAACACGCTAAATTTCCTGGGGTTCATCAACCCTTTGGTGTACGTCATATTTTTCTACTGGTACCCGCTAAAGAGCAATAGGGCCATTTTTATGTTGACAGCTTTTTTGTTGGGCTTTATGATCGATTTTTTCTCGGACACCCTTGCGGTACATTCCATAGCATCCTTGACAGTGGCCTATGCCAGACCAGTCATCATGCGGTTTTGTTTTGGGGTCAATTACGAGTTTCAGAATTTTAGTTTTAGGAACACCACCAAAATACAACGGCTCACATTTCTGGGCTTGTTGGTGTTGATTCACCAGGTGGTCTATTTTTCAATAGAGGCCATGAGCTTGAGCCATTTCCTATTAATTTTGAAAAAAGTATTTACCACGGGTATTGTAACTTTGGTAATATGCGCCCTTTTTAGTTCACTTTTCAGTCCGCAAAGCGAATAAAATTGAGGTTGCTCCGTTGAAATAAAAAGCCCCTGGGGCAAATAGGGTTTTTAGATGAAGAAATTACTGCTATCCTCCATCATTGTCATAATTGGGTTCACCTTTATAGGAAGACTCTCGTATTTACAGCTTTTTAGGTTCTCTCCCGATCAAATTTTAGACGATCCGGCCATCAAAAAAATATATGACTATCCCGAACGCGGGTACATCTACGACCGGAATGGGGAACTGATGGTGGGTAACCAGGCTGCTTATGATGTGATGGTCATCCCACGGGAGGTCAAACCATTGGACACCCTCCAATTTTGTCAATTGTTGGATATAGATAAGGCTACTTTTATGCAAAAAATGAAAAAGGCCCGTGTCTATTCCCCACGTCTTCCCTCCGTTTTGGTACCGCAATTGTCAAAGGAAGATTACGCCCGTCTTCAAGAAAAAATGCGGCATTTTGAAGGCTTTTATATCCAAAAGCGATCGTTGCGTTACTACACCACATCCGGTGCCGCCAATGTTCTAGGCTATATATCAGAGGTAAATGAATGGGACCTGGACCGAAATCCGTATTATGTGGCCGGGGAGCTGAAGGGGCAAACCGGGGTAGAAAAGCAGTATGAAGAAGTGCTCCGGGGACGGAAAGGTGTGAAACATATCCAAAAAGACCGTTTTAACCGGGACATTGGCCCTTATAAAGGAGGACGACTGGATACCCTACCCGAGCAAGGCAAGGAAATCCGGATTACCCTAGACAAACACCTACAGGAGTACGGAGAACGTTTAATGCATGGAAAACGGGGCGGAATTGTGGCCATAGAACCCAAAACAGGAGAAATACTTGCCATGATCTCCGGACCCACCTATGATCCCTCCCTATTAGTAGGAAGGCAACGCTCCAAAAACTACAGCAAACTCCATTACGATAGTATTTCCAAACCCTTATTTGACAGATCTATCTCATTTGAAAAAGAACCGGGATCCCCTTTCAAGACATTAAATGCACTCGTGGCACTCCAGGAAGGTGTAATTGAACCCAGTACCAAATTCCGTTGCTATAATGGGTTTTATGTTGGGAACCAGAAAAAGGGTTGCCATTGCGGAGGAGGGGTACGCAACATGATATCCGGGATTCAGGAATCATGCAATGCCTACTTTGCGGGAACGTTCCGAAAAATCTATGATAAATATCCAACTACGGACGAAGGGATGGATGTTTGGGAAAAGCACATCAAAAGTTTTGGATTGGGGAATTATTTGGGAACCGATCTCCCTACGGGAAGGCCTGGCCGAATTCCTGGAAAATCATTTTATGACCGTTGGTACGGTGACGGTAGATGGGCTTCTTCCACCATTATCTCCAATTCCATTGGGCAAGGCGAAGTGGCCGCCACGCCATTACAACTGGCCAATATGACGGCCGCCATTGCCAACCGCGGGTATTACTATACACCCCATATCTTAAAAAGTGTGGGCAATTCAGGGGTATTGGACCCAAAATATACCGAACCCCACTACACCACAATTGATCGCAAGCATTTTGAGCCGGTTATTGAGGGAATGGCCAATGTATACAAATACGGTACCGCCAAATGGATTCAGGTCCCCAACATAAACATTGCCGGTAAAACCGGAACGGTAGAGAATTTTACCCGTATTGATGGGCAAAAGGTACAGCTTACGGACAACTCCGTTTTTGTAGCCTTTGCACCTGTTGAAAATCCAAAAATAGCACTGGCGGTATACATTGAAAACGGATACTACGGCGCCAGGTACGCAGGTCATATAGCTTCGCTATTGATAGAAAAATATATCAAAGGGGAGATTACCCGAAAAGATTTGGAAAAACGCATGTTGGAGAAAACCCTGGAGCATGAGTATGCCAAACCTTTAAGTGGGGAACCGTTCAAGATCAACGAGTATGTTTGGTAGAGGACTGTTCGGAAGAATTGATTGGCTTACGGTCATTCTTTACGCGCTTCTGGTTCTCATTGGTTGGGTGAATATTTATTCCACCACCTTAAGTGACCCCAACACTTCCATCTTTGATTTTTCCACCCTTTACGGAAAGCAGTTGTTCTTTATTGGATTGGCCGGGTTGGGCATTCTCTTTGTCCTTTTTATTGAAACCAATTTTTTTGAACGCTTTGCCTCTATTTTTTACATTGTTTCCTTGGTCTTGTTATTGGGATTGTTTGTATTCGGAAAGACCATAGCGGGGGCCACTTCATGGTACGACCTAGGTTTTTTTAACCTACAACCTTCCGAATTGGCCAAAGTGACCACCGCATTGGCCCTGGCCAAATACTTAAGTGATATCCAAACCGATATAAAGAACAGAAGGCACCAGATCTATGCGCTTCTTCTCATTTTATTGCCAGCATTGCTTATTTTGCCCCAACCCGATCCCGGTAGCTCGCTCATCTACTTTTCCCTCTTTTTTGTCCTATTCCGGGAAGGATTCCCTTTGTACTACTTGGGAATCCTATTGGTGATGGTATTGTTGTTTGCCACCACCCTTATGTTTGGCACCGTGTGGGTTTCCATTGGTTTGGTGATGCTGACCATTTTGATTTATGGCTTTAAGAAAAAATCGACCAAGATTCCTGTTTTGCCATTTATGGCCATAATAGGGGCCGCTGTTTTATTTTCGTTTTCCGTCGGTTTTGTTTTCGACAATGTATTTGAACAGCGCCACCGCGATCGCTTTGCCCTTTGGTTGAGCTTGGAAAAGGACGAAAAAAAATTGGAGGAAATCCGAAAGACCATCGGTTACAACACCTACCAATCCGAGAAAGCCATAGAATCTGGAGGATTCTTTGGTAAAGGTTTTTTGGAGGGCACACGTACCAAGGGCGATTTTGTTCCCGAGCAGCACACGGATTATATTTTTAGTTCGGTGGGAGAAGAATGGGGCTTTATGGGCACCGCCACCGTTATCTTTTTATTTTCCTTTTTCTTTTTACGGTTGATTTTCATTGCCGAACGGCAAAAAAGTGATTTCAGTCGGATGTACGGCTATGGGGTCATTTCAATATTGTTGATTCACTACTTCATCAATATCGGGATGGTGATAGGCCTTTTGCCCACCATTGGAGTACCCCTCCCATTTTTTAGCTATGGGGGCTCGGGCCTGATATTTTTTACCATGCTCCTGTTTATTTTCCTAAAATTGGACTCGAACCGTTTAAAGGACGGGATTTAAAATTTCCACCCTGAAGCATTGATCCCGGACTCCCTCCCGGATTGCCAGGTTTCGGGTTGTTTACTAAAAAAATTGATGCCCGTTTCCTCTTCAAGCTCGTCTATCGAAATCAGAAAATGGGAAAGCGGCTTTTTATTTTCCTGGTTGGGGATCAAAAACGCAACCAACTTGTGTTCGGGGTCGTTCCTACGCAAAACGATTTTATAAAAAGCATTGGGAACATCCACATCTTCTTCCCCAATTTCATCCAATCCGTTTTCCAGCACGCCTCCCGTAATCACAACTAAATCCCCATATCTTTTGCACCAGGAACGTATTTGTTGTTCCAAACGGTTCCAGATTCCAGCGTTGAATTCCCGGTCTTGTGGACTGATGTTACTGGTATAAAAGGTCTCTTTATAGGCGTATTCCGAAAACCGTCTATCCCCAGCTGGGCACAGGTGTCCACGATCATATCCAGAACCTTTGTAATTTCTCCAATCGGCCGATTTGGAACTGACCTTTGGATCCTCGATAAAATAGGGTCTTCTGCGGTCATCATAGGTCAAATGTTCCTTCTTTAAGATGTAGCCAACCCATTCTGCCTGTTCATGGGGCTCACTGTACGAGAGCATATAGTAGTCATGGAATACGAGTTCGCCCGTAGTGGATTCAGGTCTAAATTCCTCCTCCAGCACCGCCTTTTTTGCATCTATGTTGGGGTTGGAATACATGGCTGGGGTATAGAAATTTTCAAAAACCCAAAATCCAATTACACAAGCAATGAAAAGAATGGTATATATGGTTTTGTTTTTCATCGGTTCAGAATATTGGGACCAAAGGTCAAGTTTAGTATATTTTTGGAATACCCCAACCGATCCATCAAAGAAAACTATATGAAAATAATTTCTGTTCGTGAAAATCCAGGTTTTATGGAAGTGGCCATTTCCTATTTCCAAAAAAAGTGGCCCAGTGTTCCTCCCCAGGTCTACCAGGACTCTATTGCACACTGTATTGGTTCGCATACTCCATTGCCACAATGGTATTTGCTCATGAAAGGGGATCAAATTGTGGGATGTGCCGGCTTGATCACCAATGATTTTATCAGCAGAATGGACCTATACCCTTGGCTCTGCGCTCTGTTCATTGAAGAAAAACATAGGGGAAATGGATATCCCTCCCTGTTGATTGACAAGGCCAAGGAAGATGCCGCCAAAGGCGGGTTTACAGACTTGTATTTATGTACGGAGCATGTGGGTTATTATGAGCGGTATGGTTTTGCTTATTTGGGAAACGGCCATCATCCCTGGGGCGAAGAAGCCCGTATTTATGGGATTTCGGTATAAGACATCTTTTGTTGGGTTCCAAGCATAAAAAAACCGACTACAAGAGTCGGCTTTATACTATTTTGAAAAGCTAGGATCAACCTTTAACACTGGCCAATTTTCGCTCACTGCTTTTAATGTTGTTCAAACGAAGGTCCTTCAACACATTGATGGCTTCCTCAACATAGATATCCCTTGCTAGATTTTTGTGCCAACGATCTCTTTTTTCCCGTAAAACAGGATCTTGGGTAAACAACTCAGTTTCATATTTCAGGGATTCAAAAGTAAGCTTGGAATCGTACTCCCTAAGATTTTTGAAATGCGCAGATCGTTTCTGCGCTTCTTCTTCCTTCACCTTGAACGCATTGTAATTAAGGGAAACAATGGTTTCATCCTGTTGTTCCTTAAGCCATTTGGCATTTTCCTCGATCAATTTGATCTGTGGATTATTTTCCATACGTTTTTTACTGTTAGCCACTGCGGTCTCAAAATCGATATAACCATCCCATATCTCATAATCCGCGGGAGTAATTTTATCCCAGCCCAACGGGTTTTCTTGATCTCTTTCACCAAGATCAATGTAGCTATAACGGTCTGGAACCACAATATCACTCTTAACGCCTTCCAACTGTGTAGATCCACCATTTATTCTATAAAACTTTTGTGTGGTTAGCTTAATGGCTCCCAGGTCTCCATGTTCATTGCTTCGTACAATATTGTCCAAAGGAATCACATTTTGTACCGTTCCTTTTCCAAATGTTTGTTTGCTACCAATTACAACCGCGCGCTTATAATCTTGCATGGCCGCGGCCAAAATCTCAGAGGCAGAGGCAGAGAGTTCGTTGACCAAAATCACCAGGGGACCGTCCCATTGTATACGCTCATCCTTGTCTTCATGTACTTCCTTTCTTTGTCCGGAAGACCTTACCTGCACAATTGGACCATCCTTGATGAAGAGTCCGGCCATTTCAACAACCGTTTTTAAGGAACCTCCCCCATTATCCCTAAGGTCGAGAACAATTCCTTCCACGCCCGCTTCTTTAAGCCTTTCTACTTCTTTGGCCACATCGGTTGCAGCATTACGTTCGGTATAGTCTTCAAAATCTACATAAAACTTAGGCAGATTGATCAAGCCATATTTCTGTTCCTCCTGTTGTACCGTGGCCGATTTTGCATAGGATTCCTCCAACATGACCACATCCCTGGTTATGGAAACCACTTCAATGGTACCGTCCACTTTTCTAACGGTAAGATCAACGATGGTACCTTTCGGCCCTTTGATCAATTTTATGGCATCGTCCAATCGCATGCCCACAATGTCAATGGGTTCCTCACCATCTTGTCCTACTTTTAGGATCTCATCTCCCACTTCAAGACTTTGATCCCTCCAAACCGGGCCCCCGGAAATAATCTCCATGATCCTGGCTCCTTCGGGCTTTTTCTGTAAACGGGCACCAATCCCTTCAAACTTCCCGGACATGCCAATGTCAAACTTCTCCTTGTCATCTGGGGCAAAATAAAAGGTATGGGGGTCAAATTCGTCCACAATGGTGTTGATATATTGGACAAACCAATCTTTTCTTTCCAAATCATCTATAAAATCGAAGAACTCGTCCAAGGTATTCTTGGTGTTGTCCCTGGCCTCTGCTTCCAACTCCTTGTCATTTACTGTATTTGGCAAACTTGACAAGGTCAGGATCTCCGTTCTTTCATCCGCATTGCCTGCATCTGCTATGGTGTTTTCAACTTTGTCATCAAAAACCGCCAAGGTGTTGTATTTCAACTGTTTTCTCCACCGCTCCTTCAATTGCTTTCTATTTGCGGCATAATCCTGATCTTTGTAATCAATGTTGATGGTCTCCTGGATGGAGTAATCAAATGGTTCGGACAGGACTTCCCTATAAATATCCTTTGCCTCATCCATACGCTTCATTAGACGTTGGTACACAATATTGAAGAAGGTTATGTCGGTATTTTTGATTTCGTCATCAATCTGGAACCGGTATTTTTCAAATTCCCGGATATCACTGGAAAGAAAATAGCGTTTTGTGGGATCCAGAATATCGATAAAGTCATCAAACACATTGGAAGAAAAGCTATCATTTAGGTTTTTGGGCTCATAATGACCACGTTCAAGTACGTAGGTAATCAAATCCAACAACAATTTGTCCTTGTCGTCATTTTCAAAAGATTTGCTGGTAAAACTGCAGGAAGCTCCCGCCACAAGAATTACCAGAAGAGCCAAGATGAAATTCTTTTTCATAAATAAGGTCGTTTAATTGGGAACGAAACTGGCTGGCCATCCAACCAAATAATCATCACTTCATCCTCCGTTTCTACTCGTATGAATTCCCTAAGATACTGAAAAAACCGTGCCACATTGGCACCATGCGTTTAATTTTTTGTTAAACACCAAGGGTATCATATCCTAATGAAAAACGTATTTTTACCCTATTAATTATACAGAATGGAAAAACCGCTTATCCTGGTCACCAACGATGATGGAATTACCGCACCGGGACTGCGATCACTTATCAGGGTCATGAAGGAAATCGGGGAGGTTGTGGTAGTGGCACCGGACAGCCCCCAATCTGGTATGGGACATGCCATAACCATAGACAGCACCCTATATTCCAAACAGGTTGTTATTGATCATGAAGAAGGTGCCCCTTTGGAATACAGTTGCAGCGGTACCCCCGCCGACTGCGTGAAGCTGGCACTTCAGGAATTATTGGACCGAAAGCCCGATATCTGCGTAAGCGGTATCAACCATGGGTCCAATGCCTCCATCAATGTAATTTATTCCGGGACCATGAGCGCTGCCATTGAAGCGGGGATAGAGGGGATTCCAGCCATTGGATTTTCACTTTGCGACTATTCTTGGGAGGCCAATTTTGCCCCCACTTTGGCATCCGCCAAAAAAATAGTGAGAGAAGCGCTTACGCATGGTATTCCCAAGGGAACGGTGCTCAATGTAAACTTTCCCAAATCCGATAGCGAACCCAAAGGCATCAAGGTATGCAGACAGGCCAGGGCCAACTGGAAAGAACAGTTTGACAAGCGCACAAGTCCTACGGGCAAAGATTATTACTGGCTTTCCGGAGAGTTTGAGTTGCTGGACAAAGGGGAAGACACGGACGAGTGGGCGCTTGGTCAAGGCTATGTATCCGTGGTTCCCACACAATTTGACCTAACGGCCCACCATGCCATTCCACAAGTAAATAACTGGAACTTAAATGAACACTAAAAAAGAAGTTATAATTGGTTTTGCGGTTGGTGTTATTGCCAATACCTTGGGTACCCTGGGGTACATCCTGTTGTTTTCAGACCTTGGAATAAGCGAAACTTTTCAGGCTGCCATTGCCCAAGACCATGTTGGGAGCCTATTGGCGTTGGGTGCCATCCTCAACCTTGTGGCATTTTTTGGCTTTCTACGATTAAAAAGGGACCATAGGGCCAGAGGGGTCATGGTAGCAACCTTGCTGACCGCATTGGTGATCATGTACTATAAGTTTTTTAAATAACCTCTTAGTTTGAAATTGACCGCTTGATGAAATACTACATAATTGCCGGTGAAGCTTCGGGGGATCTACATGGTTCCAATCTGATCAAGGCCATCAAAAATACTGATAAGGAGGCCGAAATTAGATGCTGGGGCGGCGATTTGATGCAACAAGCTGGAGGCACACTTGCCAAACACTACAAGGAAATGGCCTTTATGGGCTTTACGGAAGTCATTAAAAACCTCTTCGCGGTTTTCAGAAATATGGCTTTTTGCAAAAAGGACATTCAACAGTTCAATCCCAACGTGATCATTTTCATCGATTTTTCAGGGTTTAATCTTCGAATAGCCAAATGGGCCAAAAAAGCTGGATATAGAACCAATTACTACATATCCCCCCAGATCTGGGCCTCCCGTGAATGGCGCATCAAGAAAATCAAGCGGAATATTGACCAAATGCATGTAATCCTTCCCTTTGAAAAGGATTTTTATGAGAAAAAGCACGGCTACCCGGTTCATTTTGTTGGCCATCCCTTGATAGATGCCATTGAATCCACCCCCATCGTAGAGGAACATGAATTCCGAACCAAGAATAATCTTGACAAAGAAAAACCCATTATTGCCCTCCTACCCGGAAGCAGAAAGCAGGAAATTCAAAAGATGTTGGCCGTAATGCTATCGGTAAAGCACGAATTTCCCGAATATCAGTTTGTAATTGGTGGGGCGCTGAGTTTGGCGGATGAATTCTACATACCCTATCTCAAGGAAAATAAAGTAGGATTTGTCTCCAACCAGACCTATGCGCTGCTCAAATATGCCCATGCGGCCTTGGTAACCAGTGGAACAGCTACGCTGGAAACCGCTCTTTTTGGTGTTCCGCAGGTGGTTTGCTACAAAAGCAATTGGATCTCGTACCAGATTGCCAAGCGCATTATTATTCTGGATTACATTTCCCTTGTAAACCTCATCATGGACAAAGAGGTGGTCAAGGAACTCATTCAAAATGAACTGACCACGGCCAACTTAAAAAAAGAACTTGGCAAGATAGTTGAAGGACCCCATAGGGAAACCATGTTGGAAAATTATGCCGCCCTCAGAAAAAAATTGGGCGGAAGGGGCGCCAGTCAATTGGCGGCGGACTTAATTATTAAAAATGCTTAATTTATGACCCTAAGTCCTAAACCTACTTAAATGTTACGTAAAGTCCTTTACTTTCTTACCCTTTTGTTATTCATTGGTTGTGGTGCCAAGAAGAAGCGCTCCTATAGCAAAACCCGCACCGTTACCGTTGAAGCTTCGGAAGAAATCCCAGTCCCACCTAAAATATCAAAGAAAGAAGAACGAAAAAACACTAAAGCCAACAACATCATATCCACCGCGATGACCTTCTCCGGAACCCGATATAAGTTTGGGGGCACCACCCGTAAGGGCATGGATTGTTCCGGGCTGGTTTTTGTATCCTTGAAAGAGAATGATATCGACTTTCCGAGAGTATCCTACCAAATGGCGGAACTCGGTAAGCGAATCAAGGTTGGGCAAGTGCAAAAAGGAGACCTGCTATACTTCAAAACGGGAAAAAATAGAAAAAGAATCAACCATGTTGGATTGGTGGTTGATGTAAATAGAAACGAAATTAAATTTATTCACGCTACAACCTCACGTGGTGTCATTGTCTCTTCCCTTCGGGAAGGCTATTGGAACCACGCCTTTGTGAAGGCCATGAGGATTTTGTAATGCAACAATTTAATTTTGTGTCAATTAAGTTGACACTTTACCTCATAGGAGGAATTGTTCTTGGATTCTACCTAGACATTGAATCCCATCTTATTTTTTGGTCCCTGATAGGCACATTATTGGGCTTATATCCCATAAACAAATGGCAGAAACGGCGTGGTTTTCCATTCTTTGGGCTAACCGCTGGCGTAACAACAGTTTTGCTGGGTGCATTTATAGCTTCCAGCGCAACTTCAAACGAGTTAAAAGAAGTGTTGGAAAATGATGCGGGCCGCCCTATGCAATCTTGGAAGCTTAAAGTTCGGGAAGTGCTTAAACCGAATAAATTTTCCCAATCCTATATCGCCCATGTAAAAGAAGTGGACCAAAAAGAACACCAAGGCAAGCTGCTCGTTCGTTTTCCGCAAAATTCGTTGGGGAGTTCCTTAAAAATTGATGATGAAATTATAGTGGTTGGTGAAGCGAAAGAAGTCCCATCACCTCTGAATCCACATGGATTTCATTACAAAAACTATCTTGCTAAACAAGGTGTCCATTATCAAATTGTATCCGATGATGAACATCTCCTTGTTCTCAAAAACAAAAGTCCAACCCTTTATGGGACAGCTTCCCGGTTCAGGTCCAAAATCCTAGGCAATTTGGGCAGCGAAGCCTTTGGGAAAAAAGAACTCAGTGTTATCCAAGCTTTGGTATTGGGATATCGCGACGATATTAACGAAGCCACTTACAACGAATATAAGAATGCCGGGGCAGTGCACATTTTGGCCGTTTCCGGACTCCACGTGGGCATTTTGCTCCTGCTACTTCAATTTTTGCTGGCCCCACTTGAATATTTGCCCAAAGGAAAGACCTTAAAACTCACTACGGTTGTTCTTTTGCTTTGGTCCTATGCTTTTGTTGCCGGACTTTCACCTTCCATTGTGCGGGCTGTTACCATGTTTACCTTCCTGGCCTATTCCATGCACCTGAATCGCCCTACCAATGCATTCAATATTTTGGCCTTGAGCATGTTTTTTATCCTGCTTGTAAAACCTTTGTTCCTGTTCCAAGTGGGATTTCAAATGAGCTATGCCGCAGTATTTGCGATTGTTTGGTTGTATCCCAAACTGCAACAATTTTGGCTGCCGGACAATCCTATCCTGAAAAAAATATGGCAACTGTTGTCCATCAGCATAGCTGCCCAATTGGGAGTGCTCCCGATCAGTTTGTTTTATTTTCATCAGTTTCCTTCCCTGTTCTTTGTTTCCAATATATTGATCGTACCTTTTCTAGGTCTCCTTCTAGGATTTGGGATTGTGGTGGTTGTACTTTCCTTGCTAAATGCCCTTCCAGAATTTTTGGTTGCTACCTATAATTTCTTGATTCATTGCATGAATTCCATTGTGGCTTGGATTGCGCAATATGAGCGGTTCGTGATCAACGATATTCCTTTTGATGGGATACAATTGATCTTAGCTTATATAGTAATCATTGCCCTGGTATCGGTTCTGAGCAAAATAAGCTTTAAAAGGTTTGTATATTTTGCCAGTTGCATCATGCTCTTACAGCTATATGGTATTGTTGACGCAGTGTTTCGAAGGGAAGAAAGTGCCGTTATATTGGCGCATCAATCCCGGGGAACAGTTTTGATGCAACGACATGGAACCCAGCTCAACATACATACCCGCCAAAAGGAAAAACTTGGGAAATGGATTTCTGATTATGCCATCATCGAAAAAATTGATTCCATTTCATTTGACTCACTTGGTCAAAGCTACACGTTGGGCCAGTCCTCCCTTTTTATTATGGACAGCCTGGGCCTCCATCCCCCGCAGATGGATTACCTGCTTTTGACACATTCACCCAAAATACATCTGGACCGTGTTCTGGAAAAAACCAAACCAAAAATGGTGTTCGCCGATGGAAGTAATTATCGTTCCATGATCAAGTTATGGAAGGCTTCCTGCGCCAAAAAAGAAATCCCTTTCCACAGTACCGGTGAAAAGGGATTTTATCCGTTTGACATTTTGAAGGATTAATGAACGTTGCCCATCAAGCGTTTCATTAAAGGTCCAAAAAGCAAGACCACCGCCCCCGCTACCAGGGCATAAATGGCAATTAGCCTAAAGCCATCGAGATATACGTCAAGGGTCTCCAGACCTCCAACATTGCTATCATCGCTCTCTATGGCCAATTGTTTGGAAATAAAGCCTACAATTTGGAAGGCGTAAGCGGACGACAGGAACCAAACCCCCATCATAAAGGCCACGATCCTCTTTGGAGAAAGATCGGTAATTTTTGATAGTCCCACCGGAGACATAAACAATTCCCCAACGGAAATAATGAAGTATAACCATAGTAAATATGAGAATGGCACCATTCCATTTTCATCTGCACTTGCTCCACTTAACGAGACCACATAAAAGGCCAATCCAGCCAATACCAAGCCCATTCCAAATTTATAGGGCGTACGGGGATTGATCTTCTTTTTTGCCATATAGGTCCACATAATGGAAATGGGTATCGACAAAATCACGATAAACATGGAGTTCAAGGCGTTGGTCTGACTTGCATTGATCAAGGAAAGATCCACATTCCTGGCTGCAAATAATGTGATCACGCTGCCATGCAGTTCATGAAAGCCCCAAAAAATGGTCATAAAAAAGGTAATCAATAAAGCCATGAAGAGTTTTTTACGCTCATCCACGGTAGATTTGACCATTATGGTGGCCATATAGATCAATACTGCAATACCTACCAGATAGAACAATAGATTTACAACATTGGTATCTGCCAGGGCCGTGCCTTCTTCTCCCAGAGATTTATAGGAGTACAACAAAAATGCAATAAGGGGAGCTGACAAAAATGCCAAAATTGGAATAAGGTGCTTTTGTGGAATCCCCATGACCTTCTTTTCATACACTTCCACACTTGGTGGTTTTCCCCCTTCTCCAAAAACGTTCTTTTTAATTCCGCTCCAGAAGAACAGTAATCCGGTCAACATGCCTATACCTGCCAGTCCAAAACCGTAGTGCCATCCGTAGGTTTCCCCAAGCCATCCACAAAGCAAAGGAGATACAAAGCCACCAATGTTGATTCCCATATAAAATATAGTGAACCCGGAGTCTTTTCTTGGATCACCATCTTTATAGAGCGTTCCCACAAAAGTGGAGATGTTGGGTTTAAAAAAGCCATTGCCCACAATGATAAAGGCCAGGGCCAAAAAGAAGGCCATATTGTTTTCTATGGCCAATACGAAATGGCCCAATGCCATCAACACCCCTCCCAAGAAAATGGATTGGCGCATCCCCAAAATGGAATCGGAGATCTTCCCGCCAATTACGGTAGATGCATACACCAATGATCCATATGAAGCATATACCGCTGCTGCCGCATAATCCCTTGTTGCCAAGGCCTCGAAAATAACATTGACCATATAGAGCGTGAGCAAAGCCCGCATTCCATAAAAACTGAAACGCTCCCACAACTCTGCGAAGAACAAGTAGAATAGGCCTTGCGGATGCCCAAAAAGCTGCTTCTCACTGGCCGGTTTTACAATATCTGACATATATTAGATAGTTTGATTACAAATTTTCCTTGACGAACTTGGTCATCTTATTGTAGAGATGAAGTCGGGTGTTGCCCCCATAGATTCCGTGGTTACGGTCTGGGTAAATGGCCCATTCAAAATCTTTGTTGGCCTGTACAAGGGCCTCGATCATGCGCATGGAGTTCTGCACATGGACATTGTCGTCTCCAGACCCATGGACCAATAAGTATTTTCCTTTTAACAATTCTGGATAATTGAAGGGGGAATTGTCGTCATAGCCCGAGGGGTTTTCCGCGGGGGTACGCATAAAGCGTTCTGTATAAATGGTATCATAAAAACGCCATGAAGTCACTGGTGCCACGGCTATGGCCATTTCAAAGGTGTCATTGCCCTTCAATAGGCAGTTGGTGCTCATATGTCCACCATAGCTCCAACCCCAGATTCCCGTTCTTTCCTCATCAATATAAGGGAGTTCGCTTAACTTTTTGGCTGCCGCTATCTGGTCTTCCGTTTCGTACTTTACCAAATTCATGTAGGTAACCTTTTTAAAGTCCCTTCCCTTCAAACCGGTTCCCCTGCCATCAACGCAAGCGATCACATAGCCTTCAGACGCCAACAATTGATGCCAATAATCATTGCTGCCCAACCATCTGTTGGCCACTTGCTGTGAACCGGGTCCACTGTATTGGTACATCAATAGGGGATATTTTTTATTGGGATCAAAATCAGCTGGTTTGACCATATACATGTTCAAATCGTTTCCATTGATGTTGATCGTGGAAAACTCTTTTGGACTGATTTCATAGCCTTCCAGCTTTGTGGTGAGTGCCTGGTTGTTTTTGATTTCCTTCAACAATTTCCCGTCAGAAGCTTGGTGCAAGGTAAACTCATAGGGGGTGGTGGCAGTGGAATACGTATTGATAAAATAGGTAAAATCGGCACTGAATGCACCGGAATTGGTTCCTGTTTTGGAGGTTAATCTGCGTTTTTTCCTTCCATTGGCGCCCACACTGTAAACATCCCTGTTAATAGACCCATTTTCGGTGGATTGGTAAAACACCCTTTTGCGCTTGTCATCATAACCATAATAGTGGGTAACCTCCCAAGGGCCTTGCGTCAGCTGGCTTTTCAATGTGCCATCCTTCCCATACAAATAGATATGGTTAAAGCCATCCTTTTCACTGGTCCAGATAAAACTATCGTCCTCTAAAAAAGTAAGGTCATCGGTTATATCCACATAGGCAGCATCTTTGTCTTCCAACAACAGGGAAACAGCATTGTTCAGAGTGTTTACCGTGTACATTTTTAGATGGTTCTGGTGCCTATTGATGGTTTGTACACTGAGTTCATTGGGATTGTTTTTCCATTTGATCCGAGGAATGTAGTAAGTATCCCCCAAATCAACCTGTGAAATGTTTCCAGAAGCAACATCCAACATTTGAAGGCTTACAGTGGCATTTTCCTCCCCTGCTTTCGGATATTTAAACTCGTACTGGTAGGGATATAGGTTTTGTCCATACACATCCATGGAAAAATGTGGAACATTGGTCTCATCAAACTTTAAAAAGGCAATTTTGGTTCCATCACTGTTCCAGGCAAAAGCCCTTACAAAAGCAAATTCCTCTTCATATACCCAATCTGTTATCCCATTGATGATGGTCCCTTTGTTCCCATCGGTGGTGATTTGATTTGTGCTATTGGAGGCCACATCAAAAATATACAGGTTATTGTCCCTAACATACGCCACTTGGGAACCGTCCGGGGAAAGCAAGGGTTCCTGTATTTTTTGATCCGCAATCTTGGTGATGTTTTTAGAAGCAGTGTCGTAGACGTAATAGACCCCAAGTCGGGAATGCCTAAAAATAGGTTCAATTTCTGTGGCCAGTAAAACTTTGGACTCATCCTTGCTAAAGGTGTAGCTACTAAAAAAGGGTATATTTCCGGATGAGGCAACAATGGTTTCTATCTTCTCCGATGTTTCATAGTTGTATTTATCCAAACTACTTGACCGTGGCGACCTATTGAAGTTAAGAACGGTATACTCCGTCCCATTTTTCATGGAACGCAGCGCATCCATGTATGCTGTTCTAAAGGACCCTTGCCATATATCCTCAAGGGTGATCTTCTTCTTTTGTGCTTGCGAAAATGTTAAAAATCCGAGGGTAAAAATGTAAAGTAGGAATTTCTTTCCCATGAATGCTGGTAATTGATTAGAAACTGTCAAGTTTACTAATATTTTGTCAATTAATAAACTATGGGATTGCACTTAATGCAGGAAATCTTTTTGAATTGGTTCAAATCTTAGCCCAAAATGGGATTATCCTTATATTTGAACCCTTTAACCACGCACCATGAACACTCCTGTTGAAGGATTTTCCAAGCTTTCCAAAAACGAAAAAATTGATTGGATAGCTACGCACTGCACCCAAGATCCCGCGGCTTCCAAAAAACTCCTTGAACAGTATTGGAACGAGAACAGGAATCTTCAAAAAGTACATGACGAGTTCATTGAAAACACCCTTTCCAATTATTATCTGCCATTTGCGGTTGCTCCCAATTTTTTGATCAATGGGAAATTCTATGTGGTTCCCATGGTGATTGAGGAAAGTTCTGTGGTGGCCGCTGCCAGCAAGGCCGCTAAATTTTGGCTGAACCGCGGTGGATTCAAGACCGAAATCCTGGGAACCGAAAAAGTGGGCCAAGTCCATTTTACATACCATGGCGACCCAAAAAAGCTCAAGGAGTTTTTCGCGGCAGTGAGACCAAAACTTTTGGAAAGCGTAACTACCATTACCGCAAGTATGGAAAAGCGGGGTGGTGGTATAAGCAATATTGAACTCAGGAATCTAAGTGAAAAAATGAAAGGGTACCACCAGTTGCACTGCACTTTTGAGACCCTGGATGCCATGGGGGCCAATTTTATCAATAGCTGTTTGGAACAACTGGCCAAGACGCTGGAAGCCGAGGCGGCAACTTATCCAGAATTTGGACCCGACGAACATATTGAGGTGCTCATGAGCATTCTATCCAATTATGTTCCAAATTGCACGGTTAGGGCATCAGTCAGTTGCCCAGTATCCGAACTTGCCACTGACGGGGTAAATGGTTTGGAGTTCGCAGAAAAAATAAAAAGTGCCATTGAAATTGCCAAAGTGGAGCCTTTTAGGGCAGTGACCCACAACAAAGGTGTTATGAACGGGGTAGATGCCGTTGTTCTAGCCACAGGCAATGATTTCAGGGCTGTGGAAGCCGGAGTACATGCCTACGCAGCCAAAGACGGACCATATTCCAGTCTTACCCATGCCACCATAGAAAACAACACCTTTACCTTTTGGATAGAGATTCCCTTGGCCCTGGGCACCGTAGGCGGATTGACCTCCCTTCACCCCATGGTAAAATTGGCTTTGGAAATCTTGGGGCACCCCACCGCCAGAGAGCTTATGCAAATTGTGGCAGTGGCAGGACTGGCACAAAATTTTGCCGCACTTAGGTCCCTAGTAACCACGGGCATCCAAAAAGGACATATGAAAATGCACCTCATGAACATGCTCAACCAGATGGGTGCCACAGAAAGTGAGAAACAACAATTGATCCATTATTTTAAAGATCATACAGTGACCAATGCCTCCGTTAAGGAAGCTTTGGAAAAGATCCAATCGCAATAATGCCACAAGAATTTTACAGCAACGGGAAATTGTTGCTCTCCGGCGAGTATGCCATCTTGGACGGAGCGGTGGGATTGGCCGTACCCACCAAATTTGGACAATCCTTAAAGGTGGAACTCCAAAATACCGCGTACTTGGATTGGAAAAGTTTGGATGAAACAGGTAATGTTTGGTTCCAAGCTCAATTTGAAGTTCCGCAATTACAATTGACGTCCACCACTGATGAAGAAATAGGTGAAAGACTGTTGCAAATATTGAAATCGGCCCAATCCATGAATCCCGATTTTTTAGCTACAAATTCGGGTGGCGAAGTAAAAACCCTTTTGACTTTTTCCAGAAACTGGGGCTTGGGAACCTCCTCGACCTTGATCAACAATGTGGCCAATTGGGCTGGCATTGATGCCTATTCGCTGTTGCAAAAAACCTTTGGTGGCAGTGGGTACGATATTGCATGTGCCCAAAAAAATGGACCAATAACCTATTCGGTCAAGTCTGGCGTTCCCACCATTACCGATGTGGATTTTGACCCTCCATATAAAGACCAACTCTTTTTTGTGTTCCTCAACCAGAAAAAGAATAGCAGGGAGGCCATTGCCAATTATCGTTCCATAGAAAAAGACAAAACCGCCCTCATTGAAGAACTATCGCGAATAACGCAGGCCATTTTGGACAGCAAGGAACTGGACGCATTCGAATCCTTGATCAATGCGCATGAAAAGATGCTATCCGATACTTTGGGTATCCCTACCATAAAATCCCATTGGTTTGCAGATTACCCCGGTGCTATCAAGAGTTTAGGCGCTTGGGGAGGCGATTTCATCTTGGCCACCGGTTCAAAACAAGACCAAGAATACTTCCGTAACAAAGGATTTGCCACGGTACTTTCCTATTCCGAAATGGTGCTCTGAACCTGCATCACACGATTTACCATCCGCTATTTTTCTGTACCTTTTTTGCAGTTAAGCCAAAAACATGGGGTATTTACTTGCTTTGGGAATTGTTCAAGCCATTTTTTTTGCAATGGTTCTTGTATTGGCCAAACCCTCGGCACTTCCCTCCCGATTATTAATTGCCTGGATGCTGATATTGGCCGTCAATCTATTGGGAGTTTCATTGGCGGTAAGTGGCTTCTTCAGGTCGCAACCCAATCTCTTTGGCTACGACACCACCTTGGTTTTTCTTCATGGCCCCATGCTGTATCTGTATGTGATCACCTCTATTTCCGAAAAGCCCAAACTCAAATGGAGCCATCTGTTGCACTTACTTCCCTATCTTCTTTTTACGGGCTATCTGATCTATCTTTTAAAAATTGAAAACCGGGACGCGGACTATTCCGAAATTAGGAGGCTTTTATACGAACCTAATCTGATACTTCTTATTTTGGAAGTGGGCATCCACGCCTTGTTCATTATCTATATTGTGGCCTCCTCCATTGCGTTGAAGCGATTTCAAGTCCGCTTGCCCGCTTCGTACTCCTTTACCGAGGGCATCGACTTTAAATGGTTGCAAATGGTGATGTACGCCTTATTGTTCATTTCGGCCATTGTTCTGGTGAGCATCCTTCTGAGTGATGTTCTGGGGGTTTTTTCCTTGGAATTCAAAGGGCTTATTTTCTACGGCAGTTTGGCCCTGCTTCCCTTCTACTTGTTTTTCCATGCCATACATAGAAAGGTCATTTATCCTTCTGAGGAACATATTGCAACTCCCAAATACAAGAATTCAACACTTTCCGAAAACGATGTCCGAAAAATCCAAGACCAATTGGAGAAGGTCATGAAAACTGAAAAACCCTTTTTGGATGGGCACTTGTCCATCTCAAAACTGGCTGGTATGTTGGATATTCATCAGAAGGAACTTTCCCAAGTAATTAACGAGCGGTACCAGACCAACTTCTTTCATTTCATAAACGGTTACCGGGTGGCAGAGGTGCAGGATAAAATTGAAAACCCGGCCTACAAAAATTTCTCCTTGCTGGGTATTGCCTTTGACTCAGGATTCAACACCAAATCCGCTTTTAGCAAAGCCTTTAAGCGGGTAAATGGCATCACCCCCTCCGCCTACAAAAAGCAAAATCAATAGGTTCTACTTCCTGAAAAAGGTCGATTAGCATTCCTCTGACCGATAGTTTTGGCAAAAAAACAAGATGGACAATTTAAAACCGATTTCCCGTATTACCCTGATAGGACTGGCCCTTGCATTTTTTGGACCTCCAATGATCATTTACATTGCTGGGCAACTTGCCCCTGATGCATACACCAACCTATTCCTAGTTAAAAAGGAACTGCTCATTTTTGCGGTAACCGGACTGCTGATCCTACTTGTCTATAAAGGTGAAAAACTCAACCTATCTTCCATTGGGCTTCATGGGAGACACTGGGGGAAATCCATTCTCACCGGATTTGTACTAAGTATCATCCTCATACTGGCAGTGATAGTCGTAGCATGGGTTCTAAGTATGTGGAATATTCCCGTTGGAGGGAGTGAAGCGCATAAATACAAGGACATCACGCTTTGGACCTGGACCTTAATTGTACTTAGAGCCGGGGTGGTGGAGGAAATCTGTTACAGGGGCTATATTATGGAAAGGCTGGAAAAATGGACCGGGAACTGGTACATCTTTTTCCTATTGCCCGTAGTTATTTTTTCACTCTTGCATTACTCGCAAGGTATCGCCGGAATCGCAATATCCTTTGTAGCAGGGTTTATATTGGCCTATGTTTATTGGAAAAAAAGGGATCTAAAGGCCAACATCATCGCCCATTTTCTAGTAGATCTTACGCCCAACGTTCTCCTTCCTCTTTTTGGGTTCGGATTATAGGAAACAGGCCTGGGTTCTAACAACCTCTTCCTTTTAAACCGAATTCTTTTTGAAAGTATGCCCCATTTGGTTGCATCCGTCAACTGAAAAGGGGCATCCGTCAATTCAGGATACTAAACCCAGGGTAATTTTCACATTTTAGACACTGGAACCGCTGTGGTCCGTAGCCAAACGTTGAATGTGAAATTTACCCCGCTATGCCCTCCTGGAGTCATGTACTGCCATTCCTTCTTCTTCAGCCTTTGTTCATAGGGCTTGTTTTTGGCTGGAAAAAGAAGTGGAACAAAGTACTTCAAACACCAGTACAATTTTTGGCAGTTTTGCTTCTTTACAATACCCCAGTGATCTATTGGGTGTGGGTAAACACCCAAGATCAATTCTTCCTTGCGATAGCTCTGGCTCAGTTTTTACTCCTTGTTCTTTTTATCCTAGTACTTTTAAATCGCCAGAAGTTTTCATGGCTTCAGCAAAGAAAGTCGCTGAAAGCTTTTTTTCCAGTACATGGCCCCTACCAGAAATACGAAAAAACCGGGCTATCAACAGCTTTTTCATTAGAGCTGCGACACAAATTGGAACAGTTGATGGTCACGGAAAAACCATATTTGAACCAAGAATTGCATTTGGATGACATTGCCCATCTACTAAACATATCCAGGCACCATGCTTCCCAGGTGATCAACGAAAACTTTGGGGTCAACTTTTACGAATTCGTCAATAAATACAGAATTGAAGAAGCCAAATTCCACTTAATGGCCAATGCGCGTATAAAGTCCCTATCCATCTCTGAAATTGCTTTTTTATGTGGCTTTAACAACCGGGTTTCATTCTATAAGGCCTTTAAAAAAGAGGCCAAATCCACCCCAACGGAATTTATGGAGCACCATATCAATGCTACCTCAATCCAAGACACATACCGGCATGTTAATCTTGTTCGGCAATAGTGTAAAGGTTCTTAAGCGTTAACAAGTCCCCTCTATTCTATTCGTTTTTTTGCTCGGCAATCTTCCATAAAAACAGGAGCCAAACTTTTCTTCCCCATTTATTTCCATGAGGATTATTTGAATTAGCTAACAAATACAAAGTTGAACTCCTGTTTTGGTGATTGCATTGACTAACTCTTAATTATTTTTTATGAAATCTAAAACTTTATGGATGTTGCTGGTGTTGCTGGTATGTTCTGCCACAACCGCACTGGCACAAGAAAAGACCGTAACTGGAAATGTTACGGACCAACTTGGATTGCCCCTTCCGGGTGTCAACATTGTTGTATCAGGAACCAATACGGGGACCCAATCCGATTTTGATGGAAACTATGCCATCAAGGCCAGTCAAGGCCAAACCCTGGTTTTCTCCTATTTGGGGCAGCAAGATGTACGGATCACCGTTGGAACCAGTAGTACCATTAACGTGCAGATGCAGGAAGATACCGAAGCACTGGAAGAGGTTGTGGTCATTGGATATGGAAACCAAGAAGAACGCAAGATCATTCAAAATGTCGGCATCGTTAAGCAGGAAGCCATTGAAAATCTACAGGTTGTTTCAGCCGACCAATTACTGCAAGGACAATCTGCAGGAACCCAAATTGTAAATTCATCAGGGGTTTTGGGTTCAGCAGCGGTAATCAGGGTAAGGGGGGTAAATTCCATCAATTCGGGTAGCCAGCCATTGATAGTCATTGACGGGGTACCCATAACGGATACTGCAGGAAATACCCTAAATCGTGGGGGTAACACGGGCATCAATCCCTTGTCCTACGTCAATCCAAACGACATAGAATCCCTAACTGTACTTAAGGATGCAGGAGCAACCTCCATTTATGGGTCCAGAGGGGCAAACGGGGTAATTCTGATTACTACTAAAAAAGGGCGCAAAAACCAAAAAACCACCCTCACCCTAGACGTCAGTACACAATTTACCCAATCCACGGATGTCCCGGATATACTTACAGCAGACGAGTTTAGGGAATTTAAGGCCGAGGTAGCCACCATTCAAAATGGGGCCACGGTTACCCCTGAAGATCTTGGACTAGGGGCCATAGGCTCGGGTGGAACAGATTGGTTGGATGGCGTACAGCATACCGGAATTTCCCAAAACTACAATCTTGGCATTAGAGGGGGTGGAGAAAAAACAACCTTCTTCTTTGGATTGGATTTTCAGGATACTGAAGGGTTCATTATTGGAAACACACAGCAAAGACAGGGAGCCCGAATCAATATAGATACGGAGGTGACCGAATGGTTAAAAGCTGGCATGAACTTGGGGATTACCAACAACCGCCTCAACCGAGTGGGCATTGAAAACAATACCTTTGCTCCCTTTACCACCGCCTTTCTTCAAAGTCCGGTTATCAAAGCTTATGATGAGGAAGGGAATTATGCCCAATCCGGATCGTTTATACCCAACATTTTTGCCATCGTGGATTTGGACACCGATGAACTAAAAACGTTCAGGGTCATTGGAAATGCCTTCACGGAGCTCAGTCCTTTTCCTGGTCTAACATGGCGCTCAGAGTTTGGTATAGATAAGTTGCACCTTGAAGAATTTCTTCGCAGTGTGGATTTCAATTCTCCAGGTGGGTCTGCCCAACAAATTTTTGTAAACGAAGATCGTTGGTTGACCAACCAAACACTGAACTACTCAAATACCTTTGACGAGGACCACTCCCTAAGTGTCTTGGTGGGTCTAAACTACGAGGAGACCTTACGCACAAGATCCAATGTTTCCTCTACCGGGTTTTTGACGGATGACCTTCGTAACCTTGGTTCTGGGTCAACACCGACCGTGCTTAACGGCGATCGTTTCCCCTCCCGTCTGTTTGGGCTGTTCTCTAGGGTATCCTATGATTTCAAAAGTAAATATTTGGTAGAGGGTTCGTTAAGGCGGGATGGATCTTCCCGTTTTGGTGCCAATAACCGTTTTGGATATTTCTGGTCCGCTGCAGCCGGTTGGGTATTGTCCGAGGAATCCTTTGTCCAAGACCTAAACTTCTTCGATTATCTTTCCATTAGGGCAAGTTTGGGAACCGTTGGTAATGACAGATTGGGAACGTTCCCATCTTTGGGATTGTTCGATGCGGGCGCCATTGCCGATTACAACGGTCAGTCTGGTGTAATCCCCAGTCAACCAGAAAACCCTAATCTGAAATGGGAGGAAAGTGAAACTTTGGATGTCGGGTTTAAATCTTCTTTTTTGGATGGAAGGATTACTCTTAATGCCACATATTTTAAGAAAACAACCAGGGATTTACTATTGAATCAAAATCTTCCACCTCAAACAGGATTCGTTTCCATCAGTAGGAATGTTGGGGAAATGGAAAACTCAGGTCTGGAATTTGAATTGGGAACGGTTAACATTCGCAAACCAAACTTTGAATGGCGAACCAACCTAAATATTACCACAATAGACAACCAGGTCTTAAAACTAAATGAGGACGCCGCCACCGACGATGATGGAAGAAGAATCATTGATGGTCCTGTGCAACGGGCCATTGAGGGTGAGTCTTTGAACAACTTTTACCTGATACGATACATAGGTGTAAATCCAGATACCGGTGATGCCGAGTGGTTGGATATTGATGGCAATGTGACCACAGATCCTGGATCTGGGGATCGTGTGGTAACCGGCAGTCCGCTTCCTGATTTCTCTGGGGGTATGACGAATACCTTTAAAATCCATGATTTTGACCTTTCCGTGTTGATGAACTATTCCTATGGTAACGATGTGGTCATTGATGGATTACGATTTGCTGATGGGAATGATGCCATTGGTGGCATTGTGAACATAAGAAGACAAAACCTAAATTTTTGGCGCCAAACAGGGGACAATTCATTTTTGCCCAGTCCAACCAGTTCAACCTTCAATTTATTTAATCAAAGATCTTCCTTGCAACAGTTGGATGCCTCCTATTTAAGAATCAAGAACATTACACTTGGTTACAACGTCCCTGAAAAAACGCTGGACCGTATTGGGGGAATATTCCAAGGTATCCGGTTCTATGCCACGGCCACCAACCTATTTACCTTAAAGAAAAGTGAAATGGACGGAATTGACCCGGAGGTAACCGATGATATCGATCCCTTGTTCCAAGGGGAATCATTTTTTACAGCGCCCCAGTCAAAGTCCCTTACCCTAGGAGCTAGATTAACATTTTAAAAAAAAAGAAAGCATGAAAATTTCTAAATTATTAATAGTATTCCTCAGCATTCCAATTATTATCTCATGTGAAGACCATTTGGATGTTGTTCCCGAGGATAATGTTGCTTCCAATACCGTTTTTGGAAGTTTGGTAACAATTGATGGAGCCATGGTAGGTGTATATAGTCTAAATCAAAGTGGGGACTTAAACGGGAATCCACAATTAATGGGGGATTTTATGGCAGACGATGTTAAGTTTGTCGGTAGTTTTCCTTCCTTACAAGAGATTAGAGACTATGAAACCCTGGCCACAAATGCTTCCATTGATAACATTTGGTTTGATGCCTACCAACTGATTGGTGCTGCCAATAATATTATTGCCAACTTACCAGAAGTAAGTGCAGAAGACGTGGTGGGACTGACCGAGGGAACCAAAACACAATTGGTTGGTGAGGCCAAATTTTTAAGGGGCCTTACCTATTTAACCCTGGTAAACCTATTCGCGCAACCCTATCAATTCTCGGATGGCACCAATTTGGGCGTACCCCTTGTTAGTGAACCATTTGAGGGTGGTGACATTTCAGATTTCCAAAATGAAAGGTCAACGGTAAATGAGGTCCATAGCTTTATTGAACAGGATTTAATGGATGCTGTTGCCGCACTGCCGGAAACCAATGGAGTAAGAGCCACCTCTGGGGCGGCAAAAGCCTTATTGGCCCGATTGTACTTGTACCGTGAACAATGGGATCAAGCTGCGGATATGGCCAATCAAGTGATTACTTCTGGAGTATACACTCTAGCTTCTGACTATGATTTCTATGATGACAACCCAGAGTCTGCGGAGAACATCTTTGTAGCTGTAAATACGCCTACAGATGGCCCCCAGGAATCTACAGGTTCTGATGAAGTGTATGTGAACTTTTATAACCCGGCCCCTGGTGGCAGGGGTGATGCCCCCTTTAGCCAGGATTTGATAGATGCATTTGCCGCTGAACCCGGTGACCGAAGATTTGATGAGTTGTCACAAGCCGCCACCGATGCAGGGGGAAATGATACTTTTTTCACCACCAAATATCCAGATGTGGTCAACAACGCCTCAGATGGTATGATCTTGCGCATTACGGAGATGTACTTGATTAGGGCCGAAGCCAATTTAAGAAACAATACCAATGTTGGCGATAGTCCGGAAAATGATATTAATCTACTAAGAGGGCGGGCAGGGCTACCCGATCTTCAAATGACAATTGCATTGGATGACATCCTAAATGAAAGAAGAAAAGAACTATGTTTTGAAGGTCATCGAAGAATGGATCTCTTGCGCAATGGCTTAAACCTAAGACCTGGTGGCGGTGCAGAATCTGCTCCCGGTGCCAACAAGGTCATATTTCCGATTGTGGATGATGAAATCAATAATAACCCCAACATAACCCAAAACCCTGGGAATTTTTAAATAGAAGGATTTTATCTGCAATGATCCAACATAAAAAAGCCTCCCAAATGGGAGGCTTTTTTTATATGCTTTTCAACACACCACTAATAAAAAATAGCGCGCTTGTCCTCAATTTCAGAACCGTCTTTTAAGGCGTTGTAAACCGCTCCGTTTACTCGGTTGGCAGCACTGGTCCTTAAAGAATTGGCATAGGTGCTAAAATTATCCACATTCGGGGCATCTTCCCTCTTGGTCACCTTGATCATAAATACGCCGGTTTCTCCCTTGATCAATCCAGAAGTGGCATCAACAGGTAGTGCAAATGCTGTACCTACCACCAAAGGCTCCCTACCAGCACCTGGAAGTGTTGGCGACTTCATGGTCAATGCGGAAGCATTGGATTTAGCTATGTTGTTGGCAGAAGCAAATGCATCCAAATCCATATTGGGATTGGCGGCCATGATCTGCTCTGCTTTCCGCTCCTTACGTATTTTGGGAAGGGCGGTCGCGGAGGCATCCTCAGGGGACATAAGTCCTTCTTTGTACTTTTTGGTCAATTGTACCACGGCATATCCATTGTTCGCATTAAAGCGTCTGATGTCTCCCACTTTCGTGTTATCATTAAAGGCCCACTGTACAATTCCACGTTGGGATGACAAACCGGGAAGGTTCTCATCCATTTCCTTAATCTTGTTTACCGGACGTGACACAAAGCTACTTTGGGTGGCAATGTTTGCAAATTCTTCCGGTTCTGCATCTATGGTCGCCATTTCAAACTTGGTGGCATCAGTAAATAAGGTGTTGATGGTTTCTTCTGATGGGGCCACCTCCCTAGATAGGGTCGCCACCTTGATCAAATCCTCTTTATCGTCAATTTTGATGACATGGAAACCAAAAGGTGTCTCTACCATACCAATGTATCCCTCTTCATGCTCAAACAAGAAGTTTCTGTAGTTTTCTGCCAAACCAAGATCGGTTTGTCTAAAGTATCCTATGTCTCCCGCTCTTTGAACAGCTGTGGGGTCATCTGAATGTTCTTTGGCCAAACTGGCAAAATCAGCATCGGCTTTTTTGGCCTCCACCAACATTTTCCTGGCTTCTTCCTCAGCTTCTTCCTTGGTTCGAGTAACGTTGGCCCCTGTCCTCTCCGAACCTTCGTAGGCAAAAAGGATATGGCTGGACTTTACGGAACCTTCAGGCTCTTTATCCATCACTTTGGACACCCTAAAGAAATCCCCATCCCTGTACGGGCCATAAATCTCACCAATGGACAGGGCCATCAGCGTATCGGCAACAACAGATGGCAACTGGTTTTTGGCCTTTAGAATCGTATCGTATTTAGTATCCGAATTTCTGTCCAAGAAAGCCGCCATGTCATTGGTATTTCTAAAACCTGGAATGGTATCCGTGCTGTTGGTCTCCTGAACATATTCCACGGTATCATCCAAAAGGGCCTTTATGGCATCTTCCACCGCCTTTACATCCTCGGCGGATGCCTTTTCCTCAAAATACACAAAGCGGATATCCCTGGCTTTTTCTTGTTTGAAATCATCTTGATGATTGCTGATATAGGCTTGGATATCAGTTGTTGAAACTTGTATGGTGCTGTCTGCAATGGCGGTATAAGGAACGCGAACATACTGGATGTCCACTTTTTCATTGGCCATTTTATAGTCAAACTCCCCTTCTACCAAAGTGGCGCCAACGCCTCCTTTGATCAGGTTAAAGTAGATCCTCTCTTTTGCGGATTGGATAATGGAATTCTCTCTTTGCAACCACCAATCAAATCGCACAGGATCGTTCACTTTCCAAGCGGCAACGGTATTGATGAAGACCTCTTCATTAAAAAGTCCGTTTTCGTCTTGAAATTCTGGAATTTGTGCAAATCCGGAAGTTCTGACAAAATCAACAATCTGGTCGCTTTCCACATTAATTCCCAAATCCTTAAACTCTTGCCCCAGAATAGTTTTTCTTACCTGCTGGTCGTATACCTGGTTCACCAATTGTGATGAAGAAACTCCCGGTCCATAAAGATTGGTAGCAGTTTCCACTTCTTTTCTAAAGTTGTCAATGGAAATACTCTCCCCGTTAATCTCTGCCACCGCAGATCCCACTTTGACCCCTCCTCCAAAATCGTCTTTGGAACATGTGTCCAACAAAACGAAAGAGAACAAGGCCAAACCTATGATGATTATTAAGAACATAGGTCGTTTTCTAATATCCGCTAATATTGCCATTTTACTGCTTGTTTTCTGCGAACTCCTTTACGCTTTTTCCAATTGGTTAAAAAATTGCTGTTTCGCCACCATTTATTGTCTTTTTATTCTTCCTTAGCCCTGCTATGCAACGCTAAAAACCCTAGATCTGGCACCAAAACTTCTAATTTTCACTTCAATCCAAAAAGTTTAAATGAGTTCGGTAATTTTAGTGGGCGAAAATACCATTTTCTTTTCAAATAGGAAAGCCCAAAAAAGCTTGGAAATTGTTAATCTTCAGGGAGAACGTGCACGCTTACCAAATCAATTTTGGTATTGGACACCTCCAAGATCCTAAAGGAGAAGTGGTCCACCCGCACCTCGGAATCCTGTTCTGGTATTTCACCGGTTCCGTTCATGATCAAACCGCCCAAGGTTTCGTATTCTTCACTTTCGGGAAGTTCCAGCTTGTAGTTTTCGTTGATGTAATCCACCTCCAAACGGGCGGAAAACTTGTATACATTTTCACTTAATTGCTCTTCGTGCAAGTCCGTGCTATCGTGCTCATCCTCAATTTCCCCAAAGAGTTCCTCGATAATATCCTCCACGGTCATGATACCGGAAGTGCCTCCATATTCATCTAAGACCACGGCCATGCTCTTTCTTTTTTTGGTAAGCACGTTCAAAATATCCTGGATGAGCATGGTTTCCGGTACAAACTCAACCGGTAACAGGATGCTCTTAATGGTCTTGGGTTTTTTGAAGAGCTCGTAGGAGTGCACATAACCAATGATCTCATCAATATTTTCCTTGTACACCAATATTTTGGAATAGCCGGTCTCTGAAAAGAGCTTGGCCAGATTTTTTGGGGTTTCTTCAAGTTCCACCGCAGTGATCTCCGTACGCGGCACCATAACTTCCCGGGCCTTTACCGCCGAAAATTCCAATGCGTTCTGAAAAATCTGGATTTCAGAATCCACCTCATCCTGTTCTTCCACAGTTTCCATCTGTTCGGTGATGTAATCTCCCAATTCCATTTTGGTAAAGGTCAGTTGCACCTCATCCCCATCGGTCTTGAAAAAAGTACGCAGGATAAAATCCGAAACCTTAAGCACAAACCAGGAGATAAAAGAGAAAATCACATAGAAGAAGTATGCCGGAATGGCAAAAACCTTCAACAGGGTGTTGGAATAGATCTGAAAGAGTACCTTGGGAAGAAACTCGGCCGTGATCAAAATGATCAAGGTAGAAATTATGGTCTTGGACAAAAGGCTAAAATCCGTGAGCATGGTATTCAAGAACTCACTACCCGTGGGCAAGAGCGACTGAAACCAGTCCATGAGCACATCTCCCATGAACAGACCATAGATGACCAAGGCTATGTTATTGCCAATTAGCATGGTGGCAATAAACTTGGATGGTTTTTCCGTGATCCAGGACAGTACTTTGGCAAAGAATCCTTCCTGTTTTTTCTCAATCTCTATATGGATGCGATTGGCCGACACAAAGGCGATTTCCATTCCGGAAAAAAATGCCGAAAACAACAAGGAGAGAATTATGATGATCAGTGCAGTATCCAAACCAAATTAAGATTGGTTATCCTGTTTTCGCTGCTCAAAGCGTTTGCGATATCTTCTTCTAAACAGAAACATGGCTATGGAAACCACGGCAAAAAAGATAAAAATATAGGTTTCCCTGGGGTCCACGCCCCATAGGGTTGCCACCTTATAGATGGAAATGACAGCTACTGCCAAATACAGATATTCTGTATATCTTAAAATCTTAATCATCTAGTTCGTTTTCTTTGATGGTCATAAGACCGTAGGTCTTGTGGGCTTTAAAATAGCTAAAGTCCCTATTAAAATCCATGCCTTCCCCATCCATCACGGATCCATCCTCGGGATTGGTATAGGTAAACGCCTCTTCTGTAAAAATCCAGTTGTTGGAGCGATCAAAAAAGAGCTGCGGGGTTTCCAGTTTTTTGCCATCATGGGTCTCAATGACCACATTGCCCTGCAAATCGATAAGGTTGGTCTGTGAATAGATAATCCCGTAATCCGCAGTGATGACACTTTTTTGATTTTTCTCGTCAAAAAAATCCACCTTAAGCCCTTTGGGAAAGGTATGAAATTTAAAAACCTGGTTGTCGTAGTCTTCTGTTATAGGGCTGGTCAATATGGCTATAATCTTGGAATCTGACTGATCCTCGGTGCCCATTTCCTTTGGGGTCTCCGTATAGGTAAGGGTAAAGTCTTGGGCAATTCCCTGAGGAAAAATGGGTTTTACCGCTTCTTCCCCAACGCGTTGGTAGTTGTCCTTACAGGACATAAAAAGGATTGCCACGGTAAAAACCGTGGCAAAACACTTTAAAATATTTTTGGATGTCCTTTTCACACTATAGATTGGGCACCTTAACGCTACCGCCAACCCAACAACTAAAGGTTACTGTCTTTCCTGCCATAGCGGCGCTAAAAATCATCTCCTTTGTTGGTGCTTTTGCATTGTAACTTGCGGCAGACTTATTTGCCCTACCACTCAAAGATGGATCTACACGACCGGCCTTTCTCGCCATGTCAGCAGCCTTCCAGTAAATGGCTCTTTTCTCAAATGGAGTATTTCCACAGGCATTGGCACTGGTGGCATACAAGTTGGCGATCAATAAATAAGCTTTTCCATTGGCAGGATTGGCATTGATGGCCTTCTGCGCATAGTTTCTTGCTTGGGACTTGCTATTTCTTCTCACCGTAGTGGCAATCTTGTACAGAATATTGGATTTTCTATCAGCGTCTGTTTCCAATTCAACAGCCTTGTTAAAGTCGGCAATGGCACCTTTATTGTCGCCAGCTTTTTGCTTTAACACCCCACCATACATATAGGCATCGGCAGATGGGTCCAAGGCCAATTGGGCCTCAAACAACTTTCGGAACATGGGATCGTCGGTACACTCTTTGGCAAACATTCTTCCCACGGCACGTTTTACCCAATTCACATCTCCTTTTTTGGCTTCGTAACTCTTTTCGTAAAGTGGAATCAAGTTTTCGCAATTTGCCAAATCCCCCAATTTGCTATCGATACTGGAAGCAATTTGTCCGTAGGATTTTGAATTGGTCTCGTAAACCTTCTTAAGTCTTCCTTCTTTAGCGGTCAAAGCTGTACCTGCATCTTCCTTGGCCAACAATTTGCTAAGGGCAGCAGTCAGTTTTTTGTTCTCCGCCTCTACTTTTTCGGTTACATCATCGTAGTTGTCAAACACTTCCTGAAGTTCTTTTGATCCTGCTTTGTGCAAATCCACCAAAGTTGAGAAGTACAGGTAAAGTGCCTTTGGATTTTTGAAGTTTTTGCGGTCTTCCTTAAAGGCTTTGTCCAACATATTGAACAATTGCTCGTCAGAAGCCATTTTGTTGTCATAAAGAATCAACGCTTTATCGATGGCCACATCGGCAGGCGGAAACTTGGTTGGGAAATACTTCAAGCTATTGTCATACATGGTTAGTATGTCTTGAATAAACCCATCTTTTTCCGAGCCCGAGGAATTTTTGATTTTGTGTTTTAATATTTTTTCGCCGTACGAAAAATTGGCCTTGTTGATGTCGGGGCAACTTTCGTATACCATTTTCCATGGTTCGTAGGCGGCGTCGTAATTTTTAACTTTAGCGTGTTCTGCGTAAATGGAAAGATTGGTCATGCACTCTGGATTTTGTGCTTGGGCCATACTTAATCCAATCGACATAATAACCGCTATCATCGTTAAGTAGTGTTTCTTCGTCATCTTACTAATTTTAAAGTGGTTAATGTACAAATTTTCAATAAAAAAATGTCTTAAAGAGGCCAATATCCCAGTTAATTTGTAGATATTGAAAAAAAATCCCCATCAATTTATTTTTCTTTTAAGGAACCATTTGTCATTTAGGGAGAGTCCTACATTTATTTTGAAATAGTTCTCCTTGATTAGGTTCTGATCTGTTGTGCCTCGCTTTCCAACTTCCAAACCAAGGTTTATATTGGAAAAACTGTTGCCCAACGGTAACCCAAATCCAAAATTTATGCCAAAATCATTGATTTCCTCTCCATTTACCTCCAGGCCACTGACCGCATATCTTAATCCGGCCCTGTAGGTCACGCGTTTATAATACCCTGACAAAGAACGGTAATCCGGCACCCAATACCCTCCAACGGAAATGGTGCTGGCATCCTTATAGGTAACATTTTCAATGCCCAAAAAATCGTTCCTAAAGTCGCTGAACTGCTGAAAACTGTACTCTCCCCCAAAAAACCATCTCTTATTTTCTCCAAATCCCAACCCCAAGGTAGTGCGTGTTGGAATTTTCAATTCGGTGTTCTTGAGGTTGCTGGCTTCCAAATTCACATCTATTACCTCAATCTCCTGTCCGTTTACCAAAGAAAAGGAACCCAATCTAGCCGAATTCTCAGAAGCCAGGTTACCTTGTGTATTTACCATCACAGAAGCATAGAGGGTGTATTTATCTTTAATAGTGGGCGTATAGTTGGCAGCATAGTTAAAGTCCAGCCCATTGATGCGTGATACACGACGGTCCAGGGTTCCGAATTGAACGCCTTCCACACTTTGTATCCTTTGGTATTCCAAACTTCCAAAATTGAAATTCGCTGTTACCCCAATACTCAGGTTCTTAATAGGCTCAAATCCAACGGAGAAAAAGATGCGGTTGAGTCCGCCTTCGCCGGTGTACACATTGGTCACCGCCTGATCTTGATCATTGGTATCCTCATCCGTCAGCTCATAGCCCACCGAGGACAGGGGCATAATACCAAATCCTACCCCAACCTTATCGGCCACGGGAAAGCCAATGGCCAAATAATCAAAATTGGTCACTTGGGTGTTCTGCTGTTCGGTACCGTCGTCCAGTTTTACCCTGTTATGGGAAAGACCTCCTGTATAAGTAGTAAGCTTTAGCTTGGAATAGCCTGCTGGGTTGCTGAGATTCAAATGGATACTGTCCGAATACAAACTTATCCTCCCCATCATTTGATTTTCCACGGTACCACTGGTCCTAAGATCTCCGATACCAAAATAGGAGTAAGGTGATATGGTTGCGTTTTGCGCAAAAATGCCATGGGCGGCCACGCAAAAAAATGCGATCAATAATTTCTTAATCATCTAGCGTTTGTTGTATTCCAGCAAGTAATTTAGCCCCTCCAAGAGAAATTTAGAATTCGCAAATATGGTATTTTTTAGCCGTTTAGCAAAAAAATGGAAGTCGCCCCCTGTTAAAATAACTGTTAAATCTTTATAGCGGGATCGGTACTGGTCAATGACCCCATCTATTTCCTGGGTAACACCATTAATTACGCCACTGTGCATACTGGACTCCGTAGTGTTCCCAATAAAGTCCAAAATTTCGCTGGGCTCCAATAAGGGCAGCGCTGCGGTTTGGTTGTTCATGGCCCTGTACCTCATGCCAATTCCCGGGGAAATGGCCCCGCCCACATATTCGCCGGAATCGTTTATAAGATCATAGGTAATACAGGTGCCGGAATCTATGACCAAGGTGTTTTGCCGATGGTTTTTGTAGAATGCAGCAGTTGCCAAGGCCACTCTGTCCATCCCCAAGGTATGGGGGGTGGCGTAGCTGTTTTTAAAGGGTACTTTGGACTGGTGGGAAAGCACATGCACCCTACAAAAAAGCGAAAGGATATCGCGCTGTTTGTTTTCCAGGGAACCTACGGAGGATAGGATGGCATGGTCTATTTTGGGAAAGCGCTCAAAAAGTTCCTTGACCATGGACAAAAACAAATCTGAGGTGGATAGCTCATCAAAAACCATGGTGCGGTTTTCAAAGACGGCATATTTAATACGGGTATTGCCAATATCAACAACAAGATTCATATTGCAAAGATGGAAAATTGGAAAAAAACCCATGGCTTTTTTCCCGTTTTTGTTTGTATATCCTAATTTTGAAATTATATTTGCACCCGCCTTCGCAACCCCTAAGGTGTTGCTTCGGCTGGCAAGCCCTCCAAAGGCTTACTTTACATGCATTACTGGTACCTTAGCTCAGTTGGTAGAGCAACGGACTGAAAATCCGTGTGTCCCTGGTTCGATTCCTGGAGGTACCACAAAGTGGTAGATACAGCAAGCACTCTTGAAAAAGGGTGCTTTTTTTGTGCAACAAAATGAATCGAAGGCGGCACTGAATTTGTTTAAGGAATATTTGGAGGTACCACAAGAAAAAAACCAACTGTCTTATAATCAAAACGATGTGGTTTTCCAATTTTAACTTGTGCCCAATCCCGTGCTTTTAACATCCAATCCTTCTTCGCCCTAGTTGTTCTTAAAGCTTTTGGTGCAAATTGGATCATACCATACCGTTATTACCCAATGAAGGCTACCTATCAATTGATTAGGTAGCCTTCGGGAACTTAAACTTAGCTAACTCAAATAACTAACTCGGTTGGTAACAATACCATTCTACTCATTTACTGGGGTAGGTGTGAACAGATCAGGTATGGGGTCTGGTAAATTGCTATTATTATTGATCTCTTCCTGAGCGTATAGAAAGCGTTGCGGATTAACCGTCGCGCTAGCACTGTTCAATGGGAACGGTACCAAAATATCAGTTTCCAAACGCAGTCTTCTTACATCATTAAAAGGCATATAAGTACTAAATCCGGTGACGTACCGCTCTTCTACAATCTCTCTTAGAACAGCTCTATCAGTGGCGATATTATCTGTATTTTCCATGCCACCCGCTTCAAAATCCGCTAGTACGTAAGCCTCATAAAGGAAAGTCTCATCTCCATTGATCAAGTTAAATGCAGCACCTGTATTCAGATAGGCCCTAAGCTCGTTTAATTTATCGATTGCTCCTTGCACATCATTATTGGCCCTGATAAGGCACTCGGCCCAGATAAGGAGGTTTTCCTCATAACTCACCAATTTCATTGGTGTAGTCGCATCATCAATTCCTCCAGCCTGCTCTCCATCCCCGCTAATGAAAGAGTAATTTCTCCGTGCGGTTTCATCTGTCTTTGCATTATTACGGCTATTTGCGTTGGCCGGGTCAATTAAATCCCTATAAAATGTGCCCTCACCAGTCATGTCTCCAGCTCTACTACTATTTACAAAATTGAACAGGATGTTACTGTTCCCCGGCACATCGCCAACTGGGTTGTAGTACATGGTTCCACTGGCGCTGTTGATACCGTTTGCCACATTGTTCAAGGCTTGGGCATATTGTTTCGTTTGCAAATAATAACGTGCCTTAAGCGTGTAGGCCGCAGCAATCCAGCTATTGGCATCCCCACCAAAATAATTGTCCTGGCTATTTGTAATACCAGTGGTTGAGCCATTCTGTAATTTTGGTATGGCGTTGTCCAATAGAGTTTGCAGAGCGGTATAAATATCAGCTTGAGCGTCCAGAGTGGGATCCTCAGAATCCACACCAGGATTATCTGGAGTAGCGGCAGAATACGGAATATCCCCAAATAGGGATGTTGCCGTTCCTACGGCCAAAGCTTCATTAACGTCTATAATACCTTGTAAGCGCCCTACATCTGGAGAGAGTCTGCGAATCTCTTTGTTCTGGACCAAAACACCATTGTACAAATGTCCCCAAACAGCATTGGAATCTCCCGGGGTATAGTCATAATTATATAGGGTTTGTTGTACCAATTGCAGTCCAATTAAACCTCCTGTGTAATACATGCTTGTTCTTGCCAGTTGTCCCTGTTGTATCTGGGCATTGGCCAATAATGTTCCTGTTAGCATGAGGTCCCCGGAAGGAACTTCCACCAATTGATTTGGATTTTCATTCACATCTAAGTAATCGTCACATGCCGAAGCCGATGTAAGAAAAATCAATGATAAAATTACTTTATATCTAGATTTCATAATTTCCTGCATTTAAAAATTAAAATTGATTCCAAAAGCGTACGTCCTCGATCCAGGATTGGAGAAGTAATCCAATCCACGGGCCCTTCCTACACCAAACTGGTTAATATCAGGATCTATTCCGACCACATCGGACCAGATAATCAAATTACGCCCAGAAGCCGTAAATTGCACAGAACTTAGGCCCGTGGCCTTTTGAAATTTCTCTGAATTTAAGGTGTAGCTCAGAGACAATTCCCTTAGGCGTGTCCAACTTCCATCTTCCACGGCAAATTCATTCAACTTACCATCACCAAACCCATACAGTGACGTGTAGTAGGCTTCGTCAAGGAGTACATTTCCACCGCCAAAGTTTCCAATATTACCTCTTACAACGGAACCTGCCGGAATTACATCTCCATCAAAATTCACCAAGTCCTCGCCAAGGGTAATTGTATTTCCTACGTCAGCATGGGTTCCAAAAAAGGAGAGGATAAAACGTGTTCGCTGTGCGAGGTCATTTCCTTGACTGGTATCAAAAGATGCCGCCAACGAAAGGTTTTTGTATGAAAGATCAAACTGAAGACCACCTCTCCAGTCTGGATTAGGGTCACCCACGATCAGGTTACCGCTGGTGTCCACCTGAGGAAAACCATTGGCATCCAAGGCCAAACTACCATCTGCATTTCGTAGCGCTCCTTGGGTGTACAACACTCCCAAAGGTTCACCGTCTATAGCCACCGATTGTATGGAAGTACCTTCAGAAAATTCCTGGATAAATTCCCCTTCTCCATTTACACCTCTCACAACATTTTCATTGGTACTATAGTTTAAGGAAAGACTTCCCCTCCAATCGTCCTTTCTTAGGAAGTCATATCTAAATTCAATTTCAAGTCCATCGTTTTCAATGGTGGCCCCATTGGCATAGATTTCATCAAAGCCCAGCGATGGTACCAAAGCAAGATCCAAGAGGACATCTTCAGTTTTGTTGGTATAATAAGTAGTAGAAAGTGCAAGTCTGTTCCTTAAAAACCTAAGATCTAGCCCCACTTCATATTCCGTTTTAATTTCAGGTTTTAGGTTGGAATTTCCCAAACGTTCATCAAATTGAAATCCCCCTCCAAAGTTCTCCAAGGCAATCTCATCGGAGAAGGATGAAAATGTCCCTACTTCAAAAACGGTTTGTTCCCGATGCGCTATGGGCACGTTCGCCACTTGACCGTAAGCCAACCTCACCTTACCAAAAGATAACGGTCCAGAATCTTTCATCGCTTTGGTAAAGGTCCAGCCCAATTCGGCACTTGGATAAAAGAACCCATTGTCCGAAGCTGGAAGTACCGAATGCTTTTCAAAGGCCCCACCCAATTGCAATATCAACTGATCCGCGAAATCAAAGTTGGCCGTACCATAAAAACGAATGTTCCTTCTGCTGGTCCTTGTCGTCTCCGACCCAATATTTTCCCTTGCGGACAGTTCAGAAGCATCCAGGGGACTTCTAAAGTTGGCAATGAAGTTATCTGCTTCGGTAAAGATTCTTTTCCTCCTTCTATCATTTATACCAAAACCGACAACGATATTTGTGTTCAATTTCTCCGTCAATGCATAGTTGAAATTTGTCAATAAATCCCCATTGTATTCCTCATTGTTAATGGTTTCATCGTTCAATAGACCATATCTTCGGGCAGCCCCGGCGGTATAATAGGGAAAGAAATAAACCCTGGTGTCCACGTAAAAGTCGACACCACCGCGTAGTATGGTGCTAATATTGTCATTCCATTGGTACGCAACCTCCCCAGTTCCGATCAATCGGTTCACTTTGGCAGTACTTTTTTGCTCCTTCACTGTCCATAGTGGATTGTTGTAAATCACGTTATCGCTGCTGCCCAGTGACCTTCGGTAACCGCGGTGCCTGTTTGGTGTAATGGAACCGGAACTGTCATGGTAGTTGCCGATGTAGTCTGATTGGTCAAAATCAGGTGCTGTTCGCAAAAGACCTAAATACAGACCAGCCGTATTGGAACCCTGTTGGGTTCTATTGGATCCCGTATGAACGTAATTGGCCTTAAAATTGGTCCGTAACTTATCCGTAAGGTTTTGGGTAAGGTTAACCGTGAAATTGGTTTTCTTATAAAAACTACTTTTTATGATCCCTTCTTGGCTCACATGTGCCGCACTTATGTAATAGGTTCCTTTTTCAGTTCCGCTACTTACGGAAACCTTGTTGTCATAAGTAATACCTGATTGGAAAACCTGGTCAAAGTTTCGGTCTGTGTAAATTTCCCTAGAATTCTTTTGGGTAATGGGATAGATAATGTTATCCGAAACCAAAGATTCAAAAAATTGGCCTGAAGTATCCACATCATCCGTACCACCCGCTCTCTCAGAAATCCTATCTCCCCAAGATCTTTGGGCATCGGCCACAAAACTGCCTCCGTTTCCTTGTCCAAAGGTAGTCTGTAAAGGGTGCTTAATTGAAATTTGATCAATGGAAACGCCCGTTGAATAATTAATATTGAATTTACCGGCCTTACCTTTCTTCGTTGTAATTACAATTACCCCGTTCAGGGCACGGGAACCATATAATGCACCCGCAGAGGCTCCTTTAAATACTTGGAAAGATTCAATGTCCTCAGGATTTATGTCATTCAATCTGGACTGCTGTGAAACTCCCGCAGATTGATCGTCATCTCCCGATCCGCCCAAGTTGTCGTTATTTAGTGGAATACCATCCACAACAATCAAAGGTTGGCTAGATCCACTCAAGGAACTGGTTCCCCGAATTTGGATGTTTGAACCGGCACCGGGATCCCCTGATGTTGCATTGATGCTAACACCAGCAGCTTTACCAGCAATCCCATCAATGATTTTGTTTTCGACTGGTTGTACTAACTTTTCCGCATCAATTTTGGAATAGGTGGAGGCCATTTTATCCCGTTGTTCCACAAATCCCAGCGCGGTTACCACCACTTCTTTCAAACTTTCTGCATCTTGCAGCAAGACAAAATTTATAGTTGTTTCAGAACCTATAGTATGTTCCTGTGTAGCATAACCAATGTAAGAAATGACTAGAATCTCTCCTTGGTTCGCTTCAATCGTGTAATTCCCGTCAAAATCGGTAGTGGTTCCATTCGTTGTTCCCTTCACAAACACCGATGCTCCCGGCAGTGGCCCGGTATCGTCCGAGACATTACCTGAAATCGACATTTGGGAATACCCAATTCCTACCGATAAAAACACCAGTAAGAATGTCAAAAATAGTTTTCTCATAAATTTAGAATTAGATGTTAGTTATTAAAATTTGTCATGTTGATACTTTTCCTTTTGATATCATGAAATTCCTTGGGACCACATGTCCCTTTTCGGACATGGCGCCAACTGCATTGAACCGTTGTGGAAACCAACTCTTTAAGAAGAGTATGGTACTGCTGGCATAAAAGAAATTATGCCAGGTGGAGTGAAGGTCCAGGATTGAAAATAATCCGGGGCTAATTAGTTTTGGGTATTTCAATTTGATGGTTCCCATACTGTGATCACTCAATTATTCGGTCATTATGCCCAAATGGACTATTCTCCCTCCGGACATATTGGTAGGGTTTGAACTCTTCCCTATTATTATGCCATCTTCTGGAGCAAAATATTCCTTGGTCAATGCGCCAAATGCATTTCTTACTTCTGCGATTTTGTCTCCCTTGTCCACCATTTGGTTTAGTTCCACTACCACATCCAAAAACCCTCCTTCATCCATATATATCCAATACGATTTTTCGCAAAAGGTGGTTATGTTTGAGGACTTCTCAATGGCGCCATCATACATCTTCAGCCATTTGAGCGTGTTAAAAATTCCCTTTACACCCCTATAGATAATGTCCTTTTGAAAAACCTGCGGATTTCCATATTCAACGGTAATGCTAGGAATTCCCAGCAACTGAGCTTCCGCCCTAAGGGTTCTGTTAGATTTTGAAATACTCCCAAAAGAAGGCATGCCTTTTCCATGTACTATGATATCCGCTCCTTGCAACTCAGCCATCTTCCTCATGGTATCATTGGAGGTATCTGCCCTTACGTACATGGTATTCAATCTTCCAAAACTGGCGGTGTGCATATCTATAAGGAAGTTGAATTCCGGTAAGACCCTTTCTTTTATTTTGTAGGAATACTGCTGGCTTCTATTTCCATTCTCCTTTCCTGGAAAGTTTCTGTTTAGATCTTCCTCATCAATAAATCGTCGTTTGTGATTTTGTAATGAGATAGCATTCAATCCCGGAATGGCAATTATTCTTCCTTTTAAGACGGTCGTGTCTATGGATTCGACTATTTGGTGAATTATCGGAATCCCGTTTAACTCATTCCCGTGTATCGCTGCCGTAAGTCCCAAAGTTGGTCCAGGCAGATTGCCTTGTACCACTATTACCGGAACTAAAATGGGTTGACCATAAGTATTTGTGCCCATTTCGAGCCAATAGTTATATACCCCAGATTTTGATAGGTGAATCTGATTTAAATGGGTTATTTCTTTCACTTTTGTTTGACCGTTGCAATTAAAAACCCCGATTGCAAATGTTAGCAGGGCAAAGTGATACAGGATGAATCTAGTCTTGTTCATGATCAAAAAAATTAAAGCGATAGTATGGGTAGGACATACATATACATTAGCATTGTCAATAGAATTACGCTTAATAAATTAAGGGCAAACCCACATTTGGCCATTTCAGAAATCCTAACGCGGTTACTTCCAAAAATCACTGCATTTGTTCCGGTACCGGAAGGCAGCATAAACGAAAAGGAACAGGCAAAGGTGGCTGGGATCATCAATAGCAATGGGTTCATTTGCCCCGCTATTGCCATTGCCGCCAGTACGGGTAAAAAGATATTGGCGGTGGCTGTGTTACTATTTATCTCAGTAATGAAAATCATCAGAAAAATAACTATCACTAAAATGAGCAACATTGGGTATCCACCGATGAAACTCATTTTTGAGCCTAAAAAATCTGCCAATCCCGTGTGACCAAATGAGTCGGCAATGGCATATCCACCTCCAACAATCATGACCACTCCCCATGGCACTTTTGCCGCCGATTTCCAATCCAAAAGTCTTTTTATGTTTTTGTTATTTCCAGAATTTCCAGAATTTCCAGAGGGTATGGAGAATAATAACAATGTGGAAATAATTGCTACTGTTGAATCGTGCACATAATCTTTGATTCCGAGCAAGGACGACCATCCGGGAACAACGAAACCATCCAGCACTATATCTCTTCTAAAAATCCAACCAAAAGCGGTAAAAAGAAATACTGCAAATACTCTTTTTTCCATCCTTGACAATTGGCCCAAAGCTTTAATTTCCCGGCTAATGATGTCTTTGCTTCCGGCGAAATTTCCATGTATCCTAAAATACTTTATAAGATACCACCAGGTAATGGGTAAAATTATGATCACAATAGGCGTGCCCAGCCTCATCCATTCTAAAAAATCAATTTCTGGTAGCCCGGGAAATGCTTTTGAAAAAACTCCGGCAAATATCATATTGGGTGGAGTTCCTATCAAACTGCCCGTCCCCCCAATACTTGCGGCATAGGCAATGGCCAACATAAGAGCCAAACCAAATTTGGGGTTGCTCCTTTCATTTTCTTCCTCCTTGTCAACTATGGCAAGCGCAATGGGCAGCATGAGAAGGACTATGGCAACATTTGCTATCCAAAAAGAAAGGAAAGCGGTTGCTATCATAAAACTTAAAATAATCCTTCTTCTACTGGTTCCAAGTTTGCTTATGATATATAGGGCCACACGTTTGTGTAGATTACATAGCTCAATGGATTTTGCCAAAAAGAACCCCCCTAAAAGCATCAATACGTAATTATGCCCATAATTTTCTGTAGTGGTGTGGGCATCAAGTATTCCCAATAACGGAAACAGGGCAATTGGCACAAAAGCAGTCGCATAAATAGGAATACACTCCGTAACCCACCAAATAGCCATTAACAGGGCAACTCCCAAAGCCCTAAGAGCTTCTGGTCGCATACCATCGGGTACAGGGATGGTCAGTGATAATATAAGAACGGCAATGCCAGCCCAAAATCCAATTTTCTTTGATTTGTCCATTTTACTTGTTCCTGTCAAAATTTTGATCGCCGTCCAACTCTGGGAAGCGACGAATTGTTAAACCTATTTTTTAAAAATCACCACCTATAGTTCAATGCCATATTCAAAAACCTTCCTTGGGTTCCAAACTGATTTGTTCTTCTGGAATAAATTACCTCACCTCTAACATTGGGTGAAAACAACATATCCGGGTAAGCGTCAAAAACATTGTTGGCTCCGGCGGTTATGGAAAATTTATCGGCTATCTCGTACGTGGCAGAAAGGTCAACAACTGTTTTTTGCGAAAAAACCTGATACGTTCCGTCATCCAGGGTTTCCATGGCGTCGGTTACCTCGCCGAAGTTTGTTGCTCTTGCTATAAAGCCAAAACGACCTGTTTTATAGTTGCCCAATAGGATTACTTTTCTGGAGGGCGTCCCATTGGTTAAAAATGTAATGTCCCTGTCATCCACAATATTTATTCCCTGGCTTGCCAAAACCTGGGTTTCGTTGACACCATCTACTTTGGTGTTGTTCAGGTTAAGGCCCAGTGACAGGTCTAATTTGTCATTACCATAGTATTGGGAATACTGACAAACAAAGTCAAATCCGGTGGTTGATGTATTCAAACCATTGGTAAAGAAATTTATTTCGTTGTACCCAGTACCGTCAAATTCAGAAAACAAACCAGCGTCTATTCCACTAGAAATAACTATTCTATCCTTTACTGAAATGTTATAGAAATCAACGGAAGCGGAAAAATTTTTGTAGGGTTTAAAAGTGAAGCCTGCGGCAAAATCCAAAGAGGTCTCTGGCTTTAGACCAACATCACCAATTGCACGCTGCAGCAAGGGGTTTGATACAGGTAAAAACGGCGATACAATTGTATTTCCATCATCGTCAAAAGTGGTTTGAATGAAATTGCTGTATTCTATCTGTGCCAGGGCAGGAGCTCTGAACGAATGGTTAACCGAAGCCCTCAATGATGTTTTACTGTTGAGCTTGTAGTTCCCTGCCAGTTTGTACACTACTCCTGAACCAAAGTCACTATAATTTTCATAACGCAAGGCTGCAACTCCCAAAAGTTTGGGCGTGATCTTGGTTTCTACCTCGGTATAAAGGCCAAAATTATTTCTTGTGAACCTTCCGTCGGTAGCTGAGGAAAAACCTTCTCTTCCAGAGGAGCCAATATCTTTTCCAATCTCTGGGCCAATTTGCCATGATGCGGCTTCGCCCTGTGTTTGTTTAAAAGTTTCATACCTCAACTCGGAACCAAATGCCAGCGAAACTTTATTATATTTTTTGATTAAATCAACATTAAAAACAGTTTGTGTTACCTGCAAGGCCCCGGTAAAAAAATCCGTGGGCGAATCAATCCCTATACTTGGGTTAACCGTGTTTTCCACGAACAACCGCACATTGTTGCCGCTGTGGCTTCCACTTAGATCCATTGACCAATCATTGTTCAATTGGCCCTTTACTCCGGATAAAATCTGCCAATCAGAAAAAATCGATGTGGTTTTCGGGTTATAACCGTTGGGATAAATTCCCAAAACGGCCCTCTCTGCCCTAGCAGGGGGTCTGGAAAAAACAATGCCGGTAATCTCCTTTCTTATTCCGCCAAAAAATGTGTAAAAGTCCCAGTTTTCGTCTATCTCATTTCCAGCATTTATATACAGGCTTACATTGGCATTTTTTGTACTTCCCAATACTGCTCTGTCCAAATCAACACCGTTCAACAATCTTAATTCAGAATCGATCAATTCGTTTTCCTCAGGTGTGAGATTGGGGTCATCTGGATACCATCCTTCAGAATGGGTGTATGCGCCAGATCTATCGTATGGCTCGGTTTTTTCGGCATTTAAAGTGGTATTTATAAAACCGCTATTCCCCCAGGGTAATCCAAAATTCAGTGATAGCTGGAACACATCCCCATCGCTTATGGGGCCATAAATGGATTCTCCGGCCAAATTGGAGTTTTCACCAATATTGTCATACTTTGGATTTGTAGCGCTGGTACCCCAATAAAACCGAAAATTTCCTCCTGATCTGTCATCATTTAGCTGCAGGTTCATAACACCTGCAATGGCATCCGATCCATATAGGGCAGAGGCACCATCCCTAAGTATTTCCACTCTTTTGACTGCGGCCGAAGGAATGGATCCAATATCATTCCCCAATTGACCTTTGCCAACCCCATGATTTAAACTAAAAAAAGAAACCTTATGCCTTCGTTTACCGTTTACCAACAGTAGTGTTTGATCGGTTGAGAGCCCTCTTAATGAAGCAGGGTTGATCAAGGGGGCCAAATCATTGATTCCAAATTTGACCGCGCTAAAGGATGGCACGCTATAATGCAACTGTTGATCTATTTCTGATTGCCCGGTATTTCTTAGTTGTTCCACTTCAATTACATCCACAGCTACCGGACTTTCCAAATCGGTAAGTTGTTTTCCTCTAAATCCAAATACTTTTACCTCATTAAGTTTTTGGATCTTTTCATTAAGGATGATCAGATAGTTGGTTGAATCTTGGATCGCAATTTCTTTGGTCAAGTAGCCAACATGGGAAACCATGATTCCATTGGCATTGTTTGTTATTTGCATGGAGAAGTTTCCTTCATGATCCGTTGTGGTTCCCTTGGAGGTTTCTTTGGCAATAATAGAGGCCCCTGACAGCGGAATACTATGAAAATTAATGACCTTGCCGGTTATCTTTCTGCCATTGGCCAAAGACGTGGCCTTTTTGTTGGTCAAAACAATTTGTTTTCCAATGATCTGGTATTCTATTTCGGTATTCTGAAATAGCCGATTCAGCACCTTATTTATTATTTCTTGCCTGGCAACCATGGAAACCCTGACCTGGAGAAAGACCTCATTGTTCCTGTACAAAAACTTGAAATCGGTTTGACTTTTTATTTCCTCAAGAACTTCTTCCATGGTAACATTGGTGACATTAAACGTCACCCTTTGCTGGGAATAGCCCTTATCAGGAAATGTGTACATCACCAAAAACAATATTGTCATAAAAAGACGCTTCAATTTATATGTTGAATAACAGGTTGATCTCCTTTGATTATTATTTTATTATTCTCTATTTCATATTCAAAATGAAGACTGGCGGAAAGGGCCTTGAAAATTGTTTCTATGTCTTCTATATCAAATTCACCAGTGAAACGTTCACTCTTTATCTGTTGATTTTTGTTTTCAATCTCCACGTTATAGGTTCTTTCTATTTTAGTTAGAAGATGTTCAAAAGGTGTGTCTATAAAAATCATTCGTTTCTGCATCCAAGATGTATAGTCCAATGTATTGACCCTTTTATTGGTCAGGTCCATGGTTGATTTTTCAAACGAGGCCTGATAACTTGGCTCTATTATTACTGAATTGAGGGTATCCTTGGAATCGACCACGTTAACCGAACCCTCCACAAGGGTTGTATTGACAAATAGGTCCTCGCTATAGGCCGAAACATTGAATTCGGTTCCCAATACCTTTACATGAACGTAGTCGGCATTTACCAAGAACGGCTTATGCTCATCCGGTGACACATCAAAATAGGCCTCGCCTACCAGTGAGACCACCCTGTGTTCTTGGCTATTGGTGAAATATTTTGGGAATTTTATTTTAGTATTGGCATTTAGGGTAATAACCGTACTATCGGACAACGTAACCTTAAAAATTCTACCTTTTGGAGTGGTGACCTCAACTTGTTCCCCATGGTCTTTGGTAATGGAACTATTGAGAAAGGAAAACGTTTCTTTTTCCGGGCCTATCTTCTTTACAGAACCATCAGCAAGGGCGATTAAAACGTCTTCGGTGTGCCCATAGGCTATTTTTTGATCCTGGTTTTCGCCTTCCTTTTGTGCCCCTAATGAATTGTAGATCAAATAAGAGCTAGCGATTAAGACCGCCATAACTGCCACATATTTAAGGGCATTACGGCGCACGTGCCTTTTAAAGAAAGATTTTTTCCCTTGCTTTATACGAAGCAGGATATTTGCCTTGGCATTTTCACTGTTGTACTTTTTTATAGCCGCGTTGGCCAGGGCATTTGTTCTTATGAACTCATAAAACAGCTTTTCATTTTCTGGATTGCCGATCCATAGTTCCAATTGCCTAAGCTCATCCTGGTTGGCTTGGTCTGCCAGGAATTTTACCAATAAGTTTTCAATTTGTTTGTTCACCACTTCGTTACACCTATATACCCACATAACGAAGCCACAATAGCCTTACCACCACTTATTTGTAAAAAAAATTAAATTTGTTTTGGTTCAAATCTGTTCAGTAATTTGAAAAAGGCGTTTTCAAATCAGAAAAAATTCATCAAACAGCTTAGGAAAGGAGTCCCATTCGCATATAACCAGTTGGTTGAAATTTATTATAAAAACCTGTGCAACTATGCTTATAATCTTACCAAAGACGACTTTAAATCCGAAGATATTGTGCAAAATGTCATAGTTAAGTTGTGGCAACATAGGAAAAAGCTGAACCCCAACATTTCTCTTAAGAATTATCTTTATAAGTCCGTTTACAATGAATTTGTGGATCAATACCGAAAGGAAACAGCGGTAACCGCTTTGGAAAAAAAATACTTTGAAGGTTTAAATTCATTCATTGAAACCCATGACGAGGACAACAAAAGCCTAATGGCCCTTTTGGAAAAGGAAATAGCGGGACTACCAAATAAATGTAAAGAAACGTTTTTATTGAGCAAGAAGGAAGGGCTTACCTATACCGAAATAGCTGAATATCAAAAAGTTTCCGTAAACACTGTGGAAAAGCAAATGGTTAAGGCCTTTGCAATATTGCGCAAAAAAATAGGGGAAAAGATGCACACCATGTTGTTCGTGCTTTTTGGAATAAAAAGAAGAACCTACCTCAGGTTGTAAGGGTGACCAGACATAAAAACTATAAGAAATGGATACAGCAAGCACTCTTGAAAAAGGGTGCTTTTTTTCTGCAACTATCTGTAAACAGAAGGCAATGGGGAGCTATGACTGGGGCCATGTTGCATTTTAAATTTTGAATGATTGGCCAATCCCAATTCAACATTTAGAATTGAGCATCCAGCATTACTTTTCAAAAGTGTGGTCAAAAAACTCGGATATGGATATGCCAAAATAATGGCAAAGCTTTTGGACAGTGGAAAGTTGAACGTCCCGTTTTCCTTGTTCTATTCTCGAAAACTGAATCCCGGTATCATGAAGCGCTTCTTCTTGAGTCACATCTTTAATCTTGCGCAATTCCTTAACACGTAAGGCCAAATTTCTTAGTAACTCTCCTTCTTGGTATGGTCCTTCCATGGCATGAAAATCTTGTGAATTGAAAATCAAAAATGGAAAATTAAAAGTTGAACGTATCGCACGTTATAATCCAACAAGTCTCTAGTGTACTCTTGGAACATTATTCCCCAAAAGTTTCGTCAAAAAACTCTGAAATGGAATCTATAATCCCTTGAAAAAATCTTCCAACGATACATCATGGATTTTAAGGATTCTTATTAACGTATTGATGGTAAAATTTTCACCTTTTTCAATCCGCCAATAGTTTTTACGAGGCAGACCGTTTTCGATGGCAAAAGTTTCATAACTGGTATACCCGTGTTTGATACGAAGCTCTTTAACCCTATGGGCGATGGCTTTTCTCTCAGCAATAAAATTGGCTTTCTGCATAGATTGAAAGTTGCAGAAAACCTCTGATCAAGATTACGTCATATATAGCGTGTTTTTCCTATATTTAAATTGTTCAATTTTTAGACCAAGTTGATGTTGTCCCAATCCTATAAGAAACTAATACCTTCCTTATGTCACAGCTGGATATCCTGCAAACCATTAAATGCTTTTTGGAGCATAGCCCCTGTTCCAACCTTGAACTCACATTTGGCCATACGGAAATACGTTTGTTGAACAAACCTTGCGCCCTGCACTCCGTTATAAAGTACAACAGCCGTTTGGTCATTTATAAAACGCCAAACAAACCCTTGGCCAAAATCCTGGTAAAAGATGATATGGCGTTCCAATTTTGGTTTCGGTTTGTACCGCCTACCAATGGTGAATATTACTTCAATAAGGTTGTGGAATTACCTGAACCTCTAAGCGATGGTATTCTAGAAATAACTGCGGAAAATTGACCTTGCAGTTTACCATAAACGCCCCAAAATCCAAACCGGGTTTGGTGGTGCGGCATGTTTATAGCGGGCTGTTGCCCACTTAGTAGGTTTTTGATAAAAAAACCAACCCCTAAAAAAGAGACTGGTTATTGGTTGTTTCCTAAACCATTAGTTATATTCCAGCAGTAGTGGGTAGTTTTATTATTTTACTGATGCTATATCCTAATCATCCTGGAATTTATAATCTCCAAGAACACTGTCAACTTTGGCTTTGGTCATATGGCACTTGTTCAGGTCGTACCACTTATTCCATTCCACCAAGTCATGATTTAACTTAATGGAATCTCCATAACCTATCGCTCCTCCAATCTTTACCTGTGACTTATGCCCTGTTAGTTTTGTAAAGTAAGAGAGAGAATTGAGGTAGTTGGATACACCAACCGCTTTTCCACTTTCAAAGTCCTCAATTGTTTTCAAGTTAGACTTAAAATCCAATTCTAGATTCTTATCAACCGTACAATCATTCCCTTTACAACCAAGAATACACATAAGAACCACAGTAAAAAATACAGATTTTGTCATTTTCATCATTCTTTTGGTATTGTAGCTCCCACTGCCATAAGACCCCATCTTGCAGCCCATCTTACTCTAGCATCAAACTTAGTCCCAAAAATCCAATTTCATCGAGCTCCACTATTAAATGTTTGCCAATTGGGTTTCCAGCACGGCAATATTTCCAATCTTCCGGTCTTGCCACAAACCCATACTATTGCCCCACAACGCATTTCAACATTTAGCAATGGCCACCTTTGCCCTATCTTTAGTGTTGCATCCAAGAAAAGATAGCAATGCCCATTTTTACTTCTTCCCGTGAAAAACGCTTATGGCTTTACGCCCTGGCCATTGCCCTGGCCATTTTTGCCACGCTCTTTGTGGGCAGGCCCTTGGCCAACCAACTCAGGGACCAAAACGTGCAGGCCATTTTCTTTTCCATTGGACTTTTACTTGTTGGAGCGGTAATGCTGGTTTACGGGTGGAGAACCAAACCCAGTCGTATGGAAATGGCACTGATCTTGGGTTTTGTGGCGGTTTATACCTTATTTGTCTTTCGGTTGGGCGCACCGGAACGCAGCCACCTGATTGAATATAGTGTGCTGGCCATATTTATTCACCGGGCCTTGATGGAAAGGAAGTCCAACGGCAAAAAGGTACCCTACCCCATTGTATTGGCTTTTATTGCCACCTGTGTTTTGGGCATTTTGGATGAATCCCTACAGCGGGTTCTCCCCAATCGCACCTTTGATATGGAAGATATCTATTTCAATGGTATGTCGGCGGGCATGGCACTTATGGTCAAGGCCATCCTAACTTGGGCAAGGAAAAGGTTTAGATCCAATTCCTAAGTTTTCGGATTATTCCATCCGCGATTCGGATATAATTTGGACATTTATAACATTACAACGGACCAATCAACATGAACCTCAACCAGATCAGCATTCCTTTGCTCCTACTTTTTCTCTTTTGTGGATGCAGCAAAAAAACAAAGACCCTTACCCACGAAGAAAAATCCCAGATAGAACGTTTTGTTACCGAGATGAACCGTTCGCTGGAAGAATTCGATTACTCCTTTGTTAAAGAAGCCTGGAACCATGAGCTGTTCAGGCAGCGGGTCACCAATTTGGACTACACGGAGCGAGGGGTATTCAAGGAAATTTATAGGACCAGCCTTTCTTCGAAGATCAATGGCGTAAACGTAAATCTCATCAATTTGGTAAAACATTCCAATGGCGCCCTCACCTATCTTACCACAGAATATTTTGATGACTATGCCGAGGTATCCTATATGGCCAATTTTGACGACAACTTTAATTTTAGGAGATACCGGATAGAAATGCACAACAACCAACCTTGGCTTACGGATATTTACTTTTTTAAAGAGGAACATTGGCTTAGCCAGACCATGAAAAAATTCATTAAACTGAGTACCAGGCATACGGCCATGTCCCCAGACCGGCATGCCGCCAACCAAAGCCTTTTTGATTACCAAAGTGCATTGTCTGATGGGGATACCATATCGGCCTTTTATTATCTGAAAAACATTCCAAAGAGCCATCAGTTGACCAACGACCTTCGCATCTCAAAAATTAAATTGGCCGCTTCCATAAGCGACTCCCTGCTGTTGGAAGTTTTGGATGAAGAGCAATCCAAAAGCCCAAATCTTTACATCAACTACCTCACCGGTTATTACCTTCAAGATTCGTTGACCATGACCATTATTGTTGAAGACGTGGCCAGGGTTACCGGGGCACCGCCAACTTTACTGGATTCATTGAACAGCAAAGGCCTGGTCTGGCACTAACTCTGTATAAAAAATGGTTATTGGAATTCCGTTATAAACAGCTAGATGAAACTTATCCCCGCCATACAAATAGAATTTGGCACTTCACTGTCGGCAGAAGAAGTGGCCCAAATATTAAAGGAACATACAAGACCCATGCAGAGTATTGGGCTTAGAATCAAAAGATCCAAAAGCGACAAATTGTTTGAAGGATATGTTGGCAAGGATAGTTTTCAAATACAGCGGGTCATTTACGGGAAAAACTCCTTTCGTCCGCAAATAACGGGTACACTTCGCGAGACCGCCAATGGCACACAACTGATCACTTATTTTAAGCTACATTTATTTGTGCTTCTTTTTATGGGCATGTGGATGGGCATACTCTCAATGGCCGTGGCAGGCTCCTTAATTGCCATGTTCTTTTATGAAGTGGAGCCCATGGGCATTATTTTCCCATTGCTCATGCTGATTTTTGGAGGGGGATTGGTCTATTTTGGTTTTACCACCGAAAAAGAGACCTCCATAAACAAACTAAAAAGCATCCTAAGCCTGAAGCAAAGGTCTTCTACCTTTAAATGGACCGAACTGACCTAATAGGCTAGGCCCAGTATCCTTCTTTTAATAGGATAAGGAACGTCAAAATAAGGGCAACGGCAATTACTCCAAGGGAACCGTAAATCTGGTTTTTAATATGATTCATCTGTTGAGGTTGGTTGCTACAAGATATAAATTATGTAGTATTATTCCGCGTTGTAATGTCAACTTAACTTACCTAAATTGTTAAAAATTTAGGTGTAAGCCCATAAATAGGTAGTTCTATCAGAACATTTATCCCGCTGGCTCCAGAATCAGCGTGATTTTATTGAAATCTGCCGCAGTATTGATGACCTTTCTGTATTCCTCAAAAATGGAAGGGGTAATGATGTTGATCCTATAATGTTCGTCAGCGGTTATATGCAAAACATTGTCCTTTACCTCATAGTACGAGACAAAGGAAAAAAGTTCCTTTCCGTCCTGCTCAAACTTATTGTCGATGTTGAGATCGGCCAGGTTGGCAATCTTATATCCCTTTGGGATATTGATGTTGATATTCCTAAAATAACTGCGTTGGTGCTCATTTTCCAAGGGAAGTACCCGCTCCTTTTCCTGGTACATTTCCATCTGCGGACCAATGAGTTCCCCAATCTTGAACAGGTATTTGTTCCCTGCCTTTTCCACAAAGGCATCTGATGTAATGTCTATCTCAAAGGTTAACGGTTCCACCCCAAAAAGTTTGGGGTCTTCATTATGTACCTTTTGCTTTTCCACCACCACATTTTCATTCATGGTCTTGGCCAATCCCTCGATCATATCCTCACGGTCCTTGCCCACAACCAGACTCATATAAGGGTGGATGGGCATGGCGTAATATCCGGAGAAGGAACGCTCTAACTTTATTTTGTTGGAGGTAATATCTGCTTCATCAAACTGCACATCAATCACCATTTTGTCAACTGCGTTGCCAGCATCCAAAGGCTTAATGTATTTTATTTTTCCAATCCCCGATTTAAAGGACCCTATGCTCACCTCCTTGATGAACAACCCGTAGTTGTCCGTCAAAAATGCCGGGGGATAACCATAGAGCGACTGCATATCCGTTGGCGATACGTAGGTGTCAAACCCTGGAAAATAGATTAAGAAATTGGTCAAATAATTTTGGGCCTCAAATTCCTTGTCAAACTTCAACACCTCGCGATCACTTGTAATCACAATTTCATGCTTTTCACCAAGCTGCCTAAAAAGGGCAACATATAGCTTGATGAGTCCGGTGGAACTGGCCACCTTCTTTTCCAAGACCTCCTCCAAATCCTTTAGATTATCCCCCCCGGATTCCGATTTGATAAAGCTCGATTTGATAATACGATCCAACTCCCTGATCTTGGCCTCCATATCATCTATGTTGCCCACATTGGAGCTTATAAAATCCTGAATCTGGATAGCCGCCTTTTTACTTGGATCGGCACAGTAATAGTTATAAATGTTCTGGGCCACGGTTCCGTAGGACGAGAGATCGGACTTATTGGTTTTTAAGTTCCTGTCCAGTTTGTACACCAAATAACCACGGGATGCGGCATAAGCCGATTGTTCCTCCAAGGGCAGTTTTTGGATTTTGGGAATATGGAGCCGCCAATGCAAGCGGTCTTTGGACAGGGTGTCCCTTTCCACCTCCGGGAGCCCATTGTACGATTTAAACTTGAACACCAAATTGGACGGGGAATATAAATCAAACCCTACCTGTTCCTTTTCAAAATCGGATTGCAACCGAAATGCGGTACCGCTGTAGCTGGGGGTCTTTTTCTCTACATAAAAATACTCAATGACACTGCCTTGCTCCACTCCCTCAAAGGCAAAATATTTGTACTGTTTGCCGGTTTCCTCGTCCTGGGCACTCAATATTTTGGAATCATCCAAGTTGATGATCTTGCCGGATTTGGTAATTACCCTGGCCTTGCTTCGCATCAAAACGGAATTGGAGGCGTAGGGTAGGTAAATTTTATTGAAATCCTCAATTTTATCATTGCTGTTCAGCCAATAGGCCTTGTGCTCCAGGTAATATTCAATAAAGGAGTTGTCCGGGGCATAGGCAAATTCGGTGATGTAATGCTCCTTGAGGGCCTTCATGGGTTCCTCACTATCAATATTCAAATCAAAGGAGGGTTTCTCTTCCCAGGTGTAGCCGGAAACAACAAGATCATCCTGTGCATACGTGCTATATGCAAGAAGCAGGACTATTAGGTAATTGAGGTTTTTCATGTATTTATTTTTTCTTGAGCACTACAACTTCTTTGTACTGCTTTTCCACTTTCTCCACCAGTTTATTCACTTCTTTTTGGGCGGCAATATCAAAAATTAGGGTGTTCAGTTTAAAATTGTGCTTGTACACCACTTGGTTGTTTACAAGTTCGTAAGTGATCTTGCTATCAAAGTAAGGGCTGCTAAAATCAATTCCCTCGGGCAAATACTCCACGGCATATCCCTCTGGAATATTTAGGGAATACATATAATCTATGGAATCCAGATACTTGTGCTCCAAGGGTACGGTGCGGTCCTTGTCCGTTTTTAGGTTGGCAATGGTTTTTCTCAAGTTCAGATTGATGTAGATCTCATCCCCAAGTTGTTTGGCATAGTTGGACACCGCAAAATCGTAATCCACAACAAAATTCTTGTCATAACTGTATTTGTTGGTCTCGGTAAAACTTGAAATCTGAAAACTATTGTTTCCTTTTCTGAATGCCGAATTGTACAGGTCGATGAGCTTGGTCTCCGATTTGTATTTTTCAAGCCGGTAGAAGAAGTCTATTTTTCCATAGCCCCCGAGTTCCGCTTTGGCCTTTCCTTTTAGATTGTTCCCGTCCAAGCTCAGTTCCACCCTGTCCACATAGGTGTTTTTGGAAGCATCTATTATGGGCACCATTTTAAGTTCAAAATCATTTTGTCCCTTGGAGATCAAGGCCTCTTTCCCTTGAATAAACGATGTTGGCAGTTCTATGGGATTAAACCTGCCCGTGGCATCCAGATAATAGGAATTGCCCTCAAATTCGTAATGCAAGATCATATGGTTATCTGCGGAAGGTGTGGGCACATCATCATAGCTATAGGGAATGCTGCGGGTTCCCAACCATGTCAGGTTTCCTTGGATTCCGGCAATGTCCAACATTTGTAACAGTAAACTGGAGTTGTCCTTGCAGTCCCCGTACTTTTTATGGAATACTTCGTTGGCCTCCCGTGGCACAAAACCGCCCAAGGCATATTCAAAGGCGATATATTTTACGTTTTCCTGTACCCAATAGTAAATGGCCCTTACTTTTTCAAGTTCATTTTCCTTTCCCGCCGTGAGCTCCCCAACCAATGCCACCAAATCTTCGCTGGCCGGTTCGCTGTTAAGGTCCTTCACCAAGGAATAATACCATTTGTAAAGTCCGGACACATCGTCCAACAGTTTAAAGGTTTCCCCATTGTCTTGGTAAGACACAATAATTGGGATAACATGCGGAAGGATACTTTTGTAGTCCGGGGCCCTTTCATCATATCGGAACTCGTCCACATTCTTGATTTCCCAAGTGTAAATATTCTGGCGCCTTGTATTCTTCTCCGAAAAGTCAACGGTAATCCCCTCCATATTGAACTCCTGGAACCTCAAATGGATGTCCGTGTCCGAAACAATGGTAAACCGATTGTTCTCTATGGGATAAAAACTACCAAAGTAAAAAGCGTTCAAAAAGCGTGGATTTTTTATGATCTGCTTATATTCCAGTTTGGTCTTTGCCCCTTTTCCCAAGCTGGGATAAATAAAATTAACGGATTTGACATCGTCATAAAACGACCCGTCCAATTCATCCTTTTCCTTAAAGTCGGAAACTTTTAGTTCCTCATATTTGTCATCCTTGATCACAAATGATGAAGCCTCAATTTTTTCAAGCTCATAAAAGGAAGAGTAGTTCAAGGATTGCTTGGCATCGTATTTGGCACTTTCATAAAGGTACAGGTCCACTTCCTTGGATTCTTGCGAAATAACAAATTGCCCATCTTCCAGGCCAATGTTCAAGGTGGTTTCCTGACTTAACCTTACGGACTGGGAATTGGGGTATTGCTCCTGGTATTTCTTATAGTCCGTTGCTATTTGCGCAAAGGCAAAATGCCCCACAAGCGCGAACAGCGATAGTGTTCTAATTTTTCCCATATCATTTCAAGGTGGAAGACACAATATTTCCATCAAAATACATTTCCTCGGCTATCAGTTTTCCTTTACTATCATAGCGTTTGGTCATCCCTTCTTTGGTGTCGTGCAAATAGGTCTCCTCTTTTTTCAAATTTCCATTTTCGTAGTATTCCTTGGCTACTCCGTTCAAGTTATCAAACGCATACGTGCGCTCCCTTTTAAGGTTCCCATTGGAATAGTATTCCAAACGTTTTCCGTGGTAGTCCTCATTTTCATAGTGCGTCTCCGCCAATAATTGGCCAGAATAGTAGTACTCCTTAAAGACCTTGTCCAAAAAACCGTTTTTGTATTCCATTTCCGTGGAAACGTTTCCATTGTCATAGTATGCAACAATTTTGCCAGTTTCGTTTTCCATGGGAATCATTGGGATTTCACTGCCATTTTGATCCAAATAACTATAGCCCAGCAAACGGCCAAAAGCATAAAATCTTACCAATTGCAATTTTCCGGAAGGGTCATAGGTTTCCCTGCGCCCATGCCTTTCATCGTCCACATATTCACTTTTGGTACTAATGGTGCCATTATCATGGTAGTTGAGCGCTTCCTTTTGAAGCTCTCCCAACACATAATGATATTTCCCATCCAATTGCCCATTTTCATAATAATAGAAATAGTCCCCATCCAGTTCCCCGTTCGTGTAATTTGCCCTTGTGGCCACTTGGCCATTGTCATGGTACCAGACCAGTTCGCCATGTAGCTTCCCGTTTAAATATTGGCCCGTGGTCACCTTGTTCCCGTAATAATCAAGCGCTAGATAAGGTCCGTGTTTTATCCCATTTACGTAGCTTATTTTAGTGCTGGGCTTTTTGTTGTAGTGTTCATAGACCAGTTCGTATTCCGATTGGTCATTTTCACGATCAACCTCGTACGCAACATTGCCCTGTGGATCATAATAGATGTCTTTGTTTACATCCCCGTACTCATAGATACTGTTCCTGGTCTTTTTCCCCTTGCCTGAAAATAGCAACTGTTCCCCGTGAAAAGATCCCTTGTGGTAAAAATTGATTTCGGACAGACTCCCATCCGAATTGTATGAGCGCCATTCACCATGGAGCTCATTGTCTTTGTACCAGCCTTGTCTTTGGATCTTCCCATTTTTATGGTAGTACACATAGTACCCGTGGATGGTGTCGTTCTTGTATTGATACACCGATTCTATTTCCCCGTGCTTGTAGTAGGTGGTATAGGCACCTTGAATTTTATCGTCCTCATAAAACCCTGAATCAGTGAGCATTCCATATTTATCATAATACTTCCACTGGCCTTTTTTTCCACCTTTTACATCGTACAGACCTTCGGTGCGCAACTTTCCATAAGGGGTATATCCGCGATAATAGAACTCCCCACCTTTTTTTCTGTTTTCATCCAGCACATTTCCAGATTTATCAAAGTATTTGTAAGCAATCAGTTCCCCCTTGCGATACTCGAAGATATAGTGCAGTTTCCCGTCTTTGTCATAGTATTTGTATTCCCCGTCGGCTTCGCCATCATCATTGTATCCGTATTCGCTGGCCAAGGTTCCGTGGCTAAAATAGGATTTCCAGTTCCCTACATAGTTGCCTTCCAAAGATTGCCCAACTTCTTTTGGACTTCCATTGGCGTGAAATTGTTTGTAATAGCCATCCACGTAGCCCTCTTTGCTGTTCCAGTCCGAGGATAACGTCCCGTTTGCATAATATTTGGTCTCCTGCCCATGGGCCTTTCCATCCTTAAAATTGATCTCTGCAGCCTTTTTGCCATGGGGAAAGTACTCCACATAGTTGCTCTGCACTTTGCCATCCACATATTCCGCCTTGGATTCCAAAAGGGTCCCACCAACGTTGTGGTACGATTGAAACTCGCCGTGCAACTTTCCGTTCTTAAAGTATTTCTTTTGTTTAAGGGCTCCCTTTTCCCCATAGAAGAGGTACTCACCGCTTAATTCATCATTTTCGTAGTTGGCCACAATTCTCTGCCGTCCATTATCATAATAATGAAGGTTTTTTCCGTGTAACTTCCCATCTTCATATAGGGCAGTTTCCTTCACTTTCCCGAAAAGGTTAAACCATTGCCATTCACCATCCCTATTCCCTTGGGCATTGAAGGAACCTTTGGCAGTGCGTCTACCATTGCTGCTGTACAGTTCCCATGGTCCTTGAAGGACATCGTTAACCGATTTACCGATTCCCTTTACATAGCCATCCTCAAAGTAATAGGTGGTGTTCTCTTTTTTTCCATCCACCTCTACGGTGTTATTTTTAACCAACTCAGCCCATTTTTCCTTGGAGAGATCATAAAATTCCTGGATTTCATCAATCTTCTTCTCCACTATTTTCTTATAGGTCTCATTTTCTATGGAATAGGCAATGGTGTAACAAAAGGCGTTAAAGTTTCCACTGTTGACCACCCACTGGTAATACGGAACAAACTTGGTGTCCCAAAAACCTCCATTGCCCGTATAGGATTTTAAGGACTCCATTAAGGCATGGTTTTGATTGTTTAAGGCAATCTTGATCTCGTTGCCAGCGTCATAGTTTTCGTTCAAGGCCAACCTGTTGTTCAAGATCAAATCAATTTCCTCAAAGGTGTCGTCATCAACCGAGACCTCTAGATCGGGGTTTCGTGTATTTTCATTTTTGCTTTGGACCGTATTGTTCAAGGATTTTAGAATATTGAACGCATTGCTTCCGTCCGGTTCCAATGCCAAAAACATGTTATAGCACATCAGCGCCTGACTCATAAGTTCCTGTTTATAGCAAATGTTCCCCAATTGCAGATAGGATTTTGTAAAGAATGGATCTAGTAAAATGGTCTTTTGATAAGCGGCAATGGCATCCTCGATCCTACCCACCCCTTCAAGGGCCACGCCCCTGTTATATGTCAGGGATACGTTTTGTGGGAAACGCTTCAAGCCTTCATCGCAAGTATTAATGGCCTCTTGGTCCTTGTCCTGTTTTAAATAGGCTATTGCTTTATTGATGTAAAAGGAACTGTGAAGATCTGCACAATTGGTGGAGTTAAGACCTTCATCCGTCTGAACGATGGCTTCCTCATACTTTTCCTGGGCCATTAAGTAGTACGATTTGGAAACCAAGACGGAACAATAAGTAGAATCGTTCTTGCTGATTTGTCCAAGAAGCTCATAAGCCTTGTCATAGTCACCTTTTTCTGAGTTCTCGTTTACTTTTTCATAAACCGAGTCGTAGTCAATAAATGGAATTTTTTCTTGGGCGGAACTATGGAAACCGATCAGGAGGACGGTTACGATCAGGAGGTTGTACTTCATCTCTCAAATATAAAGAAGCCATGATTTTATTCAACAACTATTGTAGGTAAATTCGATGTTGAAGGAGTTAAAATCGACTAACTAGTGATTTCAGCCCTTAAATGACTTTCCTTAATACGTAAACGAAACAGGGCACAGGCCAGGCAGTCCCAATTTATGAATGCCCAAGTAGTACTTTTTCAAGGGGGAACTTTGGCATGGTAAGACCATTTTGTTGGACTCATTGGCCAAGGGACCAACTGTTAAAATTGTATATTTGCAGTAAACGATGTTTATGAGGATCAGGGCCGAGATTACCAGTAAATATATCAATGACACAGACCGCAAAACGGCAGTCGTGGCCAACGCCTTGGCACATCCTCTGCGGGTTGCGCTTGTACGCTACCTCAGTACCAAAAACTATGGGAAAGGTGTGGATAATGTTACCTGTAACAAGGATTTGGTCCAAATGTTCGATTACTCCCAAAGCACCATTTCCCAACATGTGAAAATCTTAAAGGAATCTGGCCTTTTTATCACCGAGAGTAAAGACAAGTTCACCTTTTATTACTTGAACAAAGATCTGCTGGAGGAGTTCAGGGATTTCCTAAATCTATAATGCCCGACTATTAATTTGATGTTAAATCCATCTTTGTGTCATCCATTTTTATATAAATTCGTTTATCGCTTATTAACGATATATACTAAAAACCCTTTTTATGATCCAAAGAACTATACTCCTTTTGACCCTCCTGGGACTGAACCAGATCCAGGCGCAAATAGCTCCCCTAGAGCCAGTAAAAGCGCATTACAAAACCCTGCAGCAGCTAAGTGCAGCACCCAAACCAGAGCGCGCCGACCTGGACAAAATCAGTTTCCCGCCTTCCGACTATAGCAGTGGAACTTTGATCTATACCATGGTTACACCGGTCTACCTTACCCCCAGTCAGGTTGAAAAGCTTAAAAATAGCGTCCAATTCCCAGCCAACAGTTCAGATCAAACCCGTGCGGAACTCGATTTCCTGTTGGAATGGCAAAAAAAACGAACTCCTGCCCAAGTACATCGATCTTCAAACGTTTTGGCCCCTATTGGGTACTGGCCCCATGCCGCCCAGTTGCAGAACCATAACCGTTATGAGGAAAACATGCAGCATTTGTTCTATGAAGGGCGCACTGTATTGGGAGACCGCTGCACACCTGAAAACTATCCCCAAACAGCCAAACTTATGCAAGGCATTACCAGAGATATGCGTATTATGGAATTTACTGTAAAGTACCACCTACTGCGCGCCCGACCCTATCATTTGGAACCCTACCTCCAGCCTTTGGCCCGTATTTCGTCTCCTTCTTTTGCCAGCGGACATACCCTTTGGGCCTACATCCAAGCCTTTGCCTGGAGCGAATTGGTCCCAGCCAAAAGGGAAGCCTTCCTGAATTTGGCCTACGAAGTAGGGGAATCCCGGGAAATCATGGGTATTCACTATCCAAGTGATGAGGAGGCAGCGCGGGTATTGGCGCATAAGATGCTTGTATCCATGTGGGAGAATCCCAAGTTCAGGCAAGATCTTGAAAAGGCCAAAGCAGAATGGAAATAAAGGGTCAGGGCAGCTCTAGTTTATAACGGGATATGTAATATCTTTTTGCTTCATGGTTGCCCCTGGGAATATATAGCACACTGGTTTCTGGAACAAAATGTAGGTCACCAAAGTAGTCTCCGCCCTGATCTATTGAAGTCGCTTTGCCATGTTCATCCAAATGCCAAAGTGAACCCCCGGCAACGGTGCTCAATACATATCCCCCGTTGCCATCTGCCCAAATACCATCTATATCCTGGATTAAAGGTTCGGTTTTTAATGTTCTGGTTTTCTTAGTGTCGCTTTGGATGGCAACCAGATGGGTCCCCCCCACCAAAACCTCTTCGTCCACGGCAAAGATTCCGTTGGCCCATTCCAGTAGTTTCTGATCCTGCATCCAGGGTACCAAGGTGTCAGCTTCCACTTTTAATATGGCATGAATAAACGAGGCCGTCACAAATACCTCCCCAGACGCATTGATGGTAACATCGTTCAAACCCGAGTTTTTGATGGGCTCCACAAAACGCTTGACCACTTTTCCACTTGACAAATCGATAACTTTGAGTTGGTCCACATCGGCAACCCAAAGCTGGCCGTTGAGCAGTGCCATTCCTGTTGGACGACTTAATCCTTCTGCCCATTTTAGCTGCTCCAACGTTCCATCCCCACTAAATTTGGATATAAACCCTGTTGTCCCCACTGCAAATTTTTCTCCATTGGATACATATAAACAGTTATGCTTTTCGTCAAATACAACACTTTCTGGCTTAGTAAGTCCAAGTCCCTCACCCCATTTTTGTATCTGGTCCCCAGTCGGGTCCAGGGTTCCTTCCTGCGCATATCCGCCAAGGACTGTGCAAAGGGCCCCTCCAATTAAAATATTCCTTATCAATGTCATTAATAACTTTTTGATTTCCCTTTTAAAATTAACATAACCTTCTCAACTTCATATGGCAATTAACATTATTTTCGTTTATAAGCAATAAACGATTTAAAAATGTCATCCAACCTAAAACCGCTGCTAGCAGCCAGTCTGTCCATTCTTTGGATAAACTGCATCGAAAAGTCCCAAAGCGCTGCACCCGTTGACAATGTTTCATTATTTGAAGAGGTTACCGAAGGTAGAATTGCCACGGATGGTGGGCTTTCGCGGGGCGTGGCCTGGGGTGACTATGATGGCGACGGAGATCCTGACCTCTACGTAGCCAACTCCAACGGCCAATGGAACGCACTCTATCGAAACAATGGCAATGGCACCTTTAAAAAAATGACCGAAGGAGGTTATGACGTTAGGGTATTTTCAGAATTGGTGAGACATGGAGGCAGCGCTCAAGGAGCAAATTGGGTGGACTACGACAATGATGGGGATTTAGATCTATATGTAGTGGGCAGGGATGATGAACCAAATTTTCTATTCAACAACATCAACAATTTGGGTTTCACCCAAATCAATAATCATCCACTTACCGAAGCGGGCATCCGAGCCTCCATGGCTTGCTGGGCGGATATTGAGGGAGATGGCGATTTGGATGTCTTTATCGTGGCCTCCGGTAAGGGCCCAAACAGGGTCTACCAAAATCTGGGAAATGGGGAATTTCAATTTTTGGAAAACCATATGCTAAGTCAAGGAACCGGTCGTGCTCGTGCCTGCTCCTGTGGGGATGCCACCGGGAATGGTTTGCCCGAATTCTACGTGGCCAACGCCCAAACTACCAACGACTACTATATCAACCAGGGAAATTGGGAATTCCAAAAGGTGGAAAAAGGTCATGCGGTACAAGATATTGGATATTCCTATGGAGTTTCTTGGGCCGACTATGACGATGATGGGGACCTTGATCTCTTTTTAGCCAATTTCGACAAAAAGAACTTCCTCTATAACAATAATGGCTCCGGAGACCTTAGCCCGGTCATGGAAGGTCCGGTTTCCCAGCAAATGGGTGGAGCCTCCAAGGGGCATACATGGGGCGACTATGACAATGATGGTGATCTGGACTTGTATGTGGCCAACGGCACCTATCGTCCAGAAATGTTTAATTTTTTCTACCGGAACAATGGTGATGGGTCCTTTAAGCAGGATTTTAGCGGGCATTTGCTCAAGCATGCAGACACCTCAGCCGGAGCCGCCCACGCCGACTTTGATCGGGATGGCGACTTGGATATTTTCGTTGCCAATTGGGGCAGTGGCGATCAGGTAAACCGCTTTTACAGAAATGTTACCCAGGGAAATAATTGGGTAAGCCTACGTTTGAGGGGTACTTTAAGCAATACATTTGGAATTGGGACGAAAGTTTCCTTGTTTTCCAATGGCAAAGTCCAATACCGCTGGATGTTCCCGGTAACAGGTTACGCCAGTCAAAATGACTATGAACTCCATTTTGGTCTTGGGCAGACCGCCCAGATAGATTCGCTTAAACTGGAATGGCCTTCCGGGCACGTAGATGTGCACGAAAAGCCTCAAATTAACGGGCACTTTACCGTCACAGAAAAAGCCAATTTGCAGGTTATGAAGTGATTTTGGCCAAACTCCGAACGGAATCGACCAATCTTTTGATGTGTTCGAGTTTGGTATTGGGACTCATGAAAACCAACCTAAGATACCGAACCCCTTTGAACAGGGTGGTGGTAAGGTAAAACTCCCCCGATGCCAAGATTTTTTCACGAAGCACTAGTGGGGCAACCGGGCTGCCAGTGTATCTAAAACAAAGAATGTTGCTCTGCGGTTCTACTGGACACACAAAATCATCAAGATTGTTGAGATAGCGGTAAGCTTCCATGGCAAGTTGATACTGTCTGTCTATAAAATTCGCCATGCTTTGTTCGCCCATTGCACCCAGCACAAAAAACAACCGTTCTCCCAATCCAGGTTTCGTGGTCTCAATAGTCCTATGCAAGGTGTCCATACCGGGTTGTTTCTTGTCATGAAACAGATAGCTGGCATTGTCCTCTACTGGCATGGCCCGCTCCAAGTAGGTTTGGTTTTTTACCAATAACGCAGCGCAAAGGGAAGGAACCTGCAGCAATTTATGGGCATCCCAAACCAAGGAATCGGCTCGTACCGCACCTTTTAGCTTATGTCGGTGTTTTTCGGACAAAAGAGCGCTGGCCCCGTGGGCTCCGTCCACGTGAAACCAAAGTTCATGTTCTTGACAAAAGTCCGCAATCTCATCCAAGGGGTCATATATTCCTACCGCCGTATTACAGGCATTAGCCACGATGACGAAGGGTTGTTGTCCCGCTGCTTGGACCTTTTGATAAAGTTGGGGCAATTTATCAGGAACAATAGCCCCTTGGCCATCCACTTCCAAAAGATGCACTGCTTTTTTCCCAATCCCCAAAATTCCGGCAGACTTAGTCAAGGAATAATGGCTTTCCGAAGGCAACAAAATGGCAAGTCCCTCTGAGTTCCCCTGCTGCCAAACATCTGGATGCATCCTTGTTCTGGCGGTAATTAGAGCGGTAAGATTGGCAATGGAGCCCCCATTCACCAACACTCCCGAACCGTGGGACAATTTTGCAAACCTATCATCGGACCCAACAGGTATGGGCTCCCAACCTACTTTATCCAGCATCCAGTTTATTAGAAATAATTCTATTGCCACCGATGCAGGGCCCATTTCGTAAATGGAAGGAACATTGTTCGTGAAACTGTTGACCACGCTACCCAAGGCAGCCATAGGATTGGGAGCGGCACACTGATGACCTAAGTATCCGGAATGGTGCAAGCGGGTATGGTATCCTAAAAACTGTCCTAAAAACGCTTTCAAATTTTGACCCTGCAATCCTCCATGCTCGCACCATTTCCCAAGTTCCAAAACTTCCATGATATGGGATATATCGGTTTGGTTGATGACCCGGACATCCCCGCCTTGACACTCTTCCCAATAAGCGCCTAAGGCCTCCTGCACAATTGTAAAATCATTGGAGAATTTCATTTTATCGTTTATCGTTAATAAACGATATAAATATAATGAGATTTATCGAAATATCTTTTATGACCCCGGTCCAAGTCAACTTTTCTCCGTGCTGGATTTCTTTGGTTACTTCTTGTTCCTGATCATTTGTAAAGAAAACCACCCTAGCAGCACGATCACTGCCACCATAATGGCCCATAACCAGTTTTTGTTTTTAAACAAAGGTGTTTTTTTGGCCTCACCTTCCTTTTCAATATCCACCTCCTTCCCCAATGTCAGGGATGTTAACTTTTCCGGAATGTTCTTGGTAAATCGTTCGATGTCATAATAGGCTGTGGTCGTATTTTCATTTCCGTAGACCAAAAAATAGGAAGCTTCCTGGGTAAATCTTGCCACCAGTTCGGGAACATGCCCTTTTACTTCCACGCCATCTATTCCCAGCGGCTGATTATTGTGATTGTCTATTTCAATCTTCAGTGATTTTACCGTGGTGCCACCGAAATTGAATTTATTTTTTTCCAAGGAGTTTAAAATTCCACTCGCAAGCGTTCTATAGCTATAATTCCATCCTTGCTCTGTTTGCACGCTATCTGCAAGGTATTTAATGCAAACAGGGCGGTAATAATCGAAATCATCAGCTACATTGAGCTTGATATGGCCCACCCTAACCGGCATATCCAAATCAATGTTGATTTCGGTCTGTTTTTTCCGATCATCCTCATTTCTTTCGATGCCCATAACGGCATATTCCCGGAATGTACCTTCCTTGACTTCCTTCTGCTGAATACTTGCAACCCCAAGCTCCGGGTCGGTCCCACTTTTTACCAGAAGTCTGAAGTAGCGGTATTTGGACGTGGGAAAAACCACTTTGGTGAACTGAAAATCAGTCAAACCATTTTTGATGGAAAGGATGCGATAATCATCAACAATGGTAAACCACTCCTGTTGATCTTGACTGCCTTCCAAGGCAATTTGCCAGTCAAAATTCTCCTTTTTGAATTCCAGTTTTATGTGGTTGATGGGTTCTTGGGAAGGCACCTCGAAGGTGTAATAATACCCTTTTGAATTATGCGAAGTGTTCAAGGTCTTGAACGGCACATTTTTGCGTGAAACCCTTCCCGCATCCAATCGTGTTACATAAGGTGCCTCAATGGTATCGTTGGATGATAAACCATAAATCCTGATGTCCCTTAAGTCCTGTTCCGTCTTTCCAAAAATTTCATTGGGCAATTCAATTTTATGCCACTGTTCGGAGATGTTGGTAAGCTCCCTTTTATGATCATAATTTTTCATTTGGCCGAATGAAAACGAGCAAATTAAAAGAAGTGCAGATAAATTAATGACTAGCTTCATTTGATATCCTGTTTGTACTTGTTATACAAAAATGAAATGATGAGCAACAGCACGCCCAAAGAGACAAAAACAATGGTCTTGGGGATGGTGTCCAAGTGCGATATATCATAGAAAAATAGCTTTAGAAGGGTAATCCCAAACCACGAAATTGCGGCAACCCGTAAATATTTTTTCCTTTTCCAAATCCCCAGGACAATCAAAAACAGGGCGTACAATCCCCAAAGAATGCTCAATACCAATTTATACGACCGTGCTGCATCTGCCATATCTGCCCAATGAAGTAATTCGCTGCTTGCAATCCATAGTAAACAGGTGTGCAGCAGAAAATCGAAGGCCATGACATAGTCCCTTTTAAAGAAATTCTTCCTGGCATATTGATGGCAAATCCAAAGTGCAAAAGCCACAAAGGTCAAGGAAATATATCGAATCCAAATATTGAACGGCCCTTTTTCAAAATACTGCGCCAAGTACTGATCTATGTAACTCTCCCTTAACTCGCTCAACACATACAGCCCCTGGGTTAAAAACACCAAAAGGCAAATGGCAAGTAGCCCAAGGTTGATATAACCCAATAACCGGCTCTTCAGTTTTTTGATATTCAAAACACCCAATAACGAAAAGAACAAGAGGGAATAATTAAGAATCCAAATACGTTTAAAGTCCCTGAGGTCATAATTCCAAAAATTACTGGGGTATTCCTGTCCTTCCGGGGTGACGGTCAACATGGAATCCGTATAAAGTTGATCCCAATAATTTCCAATTTCCAGTCGCAGGCCAAAGTAGCTTACAAAAACCAGGATGGCGGGCACCAAATAGGAAACTAAATTTTCGAATCCATTTCTGGGTGCTGTATCGGAATTATAATCCTTGTTCCGATCGCACCAATACATAAATCCAAAAGCTGCAATAAATAGAACAGTGGTAAGAAAGTTGATATTGAGCAGGGGTGTAAGCCTCGTCTCAGGACGTTCGGGATAGTATCCATCATATACCGTAAACCAGTCGTGAACAATACTAAAAAGTGCCAATGCCATAAGGGGATAGGCCAAATATTCATAAATAGCCACCTTTTTGGACCTCCCGATCCAGAACAGTAGGGCAGCTTCACCGGCCCAAAGCAAAGTGACCCAGTTCCCATCCAATTGTACCGGTATGGCGATGGTAATAAAAACCAGCACTAGGCCGGCCACCATATAAAAAAGTTGTTTGTCCGCCAGCTTCTTTCTGTAGATCAAGGCACTTACCGAAAAGTGCACTATGGCATTTGCCAAGGTAAAGACGCCCAACAACTGGTTCCCTGTTTCATGGCCGTCCAACATAATGTATCCAATGCCATAGAAAATGAAAGAGTTAAGTAAGAGCAATAGGATATCCCCTACTTGGAATTTCTCTTCTTGCAGCAGTTTAAACGCTAAGAACATCACATAAAAAGTGATAAAGAATACCGTAAGGAACAATAGGGCCAACCCAAAATGCTCAGAACCCTTGTAATCGGCAACGTGCCATGCCAAATAAATAAGCCATGTCAACCCAAATGCAGCGTAATAAAGGGGTTTCCAATATTTTTTAAAGGCAATGACCAATATTCCCACGTTAATGATCGCCATATACGTAAACAACACCTCAATATTCCCAGAACCGTCGCTCAGCAAAAAGGGCACGGCATAAGCACCTACCAAGCCGATATGCGCTATAACCTGTCTATTGTAATGTATGGCCGCCACCACGGTAAAAGCTGTAAAGACAACCATAAGTCCAAAAGCCATGGTTATGGGGATTAGATTGTAAAAACTGTAGGCCGAAAAGGTTATGAAATACATAATGGCCATGGCCCCACTGACCAGAACAGCGCTGTAGTTTTCGTATTTTTTCTTTAATCTGATTCCGACCCCAAGAAGTCCCAATCCGGTTAAGTAGCCCAAGATTATGCGGGTAAGCGGGCTGATAAGTTCGTTTTCAATGGAGTATTTGGCGCCAATGGCCACCCCAATGACGGTGATGGCGATTCCAATTTTGTTGATCAGGTTCTCCCCAATGAACTTTTCCAGGTCCGATTTCTCTTTTTGAGGAGCTTTAACAGGGGGTGATGTCTGTTTTTGAGGAGTTTCCACAACTGGCTCCACTACTTTTTCAACTGCGGGAACAGCTTGTTCCGCTTTGGTCTCTATTTCCTCTTTTTCCGTGGAGGCCTGATCTTCCTCAATGCTTAACCCATGGATCTCGTTGCGAAGAATATTGATTTCCTGGGAGAAGTCATCCTGCTTTTTTAAAAGAATCTCCAACTTTTCCATCAGTTGGTTGATCCTTTCTCGGTTGTTATCGGTCATTTGGTCTTTTTACGGTTGTGGCAGTGGTTTAGGTTTGGGCACAAAGCGGTTGAAATTTTTCTGCCCGAAGTCTAAAGATAACTTTTTGTAGGATTTTCTGGGATAAAATCCGTTTCCATGCTTACAGATCCAGTTGGTCCATCCCGTCCTTTTCATACCGACTATCCTCTGCAGGATATCGCAGTATTTCTTCATAGTTGCCGGACTGTTTGGCCTGTGCCCAGATCAAACTCTCACCTGCAAAATCGGGATTTGGAATCTTACTGAAAACGGGGTCCTTAAACGCGGTTCCGGAATCCACTACCTGCCATCCCTTACTTTTAAATGCCTTGATAAGATCCCCTAAAAATAAAGCGGAAGTGAGGTTGTGGTGTAATAAAAGGGTATGGTTGATGTGTGTGTTGTGCAGATCAAACGAGAGTTTCTCATAGTATTCCGCCCGCTCCAAAATATGTTGCACATAAAAATCCCTAAAGGCATCTATTTTGGCATTTTCCATTCCGTCCGACTTAATTTTCTTGATCAGGCGACTGTTCACATACCAGTCAGAAGCATCAATGGTCACATAGCCGTTGGCGTACCCCTGCGAAGCAAGAATGTTTCGGATGCTATCCACCTTGGCCGGATGCCGCCCTTCCTTCAAATAGGGAAACCGAAACAGTTTGACATGGTTGGGAAAGTTGGCAATGACGGAGTCCGTCTGCATGAGCTGGGTGGCAAATACCTCCGCGGTATTGGTTTCAGCATTGAAATTGGGATGCGAAAAGGTATGGTTGGCAATTTGATGCCCATCATCGTTCCAACTTTTTAGCAGAAACTGTCCTTTTTCGTCCAGTTTGTTCTGTCCGGTAACAAAAAAAGCAGCTTGCAGATTTTCCTTTTCAAGGTGGGTCAAGATCATTTGGTTCCATTCCTCAAAGGGATAACCAGCCAAATCAGCGGTAATGCCATCGTCAAAGGTAAAACTAACTTTAGGGCTAGCGTCGCTAACGGGGGTGTCCACAGTACTTGCGGTTTTTTCCGGAGATGGGTTCTTGCATGCCATTAGTAGCATGGTCGTTAACACAAGTGCATGGGAGTTAAATTTCATGGTCATAGGGGTAGTTTACTGACTAAAGATACATCAATTCAGTTACGGTAAACCGCGAAAGACAAGCATTAAAATATTTATTGTATATTTGTACTATACATATAGTACAATATTATTATAGTATAATGATTGATTTCAAATTAGATCCCAAGACCGGAATCCCGTTTTACCGACAAATTATTGATCAGATCAAATTTGGTATTGCTTCCGGAAACTTGAAAACCGGCGAGCAATTACCCACGGTACGATCATTGGCGGTGGAGCTGAAAGTGAATCTGAACACCATTGCCAAGGCCTATAAAGAGCTGGAGATCCAAAATATTCTGGAGACCCAACAGGGAACCGGCACGTTCATCAATGAAATCAAGATCCAAATCACTGAAAAGGAAAAGAAAGACAAGCTAAACGAAATATGCAATGAATTTTCCTCCATCGCCTTTAGCTACGGCTTTACGATAGAAGAAATTATTGATCAACTGAAAAATCAGAAATGATATGAAGAACATCACTAAAAAACTTTGGAACCCCATTTCAGGAACGGTAATGATAGCAGCACTGGTCATTTGCCTGGCCCTCTATTATTACGACTTTATCCAAATGCAAACCTTGGCGTCACTTCTGCTGGTTGCCCTGTTGATCTCGAGGTCCATACACATTGCCGACCAATGGGAAAAGGCGGTTGTGCTTAGAATGGGAAAATTTAAAGGGTTAAGGGGGCCGGGAATATTTTTGATCATTCCCATTATTGATCAGATAGACAAGTATATTGACCAACGGGTACGGGTCACGGATTTTAAGGCGGAACAGACCTTGACCAAGGATACCGTTCCCGTAAACGTGGATGCTGTGGTGTACTGGACCGTATGGGATGTGGAAAAGGCGGCGCTGGAGGTACAAGAATATGAAAGGGCCATTTTTTACATCGCCCAAACCGGATTACGGGATATTATTGGCAAGCATGAGCTGGCCGATATTCTTCAGGAAAGGGAGAAAATTGCGGAAGATCTTCAGAAAGTGTTGGACCATAACACCAATCCGTGGGGCATTACCTGCCAAACCGTGGGAATCAAGGATATTATCATCCCCCAGGTACTTGCCGATGCCATGAGCAAAGAGGCCCAGGCAGAGCGGGAGCGGCGGGCAAGGGTCATTTTGGGAACCGCGGAAACCGAAATTGCACACAAGTTTTCAGAGGCCAGTGAACGCTACCAAAAAAACCCAGTGGCGCTCCATTTGAGAGGTATGAACATGCTGTTTGAAGGTTTAAAGGAAAAGGGATCCATGGTAATCGTTCCAAGTTCGGCGCTTGATTCCATGAACCTTGGGGCACTTGGCGGATTGGTCTCTTTGTCCAAAACCAACGATTCCAATGATTCGCTGCCCATTGATTAAAGGTATATCCGGTCAAAATCAAACATTCCGCTGACGCTCCAGCTCATCTTTATAGGCCAACAGTTGCCGGATGTACTTTTTGTATTTATAGACTGCAATTCCATATCCAATGGGGACTATGGCCAAAAAACAAATGATACCAAAAACCACCCCGCTCCAATAGTCCTTGTCATCTATCCATCTGCCTCCCCTTTTCCCAGGTAGGGTAGGATATAAAAAGATGAAAATCACCCCTACCAGCACAATTTTAGGTAGGGCCTTCCTCAGCTTTACCAATTTATCTTGGTAAATCAGGATTTCCTTGGCGGTTTCCTCTATTTTTTCCCGGAGTTGACTCAAATCTGACGGTAAGTTACGATGTCACATCAAGCATTACAGGTCATTTCATAAATATCTTGATAAAGTTGGTAGGTGTTCTCTATCATGTGCCAATGCCCAACCCCTTCATACAGTTTGTTGGGGATTTTATGTTCCGTAATAAACTTTTGGGTTTCCAAAGGGGTATCCACATCCCCCCACATATAGATTTTGTTGCAGTCTAGATTAATGAACTCAAATCCGCATTGGTTCTCCCTCACGTGTTCTTGACTGCTCTTGGCCCATTGGCGCATCCCTTCCGGGTTGGCCAACCTTACGCTGCAATAGTATCGCTTATAGCGCTCTTCCAACTTTGCCTTTTCAAATATTTCCTGATAGAATGATTTTGCAAATTCCTGGGCGGTATCAAATTCCAATGGCTTGCTGGAAAAATAACTGTCCCCAACGGTTAAATTGCCCTCCACATTGAAATACCAATGAACTCTCCCCTTCAACTTCTGGCACAGCCATGTACCAACCAAGCTTCCCAGGGAATGGGAAACAATATTCACTTGCTGCGCATCACCGGTCTCTAGTAAAATGACTTTCGAAAGTAAATCGGCCTGTTGATCAATGGATGTACAGTCTGAGAGCAAAGGACTGGCACCAAAACCGGGCATATCCACCACATAAAGGTTGAAATGGCGGTCTAGGACGGACCCAAAAACCTCTTTATAGGCCAAACCCGAGTCCCCAAAACCATGTATGAACCAGATGGATGGTTTATGGCTATCAATGGCATTGTGCCGAACAAAAAGGTTTTGAAGTATTTTGATGTTCATGGACTTTTTTAATGTTATAGGTGTCTCTTAAAATCCATCATTCCCCCTAGTATTCTAATTACAAGAATTCCTGATGGGATTTCCTTGTAGAATATCATATGCGCCTTAAAGCGAAATCTTTTTAGTTCAATCTTGTCTCCAATGTAAAAGGCTGTGCCCAATGTGGGTTTATTGGCCAAAAGCTCGAGGGTATTAATAAGGCCATTTCGGTATTTACGTGCCTGGCCCAATCCGAACTTATAAATGGTGTACTTGGCTATGGAGGCTACATCCAACTCCGCGGCCTTGGTCAATTGAATTTCAGCTGTCCCTTTTGGCATACTGATCCTCCGCTTCCTTCCAAATTGCCTCTACGCTCCTATGACCCACACCACTTTCCAATCCCGCTTGAAGGGCTGCTCTAAGTTCCTCCAATTTTTGCTTGTCCGCTTGATCCCTTCGCACCAAATCCCTAAGGTATTCGCTGTCGTTGGTATAGTCTCCCTTCTCTATTTGTTGTTTGATCCAGAGATCCTGTTGGTGTGTAAAGGTGATGGATTTTCTTATGGTTGACATGACGTATATTATACTACTATTGGTGCAATATAGCGTATTAATCACTCAAATGCAATTGATAATTAGATTGTCCAACACAGGATTAAGTGGAACGGTCAGCGAACCCATCAAACCACACAGCAGCGGATACTGCAAGTTTAATTCAGTTTTTCGGGACCCTCGGTATCATTGGTGATCATCCATCGTTCATCTTGGATGGACCTATAGATAATTTCAAAAAACATGCCCTCTTCCAGCAGTTGGTTCAGGCTATCGCGAAGCAAAAGATAATCTTCCCGGGTGCTTTTCACCTCCAAAATATTGTAGGAGGCATTTGCCGGAATGGCCATCCCCTTGTCCAGGGTAGCATAGGAAATCCCCTTAATACTGTCCAAGGCCGGCACTCTTGTCTTTAGGAAGGTCAACACCTCATTGTCAAAGTCGGCCATATTAAAGGTCTCTCCTTTGTGCTTTATAACAACACTTTCTATAATGGCGGGGCCCACCCCAAAGTTATCAATGGAGAGGCTATAGCGGTCATCCGCAGCATTGTTGGAAGTGGAAAGGGACAAATAGGGCAAAATGGACAGGTAATTCTGTCGGCTCATCAAATTGGTCTGGTAAATAAAGATGATCAGGGTAATAAAACTGATGAGCATGGCACTTAGGCTAAGTATTCGCTCTGAGTTCCATTTTATTTTAAAGGCCATAATTATTTCATTGGTTGTTTCACCCCGCCAATTTAAACAAAGAAAACTTGGAACGCCACGGAATCTGCAATCCCGGTTATATAAGATCAATCAATCTTGGACCATGGAGGGTTTGACAATCGCCAGTTTTTTCATAACTTACTGTACTTGAGTTCCCCACTAATTTTCTGAACTATGAAAACAGATGTCCTAAGATATTTCTGGTTGACACTTTTTGTTCTTTTTGTGGGATGTACATCCGGAGACGATACAGCACAACGACCTACCACCACGGAAGAAAGTAATAGGGCCAGCTTTGAGGCCGAAACAGAAAGCGAAAATGGTTCGGAAATTTCCAGTAATACGGAACCGGTGACCATTATGGTAGGGGAAAGTGTTGTTTTTAAAAATAATTCCCAAATTATTATTACTACCAGCGAGGTACAAGATCAAGGAGGTACGGTACCGATTGATGTTAAAGTAAATGATTACAACGGTCCCTTGGCATGGACCTTTACCGGAGGATCTCCTGCAACCTCCACCGATGAAACGGTTACCGTTACTTACAATGAGCCCGGAAAGTATGCCGTAAGACTGCAAATTGACGACGGTGCTGAATTTCCGGAGGTCGTTGAGGTGGCCGATTACGTTACCGTAGTTTCTGACGAACCTGAAACGTTCTGCTATGTGGCAGCAGAGGAGGTGGACGACGGCAGATCGGCAGATTTCATATATGACGATATGGACGAACGACTTCTACAAAGGGTGGACAAACTTTTGTCAGATGCGCTACAAGAATACAGTACCTACGAGTACAATGATGATTCACAACTCCAACAAGAAGAATTCTATACCCCCGCGAATGAGCTTTTGGGCAAAAGAATCCTGACATACTATAGCAATAAACAACTTGCCAATCAAAGATTGGAGGACGCCGATGCCAACTTGGTTTTTGAAATCGGTTTTGATTGGGACGATACTTTCTCTTCCCAGATTCCAACTGGTGGTAGTATTGTACAGCCCGATGGGGTAGGCGGCACGGTAACCACAGATTTTGAGTACGTTATGGACGCGGAGGGGAACAACGTGGAAAGGGTCAATTTTTCGCAAGATGGCACAGGTGTTGGCTATAGAAGGTATGAACACGATCTTAACGCCAAAATTTTTACCAACCTTAGCTTTGTGGAATCCTATCCCCAAGCATTTAATCTAAACAACATACTCAGTGAAACTACCTATGATGCCGATGACAATATAACCTCGACCAATACATTTACCTATGGCTATGGCAACGAGGACAATTGTGGGCAACCCATAAGTGTTCAAGAGGATAACAATGGCGCGGTTACCAACAAAACAATTACGTACAAACAGGTAGGCAATTGATAGTTGCTCCTATTTGTTTGTTTCGCATTAATTGTGATATTCCGGGTACGGAATGGTTTACAATCCAAGTAAATCCCAGCGTTCAAGAAACATATTGTTCCAATCATAAAACTTGCGCATTGCCGTGTCTTTTCTTGAGCTGCCATCACGTTTGACCCCTTTAAGCCAATTGGCGTGATCCTACTGGGGTTAGCGAGGGTTTTCTATTCCAACCTTCCTTTGGTTTCCTCCTCTATCAGCCTTTTCCCAGCTTGTCTTTCGGCACTCCAAAACAGCTTTTTCCCTAAAGGACGAAGATGCTTGGCCCATTCCCCGCTAATAGTCAACATTCTTTTTTTACCGGAACCCATTCTTTATTGCTTGGAATGTCAGATTTCCTTTGATGACCACCAATTTAAACAAAGTAAATTTGGTATTCCAGAAGATATAGGCCTACTGATTATGGGCATTGATTACCATTTATAACCTGTGCTTTTATTGCATCCGAAATGTAATGGGCATGGTATAATGAACCATAATTTTCTGACCATCCTTTTCATAGGGGTTCAATTTTTTAAGGGAATTCATTATTCTAAAGCATTCCGTGTCCAGGGACAGGTGGCCTTTTTCAAGAATTCTTAGGTTCCCAACATTCCCATTTTCATCTATGGTAAATTGCAGGCCCACCCTTCCTTGGATGCCATTGGCCTGCGCAAACTCCGGGTATCGAAAATTGTCCCGAATGTGTCGCTGGATCTTGGAGGTATTCCGATCCGATCTGCTCTCTATTCCCAACTCTTTGAATTTGATGGCATTTTCGGGAACGTATTCCCCATAGGTCAGTACAAAATCGTAATTTCTTTCAGATTCCACATTCCCTTTTTTGTACCACTTCCAGATGCCGTAGGGCTGCTCGCCCAGATAGTACTTTTCCCAGATTTTTTGTCCGCTCTTGGTTTTGGAGAATATCTCGGATGTTACACTGTCATTTTCCTTTTTCAGTACTTTCCTATAAGGGCCCTTGGCTACCTCTTTATACCCATATTTATCTGAATAATAGGTGGTACCAGGTTCAATTTGGGCATTTGCAATAATGGTAAGCAGCAAGAAAAGTAATGAAATGGTCTGTTTCATTTTTTTGTTTTGAAAGGTCTCGGCTATGGTTCCTGCCGATGGCAGGCACGATGGATTACAGCCATTGTTTTTACATTCTACCTTGGTCATAAATTTCAAATTCAAACATGTCTTTGGGGTCAAATCCATATACCTCGGTCAATATTGTAATTGCTATTGCTTCAGTTTTCTTTTTATCATTTCCAACATTTAATGCATAGCAAGGTATTCCGTCCCATTCGTAATATTTGAAGTTTTTTGATATTTCGAGAGCAGTGAATTTGTTTTGATTGTCTTTTTGGTTGTCGAAAGTCACATTAAATGAGAAATTAAAGGCGTTTTCTTCGGTTCTCACTTGTTCAATTAAGCCACCGTGAACTATTTGGAGAACAACAGTATTGTCTTTAATAATATTTATCAAGAAGGCATTGTTTGATTTCTCAAATCTATTAGCGGTAGTCGTAAGGGTATTTAGTACTCCTGTTTGCAATTCTTCGGTTTGAGCCTTTACCCCAACGGTGATTCCAAAGACTGCTAGAATGGATACTAGTATTTTCTTCATTTTACTTAATTATGGATAACGGCCACCGCCATGATTCCTCCCTACTGGCGCGCACCATGAATTACAGCCAGTGTTGGCAACTGATATTAATTCACTTTCACGGTTCCGTTCGTTCTAATGTATATAACCGTTTCGCTTTCAGAACCATTTGAAATGCTATGAGTTGCTTTATCAGTCGAACCAAAGTAACTTCCTATATCTAAAACCTTGGTGTCATTACTTGGCAAAAGATAATTCAGCTCTCCTTTTATTACCACAGAATGCAAAACAGTTCCATCCGTTTCAATTTCTCCGTCATATCCCTTAGGAAATTTAACGAAAAGGCTTTTAAGCTTATCCGTTTCTAGCAGAAAACTGATTTCAGCCTTACTTTTTGATTTTATCCAATTCGTCTTGTTGTTATCCAACCACACAATATTTGAAACGTCAATATTTACAGGTCTTTCCCCATTATCAAATGCTTCGCTAATTGGTTTTACAAGGTAAGGTCCATGGTCAATTTCTACCAATGCAATATTTATTTCTCCTTTTGCAGAAGTTATATGTGATTCGCCAACAGGCTGTGTCCAAAATGAACCTGGTTTCATCCACATATTTTCCGCATTTGGGTCATCATTATGAACTAATCCTTCAATCACAACAGCTCTGTAAGTAACGTTGTGAATATGTGGTGGTGAAGAAAATCCGTCCACAAATTTTGCTAAAAAGCCGGTAGCTACAGTTCCTTTTCTATCTCCCCAAATAGTGCCTGCTTGTGGACTTTGGTCACCTCTTGCGGGGTTTAACTTTTCCCAAACAATTTCGGAACTTAATAAAACCTTGTTGGTTGGATTTTCAATTTTTACTGATTTTTCCTCTTTAGATTTATTTTTCGGACTTTCACAAGAGTTCAATAATCCGATTATCAAAAAGAAGTAAATCGTTTTTATTGTTGTTTTAATTTTCATTCACGTTTGTTCGGTTTTGCTTGTTGCCAACCCAGGCATAAAGGTACTCCATTTAAAAAGCTCAAAAACATTGCCTCCTAAACTCAAAAAACTCCTCAATCTTAACATCCAAGGCTTTGGCGAGCACAATGAATTACAGCCATTGTTGTGCTTTCGTTTTTATTTCCACTGTCTGTTTTTCAGACTTGTCCTTTTATAGACATAGGTGCTATCCATTATTATTTTATTCCGTTTGACGAGAATTTTTTCATTCGTTATAAATTCTGGTATTACATTTAAGTTCAAATCTTTTATTAAAATTTCAATCTCATTGTAATTCGGATTGTCAATCTTAATTTTTTCACTCTGACTCAAAAATCCATATTCAATGTTCCTTATATAATCAACATCGAATTCCGCGATTCCGTTCTCACCGGCAACTTTAATTAGTTCTCTGTCATTTATCAGAACGTTAGAACCTCCCAGAGAACCATTTTTATCGGATATTCTGATTTTTACTATTCCTTTTAAGTTTGGATTTATTCTTCCAACGTATGTCGTTTTAGGGAACTCAGGTTGCTTGAAAGTGTTTATTACAACAGTATCGCTAGAGATTCTTTTCCAATTTCCTTTTAAGACACTTCCACCACCGACATCATAAAAGATAAAATATTCGAAAGTGTTATCAGATTTGAATTCTATTTGAGTACAGGCAAGGTAGCCTTTCCCACATTTTCCATATAAACCGACGATAGATTTATTCGTTGAGCACGAACTTAAAAAAGTGATTAGTACAATCAGTTTAAAATATCTCACGATTTGGTTTTTCAAATGCCACACAACGGGCTCGGCTATGATTCCTGCCTAATGGCAGGCAGGTGAATTATAGCCCTTGTTAGACACTGTTTCTATTTCAGTCAATTTTATTCAGTTCCAACTCAATCTTATTTTCTGTCAGGAAATTGTCAAAGTCTTGTCGGTTTTCAAATTCAGTTGTATTTCTTTTTACAGTTTCCGCATCAGGTAAACTTTCATAGTCATTCTTTATTACCCAAAACTTAAAAAAACTCTCTTCTTTTTGGTTTTTACCATAGCCGGTTTTTGCAACAATCCATTTGTCATTATTTCCAATTTCCAAAACAGTCATTGGAACAATTTCAACTCCTGAAGTAGCACAACTTTCTGTTTGATAAAGAATTCTTCGGTCAACATTATCATATTCAGATAGGTAAATGTTGTTCCCCAAGTAATCTTCTTTAGCCCCAACACAGCAAGAGTTAAGTGAAATAACTAAAATTAGAAAAGTCAATATGTTTTTAATCCCCTTTTTCATTCCAATTGTGCCCAACGGTCTCGGCTATGATTCCTGTCTACCACAGACAGGTGAATTAAAGCCATGTACCCAAATCGTTTTAACTCTGATTTGTAGTTTAATTTGGCATTAATGCACCGCATCCTTCTAAAGAAACTCCGGTTTGTTCCGCAAGAATAAACATATTTCCAGTTTTGCCTTGTAATTCAGCTAAAGTCCATTTCTTTTTAATGTCAGCTTCAATTCTCCAGCCTTTTAGGAAAATAAGAGTCCTGGTCTTTTCAGTTCGATGTGGAATATTTTCATCGGTTAACACTTTGCAAAGAAGTTCAGCGCTCTCTTTTCGAGAGGAGTAGAAGTGAAAATTCACGACTAATTCGGTTTCTGAATCTACACCATTTTCTTCCCAAAGTTGCCACATTTTTTCATTTCGTTTAAAATGAGAATTTAATTCTGATGTGTTGTTCATTCTTTACAGTTTTTCAATTTTTTTTCCCAAAAAGAAATCGACTTGGGTTTCTAGTTTCTTAATAAATATTCCTGCGTTTCAACGTCAGCATGTTTTTTCAATTTCCTTTTTACTTTTTCTTCAAAATCTTGAGATGCGAGATTGTCATTAATTAGTCTTGTTTCCGTCATTAAATTGTCAATCAGATTCCAATTTTCATCGGATAAAAAGGGTCAACAAATTACCACGGGGTTAAGCCTTGAAAATTATTGGCTTTCAACCATCTATACTCTAGGGGTAAATCCATAATATTTAATTGAACCTATTCGTCAAAAGATAACAACTCAGAAGTACTCATCTCAAAAGCGTCGGCAATTCTTTTCATCATAGAAATTTTCATTTCCTGTTTGCCCAATTCATATTTGCGTAGGTTTTGAGCATCAATCCCAGCTTTAAAGGCAATTTCCTCAATACTCAGTTCTTTTTCAATTCTTAAGCTCCCAAGATGTTTCCCAAATGCAATACAGAATTCTGGCATTTCCTTTTTTCGTTCACGCTTCGACATAATCCAAAGTTGCAAACAAGAAGTTTTACTCAACCAATTGTAAACAACAGGTTGATTACAACCTTTTTTATATATTTACCTAAATTATCCCATCAAAAAATCCAACCTCCCCAAAGTCGAAAGTCGAACGTTCAAAGTCCAAAGTCTGAACTCTTTATTTGGAAATCCCAAAATCCAACCTGAAAACCGAGAACCGAAAACTGACAACCCAGAACTGACAACCGAGAACCGAAAACCGAAAACCGAAAACTGAGAACCCAGAACCGATAACCAAAAACTGATAACTGAGAACCGAAAACCGAGAACTAAAAATTCAAAATTCCAAATCCCTACTATGCCAACCACGTCCATTCTACAAACCATCCATGACTTTGTCCACCTTGGTCCCTACACCTGCATGGAAATCATCTTTGCCAACCACATAGTGCTCAACAGCCAAAACAAGCGGCCCTTTGGCCAATTGCACAAAAACAACAGTCGTATTATAATCAACAAGGCACCCAAAAAAGGCCTGGCCCAAATGGTTGTAGCGGACAATCCAGTGTTCAATTTTGCCTTTGATTTTCCCATTCCCCCAATGCGGAATTTTACCAGGGGCCCATGTTGCACCTGCCCCGACCCTTAGATCAGGGCCACCTGCACATGGATGCCGAACAGCTTACCCTATCCTTTAGGATAAACGCCCCACGGCCCCAGCAGTGCATACAGGTTTCCCAAACCTACACAGAGCTGCGCCGTTTGGAACGGTTCCGCTCCCGTTTGTACATACAAGTATGATTTTAAGGGAAAATTTTGCTTTATTTGCAGTCTTGGGGTCTTAATAATATCATAAATATAAAATTCGAATACCCCTATAGGCAGAAAATATGAAACTAACACCTATATTTAGCCTAACTAGATTAATTTTAAATAAAAATGACCGAAGATTTATTAGCAAAGGCAAAAGAGTTTATTGGAAGAACTTTGAGTCATATGTCCACCAGTGATAGGGTTGCGGCTTCAAGAGAGGCCAAGGCACTCATACTGTCCATTAACGAAATCTATAAGGAGACCAAAGACTCCGACCTTATGGACGTTATGAAGGCCCTTACCGAAAAGAAGCGCAAGATAGAAAAGCGTTTAAAGGGCACCCCCCTAGTTTAGATTTCTCCCACTACTAAGGGTCAATAGTGCCCGCATTTCTTTTTTTGAACAAGGTGCCGCCCACGATCAGTGCGGCAGATATGATCATCACGTTTTTTATGATGTACTGTCCTTCCAGGGTAGGCAACAGATAGTTTCCTTCCTGAAAGGTTATCCCGGGCAAGAACACCAAGGGCATAAAGGTGCCCACCATTTGCAGGAACAAAAGGGCAATGGCAATTTTTGTGGTCCTGCGAAAGAGAAAGGTGATACCAATGGCCACTTCCCACCAACCTATGACCACCAACCAAACCTCTGGCGAACCAAAGGGCAACCAGGCCACCGTGGCCTTTAGCAAATCCGTGGCCGCCGAAAGCCCAAAGGGCTTTAAAATTCCAAACCAAAAGAAAATAATTGCAAAGGAAATGCGTATTGCGGGAACGCCCCATTTGCGCATTCGGCCAGAGACCGCCTGATCAATTTCTGTGTAGTCCATTCGTGTGGTTCTCCTGCAAAATTACGCCCTATCCCGTTGATTCCTACAAAATTCCGGATGAAAAAATAGTATTCCTACAAAGGCCAAAATGCCGCTTTTGCGATCTACAAAATAAAAAGTACCAATTATGTGCTTTTTTGATCCACCAATAAAAATATAACAATGCGGGGCGGCTTTCTATGTAATTTCGGATAGTAAATCAAAACCACCAGAGAACAAATACTATAACGATGGACACTGTAGACGAAAAGATGGGATACATATTCTGGTACTTTGTGCTGGCCTGTTCGGTTTGCTCACTGATCAGCAGCCTCTACCTTTACATCTCTTAAAAAAATAGGGCTTCCCAAATGGGAAGCCCTTTTACATTTATTTCAACAACAATTTATTCTCCTTTTATTTCCAAGATCTGACGGATCATCTGGTTGGTGAAACCCCATTCATTGTCGTACCAGGTCATTACTTTCAGTAAATCCCTGTCCACTACCCTTGTCATGGAAAGGTCCACCGTGGAAGCATAGGGGCTTTTAATGATGTCCGAGGATACAATGGGTTCGTCCGTGGTATCCAGCACATCGGCATAACGGTCCGTTTGGGCCTCCTCGATCAATATCTGGTTGACTTCCGCTGCGGTTACCGGTTTTTCGGTTACAAAGGTCATATCCGAAATAGACCCAACGGGCACTGGTACCCTAATGGCCACCCCATCAAACTTACCGGCAAATTCCGGTAACGCCTTAGTGGTGGCAATGGCCGCTCCCGTGGTGGTGGGAATCAGGTTTTGTGCTCCTGCACGTCCCATTCTAAAATTCTTTTTGGAAGGCGCATCCACCATACCCTGCGATGCCGTATAAGCATGCACCGTGGTCATGATCGCTTTTTTGATCCCGATCCTTCTTCCCAGTACCTCAACAACGGGGCTGATATTGTTGGTGGTACAACTGGCACAGCTAAAGACGCTGGTATTTCCGTCCTCAGAATTTACCCCGTGAACCACGGTTGGTGTATCCTCGCTTTTGGTGGGGGCGGAAATGACCACTGTTTTGGCCCCGGCCTTAATGTGGCGTTCCGCATCTTCACCTTTGGTGAAGACCCCGGTACTTTCAATGACCAAATCTACCTGGTGTTCTCCCCAGGGCAGTTCTTCCGGGTTACGGATGGAAGTATACCGGATTTTTTGGCCATCCACCACCAATACGTCACCCTCGTGGGTCACCTCCTTTTCATACACGCCATAGACCGTATCATACTTGAGCAGATACGCTGTATTTTCTATGGATACAATATCGTTTACGGCCACAACTTCCAACCCTGGGGTATCGTTGATCACCTTTAGGGCGGCACGGCCAATGCGGCCCATACCGTTGATTCCTATTCTCATTTTTTATTTACTTAAGGTTATTACTTGTTTACGTCTCCTTAGTCAGAAAAACAGCCCCGAAATTACATTTGGGACACCCCTTATAAGAGCTCTATTTTGGGCCACATTCCCTCTTTCTTGTCGTGCAGTTTTTCCATATTGCCAAGCATCTCGTCCAGCAGAGCAATGGCCTCATTGATATAAGGCCCTTTGTTCAGCATTACACATTCGGCCCTAATGGAAGATGAGATATCCGTGATCTCCGATCGGGAGGGTAGACCGTTTTTAGCCAGGCCTTCCAAAACCTGCGTTGCCCAGATAACAGGCACATGTGCCGCGCTGCAAATGGATAGGATTTCCTCCTGCACCTTGCCCATATTCTTCCAGCCCACCTCCAGGGCAAGGTCGCCCCGGGCGATCATCACGCCCACATATTTGGTACGCATGGCAGATAGTAGAATCTTGATCAGATTTCTGTAGGCCCATCGGGTCTCGATCTTAAGGACCACGCTTACTTTGTCCTGTACGCCCAAGCGTGCCATCTCCACCAACAATTCCTCCACATCTTCTTGGGTGTTTACAAAGGAAAAGTTCACGATGTCCGCATATTGGGCTACAAATCCCAGGTCCTTTTTATCCTTTTCGGTAAGTCCGGACAAGCCTAGATCCGTTTGGGGAAAGTTGATACCTTTTTCCGATTTTAGTTTGGAGCCATTGGTTCTGGCCCTGGTTATCCTTACCACAAATTGCTCCGGTTCCACCCGATCAATTACCCCTTCAATCTTGCCATCGTCAAATAAAATGGGGTCTCCCTCCTTTACCTTATCCACAATAACCGATGGCACACAGGAAATTTTTCCCGGATGAACCAACTGCCCATCTTCAGCGCGCACCTGAAATTGCCCCATTTCCTGTTTTTTGGAAACAATGAGTTCATCGTTCACAAATAGGGTAATGAAGGATTCCGTCCTGGGAAGATGTCCAATGGGTATGGCTGCACTCTTGGAATTGGCAAGATACATCAGCATCCCCGTTGCAACATAAAGGGTTTTTTGTGCGTGCAGCACAGCAATTTCCTCTGTAACCTGCACCACCTCCAGTTTACGGGATTTGCCCCTAGTATCCTTTAGTTTGATAATGTCCCCACCTTTGAGTCTCGCAATGGATTCCTTCGGAACAGGTAGCATATAGGGCTCCAAAATCTCCGTTTCATCGGGTACCAAGGTAATCTGGGCTGGATGTACCACCTGCCCAAGCGCCGAGCGTTCGGGCTTAAATTTTCGTACTTGGGGTCCGGGTTCCAAAGCACCGGTCCTGATCTTGAGCCCGGCAAGGTCCATGGCAATTTTTACCTCCTTCCCTGTTTCCTCGGAAGCCTTTCGCACATGATCTACCATATTTTTCCAAAGACTTGGCCCATCATGGGCGCAATTGATCCGGGCACAGTCCATTCCATTTTGAACCATCTCCAGAACAAGGTTATAGTCGTGCGCTGCCAAAGTTGGCAAGGTCACCATGACCTTTACCCTTCTTTTTTCCTTTTGGTCCCCAAAAAGGCGTTTGGTATGGTTTTTAAGGAGCTTTTTTCCACCACCTATTTTCAAATGGTCTCGGGGATGGGTAGTTTTGGTATTTTGGCCCAATTTCCCAATAAGTTCATGGGCATTGATCAAACTTCCCAAGATATTGCCCTCTGCATTGGCAAACCTGCTAAGCCCCAATCGCTTCATTTTTTTCTGCAGTTTGCGAATGTCAAAGTTCCTGAGGGTGCCGTAGTGAAGAAGGTTTTTGGCACTTGCCCGGTATTCTTGGCTAATCCCATCCAAGGTTTCCGCATGTGCTCCTTCCTGAATTTCCAAGTGGGCGATGAGCTCCTGTATCTGGTTGGATATTGCCTTAAGTTCTTCAGGGTTGGTATTCATGAAATGGAAATTGGCTGACGCAAAATTCTGAAGGAAAACTCAAAAAACACCTGATTTAAATCATCCCGCGCCAAAATTTAATGTATTCATAACCTACCAAATGGATTGCATCTGCTTGACCACCACATCCTGAAGCTTGTGCTCTTCGTCCGAATTTTCAAAAATCAGTTTTTGAAAGGGTTCAGTTGGAAAAATCTGGTCCGTCATGGCCAGTAGACCTCCGTCCACAAACACCTCAATGGAAGACCAATCCAGATAAATGACCACTTCAAAGGCCTCCTCACCAAGTTGGTCTATGGGTGCATGGTGTTTTTTATTGCCAAATTCGGCCTGAAAATCCACTTTCCTCGATTTCATCCGATCTAAAATCAGCGATTGACTTTTGGAATCCATGACCAGATCCACCTTTTCGCCCAAGCTGTTCTTTACACTCACCCTAAAATCCTTGGATCGGGTCTTGAACACAATTTTTGACTGCCCCAGGCCATCAACATCCATGTTTTTTGTTTCTCCCCCGGTAATCTCCAAGCTTGACACCAAATCTGACGTGGCCAATTTGTTCACCTGGGGCAAGGGTTTATTGGAAAGCCAATAGCCGTCCCCATTTTTTCTGAGGGACAAGGTTCTGGGCAAGGTCATGGCACTGCGCCATTTTTTGGTTGGGGTGTCCCTGGCGTAATCCCAATTGCTCATCCAGCCTATAAAAATGCGCTCGTTGTTCGGAGTATTATTATAGGTTACGCCTGCATAATTGTCCGTTCCATAATCCAGCCATTTTGTTTCCTCCTGATCTGTGGTGAACTTGTTCCCATCAAATTCCCCTACAAAATATTGGGTGCCACTACCTCCGTTGGGCGCCCCTGGATTGATGCTGATGATCAAGACCCATTTTACCTCGTCAGAGCCTTCCACCTTAATTGGAAACAGATCTGGGCATTCCCAAACTCCGCCGTGCGCCCCATGGTTTTTCCCAAAGTCGCTGATATGCACCCATGCTTTTAGATCCGGGGAACTATAGAATTTGGCGTGGTCCCCGGCCACCAATGCCATAATCCATTGGTCGGTTGCTTCGTGCCAAAATACCTTGGGATCCCTAAAGTCCTTAATGCCCGAATTTCCAATCACCGGATTCCCCTCATATTTGGTCCAAGTGTCCCCATTGTCCAAACTAAAGGCAATGCCTTGGGTCTGAAAATCATTTCTCCCCGCTTTTTCCCCTTCCATTAAATGATAGGTAAAAACGGCCACCAAAGGAGTCTCTCCGTTTTTGGCAAATCCCGAAGTGTTGTTTTTGTCCACCACCGCACTCCCTGAAAAGATCAGTCCATGTTCGTCAGGAAATAGGGCTATGGGCTTATGTTCCCAATGCACCATATCGGTACTAACGGCATGCCCCCAGTGCATGGGGCCCCAAACAATATCATCGGGGTAGTATTGATAAAAAAGATGATAGATACCATCATTGTAAACCAGACCATTGGGGTCGTTCATCCATTTTTCCTGGGGTGTAAAATGGTACTGTGGCCGGTATGGTTCTTCGTAATTATCCGCAACATTGGTGGCTTCATCCAATTGTTTTGGTGCTTTTTCCTTACAGGCCCATACAAGGGCACATAGTAGGATCAATAGCACTGATCTCTTCATCTGAATCTGATTTTAATCATAGCTTTAAGATAGTCATATTTAATATTTCTTTTTTCGGAAAGGCTATCTTTGATATCCATAGATCATGCAATGAGTCCAAAAATCTTATTCTCCCTACTTTGCCTGTTCCCAATTTCTGCCCTTGCACAGCTAACCATCCCTGATATTCTGGAGATGTTCAACAACAATACTGTGGATTATATCCGTGTGGATGATGTGGCCAACAGTAAGAACCTCGTCATATTGGATGCAAGGGAAAGGGTCGAATTTGAAATTAGTCATCTGCAAGATGCTGTTTGGGTGGGTTATGATGATTTTAGCTTGGAACGTGTGGCCTTTGTGCCCAATAAATCGACACCTATCATCATTTATTGTTCCGTTGGGGTGCGCTCCGAGGATATAGGCGAAAAATTTAAGTTGGCCGGTTACACCCAGGTAAAAAACCTGTACGGCGGTATTTTTGAATGGATAAACAAGGGATATACCGTTTTTGATATGGAACAACGGCCCACGGAAAAAGTACATCCGTTTAGTAAGTATTGGGGGCTCCTTTTGACCAAAGGCGAGAAAACCTACGAAACCAAAGATTCCACACTTGAAAAATAGAGATTGTTTACTCCTTATTTTTACCAGAAACCCAGAGCTTGGCAAATGTAAGACCCGATTGGCCGCCAAGGTAGGCGATGGGGCCGCTTTGGATATCTACCAATTCCTGCTACAACATACAGTTTCCATAACACATGGTCTTACTATGGAAAAGTGGGTGTTCTATTCAAACGAGATTTGGGAGGAAGATGTATGGACCACTGAACACTACAAAAAAAAGCTGCAAAAAGGGGAAGATTTAGGGGAGCGGATGCTGAATGCTTTCCGGGAGGGCTTCCAATCCGGTTATGAAAAAATCATTATTATTGGAAGTGATATGTACGATTTGTCAGCATTGGAGCTGGAAGCGGCATTTCAACAGCTTGGTGCCAACGATTTTGTTGTGGGACCCGCCCAAGACGGAGGGTATTATTTGTTGGGCATGACCACTTTGAAAGAGGAACTTTTTCAAGACAAAACTTGGGGCACCGGTTCCGTTTTACCAGATACCATGGAGAATCTAAAAGGTAATACCGTTGGCATGCTCCCGCTTAAAAATGACGTAGATCATTACGAGGACATCAAAGATATTGAGGCTTTCAGGCCATTCTTAAAACATATGGAAAAATGACCAAAAAACAACTTGAAGAATCAGCTGAATACCTGAAAAAGAAAGGGTTTGATTCCCCAGAAATTGGGATAGTCCTTGGCACCGGACTGGGAAAATTGGTGGCCGAGATCGAGAACCCGGTAGAAGCCCATTACAACCACATTCCCTATTTCCCATTGGCCACGGTCGAATTCCACTCCGGCAAGCTGATTTATGGAACCATTTCCGGCAAAAAAGTGGTGGTGATGCAAGGTCGTTTCCATCTTTACGAGGGGTACGACTTTTTAGATATTACTTATCCCATCCGTGTAATGCATCTCCTGGGAATAAAAAGGCTTTTTGTGTCCAACGCAGCAGGGGCCATCAACCTCAACTTTAAAAAAGGGGATATGATGTTGATCGAAGATCACATCAATCTGCAAGGAGGTTCGCCCTTGGCATTTAAAAATGTGGCGGAATTTGGAGATCGCTTTGTGGACATGCTGGAACCCTATGATGTGGATATGCGCAAAACACTGGAGAAAATCGCCAAAAAAAATGGAATCTCCCTTCAAAAAGGAGTATACGCTTCTGTAGTAGGTCCGCAGCTGGAAACCAAGGCAGAATATAGAATGCTCAAGATACTTGGTGCAGATGCCGTTGGCATGAGTACAGTTCCAGAAGTAATTGTGGCCAATCATTTACGACTACCCATTGTGGCCGTATCCGTCTTAACCGACGAATGTGACCCAGACAACCTGCAACCTGTTAATATCCAGGAGATTATTGAAATTGCAGGAAACACTGAACCAAAAATGATACAATTGTTCAAAGAATTAATAGAGGAAATATGAGTTATTTGGAAGCAACACATGATTTGTACAAAGAGGCGGCCCTGACCCCCGATGTTGGGCTATGCTGTACCACCAATCCTATTTGGCAGTTCCCCGGCTTGTCCATCCCAAAGATTATGCAAGAGATGAACTATGGGTGCGGAAGTACGGTATCTGCCCAGGACCTGGTCAACGATCCCAAGATTCTATATGTAGGTGTTGGTGGCGGGATGGAGTTGCTCCAGTTCTCCTATTTTTCCAGACAAAAAGGTGGGGTAATTGGTGTAGATTCCGTGGACGAGATGTTGGAAGCCTCCCGAAACAACTTTAAGATAGCCGAGGAAGAAAACGACTGGTTCCATAGCGAATATGTGGACCTGGTAAAAGGTGATGCACTTAACCTTCCTGTGGCGGATGAAAGCATTGATGTTGCAGCGCAGAATTGTTTGTTCAACATCTTTAAGATGGAAGATCTAAAAAAGGCTGTTTCTGAAATGTACCGCGTATTAAAACCCCATGGCCGATTGGTGATGAGCGACCCTACCTGCGAGCAGCCCATGAACGATGAGCTCAGAAACGATGACCGTTTAAGGGCCCTTTGTCTAAGTGGTAGTATTCCAATCAAGGATTATGTAAAAGTCCTGACCGATGCCGGATTTGGAACTATTGAAATTAGGGGAAGAAGAGCCTATAGGGTATTGACTCCCAACCACTATCCCACAGATGAGTTGGTTTATATTGAGTCCATTGAAATTGCGGCCATTAAGGACCCAATGCCAGAAGATGGCCCCTGTGTATTTACCGGAAAGACGGCCATTTACTATGGGGATGAAGAGTATTTTGATGATGGTCTGGGACATGTTCTACTTCAGAACCAACCCCTGGCAGTTTGCGACAAAACGGCTGCTGCATTGAAACGCGCTTCGGATGAGATTTATGTGAGCGAAAGCACATGGCATTACAATGGTGGCGGATGCTGCTAAAAACTTATAAGGGATGTACACGGGTATGTCCCTTTTTTGATTAAAAATTGCGTATGAATTATTTCCTTCACGGGTCTCTAGCTTCGCTATTGGTATGGATGCTGGTACCTTTAAACCTGGATTCATGGTCTTCTCCAATTCCAAATCCCGAGACGATTTATGAACAGCATGCACCAAATCATCAGTTGTGGGGCGAAATGCTTAAAAACTATGTGGACGAAGAAGGGAATGTGGATTACAAAGGTTTTAAAAAGAATGTTGCCCAGCTGGATGCATATTTGGACCAACTTGCGCAAAATACGCCTGCCGCACAATGGAGCAAGAACGAAAAATTGGCCTTTTATATCAATTTGTACAATGCCGCCACGGTAAAATTGATTGTGGACCATTATCCACTTCAAAGCATTAAAGACATACCCGGTAGATGGAAGAAAAAATGGATTGCGTTGGGGGATGATTTGGTTTCCCTCAATGAAGTGGAACATCAAGTGCTTCGAAAAATGGATGAACCCAGAATCCACTTCGCCATCAATTGCGCTTCCTATTCCTGCCCCAAACTCCTTAATGTTCCCTTTACAGCACAAAGTATGGAACGTTTGTTGTCCAAAACAGCCGTGGATTTTGTGAACGATAAGAAAAGAAACCGGTTTGAGGGCCGAAGGGCATATCTATCCAAGATATTTAGGTGGTATAAAGGGGATTTTACTGAAAATAAAAGTCTGCTGGGGTATATCAATACCTATCTTGAAAATCCCGCCCCAAAAGATGCACAGATCAACTATTTGGATTACGATTGGAGTTTGAATGAAGCCAAATAAGACCATAAGCATCATTATTCCGGTACTCAATGAAGAGCACTTTATTGGAAAAGTCCTGGATCATCTATGGAACACTTGTAATCCGGAGCTTATCAAGGAAGTGATTTGTGTGGATGGGGGCAGCCGGGACCAAACTGTTTCCGTGGCCCAGAATCATGGTGCCACCGTAATCCATTCCCCAAGGGGAAGGGCCAAACAGATGAACCGGGGTGCGAGAAATGCCGAAGGAGAGGTATTGTATTTTCTTCATGCGGACACCTTTACGCCGATAGGTTTTGATAAGATCATTCTGGAGGCCATAGACCAAGGTTTTGAAACCGGATGTTTCAGAATGCGGTTCGACACCAAAAATCCGTTCCTGCACCTCTTCGCCTATATGTCCAAAATAAATCACCGGCTATGTAGGGGCGGTGACCAGTCCTTGTTTGTGGAACGCCAAGTGTTTGAAAAAACACGGGGCTTTAATGAATCTTATCTTATTTACGAGGATACCGAATTTATTACCCGACTTTACCATCAAACCCGGTTCAAAATATTGCCAAATGCCGTAATCACCTCAGCTAGAAAATATCGGGAAAAGGGCTGGATCAAGGTCCAGTTCCATTTTGGGATGATTCACTTAAAGAACTATTTGGGCGCCCAACCCGATGAACTCTACCGATATTATAAGAAATACATTTTGGCGTAAGCGGACAAGATCAATGTTCAATTTGAAGATCGGCGTAGTCCTTTAAAATACCATTGGTGATCCAATTGGCAAACTCCTTTTTATCGGAACGAACCGGAATGGCGTCCTGGGTGTTTTTGGAGTCCCTTTTGTTCACGGTGATCAAACTTACCGCGGGCAAGGTGTTTTTTGCCAAATAAAGGGTGTATTTATCATCAAAGGTCTTGCTGTTTTGAACCTTCTTTTTGACCACACTGTTTTCCTTGAACACATTTTGAAGGTTTTCGGCCAAACGTTGGCCTTGCTCACTTTTGTCGTGGTGGTATACAGAAACGTCCAAATTCCCGGCCTTGATCACGCCGTTGGCCCGTATTACCAGTAATCGTTGGTATTTTCCTTGATTTTGAAGATATTTTTTGTTGATGGCATCAACATATTCCCCCAAAAGGGCAGTTTGTCCGGAACCACTGTTTTTAGCTTCCAGTTTTTGCTCTTCATTTCCCATCACGTACACCGTGGCACCCTGTTCCAAAAGCGATGCGGCCAAGTTTTTGGCGATGTCGGCCACAAATGGATTAGGAGCGGAGGCGCTGTCCTCAGCAATCAAATAGTAGACAGCGTCCTTGAGCCGGTGACTTTTGTGTGACATGCTTCCCAGTTCCTTATCAAAAATGGGCTTTTCGGAAGCGTCGGAGGCGGAGATTTTCATGCCCTTGTTCTTATAGGAATCCTCTGCCTTTGGAATCTTATACTCCCTCCCCACATGCAACAGACTTCCATCCTTGATATTCTCCTGATTTAGGTTGATAAAGCTCTCGTAGTATTTAACAGGATCCAAACCCTGTTTTCTCAGCATGGAGAAAATACCATCACCCTGTTCGGCGACAACGCTGTAATAATTTTCTTGGGAGAAAAGCGTGGAATTTATGCTCCCCCAGACTAGAAGTGCTAGAAAAAATCTCATTAAAAGTTAGTGTTGCAGGGGTGCCCTACAAATATTGCAAAAACGGGCGAAAATCAAAAAAAATAGGGGCAAAATCTATGTGAATCCATCAAAAATACTGGCCAATCCCAAAAACGATCCCCTTGGCGGCCATATTGGTGACCCCGTGGCCATAATCTATTCTAAAAATGGCATTAAAAATGCGCTTGTGGATAAACCGCACCCCAATCCCAGGGTATATCCTAAGGTTTTGTTCATCGCTAAAATCGCTAAAATCCCCTCCGGGGTTCCTCCAGGTTCCACCATCAATAAAAATGTTGCTCTGTAAAACAAACCAATCCTTATCGATCAAGGTATGCCGGTATTCCGTGTTGATCACTATGGCACCTGTACCCCGATCAATTAGATTTCCCACACCACGGATATTCAGATTGTTATCCACAGCAAAGGGCGCAAAAGGGGTATCTATGTTGCTGGAAAGCCCCAAGCGTAATCTATTGGCCCAGTTACCGCGTTTCCCCACTCTTTTGAAATAGGTGAAATCATTAAAGCCAATCACAAATTCGGGAAGCATTCCGCTGGTGCTATGCACGTACTGGAAATTCAAAGTGCTCTTAAAGCCAGAGAGATACTGATAGTAATATTCCAAACCATCATAATTGTAGATCAATTTCAAAAGGTACTTGTCCACTTCCAAATCCTGTGGCACATCTGGATCGGTCTCCCCAAATAGATAGTCGTAGTTTTCAGTAAAAAAATTAATTCCAAACTCGGCCCTATTCTTAAAATTGAACTCAAAGAGCCCCAAAACCTCAAAAGACCTGTTGTTATATCTATAATCGGCAGTGCCCGCTTCCAAGAACACAGGTTCCTGGGTTCTCAGGTCCTGATAACTTACCGCCAGACCCAATCTTTTTCCAAAGATGTATGGCGCACGGATGTGTGCCCCGTAAGAGTTAAAAACATCGCGTTGGTAAAACCCACCAAGAGTAATGTTGTTGCCAAATAGGTTGAATTCCTGTAGCCCCAACCTAAAGGCAAATTCATCATTATTGGAAGTATAAACGTTGGCAAAGGGAATCAAGGTAAAGTTCTCCTCCACTCCGTAATAAACATTGTAACTGCCTTCCTTCAACGTTGGAAAGACCTGATAATAGGCATGGGTAATGGAAGGCAACCGTTTAAGCCTATAAACGTCTTCCTCAAGTATGGTGGAATCCAAGGGCATTCCCGGTCTAAGGCGAACAATTTTCTTTATAAAGGAGGATTTGGTCCTTTCATTGCCTTGTACTTTTACATCCTCAACCACATCTTGTGCATAGGCTCCCCAACCAATAAACAAGACAAAAGCAATGAGGAACGGGTTTTTCATGGTTTCCTAAGGGGATTACAGCTTGGATTCATGATAGGAGCCAAAGTACTTTTGAAGCACTTGTTCCGCTGGTTTGTTCTGTGGGGTAAATCGGTTGTCATCGGCACCGCCGGATTCTTGATGATGTATAAACCACTTCCACACAAATCCCCCGGCAAACCAATCCTCTGACCAAAATTCTTGAAACACAGCCTCTGTGGCATCAGCTTGGGCTTCAAGGTTGACACTCATTTGGTTTCTGTCCACCAACCACGGTTTTTTGGCAGTAAAATCCATGCTCCGATATCCAAATTCGGTGAAGAGAATGGGCCGATCATGGGTCATGGCCAGTTCTTCCAAGCGCTCTTTCCAAGGCTGCCAGCCCAACCGTAAATCTTCCAAACTGGGTTTACGTTTTTCGGATAGTGGAAAATAGGCATCCACCCCAATAAAATCCAGTTGGTCCCAAAACGGTACGCGTTTGTATTCATCCCAGTTGGCGGCATAAGTGAGTTTCCCGCTATATATATTCTTGATTTTTGCGATTAGGTCCAGCCAAAATTGGGGTCGGTTCTTTACAAATTCTTCCAACTCGGTGCCTATACAGTACACTTCGGCCCCTGTTTCTTCGGCCAATTGCGCGTAGGTAAGGGCAAAATCGCTATAAGTGGACTCAAGGGTTTTCCAATCGGCTTCAGATTGCATCACCATATCCCCTGTGAATGCTCCCCGCCAAATCCAAATCTGCGGTTTGAGCATGATCTTGATCCCCTTTTTGCGCAATTGTTCCATATACTGTTTGGCTCCTCTTCGTGTTTCTCCGTACCACTGTCTTTCCGTATCGAAAATAACATTGGGAGCGTTTAGGCTTCTGGCAAAGCCGAAGGGCATTACCGCGGCGTAATTGGCATTGATCTTTACCACGGGTTCCACGTGCCCAAGGGTGGCTTTTTCCCTAGATCCCACGAAGCTGATACCATTGATTTTTTCTTTTTTTTGTCCAGTGCAGGAGAGTTGGACCAAACAAAGCAAAAGGAGTCCTAATCTTTTCATAGCCAAAAGTTAAGACTCCTAAAATAAGGTTTTAAGGGTAGCTTTTAAAAAATAGCCCGCAAACCTATGTTAAATGTTTCTCCCAACCCTGTGTTGCTTCCCCTCACAAAATTCGTGTACAGTCCCTCAATATTCAGTTCCTTGGTCAGTTGGTACTTGACACCTCCGCCCAATGCTGTAAAATCTTGTGCAAAATCGTTGCCCAAATCAATACGCTGTGAATGTTGCGCCAAGACCAAAACGGTAAACTTGGAACTTGGAAAATAGCTTAGGAAGACCCCAGGAGTAAGGTTAAGGCTGTTGTTGGCAAAGCTTTTGTCCTTGTCCCCAAAGCTCAATTCAGAATTCAGTTCGGTGAACAGCTGCCATTTTCCACCCGGGAATGTATGGTCATAGAAAAAGCGGTTCTGCCAGATGTAGCCATTTTGATCTAGAAAGACACCATTGTTCCCGTTTACCGGAAGAAAATCCTCGGTCTCATTGTCCACCAAGGGAATAAAAAATGAACTTTGGATGGAGAAATTGCTTACTGACGCGATGGGCACAAATTTGACCGATGGGGCAATGGATGTAAATCCTGAACGGGCCGTTCCCGTTTCACCATCAAATTGGAACACTTCCAGGGTGCCCCTATTGGCAACCACATTGGAACGGAATTCCAAAATCGCCCCCACGTTCCAGCGCTTATTGTTACCAACACCGGTATATACTTCTACCGTAGAGGTAAAAAAGGTCTGTCTGGGCTCTGTACCTTCCGAAAATGTGCTTTCGGTCTGGGTATACAGGTTGTTGAACCATTTTAGATCCCATTGCCCCTGTCCTATAAGTTTTGAAGGGGTATATTGCTGGATGTTACTTTGGGCCGGTGCATCGGCATCATTTTGTGAATACCCAAAAAAAGCACATAATACCACTCCTCCGAAGAGAAGATATTTCATTTTCTTTTTCATGATTTGCAGTTGTTTTATTGATTTATTTGATCTCGTTCAAGTTCCAGTCGTATGGGTAAAATGCTACCCTGGCCCCAGAATCAAGTTTTTCTTTTCGATATTGGTTGACGAAGTCGATAAAGCTCTTTCCGTCTTGTTTGAAATCCACGCTGTACCATTCAAAAATTTGTGACAACAATACTTTTTTGCCCTTGATGCGAACAAAGTCAGCATTGTTGAGCGATAGCTCCGTTTGCTTTTGCAATTGGGCCTCCAAGGTGTTGGGCATGTACGCATTGGGAATAATGGGAGGACATCCCAGTCCGGCACATACCAGCACAAAATGGAATCGTGCTTCCTTTGGAAAGTTGGCGCGTAACATCTTGTTCTCGATGTCGTTCAAGGTGATGTTTTTACCGCCTATGTTGTAGGTGATCTTATCAAAAAAGCCTCCTTTATCAAGAGGGGATTTAATAGGGTAGTTGTCCACTATGCCTTTAATCACCGCCAAATTATAGCCATTGATCCAAAATGCCTGGAAATTTTTTACATCAGATTTGTCAACTGATAATTTTTGGGCCTGATCTAGAAGTGCGTTTAGTGCATCTGGGTTGGACTTGATTTCTTTATAGTTGACCCTTCCATTTTTCACATATGTGGAAAAAAAGGAGTCGGCCTGTCCAAAAAATGAATTTAAGTCCTGGGAAGTACCTGATTGAAACACGAGTGTCACAAGTACGGCGGTTAGTATTTTCTTTAGTTCCATCTTTAAATTTTGTGCTGATTAAACTTTGGGTTCTGTCGCATTCAAACCCGTCCCCCTACATTCTCAAATTGATTTTATGAATATTTTAAGAATTTAAAAATCAAGTGATTAGGCGTTCGAAAAGTGAACCCCAACCTTACGCTTTACTGTTAAATTTAAATTCTTTCTAAATTAATGGGGGGTATTAAGTTCCTATATTTAATGACGACACATTAGCAACACCAACACCATTTCATGGAAAACATCGTTATCATCGGAAACGGAATCGCCGGCATTTCAGCGGCGCGTCATATTCGGAAACTTTCAGATAAAAGAATCATTGTGGTCTCTGGGGAAACAGATTATTTTTTCTCCCGTACCGCCCTGATGTATGTGTATATGGGGCACATGAAGTTTGAACACATACAACCTTATGAAAATTGGTTCTGGGAAAAGAACCGCATAGAATTGGTAAGGGGCTATGTTACCAAAGTAAATCCCAAAGTCAAGCAATTATTGATTGATGGCTCCCGTGCCTTGCACTATGACAAACTCATTATTGCCACCGGATCCAAACCCAACAAATTTGGATGGCCCGGTCAAGACCTTCATGGCGTACAGGGATTGTATTCCAAACAAGATTTGGACCTGTTGGAGGTAAACGCCCCTAATAAGGAAGTTTGTAAAAGGGCCGTGATCGTTGGCGGTGGGCTTATAGGTATAGAATTGGCCGAAATGTTGCGAAGCAGGGATATCCCCGTGACTTTCTTGGTTCGTGAGGACAGTTTTTGGAACGGTGTATTGCCCAGTGGTGAATCGCAGATGATCAACGAACACATCTTGGAACACCATATCGATTTAAGGTTAGGTTCCAATCTAAAAGAAATTGTGAGTGATGAAAACGGACGGGTAAAATCTGTGATCATTGCCGAGACCGGGGAGGAAATTGCCTGTGATATGGTTGGACTCACCGCAGGGGTAACGCCAAATATCGATTTCCTAAAAGACTCAGGTATTGACTTGGGAAGAGGGGTAAAAGTAAACCGTTATCTGGAGACCAACGTTGCGGATGTCTACGCCATTGGGGATTGTGCCGAACAGCACGAAGCCATCGGCAACAGGCGCCCCATTGAAGCTGTTTGGTACACCGGCAGAATGATGGGCGAAACCGTGGCCCAAACCATTTGCGGTAACAAAATGGAATACAGACCAGGACATTGGTTCAACTCTGCCAAATTCTTGGATATAGAATACCAGACCTATGGCTGGGTATTTTCAGAAAGGGGAATGAAGGAAAATGAAGCCCATTTTCACTGGAGACACCCCAATGAGAAACTCTGTATTACGGTGGCCTTTAACAAGGAAACAAGTCAATTTTTGGGCATCAATACCTTCGGTATCCGAATGCGCCATCAGGTATTTGACAAATGGCTAAGCCAAGAAAAAGATGTTGATCACGTTATGGAACATCTGGCCGATGCCAATTTTGACCCCGAGTTTTATAAACATCACGAAGCCGATATTGTATCGAAGTACAATTCGGATTTCGGGAAATCCATCAAACCAAAAAAGAAAAGTCTAAAGCGAATTTTTGCAATGAATTGAACGCTGAATGCCAGTAGTTGTAGGCGCACCCTTTGGTACCTACCACTAACTACTTTCAATGTTTCACTTTCAACTTAAAAAGATATGAGCACATACGATAAAAGCATGGCCCTTACGGGCCAGCCACCAGCAATACTGAGCAGAAATCAGAAAATGGCCACCCTGGTCGGCATGTCCGGTCTTTTGGTACTGCTTTTGGCCGCATTTAATGTCAGTTTCCCCAACAAGGGACTTTGGCTTACTTTGGCCCTTTCCGCCATTTCGGCAGGTACCATTTGGTTTTCTTGGGATGCCTATTCCAAAAAACTTCCAGGAATCAAAAATGATGGGGTTTGGTTCAAATCCATTTCCAGTAAAGGCTTTTGGGGATGGATCGCTGGGATTGCCTTAACTGGATTTTACATTATCCTTTATTTCTATCCCGAATACCTGGGATTGGTCAAGGATGGGAACAACAAGGGTATTATTGGCCTGTTCGATCCTTTGAGCCGAATGCTCAGTGGTAATCCGGCCAGTCAGTGGTTTGTTTACGGTACATTGTACACCGTGGCCATCTTGGCTTTCGGCATCAAGTTTCTATGGAAATATAGACACAATCGCTATGAGCGCATCCGTACCCTGAGTGTGATGTTCTTCCAAACGGCCTTCGCTTTCATTATCCCAGAACTGATGGCCCGCTTGAACGGGGATAAAATTTTGAACGGGGGAAGTTTGCCATATTACGATCTCAAGAATGTATGGCCCTTAAACTATTACAATTTTGAAGGTTACCGGATAAAAGCGTTTTTGAGCTCTGGCGATATTGGCTTTGCCTTATTGATTTTTGGCATACTATCCGTTTTTGTTATCACCCCCATCCTTACCTATAAATATGGAAAAAGATGGTACTGCTCCTGGGTATGTGGTTGCGGAGGCCTTGCAGAAACTGCAGGGGATGCCTTTAGGCAGTTAAGCGATAAATCGGTTAGTGCATGGAAAGTGGAACGTTGGGTAGTGCATAGCGTGGTGGTATTTGTAACCCTAATGACCACCGCGGTGATCTATTCCTACCTGGGAACTGACACCAGCAAATATTGGTTGACCAAGAGTACATTTCTAATTGGAGTGGCCAGCTTGCTTACCTTGGTGTTTGCCTGGGTGATGCTCTTTAAACGAGACCAGTTCCAAAAAGACGCTATTTACGGTGCTATTGGATATTTTGTGATCATTATGGCCCTTATTAGCTTCCACTTTTTCAGTGGGGATGGCAATGTGTTCCTATTCAAATCCGAGACCCTCAGAAAGTCCTATAGTTTTTTGATCGGAAGTATTTTTTCTGGGGTCATTGGAACCGGATTCTATCCCATTTTCGGAAATAGGGTCTGGTGCCGATTTGGTTGCCCCATGGCCGCCATGATGGGCTTTCAGCAAAGACTTTTCTCAAGATTTAGGATAACAACCAATGGCGGGCAATGCATCTCCTGTGGAAACTGTTCCACCTATTGCGAAATGGGTATTGATGTTCGTGCTTATGCGCAAAAAGGAGAGAATATCGTTAGATCCAGCTGCGTGGGATGTGGTATTTGCTCCGCGGTTTGTCCAAGAGGTGTGCTCAAGTTGGAAAATGGTCCCTTGGAAGGTCGCATAGACAGCAACCAAGTTTTGTTGGGCAACGATGTAGATTTAATGACCCTGGTGAACAACAAGTAAGATGCTAAGAATTGTCCTGACCCTTTCGCTTCTTTTTGCCTTGTCCAAAGACAAAATGTACCATAGGGATTATTATGAAAGTGGACAGTTAAAAGCCGAAGGCTGGAAAGAAAACATGTTAAAGGAGGCCTTTTGGAAGCATTATTTCCCGAGTGGTCAAATTCAGGCCCAAGGGCATTATAAAATGGACCTTATGGACGGGTATTGGTATTTCAGAAATGAAAATGGCCAATTGGAAATGGAAGGGCATTTTAAAAATGGCCAAAAGGTAAAATGGTGGTTGTTTTATGATATAAACGGTAAAATCAACCACAAATGTCAACTTAAAAATGGGGTGAAAAACGGCTATTGCCTAAAATATACGGACGAGGAACTCAAGTCTGCCGAAAAATATAAAAACGGCAAAAAGATCAAGGAATGGTTTAGCTTTGGCAGCTTTAGAAAAGAGAACAAGCTTTCTGATTTAAAGTAATGGCAAATATCAAGGTCATAATTCCTGCAGTAAACGAGGGGGATTCCATAGGAAAGGTCGTTTCAGAACTCCCAAAATCGGTATCAGAGGTCATTGTGGTCAACAATGGGTCTATAGATAATACGGTTGAAAATGCCCAAAAAGCAGGGGCCACAGTGCTGACGGAGAACCAACGCGGTTATGGATATGCCTGCTTAAAAGGCCTTCAATATGTGGCCGAACAATCCAAACAGCCCGATATTATCGTATTTATTGACGGAGATTACTCAGACTATCCCGAGGAATTGGATAAGGTAGTGGCTCCCATTTTGGAGGATGATGTTGATTTTGTCATCGGAGCAAGAAAAAAATCGCTTCGCGAACCGGGATCAATGACTCCCCAACAAGTGTTCGGCAACCAATTGGCCACCTTTTTGATGCGGCTATTTTTTGGAGCAAAGTTCACGGATTTGGGACCCTTTAGGGCCGTAAAATATAAAAAGCTCCTCGCGCTGGAAATGGAGGACAAAACCTACGGATGGACCGTGGAAATGCAGTTAAAGGTTTTAAGAAAAAAAATGTCATATGTCGAAGTACCAGTGCGTTATAAAAAAAGAATTGGAGTTTCAAAAGTGTCAGGTACTGTAAAAGGTACTATATTTGCGGGCATAAAAATCTTGGGTTGGATTTTTAAATACAGTATAAAGTAATATGGGACTAACTATCGCTTTCATTATCATCGCTATTTATAGTACGGCCTTAATCTTGATTTTTTGCTACAGCTTGGCCCAGCTCAATCTTTTGATCAATTATTTGGGCTATAAAAAGCGCAATGAGGAAGCGCCCAAATTCAACCTGTTGGATCCCAAGGAAATTCCATTTGTCACCATACAATTGCCCATCTATAATGAAGAATACGTTATGGAAAGGCTGTTGGACAACATAGCCAAAATAGAGTACCCTAAAAGCAAGCTGGAAATCCAGGTCTTGGATGATTCCACGGATGATTCCGTTGTTGAGACCGCAAAAAGAATCGAAGAGCTCCAAAATTCAGGGCTCGACATCCAACACATCAGAAGGGAAAATCGCCAAGGTTTCAAGGCCGGTGCCCTAAAAGAAGGTCTGGCCATAGCAAAAGGTGAGTTTATTGCCATTTTTGATGCTGACTTTCTCCCCGAGAGCGATTGGCTAAAAAAGACAGTTCCTTACTTCAAGGACGAGGAAATTGGTGTGGTACAAACCCGATGGGGGCACATCAACCGCGATTATTCCACCTTGACCAGAATCCAAGCCTTTGCCTTGGACGCCCACTTTACCTTGGAGCAGGTGGGACGAAATTCCAAAGGACACTTTATCAACTTTAACGGTACGGCAGGTATCTGGAGAAAAGAGTGTATTCTAGATGCCGGAAATTGGGAGGGGGATACCTTGACCGAGGATTTGGACCTAAGCTATAGGGCCCAGTTGAAAAATTGGAAATTCAAGTATTTGGAGGACGTGGAAACCCCTGCTGAACTGCCTGTGGTGATCAGTGCGGCCCGTTCCCAACAATTCCGCTGGAACAAGGGTGGGGCCGAAAACTTTAGAAAGACAGTTTGGAGTGTGATAACCGCTAAAAATATTCCCTTTAAGACCAAGTTCCATGGGGTGATGCACCTACTGAACAGCTCAATGTTCCTTTGCGTGTTCATCGTAGCCGTTTTGAGCATTCCAATGCTCTACATCAAAAACTCCTATGGCCATTTGGGCTGGGTGTTTGAAGTAACGAGCTTCTTTATTATCAGTACCATTATCCTTTTCATTTGCTACTGGTTCACCTATAAAAGTATCCAGGGCAGTAGTTTTGATAATTTTGTGGACTACATCAAACTCTTTTTTACTTTTTTCTCGGTAGCCCTTGGATTTTCCCTGCACAATACCGTAGCGGTTCTGGAGGGTCATTTGGGCAAGCGAAGTGAGTTCGTTCGTACTCCAAAATTCAATATTAATAGCCTTAAGGATAGCTGGAAAGGAAATAAGTATATCACCAAAAAGCTATCGCCCAACATGATCTTGGAATTTGCCTTGATGGTATATTTCCTATTTGGTATGTACAGCGCAGTTCCCTTAAACGATTATGGATTGTTCCCATTCCACTTGATGTTGTTTTTGGGCTTTTCCTTTGTGTTCTTCAAGTCGCTGACCTCGAAAGCCTAAACCATGCTTTCTTTTTGGAAATTGCATAAGATTCCTATCCTTTTGGGTCTGGGAAGCATCCTTTTTTATGCGGTTTTCGCCTATGATTTGGAACGGTCGGATTTCCCAAAACTCCTGTCCCTGTTCGCGGCACTTTTTTTCCTGCATTACAAATTAATCCAATTTGAAAAATGGAACCCCAGATTCCTGTTGTTTTTTGGAGTGGCATTTAGGCTGGTCTTGCTAGTGGCAGAACCTAATTTGTCCCAAGATTATTACCGTTTTATCTGGGACGGGGAATTAATCAAAAATGGGATAAACCCGTACATCCATCTCCCTAAGGAACTTATACTTCAAGAGAACCTCCCCATTGCCAACGCCCAAGAATTGCTTGAGGGCATGGGCAACCTAAGTGCCAGGCACTTTAGCAACTATCCACCAATCAACCAATTGATTTTTACCCTATCAACTTTTCTGGGCGGTGGAACCATAATGGGAGCGATTATTTCCATGCGGATGATCATCATCTTGGCGGATGTGGGCATCCTGTATTTTGGGCGAAAATTGCTACAGCATCTCAATCTTTCCACGCATACCATCTTCTGGTATTTCTTAAACCCTTTGGTAATTATAGAACTCACGGGAAATCTACATTTTGAAGGGACTATGCTGTTCTTCTTTGTTTGGGCAATGTATTTGCTGGCAAAACAAAAATGGACATGGGCAGCGCCTGTCTACGCAATTTCCATTTTGGTGAAGCTGGTCCCACTTTTGTTTTTGCCCATTTTGCTGAAATATCTGGGGCTCAAAAAAAGTGTTTTGTTTTATCTAGCAGTGGGAATATGTTGTGTTTTGCTCCTACTGCCATTTTATTCTTCCGTTTTTGTAAATAATTACTCGGAGACGGTGGGTCTTTGGTTCTCCAATTTCGAGTTTAATGCGGGAATCTATAATGGCATAAAGCAAATTGCGGTCCATTGTTTTGACGCAAAACCATGGGAATTGGTCAAGGTTTATGGCAGTTGGATCGCTAGGTTAACAGTAATTGGTGCACTTCTGGTCGCCTTCATTGGAAAGAATCAAAACATACATATTGTATGTACCTCTATGCTTTGGGTATTGGCAGGCTATTACCTGCTGTCCACCACCGTGCATCCATGGTATATTGTCTTTTTGGTGTTGCTGTCCGTATTTACCAAATACCGCTTTGCCATGGTATGGTCCATGTTGGTTGTTCTCAGCTACTTTGCATATTCCAACCCGGAATACGAGGAAAATCTGTGGCTGTTGGCCATTGAGTATATTGTGGTCTTTGGGTATATGATTTATGAATTGATGGGCAAAAGGGGAAAAAAGTTACATTTCTTCAAAAAGTAATTCCCATTTTAGGTCAGTTGGAATTAATTTGTACTTTTATCCCATAATGAAAGGACAACAACACATAGTATCTTCTTTGGGCAGCTTTGCCCCCGTACGTCCATTCGCTCCGCGTCGTCGCCCGTAAGGGTGCACTTCAGTTATGGAAATAGGTGAGTCCATTTCCGCAAAAACACATCAGCTTTTAAAATTTATATCAGTTTAAAAACCATAGCAATGGAAATTGTTGTTGCTAACGAATCACATTTTAAGTACGCCCAGATTATCAGCGATACCATCACGGAATCCGCCAAGGTACGAGGTACCGGTATTGCCCAGCGGACCCCTGAGTATATTATCAAGCGGCTACAGAACGGCAATGCCGTTATCGCCTTGGATGGTGAAACTTTTGCGGGTTTCTGTTATATCGAAGTATGGGGTAACAAAAACTTTGTGGCCAATTCCGGTTTAATAGTTCATCCCGATTACAGGAAGCAGGGACTTGCCAAAAAGATCAAGAAGGCCATTTTTGAGCTCTCCAGGGAGAAGTTCCCCGATGCCAAGATCTTTGGGATCACCACGGGACTGGCCGTCATGAAAATGAATTATGAACTTGGTTACAAACCCGTGACCTTTTCCGAGCTAACGGACGACCCGGATTTTTGGAAAGGATGTCAAACCTGCAAAAACTTTGACATTCTTACCCGAACTGATAAAAATATGTGCCTGTGCACAGGGATGCTCTTTGATCCCACCACCAAAAAATCCCAATCCAAAAAGATAAACGGAAAGGCCTTTCAGCGATTGAAACGAATGAAAGAACACCTATTCCTTAAAAAGAAAAACAAATGAAAAAATTAGTATTGGCCTATAGCGGAGGATTGGATACCTCCTACTGCGCCAAATACCTCTCCCAGGAAGAGGGCTATGAAGTCCATGCGGTAAGTGTAAACACTGGCGGGTTCAGTGCAGAAGAGATTCAGGAAATTGAAAACAAGGCACTGGCGTTGGGAGCATCGAGCTATACGTCCATCAATGCCGTATCCACATTCTACGAAAAAGTAGTCAAATACCTAATTTATGGCAATGTCCTTAGGAACAATACCTATCCCCTTTCGGTAAGTGCCGAAAGAATCGTACAGGCTATAGAGATTGTGAACCATGCCAAAAAAATAGGAGCGGACCATATTGCCCATGGAAGCACCGGGGCTGGCAACGATCAGGTGCGGTTTGATATGATCTTTCAAATCGTGGCCCCGGAAATCAACATAATCACACCCATAAGGGACAACAAATTATCCCGGGAAGCGGAAATTGATTACCTACAGAAAAATGGAATTGATTACTCTTGGGAAAAAGCCAAATATTCCGTTAACCGAGGGCTTTGGGGCACCTCTGTTGGAGGGGATGAGACCTTGACCTCCCATCTCTCCTTGCCAGAGTCTGCCTACCCAAGTCCATTGGAAAAGGAGCTTTCCAAAGAATTAAAACTGACCTTTTCCCAAGGGCAACTCACAGCTGTGGACGGGGTTACCGGAACTCCTGTTGAAAACATTGAAAAGCTAGAGGAAATTGCCTCCAAATATGCCATTGGAAGGGACATCCACGTTGGTGATACCATTATTGGCATTAAAGGAAGGGTCGGATTTGAAGCGGCGGCACCCATTATTATCATCAAGGCCCACCATTTACTAGAGAAACATACCTTGAGCAAGTGGCAGCAATACCAAAAAGAACAGTTGGGCAATTTTTATGGAATGCTGCTGCATGAAGGTAACTACCTGGACGAAGTAATGCGAAATATCGAAGTGTTCTTGGAGGATACCCAAAAGAACGTTTCTGGGGATGTATTGCTCACCCTGCACCCTTATCGATTTGAATTGAACGGGATTTCATCCCCGCATGATCTAATGAATGCCTCATTTGGAAGCTACGGAGAAATGAACAAAGGATGGACAGCGGATGATGCCAAAGGGTTTATTAAAATCCTGAGCAATCCTGGAAAAATTGCAAACCATGTAAATCAACACAATGATTAAGGCAGGAATAATTGGGGGCTCAGGATATACGGGCGGGGAGCTGATAAGACTGTTACTGAATCACCCTGAAACCCATATAGATTTCGTATTTAGTACCACAAGGGCAGGCAAGCCGGTAACATCGGCCCATCCAGACCTCCTTGGGCAGACCGATCTGCTGTTTTCCGGAGAAGTAAATCCAGGAGTGGACGTAGTGTTTTTATGTTTGGGTCATGGCAACTCGACCAAATTTTTGGAGGAGCATACTTTTGACCACCACACAAAAGTCATAGACCTCAGCAACGATTTTAGACTGAACGCGGATGCCACGTGGAACGACAAGCACTTTGTATATGGCCTCCCGGAACTGAACAAATCCAAGATTCAATCCACCAATGCATTGGCCAATCCTGGTTGTTTCGCCACAGCCATCCAATTGGGGTTGTTGCCTTTGGCCAAAGCGGGATTGCTTTCCAACGATGTGCATACCAATGCTGTTACCGGAAGTACTGGAGCTGGGGTTGGACTTTCCGCCACTTCCCATTTTAGCTGGAGAAACAACAATGTTTCATGGTACAAACCCTTTACCCACCAACATCTGGGTGAAATTGGGGAAAGCTTGGAATCCTTTGGAGAATCAGTGGGCAACATTTATTTTCTGCCCAATCGGGGAAACTTTACCCGCGGCATCTTGGCTACCTCCTACACTACTTATCAAGGAAGTTTGGAAGATGCCAAACAATTGTTCAAACAATTCTATGCAGATGCTGTATTCACACATATTGCAGAAGAGCCCATCCATTTAAAACAAGTGGTGAACACCAACCAATGCCATATCCATTTGCATCAACATGAAAATCTATTATTGGTCACTTCGGCCATAGACAATTTGTTGAAAGGTGCTTCTGGGCAGGCCATCCAAAACATGAATTTGATGTTCGGTATTGCCGAACCAACAGGATTACAACTTAAAGCAGGCGTATTTTAAAAACATTGATATGAAAATAGCAATCATAGGAGCAGGAAATTTAGGACTATCCATTGCCAAAGGGGTATTGCACAGCAATGGAGCCACCACGATGTACCTCACCAAACGAAACACAGCTTCCATCAAGGAGTTTGAAAAGTATGGCAACGTAGTGGTTACCTCAGACAACCAGGAAGCGGTAAAACAATCGGACATCTTGATTTTTGCCGTTCAACCTGGGCATTTTTCCAAAATTTTGGAAGATGTAAAGGATTTGTTGACAGAAAACCATGTGCTCATCAGCACCATCACAGGATTTAGTATTTCCAAAATGGAGGAAATCGTTGGGTCGGACAAGTTTATCATCCGAAGTATGCCCAACACGGCCATCTCCGTTGGGAATTCCATGACCTGTATCTGTAGCAACCAACTAGGGAAAAAGCGAATTGATCTCGCCAAGGCCATTTTTAACCGAATGGGACATTCCCTAGAAATCCCAGAAGAACAAATGCAGGCCGCTACGGTAATTTGCGCCAGTGGAATCGCATTTTGGATGCGTTTGATTCGCGCTACCACCCAAGGTGCCATCCAATTGGGGTTTGATGCCAAGGAGGCCCAAGAGCTGGCCATGCACACCTGTAATGGGGCAGCAAGCCTGCTCATAGACTCAGGTAGCCATCCCGAAGAAGAAATTGATAGGGTAACCACCCCTAAAGGTTGCACCATTGAAGGATTAAATGAAATGGAACACCAAGGGTTGAGCTCCTCCTTGATTCGTGGGATCGTGACCTCATTTGAAAAAATCAATCAAATCAAAAAAGGATGACCCTAGTTTGCCAAAACAACCAAGCATGAAATTATTTGATGTATATCCTTTGTACGATGTAACCCCTGTTGCGGCCAATGGCATTGAGGTAACCGATGACAAAGGTCAAAAATATCTCGATTTTTACGGGGGGCATGCCGTTATCTCCATTGGGCACACCCATCCCCACTATGTAAATCGACTTAAAGAGCAACTGGACCATATTGGCTTCTATAGCAATTCGGTCCAAAATCCGTTACAAAAGCGATTGGCACAAAAACTGGGCGAATTATCTGACTGCCCTGACCACAGCCTTTTTATGTGCAATTCAGGAGCCGAAGCCAATGAAAATGCCCTAAAAATGGCCTCTTTCCATACCGGAAAATCCAAGGTGATCGCTTTTCACAACAGTTTCCATGGACGAACCTCGGCAGCAGTGGCAGCTACCGATAACCCAGCTATCAATGCTCCCATAAATCAGCAGCAGGAAGTTACTTTTTTACCTTTGAACGACTTCGATGCATTTAAAAATGCCCTGGAGAAAGATTCCTATTGTGCGGTTATCATAGAACCCATTCAAGGGGTGGGCGGATTGGATGAGCCTACTTCGGACTTCTTTCAGTTTATAGAGAAACAGTGCAAGATTCATAATGTGGTTTTGATCGCAGACGAGGTTCAGAGCGGATTTGGCAGGAGCGGAAAATTCTTTGCCTTCCAACACCATGGCATACGGCCCGATATCATCAGCATTGCCAAAGGCATGGGAAATGGATTCCCTGTGGGCGGAGTTCTCATCCATGAATCCTTTAAGGCCTCTTATGGCCTATTAGGAACCACCTTTGGGGGAAACCATCTAGCATGCGCTGCCGTATTGGCGGTATTGGAGGTATTGGAGCAAGAAGCTTTGATAAGCAATGCCGCCCAAGTGGGCCAATATCTCAAAGAAAAAGCCCAAGAAATCCCGCAGGTAAAAAAAGTAAAGGGCAGAGGACTTATGATTGGACTAGAATTTGATTTTGAGGTGGCCGAACTGCGCAAAAAACTCATTCACGGTCAACATATGTTCACCGGTGGGGCCAAAAATAAGCGGCTCCTTAGAATCCTTCCGGCCTTGAACATTGATCATTCACACATTGACCTGCTCATGGAAGCCCTAAAAAAAGAACTATCATGAAACACTATTTATCCATAAAGGATATTGACTCCCTTCCCGAATGGGTGGACGAAGCAATTTCCTTAAAAAAGAACCCCTATCAATTCCAGGATTTGGGGAAACAGAAGACCATTTGCCTTTTATTCTTCAACAACAGTCTAAGAACGCGCTTGAGCACACAAAAAGCTGCAATGCAATTGGGAATGGAGGTCATGGTAATGAATTTTGGCAGTGAAGGTTGGACCCTGGAGTATGGAAACGGAACGGTAATGGACCAGGGAACTTCGGAACATATCAAGGAAGCGGCCCAAGTGGTCTCCCAATATTGCGATATTGTAGCTATCAGGGCTTTCGCTAAATTACAGGACAGGGCAAAAGATGAAGCGGAAGAGGTCTTGAACGGATTCTCCCAACATGCTTCCATTCCGGTTGTGAACATGGAAAGCTCCACGGCCCATCCCTTGCAAGCTTTGGCGGATGCCATAACCATCAAGGAGTTTGGCAAGACCAAAAAACCCAAAGTTGTGCTCTCATGGGCGCCACACCCCAAAGCCCTGCCACATGCAGTAGCCAATTCCTTTGTGGAAATGATGAGATTGCAGGATGCGGAATTTGTGATTACCCATCCTAAAGGATATGAATTAAATTCGGATATCACCCAGGGATGTACCATCGAGTACGATCAGGATAAAGCCTTGGAAAATGCCGATTTTGTATATGTCAAGAACTGGAGCAGCTATTCGGAATATGGAAAAATACTCCATCAAGATTGCAACTGGATGCTTACCAAAGCCAAGTTGGGTTATGCGAAATTTATGCATTGTTTGCCCGTAAGGCGAAATGTAATTGTGGAAGATGCTGTTCTGGACAGTGATCAATCATTAGTGGTTGAACAAGCGAACAATAGGACCTATGCGGCACAGGTTGTTCTTAAAAAAATATTGGAAGCACATTGAAGTTTAGATGGAACCAAAGCTAAAAAACAAGGTTTGTATAGTTACAGGCGCTACCAGTGGCATGGGCAGGGCCATTGCCGAATACTTCCATAAAGAAGGGGGTAAATTGGTGCTATCCGGGCGAAACCAAGAAAGAGGACAACAACTGACAGAGCAACTCAAAGGCAGTGTGTTTGTTTCTGGGGATGTGGGAGAAGTAGCTTACAATCAATCTCTTGTGGAAACAGCTATGGAGCATTTTGGCCAATTGGATATCCTATCCCTCAATGCCGGTATACTTGGTTTGGGAAATGTAGTGGACCTCTCCATTGAAACTTGGCACAAAACCTTGGAAACCAACTTAAGTTCCCTTTTTTATATCTCGAAATTTGCCATTCCCCATTTGCTTGAAGGTGATGGGGGAAACATTCTGATCAATGCATCCATAGCGGCATTTAAAAGTTTTCCCAACCATCCTGCCTATTGTGCCTCCAAAGGGGCCACAGTGTCCTTAATGAAACAAATGGCAGTGGAATATGCCCCAAAAATTAGGGTAAATGCCATCTGTCCAGGTCCGGTGGACACGCCCCTAATCTGGGATTCCGCCAGTGCCTTTGAACATCCGGAAGCCGCAGTGGAAAATGCCAAAAAGGCAACTTTGATGAACAGACTTGGCACCCCGGAAGATATAGCCAAATTGGCGGTTTTCTTGGTTTCAGATGATTCTTCCTGGATTACCGGAACCGCAATGACGATAGACGGAGGAATACTCAATACATGATATGAAACAAAAACTATCCATAGTAAAAATAGGAGGTAATGTTATTGGTGATGCTACCCAACTGACCCATGTATTGGAATTGTTTTCCAAAATGGAAGGCCATAAGATCTTGGTACATGGAGGAGGCAAAAAAGCTACCGAAATTAGCAACCAATTGGGCATTCAGGCCAAAATGGTCAACGGCCGTAGAATAACCGATGCCAATAGCTTGGATGTGGCCATAATGGTCTATGGTGGATTGGTCAGTAAAAAAGTGACCTCGGAGCTCCAGTACTTGGGTACCAATGCCATTGGAATGAGCGGAGCTGATGCCAATTCCATCATGGCCCATAAAAGACCTGTAACAGAAGTCGATTTTGGTTGGGTGGGCGATGTGGACAATGTGAATAGCAGCAACATCTCAAAATTGCTGCATGCAGGGTTTACCCCCATATTCTGTGCCCTCACCCACGATGGAAAAGGGCAGCTTTTCAACACCAATGCGGATACCATTGCATCTGAATTGGCCATTGGTCTTTCCCAGGAGTTTGAAACCAAACTCTATTATTGTTTTGAAAAAAAGGGAGTGTTGAGGGATGTGGAGGACGAGGATTCCGTTATTCCCCATATCAACTCCAATAGTTACCAGCAGCTTTTGGAGGAAGGCATCATTGCCGATGGTATGCTGCCAAAAATGCACAATTGTTTCCATGCCTTACAGAACAAAGTAAACCAAGTATGCATTGGGGATAGTACAATGTTGGATAATACAAACACAAACTACACGATTTTAACGCTATGAAAATCAACCAAGAAACATTGACCCAAAATGCCATTGCATTGCTCAAACAGCTCATTGCAACCCCTTCGTTTTCCGGGGAAGAGCAAATAACCGGTGATGCTATTGAAAGCTGGCTTCAAAGCTATGGTGTCAAAACACAAAGGCAATTCAATAACATATACGCCTTCAACAAGCATTTTGATGAAAGTAAGCCCACCTTGCTCTTGAATTCGCATCATGACACGGTAAAACCCAATACGGCTTATACCAAAGACCCGTTTCTGCCTCATGTGGAAGATGGAAAACTATATGGTTTGGGAAGCAACGACGCTGGAGGTTGCTTGGTATCCTTACTAGCTACTTTCGTTCACTTTTACAATCAGGAAGACTTAACCCATAACATCATTATGGCCGCCACTGGCGAGGAAGAGGATGCAGGTGATAAAAGTCTAATTGCCCTTCTGCCCATTCTTCCCAAAATAGATGTGGCCGTGGTAGGGGAGCCTACCCTAATGGACTTGGCCATTGCGGAAAAAGGACTGATCGTTTTTGATGCAGTGGTGAAAGGAACACCTTCACATGCCGCACATCCGAACGATAACAACTCCATTTACAATACCATAGAGGTTTTGAACTGGTTCAAGGATTATTCATTTGATCAAGTATCCGAAGCCTTGGGCGAGGTTAAGTTGACCGTTACCCAAATCAATGCGGGAAGTCAACATAATGTGGTGCCCGCCCAAGTGGATTTGGTGGTGGATGTAAGGGTAAACGATTGCTATACCAACCAAGAAATTTCAGAAATTCTGGATCGGGAAGCCCCATGCAAAATGACCCCACGTTCCCTTCGACTGAATTCCTCTGCCATAGATCCCAACCATGATCTTGTGAAAAGCGGCGTTGGTCTTGGGCGCAAAACTTATGGGTCGCCTACCTTATCCGATCAGGCTGCATTAAGTTGTCAATCGGTTAAATTGGGACCCGGGGACAGTACACGGTCTCATTCTGCCAATGAATTTATCCATCTTCATGAAATTGAGGAGGGAATTGATCTATACATTAAGATTCTAACTGGATTTTTAACCCCTTAAGGTACTTGAGATGACCGGAGAGACCCATTTACCCACCTTGATTGCACAAATGGAGCCTGTTTTGCTCCCGGAGGATTTTGTATTTGCCTCCGTGGATGCCTCGTTCCCCATTGATCACTCACAAGTAAAGGGCCTTTTCCAAGAAAAGGAGGGCACCAGCTTGATTCTTACCAAAGCCAAGGCTGAAGAATTACAGCTGGAATACGACTATTTGGCGAGCTGTATAACCCTTAACATGCATTCGGCTTTGGAAGCCGTGGGACTTACGGCAGCATTTTCAAATGCCTTGGCCGAAAACAACATCAGCTGTAATGTAGTGGCGGCTTATTATCACGATCATATTTTTGTGGACAAGGAAGATGCCCAACGAGCCATGAACGTACTACATCAAATGAAAAACACTAACAAGTAACATATGAAACTCTGGGACAAAGGTTTTAGCACGGATAAAAAAATTGATCATTTTACGGTGGGAAACGACCGCGAGCTGGATCTGCTTTTGGCCAAATATGATGTCATTGCTTCCATAGCGCACGCAAAAATGCTGGGCAAGGTAGGATTGATTCCCCAAGAAGAGTCTGAAATCCTGGTAAAGGAACTGGATGCAATTGCCAGAAATATTGCCAAGGGAAAATTCACCATTGAGGATGATTTTGAGGATATGCATTCCAAAATTGAATTCCTGCTCACAAAAAAATTAGGGGATACGGGCAAAAAAATCCACACGGCCAGGTCCAGGAACGACCAAGTACTGGTAGCCATGCAGTTGTATCTCAAAAATGAGCTCAATGAAATTGAGGATGGGGTAAAATCCCTTTTTGACCTGCTACTGAACTTGGCGGAAAAACATAAGGCCATATTATTACCGGGCTACACGCATTTACAAATTGCCATGCCCTCTTCCTTTGGGTTATGGTTTTCGGCCTATGCGGAAAGTTTGGTGGATGACCTTCAGTTTATTCAGGCCGCATATAAAATTGCAGATCAAAACCCCCTGGGAAGTGCCGCCGGATATGGCAGTTCATTCCCCATAGATCGGGAATTCACCACCCATGAAATGGGATTTGAAACCCTTAAATACAATGTTGTTGCCGCCCAGATGGGCAGGGGAAAGGTGGAACGGGCAACTGCATTTGGAATATCCAGTGTTGCCGGAACCTTGTCCAAATTGGCCATGGATATTTGTTTGTACATGAGTCAAAATTTTGATTTTATCTCATTTCCGAATGAGCTCACCACCGGGAGCAGTATCATGCCCCATAAAAAGAATCCGGATGTTTTTGAATTGATCAGGGCCAAATGCAATAAGGTTCAGGCAGTACCCAATCAATTGACCTTGATCACCAACAACCTTCCCAGCGGCTATCATAGAGATCTGCAATTGGTGAAGGAAGTCATTGTTCCGGCCATCCAGGATATGAAAGCCTGCCTGGAGATGATGACGTTCAGTCTAAAGGAAATCCAGGTAAATGAAGACATCCTTAAAGACCCCAAATATGATTACCTATTTAGCGTGGACACCCTCAATGAGCTGGTCAAAAATGGATTGCCATTCAGGGATGCCTATAAAACCATGGGCAAAGCCATAGAAAATGGGAATTTTAAACCCAAGCGGGATATTGATCACACGCATGTGGGCAGTTTAGGAAATTTGTGTTTGGAGAAGATTCGAGCAAAGATGGATTCATTGGGCACTTCATAGCCGCCCCTATTCCACCTTTTTTCTTCTCACTGCAGAAATAAGAAGGTTCAGCACATAAATGACCTGCCCAAAAAGAAAGAACACCAACCCAAAGAAACCCAGAGCATTCATGACCACCCAGGCATCAAAATATTCCATTTCGGGTGCAGGACCATACCAATTGGGAATGAGGGTAAGACTTAGCAAAAAGCTACATAGGGCATGCAGCCAAAACATCCAGTTGATAAACCTAATTTTTAAGAGGGTCAAAACCCAATACCCGAGTCCGCATAGGATTAACCATGTGCCCAGGATTTGAAATATATGGGCATAGGCAATGATAAAATAGGTGTCATGCACATTGATATCCAAGGTAGTGTCTGGAGCAAACAAAGTAAACCACACTCTTACGGCAATCATAAGAATCCCCATGATCCAGAACACCAAATGTGCTTTATGCGGTAGGCTTTTCAATGATGGGCTATTTGATCATTTTCAGATTCACCACCTCTTGCTCTGTAAGATAGCGCCAATGACCCCTAGGGAGGTCTTTTTTGGTCAACCCGGCAAAAATGACACGGTCCAGCTTTGTCACATGATAGCCTAAATGTTCAAAAATACGTCGTACTATTCGGTTTCTACCACTGTGGATTTGAACCCCAATTTCCTTTTTTGGTGCTCCTTGGATATAACTGATTTCATCCACCTGGACCGTTCCGTCCTCCAATTCCAACCCGGATTCTATCTTACGTAAATCTGATAGCGACAAGTTTTTGTCCAAATGCACATGGTAAATCTTGCGAACGCCATGGGTGGGATGTGTCAGTTTTTTGGTCAGGTCACCATCATTGGTAAACAATAGAAGTCCTGTTGTATTTCTATCCAAACGGCCTACGGGCAGCAATCTGGAATTGGAAGCTGCTGAAACCAACTCCATCACGGTGCGCCGACCCTTTTCATCGCTGGTGGTGGTGATAAAATTCTTGGGTTTGTTCAAGAGTACATATTCCTTTTTCTCAGGATTGAGTTTCCTCCCGTCAAAACGAACATCATCCGTGCGCTTTACCTTAAAGCCCATTTCGGTGATAACCTTTCCATTTACGGAAACATTGCCTGCTGCAATATAGGTGTCCGCTTCCCTTCGGGAACAGATGCCCGCATTGGCTATATAACGGTTTAACCGAATTTCATCGGGATTGGACTTCTTTGGTGCTTGGGCCTTACGCTCCTGGACTCTCTTTTTAGGATAGGGTTTCCTTTGGTTTTTACCAGCGCCTTGGGAAGGTCTTCTGTTTCGTGGATTGTCTGATTTCGCCATCAGTCATAAATTTTTTGCAAAAGTAGTGTTTTTAAATCCCTACCAAAGCTTCACGGGCATTAAGATCAGTTCTCGATTTCCACAGTGGTCTGGCGTTCCCGATTTACGGTGAGTTTGGTCACATCCGGTCTGGAATAGTGTCCAACGGGATCAAAGTTTTGTCGTTCTTCATACACCCGGTTAAAATCCAAGGTTTGGTAAATCAGTCCTTCTTTGTCCACTACCGGCTCCAAAACCCACTCCCCGTCGGGTCCGGCAATGCAGCTACCCCCATTGGCCAAAACTTCTGGCGCTTTTTTTACTATTTCATCCAAATGTGGGGTGGTCTTTGGAAAATCCGAAGTCCGCATCAGGGAAGAAACAGAAATCACAAAACTCCTTGACTCCCGTGCAATAAATCGTGTTATGTCTTTGGTATTGTGCAGTCCACCGGGCCAAACGGCCACATGTAAATTCTCTCCTTGACCATACAAGGCCGTTCTGGGTAAGGGCATCCAGTTTTCCCAACAATTGAGCCCACCAACCGTAAACTGTTTAAGCGGATGTACCTGCAGTCCATTGCCATCTCCAGGTGCCCACGTCAATCGCTCATCATAGGTAGGCTGCAGTTTGCGGTGCACGGATTTGATCTCTCCCTTTTCATTAATATACACCAATGAACAATAGAGACTATGACCTCCACGATCCTTTGCACGTTCCATCATTCCCAAATAAATGGCCATGCCGTGTTTTTTGGCCAGCTTGCAAATGGAATCCAGTTCCCCAGTTTCTATCTGGATGGAATTTCTGGCATAGTGGGCATGTAACTCTTTGTTCACTTTTAAGTCCCAAGCAGCACCTTCCGTATGGGCCAGCCAAAAGGGATAGCCTGGGAGAAAAGCTTCGCCAAATACCAAAAGTTCCGTTTTTTCGGAACCCGCTTTTTGAATGGTTTCCTCTATTTTTTTGATTGTGGCGGACTTATCCAACCAAATGGGGGCCAGTTGGGCCATGGCAACCTTGAGATGATTCTCCATTACAAAATTCTATTTAGGACCAGGTCCACATCAATCAACAAAATACTAAAAACCCCCGCCACAATGATGAATTTTAAGATATTATGTAGCCAGACATAATGTTTCTTTCCGCCCGCCTTCCACAATAAAATCAAGAAAAGTCCGAGCAAGGCAATACAAGCTACAAAGTAAAGGTGCATATAACCCACGTCAAAGGTGCGTATCAACAAGATGGACGGTACCAGGGTCAATACAATCAAGAAGCCTATTAATATCTTGGAAATTTTGGGCCCGTATAAAATGGGAACAGTCTTATAGTTTTGCGCCATATCCCCGGCCATGTTCTCCAGGTCCTTGATCATTTCACGGGCCAGAATCAATAGAAAAAGGAAAAGGGCATGCACAAAAATGACGGTTTCAAAATTTCTGTAGTACACGAAGACCACAAAAAAGGGAGCGATCGCCAATGAAGCCGAAACCAAATTTCCGAGAAATGGGATCCGCTTAAGTTTATGTGAATACAACCATATTCCAAAGATGTAGCTGGAAAAAAACAACACTGCCCTAAACGAAATGTAACTGGCGGCCAAAACGGCCAAAAAGTTCAAAATAAAGTAGGTGGTCAACTTAAATCTTTGACTCACCAACCTATCCAGCATACTTTTCCTGGGTTTGTTGATCAGGTCCTTTTCAGCATCGTAAAAATTATTGATAATATAACCACTGGCTATGACCAAGGCAGAAGCGGTTACGATCAAAAATAAATTTAGGTCTAGGACAACACTCTTGAAAGTGGCGTTGGGTGCCAAAATAAAAATGGAGGCCAAATACTGGGCTAGGGTGATCACCAAGATATTGTATCCGCGAACCACGGAAAATAAACTCAATAGCTTAAAAAGCAGGAGTTTGTTCTTTCTACTAAGCATTTTGGTGGTCAGAAGTTGTAAACAACTTCCAAATTGTATCCTTTCAGTGCCTTTTTGGCCCTATCCAAATCTTGGGTAAACCCTAAGATATATCCGCCACCTCCGGAACCGCAAAGTTTTAGGTAGTAATCGTTGGATTCTATGCCCTGCTGCCAAAGTTTGTGGAACTTGGACGGAATCATGGGCTTAAAGTGATCCAATACCACGTGCGACAATTGTTTGAGATTTCCAAAAAGTGACTTTATGTTTCCGTTCAGGAAATCCTCCACGCAGGCATCGGTATGTTTTACGAATTGATCTTTGATCATATTCCGGAACCCTTCCTGCTTCATTTTCTCCATAAAAATCTGCACCATTGGCGCGGTCTCCCCGGTGATTCCACTATCAAGCAAGAACACAGCACCTTTGCCTTCCTTGTTTTGGGAAGGAATGCTGGTGGATTCAATATTGTCTTTGGAATTGATCAAAATAGGCAAGCTCAAATAGCTGTTCAAGGGATCCAAGCCCGATGATTTGCCATGAAAAAAAGACTCCATCTTGCCAAAAATGGTCTTGAGCTTCAACAGCTTTTCACGGGTCAAATTTTCAAGCACAGTGATTTTTTGGGTAGCATATTTATCATAGATCGCGGCCACCAGTGCACCACTGCTCCCTATTCCATACCCTTGTGGAATGGAGCTGTCAAAATACATCCCGTTGGCAATATCCTGGGTAAGGGCATCCATATCAAAGGATACCAACTCTTTTTCATTTTTTTCCAAATCTGCCAAATAGGCTGCATACGCTTTTAGTCCCTTGTTGGATTCCTTTGCAACATCAGATTGGCTGCCATCGGTTTTAAGCGCACCTTTAAAAAAGTTATAGGGGATGGAAAGTCCTTTGGAATCCTTGATGATTCCATATTCCCCGAACAACAAAATTTTTGAATAAAAAAGAGGTCCCTTCATTGTGCCGCTAAAATACAAACTATTTTGTTTAATGAAAATTAAAATGTATTAAACAAATTTATGTTTGTAGTTTGAAAATACGGGTAAAACCCATAATCAAAGACAAATAACGCTAAAAATTTGGGTTGATTACCTATTTCCCTGGATTATTTTTTTTGCCCCATCCCCCATTCTATCGCAAATGTAGTGTCCATTCTCACAGTGTTCAACCAATTCATTCTGAATAAATTGAATGGCCGGCTCCTTTACTGACTCCGGATACAGGACATGCACATTGGCGCCTGCATCCAGGGTAAAGCAAATGGGTGTTTGCGTGGCTTTTCTAAAGGTCCAGATCTTGTTAATGATTTCCATCGTATCCGGTTTCATTAGAATAAAGTAAGGCATGCTGGTCATCATCATGGCATGTAAGGTCAAGGCCTCGCTTTCCACAAGTTTTATAAACTCCTCCAAATCGCCAGTGGCCAAAACCGTCCTCAGTCGGTCCAAATTGGTATGGGCCTGGGCAAAGCGGTTTTCGGCATAAGGGTGTCCGTGCATAAGGTCATGCCCCACAGTACTGCTTACTTGCTTTTGCCCTTTGTGAACCAACAAAATGGTATCATGGAAATTGTTGAAATGGGGATGTACTTCATAGGGATACGGAATTCCAAAAAGGTCCGTACTGCCATCAATATGTTCATGATGCCCCCATTGTACCAACCCGCCATCTATGCTTCTCCCCGCACTTCCTGAGCCCAACCTTGCCAAAAAGGAAGCTTTTCTTTTAAAAAAACTATCCTCCATCTGTGGCAACATCGTGCGCTCCAAATCCATAAGACAAAGGGCAAGGGCAGCCATTCCACTAGCTGAGGAAGCTATCCCGCTACTGTGCGGAAACGAATTGGAGGTGTGAATGGTAAAATGATATTCTTTTAAGAAGGGCAAATAGGTTTCAATACGCTCAAAAAAGGTTGTGATCTTGGGCTTAAAATCCTCTTTAGGTTCTCCATCCAAGTAGAGGTCAAATGCAAATTGGTTCCCTTTGGTTTTTTTCTGGTAGGACAAGGATGTTTTTGTGGCGCAGGTATCCAATGTGATACTGATGGAAGGGTTGGCCGGAATCTGGTGCTTCTTTTTCCCCCAATATTTCACCAAGGCTATGTTACTGGGAGCTTTCCACTCCACTGTTCCTTTTTCAGGAAATTGGTTATAGGGTTCTGGAAGAAAGTCCTTTTCTATCATCAAAATTGCATTTGCGCAAAGATAATGGAGTGAGCGTGCTTACAAGAACCCGGATATAAATAAATTCTTATTTTAGAGGTAAGGCTACCACCATGAAAAAGAAATTGACTTACATCATCATTGCGGTCATCGTCTGTCTTCTGATTGGATTTCTATCCAGTTTTGCCACCCAAAGTTCCGTAAATGATTGGTATGCTGATTTGATCAAGCCAGAATTCAATCCCCCTAATTGGGTCTTTGCTCCGGTCTGGACCATTTTGTACATCTTAATGGGCATATCGGCGGGCATAGTTTGGTCCAAAGGGTTTCATCATATTTGGGTGAAGACCGCACTCTACCATTTCGGGTTTCAACTGCTGTTCAACGCCTTGTGGAGCATTGTGTTTTTTGGACTCAAAAATCCGTTTTGGGCTTTTTTGGTCATCTTGGTCCTGCTTACCCTGATCATGCTCACCATAAAATGGTTCAGGGTGGTCAGCAAATGGGCGTCCTACCTGTTGGTCCCCTATCTTCTCTGGGTTTGTTTTGCCACGCTGTTGAACTACAAAATTTGGGAACTCAATTAAGATTTTACCATTTCCAAGAGCTTTTTCATCGTTCGTAGGTTCCGGGCAGTGGCTTCCACCTTTAGTTTCCGTTCCATGAGATTGTTGCTCAACTTGGCCTTTCCATACCCGGCATAACAGTTCAGATAAACACAACTGTCCGTAATCTCGAATTCCTCGTTTTCAAACTGAAGTAGGTTGCACTGTTCCACAAGCTCTTTTTCGGGAACGGTTCTGAGCAACACAAAATAGAGATTCTTTTCCTCCGCGGAATTGAAAGGGTTTGCATCCAGAATCTGCTTGAACATATCTTCCGTAAAGGCCAATGAAGGAACATCAAAACCAAAATCCTCCTTGATTGTTTCCTGAATTTGGACACCAACTGTGCCGGGATCATTCTCCGCACTCTGGCAAATAATATTTCCACTTTGGATGTAGGTCTGCACGTTGAAAAAATTTCTTTGTTCGAGGCTTTGCCTTAAATCGGCCATCTTTATTTTCTTTTGGCCGCCCACATTGATGCCCCGCAGCAAAACGATATATGTTTTCATTTTAATTCTGATTCGGTTCGAATCTACACAGATTTATTTTACTAAATTCAAGGACATCAAAATAAACCCAATGAGCCAATATATTTTAGCGTTAGATCAGGGAACCACAAGTTCGCGGGCCGTGGTGGTCTCAAAAGAAGGAACCATTGTAGCGGCGGCCCAAAAGGAATTCACCCAAATATTTCCCAAACCTGGATGGGTGGAGCACGATCCCAAGGAAATTTGGGCTACCCAAGCGGGCATGGCCGCGGAAGTTGTGAGCCAAAAAGGGTTAAAGGCGGAACAAATTTCGGCTATTGGCATAACCAATCAGAGGGAAACGGTAGTAGTTTGGGACAAGATCACGGGAGAACCCGTATACAATGCCATAGTGTGGCAGGACAAGAGAACGGCGGCCTATTGCGATACGCTTAAATCCGAAGGTAAATCGGAGATGATCAGAAGCAAAACAGGTCTTGTCATTGATTCCTATTTTTCGGGCACAAAGGTAAAATGGATTTTGGACCATGTTGATGGGGCTAGGGCACGAGCCAAAAATGGAGATTTATTGATGGGCACCATTGATACATGGCTCATTTGGAAAATGACGGAAGGTGCGCTTCACATAACCGATGTGACCAATGCTTCCAGGACCATGCTGTTCAATATCAATCAAATGGGGTGGGATACCGAATTATTGGATTTGTTTGATATCCCTGCGGAAATGTTACCGGAGGTGAAGCAGTCCAGCGAAGTGTATGGCTATACCAGCCCCAACTTTTTTGCCTCCAAAATTCCGATTGCGGGCATAGCAGGAGATCAGCAAGCTGCTTTGTTTGGCCAAATGTGCACCCAGCAGGGAATGGTTAAAAACACCTATGGCACAGGTTGCTTTATGCTGATGAACATTGGGGAACGACCCATAGTTTCAAAGAACAACCTCCTTACCACTGTAGCTTGGAAGATTGGCGGTAAAACCACCTATGCCCTTGAAGGTAGCGTGTTTATTGCCGGAGCAGTGGTGCAATGGCTCCGGGATGGGCTAAAAATTATCAAAACCTCTTCAGAAGTTGAAAAATTGGCGGGCTCCGTAGATGGTTCAGACGGTGTGTATTTAGTACCGGCTTTTGCAGGATTGGGTGCCCCATATTGGAATCAGCATGCACAGGGTTCATTGTTTGGACTAACCCGGGGTAGTACGGATGCACACATAGCCCGGGCAGCTTTGGAGTCCATTGCTTTCCAGACCATGGACATCCTCCGTGCCATGGAGGCCGATTCCGGGATAGACATCAATGAGCTAAGGGTGGATGGCGGTGCCACCGTCAATAATTTATTGATGCAATTTCAGGCCGATGTTCTCAATACGGTAACGGTTAGGCCAAAAGTTGTGGAAACTACCGTTATGGGAGCGGCATATTTGGCAGGTTTAGCTGTGAATTATTGGAAAAATCCGGAAGAAATTCAGGATATTTGGCAAGCCGACGTTCATTTTAACCCAACTCAGGATCGCGACCCAATCAACAAGAGCATAGATGGCTGGTACAGGGCCATAAACGCATTGGAACATTGGGCCAATAATGCTTAATCCAATCCTAATTTTTAACCAACCCATAAGTGATGACCCCTTTTATTTCTGAAATTATTGGAACCTTTCTTTTGATTTTGCTTGGATGCGGTGTAAACGCCAATGTTTCGCTCCAAAAAACGTTTGGTAATGCATCCGGCTGGATCGTGATTACCACAGGGTGGGCCATAGCGGTGTATACCGGAGTGGTGGTTGCCGGGCCACATAGCGGGGCACACCTTAATCCTGCTGTCACCATTGGACTTGCGCTGGCAGGGGAGTTTTCCATCTATGATGTTCCACATTACATTGTGGCGCAATTTATAGGTGCCATGTTGGGCGCTTTCTTTGTTTGGCTTATGAACAAGTCGCACTTTGATGCCACTGAGGATGGTAATTCCAAACGAGCGGTGTTCTGCAATGCCCCGGCCATTCCAAATACCTTTCAAAATATGTTGACCGAGATTTTGGGCACCTTTGTATTGGTCTTTGCGGTCCTGTTTTTTACAGATGCCGTGAATACTGCTGACAATACAATTATTGGTCTTGGCTCTTTGGGTGCACTTCCTGTGGCTTTGATTGTATGGGGCATCGGTTTGTCTTTGGGAGGTACAACGGGATATGCCATTAATCCTGCGCGTGATTTGGGTCCCCGAATCATCCATGCCTTGGTTCCCATTAAAAATAAGGGTTCCAATGGGTGGGGTTATGCTTGGATACCTGTTGTTGGCCCTGTATTGGGAGGGGCCTTGGCAGCTGGCTTGGCCCTGATTCTTTAGTAGTTAATCCTCGGCGGCAATGGCCTGTGCCGCAATATAGGCCCCGGTCCATGCATTCTGAAAGTTAAAACCCCCTGTAATTGCATCCACATTGATCACTTCCCCGGCAAAATAAAGATTGGGGTGAATCTTGCTTTCAAAATCTTTAAAATTGATTTCCCTTAAATCAATGCCCCCGGCAGTTACAAACTCTTCTTTAAAGGTACTTTTACCCATCACCCTGAAAGTACAGGCTGTAAGTTGAACGGCTAGGTTTTGAAGCATTTCCTTGGTGACTTCCGCCCAACGGACATCATTTTCTATTCCCGCGGCATGAACCAGTTTTATCCATAAACGCTTTGGAATTTCCATGGCCCGTGTTCGAATCACGGTCTTTTTGGATTCCACCTCCTTGATCTCCCGAAGCAGGCGCTCCATGGACCCTGTGGTATATTCAGGCATCCAATTCACCCGTATCTTGAAGTTGTACTGGTATTTATTGAGAATTTTGGCCCCCCATGCTGATAACTTAAGAATTGCAGGGCCACTTAATCCCCAATGGGTTATCAAAGCCATTCCTTCGGAATGAAGAACAGGCTCCTCCCTCGCAACACTCTTTAGATCTAGGGCAACTTTCTGGGAAAATACTTTTTTGGCGGGAATCTCTACGTGCACGAACGCACTTAGTCCTTGCACCCCTTCAAGCCTTGTATCCTTAATATTGAATGAGAACAATGAAGGAACCGGATTCACTATGGAATGCCCCAATTGCTCCAAGAGTTTCCAAATTTTGGGACTGCTCCCTGGCGTCAGAAGTATTTTTTTGGCCGTGTAATGCTTGTTCATGGTGGTCACCTGCCAAAGATCATCGTCAGCAAGCCTGGTAAGCTGATTGACACCGCTGTTTTTGAGGACTTTGACCCCAAGTCTTTCGGCTTCTCCAACCAAACAATCTATTATGGATTGTGAATTGTCGCTCACCGGGAAAACCCTACCATCCCCTTCAATTTTTAGGGGCACTCCCCTTTTTTCAAAAAAATCCATGACATCTCCAGGGCCATGTTTGTGGAAAGGCCCAAGGAGCTCTCTTTGGCCACGAGGATAATTCAGTGCCAACTCTTGGGGTGAAAATTCCCCATGGGTAACATTGCATCTTCCCCCTCCAGAAATCCTAACTTTGGAGAGTACGTTTTTGCCTCTCTCCAATATGGCAATTTTCAAACCAGGGGACAGTTCGGCCACATGGATTGCGGCGTAGAAGCCAGCGGCACCACCCCCAACAATAATCACATCGTACATTAATTCACCCGTTCCGGATAATTGGTGATGATTCCGTCTACACCAAACTCCTTCATTTTATCAATATCTGCAGGCTCATTGACTGTCCAGGTATATACTGCAAAGCCTTCATCCTGCATTTTGTCTGTATTTTCTTTGGTAAGTGTTTCGTAATTGGGGTTTATGGCCACGGCATTAAGTTCCTTTGCCACTTCAATGGCTTCCAGGGGGTCACCTTCCGTAAGCACGGCAATCTGAGCGGTTGGGTTTAGTCTGCGAATTTCCCTTAACTCGTCCCATCTGAAACTGGAAATCAGGATGTTTTCCGGGGCCCATCCCCTTTCCTTGATGTAGTAATTGGTGATAAAGTTCACCCTATCCGCGGTATTGGCCCCTTTCAGCTCTATGTTTAAGGCCACTTGGTTATTGATCAACTTTAATACGTCCTGGAGCATGGGAATCCTATGGTTGCCATCCAACAAAAGTTGATGAAGATCCACTATGTTGTATTCCTCGATATTTCCCCCGCCATTGGTAAGTCTTTCTACCCTTTCATCATGGAAAACCACAATTTCACCACTATCAATCTTAAACACATCTATCTCGATCATGTCCACTCCCAAATCGAGAGCCTTTTGCATGGATGCCAAGGTATTTTCAGTTTCATGGCCCATAGCCCCCCTATGGCCAATGACCAATGGATCAGACCCGATCATCCCGCAACCTTTGATTAAAAAAACAGTACATATCAACCAAAGTAACCTTTTTTTCATTCTGTATCATTTTTGGTTAAAAATACAATTTGAAAATGGAATTTGCATACAATTTCATTTCAATAAAAACACCTCAATCTTCCATCGAAATACGAATAATTCAATTGATTGATGCGGTTTTTATCAGGTTGTTAATTTTTATTTAATATTTTTATCATATTAATAACCAATAAATTAACTGACATGTTTTCTAAATCCAATTTACTGGCCACCTTGGTTGGTGCCGTAGTGATGTTTTTTCTGGGATATCTTATTTGGGGTATCGCAGCGGCAGATTTTTTGGAACAACACTCTATTGTAAATGTAATGAAAGATCCGCCTGACATGGCCATGATCGCACTTGGTAATCTGGTAGGAGCTTTCATTGTGAGCACTCTTTATAGCAAGTGGGCACGTGGACACCATTCCATGGGACATGGGTTTCAGTTTGGTGCTTGGATTGGCGCATTGCTAGGGATTGCTGTAGGACTGATTTGGTATGCCACGGCAAATTTCATGGACCTAACGGGACATTTGGCATCCGGGATCTTGGATATTATCTACTATGGTATAGTTGGTGCTGTTATTGCACTGGTTTACCAAAAAACAGCAACTAAGGAATAAACGCAATTAACCGACCTCTTAACTTAAGCGGACCACAGTTTTGTGGTCCGTTTTACTTTATTCCTGAACACGAAGGATATAGGATTCCAATGGCCCAAGTTTGAGATTGACGGAACCTTGTCCATTTTCAATCTTAAGAACGGGATTTACGTTTCCGTATAGCTCTTCTTTCAATAGATACTCCGGTTGTGTCAAATCCCACTTGGAAATCAATTCAGCAGGAATCTTAAGATCGAGATCATAGGATTTGTCCGCATCAAAATTGGAGATGATCACCAGTTTTTCATCGGCTTTCCATCTTACATAAGAGAGCACCCTATGGTCATAACCTTCCGTGTGTTCCTTGTTGTAAAAGTGAATTTCCTGATAGGTTCCCATCAAGGCTTTACTGGAGATTGTAAAATTGAGGAGTCGCTTATAAAAATCCCTTAGGTTTTTTTCTTCTTCGCCCAGTAAGCCTCCATCAAATGTTTTGTGATTTACCCAACGTTGATGATGGGGCACACCAATATAATCGAAAATAGAGGTGCGCGAAGGCTTTCCAAAACCAGCGTCTTCTGCCCCAGGCTCCCCAACTTCCTGGCCAAAATAAATCATGGTAGGCGAGGTGCTCAAGGTAGCGGATACCACCATGGCCGGTTTTCCCAATTGGGCGTTGCCGGCAAATTCTGGACTGGCGATCCGTTGCTCATCATGATTTTCCAAAAAGTGCAACATATGGTGCTCTATATCTGCCATGCCCTTTTGCACCACAGGAATATGATCCGTCCATCCATAGCCCTTCATGATGTGCTTGATGCTATCATAAAGTTCCACTTTATCATAGAGGTAGTCCATTTTTCCCTTGTGAATATATTCTCGATAAAGCTGTGGGTTGTAGACTTCGGCCAACAAAAAAGCATCGGGGTTCTTCATCTTGATATTGGAGTTGAGAAAACTCCAAAATTCCACAGGCACCATTTCGGCCATATCGTACCGGAACCCGTCCACCCCAAAATCCAACCAATACAAAACAATATCCCTGAACTTTAACCAGGAATCTGGCACGGTCTTGTCTTTCCAAAAATTAAAATGTTCCAGGTACCCTAGGTCTTCCATTCCTTCCGGAAGTTCATCAAAATCCTTTGTGCCATCCGGTCGGACCCCATAGTTAACCTTAACGGTTTCGTACCAATCATTGAAGTGGGGCTGGGCCAACCGCGACCCATTTCCCGTCCATTTGGCAGGATATTCCCTAAATCTACCATCAGCCAGTCCATTTGGTTCACCTCCCAATGGCTGATAACCATTTTGCCATTCTGGCACGCTAAATGCCGTATTGGGTATATAATAGAAATTGTTGTTGACGTCATATTCCTTGGACGTATCGTCTGAGGCCCCAAAATCGCTGACCCCTTTTGGATTGGTCAAACCGTGGTAGTCGCGGGCCACATGGTTGGGAACAATATCAATAATCACCTTCATCCCGGCGGCATGTGTTCTTGCCACCAGTTCCTTGAATTCCCCCAAACGCTTGTCTGGATCTAGGGCCAAATCCGGGTTCACGTTGTAATAGTCCTTAACGGCATAGGGAGAACCCGCCCTCCCCTTCACGACATCTGGGTCATCATTGGAAATCCCATAGGAGCTGTAGTCATTGATGAGTGCATGGTGCGGCACGCCGGTGTACCAAATATGGGTAATCCCCAAATCTTTGATCTCGGACAATGCCCTGTCCGAAAAATCGGCAAATTTACCCACGCCATTTTCTTCTATGGTACCCCAAGGTTTATTGGCGGTATTGGTATTTCCAAAAAGTCGGGTAAAAACTTGGTATACAACTGCCTTTTTCTCCATTTGCTGTTCTTGATTTTGGGGCTTTGGTTCATCCCCGCAGGAAGCGATAATCACAATACATACTAAAGTGGATATGTAAGGCTTAAGCTTCATAACGAATTTGGCTTTCCTGGCACCAAATTTAGCACTGACCCATCGACCACAATTTCCAATTCACTTTCTCCAGTTATTTCAAAGATGGCTCCTGTTTTGGTAACGGTCACCGTCAAAATCTGGTTCCTAAAATTGATTTTGAAACTGTAAGAATCCCATTGATCCGGCAATTGCGGACTAAAGTTCAATTTATCCTCCAAAATTCGCATCCCTGCGAATCCTTCCACTATACTCATCCATGTTCCTGCCATGGAAGTGATGTGAAGTCCTTCCTCCACCTCTTTGTTGTAATCATCCAAATCGAGGCGGGAGGTTCTTAGATAAAATGTATAAGCCTGTTCCATTCTCCCCAATTTGGCAGCCTGGATACTGTGCACACAAGGAGATAAGGAAGATTCATGAACGGTAAAGGGTTCATAAAAATCAAAGTGCTTTTCCAGCGTATCCGAATCAAAGTGATCCTCGAAAAAGTAAAAGCCTTGGAGCACATCGGCCTGTTTTATATAGGGCGAACGTAAAATCCTGTCCCAACTCCATTTTTGGTTGATAGGTCGCTGGCTCCTGTCCAAATCCTGCACTTTGACCATTTCCTTGTCCAGAAAGCCATCTTGTTGTAAAAACACCTCGTGCTTTTCGGAGAATGGAAAGAACATATTTCCGGCCACTTTGGCCCAATCCCCTAGTTCTTCGGGAGTGATTTTTGTTTTGGTAACAATACGGGCATAGTCGCTGGCAAAGTTGGTTTTTACGGTTTCAATTTGGTCCAACGCATAATCTATGCACCATTTGGCCAAATAGTTGGTGTACCAGTTGTTGTTGACATTATTCTCATATTCATTGGGCCCCGTAACTCCCAGCATGACATATTTTTGTTTGTCCTCCGAGAAATTGACCCGTTGATGCCAAAATCTGGCAACCCCAATCAACACTTCCAATCCCATTTTGGGGATATAGCTATAATCCCCAGTGTATCTGTGATAATTAAAAATGGCAAAGCTTATGGCCCCGTTCCTATGGATTTCCTCAAAGGTTATTTCCCATTCGTTATGGCATTCTTCCCCGTTCATGGTGACCATGGGATATAGTGCTGCCCCATTGGTGAATCCCAATTTTTGGGCATTTTCAATGGCCTTGTCCAAATGATTGTAGCGGTATTCCAGTAGACTCCAGGCTACCTCTTGGTTCTTTGTTGCCATATAAAATGGCAGGCAATAGGCCTCTGTGTCCCAATAGGTACTGCCACCATATTTCTCTCCAGTAAAGCCTTTGGGCCCAATGTTGAGTCTTGAGTCCTTGCCCAAATAGGTCTGGTTCAGCTGGAAGATGTTGAACCGGATTCCTTGTTGTGCCTTTACATCACCCTCAATATTGATATCGCTCATTTCCCAAATCTTGGACCAAGCCTCCTTTTGTTGGGCAAGAAGGGCATCAAATCCCAAATTGGAGGCACCCTGAAGCACTTCTTTTGCCGCATCCATCAATTGGGACGCTTCATGGTTTCGGGAAACGGTGTAACCCCCAAATTTGGTAAGTACCATCTTTTCGCCCTTGGGAACCTTATGGTCAAATTCCAGGGCTACATAGGTTTCATTCTTTTTGCCTGGTTTGGCGGCAATTGAAACCCCGTTACTTTCGGCCCTGGCCTGCATAAAGGTGCAGGTGGCAAAATTGGTTTTCATGGTATGCGCCCCGATAAAGGCCTGCGTTTCTTCCTGGTGCACGGACGTAGTGTTCCAAAACTTGTCGTCCCAGTTGCTATCCTCGTTGGTTATACCACTATCCAAATAGGGATGGAATGCAATTTGTACATCTTGGTTGACCGGGGTAATCTCATAAGAAATGGCACCAAGCTCGTCCAAATCTAAGCTCAAAAACCGAATCACTTTAACGGATAGCTCAATACCTTGTTCGGTTATGGCGACAAAGCTCCGGCCATACCAGCCTTCGCGCATATTGAGCTCCCTTCTAAAATTCTTTACGGAGGTGCAATGGTTCAGGTCAAGGGGATTTCCATCAACAAAAACATCTATTCCGATCCAATTGGGGGCATTCAATACTTTGGCGAAGTATTCCGGGTATCCATTTTTCCACCATCCCACACGGGTTTTGTCCGGATAATAGACCCCAGCAATATAACTGCCTTGAAAAGTTGGGCCCGAGTAGTGTTCTTCAAAATTGGCACGTTGGCCCATGGCCCCATTGCCAATACTAAACAAGCTTTCGGAAGATTTTACACGATCTTTGTCAAAACCCTCCTCTATAATGGACCAAGGGTCCGCTAGAATATAATCTTGATTCATGATGTTAGGAGATAAGCGCTAAGTAATTAGTTGGAAATCCAACTGGGGACATCCAAAACAAATGCAAACTTAGTTAATTGTAGAATCCCTTACCACCAAAGTGGGCTCCAAAATTTTTGTTTGGTAGGTTTCCACCTCGGCTTCGCTCTCCACTTTTTCAATAAGCATCTGGGCGGAGATCTCCCCCATTTTTTGTCCGTGTTGGGCAATTACGGTGAGACTTGGATTGGCGTACTGCGAAAGAAATCCATCGGTAAACCCAATAAATGACATGTCTTCTGGAATCCGTAGGCCCTTCTTTTGCATTAAACGCATGCCAAAGACAGCAAAGATCTCGTTTACACAGAGCACGGCATCCATATCTGCTGATTCGAAGAAGTTTTCAATGAGTTCTTCATCCATGTCCATGGACGACAATTTCAAAATCCTGGATTCATCAATTTCCAAGCCGTGTTCCACGAGCGCTTTCCGGTAACCATCGGTACGCTCCTTGCTAACGCTGAGATAATCCGCCGTTGTGATCAGACCAATTTTTTTCCGCCCTTGGTCAATCATTTTTTTTGCCGCCATATAAGCCCCCAATTGATCGTCGATTATGACCTTATCACATTCCACTTCATGGGTTATCCTGTCAAAAAGTACTACTGGAATACCTTGTTCGGTGACTTCTTTTAAATGGTTATAGTCGTTCTTAAGCTGTGTTTCCGAAGAAAGGGACATTATAAACCCATCAATACTGCCATTCGCCAGCATCTCCATATTGATCACTTCCCTATCAAAGGACTCATCGGAGGAGCACACGATGACATTATAACCGCGTGCGTTGGCATATTTTTCTATGCCCCTGATCACCGTAGTAAAAAAATGGTGTACAATATCCGGAATGACCACTCCAATATTCTTGGTTCTCTTGTTTTTGAGACTAATGGCAATATTGTTGGGGCGGTAGTTATAAAGTTTGGCAAATGCCTGGATTTTTTCCTTGGTGTCCCTACTGATTTCCTCACTGTTTTTAAGTGCTTTGGAAACAGTGGAAATCGAGACTTCCAATTCCCTTGCAATATCCTTTAGCGTGATCTTTGGTTTCAACCGTTTTTGAGTTTAAATCCGTTAGTTTTTTGAAGTTAGCCAATATACATTAGTTACCCATCTGCGTCAAATTTTTTTAACATAATTAATTGTTGGGGCAGCTTCAACAAATTGACAGAAAAAGGCCAAAATTTCGTTAAAAAATAAAATAGTATATTAGCTATCAAATTGCTAATAATACTAAAACTTTGATGAAAAATTGTGATAAGGATAATTAAAACTTAATAGACTTATCAAACTCACAATATCTCAAAGTTATCAACACGAAACCGTTTTCGTTACATTTCGTACTCCACGTAACTACCAATTAACTTTTTTTTTATATATGTTTAACAATTGAATTGAAATTAACTAAACTTAAAATTAATTATTTATGAAGATTACGCTACTAAAAAGCATTTTGCTTTCTGGGGCATTTTTATGCTTTGGATTGGCAAAAGCACAAACGGTATCTGGTACTGTTACCGACGTTAACGGGCCTTTACCGGGAGCAAGTGTTCTTGTTAAGGGCACGACCAATGGTACGCAAACCGATTTTGATGGTAATTATACCCTTAGCGGTGTTGACGCTGCTGCCGTCATGGTGTTTAGCTACATTGGTTATACCACGGTGGAGATTCCAGTAAATGGACAGACCACTATTAATGTCACCCTTCAGGAAGATGCGCAAGCCTTGGATGAGGTGGTGATCATTGGTTATGGTACCACTACGGTGAAGGATGCTACAGGATCTGTTACCGCGGTTACCTCAGAAGACTTTAACGGTGGTGTTATCGCATCACCCGAACAGTTGATCCAAGGTAAAACCGCCGGTGTTAACATTTCCGCTTCCAGTGGTGAGCCTGGTGCAGCCATTCAGGTGAACATTCGGGGTTCCAACTCGGTACGTTCCAACAACAATCCACTCTTCGTTGTGGATGGTATTCCATTGGCCGGAGGTAATACCTCTCCTGCTGGTGATACCGGTTTTGGCCAGACTGCAGTTAGAAACCCGTTGAACTTCTTGAATCCGAATGATATTGAGAGCATCAGTATCCTTAAGGATGCCTCTGCTACCGCTATCTATGGATCCAGGGGTGCCAATGGTGTTGTTATCATTACTACCAAGAGTGGTAAGTCCGGTCAAGGTGGAGTTATTGAATTTACTTCCAATTTGAGTTTCTCCAACCCAATCAGGGAGTACGATTTGCTAGATCGTAATCAATTCTTGTCTGCAGTGACCCAATTTGGGGGTAATGCTTCTGACGTTGATTTCGGTGCCAACACGGATTGGCAAGATTTCATCACAAGAAATGCCACTTCCACCAACAACAACATTTCCTATTCCCATAATTATGGTTCAGGAAACGTAAGGGCTACTTTTAGCTACGGAAAGCAATTTGGTATCGTTAAAAAGACCGATTTGGAGCGTATTACCGGAAGGGTTAATGCAGTTCACCGTTTCTTGGACGACAAATTGACTTTAGGTCTTAATGCCACTATTTCCCGGACCAATGATGAAACTGCACCCTTTAGTGCAACAGCAGGTTTCCGTGGAGATGTATTGGGAGCTGTTTATTCTGCTAACCCTACTTGGCCAACAAGTGCCGATTTTACTGATGGTGGTACGCAGATTTTGCCTGCCAACCTCTTGGCCTATACACAGCTTCAGACTTTTACCGATAGGGCTTTGATCAATGGTTCCATAGAGTACAAGCTAACGCCTGAACTTACCGCAAAAGTGAATTTGGGTTATGACAAATCTGAGAGTGAGTCCATTTCCGCTATTTCCTCCAATGTTCAGAACTTGACGGGAATTGAGGAAACCGGTGCTGCTTTCTACAATACTTTGAATAAAGAAAACAGACTGATTGAGGCCACTTTGAATTATCGTAAAGACTTTGATAATTCAGCATTGGACATTTTGGTGGGTTACTCCTATCAAGATTTCCAGGAATTCGGACTTAGCTCCAATGGTAGAGGATTCTCCACAACCGACCTTAATGAAATGGGACAGGATTTAATCACTACTGTGAATAGTAACGCCGCCGGTATTGGTGGTAGTTTCCAGCAGTTCTATTTTAATGATTCCACTGGAGGAATTGTGGTGAACAGACTGTTCCCAGACGTTGTTGCTGGTGAAGTAGTCGGCTTTGGTGGAGACAGAAGGGTTACCGCGGTGGTTGCCGATTTGTTCGATTTTACAGATGAGCTTCAGTCCTTCTTTGGTCGTATTAACTACACCTTGAACGATAAGTATTTGTTTACTGCAACCTTAAGAGCGGATGGATCTTCCCGTTTTGGTCCTGAAAACCAATATGGTTATTTCCCTTCCGGTGCTTTTGCCTGGAAACTCTCTGAAGAGGACTTTGTAGGAGACAGTGTTTCTACCTTAAAATTAAGATTAAGTGCTGGTATCACAGGTAACCAGGATGGTCTAGGTTATGGTAACTTTGTTGCCAGACAAAGATTTGGTGGATTAGGTATTCAAAATGACCTTACCATCAACCCAACTGGTCTTGCCATTGTAGCGACAGATGTTCCAGACCTTCAGTGGGAGCCAACCTTGAACCTTAACGTAGGTCTTGATTTCGGATTCAACAACGATAGATTCAGTGGTAGTATAGATGTATATCGAAATGAAACTACAGATGTATTGCTTCAAACACCTCCTGCTGCTCCAGCGGTTGATCCATTCCAGTTCGGTAACCAAGATGCAACCATCATCAACCAAGGTATCGAATTTGCTTTCAACTATGACTGGGTTCAGACAGAGGATGTAAACTTCTCTACCGCATTTAACATTGCGTACAATGAGAATGAAGTGCAAGATTTCGCCAGTTCAGTAAACACAGGGGAAATCAACGGTCAAGGTCTTTCTGGTGCATTTGCCCAGCGATTTGAGGCCGGACAGTCCTTGTTCTCTTACTATATGGCGATCTTCGAAGGTTTTGATTCTGACGGTTTCCCAATCTACAGGGATGTGGACGGAAACGGTGTAGGTGACCCAATTGGTGACCAAACCTTTATTGGAGAAGATGCCCTACCAGATATTACAACTGGTCTCTCCCTGAACTTAAGGGTTAAAAACTGGGACGCTTCGGCCTATTTTGCAGGTCAATTTGGGTTCCATGTGTACAATAACTCAGCCAACGGATTCTTTACTGCAGGTTCCATCAACAACGCCAGAAACGTAACACAAGATGTTATTACAAGTGGCGAAGCAGGTGGTGCTTCTGCAGATGTGTCAACGCGCTTCTTGGAAAGTGGTGATTTTGTAAGATTGCAGAATGCCACCCTTGGTTATAACTGGCCAGTTAGCGGCGATGGACTTTTGAAGTCACTTCGTTTCTCATTGACAGGTCAGAATATCTTCTTGATTACGGACTACACCGGTATTGATCCCGAAGTAACCGTACAGACAGGGGATTTGGGTTCAGGTATTCCTACAAGAGGTATTGACTGGGCGGCTTTCCCAGCTGCAAGAACATTCACACTAGGAATTAGCGCATCATTTTAATTAAAAAAATTGTTTATCATGAAAAGAAACCAAATAAGATTTTATTTGTTGACCTTACTGTCAGTAGGAACCATTGTTTCTTGTACTGACTTGGAGATTGAGGAAACCGATTCTATCATTAGTGCAGGTTTTCAGGGTCTAGCAGACCCAACTTCCGGGGTTGAAGGTTTGTACAGCACCATTGCAGGACAATATGCTGACCAAGCTGCCAAATTTGCCTTGGATGAAGTAACAACGGATGCCGCCTTGGTTCCTACTAGGGGAACCGACTGGGGGGATAACGGTAGATGGAGAAATTTGCATACCCATGAGTGGAATGCAGAAGCTACCGATATCGTAACTCCGTTTAATCAATGGAACGCCAACCAGTTGGTAGCTTCCCAGATTTTGGATTCCAGAAGTAATCCAACACCTCAGAACATTGGAGATGCCAGCTTCTTAAGAGCTTACTCCATGTACATTATCTTGGATTTGTTCGGACAAGTACCCGTAAGGGATACCAGCCTTCCTTCTTCTTCCATACCGGAGGTGTTGTCAGGCCAGGCTGCCGTTGACTTTATTCTTGCTGACATTGATGCGGCCATTGCCAATTTACCTTCTGTTGCTGCAAGCAGCGGTGCTGGTAACCAGACTGGTAGCAAAGCCGCCGCCAGATTCCTTAAGGCCAAGGTGCTATTGAACAAGCATATCTTCGTTAACCAATTAACTGGAGGAGGCGGAAGCCCAGATGCCGGTGATATGGCACAAGTTATTGCTCTTGTTGATGAAATTACCGCTGAAGGTTACGCCCTTCAAGCTGGGTACTTTGATCTGTTCAGGGATTCCCCTGATACCGAGACCATTTGGTGGCTAGCCGCCGGTACCGGTAACAGAATCTACAACGGATTGCACTATAACTCTACCTCCAACGGTGGTGGTGGATGGAATGGGTTCAGTACGCTAGCTGAATACTATGACCTCTTTGAAGGTGATGCCAACAACAACAGATTGGACAGTGATGGTAATGCCATTGACGGACAGGAAGAGCGTAGAGGTGGTGTACCTCCAGGAGGAACTCCATTTACAGGAGCTGACCAAACTGAGGAAAGCGACGATGGTTTCGAACTTGGTTCCAATGTAGGATTTGGATTCTTGGTAGGTCAACAGTACGATTTGGATGGAACCCCATTGACCGATCGTCCTGGAAATCCTTTGGTATTCTCTAGAGAGTTTGTTGATGGAGGCGGTGCAAACAGCTTGATCAACAACAGCGAAAGAACCGGTATCCGTGTTCAGAAATACGGTGCACGTTACAATGGTGGATTCACTAACCACGAAATCATTTTCAGATATGCAGATGCCCACCTAATGAAGGCCGAGGCCATGATGCGCAGTGGAGGTGACCCAACAGCCATGGTAAATGAGCTTCGTGTACTTAGAGGTGCCACAGCACTTGGTACTGTTTCCGAATCCGATTTATTGGATGAAAGAGCACGAGAGCTTTATGCAGAGACTTGGAGAAGGAACGATATGATTCGTTTTGGACAATACACCAGACAATGGGAGTTCAAAGCCTCCAACTCTGTTGGCAACGACACATATAAACTGTTCCCAATTCCTAATCCTCAGCTTCTGGCTAATCCAAACTTGGTTCAAAACCCAGGTTACTAGGAATTTAATGAAACTAAAAAAAGGTTGTCAAAAATTTTTGGCGACCTTTTTTTTTAAATTAGCAACAAGGGAATACCTTACAACCAAACAACCTTTACCAAGTTATGACATCTTCATTCAGTTCGTGGGATTATCTAGTTTTTGCATTGTACGCCGTACTTATCCTAGGTGTTGGCCTTTGGGTCTCCCGGGATAAAAAAGGGCATCAAAAAAATGCCGAGGACTATTTCTTGGCCAGTAAATCCCTCCCGTGGTGGGCTATTGGGGCATCGCTGATTGCAGCCAATATTTCCGCCGAACAGTTTATTGGAATGTCAGGTTCAGGTTTTGCAGTAGGACTTGCCATTGCCTCCTATGAATGGATGGCAGCATTAACACTGATCATTGTTGGTAAATATTTTTTACCCATATTTATTGAGAAAGGACTCTATACCATTCCCGAATTCGTGGAAAAAAGATTTTCCACAACCTTAAAGACCATTCTAGCACTTTTTTGGATCGCCCTTTATGTGTTTGTCAATCTAGCCTCGGTACTATATCTGGGAGCATTGGCCATGGAAACCATTATGGGCATTCCAATGATGTACAGTATCATCGGACTTGCTTTGTTTGCTGCGGCCTATTCCCTGTACGGAGGGTTATCTGCGGTGGCATGGACAGATGTGATCCAGGTGGTGTTCTTGGTTCTTGGAGGTTTGGTTACAACCTATTTGGCCTTGAATTCCGTTTCTGGTGGCGAAGGCGTAATGGAGGGAATGAAAATCGTGTACGACACTGTACCTGAAAAATTTGCAATGATATTGGACAAATCCAATCCTGAGTACAAAAACTTACCAGGCCTAGGGGTCTTGGTGGGTGGACTATGGGTGGCCAATCTTTATTATTGGGGATTCAACCAATATATCATCCAACGGACCCTGGCGGCCAAATCGCTTAGGGAATCGCAAAAAGGGATTTTGTTGGCAGCCGGTTTAAAGCTTATCATTCCATTGATCGTGGTCATACCAGGGATTGCAGCCTATATTATGGTGAACGATCCACAAATTTTGTCCGGTCTGGGTGATGCGGCCTCCAATAATTTACCCAGTTTGGAACAGGCAGATAAAGCCTATCCTTGGTTATTGCAATTCTTGCCGGTTGGACTAAAAGGTTTGGCATTTGCAGCACTTGCGGCTGCCATTGTTTCCTCATTGGCTTCAATGCTCAATTCCACATCCACCATCTTTACAATGGACATTTATCGTCAATACATCAATAAAAATGCAGGCGATAGGAAAACGGTCAATGTGGGTCGCCTTACGGCAGCAGTTGCATTGATCATTGCTTCCATTATGGCACCTTTGTTGGGTGGAATAGATCAAGCTTTTCAATTCATCCAGGAATACACAGGAATAGTTAGTCCAGGTATCTTGGCGGTCTTTCTGTTAGGTCTTTTCTGGAAGAAAACAACAAACAGGGCGGCCATAGTAGGTGCTTTGGTTTCCATCCCAATTGCATTGTATTTTAAAGTTGCACCAAAAGGATGGTCTTCCAGTTCGTTATTTGTGGATGTCCCCTTCCTAGACCAAATGGGCTACACCGCACTATTGACAATGTTGATTATTATTTTGGTGAGCCTACGGCAAAATAAAGGTGAAGATGATGCCAAGGGAATCCCATTGTCCAAAGGCTTGTTCAAAACCAGTCCAATCTTTAACATTGGAGCATTTGCCGTAATGTTGGTGTTGGCCGTGTTGTATGCATTGTTCTGGAATTAAATCTCTTGTATACTAAAGAAATTAACACTTCATCTATTCCTAGTTAGGTCTCAGTCACTTATATTAAACCAATTTTTGGGTTCCGGCCCTACGCCGGTATAGTACCTTATTGCAGGCATGCAATAAACAGGTTGATTCATGAAAAAAGAATGGTGCTACATACTTATTTTGGTAATTTGTCTCGCATCTTGCGGAAAGGAACCAACAACACTTTTTAAAAAGGTTCCGTCCTCAAAATCCAACATAAAATTTGCCAATATCCTTACAGATACTCCGGAACTGAATATCTTGAACTACCTGTATTATTATAATGGAGCCGGTGTTGCCTCGGGAGATTTCAATAATGACGGATTACTAGATCTTTATTTTACCGGAAACCAGGTCAATGATCAACTTTATATCAACAAAGGAAATTTCCAATTTGAAAATATCACCGGCAAAGCCCGCATACAGAATAGTGATGGTTGGACGACTGGGGTAACATCCGTGGACATCAACAACGATGGCCTTCTGGACATTTATGTCTGCAAGGTGGGCAATTATGGTTCGCTAAAAGGCAGGAATCTATTATTTGTAAATCAGGGAGTGGGGGCCAATGGAATACCCACTTTTAAGGAAGAAGCAAAAAAGTATAATTTGGACTTTTCAGGATTTTCCACGCATGCCGCCTTTTTTGATTTCGATTTGGATGGTGACCTGGACATGTACCTGATGAACCATTCTGTTTATCCAAATAGGGCTTATGGCAGAGGTGCCCAACGCAAAACGGTTGATTCATTATCCGGCGATCGGCTCTACGAAAATGATAAAGGCACCTATATTGATGTGAGCACCAAGGCCGGTATCTATCAGGGCAAAAGCGGCTATGGTCTTGGGCTTTCGGTAAGTGATATCAACAACGATGGTTTCCCTGACATATATGTGGGCAACGATTTTTTCGAAAACGATTATTTATACCTCAACCAAAAAGATGGAACGTTTAAGGAGATTATTTCCAGCGATGATGGGAAATTAGGACACACCACCCATTTTTCCATGGGCAACGACATAGCTGATATCAATAATGATGGTCTTTCCGATATTGTTTCCCTGGACATGTTACCAGAAAACCTGATGACCTATAAAACTTCAGGTTTGGAATATAGCTATCCCATCTACCAACAATATTTAAAAAACGGATATGCTCCACAGTACATGCAAAACACCCTTCACCTGAATCTTGGTGGTGCAAATTTTGCAGAAATTGGGAACCTGAGCGGTATAGCTGCCACTGAATGGTCTTGGGGCGCCCTTTTGGCTGATTTTGACAATGACGGACTCAAAGATGTGTTTATCTCCAATGGGATAAAAGGGGCCACCAACGACATGGATTTTATCAATTTCATTTCCAATGACAACATCCAAAAACGATTATCACAGGGAATGGAGCAGTCTGATATGCCCCTCATCGAGGAAATCCCAGTAAAACACATCCCCAATTATGTGTTCAAAAATATTGGCGAGGCTAAATTTACGGACACCACCGAAGAATGGTTAGGACTGGAAGATTCATTTAGCAATGGAAGTGTGTATGCGGACCTCGATAATGATGGCGACCTGGACTTGGTGGTCAACAATGTGGATGATGAGGCATATATCATGGAAAATACCGGTAATCCAGGTAATTATTTAAGCATACACCTCGATGCCGGACCCCAAAATAGATTTGGTTTGGGAACCAAGGTCATTTCCCATTCAAAATCCCAAGTAATTACGCAAGAAAACTATATTTCCAAGGGCTACTTATCGTCCATAGCTCCCCTTATGCATATTGGACTTGGTAAAGACACGATTGTAGACTCCCTTCAGGTGATTTGGCCCGACGGTACTTTTGAAACCCATTATAATCTGTCGGCACCAAACAATCTCAGACTAAAAAAAGGCGATGCTCCCTTAAAGCAATGGAAATACGTCTCCAATAACCCCAACACGCTTTTCCATCAGCTGAATTCGGTTATTTCCTATACCCATAAGGAAACCACTTCCCTGGATTTTGATCGAGAACCCTTGATTCCCTTTGCCAATTCCAATGAAGGCCCTGACATATCCGTTGGGGACATAAACCTTGACGGGTTGGAGGATTTATTTATTAGCGGTGCCAAAAAACAAAGTTCGGTGCTATATGTCCAAAATTCCAAGGGTGGTTTCGATAGTGCACAAAACAATCTCTTTGCTGCCAATGCTGTCAACGAAGATACCTCACATGCCTTTTTTCATGCCAATGACGATGATTTCCTAGATCTGATCGTAGTCAGTGGTGGTAACGAATATCCGGAAGGTAAACCATTGCAGCCGCGCTTATATATCAATTCAAACGGACATTTTGAATTGGACACTACCTTGCTTCCCTCAATGGAAACCAATGCGTCCAAAGTTATCACTGCCGATTTTGACAAAGACGGTACCGATGAAATTGTAATCGTTTCAGATCAAGTTCCATCCCAGTATGGCAAAACTCCAGAACAGTTTTATTTAAAACAAAATGAGGAAGGGAAATACGAAGCGCTTACCCAAAAGTTTATTCCAGAACTTCAAACCATCGGAAACATCAAGGATGTATATTCGGTAGATCTGGATCGCAATGGGTATTTGGATTTAATTGTGGTAGGCCACTGGATGCCCATTTCCATATTTTTGAACAAGGGCGGAATTTTCAGTCTTCAAAAAAACAACGGTTTGGAAGCTACCCACGGCTGGTGGAACGTGGTCAAAACCACAGATTTGGACCAGGACGGTGACCTTGACCTGGTTTGCGGTAATTGGGGTCTAAACAGCAAGTTAAAGGCCAGCCATTCAGAACCAATAACCCTATACATCAACGATTTTGATGCCAATGGATCTATTGAGCCCGTAGTGACCCACTACCACAAAGGCACGGAGACACCATTTGCCTCCAAAGACGAGTTGGTAAAACAAATGCCGTTCCTGAACAAGGACTTTCTGTCTTATGCAGATTTTGCAAAGGCTTCCATAGAAGAGTTATTCGGTGCAGATCAATTGGATAAAGCCCAAACAAAAAAGGTCTATGAACTGGCCAGTTGCTATTTTGTCAATGATGGAAATGGCGCGTTTACCAAAAAGCGGTTACCAGGATTGGCTCAGGCATCCGTTGTACAAGCTATGCTTCCACATGACCTGACGGGCAACGGGAAACCAGAACTCCTGATCTTTGGTAACAACTTTGAAATTAGCACCCAATTGGGACGTATGGATGCTTCCCATGGGCTAATTTTGCAACAAGATGAAAATGAAAACTTTACCTACCTCAATAACAGCGGAATGGAAGTTTCCGGAGCCGTTAGATCCATTGAAAAAATAACCATTGGCAACAAAACGGTATTTATTGTTGGTAGAAATAATGCCTCCCCAATTTTTTGGGCTAAAAAATAACTCAGATGAAGATGAACGTAAATGTTTTTAAAATAATCTGCCTTACGCTGCTACTGGCTTCCTGTGGTTCAGATCAGGCGGATAAATCCAAGGGCGAAACCGAAACTTTGTTCAGTCTATTGCCTTCCTCGGAAACCGGGGTCACTTTTGTGAACACTGTGGAAAACCAGAAAAATTTCAACATTTTTAAATACCGTAATTTTTATAATGGCGGAGGAGTCGCCATTGGGGACATCAACAACGATGGCCTTTCAGATATTTATCTGACCGGGAATATGGTTCCCAATCGTTTATACCTGAACAAGGGAGACCTAAAATTTGAGGATATCTCCGAAAGTGCCGGGATCATGGGCAACAAGCCATGGTCTACCGGGGTGGTCATGGTAGATATCAACCAAGATGGATTGTTGGACATCTATGTGAGCAATGCAGGAAATATGGAAGGAAACAACCATGACAACGACCTGTATATCAACAATGGGGATTTGACCTTTACTGAAAAAGCCGAAGAATACAATTTGGCCAAGACCGGATTTACTACCCATGCAACTTTTTTCGATTACGACAAAGATGGTGACCTGGATGCCTACATTCTAAACAACAGCAATATTCCTGTTAGTAGTCTGGGCTATGCCGAACAAAGGGAAGTCCGTGCCCAGGATTGGGAGGGTGTACCCCACATCTTTAGGGGAGTGGGCGACATGCTGCTCAGAAATGACGATGGTAAATTTGTGAATGTAAGTGACGATGCAGGAATTTATGGAAGCCTTATAGGCTTTGGGCTCGGGGTTATGATTACCGACCTTAACAATGACCTCTACCCCGATATCTATGTCTCCAACGATTTTTATGAAAGGGATTATCTATACATCAACCAACAGGATGGGACGTTTTCCGAAGAAATCAAGGATTGGACCTCCCATTTAAGCCTGTCGGCCATGGGAATCGATATTGCGGACATCAACAACGATGGCCATAATGACATTTTTATCACCGACATGCTCCCAGAGCATGAGCAACGTGTAAAATCCGTTATGGAATTTGAAGGGTACAATGTCTTTGAGCTAAAGCAGAGCAAGGATTTCTTTCAGCAGTACATTCAAAATACCCTACAGTTGAACAACGGAAATGGCACCTTTTCAGAAGTAGCCTATTACAGTGGTATAGATGCCACGGATTGGAGTTGGGCAGGTCTTATTTTTGACATGGACAATGACGGTCTTAAAGATATCTTTATCACCAATGGCATCAACCATGATCTCACCGATCTTGACTTTGTGGATTTCTTTGCCAATGAAATTATCCAAAAGATGGCACTGACCGGGAAAAAGGAATCCATTGATTCCATTATCAACAAGATGCCCATAAAACCACAACCCAATTACGCCTACAAAAACAATGGCGATATCACCTTTAAAAATGCCAACAAAGAATGGGGATTTGATATGCCCACCCGATCCAACGGTGCTGCCTATGGGGATTTGGACAATGATGGGGATTTGGACATGGTGATCAACAACGTGAACACAGAGGCCTTCATCTATAGAAACAATGCCCAGTCCCAGCTTGACAATAATTTCATACAACTCGATTTTAAAGGCCCAGAAAAAAACAAATTTGGAATCGGTACCCTGGTCAAATTCTATTTTGATGGCAATATTGTTAACCAAGAACTTATCCCTTCAAGAGGTTTTCAGTCTTCCATGGACTATGGAATGACTCTTGGCCTGGGCAAAACACAAAAATTGGATTCCATCCGGATTATCTGGCCCGATGACCAGACCCAGGTATTACAAGATGTGGCGGCCAATCAAAAATTGACCTTGGACCATAAGGAATCCTCCGGTGTATATACCATTCCCAAGAGTCAAGGAGCTTCACCCATCATAAACGAGTTGCCTTCCAACGCATTGGTAGCCCATCAAGAAGATCACTATAACGATTTTGACTATGAAGGTCTGATCTACAGCAAACTTTCACAAGAAGGTCCGTCATTGGCCGTTGGCGATGTTAATGGAGATGGGAATGATGACTTTTTTATTGGTGGAGCACACGGTCAGCCAGGCACTATTTATCTGCACCAAGGCGATGGAAAAGTCACCCAAAAACCCTCCGCAGTTTTTAATGAAGATCGCTCTTTCGAAGATGTTACCGCGGCCTTCTTTGATGCAGACAGCGATGGGGATTTGGACCTGATGGTTGGTTCCGGTGGCAACAATGTGAACCAGCAGCGATCGTACAGAGCAAGACTATATCTCAATGATGGCAAAGGCTCGTTCCAAAATTCGGACAATGAGCTCCCTTCCACTTTTAAAAATATTTCCACCATTGCGCCCCACGACTTTGATCAAGATGGCGATGTGGATGTCTTTATTGGATCGCGAAGTGTGGTTGGCGTTTATGGCGTTTCGCCCGATCATTTGTTCCTGGAGAACAAAGGGAACGGGGTATTTGCCGATGCTACCGAAAAATTGGCTTACGGAGTCAAGAATGCTGGGATGGTGACCGATGCCAAATGGGCGGATGCCAATGGCGATGGCAAGCTGGACCTTATTGTAACTTCAGAATGGGACGCTCCTAAAATCTATACCAATTCCGGAAGAAGACTTTCCCAATGGTCCACCGATCTTGATAGTCTTTTTGGTTGGTGGAACACGATTGAAGTGGCCGATCTGGATAAAGATGGTGATCAGGACTTCATCCTGGGCAACCACGGTCTCAACCTTCACTATCAGCCTTCAGAAAACCATCCCATGAAAATGTGGATCAACGATTTTGACGATAATGGCACCATAGAACAGATAGTGACCCAAAATTACGATGGTGGCGACTACCCCATCCACCAAAAAAGAGAACTTACGGAACAATTGGTATCGCTCAAAAAGGAAAATCTAAAAGCTTCCGATTATGCCAAAAGAAGCATTCATGAATTATTCCCCAAGGAAGTTTTGGACAACTCCATTGTAAAACAAGTCACCTCCTCGGCCTCTGTGATTGCCATAAACGAAGGTGGCGGTAAATTCACCATCAAACAACTTCCGCCACGGGCACAATTGTCCTGTATTTGCGACATCACCTGCGCCGATGTGAACAACGATGGCCATTTGGATTTGATCATGGCCGGGAACAATTTTGAGTTTAAGCCCCAGTTTTCAAGATTGGATGCCAGTTATGGCAATCTGTTGTTGGGCAATGGGAATTTGGAATACAATTGGCTCAACTATAACGATAGTGGTTTTGCCATTAAGGAAGAAGTAAAATACATGGAACAGATCAAGGATAAGGACGGAAACACATTCTTGGTGGCTGCCATCAACAACCAGAAACCCAAGATTTTTGCCATCAATGAATAGGGCCATACAAGGAATGCTCAGCTGTTTACTGCTTATGGGCTGCGGTAAGCAAGGGGAATTGTTTGAAAACCCCGAACCTGATGATACCGGTATTGAATTTACCAATACCCTCACCGAATCTGAAAACCTTAGTATTTTGGATTATCTCTATTTCTACAATGGAGGTGGGGTCTCCATCGGTGACATCAACAATGATGGACTACCGGATATCTTCTTGTCCGGTAACCAGGTCAAAAACAAGCTGTATCTGAACAAGGGCAATCTTAAATTTGAGGATATATCCGTGGCTGCAGGGGTCGAGGGTCAAAGTAGCTGGAACACCGGCACCGTGATGGCTGATGTAAACGGCGATGACCTTTTGGACATTTATGTATGTGCAGTGGTCGGAATAAAGGGGTTTGATGGCCATAACGAACTGTTCATCAACAATGGGGATGCTACATTTACCGAAAGTGCCGCTCAATATGGTTTGGATTTTGACACCTACAGTTCCAATGCGGCTTTCCTTGACTATGACCTAGATGGGGATTTAGATCTGTATTTGCTCAACCATGCTGTACACACGCAAAATTCTTACGGCAAGTTTGATCTTCGATATGAACGCAATTATGAAACTGGCGACAAACTGCTTCGGAACGATGGCGGGAAATTTGTGGAAGTAAGTGAGGAAGCAGGCATTTTTGGGGGGATTAACGCCTATGGCCTGGGAATGGCCATTTCGGATTTCAATTTGGACGGCTATCCCGATATTTATGTAGGAAATGATTTCCATGAAGACGATTACTACTATCTGAACAATGGAGATGGGACCTTCACAGAAAGTTTAAAGCAATATTTTGGCCATACCAGCCGCTTCTCCATGGGTAACGATGTAGCGGATATCAATGGAGATGGGCTTCCAGACCTAATTTCTTTGGATATGCTCCCGGAAGATGAAGTTGCCCTGAAATCATCGGAGGGAGATGATAATATACAGACCCAAAAACTTCGAATCAACCATTATGGGTACCATTACCAGTTTACCAGAAACATGCTGTATGTGAACCAGCCTGATGGGAATTATCTGGAAACCGCCCTTTTAAGTGGTGTAGCTGCAACGGACTGGAGCTGGAGTGCTCTTTTTGGCGATTATGATCAGGACGGCAGGCAAGATCTGTTTATTTCCAACGGAATCCCCAAACGCCCCAATGACCTGGATTTTATCAATTTTGCCTCCAGTGATCAAATCAAAAACAAAATAGATAACACCAAACTTGTAGATCAAGAGGCCTTGGACCTCATGCCCACGGGAAATATTGCCAATTATATCTTTAAGGGCGAGGAAGGCATTGGCTTTAAGGATATGTCCAAGAAATGGATCAACAATGATACCATCATGTCCGGCGCAACCGCAATGGGCGATTTGGACGGGGACGGGGATTTGGACCTTGTGACCAACAACATCAATGCCACTGCCATGATGTACATCAACAAATCCGGGGCAAAATCCAATTATCTCAAAATCAGGTTCCAATATCCAGGGCAAAATCGTTTTGGCATCGGTACTAAAGTGTATTCCTATCATAAGGGGCAGCTTCAATTCAAGGAGTTGTTCCCTTCCCGGGGCTTTCAATCCTCTTCAGAACCCATGGTTCATTTTGGGTATGGGTCTGAACAAAAGGTGGATTCGATCAAAATTGTTTGGCCCAACAAGCAATTTCAAGTGCTTAGTGATGTTGCGGTAAATCAAGATTTGGTCATCAAACCGGAGGATACCCAAGCCTTTGTTTATGGTACAAAGCACAAAAAGAAAGATCCAATCTTTAGCTTGGTAACCGACAATCTAGGGCTCGATTTTGAGCATAAGGAAGATATTTACACCGATTTCAATCGGGAGAAACTGATTCCCTACCAAATTTCAGATAGAGGTCCGGCGCTGGCCTTGGGAGATATTAACGCAGACGGAAAAACCGACCTCTTTATTGGCGGCTCTAAATTTTCACCTGCAAAAATCTATATGCAAACCGATTCTACCTTTATCTCCCAAGATTACCCCACCATCATGGGAGATTCCATTAAAGAAACGGTTTCTGCGGCCATAGCGGATTTTAACAACGACAACAGGAACGACCTTTTTGTAGCTACGGGAGGGGGCGATTTCTTCGGGGAATCCGAGGAACTTTTAGATAATCTCTACGTACAAACAGACTCCGGGTTTAGTGCCCAGAATTTACCGGAAGTGTTTCAAAATTCGTCCGTAATACGACCCTTTGATTTTGATGGGGATGGGGATTTGGATGTTTTTGTCGGGGGCCATACCCTAACAGGTAAATTTGGTGTGCCGGCCACTTCCTATATCCTGGAAAACAAAGCAGGTGAATTCTCATTTTACCCAGGATTTGTCAATGCATCTTTTAAAGGAATGGTCACTGATGCCCTTTGGGATGATTATGACGGTGATGGTGCAATGGACCTGATAGTAACGGGTGAATGGATGTCGCCCATCGTGTTCAAAAATGAAAACGGAACCTTTGTCCAACAAACATCCCTAGACCTTAATGGGCTTTGGCAGCGTATTGCCGCATTTGATATTGATGGGGATGGAGACCATGACTATTTACTGGGAAATTGGGGAACCAACTCAAAATTCAAGGCTTCACAGAGCTATCCGTTAAAACTATATTGTCATGACTTTGATGATAATGGTCAAATCGAGACCATAACTGCCCTTGAAAAAAATGGTGTTTACTATCCTTTGGAGAGTTTGGATGGCCTGGCTTCCCAAATGGTTTCGTTGAAAAAAAGATTTACGCGCTATAAATCCTTTGCCGGGACCACCATCAACGAATTGTTCCCGAAGGAAGTGATGGAAAAGGCCAAAATCTTGGAAGTTACTACCTTGTCGTCCGGTTATATGCGGAACAACGCAGGAACATTTGAATTTGTTCCCTTTTCCACCGAATTGCAGATATCGCCCATTTTAGCCTTTGAAGTGGCCGATTTTGATGGGGATGGGAGCAAGGAAGTGCTTATTGGCGGAAACTATTTTGGTGTTAAACCGTACCACGGGCGGTTCGATTCCTTCCCAGGGGCATTGCTTAAAAACGAAGAAAATTTAATTTTGGGGAATGAAATTGGACTGGATTTTACCAAAAAGTCCATCAGACATCTCAAAACATTGACATTTAACGAACAAAAATATCTATTGGCAGTCTTTAACAACGACCGGGCACAATTATACAAACTCAACAATTAAACCCTGATACAATGAAAGAGCACTTTGGATTATACGCTTACCTTCTTTTGATTCTGGCCAGTTGCCAGCAAAAGGAAGAAACCATAACCATTACACCAGAGGACTATCACAATTCGGTGGATAAGGTTACCGAAGTTATGATACACGACATATTTTCTCCCCCCGTGGCCAGCAGGATATTTGCGTATCCGAATGTGGCCGCCTATGAGATCTTGGCACAAAAAAATGACGCTTACAAATCTTTGGCGGGCCAGGTACGGGAATTTACTGCTATTCCCAAACCTACGGACACCACAAACATCAACTATGAGCTTGCTGCCCTAATTGCCCACTTGGATATGAGCAGGAAACTGATTTTTTCCGAAGAAAAGATCACCACCTACAGGGATAGCCTGTATACGCTTTGGTCCGATGCCAATGCTACTGTGTTCAATGCGTCCAAAGATTACGGTCTTCAAGTTTCAGAGCATGTGGAGGCCTGGATGAACAAGGACAATTACAAGCAGACCAGGACCATGCCCAAGTTTACGGTCAATTCCGAAGATCCCTCGCGTTGGCAACCCACTCCGCCAGCTTATATGAGCGGAATTGAGCCCCATTGGAACAAGATCAGACCCTTTGTAATTGATTCTGCCAGTCAATTTAGGCCCACTCCACCACCACCTTTTTCCATGGAGGAAGGCACGGATTTTTACAAGGAAGTGAAAGAAGTATACGATATCAGCCGGGAAATTACTTCCAAAGGCGACGATTCCGAAGAAGTGGCCATTGCCCAATTCTGGGATTGCAATCCTTATGTTTCGGTGACTCGTGGACATTTGATGTTTGCCACCAAGAAAATCACACCAGGAGCACACTGGATCGGGATTGTAAAAATTGCCACTCGAAAGACAAATTCGGATTTTGCCAAAACGGTACATGCTTACACCCAGACTTCCATCGCCATTGCAGATGCCTTTATCAGTTGTTGGGACGAAAAATACCGCAGTAACCTCATCCGCCCGGAGACTCTTATCAATGAACATATTGATGATAGTTGGGAACCGGTACTTCAAACACCACCTTTTCCTGAATACACCAGCGGCCACAGTGTGGTTTCCGGAGCGGCCGCCGTAGCGCTCACCGATATCTTTGGGGATAACTTTGCCTTTGACGACGATACTGAAATTCCCTACGGACTTCCTGTGCGTTCCTTTAATTCGTTCAAGGAGGCTGCCGATGAAGCCGCCATCAGTAGGATGTACGGTGGAATCCACTACCGTGCCGCAGTGGATGTTGGTGTAAAACAAGGTAGGGATTTGGGCAAATTTGTAGTGGATAATCTAAATATGAATTAATTAGCTCTCAAAATATCAGGGGTTCGTATGAAGACATTTCTAAGGATATTGATTGTTGTGGTTGTGCTGGGCTTGGGATGGTATTTTTTTATCAAACCCTCCGATTATACCATTCGATTTGAGACCAAGACGTTTCCAGGGGCCATTAACCAAACCATCAAACTTTGGGATTATACATTGGATACCGTTACTCCCATTCGTCAAATGGAAGATCTATACCACCTTCAACAAAAGGTGAGATTTGGCGATTCCATACATATCTATGATTGGGAAATAATGCCTCTGGGAGATTCCATCTCCAAAGTAATCGTGAACGTACGCGACGAACAGCACAGCTTTGCCAACAAACTCAAAGTCCCATTTTCAGACACCGATTTTGAGAAACGGTCCAGAAAAACCGTCTTGAACCTCATGGAAAATATAGAGGACCATATCAGCAAATTTAAGGTGACCATTGTTGGCGAAGAGGACATACCAGAAAAATACATCGCCTATGTTCCGGTAAAATGTACCCAGTTCCAAAAGGCAGGCGGAATGATGGAAAACCTGTCGTATATCAGTCAAGTTTTGTTGGAACACCAAGTGGAACTAAACGGCCCTCCTATGATTCAAGTAACCAAATGGGATATGGAATCGGATAGTTTGGAGTACAACTTTGGCCACCCCATCATCCGTTCGGAAAAACTCCCCATTGGAACCGACATTGAATACAAGCGCATTTTTCCAACTAGGGCCCTAAAGGCCATATATAATGGAAACTACATTACTTCCGACAGAGCTTGGTACGCCTTGTTGGATTACGCTAAAAAGAACAACATTGAAGTGGAAAACAAGCCCGTGGAGGTGTTCTTCAACAATCCAAATATGGGAGGTGACGAACTCAATTGGAAAGCAGAAATCTATATGCCCATAAAAGAGTCCAATGATTAGGACAGCATTGCTGCTGCTCATGGGCATTTTAAGTGCCTGTGCCCAAAAACCATGGTATGGCGACCTTACCTATTTGGGCAAACTCCCTTCCAAACTCAATGAGGTTTCCGGGATTGCAACCCAAGATGGAGAAATTATTTGGGCCATTGAGGACAATGGCAACAAAGATCATTTGTACGCCCTTAACCTCAAGGGCCAATTGATAAAAGAACTGGAGGTGGACAAGGCCAAAAACCACGATTGGGAAGACTTGGCACTTGATCCCAATGGAAATCTGTACATAGGCGATTTTGGAAATAACAGCAATGAAAGGGACAACCTCCGAATTTACAAGGTTTCTTCACCTGATACAGCCAAAAAAGGGAAGATCAAAGCCCAGAAAATCAGTTTCCATTATCCAGACCAAAAAAAATTCCCTCCTAAAAAGTCCAACCTACGGTTTGACTGTGAGGCATTTTTTTTCCACAACGATTTTCTTTATCTCATCACCAAAGACCGATCGCAGCCCTATTTGGGAAAAGCCCATTTGTACAAAGTTCCCGCTATTGAGGGAAAGCATACCGCAAAACGTATCGGCGAGTTTGTTTCCTGCACGGACCGGCAGTTTTGTTCCATTACCGCAGCGGATATTTCGCCCGATGGAAAAAAGGTGGCCCTATTGGGTTCGGGCTTTATCTGGTTGTTTACCGATTTCGACTCTGAGGATTTTACCAAAGGGAATCTAAGAAAGATTGACGTTTTGCACAGGACCCAGCAAGAATCCATTTGTTTTAAGGACAACAACACCATCCTCATAGTGGATGAGCAATCCAAAACAAAAGGGAGGAATCTGTACTCCTATTCGTTGGATTAGAAACCAAAGCCCACTCCAAATGCAAATCGCATACCGTCCGAACTGCTGAAGATCCCTGCATTCGCTGATAAAATCCCGGCTCCATTTACAAAAAATCCGCCGCCATAGGAATTATGCCATTTGTCCGAATCATCTCCCGGGAACCAGACCCTACCGTAGTCAAATCCGCCAAAAATACCAGGGGTAACTGGAAGGACACCAGCTTGTTGTTTTCTTAGGCTCAATCTTAGATCCGTATTTTGATAGAACGCAGATTTTCCTGTGAATCGTTGGAAACGGAACCCTCTTAATCCGTTGTTGGCCCCTATGCTGGCCCCTTGATAAAACTCAAACTCATCCCCAAAATTGATATGCCCCTTGATCTTGGTGGCCAATACCAAATTCCCGTTGGAACATAATTTGTGGTCTATGGACAAGCTAGGAATCAGGTAGGAAAAAGACCGTCCAGACTCAGTGAGATTGGTTTTATATCCACCTTCCAGGGATATGCTCATTCCGAGGGTAGGGAACGCCTCGCTATCTGAATTGGAATAGCTATACGCTGCATTTACCCCAAAGAAACTTTGTTCGTTTTCTTCACCGTTTGCCACAAAAAACTGATTGATAAAGCGGTCTTCTGTTTCTTCCACCTCATAGTCCTCATAAGATACGCCCAGTTTTACTTTGGAGCCCAACCTACCCCTCCATACCAAAGCGGGGGCAAGTTTAATGGTGCTCAGTTTCACTCGATTAAAATCGAGCCCCAACGGATGATCATCGTCCAAGTTTTCAGTTTCATTTCCGAAACCAAAAAAGTTAATGGCAAAGTTTGGACTGGTGAAGCGTGCATCCAACTCCAGATTGACCCCTTCCAACACATTGGCGAACTCACCATTATAACCAAAATCAAAGCCGTTGGTGGCAAAATAGTAGGCTCCATTAAAGGTGTGCTGCTGGGTAAACGGATTTTGTCTGAAGCCATTGTGCGTATAGGTGTCGGTAAAACCAATTCTAAACCCATCATCCGGATTAAATCCAATGGTGGGCAAAAACTGATTGTTACTCGCTTTTATTTTTAGAAAATCATAGGTATTGGTGTCATAGTCGTTCGTTCGGTGGATTTTCCCTCCGAAGGCTTCGTCATAGGTGTTTTTTTTGCTTTTAAAATCGTAGGTATGCACTTTTCTGGAGCGTTCTGAAATCTTGTAGATATCATTGTTTTGCCCCCCTGCCAAGCGCAACTTTATCCTGGAGTTCCCTGTGTTCACATCAAAAACGTCATCATCGTCCAAACCGTAGACCCAAACTTCCTTGGTATATTCAGGGTGATAGGTCTTGTGGAAGAACAAATCCTTGCGCTTCCCATTTTTGATTCGATATACGCGCACTTCCAGACTTCCATTATTGTCCGAAGTTATCTGAAAGTAGTCGTCCTTATCCGTTCCAGTAATCACACTGTATTTATTGATGACCTTGAAATATTCCCGTGCTGTTGTTTCCAAATCCCCTTTACGCGACAATAATTTCTTTTTGATCAAGTCTACGGTTTCATCCCTAACTTCTTCTGGAAAGTGGGATAAGGATTCATCTATGACGGCTTCGGTAATGTTCTGTTGGATAAACTTGGCCTGTTCCACCCAGTCGTCCAAACTGGTTTCCGATAAAATGGCCATATCCAAAGCAAAGGTCCTTGGGGAAGAGGTAAATCCTTTTACACTTCTTATTTCTTCCTCAAACCCCTCAAAAATGCGCAAGGCAGGCACTGCCCTGGAACCTAGACCCATTATAAAACCATCTCCCCATTTGGAATAGGCCTGGTCTCTATCCCTTGGGATAGGGCGATATATTTTTTTCCCATCTTCCCCATCAAACTCTGCCCAACGCCATTGGTCCACGTGGCGGTCCCAGTCCCCAATCAACATATCAAACAAACGGGCCCTGACATAGACTTCTTTGGCCAGGGTGTATTTTTCATCCTTTCTAAATTTGTTGATAAGGTCGTAGGTGCTTTCAATGTCCTTGGTCTTTCCAAAACTTTCCAAATCGTGTCCTTCCGATACATGTTCCTCGATCATTACCAGTTCATTTCCAAATTCATTGTTGAAATCGCCCAACGCATTTTGTTTGGGAACATAATACAGTTTGGGATTGGTATGATATAGTCCGATAGCGTCTGACAAAGGTCCCATGGTAAAGGGAGCATAGGGATGCGCCCCGGTATAAAGGTCCAACAAAAGTCGTTCCGGATAGGAGTCCTCAAATTTTCCAATGATGTAGGTTTCCTGAAAAGCAATGGCCTGCAGATAGCGTTCTGCACTTTTTCGCAAATCCCGCATCACAAACTGGCGGCCATCCTTGTGCTGTAACCGCAGGGAATTGGACTGGTTACCTCCACCTTTCCGGACCACTGTAAGCCCTCCATACAGGGTGTCCAATACCGCTGTAGGTGCTTTTACCTTGGTGGCATAGTACTTTCTATACCGCTCTCCCCAGAGCCATTTGTGAAATCCGCTTTTGTCCACCTCTTCAGGGGTATATACAGAAGCGGTATGGAATTCCGGAAAGCTAGTGCCATAATTCGGTTTGCGCCCTGTAGAATTTGGTGGCAGCACCTCGGACTGGTACAATATGCCCTTATCCTCGGCCACACCATGAAAGTTCACTTGTGATGACCCATCCGTGAAGACATCCAAGATGGCATATCCCATTTTTCCGGTGGAAAACTTGCTTCCGTTCAGGAGCTTGGTGGCTCCTTTCTTTGCCCCGGAACCACTAACAATTTGGGGGATGCCTTCCTCCACAATGTATTGTAGGGTGTGTTCATGTCCCGACACAAAAATCACCTTGTTCGAAAACTGGGACAATGTCACAATCCGATTCCTTAGTTTATTATACATTTTGTTGGACTGGTCCTCCACAGTTGCACCGGAAGTCCTTCGCAATACATTAATGGCCGTGCCCAAAACCGGAAGTGGAATTTTGCCATTGGGCGAAATATGTTGTTTAAAGGAAAAGTAGCCCCCATGGGAACCATAGGTGAACATGGGATGGTGCATGGCTATAATCGTTGTTTTGTCCAGGTTCTTTTTGATGAGTCCTTCCAATTCCTCAAAGAATCGCGTACGGTCCTTAATCTCGCAATCGTCGTTCATGGTTGGGTGTTTATCCCAATTCACCAAGTACCATTCCGTATCGATGGCAATGACGATCACATCGTCAGATACTTCAATTTTTTCAATGGGGCAACCATTATCTGGCAGGAACACCTCTTTACTGTCCAATGCTTTTTGAAGATACTTTTCCTGTCGCTCCAGTCCTTTTAGACCATCACTGTACCAATCGTGGTTTCCAGGAATAAACAAGGTTCTACCGTTATAGTTCTCCAGGGCCTTCAATTGGGCATCCAATTGGTTTTTGGCCAGCTCATAACCCTCTGAATCGTCTTTTTTGTCAGGTAATCCGGCGGGATATATGTTATCTCCCAGGAAAATTACCGTGCTGTTATCTTCAGCCTGATCTAACTCTTCTTTTAAGGACTTTAGGGAAGAATTGAGTTCCCCACGAGGTGATTTTCCCGCATCACCGATCAGATAAAAACGATGTTCCAATTCTTTCTGCGAATCCGATGCAACCGGCACAAAAGGCTCGGCATATTTGGCCTCATAAGTAGCACAACTAGTTGCAAGGACCAACGCAAGTATAAAAAGGTAATGTTGTTTCATATCAAAGAGGTTGATACCAAAATTTTGTATTTTGGATTGTTCAAATCACTGTTATGTCGGAAATAGTAGAAAAAGCTGAATCCTTTGTTACCGAAATTCTGGAAAGTCAACTTGACCCAAAGTTTCTTTACCACAATTTAAAACATACACAGCGTGTAGTTAAAAGTACTAAAGAATTGCTCAATTTCTACAAACTTGACCCTGCGAAGGAGGAAAAGCTCTTATTGACGGCATGGTTTCACGATACGGGGTATACCACCGGTGTTACCGACCATGAGGAGGCGAGTTGCAAGATAGCTACTGAATTTCTGAAAAAAGAGGGGTATAATGGCCAGAATACCGAAGAGGTTTGTGAAGCCATTTTGGCCACCAAACGTTATCATGAACCGGCTAATTTGACCGAGCAAATCATCAGGGATGCCGATGCGTCGCATTTTGCCCAAAAAAGTTATTGGGAGACCACGGATTTTTTACGTGAAGAACTCAAGGAACTGGGCATTGCCGATTATTCCAACAAGGAGTGGCGCGATATCAATATTAAAATGTTCCGGAATGAACATCAGTTTTATACCGATTACGCCAAGGAACATTGGGAAGAAGGCAAGGAAAAGAACCTGAAACTACTGGTTAAAGAGAAGAAGACCGAAAAGGAAATAGCCAAAAAGGAGGCCTTAAAGGCCAAATACAAAAGTGAGAGTCCAGATCGTGGTATTCAGACCCTGTTCCGGGTTACTTTAAAAAATCATCTGACCTTAAGTGATATTGCAGATACCAAGGCCAATATCCTGCTTTCAGTAAACGCCATTATTATTTCCGTGGCACTTTCCAATCTTATTCCAAAATTGGACAATCCCTCCAATGTCTATCTGATTTGGCCTACCGCCATTTTTATCACTTTTAGCGTTATTTCCATGGTCTTGGCCGTTTTGGCCACCAGACCCAATGTAACCAGTGGCCAGTTCACCAAACAAGATGTGGAAAATAAAAAGGTGAACTTATTGTTCTTTGGAAATTTCCATAAAATGAGCCTTGGAGATTATGAATGGGCCATACAGGAATTGGTGAAAGACAAGGATTATATATATTCCTCCCTAACCAAGGACTTGTATTTTCTGGGCCTTGTCCTGAACAAAAAATATAAGATTCTACGGTTGACCTATACCATTTTTATAATCGGAATAGTGGTGTCCGTGATTGCATTTGCCTTCTCGTTCAACTTTTTGGGCGGTTCCGCTAGAATATTGGGTTAAGCTACGACTGAAGCTCCTCCATCAAATCCGCATAGGTGTAGGTGCGCTCGGACTTTTTGTCCTTGTCCCCGGTATACAAAATCTCGGCCCTGATCGCCTTTAATCCCGTTACACCCTGCAGCCCCTCCAGCTCAACAATTTCTATATTGTTGGTGAAATAGCCTTTGGCTTTGAGGAACTTGATATAGCGCATGTACTCTTTCTCGTCCTTGCGCTGACTGTACACTATGGCCAACTTTCCTTTTTGGGTAAGTCTTTCATTGGTTCCTTTGATATACGATTTATCGATACGCTTTTTAATGATCTCATAACGGGCGTTATAAGTTCCATCCACATCAAAACGTTTTTCATCCATCCGGAAACGAATGGCCAGTGATGTGCTGTACACCAAGATCAATGACGCTACATCCAATTTAACCGGCAAAGTGGGCTTAAGGGCGTAGTATTTGTTCTCCATGTCGCACATGACCTGCAACTGCCATAGTCTGAGGTTGCTCAAATACAGCTCATCAAACTTTCTGTCGTTGGCTATGGAACTTCCGATATACATATTATGCTCAACCCCATCCGTTTTGTAGCGCTCAAAATAATGTGGGAACATCTCCTGGGCCTCCAACTGCTTCTTGTCCAGCAACGCTGCCAATTGCATATTGGCCTCCATTACACTGTCGTCATAATTGCGTCGATGATCGTAATAGGATTCTGTTTCGTCGTCTATCTTGGATTCGTATTTCTTTATATAAGGCCCTACTTTTTCGTCGGTTTCCTTAAGATGTTTGAACACCGGATTGACTTCTTCCTTCACAAAATCAAAAATGGCCTGCTCCGTATGGGTATAGAGTGCTTCCTTGACCTCATCCAAATAGGTGCTTACCCGGAACATCAACTCCTCATAAATGGGCAATTTATGCGTATTAAAGGCTACTTCCAGCACATCATTGATCTCTGATAATTGAATCATAAGATCTTTTTGGATGGAGAAGTTCCGTTCTTTGGAAGATTCCTTGATATCCACCTGCCCATAGAGGGGGTAAACATCCTTAAATACAATTTCCTTGAAAACAGCCTGGTTGCCCACCAGTTCATCAGCCATAAATCGCTTGGCCTCTTCTTGGAACTTCCAATATACGGATGAGTGTACCGTGGTGCATTCATGTTGAATAATGGCATCCACCAGATTTTCTTCTTCCTCTATGGAACGGATCACAGCGGAAACAATAAACGGCATCACGTCTTCCAATTTATTGGCATTGACGCTATTGAGCTCGTTCACCGTGTTTGAAACCAATTCCAATACCCCTAACAGGGTTCCATTATCGGTAATTGGGGCCAAAATGGCACTTTTAATTCCTTGTTTGTGCAAGTTGCTGTAGGGTTGCCCGCCTTCAGACATTTTATAGGCCTTCTCCACATTGGGAATGGCAAAATAGCTGCTTTGGTCGGCCAACAACTTCCCTTTGGAGCCTTCACAAAGTAAATCATCACAAGATTCCATGTCCTTCCCTTTCAGGATATAGCTCTCAATGCCCTTCCCATAAATTTTTAAGAATCGATGGGTTTTGGCGTCGTAGCCCGTAAAACCAACATTGATCTCCTTCAGGTTGAACAAGGACCTAAAGGTATCCTGGAAACTATCCATAAAATCCTCATCCCCACGCTTGTTGTTTCCTATCAAGGTGGATTTTATGTCGGAAATAGAGCTTTCCGCGGTAACGTCGAACATATTGGAAATCACAAATCCCTTGGAAATAAAACTTCCAGGCGGAATCTTCTCTTTCCACAGTTCCACATTGTCAAAATTGGCCAATAGCTCATCCACGTCCTCTTGGTTCAGGTCCTTAGCCTTATCCGTAGGAATGATCTCCATAAAATCAGCATTGTACAGAATCCTATAGTGGCGCATTACCCCATTGGCATCGGGAATGTCATAGAACAACGGTCTCCTAAAGTCCATCTTAAACCCATAATGGAAACTAAGGACAACGGTACATTTCATGATGTAACTAACGTCCATGGGCAGGTTGCGGATTTCGAGTTCAAATCCCTTGCCTGCTTCCTTGAGTATTTTTTTGAATCTTTCGGATGAGTTGAAAATATTGTTTTCAAACGGGGTTGATGCCGTTTTGATTTCATTTTGGGTAAGTACTGGCGTAAAGGTGTCCCTCAGAATGATACTGATGACATCCTTGTGTTTGTCCAACAGGGATATATCGGTAAACCCTTCACGAAGCTCTGGATAGGGCGCTTGGGCATCAAGCACATACTTTGCCCTTTCCGCCAAGTGTTTATCCTTGCTTTTCAGCTGCTCATCATAATGTTCCAAAAGCTTGTTAAAGCTTACCAGATGGAACATTGGACTCTCTTCATTGTAATGCTGCTTCATACGCCAAATTAGTCGAGTTTGAACGTGTAAAGTTACAAAAAGAAAAAATGCCCTCTTGTTAAGGGAATCTTTATGGATTTGTTCCCTTTTTTAGGATATTTAAGGAAAATTGACCCATGTCCTCAAGAAGACGGCTGGATAGAGCCTATAAAAATGCCAAAACCATCTCTTTTGATGATACTTCCAAGTTCATCTTTTTTAGCGATTGCCATAGGGGGGACAATAGTTTTGCAGACGATTTTGCCAACAACAGGAATATTTATTTCCACGCTTTAAACCATTATTACCGCCAAGGGTTCCATTATTGCGAACTGGGCGATGGGGACGAGCTATGGGAAAACCTGAATTTTGAATCCATTTTTGAGGCCCATAAGAACGTATATCAACTGCTTCGCCAATTTCACTTGGAGAATAGGCTCCACATGGTATGGGGGAATCATGATATGGTATACCGTGACAAGGGCTATGTGGACAAACATTTGTCCAGTTATTTTGAACCAATCGAGGATAAGGACAAGGAGTTGTTTCAGGGAATCACCTATAATGAAGCACTGGTATTGAAGCATAATGACACCCAACAGGAGTTGTTCTGCACCCACGGGCACCAAGCGGATTGGTGGAATTATGTTTGTTGGCGCATTGGTCGGTTCTTGGTGAGAATCTTATGGAAGCCGCTGCAGGTGGTGGGGATTGCCGACCCAACGAGTCCCGCAAAAAATTACAAGGAGCTGATACGAATTGAAAAGCGGATAAAACGCTGGATTCTTGAAAACCATCTCAGAATTACCATTGCCGGGCATACCCATAGGCCGCGCTTTCCAGAACCTGGCCAAATTCCTTTTTTCAATGATGGGAGCTGTGTGCATCCCAGGAGTATAACCGGTCTGGAAATTGAGGCGGGGGAAATTTCGCTGATCAAATGGCAAATTGCCACCAAGCCTGATGGCACCCTGCAAATTGTCCGTGTGCTTCTTGAAGGCCCCCAGAAACTAGTGGATTATATGCAAATCTAATTTGGATGCGATTCGGCAAACAATGGACCAAAGCCTCCACATCGGTGTATGCACTTTCGGCATTGGCTGGCTATTATATGGTCTTCTTATCCTAAAGAACTTCATGGCTACATCCTTTTTTTGGACTAAAACCAAAGAAAAGAACATAAGCAACCTTTTGTCGATTTAACGTCTCTTTATCAGGTTGATGGCAAGGTATTTGTTAACTTTAAGAAAAGTTATCGACCAAGTTGCTATGAAAAAACTTGTTTTTTTCCTTTCCTTTTTTGTCTTTGGGATGGTTCTTAGCCATGCCCAAGGTGATATTCCTACGACCAAACCGTTGAAAATTGGAGAGCGCAACAACTTGGATATCAATCCCAGTAGTCAAGGTACTTCATTGCGTATCCCATCGGTTTTAGATCAAAACCTGACATCGAAGAACGAAAAGCCTGGGGTAAAAATGCTTCCGGATCGCGAATTGGTGCAAGCAGGCCACAATCTTAAGATCGACCCCAAAATTGGGGAAAAGGAAAAAAAGGGATCCAATGAGCATTATGGCGACCAATATCTTGGCGATGTAAGGACCAAGGCCAAATTTGTGGGCATTGTGTGTCGGGATCATGAATATGTGGACGGTGACCGGGTTAGAATCTATCTAAACGGCCATGTCATTGAACCCAACATTTTACTTTCAGGAACGTTTAAAGGGATTAATATTGACTTGATCGAAGGTTTTAATCGATTGGATTTTGAGGCGCTGAACCAAGGTTCTTCCGGCCCCAACACCGCACAGGTTGTGGTAGCTGATGAAAAGGGACAGGTTATCCATAACAATCGATGGAATCTCTCTACAGGTTCCAAAGCCAGTTTAATCGTGGTCAAAGAGGCGGAATAAACGCACTCCACACTTCTTTTCAAATTCAAATTACAGTCTAAAGTCGCAAGCATAAGTCGCCCTATTATTGCATGACGTATGCTCCCCGAGCTGTTTTAAGGTCTTTTGCCAGGTTTGTAGGTGCTAATGGCCCTTTGCATAACGTCTTCCTTGTAGTAGGCCGCTTCCTTAAATTCCATATCCGCATAGGGTTGTGCTTGATCGTCAAAATGCTTGGAACTGGGATCCCCGCTCTGCCCCCCAGCCAACATGGTCTTTGCCTTCACCTTATCTCCAAATTCAACCACGGCCACAAAGCTATTTCCCCTTGTGCCATAGATTTTTTTGGTGTTGTTATCATAACGGGCTCCATAAGCCGCCAAAGCACCCCATCTGCCACTGGCAAATCCAATGGGAATACTGGGCTTGGCATCATCAAATGGCTGGTGAATATCTCCATTTAGTCGCTGATATCGGTTCACTTTACCCCATGGAACATCCCAAGTTCCAAAATCATTGGTTAGTTGATCAACCGTAGCTTGGAAAACCTTTAACTTTTGATCGTTGGACCATTCATTTCCCCAATAGTTTACCAATTGCATGGCATATAGTCCCTCGGGTCGCTCTGCTACCTCATAACAATTGGTCCCATAATAATGCGCCAAAGTCATTGCCACGGAAGCTGTTGAAGTCCTGAAATCCCAGTTTCTTAATGCCTCCATTGGCTCCTTTAGTGCTGGGGTATTGCCCGGATTGGCATCGTATGCCCTTACCAATCCCGGAATCAACGCTTTAAAAGCGGGCAAATATGGGTCATGGGCCAATTCAATGAGATTGTCCAACGTATAATCCTGTTTCTCCGTCAGCAATTCAATGGCATGTACTCCTCTAAAATTCTCTTGGTCCCGGGACATATATTTTGGATAATCACCACGTTTTGGACTATTTTCCAAGGCAGCGGTATATGGGGTGGAATTACAGTTTTGGATCCATCCATTGGACGGATTTAAAATCAGGATATTCTCATCAACGGTGTGCAAGCCCTGCCAATCGGTTTTGGGGTCGCTGCCATCCACTGGTTTGATATAGTCAAAAATAGTATCCCTTTTGGGCATAAAATTCCCATGGAAATAGGCAATGTTCCCTTCTGCATCGGCATAAACGGTATTGTTGCTGGAATTGGTCCGGATATCCATCATTTTCCGAAACCCATCGTAACCTTCCTGCTTGGTTCTAATATATGATTGCTCCAACGCCTTGACCGGTTCCCACATCATGGCCGAGGCAGTCCATCGACCATCCACAGCATGGGTTATTGGTCCATGATGGGTGTGGTACATAGGAAATGTTTTCTCCTTTAACTGATTTCCTTCAATATATTTCAGCACAACTTCAGAGGTCTCAACTGGTCTTAATTCTTCTCCATATTGATAGAACAGGTTCCCATCGTTTTGCACAATGGTTTCCATAAATTCATCCATTACATCCGTGTAGGTAGAGGTATGCATCCATCCTGTTTTTTCATTGAAGCCCTGGTACACAAAGAACTGTCCCCAGGTTACGGCACCATAGGCGTTCAATCCTTCTTCACTTACCACATGCACTTCTCCCCGAAAATAAAAAGAGGTATGTGGGTTGATGAGCAGGAGGGTATTCCCGGATTGGGTCAAATCCCCAGAAATAGCTATACCATTGGAACCTTGGGGCTCTTCCATTTGCTTTTCCTTTTCGATTTGCAGGCGCTCCATTTTGGGAAGCTCCATTCCGCTTTCATAAAAGGCCTTGATCTTGGCTATGGATATCCGTTCTATGTCCCCCCCAATGGACCCTTCGCTGAAGTACATCGGCATCCAAGGTTCAAAACGGGTAATCAAACGGGGAGTAACTTCTGGATGGGTATGTAAATAATAGTTGATTCCATCGGCAAAGGCCTCACAGAGTTCCTTCAACCATTCCGGACTGTTTTCATAGTGCTGTTGGGCCTCCTCCTCAGACATAAAAAGCCGGGCCCTAAGATCGCTGTAAAGAGCTGCTTCCCCTTCCACTTCCGCCAGGCGACCAGTGGCCCAGATATAATTTTGTTCCACTCGGTTAAAATCGTCCTCGCATTGGGCATAAAGAAGACCAAACACTGCATCTGCATCGGTTTTGCCATAGATGTGCGGCACACCAAAGTCATCCCGAATAATGGTAACATTATTGGCTTGCTCCTCCCATTTTTCAATTTCAGGGGATTGTGGTTGTCCACAGGCCATAAAAAGGCCCAACACCCCAATTGCAAGTAGTCTCATATTATTGTTCATTTTAAAAATCAATTTTACCAACTTCCGCTTGCTCCTCCGCCTCCTGAACTGCCCCCACCCCCAGAAAAACCTCCCGAACTGGAACCAAAAGATGAGCTGGAACCAAAGGAATGGCTGCCAGAGGATGAAAAAGTCTTTCGCATATAGGTGGAATCATTTTTATAAAGTGAAAATTGAAAATCTTCCTTTCCCTTCCATAGAATCTTTGCTATGGCCAACAGCAGTGTAAAAATTAAAAATCCCCCCAGTAGATAATAGACCCATGAGAAGTCTTCCAACAAACCTTCTTGCTCTTCCCAGTGAATTCCCAAATCGAAAATCATGGTCGCAAAAAACAGCGGCATCCCAACAAATACCAAGGCGAAAAACACAGGAAGCAAACCAAAAATCACCATGAAAATCCCCTGTAAAAGCCCTAACTTCCCGATGAGCATTCCACGGAACATTTCCACAACCCCAGAATACGATTTGTAAAACAAAAACCCACCGGCCGCCACAAAAACGGAAAGGAACAGTGCCATAAACAATTTGACCCATCCATTCATGCCATATTCCTCTTCCATTTCCCGTTTGAACTCTTCCAAAACCTCAGGTTCCTTTAGAAAAGTGATGATCTGATCGGTTGCCTTATCTATTCCCAGAAAGTACTGTTCTTCCTTGAATTCTGGGACCATGGTATTTCTAATGATCCTAGAAGCCACGGCATCTGTAATATGGGGCTCCAGGCCGTACCCCACTTCTATTCGAACTTGGCGGTCATTTTTGGAAAAGAGAATTAGAATACCGTTGTCAACCTCCTCCTGCCCCAATCCATTTTGGTTAAAGGTTCCATAGGCATATTGTTCAATGGTCTCATTTCCCAATTCATCTATGGTCAGCACAACCAGTTGATTGCTGGTCTCAGCTTCAAATTGGGTCAATTTATGTCTTAGACCCTGTAATTGGTACGTGGTGAAAATATGGGCATTATCGGTAACAATCTGTTCGAGTTGAGGGTATCTGTCTTGGGCCACGCCTGCCAAAGCATGCAACAAAATCAGGAATATGGACAAATGCCTTAATGCCATTATAAATTCTTGGAATATCTAAATATACTATTTGTTCATCGGTTATAGCTGTGGACGTTAATTCTTTTTAAACACCTTCAAATGCTCCTTGAAATTCAGTTAACTTGCAGCCTCTACAGCTTTTGATATGTCAGAAAAAAAAGTAAGTATACTCACCGCTTTCAAAACCATAATTTGGCCCAAGCGCAACTTGGTATTTATAGGGTTGGTCCTTATTGCCATTAGTAAGGCGGCCGGTTTTGTTGCCCCCATAGCATCAAAATATTTAATAGATGATGTGATTGTAAACAAAGATTTGGGTATGCTTAAATATTTGGTAGCAGGGGTAATGCTGGCCATTCTTGTTCAGGCCGTCACTTCCTTTTTACTGACCCGAATTTTAAGTGTCCAGGCGCAATACTTGATCAGTGAACTTAGGGCGCAGGTCCAAAAAAAGGTGCTAGCACTTCCCATCAGATTTTTTGACAATGAGAAATCCGGAGCGCTTGTATCCCGGATCATGACAGATGTGGAAGGGGTCCGAAATCTTGTGGGTACAGGATTGGTACAATTGGTAGGTGGGGTAATCACCGCAGTGGTTTCCGTAATCCTTTTGTTGGATATTGATGTGTACATGACCCTTTTTACCTTTATCCCGCTTATCATTTTTGCAGTGATTGCATTGAAAGCATTCAAGATCATCCGTCCTATTTTTAGGGATCGTGGAAAGCTCAATGCGGAAGTAAAGGGCAGACTTACCGAGACCTTGGGCGGTATTAGGGTCATTAAAGGCTTTAATGCCGAAAAACAGGAACAGGAAGTGTTTGAATCTGGGGTTGATAGATTGTACCAAAACGTAAAAAAGAGTTTGACCACCACAGCATTTATGACCAGTTCTTCCACTTTTTTACTCGGTGTGGCCACTACCAGTGTCATGGGCTTTGGTGGGTATAAAATCATAGAGGGGGGCCTGACCGTTGGCGAATTTGTGGAGTTCACCGTATTGTTGGGGCTTATGATCGCCCCCATTGTTCAAATGAGCAATATAGGCAGTCAACTTACAGAAGCCCTGGCGGGTCTTGATCGCACCGAGGAACTGATGAACATGGACGAGGAGTCGCAGATTGGGGAACGCACCATTACGTTCGAGACCATTGTTGGACATATGAATTTCTCCGATGTTTCTTTTTCTTATGAGGAGGAAAAAGAAGTATTGCACAATATCAATTTTGAGGTAAAACCTGGCCAGGTAATCGCTTTGGTCGGCAGCTCAGGATCAGGTAAGTCCACCATTGCAGGACTGGCAGCCAGTTTTCTGACTCCTGATTCAGGAACTATAACTATTGACGGAAAGGATTTGTCCCGGGTAGACCTCACTAGTTTCCGCAGGCACTTGGGGGTTGTGCTTCAGGACGATTTTTTGTTCGAGGGAACCATTCGGGAAAACATTGTTTTTCCAAGACCAAATGCTTCGGAAGAAGAATTGCAAAATGCGATCAAAGCGGCCTATGTGGATGAATTTACAGACCGTTTTGATGAAGGTTTGAATACCTTGATCGGGGAACGGGGCGTAAAACTTTCCGGAGGGCAGCGTCAGCGGATCGCAATTGCCCGTGCGGTGCTCGCTGACCCGAAAATCCTAATCCTGGATGAGGCCACTTCCAGTCTTGATACGGAATCCGAGGCCCTTATCCAAAAAAGTTTGGCCGAACTTACCAGGGGAAGAACCACCTTTGTGATCGCACACCGATTGAGCACAATTCGGAAGGCGGATCAAATCTTGGTTATAGAAAATGGTCACATTATGGAACAAGGAACCCATGAAGAACTCATTGCTTCCCAAGGTAGGTATTACAACTTATTTACGTATCAGGCCAGGATTTGATGACGGGCCGACCTGGTTTTTAGGGTCGCTTCCAGTACCTGATCCAACCAAATGTTACGCTTCTTCCGGGGCCAGCTCTACTTCCAAACCATCCAAATCTGTGGTGATATGGATTTGACAACCTAAGCGGCTATTGTCTTCCACGAAAAAGGCCTCGGCCAACATGGCTTCTTCATCATCAGACTTTTCCGGCAGGGTATGATCGGACTTCACATAACACTGGCAAGAAGCGCACATGGCCATTCCCCCGCAAATTCCAATGGTGCCTTCAGGGGCCAATTCATAGGACCGAACCACTTCCATAAGGTTCATGTTCATATCCGTTGGGGCATCAACTTCATGGATTTCGCCCTCCCGATCTGTAATTTTTATTTTGATGTCAGACATTAGTTTTGGTGAATCAGTTTGATAGTGAATAAAAGCATTGGTACTATAGTAATGGAGTTAAGCCATGTGCTCGTAAAATAGAATGTGATTCATTTCATTGATTTAATGAATGCATATAACATTTTTGAAACTTCATTGGTACAATCTATTAGCTTTTCTGACTTGTCTTTGTCCGTATACTCCAATCTTCTAGACAAATATAACATGGATCTAACTTCACTATTGGAACCCAATGCGAAATAAAGGAACCTCTTAAAATCTGCATTGCTGCTTCTATTGAATCCTTCAGCTATGTTATTCGAAACCGAAATTGAAGCTCTGGTAATTTGGTCCCGAAACCCAAAATCATTGATTCGATTAAAAGTATTGTACACCTGAACAGCCAAATCTTGTGCTTTTTGCCAAACCCTTAAATCCTCAAATCGTTGTATTGTCATCTACCACTCTATTTCACCATTCCACCATTACACTTAATGACTTGTTTACTCGATTGCCTTTACAACCGCTTTAGGTGCTTCTTTTTTACTTCCGTCAAATCCGGTAACGCCACCAACCGTGGTGTACTTCATTACATACTTCTTATCAGGATAAATTCGCTGGTAGGCGCTTTGGCACATTAGAGTAGCCTCATGGAAGCCACATAAAATCAACTTTAGTTTACCGGGGTAGGTGTTGATGTCGCCAATTGCATAGATTCCAGGAATATTGGTTTGATAATCCAGGGCATTATCCACTTTGATGGCATTTTTTTCAATTTCCAACCCCCATTCGGCAATGGGCCCCAATTTAGGGGAAAGTCCGAACAAAGGGATAAAATTGTCCACTTCCAGTTCAATTTCTTCCAAATTGTCGGTTTTTCTAACAACTACTTTTTCCAATTTGGATTCGCCTTGCAGCTGGACCACCTCAGCAGGGGTAATCAGTTTGATCTTTCCTTGATTTTTTAGGTGTTGTACTTTTTCAACGGAGTCCAATGCACCCCTGAACTCATTGCGGCGATGCACCAAAGTTACTTCGGAAGCCACATCCGCCAAAAAAATAGACCAATCCAGGGCTGAATCCCCGCCCCCGGCAATCAGTACCTTTTTGTCCCTATAGATTTCCGGTTCTTTGATCATATAGGCCACTCCTTTATCCTCGTATTGCGATAGGTTCTCAAGTTGTGGTTTCCGAGGTTCAAAACTGCCCAATCCGCCTGCAATGGCCACAATGGGCGCCTTGTGCTTGGTTCCCTTATTGGTAGTGACCACAAAGGTGCCATCTTCCAATTTTTCTATGGTGTCGGCCCTTTCACCCAAGGTAAATCCAGGTTGGAACGGGGCAATTTGGTCCATAAGGTTGTCTACCAACTCTCCAGCCAAGACTTCTGGAAAGCCAGGAATATCATAGATGGGTTTTTTGGGATATATCTCAGCACATTGGCCTCCGGGTTGCGGAAGGGCGTCAATCAAATGGCACTTGAGCTGCAAGAGTCCTGCTTCAAAAACTGTGAATAGACCTGTGGGTCCCGCTCCAATAATCAGAATATCGGTTGTAATCATCCGGTAAGGGTATTTGATTGCTTCGCAACTTAGGAATTGTAGCGTACTGGAATCATGATTTCCATCAGTTTACTCCACATTGATAACCTCTTCAATCTGGGGGGCGTATTTTTTAATGGTCATTTCAACGCCACTCTTCAAGGTCATTTGGTTTACGCTGCAACCAATACAGTTGCCTTCTAGCTTAACCTTTACCAAACTATCGTTATCTATGGAAATCAATGAAATATCGCCTCCATCACTTTGTAAAAACGGCCGAATTTCGTCCAAAGCCTTCTCTACGTTGCTTTTTATTTCTTCTGATGTCATGCTCATTTCTTTTTAACGGCAGCACAACCTGCCATTGTTGTAATTTTGATGGCCTCGGTAGGAGGTAGATCAGTGTTCCTACGCACCAATTCCTGCACCACGTTTTTTGTCAGTTCCTCAAACGCCTCCTCTGTTGGCGTTGCGGTCTGCATGGCTGCCGGTCTTCCCACATCTCCTGCTTCCCTAATGCTTTGAACCAGCGGTATTTCTCCCAAAAACGGAACATCCAAATCCTCTGCTAGGTTTTTGGCCCCATCTTTCCCAAAGATATGGTATTTGTTGTTAGGCAACTCTTCCGGTGTAAAATAGGCCATATTCTCCACAATGCCCAAAACCGGAACATTTATAGCCTCTTGTTGAAACATGGCCACTCCTTTTCGGGCATCGGCCAGGGCTATTTCCTGGGGTGTACTCACCACAACAGCACCTGTTACCGGAAGGGATTGCATGATGCTCAAATGTATGTCGCCCGTTCCTGGTGGAAGATCCAACAGCAAAAAATCGAGTTCTCCCCAATGGGCGTCAAATATCATTTGGTTAAGCGCCTTGGATGCCATGGGACCACGCCAAATAACGGCTTGGTTGGGCTGGGTAAAAAAGCCGATGGACAAAATTTTAACGCCATAGTTCTCTATGGGCTTCATTTTATTTTTGCCCTCTATGTTCACTGAAAGGGGCTTTTCCATGGCCACATCGAACATGATAGGCATGGAGGGACCATAAATATCGGTATCCAACAGACCCACCTTAAAGCCCATTTTGGCCAAGGTAACCGCAAGGTTGGCCGTAACGGTGGATTTACCAACCCCACCCTTCCCGGAGGCCACGGCTATGATATTCTGAATCCCTGGAATGGGATTGCCCTTAATTTGGTTTACCTTGGGTTTGGCCGGTGCATCAACCTTTAGGCTGATTTTGATCTTGGCCTTTTCGTAAACTTCCTTATGTATGATTTTCAATATCTCAACCTCGGTTTTTTTCCGGGCTTGAAGACTGGGATTTTTGATGGTCACATCAACCTCCACCTCATCACCAAATACCTGAACATTGGTAACCGCCCCGCTCTCCACTAGGTTCTGTCCTTCACCGGGGGCAGAAATCAACTCCAAGGCTTTGATTATGTCTGCTTTTTTCAACTTCATCTATTGTATTTTGATTGCAGTCGCTTAAACTGATTCCAAATTACAAAGATAGGTTATGGGCCTTAGAATAAGAAGTTTGGGCATTGAATTTAAAGATGCCGTGATAGGCAGGAATAATAGTTAAAAAGTCTTTGGGAAAAATGGAAAGTTGAAAATGGGAAATTGATAATTAAGCCTGATTCCACAGAAGTTGGGCCATGCCTGAATCTAATTTTTGGTTGAACTCCCGCAACAATTTTTTGAACGCCACAAGGGACCAAATTCAGCATTTAACAGCAACAATTGACGCTTGGTTTGGTTCCCATTTTAAATTGTTAATTGAATCAAAGTAGTTCCTTGGCAGGGTCCCAAAAATACTTTTGGAAATCCTGAATTTGGTTGTCCTTCACTTTTATCCCTTCATTTTCCAAAAGCTGCTGCATTAGGTTGGTCCCGTCAAAATGCTGCTTGCCCGTGAGCATCCCCACACGATTGACCACTCGATGCGCAGGAACATCCTTGGCTCCGGAATTGTTCATGGCCCAACCTACCATCCTTGCACTTCTGGCCGCTCCCAAATATTTGGCAATAGCTCCGTAGGAGGTAACCCGACCGTATGGAATTAAACGGGCCACTTCATAGACTTTCTCAAAAAAATTGGTTTCTTCCATCCTACTGATAAAAAATTCGGAACAGGGTTATGACCAACAGCACCAACATCAAAGCACTTAAAATATAGTTGGAGTTCTTTGAAAACCTGTTGGTCTTCGTCTCTAATTTGTTAAAATAAAAGGTATACAGATACAGCACTGAAAAAGTTCCCGTTCCAGCGGCCAGTACAAACGTTATGGTATCCGCCAGTTCAAACTTGATCCAGCCCGCTTCATTCCACATAGCGTTGAGTCCACTGTAATACGGGATGGTCAATAAGTTGAGCGCCGCCAACAATATGCCTTTAAAAAAGCTGTTCTTTTTACTGAAATTGACCTCGGTGATAGCCTGTTCTTTCTTCCGTTTGGCCACCACAAAAAAATACACGGCAAAAAAGGCAAAGACCAAAATAGCAGCCTTGAGGAGCATATCGATCACATCCGGGTTCCGATACAAAAACTTGGAGATCATGACAGCGATATAGGCCTGTAACATGATCATTGAGGAAACCCCCAGACTGAAGATCACCCCGTTCAACTTGCCTTTTTCCACACTGGCCTTTGCAGCATTCATATTAAGCAAACCAGGTGGTACGGTAGCCATAAATGCCGCCGAAAAAGTGGCAAAGAATAGAATGAGTATATGCGTCATTGGTTAGTTGATCCTGAATTGGATGTAGGTTATTGGTTTTCCTTTTTCAAGATACTGATTTTCATAAAATGTCTGTATTTCCATAACTTCCAGAGGGCTACCGGCGTTCTTGTAAACATCGTGGTTGGAGTACAGTATTTCGTGTCCTAGACCCTGCAAAAGCCCCAGCGTATAGCCGTGCATGAATTCGCTGTCGGTCTTTAGGTGTACCAATCCCCCTGGCTTGAGCACTTGTTTGTACTTTTCCAGGAATACGGGATTGGTCATACGGTGCTTCGTCCTTTTATACTTGATCTGTGGGTCCGGGAAGGTGATCCAAATCCCGTCCACTTCGGCTTCGGCAAAAAGTAGATCAATCAGTTCTATTTGGGAACGAAGAAAAGCAACATTGCCCAATTGCTCCTCCAAGGCGGTTTTTGCCCCCCTCCAAAAACGGGCTCCCTTAATATCGATGCCAATATAATTTTTATCAGGATTCCTTCGGGCCAATTCTACGGTATATTCGCCCTTTCCGCAGCCCAATTCCAAAACAATGGGGTTGTTGTTTTGGAAGTAGGTGGACCATTTTCCTTTTAATCCAAATCCCTTCAAAACCTCATCCCTGGTAGGCTGGACCACATTGGAAAAATTTTCGTTTTCCTTAAATCTTTTTAATTTGTTTTTACTTCCCACCGTTGATGCAGAGCAATAATTTAATGTTTGCGCAAAACTAAGGAAATCCCCAAGTAAAATGGGTTTTGTTTTTTTGTCTTTATGCAAAGTTCCAAACGAATATTGGTTGCTCCATTAAACTGGGGACTGGGCCATGCCACCAGATGTATTCCTATTATCAATGCCTTGTTGGAAGAGGGCCACGAACCGTATATCGCCTCAGATGGAGTGGCACTTTCACTGTTACAAAAGGAATTTCCCGACCTTCCGGCCTTTGAATTGCCTTCGTACAAGATCACCTATGCTGAAAAAGGCAAGAATTTCAAGATAAAGATGATCTGGGATTCCCCAAAAGTGATCAAGGCCATGGCCAAGGAGAAGAAAGCGGTAAAAAAATTGGTAAAGGAACATCAAATTGATGGAATCATTTCGGATAACCGTTTGGGGGTGTTTTACAAAAAAGTCCCTTGTGTTTTTATTACACACCAGCTCAATGTACTTTCTGGTAATACTACATGGATGAGTTCCAAAGCGCATCAAAAAATCATAAAAAAGTTTGATGCCTGTTGGGTTCCCGATGTTAAGGAAAAACCCAATCTTACCGGAAAATTGGGCCATCTAAAGAAGCCAAAGTCCAACATTCATTATTTGGGGCCACTAAGTCGATTTGAAAAGAAGGACCTGCCTGCGCTTTTTGATTTGATGGTGTTGCTCTCCGGACCGGAACCCCAACGCACTTTTTTGGAAGAGAAAATCCTATCCGAACTGGAAAGTTATGCGGGCCGGGTGCTGTTCGTAAAAGGGAAAATTGAAGACCAACAACGCATAGAACAAAAACAAACGGAACACCACCATCTTACACTCTACAATTTTATGCAAAGTGATGAGTTGCAGCAAGCCCTAAACCAAAGTAAAAAAGTACTGTGCCGTTCCGGTTATACCACGGTCATGGATCTGGCCAAATTGGAAAAAAAGGCATTTTTTGTTCCAACTCCGGGTCAGTATGAGCAGGAATATTTGGCAAAACGATTGCAAAAACAGGAACTGGTGCCATTTGTTGACCAAGAGAAATTTACCATTCAGGAATTGAATCGGATGGAACAGTTCAAAGGGCTGAACCAATTTGAGACCACGGTGGATTATTCCGGACTGTTCGAGGTTTTCTCCAAAGTAAAGGAGAATTCCGAACCGACATCCACTTCACTTTCCACATAGATTTTCTCATCATGGGCCTCTATAATGTGTTTTACAATGGAAAGTCCCAGTCCAGAGCCACCTTCCGATCTGCTGCCGCTTTGGTCCACTCTGTAAAAACGCTCAAACAATCTTGGAATATGCTGTTTGGGTATTCCCTCGCCATTATCGGTCACCCTAATGATCACCTTGTTTTTGATTAGGTTTTCCACACTAACTTCAGTGGTCCCATTAGTATGTCCATATTTTATAGAGTTCACCAAAAGATTGCTGACCACCTGTTGGATTTTTTCCCGATCAGCGTTTACATAAATGGGTTTGTCGTACTCCATATCAAACGTAAGGGTAATTTCCTTTTGGGCCGCTTTCATTTCCAGGAGATCAAAGACATTTTGAATCAATTCGATGATATCAAATTCCTCCCGGTTCAGTTTTAGATCACCTACTTCCAGTTTGGTGATCAAATCCAAATCTTTTACAATGTAGATCAACCGCTCTACTCCCTTATTGGCACGATTCAGGTACTTTTCCCTTATTTTTCTATCGTTCATGGCCCCATCCAGCAAGGTCAGGATATAACCTTGGACGGTAAAAAGGGGCGTTTTAAGCTCGTGCGACACATTACCTAAAAAATCGCGGCGATACTCCTCCCGGATTTTTAGGGTATCAATTTCTATTTTCTTGTCCTTGGCAAATTTTTCAATCTCCTGGGTCAGGGTCCTCATATCGGTGGTTACTGGTTTGGAGGAGAAGGATGTGGACTCCAATAGGGATACATCGTCATAGATTTTTTTCATTCTTCGGTAAATGAATCGCTCCACCCTTATCTGGATGATAACAAAACATCCCAAAAAAATGATGAGCCCAAAAATTATAGGAGAAATCCAATCCAAGTCGCCCTTATAGAAAAGTAGGGCCACATAAAGTGCTGTTACAAAAGGGGTGATCAGGAAAGATGATCGTAGGGCAAAGGTGAAAGATTTCCTTAACTGTACGGCCATTAGAGCACAAACTTATACCCTACGCCTTTAACGGTTTTAAAGTGATTATCCCCAATTTTTCCACGTAGTTTTCTAATATGCACATCAATGGTACGACCACCCACTACCACTTCATTGCCCCAAACCTTATCCAGGATTACCTCTCTCTTAAAAACTTTGCTCGGTTTGGAAGTAAGGAGTGACAACAGTTCAAATTCCTTTCTGGGCAAAATGATCTCCTCGCCGTTATTGATGATCTTATACTCTTCCCTATTGATGATGATATTGCCCACCTTTACAATATCCTCATTTTCTGATTGGTCCTCCTTCAATCTTCTCAAGAGGGCCTTTACCTTGCTCACCAAAACCTTGGGCTTGATGGGTTTGGTAATATAATCATCAGCCCCTGCATCAAAACCGGCCACTTGGGAGTAATCTTCCCCTCGGGCCGTTAGGAAGGTGATTATTGTATTTTCCAATCCCGCCGTATTGCGGATAATTTCACATGCCTCAATACCATCCATTTCGGGCATCATCACATCCAAAATAATCAAGTGTGGTTTCTTTTTCTTGGCCTTGGCCACACCTTCAACCCCATTTTTTGCCGTAAAAACCTCGTACCCTTCGGAAGAAAGGTTATAGCTCACAATTTCCAGGATGTCCGGTTCATCATCTACCAGTAAAATCTTAATGTCCTTAGTTTTCATAGGATGGCTATTAATCTGTTGATCACCCAAATGTAAAGATAATACTATAACGCATTAAATGCTTAACATTCATTTAATCTCCTAACATTATTGTAACAGTTTTCCAATAAACACTTAACACGCGGTTAACACCGCATTTACAACCCGGGTCTTTCTTTGCCACCGAATTCTAACTGAACTGAACACAACAATGAAAACGTACCTCATATTCGTCTTTTCCTTATTTACCATAGCTGGTTTTTCACAAGAAAATGGAGGGGTTGTTGGTAAACTTACTGACAAAGAACTTAATAACGAACCCCTAGCTTTTGCCAATGTTTTGATCAAGGGAACTACAATGGGAACCACTTCAGATTTTGATGGTCTATTTGCCATTGAAGATGTTGAGCCAGGTACCTATACGTTGGTAATAAGTTTTTTGGGATATGAGACCTTGGAAATACCCAATGTTGTGGTTGAAGCAGGCAAGGTTACGGAAATCAACGCGGCTCTTGGTGCCGGAAGCGTGGGGCTTGATGAGGTAGTAGTGACCACCACTGCCAGAAAAGATTCTGAAATAGCACTGTTATTGCAACAGAAAAAGGCCCTTGTCATCCAGGAGGCCATCAGTGCGGAAGCACTTACCTTAAAAGGTATCGATGATGCTGCATCAGCGGTGGCCCAGATATCCGGGATTTCCAAACAGCAAGGTTCCAGCAACGTTTACGTTAGGGGTCTTGGAGATCGTTACCAAAATACCACAATGAACGGGCTGTCCTTACCCTCCAACGATGTGAACAAGAAAAACATCAACCTGGACCTATTCTCATCAAGTATCATTGAAAATGTATCCGTTAGCAAAGCTTACAGTCCAACTTTTTATGGGGACTTTTCCGCAGGTAATGTGAACATTGATTCCAAAGAGTACACCGGAGATGGCTACTTGGAAGTTTCTTTGGGAAGCGGATTCAACAGCAATGCTTCCGGGGAGGATTTTGTCCGCAGTGAAGGACCTAGCAATTTTGGGTTCTATAACAGATATGACAATGACCCTTTTGCCATTGTATTGTCCCATGGTGTGGATCCACAAGAAGCTTGGAATCCCGTCAATATTTCTGGTGCAATAGAAGGGGGATATTCGTTCAACTTCAACAATGACGATTCCAGACTGTCCTTGTTTGCAGCGGCAAGTTTTAGCAACGGCTACGAGCTATTGGAAGGTCCGGCCCGTGATTTTACCAACGTACTAAAGGTAGATTTCCCAAATGTAAGGGAGTTTGCCTACAAGACCACCACTACAGCCCTCGGTAACGCCACCTATAAAATAAACAATGAGCACAAAGTAAAATATAGTTCGTTGTTTATAAACAGCTCCGCGGATGCGGTGGGTTATTATGGAATAAACGGCCAGGGAACCAACAGGGATGCCATTATTACCACGGATGAAGGTTTTTATGTGATGAACGTCCAGTTCAATCAGGATATGATCTTTGTGAACCAACTTACCGGTCAGCACATTTTTGGCGAAAAACTCTCATTGGATTGGGGAACGGGTTTCAACAAGGTTTTCTCAGATGAACCTGACAGAAAACGGGTTACCCTGGAAAACTATCAATTGGCCTTGGACAATGATGCTTCCACCAATCCGGTATTCTATACCAATATCCCGTTTGACAACCAACGCTTTTTCCAAAGTATAGAGGATGACGAATTGAATAGTTTCGTAAATCTTGGATACCAGGCCTCTGAAAAAGTCAAGTTTAACTTTGGGTACAACGGGAGACGAAAAGAAAGAAGGTTCAACAGTATCCGTTACGGATATGAAATCCAAGATCGGGACAACACGCCCGTAACCGACGTAAACAACTTTAACTCCATTTTTGATGTGACCAATATCAATATTCCAACCGGGGAAGGTTTGTGGGACCTGTTGGTATTGAACCCCATCAACAACGATATTGGAAACCGAAATAGACCAGGACTTCCGGAAAATACTTATAAAGGTAATTTGGATATTCACGCGGCCTATGCTGCTGCGGAAATAACCGTAGGTGAAAAACTGGGTGTTGTGCCAGGGATTCGTTTGGAATCCTTCAACCAAAGAGTGGGGTACGATGTAATCAACATTAGAGCTGACGACCCAGGTTCCAGAAGCGTATATGAGAATATTTTCCTTCCTAGCTTAAATATCCGATATGCGCTGAACGAGAATTCCAACCTTAGGTTTGGGTTCAGCAAAACTGCATCCTTTCCAGAATTTAAGGAAGTGGCCCCTTTTGTATACGAGTCTGTTACCCAAAGAGTGGGTGGTAACCCAGATTTGTTGGGAGGCTTGGATGGCAATGGATCCACCTATTCGGAAATCTTCAATTATGATGTAAAGTATGAGTGGTTCTTGGAGCGGGGGGAAATTATTTCCGTGGCTGCCTTTGCAAAAACCATAAAGGACCCTGTTAACCGGGTTGTTGCGGCAGATGCAACAGGAACTCAGCGCTACTTCAGAACTGGTGAACAGGCGGATATCTATGGAGCGGAATTAGAGGTGCGAAAAAACCTGTACACAGATGCAGATGACAATGCCATTTTATCTGTAGGATTGAACGCGGCCTACACCCATACCGAGCAGGATTTGAAAGATATTCCTGGAGGGGCCGAAAACACATTTGGAACCTCATTTGATCGCGATTCCGATGAGTTGGAAGGGGCATCACCGTTCATCATAAATACAGATTTGAACTATAGCCCGGTTTTTGGGAATTACAGGCCCAAAGCAACCGTTGCATTTTCCTATTTCTCTGATCGGATCTTTTCCTTGGGATCGGGTAGTTTGGGAAATATCGTGGAAAAGGCCGTTCCCACCTTGAATTTCGTTTGGAAGAATTCCTTTGGGGAGCATTTTGAGGCCAATCTTTCCGCTAAGAACATCCTGGACCCAGACGTTACCTTGGTGCGTGAGGGCACAGATTTGGGCAACATAATTATAAGAGAGTATAACCTTGGGGTTAACGTTGGGCTAACCCTTAAATATAAATTTTAAATTTTTTTAAACTACACAGAAATGAAAAACAAGTTTTTATTTTTAGGTATAGCCGCTGCATTGTTTATTGCTTGTGAAAGTGACGATACCTCGGACATCGTAATTAACGACAACAGCGTTACCACTACAAATAATACAACTGGTGGTGGCGAAACCCCTGCTGAGACCACTGTAAACTTGAATGGTCTATATACAGAAAACCTAACATTGGATTCTGAAATTGAATATATCGTTACAGGACCTGTTCTTATGGCCAGTGGTACCACCTTGACCATTCCAGCTGGAATGACCATAAAGGCAGAGCCTATTGGTGTTAATGCCTATATCGCCATTCAACAAGGTGCAAGGATCAACGCTGTTGGTTCTGCAAGTGAGCCAATTATATTGACTTCCAACGCCACTACGCCTTCTTCTGGTGACTGGGGCGGATTGATTCTTTGTGGAAGAGCTCCTATCAACTCTACTCCTGATGGCTCAGAGGACATTGCAACTTCTGAAGTTGGTGCATTGGCCTTTGGTGGAAATACCCCTACCGACAATTCCGGGAATGTGGAATATGTTAGAATTGAATACGCTGGTGGTGCCATTGATGGTAATGCCGAGTTGAACGGACTTTCTGTTTACGGTGTTGGAACGGGAACTACTATCGATTACGTTCAAATCTATGAAGGATCTGATGATGGATTTGAATTCTTTGGTGGTACCGTGAACGCAAGCCACTTGGTAGTTGTTAACGCAGAAGATGATTCCATCGACTGGACTGAGGGTTATACCGGTTCATTGACAGATGTTTACGTACAGCATGGTACCGCCCATGACAAAGCTTTTGAATGTGATGGGTTTAATACCGATTTTAGTAACGAAGCTGGTTATTTCTCCGCTCCTACAGTAACCAATGTAACCATTGTTGGCGATGGTGCTGATGATGGCGATGAAGCCATTAGGTTAAGAGCAGGTACACGCTTTACGTTTACCAATGTTGTGATCAACAACTTTGATGAAGGATTTGACCTGGATGATGCCGATACCGGTACAGGTGTTGTGGATGACGATTCCAACATCATTGATGTAACCTTCAACAACGTTACCACCACTTTGAAGAACGATACAGGAGCCTCTTTTACCGAAGCCGATGTTATTTCTGGGGTAGGAAACGGAACCGGCACCGATATTGCCACCTGGGGAGCAGGATGGGTTAGAGGTGTAAACTAAGAAATTTAACTCCAATGATCATAGGCCCCGCAAAATAGCGGGGCTTTTTTTGCAATTCATCGAAAAGTGTGGGTTTTTTCCGTAGTCGCTTCCATACCGGCGTTCAATTTATTTATATTTGTGGCATAGCCTTTGTAACCAATACTTTATGAAGCACCTTTACCTCGTCTTTTTCTTTTTTGTCTGTTCCCTTGGATTTGCACAAAGTTCCCAAGCAGGTGCTGACATAGACGGGTTTAAGCTTTACCCCAATCCGGTTACCCACGGCAAGGTTTTTATAGAAACTGCACAGAACGCACCCAAGAAAATTCTCATTTTTGATGTTTTGGGCACCCAAGTGCTCCAAACCACCATTTTGGGCAAGGAACTCAACCTTTCCAATTTGGATAAGGGTGTATATATCCTTAGGGTTTTTGAGCACAACCGCGTGGCTACCAGAAAGCTCATAATCAAGTAGTTTCCCCACTTTTAGGCTGCATTTCATCGAGCAGACATCAAAATAAGTCCCTTTACCAACACATTTCCCTGTTTCACAACATTTTATAGCCATTTATGTAGTGTTTACCTACATTTATCCTGCTTTTACCCCAAATCAGCATGTATGAAGAAAATCTACTTCGTTTTACTTATGGCACTACCCCTATTCACATACGGCCAGGAATTGGTCAGTGTAAACACTGAACAGGTTCAAGAACTCAAAGGGTTTAAAATGTACCCTAATCCGGTGTATGGTGATGAAGTATACATAACTACCCATACCAACGGTACCAAACAGATCAAGGTCTATGATGTTTTTGGAGATGTTGTCCTTACCGATAGGATTACCACCAACACCTTGAACGTTTCGCGCTTGGGCCAAGGAGTCTATGTACTCCAGGTAACGGAAGATAAAAAGACCATGACCCGGAAGCTGGTCATTAAATAACAACTTATGCCGCCCTTCTTTAGAAGGGCATTTTTTTTGGGTAATTTTACTGCCCAATGAACAATACCTTCACCCAACGGATTTTCTCTATTTCCTCCGCTGTCCAGTTTAACGAGTTGGCGCTTGAAATCTTTGAATTCCAATTTGGGAACAATCCCGTTTATAAAACGTATTGTTCGCACCTGGGAAGGTCCCCTAAAAATGTGGCCAACACTTCTCAAATTCCATTTTTGCCCATCCAGTTCTTTAAGACCCATAAGGTACTGTCCTCAGATAAAAACCCGGTAGCTGTGTTCCATAGCAGTGGTACCACCAGCACAAGCACCAGTAAACATTTTGTTTCGGATCTAAGTCTTTACGATAAGAGCTTTCGAAAAGGATTCCAATTATTTTATGGCCCGGCTGAAGATCTTTGTGTCCTGGCCTTGCTTCCATCTTATCTGGAGCGCGAAGGTTCTTCCTTGGTGTACATGGTCAACGATTTGGTAACGCGATCCAAACACCCAAGCAGCGGGTTTTATCTGTACGACCTATCCACTTTAAAAGAAAAATTAATGGAACTGGAAGCTTCCAAAACCAAGACCTTACTGATCGGGGTGTCTTTTGCGCTATTGGATTTGGCCGAACAGTTTCCCATGACCTTGAAACACACCATCATCATGGAAACGGGGGGCATGAAAGGGCGCCGCAAGGAACTGGTTCGGGATGAATTGCATGCCCAGCTAAAACTTGCCTTTGGTACACAACCCATCCATTCTGAATATGGAATGACCGAACTCCTATCCCAAGCTTACTCCAAGGGGAATGGCTTGTTTTATACACCCCAATGGATGCGGATCAGTACCCGGGATACGGAAGATCCATTGAGCTTACAATCCCATCAAAAAACCGGGGGAATAAACGTGATTGATTTGGCCAACATAAATTCTTGCGCCTTTATCGCAACCCAAGATTTGGGAAAAACTTTTGCCGATGGATCCTTTGAGGTTTTGGGCCGCTTTGACCATTCTGATGTAAGGGGGTGCAACTTGATGGCACTCTAATTCTTGGAGTAGTAATAAACTACCTCATCATCGGCGATTATTGGGTCATCCACAAAGGTAAGTATTAGCGTGTCTCCATCTTCTTCATACCTGTATTCCCTACCTTCTATGCCAATTACACCATTGCTATCTGTATAGTTGTAGGTGCCTGCTGGAGCAATAAACTCGTTCCCAGGTTCATTTTCTATGGTAACCGTGCCCGCACCCCTGTTAAACTGCAAGCGATGGGCACTAAAATCAAAATCCTCACCAAAAAAACAAAAGCATACCACATTGTCCAACACCCACTGATCCCCGCTTGGATCAACTGCATCATCAGAAGTGCAGCCCACAACAACCAGAAAAATCAAAATAAGAAGAAAGTGCTTCATGCTAACTACGTTGACTCCCTTAAAAGATAGAAATACCGTGGAACGTTGCGCGAGTTATTCCACTACCAATACAAAATAGTTCTTCTTCCCACGCTGAAGCAACACAAACTGGTTGTTGATCAGGTCAGACTCCGAAATAAGATAGTCTTCCTTTACCTTCTGTTTGTTCACCGAGATGGAATTTTGCTTAAGCTCCCTGCGGGCTTCCCCATTGGAACCCAAAAATCCTGTCTTGGCCGCTAGGGCTCCGATCATATCCAGACCAGGTTGCAGCTCATCCTTGGAAATGGTTGCCTGGGGCACACCTTCAAAAACATCTAGGAAAGTCTTGGCGTCCAAAGTTTTAAGATCATCGGATGTCGATTTCCCAAATAGGATATTACTGGCCTTGATCGAATTGTCCAAATCTTCCTTGGAATGCACCATAGTGGTAATCTCTTGGGCCAATTTCTTTTGCAAGGAACGCAAATGAGGTTCTTGCTTATGGGCTTCTACCAAGGATTCAATCTCCTGCTGGTCCAAAAAGGTGAAAATTTTAATATACTTTTCCGCGTCTTCGTCCGAAGTATTCAGCCAGTACTGGTAAAACTTATAGGGGGAGGTCCGTTCTGCATCCAACCAAACATTCCCGCCTTCGGTCTTCCCAAACTTGGTCCCATCCGCCTTGGTGATCAGTGGGCAGGTCAGCGCAAATCCCTTGCCGCCGCCAATCCTTCTGATCAGTTCAGTCCCCGTGGTAATATTGCCCCACTGATCACTGCCCCCCATTTGAAGGGTACAGTTATGGTTCTTGAATAGATAAAGAAAGTCATATCCCTGCACCAATTGATAAGTGAACTCCGTAAAAGACATTCCTTCTTTGGCATCGGAGCTCAGCCGTTTTTTTACGGAATCCTTGGCCATCATATAATTTACGGTAATGTGCTTCCCAACATCCCGGATAAAGTCAAGAAAGGAGAAGTCCTTCATCCAATCATAATTGTTCACCAAAACCGCTGCATTCGAGGCCTCACTGTCAAAGTCCAAAAAGCGGCCCAGTTGGGATTTTATGGCCTCTTGATTGTGCCTTAGCGTAGCTTCATCCAACAGATTGCGCTCGGCAGATTTTCCGGAGGGATCCCCGATCATTCCCGTGGCACCCCCAACCAAAGCAAATGGTTTATGGCCCGCCAATTGAAAATGACGAAGCATCATAACGCTCACCAAATGCCCAATATGCAAGGAATCCGCAGTGGGGTCTATCCCCACATAGGCAGCTTGCATTCCCTCCATCAAGTGTTCTTCCGCACCGGGCATAATATCGTGCACCATTCCCCGCCATTGTAATTCTTGCACAAAGTTCTTTTCCATCAACGCTGATTTAGCTTAGCTGCAAATATAAAATGAAGATCTAACTTACTTCAATAAATCCGAGGCAAATAGGTATTTTTACGGAATGATTTTGGTCACCGGGGGCACAGGATTAATTGGTTCGCATTTGCTATTTGAACTGGCAAGAAGTGGGCAGTCTATCAAAGCGATCTATCGCAAGCAAGAATCTATCGCCAAAGTTGGGCAGATATTTCGGTACTATTCGGACGATGCCGAAGGGTTGCTTCAAAAAATAAGCTGGGTAAAGGCTGATATAACGGATTTAGCCTCCATGGATGGTGTTTTTGAGCATGTAGAGCAAGTGTACCACTGTGCCGCCTTGATCTCTTTTGCTCCCAGGCATTTGGATGCCCTCATCCAAGCAAATCCTGAAGCCACTGCCCATATTGTCAATCTTTGTTTGGCCCATGGGGTAAAAAAACTGTGCTATGTAAGTTCCATTGCGGCCATCGGCCCCAGCAAGAACGGAAAAATGGCCACAGAGGAAAATGAGTGGAACGACGCACATGTGTCGGTCTACGGCCTCACCAAGCACGATGCCGAACTGGAAGTATGGCGAGGCAGTCAGGAAGGTCTTGCGGTTGTTGTGGTAAATCCCGGGGTGGTTTTGGGTCCTGGCTTTTGGAAATCTGGTAGTGGTTCATTCTTCACCTACGCCAACAAGGGCAAAAAGTATTTTATTCCCGGCGGCACCGGCTTTGTTTCTGTCCAGGATGTGGTAAAATCCATGACGGCCTTGATGCAGTCCTCCGTTGAAGGGGAACGTTTCATATTGGTCAGTGAGAACTGGACCTATGGAGAGTTGTTCAAAAAAATTGCAAAGCGATTGGGAGTGCAGCCTCCACAAAAACAACTATCCCTAAAAAGTTTGGAGCTTTTTTGGCGTTTGGACTGGTTTCGTAACAGATTTCGTGGCAAGCGCAGAAGACTCACCAAAAATATGGTGAAAGGAATGTACAAAAGGGAGATGTACAGCAATTCCAAGATAAAAAATGCCCTGGATTTGGAGTTTGGGGACTTGGAGCAGACCCTGGACTTTTGCTGCGAAAAGTTTAAATCTTAGTCCTTGATTGTGTCTTGCGCTTTGGCCTTGGGCCCTTTTATGGAATCCCTTCGTTTCTGTCTTGCACCCCTAACGCTGTCGTTTTTCTTTTTGGCAGCACCTTCCATCGCATTCTTTCTCCGTTCAAGAATAGCATCCACTTTTTCATAGATTTCCTGGTATTCCAAGGGGACAGAGGCATAATACAGGTCACTTTCGGTCAGCTGAACACTATCAATATCATATTTTTCGTAGAGATACTCCATGATAGTGGTCTCCTTATATTCCAATAAGGGCTCGATGTTGTTCTTGGCAGCATTCAACAAGGCCAAATCGTGATAAATTTCCACCATTTTCTCTTTGGGAATAAGATTTTGTGGTGGTTCAATCACCTTTTCCCCACATGAAAACAGCAATAATCCAAAGCAGAAAAACAGGATCAATCTCATTCTTATCTATTAAACGTTAGCCTCATTGCTTTTCGCTCTTGGCTAAAATTACCTTGGTCGTACGCCAGATGGCCGTTGATGAAAGTACGAACCACCTGTGAACCAAAAGTAACACCTTCAAATGGTGACCAGCCACATTTATACAAAATATTGGATTTTTTAACCTCATTTTGGCAATTCCGCTGCACTTGGACCAAATCGGCATAATAGCCTTCGCGCACAAATCCCCTCCTATCCAAATCAAATAGTTTGGCCGGATTATGGCACATTTTTTCAACTATTTTTTCTAGACCAATCTTTCCTTCCGCTTCCTTTTCAAGCATGGCCAAGAGTGCATGCTGCACCAAGGGTCCTCCGGAAGGCGCCTTTGTATAAGGGTTGTTCTTCTCTTCCAAGGTATGTGGGGCATGATCTGTGGCCACCACATCAATACGGTCGTCCAGCAAGGCTTCCCAAAGTTTTTCACGATCCGAAGCCGTCTTTACCGCTGGGTTCCATTTGATGAGGGTGCCCTTTTCATCGTAATCCCCATCTGCAAACCACAAGTGATGGATGCATACTTCCGAAGTGATTTTCTTTTCTTCCAGTGGGATGGAATTAGTGAACAAATCCGTTTCCACCCCGGTTGAAACATGAAAGACATGCAATCTTGCCCCGGTACGTTGGGCAAGGGCAATGGCTTTCGAGGAGGAAAGATAGCAGGCTTCGCTACTTCTTATAATGGGGTGGTATTTGATCGGAATATCATCTCCATATTCCGCTTGATAGCGTTCCATGTTGGCCCTAATGGTTCCTTCGTCCTCACAATGCGCCGAGATAACCATTTCGGTGTTGCTAAAAATCTTTTCCAATACTTCTTCATCATCTACCAACATGTTCCCGGTTGACGATCCCAAAAACAGCTTAACCCCAGAGCAGGCATTCCTGTCCAACCGTTTTAATTCCTCCAAATTGTCATTGGTCCCGCCAAAAAGGAAAGAATAGTTGGCAAAGGAATTTTGCTTGGCCATCGCAAATTTTTCCTCGAGCTTTTTAAGGGTCGTGGTTTGCGGATTGGTATTGGGCTGTTCCATAAAGGTGGTGATCCCACCAGCAATGGCCGCCCGGCTTTCGCTGGCAATGTTGCCTTTATGGGTTAGGCCCGGCTCCCTAAAATGCACTTGATCGTCAATGATTCCAGGAAGCAGCAAATCTCCATTTAGATCAATGACCATGGCGTGCCGGTCCGAGATATCCGGATCTATCCGGGCTATAAAATCCCCGTCCAAAAGTAAATCCGTCCCCATCATTTTGTTTTCATTGACAAGGGTGGCGTTTTTGATCAAAATCTTTGACATACTAAAAATTCTTTTTGGAAAATATGCTTCTAAGTTTCATGACGATCACACCAAAAATAGCTTCCCGAACAATGGCCGAGTTCATCTTGGATTTGCCATTGACACGATCGGTAAATATGATGGAAACTTCTTCTATCTTAAAATTTTTGAGGTAGGCCCTGTACTTCATTTCAATTTGAAAAGCGTACCCTATAAACCTTACTTTGTCCAAATTGATGGTTTCTAAAACTTTTCTATGATAGCACACAAAACCGGCTGTTGGATCGTGAACCTTCATACCAGTGATGATCTTTACGTAAAACGAGGCACCATAACTCAACAATATCCTGAACAACGGCCAGTTCACCACATTGACCCCTTTTTTATATCGGGAGCCCACGGCCACATCGGCACCGTTTAAGCAAGCTCTATGCAATCGGGAAAGATCTGCGGGCCTATGGGAAAAATCCGCATCCATTTCAAAAATATACTCGTAATCCCGTTGTAATGCCCATTTAAATCCATGGATATAGGCGGTTCCCAATCCTGATTTTTCCTTGCGCACCTCTAGAAAAAGACGGTTAGGGAAATGCTCCTGTAATTGTCTTACATTTTGTGCCGTGCCATCAGGGGAATTGTCATCGACCACCAGAACATGGAAATCCTTCTTTAGATCAAATACCGTTTTTATGATAGCCTCAATGTTCTCAATTTCATTGAAGGTGGGTATAATCACTATGCCATCTGCCATTTACACGGAATTAGAGTGCAAAAATAAACTTTTCTTCTTTGCGCTGGCGGCTTGTTTTGGGGTTTATCCCAAAGGTTGTTGGTCAATATTTGTAACTTTGCCCATCTAAATTCCAATTGATGGCCCAAAAGTTTCCCAGATTATTTTTCCTACTTCTGGCAGCCCTTTTTGTTCTCAATCTTCTTCAGGCCACTTTTACAGAATTGATTTTTGACGAGGCCTACTATTGGTACTATGCCCAAAATTTGGATTGGGGTTACTTTGATCACCCCCCAATGGTTGCGCTCTTGATCAAAATCGGTAGTTTTTTCTTTGAGGGGGAATTGGGGGTCAGGTTTATGAGTTGTCTGCTTTCCATAGGCACTTATGTGCTACTGTGGTCTATGATAGATCATCCCAAGAAAAAGGATTATGTAGTGCATTTTTTCCTGCTGCTGTTTTCAATGACCTTGATGAACGCTTATGGCTTCTTTACACTGCCGGACACTCCGTTATTGTTCTTTACCGCCCTTTTCCTATTGCTCTACAAAAGATATTTGGAACACCCAACGTATTGGATTTCCTTGGCATTGGGGGTGGTCATGGCTGCCCTGATGTATAGTAAGTACCATGCGGTTTTGGTTATCATCTTTGTATTCCTCTCCAACCTTAAATTGGTTTATGACCGAAAAGCTTGGTTGGCCGTCATAATTGCCCTGCTCTGTTATATGCCCCATTTTATGTGGCTGTATGAGAACGATTTTGTTTCCATTAAGTACCACCTGTTTGAAAGACCCAACCAGGCCTATTCCTTTGAGAAGTTTACCCTGGGATATATCTTAAATCTTGTGGCCATTTTTGGACTACTTTTTCACTGGGTATATCTATCGTTACTGAAAGACAGAAGGCAAGATAAGTTCTCCAAGGCACTGCGAGTCCTTACTTATGGGGTTATTATTTTCTTTTTTATCTCGAGTTTTAACAGGAGGGTGCAGACCCAATGGGTAATCATAATTTCCATCCCCATGGCAATTATTGCCTTTAGGTACCTTTTGGAAAATGCCCAAAGTAGAAAATGGATGTTCCGGTTGGGGGTGATAAGCGCCGTGCTGTTGTTGTATGCCAGAGCGTGGCTGGTGCACCAGCCTTTATTGCCTTTGATATATGAAGCCCATGGCAATAAAGCTTGGGTAACCGATTTGGATTCCAAGTTGGGTGGTGCAACCGTCGTTTTTGAGAATTCCTATAGAAGAGCGCCTATGTACGAGTTTTATGCCGGCAAACCTTCATTTTCCCTGAACAATGCCTTTTATAGAAAAAACCAATATTCCATTGATGGCTCTGAGGAAAGGATCAGGGGTAAACGCATCCTTATGGTTTCCCAATACCGAAAAGCTGGGGACATTTCTTATTTCAATCCAAAGGGGACACAGTTTTTTGGAGTGTTTATGGACGATTTTCAATCTTTTCGTAACCTAAATGCCTTGGTAGATAAGAAAGTGGAAGGAAAAGGTTGGGACCTAAAAATATACAATCCATACCCTATTGATGTTCCTTTGGACAGCCTCAGTTTTTGGATAGCGTATACCGACGATTACAAGAAAGTCAGGGAACGAGTTCCCTTAAAAGTCCAACAACTGGAAGCCGGCAACACTATTTTGAAATCAAAAGACACTGTAAATTTTGAGTTTCAATTGCCCAAATCCTATAAATTGGAGGCTCCGGGTTATTTTAGGGTGGGACTGGGATATGGAGACCTTATTCCAGGATTGAACGGAATGCCCATAAAATTGGAAGATGGAACCTATTAGTAAAACAGTTGTTTCGCTGGATTGGATAACGCTAGTGCTCTTTTTTAGCCTGGTAGTGCTTGCATTGGGCAAATACTTGTTCCAAAACCGCTTTCTTAATTTTATGATTCTTCCTTTCAACAACAAGTATGTGGTGCTCTATAACAAAAAAGGGAGGTTACTGAACTGGTTCCATATTTTATTGACCGTTTTCCAATTGATCAATTTGTCGCTTTTTCTTTTTTTGGTGCATCAAACCTTGGTAGCGGTTACGTCGGATGATGATCTTTTGGTGTTCTTTTTTGTTCTTGGGTTTTTATTGCTTTTCGAAATTTTAAAGATGCTACTCCAATTGGGCAAAGGTTATGTGTTCAACACCCAGGGATTGGTTGCCGACCTGCTGTTCAATAAAACCTCCTATCTAAACCACAGTAGTCTGGTCATGTTTGTGGCCAACATTGTATTGGTATACATATTTCCAGGGTCAAAAATCACGATTTATGTGGCTTTCCTCTTAATTATTTCCATAAATGGCATTGGATTCTTCAAGCTGATAAAGAACCATCAAAAAGTCATAATTTCCCACTTTTTGTATTTTATTTTGTACCTTTGCGCACTCGAAATTGCGCCCCTAGTCATAGTTGGAAGCTATCTAAAAGATTGAAAGCTTATGAAAGTAAAGACAATTTTGGTTTCCCAACCAGAACCCAAAATAGAAAATTCCCCCTATTCACGGCTTATTGAGAAAGAAAAGGTTAAGGTCGATTTTAGACCTTTTATCCATGTTGAAGGAGTTCAGGCGAAAAGTGTAAGGCAGCAAAAAATAGATCTTAACAATTTTACTGCCATTATTCTTACCAGCAGGAATTCCGTGGACCATTTCTTTAGAATTGCGGAGGAAATGAGGTTTAAGGTTCCAGACACCATGAAGTATTTCTGCCAGTCTGAAGCCGTGGCCTATTACCTTCAGAAGTATGTGGTATACAGAAAACGTAAAATTTACGTAGGCAAACGTACATTTCAGGAATTGGTTCCGTTGATCAAAAAATACAAGGACGAAAAATTCCTATTGCCCTCTTCCGATACGTTGAAGGCCATTGTTCCACAATCTTTGGATGAATTGGGCGTGGATTGGAAACGAGGTATTTTCTACAAGACTGTAATCAGCGATCTATCCGATCTTAGGGATGTTTATTATGATGTCTTGGTTTTCTTTAGCCCATCCGGAATAGAGTCGCTATTGAAGAACTTCCCGGATTTTGAGCAGAACAATACCCGTATTGCGGTTTTTGGAAACAGCACGGTAAAGGCAGCCACTGAAGCTGGCCTTCGAATAGACATCCAAGCACCCACTCCTGAAACGCCATCCATGACCATGGCACTTCAGAAATACATCACAAGCGTAAATAAATAGGATTTACAAATCAACATAAAAAAAGCCCCGATTTTCATCGGGGCTTTTTCTTTAGAAGGCATAACGTTGGGGTCCCCCACGTCTGATTTCTTCACTGGCGTAGGCCTCAAACTTCTTAAAGTTCTCCCTAAAGGCATTCGTCAGTTTAAATGCTGTTTTATAATATGCATCATCATCATTCCATGTGGCCCTTGGACTAAGCACACTGGTAGGCACGCCTGGGCATTCCCTAGGTTGCGCCACTCCAAACACCGAATGTATGTGGTAGGTATTATAACTATATAGGCCCAGTTCACCGCTAAGGGCAGCACTGATCATGGCTCGGGTGTATTTGAGTTCCATACGTTTTCCCACACCATAAGGTCCTCCGGTCCACCCGGTGTTTATCAACCAAACATCCACCCCGGATTCCTGCATTTTTTTACTCAACATTTCAGCATAAACCGTTGGATGGAGGGGCATAAACGGCGCTCCAAAACAAGCGGAAAATGAAGGTTGTGGTTCCACCACACCAGCTTCTGTTCCTGCTACTTTGGCGGTATACCCGGATATAAAATGGTAGGCTGCCTGGGCAGGAGTAAGTTTTGAGATGGGAGGCAGCACACCAAACGCATCCGCGGTCAAAAAGAAAATATTCTTTACGTTCTTGCCAATGGAAGGTTGCTGTATGTTCTCAATATGGTATAACGGATAGCTCACCCTTGTGTTTTGGGTAATACTGGTATCCGCAAAGTCAACCACTCCTTGGGCATCCAAAATCACATTTTCCAGGATGGCTCCCTGTTTTATGGCACCGTAGATCTCCGGTTCCTTTTCTTTGGAAAGATCAATGACCTTAGCATAGCAACCTCCTTCAAAATTAAAAACCGAATTGTCCGAGGTCCACCCATGCTCATCGTCCCCAATAAGTTTACGGTTGGGGTCGGTGGATAAGGTAGTTTTACCGGTTCCGGACAAGCCAAAGAATACAGCAGTGTCCCCTGCATCCCCAACATTGGCAGAACAGTGCATGGGCAGGGTGTTCTTAAAGACAGGAAGGATAAAATTAAGGGCGGAAAAAATACCTTTTTTAATTTCCCCGGTATACCCCGTTCCTCCAACAAGCGCCACTTTCTTGGTAAAATTGAGAATTGCAAAGTTGTGCTGGCGCGTGCCATCAGTTGCTGCATCCGCCAAAAAGCCCGGAGCGTTGACCACTGTCCATTCAGGATCAAAGGATTCCAATTCTTCGGCGGTAGGCCTAATGAACATGTTATAGGCAAACATATTGGACCATGGGTACTCATTGATCACCCTGATGTTAAGCTTGTAGGCATGATCAGCACAGGCATAACAATCACGTACAAACAATTCTTTATCGTTCAGATAAGCAATGACCTTGTCATAAAGTTTGTCAAATTTTTCAGGTTCAAAAGGAATATTGATGTTCCCCCACCAAATTTTGTCCTCGGTAATTGCGTCCTTAACAATGAAACGGTCCATGGGCGATCTTCCGGTAAACTCACCGGTATTAACTGCCAAGGCTCCCGAAGAAGCCTCTTTGCCCATTTCTTTTTCCAAGGTCAGGTCATGTAATTCCTTGGGTGATAACTGATAGCGCACATTGTCGTGCTTAATTCCATACTGCTTTAACGAAATCGTTTTCGTAATTGGGGTATAGGTATCCATTTAAATGCGTTTAAAATTGGTACAAAGCTAGAAAAATCTAACCGCTACCAAACCTATTTTTGCATTATTTATCGGTTTTCAAGCGGAATACATAAAACCCTAAAATCCCCCAGGCCAAAATCAGGATGGATCCACCCAAAGGAGTAATAAATCCAATTCTTTTGAAGTCGAACATGGTAAGGCTGTTGGTGGCCAAAAAATAAATGGAAAACGAAAAAAACAGCGTTCCCAAAACAACCAGGACAAACACATTCCGAAGCTGTTTTTCCGGCAATCCCTTCCATGTTCCCAAGAGTATCAATAGGAGTGCGTGATACATTTGATAGCGAACCCCGGTTTCAAAGCTATCCACGGCAGATTCGGGAACCAATTTCCCCAGTCCATGGGCACCGAAGGCCCCCAGTACTATCGCTAGCATTCCAAGTGCAATTCCTGTCAACATGATTGTTTTGTTCATAACTTTAGAAGTAGGTTTTTTTAGAAATATAACAATTTGATACCTTAGTAGCCGTTTTTATCAAAAGTAACCAAAACGTATGGCCCGAACTATTTTAGTTGTAGGAGCAGGGAAGTCCACCTCCTATTTGTTGGACTACCTTCTTGAAAAATCCGGGGAAGAACAGCTTCAACTGGTAATAGGCGACCTAAACCCGGCCAACATAAGTGCCAAAGTCGCCCAACACCCCAATTGCGAGGTAATCCAATTGGATGTCTTCGATGATGGGGCGAGACAACGTGCCATTGAATCCTCCCAGTTGGTCATTTCCATGTTGCCCCCCCGAATGCATATAAAAGTTGCCGAAGATTGCGTTGTTTACAAAAAACATCTGGTCACTGCCTCTTATATCAGCAAGGAGATTCAAGCCCTGGACGCCGATGCCAAAAAAAATGGCCTAGTCTTTATGAATGAAATAGGACTTGACCCAGGAATAGACCACATGAGTGCCATGGAGGTCATTGACCGAATCAGGGACAAAGGCGGAAAAATGTTGTTGTTTGAATCCTTTACCGGTGGTTTGGTTGCCCCAGAACACGATACCAACCTGTGGAGCTATAAGTTTACATGGAACCCACGAAATGTTGTTGTTGCTGCCCAAGGAGGAGCTGCCAAGTTTATCCAGGAAGGCAGCTATAAATACATTCCTTACCAAAAAATCTTTAGACGTACGGAGTTGGTGGATATTGAAGGATACGGGACATTTGAGGTATACCCCAACAGGGATTCCTTAAAGTATAGGGACGCCTACGGACTGCAAGATGCGCTTACCTTGTACAGGGGCACCATGCGCAGGGTTGGCTTTTCAAAGGCATGGCACATCTTTGTAATGCTGGGAATGACGGATGATACCTATGTGGTGGAAAATTCAGAGGGAATGTCCTATCGCGAATTTGTTAACCTCTTTTTGCCCTATTCACCCACAGATTCCGTGGAGCTTAAACTTCGGCATTACCTGAAAATTGATCAAGATGATATTCGCTGGGGCAAATTGTTGGAGCTCAACTTATTTGATCATTCCAAAAAAATACCGATCAAGAATGCCACACCAGCAAGGATGCTGCAGCATATTTTGGAGGACAGTTGGACCTTGGAACCTGACGAAAAGGACATGATCGTGATGTACCACAAATTTGGATACGAGTTGGATGGTAAAAAGAAGCAATTGGATGCCAATATGGTAGTCCTGGGAGAAAATCAAACCCATACCGCTATGGCCAAAACCGTAGGTTTGCCAGTAGCTATGGCCGCACTTCAAATCTTGAACAACAAGATCAAAACCCCTGGGGTACAGATTCCCATCAGCAAGGAAGTCTATGCCCCCATCCTGCAAGAGCTAAAGACCTATGGTATCCAGTTTAAGGAATACCAAGTACCCTACTTGGGCTACAATCCAGATTCTATAGGCAGTTAAGATTATAACAGATTTCGGTATCTTTAATTTCAATTAAGAAGTTATTGATGAAAAAACCGAACAATTCTGTTAAGATTGATGGAATAGACAAAAAGATTCTAAGATTTTTAATGGCCGATGCCCGTAAGCCTATTCTTGAAATAGCAAGGAGCATTGGAATTTCAGGAGCGGCCATTCACCAACGTTTGCGTAAACTGGAGGGCTCCGGATTACTCTCAGGATCCAAATTTGTCATCAACCCAAAAGTTTTGGGGTATACCACTATGGCGTACATCGGTATTTTTTTGGACAAGGCGATGTCCAACCCCAGGGCGGTAAAGGAGTTGGAGAAAATCCCGGAAGTTCTGGAATGCCATTATACCACGGGAAATTGGTCCATCCTCATCAAGGTGTTGTGCAAGGACAACGAACATCTGATGCAACTCCTAAATAGAAACATCCAACAGATAGAAGGGGTTTCCCGTACGGAAACTTTTATATCGCTCAACCAGCAGATTAATCGGCAAATCCGGATTTAGTATTTGTATTAAATCTAAATAAAAGTTATTTTTGCCCTCATGCATTTGATTCATCGGTCCAAATATTATGCCCTTTACCAAGCGGAAGCTAATCGTTGCTTCTATGTGGATTTTGGGCAAAAGCAGGTCCGAATGTCTTTTTGTCAATTATTGGCGCTGCGCCAAAAAGTGCTCTCCATTGCCATAGAGGATCATTTTGACAGCGACCTCAATAAGCATGGTTTTGAGTTGCTGCAATTGTGCAACAAGGAGCACCTATTCATTCTCAATACACTTGAAATTCTGGATTTAAAACAACTGGTGGATAGGTGTTTCGTACAGCTGGGTATTGCTTCGGATATCGAGATGGTCAGCGTGTAGATTTCCCACTTATTTTTAATCAGTCTTAAATCGCTTTTAAATAAGCATTTATCCTAGAAACCCTGTATGAATTCCGTATTTTTATATCTGGAACAAGTTGATAATGGATAAATCATATACATGAAAGATATAGCAAGACAAAGCATGAGCATTAAAGTAGAATCCATGGATCTGCTCAATGATCAGATAAAAATGGAAGCGAAGGCTTCCGCCTCCTATTTGGCCATGGCCTCTTGGTGCGATCAAAACGGTTTTTTTACCAGTGCCAAGTTCTTTTACAAGCAGGCGGAAGAAGAAAGGGAGCACATGATGAAGATCTTCAATTTTTTAATTGACGCGGGAGGTAGTCCATATTCTCCTGAAGTGACCAAAATCAACCATGATTATGCTTCCATCGTGGATGTTTTTGAAACCACTTTGGAACACGAAATTGCGGTTACCAAGTCCATTCACAATATAGTGGTCAAAGCACGGGAATTGGGAGACATCACCACGGAGCGCTTTCTGGACTGGTTTGTCATGGAACAAGTGGAAGAGGAAAACACTATTCGAGATATATTGGATATGATCGCTGTAACGGGAACCGACGGTGTTGGTTTGCAGCTTATAGATGATCATATCGCTAACTGGATCGCCTAACTTACACCAGTTGCAAATGAAAAAGGAGCCAAATGGCTCCTTTTTCTATTTCTCATAGTGTTGGGAACGTTAATCCCTTCCACCAAAAACTTGGAAGGCCCAATATAACAATGAGGCCAAAGCACCCAATGCAGCTACCAAATAGGTTCTCGCTGCCCATTTTAATGCGTCTTCCGCCCCTGCATATTCTTGTTGGCTCACCATGTTCTTTTGTTTTAACCAAGCCAAAGCCCTATTACTTGCATCGTATTCCACAGGTAGGGTAATAAAGCTAAAAAGCGTGGCCATTCCCATCATGACCAATCCGGCCACGGCAATATAAAATCCGATTCCCCCTGCCACACCTGTGGCAGCCATAAGGGCAATGCCACCAAATACGATCCATGTGGACATTCCAGAGGTAACACTTACCACAGGCACCAATTTAGAGCGCATGGTAAGCCACTCATAGGCTTGGGCATGTTGCACGGCGTGTCCTACTTCATGGGCCGCCACGGCCGCAGCCGCAGCATTTCTTTGGCTATAAACCGCTTCACTCAGGTTTACCGTTTTATTTTTTGGATTATAGTGATCCGTTAGCATGCCAGCAGTGGAAATCACCTTTACATCCCGAATACCGTGGTCATCCAACATTTTTTGGGCAATCTCTGCGCCACTCATCCCGTTGCGAAGATGAATTTTGGAATAGGTCTTGAATTTGCTTTTCAATCGGCTACTTACGAGCCAGCTGATCAATGCAATACCACCGATCAGTATATAGTATGTCATCATAGTTTCTAGTTTTATCTATTAAAGATACCAACTCCACGGCAAAAATCCCGCCAATGTGCGAATTTGGTTTTTTACTGACAAAATGTACATGTTAAAGGGAGCATGGCCCTAGCCACATTCCATTATTTGTGCCGAATTTTCAGCAATAACATAACCACAACGAGTATCCCCGTAATTCCATTGGCCAATATGATGGCCAGGCTATTATGGTGAATCCCATAGAACAACCAAAGAATGGTTCCTAGCAAAAAGGCAGAATACATGGTAAAAGAGATATCCCTTGTTGACCTGGTTTTCCAAGTTTTGTACACCTGGGGAACAAAGGCACTGGTTGTCAGGGTGGCCGCCACCAAGCCAACAATCTCTATGGTTTCCATTATTTGGTTATTTTGAAGTTGGGCTCTGGGGTTAGCCCACAATGTTTACAATCCTTCCTGGAACAACAATTACTCGCTTAGGTTCCCTTCCGTTGAGTTGGGCCTTGGTCTTTTCATGGGCCATAACTGCCTTTTCTATTTCGTCCTTGCCCATATCGAGCGGCAATTCCAGGGTAAATTTCATTTTCCCGTTGAAGGAAATGGGATATTCCTTACTGCTTTCCACCAAATGCCTTTCATCAAATTTTGGGAACGCAGCCGCAGCAATGGATTCCGTGTGACCCAATCGTTCCCAAAGTTCCTCAGCAATATGGGGAGCATATGGGGATACCAAAATTGCCAAAGGCTCCAATATGGATTTGCTCGTACACTTTTGGGCGGTTAGCTCATTCACACAGATCATAAAAGTGGACACAGAGGTATTGAAAGAGAAATTTTCGATATCCTCCTCTACTTTTTTGATGGTTTTGTGCAGGGTTTTTAAATTTTCGGCATTGGCCTCCGTATCAGATACTGTTCCATAGAGCTTCCACAATTTTTTAAGGAACGAATGTACTCCAGTGATGCCAGCTGTATTCCAGGGTTTGGATTGCTCCAATGGCCCTAGGAACATTTCGTACAAACGCAAGGAATCGGCTCCAAATTCTTCACAAATATGGTCCGGGTTGACCACATTGTACTTGGATTTGGACATTTTTTCAATCTCCCTGCCCACAATATACTTACCATCTTCCAGGACAAATTCGGAATCCTTGTAATCCGGCTGCCATTCTTTAAAGGCTTCAATATCAAGTTCATCAGAAGCATTGACCAAGGACACATCTGCATGGATGGGTATGGTGTTTTTACCCTCTATTAGCCCTTTGGAATACACTTTGTTGGAGTCCATATCCTTGTACACAAAAGCACTTGTTCCTGTAATCATCCCCTGATTGATGAGTTTTTTGGCGTACTCATCTTTAGGGGCAATGCCTTTGTCAAACAAAAATTTCTGCCAAAAACGAGAATACAACAGGTGTCCCGTAGCATGCTCACTCCCTCCAATATACAGGTCCACATCCTGCCAGTAGCCAATGGCTTCTTCGGAATAAATGGCATTGTCATTCCCCGGATCCATATAGCGATTGAAATATTGGGAACTCCCAGCCCATCCCGGCATGGTATTCAACTCCAGCGGAAAAACCGTTTGGTCATCAATCAATTCATTGGCCACCACAGTATTGGATTGTGTATCCCATGCCCAATGGGTAGCATTGCCCAAAGGTGGTTCCCCTGTTTCAGTAGGAAGGTATTTTTCCACTTCAGGAAGTTCCAGTGGCAAATGTTCATCAGCAATCATTTGGGGCATCCCATCCACATAATAAACCGGAAACGGCTCCCCCCAATAGCGCTGGCGACTAAATACGGCATCCCTCAATCTATAATTGATTTTTCCTTGGCCTTGTCCAATTTTCTCCAGCTCATCAACGACCTTACGGGTGGCTTGTCTAAAATTGAGCCCATTCAAGAAATCAGAGTTTGCGATAATGGTATTGGCTTTGTCAGCAAATGCTTCCTCAGAAATATCCACCCCTTCAAAAATATTGGGGATGGGAATATTAAAATGTTTGGCAAAATCGTAATCCCGCTGGTCGCCACAGGGCACGGCCATTACAGCACCGGTCCCGTAACTAGCCAGCACGTAATCGCCAATCCAAACGGGAACCGGGTCCTTAGTGAACGGATGTTCTGCATAAGCCCCCGTAAAGACGCCGGAAATGGTCTTAACATCGGCCATTCTATCCCGTTCACTACGTTTGGCGGTAACCTCCACATAGGCCTCCACCTCAGCTTTTTGCTCCGGACTTGTAATCTTGGCCACTAGTTCGTGTTCTGGGGCAAGGGTCATAAAACTAGCTCCAAAAATAGTATCGGGTCGTGTGGTAAAAACTGCAATTTTATGGTCCGAACCCTGAACGTTGAATTCCACATGGGCACCTTCAGACCGACCAATCCAGTTGGTTTGCGAATCTTTTAGGGGCTGTGGCCAATCAATGGTATCCAAACCATCCAACAAACGTTGGGCGTAGGCCGTAATACGCATGCTCCACTGGGTCATTTTCTTGCGGATAACAGGGTGTCCACCTCTTTCCGAGACACCATTTACAATTTCATCATTGGCCAAAACGGTCCCCAAAGCTGGGCACCAATTGACTTCGGTATCAGCCAAATAGGTAAGTCGGTATTTAAGCAGGATCTCCTGTTTTGTCCTATCTGAAAACCCGGCCCAATCCTCGGCACTGAATTGCGGGGTGTCATCATCGCATACTGCTTGGACGTTGGTATTTCCTTCTTTTTCAAAAACCGAGATCAAATCCGTTATGTCCTCAGCTTTATTGGAATCTTTGTTATACCACGAATTAAATAATTGGATAAACACCCATTGGGTCCACTTGTAATATTTAGGGTCGGATGTCCGTACCTCCCTGCTCCAATCAAATGAAAAACCAAGTTGGTCCAGCTGCTCCCGGTACCTTTTGATATTGGCCTCAGTGGTGATGGCCGGATGCTGCCCGGTCTGGATGGCATATTGCTCCGCAGGAAGTCCAAAGGAATCATAACCCATGGGATGCAAAACATTGAACCCCTTGTGCCTTTTATATCGGGCATATATGTCGCTGGCAATATACCCGAGCGGATGCCCCACATGTAGACCCGCACCTGAAGGGTAGGGAAACATATCCAAAACATAGAATTTAGGTTGTTCCGAATTGTTCCTCGCTTTAAAGGTTTGGTTCTCCGCCCAAAATTTTTGCCATTTGGCTTCTATCTCCCTGAAGTTGTAATTCATGGTTATTCGCTCATTTTCGAATTGCAAAAATAGCTTTAATCCCCTAATTACGATTTACTTTTCTATTTTTACGTACTGATTTTCCCATATGAGCCAATATATTGAACGATATCAAAGAAGAAGGCTGATTTCATCTTATTTTTCCGTGGTTTTGAGCATTGCCCTGGTACTGTTTCTTGTTGGGGTTTTGGGACTTTTGGTACTCAACACCAAAAAGTTGGCAGACCATTTTAAAGAGCAGATTACCATTTCTGTCTTTTTGAAGGACAATGCGAAGCCGATAGAAATTGAACAGCTTCAAAAAAGTCTGGCTTTGGCCGATTATACCAAATCTGCCAATTATGTTTCCAAAGAGGATGCAGCCGAGCAGTACAGCGAGGATATTGGGGAGAATTTTGTGGAATTCCTAGGGTATAATCCCCTGAAAAATGCCATAGACGTAAACCTGAAGGCCAATTTTGTATCCCCTACCCAAATTGATGAAATAGCTTCGGAAATAACGGCCAAGACCTATGTAGAGGAGGTGAGCTATGATAAACCATTGATTTCCTTACTCAATGACAATGCACGAAAAATTGGTTTGTGGATCCTGGTGGCCAGTGTTGTGTTTACGGTAATAGCGGTGCTGTTGATCAATAGTTCCATCAGACTTTCCATCTATTCCAAAAGATTTATTATCAAGACCATGCAGATGGTGGGTGCTACCAAAAAGTTTATTAGAAGGCCATTTATCTTGCAAAACATAAAACTGGGAATGTTAGGGGCCATTCTTGCCCTTATCGCCCTTGGCGTGGTACTCTATTATGTAAACTCCAATTTCCCGGAATTGAATATTTTTCAAGATATCTTGATCTTGGTTATTTTGTTTGCCGGGGTGTTCGGCCTTGGGGTGATCATCTCATGGGGCAGTACCCATGTTGCCACACAACGCTTTTTGAACCTTAGGACGGACGATCTTTATTATTAAATTTACAACATGGGTAAGAAAAATAGGAACATTCCAAATCAGACCAAACCATTTATCTTTCAGAAGAAGAATTACATTTTTCTGTTCATTGGTCTGGCCTTTATAGCACTAGGATTTATTTTGATGAGCGGGGGAGGAAGTGATGATCCCAATGTTTTCAATCCAGATATCTACCATTTTAGAAGAATCCGTTTGGCACCCACTTTGGTGCTCATTGGTCTGGGTATCCAGGTATATGCCATTTTGTTGAACCCTAACAAAAACAAAAAGTAAATTGGAGCTTATAGACGCCATTATCCTTGGCATTATTCAGGGACTCACCGAGTTTTTACCGGTTTCATCAAGTGGACATTTAGAATTGGGCAAAGCCATTTTGGGAGCGGAAGCGCTTCCAGAGGAAAGTCTCCTGTTTACGGTTGTACTGCATTTTGCCACCGCTTTGAGTACCATTGTTGTTTTTCGAAAAGATGTATGGGAAATTCTAAGTGGCCTGTTCCAGTTCAAATGGAACGAACAAACCCAATTTTCCATGAAAATTATCATTTCAATGATTCCAGCCGCCTTGGTGGGATTCTTTTTGGAAGATTTTTTGGAAGTGTTTTTTGATGGTGCCATCATCATTGTGGGAATCATGCTGTTGATCACTGCCATTCTTTTGTATCTGGCAGATTTGGCCAAAACCACGGACAAAGGAGTTTCCTATCGTAGTGCCTTTGTTATTGGTATGGCCCAGGCCGTTGCCATTCTGCCGGGAATATCCCGAAGTGGTGCCACGATCTCTGCCGCTGTCTTGCTGGGTGTGGACAAGACCAAGTCCGCCCGTTTTTCATTTTTAATGGTAGTGCCTTTGATCTTGGGTAAGATGGCTAAAGATATTTTAAGCGGTGATATCGATTTTGCGGGTGACCAGGCCGTGGCCATGGGTGCTGGATTTGTTGCCGCCTTTATTGCCGGTCTAGCGGCATGTACCTGGATGATCAAACTGGTTCGGCAAAGCAAGCTTACCTATTTTGCCATTTACTGCTTGATCATTGGTCTTATTGCCATAGCTTGGAGCATCTGGGGTTAGGTGTTTCCTTCTTGATTACCTTTGACCAAATACCACTAGGGTTGAAAACTAAAGACGATTTTTTAAACGGTCAGGTGCTGTTGATTGACAAACCACTGGAATGGAGCTCCTTTCAGGCGGTAAATGCCCTAAAATGGGCGATTAGGAAGAAGTTCAATCTAAAGAAAATAAAGATTGGGCATGCCGGCACTTTAGATCCCTTGGCAACCGGGCTGTTGATCATCTGCACGGGTAAATTCACCAAAAAAATACCTGAACTCCAAGGACAGATCAAAGAATACACCGGAACCTTTACCCTTGGGGCAACCACACCTTCCTATGACCAGGAAACCGAAGTAAATGAAACGTTTCCGACAGCGCACATTACAGATACACATATACATGCGGCCACCCTACAATTTGTAGGCGAAATTGAACAAATTCCTCCCGTATTCTCAGCTCTCAAAAAGGACGGCAAAAGGCTATATGAATTTGCGCGGGAGGGAAAATCAGTGGAAATTAAATCCCGAAAAATTGAAATCCTAAGTTTCGAAATCACGGAAATCAGGTTGCCGGAAGTGGATTTTAGAGTGGTATGCAGCAAGGGTACCTATATCCGCTCGTTGGCCCATGACTTTGGGCAAGCGCTACAATCCGGGGCTTATTTGTCTGCCCTGAGAAGAACCAAAATAGGCGATTTCAACGTAGATAATGCTGTCACCCCTATGGATTTTAAGGAAAGTTTGGGTCAAAAAGACTGACTTAAGGATTAAAATAGGGTTCCCAACTCTTGGGTTGGGGTAAAATATTTTACAAAAAACACGGTTATAATAGCACCATGAATCTTAACAGGAGCCAGTTATCATTGCTAATAACGTTCTTCTCCATGTCCATAATTGTATTGTTGCTGTACAACATTCATTTAGGGGGCGAGAAAGAGGAGGAATATGTTATTGAGATGAGCCTGGCGGATGAAGATATTGAGGAATTGCTAAAGGAAGAAGAGGAACGTTTGGAGGAATTGGCCAACAACGACCCCATTAAAAGCCACATGGCGCTCAACGAAACCGCCAAACCCACCATAGGAAATCCAGAGCCTCTTAAAACCCTGGAAGAGCTTATGGAAGAAAGGGAACTGAGCAGTGAAGAAGGTGAATTTTCAGATGCTGATAGCGACTTTGCTCAGCAACTCAAAGACCTTGCAGCCAAAAGAGAGGAGAAAAAAGAACTTCTGGGAGAAAGGGAAGCCCAAAAAGAAGAATTTACCAACTACCTGAAAGATAGGCGTACTTCCATCTCATTTTCGCTTGTGGAGCGCAACGCATATTCCTTGCCCCCGCCCATATATACCTGTATTGAAGGAGGCAAAGTGGTCATCAACATTAAGGTGGATGACAATGGTTATGTTACCGAAGCCAATTTTAACGACAGTAGTTCCGGGACCAACAACTATTGCCTTATTGAAAATGCCATTTCCTATGCGCTAAAGGCCCGGTTTAGTCCGTCTACCAAAAATTCCCAAATAGGAACGATCACTTACCTATTCCAGAGGAAGTAATTCCAAAAGATCTTCCAAGATATTTTGTCCTTTATCCTTGTTGTACCACAGTTGAAGATCTTGCTTGAATCCTGAACTCAGTTGGCCGTGTTCTTTTTTATAATCTTCCACCATTTGGGTAGCAATGCTTGGTCTGGGACCCCATTCCGCCACGATTTCATCCTGTTCCTCATCCAAAACGATTAATTTGGGAATAGACCTGGAACCCTTGGTCAAAAATTGATCCATAAGATCCAGATTTTCATCCCGCAAAATTATCTTGAATTGGATATTTGGGTTCAATTCCGCAATCTTGTTCATTACAGGGAGGCTTGGTGCCGCATCTCCACACCAGCTTTCGGTTAGCACCAAAAATGTAATTTTAGAATTTACACTGGCGATTCGCGACTCAACCTCATCGGTCAATTTAATGGTCTTGTCCCAACGTTTCATTCGGCGGTCGTTGAGTTGTGTATAGTTGATGAGGGATTCCAATTGCTCAGGCCCTGTGGTACGCCTACTTTGCGCCAACCCACTAACCAAATTGCGATATTCCGTATACTCCATACCCTTGGAAATCCCGTACTTAATACGTTCCAAAGGCATTCCTTCTATTTGTTTTTCAGCTACTTCCATTCCGTTTTTCTTCAAAATTAGCTCCCTTGGGAGACTAAAAATCTGATTTTTGTCATTGGTTGAAATTTAGTCCTAAAACTTACATTTGCAGTACATCGGTAATAAAAGAAGCCCATCCAGGTCAACTATTAAGAGTTGAGGAATCTCTTTTTGACCATTCCGCCCCTGGTATCATTAATACTGCTCATCACCACAAAGGCAGAGCTGTCTATTTTATCAATTTCGATATGGAGTTTTCGGATTTCCAAACGGGTTATAACGGTGTAGATCACATTGTATTCATTTTGCTCTCCATGATTTCCATAACCGCCCTTGGCTTCATAAATGGTCAGACCCCTTCCCATTTTTTCCACAATCATATTGCGGATTTCCTCACTCTGTTTGGAGATGATGGTCACCCCGGTATATTCCTCAATTCCTTCCACTACAAAATCCAAGGTCTTGGAGGCTGCCAAATAGGTAAGCATGGAATACAGTGCCGATTCTATGGAAAGTAGATAGGCAGCTGCCAAAAATATGAGCACATTGATAAGGATAATGATATCGCCAATTTTCACGCCCCATTTTTTACTAAGAAAAATGGCCAGCACCTCGGTTCCATCCAGTACACTCCCGCCCCTAATGGAAAGGCCTATACCCGCTCCAAGAAAGAAACCACCAAATACCGCCACCAACAACTTATCCTGTGTTACTTCCGGAAATTCTATGGCAACCAACGTAAGCGCCAACCCCAAAATGGCAATGGCCGTCTTAATGGCAAATTGTTTTCCGATCACCTTATAGGCCATGAAAATAAAAGGTAGGTTGATCAACACAATGAAGATCCAAAGAGGGGCTTTGGTCACTTCGGAAATCAACAAGGAAATACCCGTTACCCCGCCATCAATAAAAACATTGGGCAGTAGAAAGCTTTCCAATCCAAAGGCGGCCGCAAAGATGCCCACTACGATAAAAAAGGCATCTTTCAAGATCCGTTTGGAATTTGATTGATTCCCGTTAGGGCCCAGCATGCCTTTTGATCGTGCCATATTGTTCTATAGATTTATTGGGTTAATGGCCAAGCTCTTAAAGAGTTTTGCCTTGGTATGGAAAAACTTGTTCTGCACCTCGTTTTGCTTTAGCTTGGCATCAATCAATTTGCTTTCCCTAGAGTTGATCAGGAACACCGAACTCTCACCCACAGAAAACTTTCTTTCCTCCGCATTGAGCAAGCTGCCGTAGTTGGTCACAATATCCACTATAAGCTGGTTCTGCACGGTATAGGAATCCAGTTCACGGTACAAAGCCGTCACTTTGTTGTATATCTCCACCTGTGCGTTGTCCCGCTCAAACTCCATGTCCCTAAGTTTGAACTTTGCCAATTTGAGATCTCCCCTTTCCTTTCGTAAAAAGAGCGGTAGCCTAAAGGTTACCCCCCCTTTGAAATCATCGGTCACAAAGGAATTGACCAATTCCGGGGTTTCTGTCAGAAAATTGTACTCCACATCCAGCTTGGGAAGCAATTTATTGGCCTTCAATCGCTTGTCTACCGCCAGTCCGTTAATTTTAAACTCGAGCGATCTCATCTTGGGATGGTTTTCCAGGATAAGACTGTCCAACCGCTGCTCCTCAATCTGAAGGGTTGCATCTATTTTTGATTCCACTTCCAGATCAGGAATTACTTCCGGCTGCAATTCCACGGGAACATCATTGATCCATAAAAAATTGGATAACCTCAAAGAGGATTTCATAAGCCTTACCCGGGCCTGTTCCCTTCCCAAAACCCGGTTTTGAAAACCAATTTTGGCCTCAACGGTATCAATAATGGCCAAATCCCCGGCATTTGCACGACGTTTGATTCCTCCAAGCCTCACCTCGGCATTTCGTACAAAATCCCCGTACACGGAATAATCCAGGTACGCTTTTAACCAGTCAAAGTATGCCAATGATGCTTCGTACAAAATGCCGTTTACCAAAAGATCTTGGTCTGCTTTGGATTGCTCCCTAAAAAATTTAGCCTTTCGTAAGGTGGCCATCCGCTCATTGATCCAAAAACCTTGGGCCAACGACATGGAAACCCCGGCACTATAGAGCCCGTCCATTGGGACAGATTCCGTTCTATTGATAAAGTCTCCTTGGTTTTGCTCATAATTCCCCTTGAGCTCCAAACCAAACCATGTTGGAATCTTGAAAGTGGTATTCAAGCGGTCCCAATATTCCGTTCCCTTAAACTCCTTACGATCATAATCCACTTCAATCTTTGGGTCAAATCCTCCCCTTGCCTTCATAAGGTTGGCTTCTCCCATAGCGATGGTCAATTGGGCCTGCTTGGCTATGGGGTGGTATTTTTTTACATAGCCCAGATACTCCTGAAAATTGAGCACAAGATCATCGTTTTGTGCAAAAAGATCGGCGCCAAAAATCAGGGAGGCTACAACACAAAGTACAATTCTACTTTTTACCAGCATCAGCCATTTTATTTTCAGGTTGATAATAATCGGGCGGGAACCCGTTAAGCTGTCTCCAAAGTTCAAACCAGATGGGCACATCGTTCAAAAGTGCAATGGTATTTGCCCCTGAACCTACCCTAAGTGCCTCGGGCCATTGGCCATCTTCCGGGTCTGGTGCCAACAGTATCCGATATTTGCCATTATCGCTAATGAAGGTCTCAATGGCCACCACCTCGCCTCCAAAAGTCCCGAAAGAAACATTGGGCCAGCCGTTGAACACAATAGCGGGCCAGCCATCAAATTGTATCCTGACTTTTTCCCCAATATGGATCAAAGGAAGGTCAATAGGCTCAACAAAAGTCTCCACCGCCATATCGTATTTTGCCGGCATAATGCCCACCAAGCGATCCCCTTCCTTAAAGGTCTCCCCAATACCAGACTGCAATGCCTTGTTGATAAATCCGCTCTGGGGAGCCCGGATATACATCATACTATTCCGGATCTCATAGTTGGTATATTGGTTTTCGAGCTTGGTCACCTGCGCCTCAGAATCGAACTGATTGGACTGGGCCGTGAGCATATCACTTCGGGCTTTCGAAATTTTATCGGTGTATTCTGCCTGCACCCTGTTGATTTCCACTTGGGTATTAATGACCTCATTTTTACTGGTCAGCAACTTGTTTTCCTGGGATACCAATTTGGCTTGGGTCTCCTGCAACTTTAACCTTTTTGCTTCCACATCGGTCACGGCCTTTAACCCTTCATTTTCCAGTTGGGAGGTACGCTCATATTGGCGCTGGGCAATAGCAATATTGGTCTTGGCGGCTTCCAAATCAATACTATCGCTCTGCACTTTTAGTTTGGATTGCAGAAGTTTGTTCTTGGCCTGCTTTAGCTTTAGCTCCCGCTCTGTGGTCAGGGCCTGAATTTGAAGATTGAGTGCCTTGACTTTTTCCTGGTAGGAACTTACGGCCATGGATTTGGCCTGAATCTGTTTGCCGGTCCGCGCAACCAAATTGGGGTCAAAATATTCACTTTTTACCTCTGAAATATGCAGAATGGTGTCCCCCTTGTTCACAAAATCCCCTTCCCTTACGTACCATTTTTCAATTCGGCCTGGTATGGGCGATTGTATTGTCTGCGGACGCTGGTCGGGTTTTAAGGTGGTAAGGTATCCTTTGCCAGAAATGGTCTGTGTCCACGGAAGGAACATTACGATCAAAGTAATGACAGAGAACACGGCCAGCAAGCGGTTAAAATGCTTATTGTGTTTTCTTCCGAAGACTTTTTGGGCCGCTTTGAAACCACTCAAGTCCACTTTTTCATTTAATTTATTGGGTGATATATTTAGCATGTCTTTATCTTTCGTTGGTCAATTTTCCTTTTTCCATGGTAATGATTCGGCCACAGCGCTCTATCCATTTTGGGTTTTCACTAACAATGACCAGCGCCCATCCGTTTTCTGGATTCGTTAGAAAATCCATGATTTTTACGGCCTCTGTTTCCCCGAACTGATCCAGTGGATCCTTGAGGACCAAAAGCTTGGGTTTACGGACAATACTTCTGGCCAAAACAATTTTTTTGGATATCGCATACGGAATCTGTCGCCCTTCGGGATAAATTATGGTATTCAACCCCTGTGGCTGCTCCTTCACAAATTCCGTTAAACCCGTTTGTTCCAAGGCCCAGTACACTTCGTCCCGGCTGATCGAGGTATCCCCAAAGGTGATATTGTTCAACAAACTGCCTTCAAAGGGACTTTCTTCGCTTAGGGACTGCCCCAAATGCGACCTATAATAATTAAGGTTCATGCCTTGCAAGGCCACATCGTTCACAAAGATCTTGCCCTCATCTGGTTCAATAATACCGGCAATAAGACGGAGTAGTGTGGATTTACCGGAACCACTAGACCCCTGCAATAAAATGGTACAAGAAGGGGTAATGGTCAAGGAAACATTGTCCACAATTTTTTTGTCCCTATCCGGAACATTATAGGAAACATCGCTGAGTTCCACCACAAAACCTTCGTTGGGCCCAAATGGCTTTTCCCCATTCTGTGGCTCCAACTTTTTGTCCACAACCTGACCCAGCTTTTCCAAGGAGGTGAGAAGGTCATAAAAAGTTTCCAATCCCAAAATCATCTTCTCCACCGAGCTTATCACAAGTATGATAATGATTTCCGCGGCTACAAACTGCCCAATGTTCATTTCCTGGCTAAGTACCAACAATCCTCCTATCAACAACAATCCTGCGGTAACCAATACCTTGAATCCAATCATTTGGATGAACTGCAGCACCAGCACCTTAAAATGACTTTCCCTGGCATCTAAATAGTCTGCCACAAGGGAGTCGTTTTTGTTAATGGCGTGACTTGTCTTTCCGGAGAGTTTAAAACTGACCAAGGATCGCGCAATTTCCTGGATCCAATGGGCCACCTTGTATTTGTTTTTGGATTCGTCCAAACTGGTTTCCAACCCCCGTTGTGCTGTAAACTTGAACACAACGTAAATCAACAAGACCAAAAGAAGTCCGTAAAGAATGAAAAATGGGTGATAAAATGATAGTAGGAGCAACCCAAATACAATTTGTAAAAATGCTGCTGGAAAATCTATCAGAATTTTGGACAGCCCTTTTTGAACAGTTAGGGTATCAAAAAAACGGTTGGCCAATTCTGGTGGATAGTAATTTCGAAGCTCGTTCATCTTGATCTTGGGAAATCTGTAGGCAAACTCAAATGAAGAGCGGGTAAATATTTTTTGCTGGACATTCTCTATGATGCGCATCTGCATCAACTGCAAGGTCCCGGCAAACGCCACCCCCAAGGTTACCAATACTACCAGGACAATCCATGAGGTGCTCACTTGGGCCCCCTGAATCAGGTTGATGATGGCCTGAATACCCAAAGGGAGGGAGAGGTTGACAACCCCTGCAAAAATGGCGTAATAAAAAACTTGGAGAATGTCCTTTTTATCCAATGCCAACAACCCCATAAGACGTTGCCAGGCGGTTAGAACTTTTTCTGTCATGCTTTGTGCGTTAAGGTGCGGAAAACTAAATCAGTGAAAAATTGGGTTGGGGAAACAGATTCGTCACAATCGGTGAGATTTGGAAAATGTTCCTGTAAAAAATATTGGTGCAGTGCCCCTTCCATGATCGTACTGGCCAAGCTTAGGGGATATGCATATTCCCTGTCCACGGCCATGATCATCTCCCTAAGGCGATCAACCAATCGTTTATATATTTCAAAATACCCTTCCTTATTTTCCTGATCCACTTCCTTGGTTAGGTAGGATTTGGAGTATTCATTGATTACAATCTTATTGAGCACAATCTCGTCCACGTGCGAAAAGGAAACATCCTGTTCCACAGTCTGGGTCAAAATGGCAATGGCCTTTCTGAGTTTCTCCTGCGGATCGGAAATGGACGTAGTGGCAAATACCATTTTGTATTCCAACCATCCCCAATACCAAGAAGCCAGATAGAGCAACAATTTGTGCTTGTTTTCAAAATACCTATAGATGGAACTCTCATTGGAGTTTATGCGATCTCCCAATTTACGGAAGGTGAAATTTTCAAAACCCATCTCATCGATCATCAAAATACTTTGCTCAACAATGCGCTTTCCCAAATCTGATGACTCCGGGTCCTTTACATAGATTTTTTCATTGATTCCTATCCGTATGGATTGCAATAATCTTTCCATATGCTTGATTTTGGATCAAATTTAAAAGTATTACTATTAATATCTAATAGTTTAACACTCTTTAACAATAGTGTTTCTGTTTTTTTGGCGATTAACACTATCTTTACACGGATTCAATGGGAAAATTAGTTGCTATGAAAAGATTTTTACCTTTAATATTCCTTCTGGTGTTTGGTCTTTCGGCTTCGGCCCAACAAGAAAGATTTAATCTGAAAGTTGCTCATTTCAGTGAAAGCCGTGGGGATTATGAGCATGAAAAGCTATTGGAGATCCCGTATTCCAAAGTGGTGATGGTAGAAAAATCATTGAATTCTTCTTCTGGTTTCGGTCTTCAACTCAACTTTCATGGGCAAAGGGTCATTGTGGACCAAATGGAAACAATGCCCGATGGCAGTGTACAAGTTGTACTTAGAAGGGAAGATGGCAAGAATTTCTATGGTTTTAAGCCAACCATTAAAGCAATACTGGCCCGATAGCGCGAGCATAACAATTTAAAACCTAATCGTTATGAAACAAATGTTTTTGATTTTGGCCTGCTTTTTCGCCCTTTCCGCAGTGCAGGCCCAAGAAAATTACGTAGATCAAGTGCAAGTGGGCGACTTGCTTGTATTTGGGGAGCCAGCAGGCACGCATTACAAATTTGTAGATGTCCCCAGAAAGAATTTTATCATTAAGCGAGGGGGAATCGCGGATTTGTCCACCTTGTACAATGTAAGCCTTACCATTACGGATATTACCTATGGCAAGGAACCCGAGGTAACTTTCAAAAGAACCGATGGGAAGAAGTTTTTCCGAGTGTACAAGTCCTTGAGCGCCCAATTCAACAAAGCTGTTGAGGAAGGAGAACTAAAAATTCCACAAGAGCGGGGCAGGGCTTCCATAGTCAGATAAACGGAACAATACCATGAAAAAATGGAGGAGGATGTGGTCTAAGCCAACTGATGATGATTCATCAGCCCTTGAGGCCACATCCTCTTTTTTACTTATTGATGGTTTGTTTACTTCCCTGGAAGCCGCCGATATCCTATTATCATTGGTCAATGACAAAATAAAATTCCATACGGTCCAGCAGCTCAATTCAGGAGATCCTGAATCCGATGCCTATAAGAGTTCTGAGCGCCGAATCCAACAATTGAAGAGCACCAAAAGTGAGATTACGCAAATGATCTTGGAAGCCAGAAAAGAAGGTTATGAGCTAAAAATCCATAGCACCATTGAAATTTCCAAGTCCTTCGCTTCTTCTAATATTTCTCAAACCAATCAAATTCATTCTGGATAATTTGATTCTTTTCCTCTTCCAAATAATCCAAAAAGGCGGTGGCCACGGGCGACAATTTTTTGGAGGCCAACCAAACCAAGTTCCATGTGGTCTGAATGGGAAGGTCTCTTTTTGGAAAGATTTTGAGACTTCCTTCCTTTAATTCATTTTTTATCCCGATCAAGGGCATTACCGAACAGCCCAACCCTGCAATTACCGCCTGTTTCACCGCTTCATTGGAGGTAAGTTCTATGCGTTTTCCAACCTTCATCTCCGATTTTTGCAAATAGCCTTCCATTGCTGCCCTTGTTGCAGAACCAGGTTCCCTAAAAATCAAAGGTGTGTCTTTGACAAACATTTTTTTTGAAAGCAGGATTTTCTTGTAATGGTTGGGATTGGCCACCAAGTACAGTACATTTTTCATGAGGCTGGCCTTGTTTAACTTCAAATGTTGGGGCAACACGGAGACCAGGGCAAAATCGACTTCATTTTCCTCCAAGCTTTCCACTACTCTCGATTTGTTTGTAACATCCATCACCAGATCCACACCAGAATTGGCTTTCATGAACCCTGATAAAAAATAGGGCATTACGTATTTTCCCGTGGATACCACCGAAATTTTTAATCGGCCCGCCAATTTGCCCTTGAATGATTGCATCCTGTAGTTGATTCCATCCAATTCCGCTAAAATTCGTTCTGCCGATAAGGCAATTTCCTTTCCAAAATCAGTGATAAAAAGTTTTCTGCCCACTACTTCCGTAAGGGGAATCGGGAACTGTTCTTGAAAATTTTTGAGCTGAATAGATACTGCAGGCTGGGTAAGATATAAGGCTTCCGAGGCTTTCGTAACGCTTTGTAATTCAACAATTTTGGAGAATATTCTGAGCTGGTGCAATGTATAATTCATAAATAATGTTTATGTGTTATATAATAAATATAAATAAAATTATATCTATTTAAACACTAACCTTTGCAAAAAAATATCTCATGCTTTACAAACTTTCCCACACTCAAAAACTTGAGTCACAACAAGAAATTACCAAAGACCCCCAGCGGTATTATCCGCTTTATTACGCATTAACCGGTTTTATGTTCGGTGGAATCTTAGTGCTATCAGCGCTTCATGATTTTCTCTTTTTTGGTTGGCTGGCCATTTCCATGGCAATTGTTTTCGGATTGATGTCAATTCACCTGATGGGAGAAAGTCAAACTAGAAAATCATAATTAAAAAACAAATCAGAAATAATGGAAACCTTAGTAAAAACAGATCAGAAAATCCAATTGGTGGACGGGAGCTTTACTCCCTCCGAAGCATTGGATGTCATTACATCCCTCTTGGATGAAAAAATCAATTTTCACAAGCTTCAGAGAATCTCCTGGTGCGAGGGCGACCGTGATGCCAATACCAAATATCCCGATGGTAGGATTCAGGAGTTGGAACAAGAAAAAGTGATCGCAAAAAATTTCATCAACAGTGTTCGCAGTGAAGGAAAAAGATTGCGAATTGATGGTATTCTAAAAATTACATTGGAAGAATAATATGGACCTACATCTGCTATTGGATAACCTGACAAATCCTGCACTTCTCTTCTTTTTTTTGGGAATCATCGCGGTACAACTCAAAAGTGACTTGGAAATTCCTGCCAACTCCTCCAAATTTATTTCCTTGTACCTGTTGTTCGCCATTGGTTTTAAAGGTGGGCTGGAACTGTCTCACAGTCAATTTAGCATGGAGATCATTTGGTCCCTGCTATTCGGTATACTACTGGCAATCGCCGTGCCAGTAGTTGCCTATTTCATCTTAAGAAGAAAGTTTAGTGTTGAAAACTCAGGTGCCATAGCAGCTGCCTATGGGTCTGTAAGTGCGGTCACTTTTGTGACCGCAATTTCCTTTTTGGAACTCGAGAACATTGCCTTTGGTGGGCATATGGTTGCCGTTATGGCCCTTATGGAAGCCCCTTCCATCATTATTGGGGTGTTGCTCATGGCCTATTTCAAAAAAGGAAGTAAAAAAGAAAGCAATTTTGGCAAGGTCCTACATCATTCCATAACCAACGGAAGTGTGCTGCTCATATTGGGTAGTTTGGCCATTGGCTTTTTGGCCAATGAGCATCAGGCAGAAGGAATAAAACCCTTTACCACCGATATTTTTAAAGGATTTTTGGCCGTGTTTCTTTTGGATATGGGTATTACGAGCGGGAAAAAATTGTCCTCTTTCCTGAACAAAGGATGGTTTGCCCTCATTTTCTCCATCGGACTTCCCATTCTGAACGGATGTCTCGTGGCTTGGTTCAGTCAATACATCACCGAAAGCGTTGGTAACAGATTTTTGTTTTCCATACTGGCCGCCAGCGCCTCATACATTGCCGTACCAGCAGCTATGCGTATTGCGGCACCCAATGCCAATCCCAGTTTGTATGTGCCCATGGCACTGGCACTTACATTCCCCTTTAATATTACCCTGGGAATGCCATTATATCTTTTTGTGATCCAGTTGTTGTAAACCCAATTGGACCAGAAGCTCTTATTTTCCATGTGATTTCTCCCTCACGAGCGACCCATTCGCTATCTTTATCCAAAAACCCATCTATGGATAGACATCGCTGTGGTTGGTGTGAGGGAGATTCTCTCTACGAGTCTTATCATGATCATGAATGGGGCGTTCCAGTCAAGGACGACCCTACCCTTTTTGAGTTTTTGGTCTTGGAAACTTTTCAGGCCGGACTAAGTTGGATTACCGTGTTGAAAAAGCGGGAAAACTTCAGGAATGCCTTTGATCACTTTGATTACAAAAAGATTTCCAACTACGATCAATCCAAAATAGATGAATTACTTTCCAATCCAGGGATTATTCGGAACAAGCTAAAGGTATATGCCACTATTTCCAATGCACAAGCCTTTATGGAAATCCAGCAGGAATTTGGAAGTTTTACCACCTATGTGTGGCAGTTTGTAAATGGACGGCCCGTTGTCAATCAATGGGAAAATTACAAGGATGCTCCTGCCACCACGCCGCTTTCCGATACCATCAGCAAGGACCTCAAAAAAAGAGGGTTCAAGTTTGTGGGAAGCACGGTCATCTATGCTTTTATGCAAGCCATTGGAATGGTCAATGACCATGAAACCAGCTGTTTTAGATATCATGAAGTATAGGTTCCTTTTGTTTGGTTTTGTGTTTTTGATGGTCTTTCCTGTTTTGTCCCAAAATAAGTATGAACAAGAGACCCGAATCCAAAAAGGGGAATTTCCAGCCCAATCGTTGGAACTGATCACCCCCTATTTGGAAGGCGCCAAAAGATTGCGGTTTTATGTTGAAACGGATAGTCTAAAACGCAGTTTTGAAACAAAATTCAAGAAGGGCAAATTGCACTACAGCATTGAGTTTGACGAGCAAGGTAGCCTAGAGGATATCGAATTTATCATTCAACCCAATGATGTGCCCGAGGACAGTTGGAACAAGATCACGGGCATGTTAACATCCAGGTTTGGTAAGGTTCGCATCAAAAAAATCCAACAGCAATATCCCAATGGCGACAAAAAGCCTGAAAAGGTATTGAAAGATGCTTTTCAGAACTTGATTTTGCCTTATATCAATTACGAGCTTATATTTTCCCATAAGGGGTCCAAGGGTTACCAAGACTATGAAGGACTTTTTAATGCTGATGGTAATTTGATCAAGCTCCGTAAATCGTTACCCGCCAATTATGACCATCTCCTTTACTAAATGGCATATTGGTCTATGGCTTTGTGTGCTCCCCATTGTTTGTTTGGGGCAAGAAAGTTTTACCGCTTATTGGCAACCCCAAGTGGCCCTAAATTATCGTGTTTCCCAAACCTATTCCCATAATTTTTCCCTTGCACATAGGGCCTACCTGGTTGATCAGGGAGATTCAGGATTTCGGGGAAGGCAATTGGACCTGGTACACTTTTCGAAATGGAACCTTCAGGATAACCAAAGCTTCGCTTTTGGCATACAATATCGATTTAGGGACTTATTTGAATCCCGGCCCGATGAACTTCGGCTTACACAACAATACAATATTACCCGAAGACCTATGGTGATTCGCTCGGGGCATAGAATACGCTCTGAACAGCGCATTACTAGAAGACAAACTATTCACCGGTTCCGATACCGTTTCGCCGTGGACTTTCCATTGCAGGGTGAAAAATTGGATGTGGGGGAGGCCTTTTTGGTGGCCAGTTACGAAACTCTATTGAGTATTGCCAAGGGGAGCGCTGCCCAATATGATGGTAGGCTCAATGGGCAAATAGGCTGGAAATGCAACAAAGGGTTGCGGCTATTGTTTGGAATGGAGTATCGACTAGAGGATTTTACGGGTGCTAAGCCGCAAAATATCCTCTTTTTTCTTTCAAGTGCACAATTATCCCTGTAGCGCCTTTATAAATGACGCCCTTGAAATCAGTTCTGCCCCCATGCTTTCCAAGTGCGGGGTATATACTTGACAATCAATCATGGTATAGTTTTTTTCCTCGCACTGCTGGGCCAATTTTATAAATGCGAATTTGGATGCATTTGGGGTTAAACTAAACATGCTTTCACCACAAAAGACATGTCCAAGGTCTACCCCGTACAACCCCCCAACCAGTCGTTCTTTTTGCCAAACCTCCAAGGATCTTGCAATTCCCTTTTTGTAGAGTTCCAAATATGCCAGTTTCATTTTGGGTGTGATCCAAGTGCCCTCTTGTCCATTTCGTTCCACTTGGGCACAATGGTCCAACACTTTTTCAAAACATTTATTTTGGGTTAATGTAAAGGGTGCATCGCGCATTACTTTGCGCATGCTTTTGGACACTTTTATTTTTTTGGGAAACAGGACCATTCTTGGGTCTGGGCTCCACCATAGAATCAGTGCATCTTCATTGAACCATGGGAATATGCCTCTTTTGTACGCCAACAGCAGCCGCTCCGGGGATAAATCGCCCCCAACAGCCAGAAGTCCATCCTCATTTGCAGTTTCCAGAGGAGGAAATTCCAATTCATTCCCCACAAAGAACAGTGGGAACATCTTCCCATCCTTTTCCATAACATGCTTTTTATTAAAGTTAATGAAAAAGTCTTACCAAAGCAGCAGGCCAGTAATGTAAATAACACTACCCACCAACATAAAAATCAAGGTATAGGGTAAAATTTCCTTGGCCTTTAGTTTGGTAATCCCCAATAGGGGCAAAGCCCAAAAAGGTTGCAACATATTGGTTACCTGATCTCCATAGGCCAAGGTCATAATGGCCTTGGGCAAGGGAATACCAAGTTGCAAGGCAGATTCCAAGACCAAGGGTCCCTGCACCGCCCATTGTCCGCCGCCACTGGGCACAAAAATATTGACCAACCCAGCACTTAGAAATGTAAATATGGGAAGTGTGGTAGCTGTACTTACAGAAACAAAGAAATCGGAAATACTATTGATCATACCACTTTGGGACATAATCCCCATTATTCCAAAATACAAGGGGAATTGTATTAATATTCCGGAAGTGTCGCCAATAGCCTCCTCCACCGCATTCAAAAAGCTCCTAAAACTTCCGTGTAAGATGATAGCCAGGCCCAACATAAAAAAGTTGAGTAGATTGGGAGAAATGTTCAGTTCCCTAACCGAAGGCAAGTATTGCACCATAAAGGCAGCCAAAATTAAAACTCCAAATAGGAGTGCGCCCCATTTGGAATGGTCCAACCGCTCCGCCCCTGATATGTTTTCCCTTTTGGAAGATTGAAATTTGTAACTAAGGAGGTTTACATGTGAGGGTTTTGCTCTTTTTCCAAGAAAGTGTACCACAAGGGTAATGGCCAATGCCACCGCCACAAACAGGATCAGGTTCCAAGCGCTAAAAACGGTACTGGAAGTTGAAATAATGTCAGGGAGTTGGTCCAACAGCGCACTGCCCGAAACATTTTGCATCAAATCCTTCAAATGCCCTGCTTCGGAAACTTTGATGGGTGCAGACCCACTGATACCACCATGCCATACCATTAGTCCCACATAACCAGCGGCCCCTACCAAAGGATAATTGATCGGCACATTGTTGGCCTGGGCATACTCCCCCACCTTTCTGGCCAGAATAGCGCCAAAAATCAATCCAAGTCCCCAGTTAAAGAAGGAAACCAGCATAGTGGGCAAGGCCACCAATACAGCGGCATTGGATGTAGTGGTCACCCAACTTGTAATTCTAAGAATTAGCTGTTCCACGGGTTTGCTGAGTACCAACACATGGCCCAAGACCAAAATGAGCATCATCTGGTAGGCAAATACCAAGAGGCCGTTATTCCAAATACCGGCTTCCCAATAGGAAAGGATGGCGGCGATATGACTCTGCTCCGTAGTGTTTTCCGTAAAGCACAGTGCCAACACCATGGTGAGCACTGTCAATAGAACGGCAATAGTGAATGGAGACGGCAAATACCGTTTAAAAATTCGCTCTATAAACTGGGTGATTGCCAAAACAGGCTAAAAAGGCAAATCGTCGTGGTCTTCCTCGTTAAGGTCTTCCGCAGGTTCAAAGGCTTCCATTGGAGGTACAGGTGGCATTTCGGCATCAGCCTGCGCTGTTTCCAGGTTTTCAATCCTCCATCCTTGAATGGAATTGAAATATTTGGTCTCCCCTTGTGGATTTACCCATTCCCTGCCTCTGAGGTTGATGCTTATTTTGACCAATTGTCCTACATTATAGCTGTTCAGAAGGTCGCATTTATCCTGCACAAATTCCACAAGGATATGCTGCGGATACTGTTCTTCCGTGGTGACCACAATTTCTCTTTTCCTAAAACCGTTATTACCATAGGTTTTGGTCTCATCAATCATCTTAATTCTTCCCTGAACTTCCATAAGTGCTATTTTCAATAAGCTCCAAAAATACATAAAATGCCTTCCAATAAAAACGTCCTTCGCCATCGAACTATCAACAAATTCTCTCTTTTCAATTATCTTTAATCAGAATTCGACCAAAGCATGAACTTCAGCCCCAAAAACAAAGCTTCCAACATTACCCTGCTGATTTCCGCCTTTGTGATCGTGAGTCTAATCCTCTGGAACACCAATAGTTTTTTTAAAAAATTCAAGGAAGAAGAGCGATTAAAAATGGAGATATGGGCCACGGCCCAATTGGAATTTATCCAATCTTCGGTAGACCAGGAATTGGGAAACCTGACCTTAAAAGTGATGGGGAACAATACCTCAACTCCCATGATATTGGTGAACGAGGAGGGCTCCATCAAAACACATAACATTCCCGAGGAAAAAGCTTCGGACAGTGTGTATCTCCAAAAAAAAATCAAGCAGTTTTCCAGCGAAAACACCCCTATTGAGATTGTCCAGGAAGGGGAGCTCTTGGAAACACTCTATTATGGCAATTCGGAAGTATTGAACAAGCTCAAGTATTACCCACTTGCCCTGCTGCTGATCATATTTTTATTCGGGGCGGTCATCTTCTTTTTCTTTAAGACGAACAAGGCATCGGAACAGAACAAATTATGGGCAGGCATGGCCAAGGAGACGGCCCATCAAATAGGAACCCCGCTCACTTCCCTGCTGGGTTGGAACGAACTCTTGAAATCAGAGGACATCAACCCAGATATCACCAAGGAAATAGAAAAGGATATTACCCGGCTGCAGACCATTACGGAGCGATTTTCCAAAATAGGATCCATCCCGGAGTTGGCCGTGCACGATATTGTAACGGAAACAGAAAAGGCCTACCAATATCTGAAAAGGCGAAGTTCCAAACTGGTGCACTTCGATTTCAGTTCGGAAATAGACCACCTACCCGTGTTGCTGAATCCTCCGTTGTATAACTGGAGCATAGAAAATCTTGTTAAAAATGGTATTGACGCCATGAAGGGCAAAGGGAGCATCAGCATACAAATTGAACAAAAGGGGCAAAACGTAAATGTACTGGTTTCCGATACCGGACAAGGCATCCCAAAGAGCGATTTCCAAAACATTTTCAATCCGGGGGTGACCTCCAAAAAAAGGGGCTGGGGATTGGGTCTGTCGCTTGTTAAAAGGATTGTTGAAGAATACCACAAAGGAAAAATTAAAGTACTTTCGTCAAGTAAAGAAGGAACAATCATGCAAATTTCCCTCAAAGCAAATGTTTAAATGCGATGGCAAAAGAAAAACAAATTGCGATAAAGGAAGCTGAGATTACGAACAACTGCCCCGAATGTTTCAACCAGCAGCTGAAGCTTACTTTCTATCAAAAACACACCTTTAATCCTTTTTTTCATAGGACCACAGATGTGGTAACCCATGAAATCAAATGCAAAAAGTGTTATTCCATCATTTACCCCGTAAACTGGACTGATGATATTGAGCGTGTTTTTGATTATTACAACAAACTGGTAAAGCCCGATCAACCTGCGGTACGGTTTACCACGCTGTTCTTTTTTCTGCTGATTTTATTTCTTGGACTTGTGGCAGCAGGGTTTTATCTAAAAATGGAAGGAATCATTTAAGGGCTCCCCTGATCTGTTCGGCCACGGTTTCAAACGCTTCGGGCGACAGGCTTTCCTTGTGCTGGAAAGTGGCATTCTTCATGCTGCTCAAAGGGATTAGGTGCACATGCACATGTGGAACTTCCAGCCCGATGACCGACATGCCAACGCGTTCGCAAGGAACAACTGCTTCAATGGCCTGGCCCACACGTCTTGCAAAGGCCATAAGTTTAAGATAGGTTTCCTCATCCAGGTCCAGAAGGCGGTCCACTTCTTTTTTGGGAACGCAAAGGGTATGCCCCATTGCATTGGGATTAATGTCCAAGAAGGCAAAGTTATGCTCGTCCTCGGCAATTTTATAACAGGGAATCTCCCCATTTATGATTTTGGTGAAAATACTGGGCATTTGGTTGGTTTTGGTTTTGGTCTCAATAAAAAATCCCGTCTTTCGACGGGATTAAAATTATGCATTTTAGGGTGTTTTATTCCCTCGTAATCTCCAAAATATCAAACTTTAACGTTCCATTGGGCACTTGGATTTCCGCTACATCGCCCACGGATTTCCCCAATAATCCCTTACCAATGGGAGAAGTCACCGAAATTTTACCCGCTTTAAGGTCAGCCTCACTTTCGGCCACCAAGGTATATTTCATTTCCATCCCGTTGTTTTGGTTCTTCAACTTTACAGTGGAAAGTACCAGTACTTTGGAGGTATCCAATTGCGACTCATCAATCAACCGGGCATTGGCCAATGTCTCTTCCATCTTGGAAATTTTCATTTCCAACAGTCCCTGTGCCTCTTTGGCCGCATCGTATTCCGCATTTTCAGACAAATCTCCCTTGTCCCTCGCTTCAGCAATGGCCTGCGAGGCCTTGGGGCGCTCCACATCTTTAAGGTGGTTCAGTTCTTCCCTTAGTTTCTTTAGCCCCTCTGCAGTGTAATAAGATACTTTACCCATATCGTCATTTTTTAATACAAAAGAACATCGAGGAAAATGGTTTCATTTTCCCAATGTACTTTATCGCTACAAATACAAAAAATCCTCAACTGCAACCATGTCGAGCATAGTTTTTGCGAGGATTTAACGCAAATATAGGCAATTTTTGACCAATTTTGCCGCTATATCAACATCAATTGCTTGCTATGAAGTTCTACTTGGGCTGTCTGTTGTTTCTATTATCCGTGTCCTGTGAATCTGATCCCACCAATAGGAATCCGTACCTTCAGGAGGTTAGTTTTAGGTTCGACCTAAACCTGAATCTGCCCCTATACAACCGACTGAACACCATTGGCAATCCAGTATATGTTGACAATAACGGCGTGGGCACGCGGGGAGCTTTTGTGATGCGCACGGGAACCGACACTTTTTTTGCTTTTGAAGCTAGTTGTCCCAACCACGCACCCAGCAGTTGCTCCACCATGACCATTGATGGGCAGAACGTGGTTTGTCCCTGCGAGGGATTTACCTATAATTTGTTCACCGGGCAGCAACTGGACAGGCCAAATGATGGCAGTCGGTATTACGACCTGTTGTTTTACAGGGCCACCCAAAGCGGGAACGTGGTCACTATTTTTAATTAATTCCCCAGAATTTGGTCCATGACCCAACTGGTGTGCAGGCCAGAAGCCCCAGTGGAAGGATGATACGATATCCCTTTTAAATGATCATGGATGTTTTTGGCATGGTGCCATTGTATATGCTGTGGATTGGGAATTTGCAGCTGTTCCCTCCCTTGTTCATTTTCCAAAATTAGGGGTGCCTCATCCAGCACGGCAAATGTTATCTTTCCCGTTGAGCCAAAGATTTCAACCTTGTCCTCTCTATGCTGCGCACCAAAATTCCAAACCCCTTCGCCGGTTATGCCGTTTTTGTGTAGCCAGCAACCCGTAATACTGTCGAAAGCAGTGTATAGGCCTTGTTGGTTTATTGCAATACCATGGGCCTGTTCTATTTCCCCCAATAAATAGGTGAACAAATCCAATCCATGACTTGCCAAATCATCAAAATAGCCTCCGGGAGCGACATTTTTGTCGGTTCTCCAATTGTATTCCCCGGATAAATCAAGCGCATTGGGAGACTTGGTCTTTTGCCAATGGATATGCCTAACCTGGCCTATCCTCCCTTCTTCAAGCCATGTTTTAATCTGGATAAATCTTGGAAGCGAACGCCTATAGTACGCTATAAAAAACGGCAGGTTTTGCTCTTTAAAGGCCTGGTAAATGGCAAGGCTATCCGTGTAATTGGGCGCCATCGGTTTTTCAATACAACAGGGTTTCCCTGAAGCCGCCACTAGTAATGCGTAGTCCTTATGGGAATCTGGAGGAGTTGCAATATAAATCGCATCAATGTCTGGGTTGTTGATCACTACATGCGCATCTGTGGTCCAATTTGGAATGTGATGGCGTTGGGCATAATCCTTCACCTTGGCCTCATCCCTTCGCATTACCATATGCACTTTAAACCCTTTGACTTTTTGATAGGCGGGAACGCTTTTCTTTTCCGCAACACTACCACAACCTATAACTCCCCATCGAATGGGATTTTTATCCAAAAAAGAAAGGGATTCCGACATAAAGGTAAATGTACAGAATCCCTTTTTCAATTGTATTTGTATGCTTTAGAAATTCAAGGTGGCCCCAATCAAAAAATTGATGCCGGCTTGTGGATAAAATCCTGCTCCCTCCACAGTGGTAATGGTACCCGGATTGGAAAAATCGTCATCAAAAGTGAAGAAATATCCGTTGGAAACAATATCCGCATCAAAAATGTTATTGACCAAACCAGAAAGCACAACGCTTTTTACAAAGGCATTGGTTTCTATGACATATTGCAGGTTCAAATCGGTTTGGGAATAGCTTTCCAAAACGGAAGTGTCCGAATCTATGTTACCCATATATTGCTTGCCCACAAATTTGGAAAGCAGGGAAACTTGAAGCTTTTCATTGGGCATAAACGCCAGGATATTCCCCGCCACAATATTGGGCGAATAGGCAATGTTGGTATTCCCCAAATCTTGTAAAGCACCATCCCTTTGAAAAACAAAATCGACATTCCTGTTATCACTCAATGCCACATTAGGTCTCAAAGCCCATTGGTCACCAAGGGAAATATTCGCGTCAACTTCAAGGCCCAAGCGGTAACTATCGCCAACATTTGCCCGTAAAGGCGCACCAACATCATTTAGTTCCCCAGTAAGTACCAACTGATCTTTATAGCGCATGTAGTACGCATTCGCATTTAATTGCAGATTGGGGGAAACAAAGCGCCAACCCAATTCAAAATCGTTGAGTTTTTCCGGTTTGGGATTCCCATTTTCATAATCGTTTCTATTGGGTTCCCGGCTGGCCCTTGCGAATGAAAAATAAAAATTATTGTTGGGATCCAAATCAAAGGTGATCCCAGCTTTGGGATTAAAGAAATTGAAGGTGTCGTCTACCAAGCCGGTGTCCTCGCCATTGGCCTGATACCCTACACCTCGGTATTGCACATCCCAAAAAATGGACCATTGCCCATCCAATTTATAGTTGGCCTTCACGTAGGTATTAAAGTCCGTTTTGGTGGAATTATCATCATAGTAACGGTCTCTTATGGAGCTGTTCCCAGCAAATCTGGCCCAAATTACCTCCCCAAAATGATCTCCTTTATACTCATTATACCCTCCACCAATGATCAGGTTTAAATTGTCTTTCTTATGAGTGACAGAAAGCACGGTTCCATAAAAATCGTTGTCCAGCCATCGGCGTCTGATCAGGTCTGTGGTGTTTACGGTTTCCCCATCTACCTCAATGGGTTGAAAACCGTAGGTGTCAAAATCGTCATCTTCCCTAAACTGTTCAAAATATCCCCTTCCTCGGGTATAGTGGATGGAAATGTTGGCATTCCATGACGGTGACAAGGTCTCATTCAAATGCAATTGAAAATGATCTTGTTTGTAATTGTCCTCTTCCTTATCATAAAACTGGGTCACCCCGTTTTCGTCGGTATACATCCCAGCCGGGTTAAAAGTTCGGTTGGTTCGCAGGGTTTCGGCATCTATTCCAAACCAAGATTGGTAAGTGATTTCATGCCCTCCAAAAAGTAAGGCCTTCACCAAGGTATTATCGTCCTTGTAAACCCCTTGCAAAAAATAGGATTCCAGCTCGGAACTTGCGCGATCTACATAACCATCTGAAGTTATTCTCGAAAGTCTTCCAGACAATTCAAACTGGTCGTTCATAAGTCCGGTACTGAACTTTAGGTTATTGCGCAAGGTATTGAAACTTCCCACGGAAGAGGAAATCTGTCCATATGCTTCTTCTGAAAAGCCATCTGTTAAAATATTGAGACTGGCCCCAAACGCCCCTGAGCCATTGGTAGAAGTTCCCACTCCACGCTGCAACTGCAGGCTTTGGGTGGACGAGGCAAAGTCAGGCATGTTTACCCAAAAGGTTCCTTGCGACTCGGCATCATTGTAAGGAACCCCGTTGATGGTCACATTTACACGGGTGGCATCACTCCCTCTAACACGGATTCCGGTATATCCCACACCTGCGCCTGCGTCCGAGGTGGTCACCACTGCGGGAAGGTAATTCATTAAAATAGGGATGTCCTGTCCAAGATTCCTCGGTGCAATCTCTTCTTCATCCAAATTTGAAAAGGTAATGGGAAACTCTTTGGTTACACGGACGGCCTGTACAAAGACCTCGTTCAATGTAATTTTTCTTGCCTCCAAAGAGTCTTTAAGGTTTTCTTGGGCACCCATGGTAAGCGCCAGCCCAAAAAGGGCCATGGTAACTGCAAGTGTTCTAATGCGATGCCGTTTTAATTTTTGGGGCTCGCATTGTAAAATAAATGGTTTCATCCGTAAAATGGTTTACGAATAAAAGGGGCCATTATTCTGGTTAAAAATTGATTTTTGTTTCTAAAGAAACATAGAAATTCCAAGATGCGCCTTGCGCAATCCCTTGGCAGCATTACCCGCCCAGGTTCATTGGGTATAATCTCAGCCCGTTTAGGTTTGTCCCCTAAACCAGCACCCCTTTGAGATGGGGCAAATGTACTACCGCAGTTTTATATTTCACAACAAATTTGAAAGGAAATCACAATCCACATCCGTATCCTTTCGATTCCAACAAAAGAAAAAGCTCCGAAAATTCGGAGCTTTTATGTACCAATGCCCATTATTGCTATGGAGTAACCTAAAGGGAACATTGGCATTCTGGACAATGCATGGTTAGTGTTTGCATAGCATTATCCCTTTTCGTTGCATTTTTTGTGTTTGTATTCCTTTCTCAAGGAAGGTACCACCAATATCAGCGCCACTATAAAGGACAGGATGCTGAGAGTAAGGACTATGGTATAGATCATTGCTAGTGTTTCTACTTATAGGACACGGGAATTTTAAATGGGTCACATAAAAAAAGGTCGCACTACGTGCGACCTTTCAACCAAATCAACCAACCAAAAAACTAAGCAACTTTGCTTAGAAGTGTTTTATATATGTTCAAGAACTTTTCTTTCTAGGCACTTTGTATTGTGCTTCTATCTATATGACACGTATTTATTAATAAGGTCACATGGAGGCAAAAAAAAGCCCCATAACGGGGCTTGGTTCGATGAAAATTTATGGTTTACACCTGGTGTGTGGGCTTGAGAAGATCGTTTACCGTTTTTACCGGATTGAAGGTCACTAATGGCACTTCCACGAAGAGCGTATTCCAAAATGCCATGGCACCATTCCATAACCCGGGCAGTTCCAATGCCTTGAGTTCTTTCCCCTCTTTGGTTTTTTCAGTGATAAATCCTTGTTTTTCATCAACGAAATCCAGGAGGTTGTATTTATCCCCTTTATAATTGCGTACCCCACATACCAAATCCACAGGATTAAAGTGGGTGGAATTTTTCAAAATGGTTACTTGTTGTGCATTCCCCATATCAATTTGGGCCGACTCAATGATCTGCAAGGAGACATTCCCATGGCCATCCTTGATCCAGAATGGGCCACCTCCAGGTTCCCCCTCATTTTTCACCATTCCGCATACACGAATGGGCCTGTTGATCTTATCCTTAAGGTACGCTTGCTGCTCTGATGCATCCCATTGTCCATATACATTGGAAACCCGAACATTAAGCTCATTTTCCAGAAAAGTTTTTATTTCATCCAATTGGTCTAGGGATAAGACTTCAGCATCAAGAACCTTGGCAAAGCCAAATGCAGTGTCCTGCACTTTTTTCAGAACGCCAGCCAACATTTTCTTGCTATTGGCCACAGCTTCCAAGTTCCCATCAATGACCACATTGTCTATGTTTTTGATAAAAATGATATCGGCATCCTGATCATTCAAATTTTCTATCAACGCCCCATGGCCGCCTGGTCTAAATAGTATGGAGCCATCCCGATTTTTGAAGGGCCTATTGTCCATGTCCACAGCAATAGTGTCCGTGGAAGGTTTTTGGTTGGAATAGGTAACCTGGAATTCGGTATCGGTATCCTTGGACACTCTTGGCCCGGCAGATTGATGTTCTTCCTTGAACATCTGATCGTGTTGTTCTGAAATGGTAAAATGCAGGTTGGCATTCCCCGCGGTTTTGGCATATAGGGCGGCCTCCTTCAAATGCTCCTCGAATGGCGTGGCACTCCCGGTTCCGTACTTGTGAAAAGGCAACAATCCTTTGGGATAAAAACCATAATTCAGGCCTTCTTGGGTCAACATTTCCTGAACGAAATGATGGATTTCCTCATCCTTGGAATTGAATTTGCCCTTGATTCTCTGCATAATCAAGCTATGAAACGGTAAATCTTGCATGCCCCCAACAAAGTTTTTCATGGCAGTATCACCAGTTCGGTCCACATACTCGGAAAAAGTTTCCTTGGCAGGGTCAAAAGCTTCCAAAAAACTGAAGGTAGCTTTGAACATTCTGGATGCGGCACCTGAGGCAGGGACAAACTTCAATAGCTCCAAATCTCCCCTGGAGGTCTCAAAATATTGGATATTTTCCTTTTGCTCTTCTTCTGAAAACCTTAGGATTCCATCCGATACCACAGCGGCCCGTTCCAAGTCAACAAAGGGAATTCCTTCTTTGAAGGTCTCAATTTGCTGCGATACTTTTTCAAGGGAGATTCCCTTTTTACGAATTTGTTCGAGGTCTTTTTGGTCAAGGTCGGTCATGGTGCTAAGGAGTTTATCTATGTGTTTGATTGCGGTGGCTAAACGGGTTGCTTTATCTCCCTTTAAAATAACGAAATTCCGATCATATTTTTTTAATGTGTCATGGAAATAATCGAACATTCGTTGCCTTTCATTGGGCTTGTCCCTAAGGTCGTCAGGCTCCCAAGGCGTGTCTATATAAGTGAGGAAATAAAGGTCATAGGAATTAGCCAAGGCATACTTTTCCAGTAGGGGATCGCAATACCCCAAATAGTAGGCTTCTGAATACACTTTGGTTTCCAACAGATCTGTGTCGCAGATCACAATATCGGAGGCTTTTTTGGTGAGTTCGTTTTCCAAGCGGATTTGCCCTCTGGCTATTGGAAGCAAATCTTTGGGTTCGCAGGTTTTGCGCTCGTTGTTCCATTTATTCTGCAAATACTCCCGGGCATATTCTGGCACCCAAACAGTATTATATTGCCTGGCCAATTGTTGGGAAAGTGTTGTCTTTCCGGTGGATTCAGGTCCAAAAAGAACTACTTTAACAAGGTTTGAGGGCTCTTGCCCAAGTTTTTCTTCCATGCCTTATATCCGTAAATGGCAATGATGGTTAACAAAAAATAGAGCAGGGCACTAAAAATGAGCCCTTTGTACGCATATAAAGGTACGGTGATCACATCTCCCACGATCCAGTATATCCAGTTTTCCAACTTTTTCTTGGCCATGAGCCACATTCCCACAAAAAAGATGGCGGTTGTTACCGTGTCCACATAGGCTGTCCACACATTGAACCTATCCGCCAAGAAATAGATTATGGATACAAAGACCAAGGTGCCCACAAAGAGCAAAACAGACCATGTCTTTTCTTTATAAGTGGTTCTGGTGATGGGAACAAAATGGGTGTCGTCCACCTTTCGGGTCCACATATACCAGCCCACTATACTCATCACAAAATAATAGGCATTGATGAGCATATCGCCCAAGAGACCCCAATACAGCAGGATATAGGCGGCGATTCCCGTACCAACAATACCAGTGGGATACACCAGGATATTTTCCCGCTTGGAATACCACACGCTCAGCAGGGCAAAAACCACGCTGATCAATTCCAAAACCACAATGTGGGTCGGAATCCCATCATACTGTGAAAAAATCCAATCAAAAATGAGGTTCATATCCGCTTCGGTCCGATTTGACCATTTTCATTGCCAATACCACATGATCTAAATTTTCGAAAGCCCCTTTGATTTCATTTTGGAGTACCTCCATGACCTGGTCATAATTACCATATACCTGGGTACTCAGCGGGTTCTCCAAAACGGTAAGACCAGATGCCCTTAGTCTTTGGATAAATTCAATAATTGGAGGTTCAAAATTGTCTTGAAGCGGGGTCAGCGTAAGTTCTACGGAGATGTCCATGGGCCAAATAAAAATTAAGCAGCAAAGCTACTAAAAACCCATCATTGTCAGTTTCCCATCATTTTATGTGCAAATACACAGGTGAAGCCTTCAAATTCCAAGAATTCGACACCATAGTGCGACCGCTTTCCCTTATGGATGATCTTGGCAACGGTACGCTTGTCATCAAAGGCAAAATCCATTACATCTATATGCCTCAGAAAACTAAGCCCCTGCTGTGCATAAATCTTGTACAGGGATTCCTTGGCGCCCCAGACAATGGTCAATTTTCTGATGATGGCCTCTGTATTGGCCAGGGTACGGTATTCTTCCAAGGGGGTAAACTTGTTGGCAATCCGTAAGATTTTTTCCCGCTGCATTTCTATATCAATGCCCACTTCATCGGTTTGACTCACAATAATACCTGTAAAATTATGGGAATGTGTTATGGAAATATGATTGCCATCTTTAAGATGGGGCTTACCAAAATCGTCATAATATAAATCCTGATCTACGTAGTTTGCCTGAGCCATAAGATGCCGAATGCTCAGAAAAGCACGACGATGGAACTCGGATTTCATCCCGTCCATCCTGTCCTGGCAATGGGGAGTAAGGCAAATATCGCGTGCCAGGTCCTCCTCAGATTCCGTGACCTTCCAAATATATACTGTGGTGGTTGGGGATACCGTAATGGTTTTATATAATGGCACGACTATTAGTTAGGTGATTTCGTATCTTTGCTGACTGTAAAAGCTAAGCTACATAAAGTTAATTAAAATTAGAGATGAGCACAAAGACAATTCCCTACGTGCCTTTTAAGGTAAAAGATATTTCCCTTGCGGATTGGGGACGAAAAGAAATTGAATTGGCGGAAGCAGAAATGCCCGGTCTAATGGCTTTAAGAGAGGAGTACAAGGATCAGCAGCCTTTAAAAGGTGCAAGAATTGCAGGATGTCTTCATATGACGATTCAAACAGCTGTATTGATCGAGACCTTGGTGGAGCTTGGGGCCGATGTTACCTGGAGCTCTTGCAATATTTTCTCCACGCAAGACCATGCGGCCGCGGCCATTGCAGCAGCGGGGATTCCCGTGTATGCGTGGAAGGGCATGAACGAAGAGGAATTTGACTGGTGCATTGAGCAGACCTTGTTCTTTGGAGAGGACAGACAACCTTTGAACATGATCTTGGACGATGGAGGGGACCTGACCAATATGGTGTTGGATCAATACCCGGAACTGGCTGCGGGAATCAAAGGACTTTCTGAAGAGACCACCACCGGTGTGCACAGGTTATACGACAGGGTAAAACAGGGAACCCTTCCCATGCCGGCCATTAACGTAAACGATTCGGTCACCAAATCCAAATTTGACAACAAATATGGATGCCGTGAAAGTGCCGTGGATGCCATTCGAAGAGCCACCGATACGATGTTGGCTGGAAAACAAGTGGTGGTTGCAGGCTATGGCGATGTAGGAAAAGGAACCGCCGCCTCATTCCGGGGAGCAGGTGCCATTGTGACGGTTACTGAAATTGATCCTATTTGTGCCCTTCAAGCCTGTATGGATGGTTACGAGGTTAAAAAACTGGAAACCGTGGTAGGTAAGGCCGATGTGGTGATCACCACCACAGGAAATAAGGATATCATCAGGGAAGAGCATTTCCGTGGACTCAAGGATAAAGCCATTGTTTGCAATATTGGGCATTTCGACAATGAAATTGATATGGCCTGGTTGAACGAGAACTATGGCAATACCAAAGATGAAATCAAACCCCAGGTTGACAAGTACACCATTAATGGCAAGGACGTGATTGTCTTGGCCGAAGGACGATTGGTGAATTTGGGTTGTGCCACAGGGCATCCCAGCTTTGTGATGAGTAATTCATTTACCAACCAGACACTTGCCCAAATTGAGTTGTGGAACAACAGTGACCAATACCAAAATGAGGTATACATGTTGCCCAAACATCTGGATGAAAAAGTGGCCAAACTCCACTTGGCAAGATTGGGGGCAGAGCTTACCGAGCTAAGGGAGGACCAAGCAGAATATATTGGTGTGACGGTACAAGGGCCGTTTAAACCGGAATATTACAGGTACTAGATTCCTAAAGGAATTCCATAAAATAAAGGCCCCGCAAGCATGCGGGGCCTTTTTGTTTCCTAAATAAAAATGCCATTAGCCTTTTAACCAGGCATTTCTAAGCTCTTTTTGTGTTGCTGTGGCATTTGGGTTTTCCACCAGCGTTTCACTCTTTGTATATGAAGTTGTGGTAGTGGTCTTTATCAGGATTTCCTCTCCGCCCCGCAATAGCACCACTTCGATTTCTTTCCCGGGTTTCCACGAAAACACCTCTCCAAAAACTTGGTTGGCATTGGCCAGGTTGACCTCCACTCCATTGATAGATTTGAACAAATCATTGGGTTGTGCTCCATTCCCGGCCCAAAAACTATTATTGGCCACCAAATCATTAAACTTGATGCCCCCCCTTTCAGGGTCAGCGCCAACAATTAAATTTCCCGCATTTTGGATATAGTTGGTCTCTACCTCAGCCTCTTGAAAATGGAGTCCCACTTTTTCAAAAAATGCGTCATAGTCAATGGGTGTCTCTCCTACAACATGTGTATTTAGAAATTCACCTACTGCAGGATAGGTCATTTCCGTGATTTCTGCTATCAGATTATCATCCGTAAAAGGTCTGTTTTTACCATACTTTGCTGATAATTCCGCCATTAAAGAACGGAGGCTTCGTTGCCCATTGCTGTTCTCCCGCATGAGAATATCCACGCACATGCCTATGAGCGCTCCTTTCAGATAAACGTTGGCATAGTTTTCTTTGTAAGGGCTTTCCAGTATGTTTTCACTCATTTGGGTAAAACTCATGGAATCGTCATAGTTGGACCGCGAACCATTTATTTTTTGGGTTGTTCGTGAAAAGTATTCCGCCTCGTCAATTAAATTTTCATACACTTGAAAATGCTGGGCAAAATACTCGGTCACTCCCTCATAAAGCCATAAATGCTTGCTAAAAGTTGGTTCATTATAATCAAAGTAATGCACATCCTCCGAGTGTACCGACAGTGGTGTAACAATATGGAAAAACTCATGCGCCACCACATCGATCATGGATTCTGCCAATGCTTCAGCTTGCATATTTTCCGGCAAAACCACCACAGTTGAAGTATGGTGCTCCAAAGCTCCAAAACCTTTCGGGGATTCTTCTTTTTCCGTATCGGATAGGTACAACAAAACATCGTAACGCGGCGTACTGTCCAAATCCCCCAAATATTCTTTCTGCGCCAACATCATTTTATGGACAGTTTCTTTTATTTCTTTGGCCGAATGCACTCCATTGGGTGAAAAGACGCTCAATACAATTTTAATGTCGCCAACCATAAATTCTTCCACCTCGGTTTCTCCGTACATCATGGGATTGTCGGTCACGTCAAAATAACGATTGGCGAAAAAAACCGAGGTTTTAGTCTTTCCATCTTCACTTATGGACGTGCTAATTTCCTGCAAAGGTGAGGTATAGTTGAACGTATCTGGAGCTGTAATTCCAATCTGGTAGGCATTTCGTTTTAAAGCATCAAAATAACCCACAAATCCATGTAGGTTCAGCATTACCTGTTTGGGTTCAATATTGGTGCCCGAAGGAGAAAAGGGCACTTCCTCTCCAATACCGCCTTGGACTTCCTGATCAAAGGTGTCATTGACCCAATACGAGATTTTGTCCAGATTTTGGGCATTTGGAAAAATCCATGTATTGGTATCTTGTTTTGAAGCCGTTATTACATTGCCATCATAATCCAGTCCTTTCAGTCCTTCGATGTATTTTCCAAAATCGGATACCGCATAGGTCCCCTGAACTACCCTTGGCAATCTATAAACAACCGTGTCCTGTATAAATCTTCCAGGATTGATGGTCACCTCAACTTTATCATCTTGGAGGTTCACTAAATCCAAATGGGTGACAATTGGGTTGTCCGTAGCTAAATCATTGGTAATGTTGGTGGATTTGCAGGACATTGCCAATCCCAACAAAATCGTCGGTAAAAGATATTTCTTAAGCATTTTGCGTTTTTAAGATTAATGATAAGCGAAGATAAGTAGAATTCGCTCTGATGACCATTAGTATTATTGAGAAAGGATTTGTTACACCAACAACCAAAACCATACACTGCCCATTTTAATATTTCCTTGGTATAGAATCTGGGCAATTTGGAATTTCCTAGATTTATGAATTATTTCAATGTATCGCAATTGGAACAAGATATACGATTTTCTTTTTTGGATGCGGAATTTGCAAAGATTGCGTCCTATATTCCGCACCGTGATGCTCTAAGCCCAAAGGTGTCCCAAGTAGATGTTGCCTGGCATTTGGACCATATGCTAAAGACCATAATCGTAATTTGTGCATCCTTGGAAGCATCCAACCCTACAGAGTTTAAATCCAATTTTAGTATTATCAGGACAGTCATCTACACATGGGGCGATTTTCCAAGGGGAGTGGCCAAATCGCCCAGGGTAGTGCGGCCCCCAGATGTTATACTAACTGAAAACCTTCATCAACAGATCAAAACCGCCAAAGAAAGTCTGCTTAACATCCAAAAATTGCATGCCAATGCCCATTTTGAGCATCCCTATTTTAGTATTATCAATAAAAAACAGAGCTTACGGTTTTTAAAAATCCATACGCGACATCATCTAAAGATTGTCAGGGATATTATCAAAAATTCATAGAATATGATTGACCCTTGGTTCAGGATAGAAAATATTGACATTGTGGATTCTCCATCCATTGTGCTGTACAAACAACAACTACAATTCAATATTGGGCATATGGTCTCCTTGGTGGATGGTCAAACCGAAAGGTTAATGCCACATGTTAAAACCAACAAAATGCCAGAGGTTATGAAACTGCTGTTGGGTGCCAACATTTCCAATTTTAAGGCATCCACCGTTTCCGAAGCGGAAATAGCAGCAGGGGTCGGTGCAAAATCCGTTCTGGTGGCACATCAATTGGTTGGGCCCAAAGTGACTCGATTCTTGGATTTAAATATCCATTTTCCCGAGACCAAGTTTTCTACTATTCTAGACTCTATCGAAACAGCAAAAGTTCTTAATGAAGCATCCACAAAAAAGGGCATAAATGCCCACGTTTATATCGATGTAAACAATGGAATGAACCGTTCTGGAATTGAGGTTGGGCAGCAATTGCTGGAATTGGCAGCCTTTATTTCAACTTGTGCATCCCTAAGCTTTATGGGACTGCATGTTTACGACGGGCATTTAAGGGATTCCAACTTTGGGGAACGAAACCAAAAAATTGAATCTGGACTGGAGGATGTGACAAAAATCTTTGAGGAACTGAAACAGGACCACCCTAGTTTGCAAATGATCTGCGGTGGCACACCTTCTTTTACCTCCCACCTTTTGGACCAGGGGCGAATTACAAGTCCGGGCACCTGCGTGCTTTGGGATTGGGGCTATTCCGAAAAGTTACAGGAACAAGACTTCAAATTTGCCGCCTTGGTGGTAACCCGAATCATTTCCAAACCAACCAAGGGTATTATCACCGTGGATATGGGACATAAATCCATAGCTCCGGAAAATCCCATTGACAAACGCGTAAAATTCCTTAACCTGGACCATTATGAACTGCTTTCCCAAAGTGAGGAACACGGGCTGATCAAGGTCCAAAACTGGGACGAATTACAGATAGGGGATGTACTTTATGGAATTCCCTACCACATTTGTCCCACCATCAACCTGCATGATGAGGTATCTGTTATTGATGGTGGACAAAAGGTGGACACCTGGGAAATCACGGCCCGAAGGCGAAAGCTTCGCTTTTAGGTTTATTTAGGTCCTTCCAGGAATTTGCCCAGATCATGATAGTAGAAATTCTGCTCGTCGTTCATGGACACAAAAAGTCCGTTGGGAAACCTGTTGTTCAAAGGCACTGTTACCACTTCGCAGCCATCGGTCTCTAAGGTGGACAGGTTAACGGCCTTGACAAAGGAATTGTCTACCCGGGAGAAGATATTGAACTCCCCAAGTTGCTGATTGGAAACGATCAGATAGCCTTTTCCTTTGCTGTATGAAGCTATGGCAATACCCTCAATATCTTCCAAAAAGTGTTCCCCACCAAAACAGGCCAATTCCTCATTTCCTTGGCTAGGTTCTGCGTGGTATTTTTTGATACATACCCCTTCATCTGAATAGTACACGAAGCCTTTTTCGTCATCAACAGCAATGGCCTCAATTTCTTTGTTACCACTAAAGCTCCCAAATTTCCGTACAAGCTTTGATTTAATTTCCCTGCCATCCGACTTTAGGGCGTATTGATATAAATATCCTTCATCAGGACCAGTTTTTCTGCCCACTATGGCATATACCGTGGAATCTTTTGGGGATTTATATAGGCTGATCCCCATGGGAAGCTTTTCCTCCAAGGTATTGACATCCTCAAACACAGGGAAACCACCGCCATCAAGAGGCCTCATTTCTGGAACAGCGAAGACGCGGATTTGTTGTTTTTCCCGTTCGGTAAAGGCCAAAATATCCACGGAAACGGAATCATTTATGACAAGGCCATATTCCACATCCACATTGTTGGGCCGTTGGATGTCCATGATGCTCTTTTCCCTGATTATCTTTCCTTCCAAATCAAAAGCGTAGACGCCCCCGTTGGTTTCTTTGTCCGTTCCAAAGACAATGCTCTTGGAAGCATCCTTGGGATTGATCCAGATGGCGGGATCGTCGGTATCGTTGACCGTTTTCTCCGTGATAATGTCCGGGGAAATGGGAGATAGGTTGCTTTTTGGAGTACAGGCTACTAGCCCAAGGACCAGAATTGCCCCAAATATCTTTAGGTTCATCGTATTTCGTTTTTAAGACAAAAGCCACCCGAAGGTGGCTTTCGAGACTTTTTAATGCGATAGGTTATTTTCGGAACAGGTCGTATTTCAATCCAAAAGTAAATCGGATATCATAAAACTCCACCTGTTGGGTTCTTTCAGACACACTCTGGAAATACCTTAGGGGTTGATTGGTGATGTTGTTTACATCAGCATACAACTGAAGGTTTTTGTTTAAGGCATAACTAGCGTTGAAGTCCAAAAAGAACTGGGTATCATAATATCTGTCCTCAAAGGCATTGCCCCCTATCTCGTCTATATAGGAATCTGAAAAGTTGGCGGACAAACGTGCGCTGAATCTCTTATCGGCATACCCCAAAGAACCATTAAACATATTGGGTGCTGTATTGGGTAAGTCCAAATCCGTACGCTCATCCCCATCCTCATTTCTAATACCATCTGCACTTGAGGTAAGGTAGGTATAGTTCAGATAAATGCTAAAGTTCTTGGCGAAACCAGGCAAGAAATCCAATTGTCGCTGCAAGGCCACTTCTGCACCAAAGATGGTAGCATCGTCCCCGTTTAAGGGCTGAAACACTTCAAATCCCGTGGTACCAGGTCCAAAGGAATCATCGGTAACCTCTGATTGGAAAGTGTACACAAAATCGTTGATGCTTTTGTAGAAGACCCCTCCTGATAAAATACCCACATTCTCAAAATAATGCTCGGCACTTACATCAAAGTTCATGGAGGTGGTTGGATCCAACTCCGGATTTCCCACAACTATTTCACCATCTCCCGTTATCACATCCAAAGAAGGAGTCAAATCCACATAGTTGGGCCTTGCCAAAGTGTTGGTCCATGCAAAACGCAGTACGGTGGTATTGGAAACGTCATATTTAAAATGCAGCCCGGGCAAGACATTGGTATAAGAACTTTCCTCGGTAATTTGCCCAACTACATTTTCTTCATCCTCAATTTGGTTTCCAGTGGCGGTAATGTTGGTGTTTTCCACACGGACCCCGGCCAGGACACTTAATTTGTCGGACAATTTCTGATTGGTCATAATGTAACCGGCCCAAACGTTTTCCTCCACATCAAAGTTGTCGCGTAAAAACTCATCAGGAACGGAATCCCCAGAACCCGTGTTCAGGTCAAGACCCCCCAGCCAAAGCTCATCGGCATACAGTCCGGCCGCATACTGACTCCCGGCCAAATAATCTGGATCGGTATAATCTTTTGTGGGGACATCCGCCAAAGTAGGGAAGTCGTCCTCCAGGTCAAATTCAAAGAAATTATTGTCCCTTACCTTATTTTTAAATCTTCCACGGGCACCAAATTTTACAATACCATCCCCGTTTCCGAACAAATCCGCTGGGAGTTCAAAGTTTATGAAGAAATTGATATCCTCTTCCTCCGTATACTGGGTTTCGTTGGTGATCTCACCAAATTCAAAGCTGGACAAATCGGAGGCATCGGCAGCGTTTGCTGCTGAAAACACCGGAAATTCAGGGTCGGTGTTATCATTGTTGATGATATATTCGGATTCGTATTCTGCATATCGCTCGTCCAATCGTTCCTCGGAAGCCTTGGCATAAGATCCCATCCAATCCAGTTTCAACTTGCCAAAAAGATGGTTGCCTCCCAAGCTGTAGTTCTGCATCCGTTGATCCTCCAACCTTCTATTTTCGTTTCGGTCGCTGGCAATCCCTCCTTTGGTCTGTCTTTTTACCTCAACGGGAAAACTGGTGGGAACACCATTGGCAATGGTAAAATCCCCTGCCTCGATGTCCTCGGCATCCAAGATTTCATGTTCTAAGCGGAAACGATTTTCACGATCATCCCTCCAGTTGTACATACTTTTGAAGTAGATGTTGTTGTTGGCATCAATCTGATAATCCAAATTTGCCGAAAAACTTCTTCGCACACGTTGCACCAGGTACGTACGTTGTTCAAATACATTGGTGTAGGGATTAACATCCACTTCTTCCTCTTCTGTACCGTTGAAGAATTCAAACTCATCTGTCCATTCGGCTTCCACATTGTCCGAACCAAAGTCATTGTCGTTGATGGAAGCTGAAGCCATCCAGCCAAATTTGCCGTCTTTGCTCCGATCCCCTATTAGGAAGGAACCATTTATTATTCTTTTGTCCGTGATAAAGTTAATCCCGGAACCGGCGGTCGCGGACAATCTAAATCCTTGGGGTGCTGTTCGCGTCACCAGATTGACAGAGCCTCCCAGGGCATCAGCATCCATATCTGGGGTAACGGCTTTGTTTACCTCTATGGTCTGAATCATATCAGAGGGTATCAAATCCATCTGGATGTTTCGGTTGTCCCCTTCGGCAGATGGAATCCTACTACCGTTTAGGGTAACCGAGTTCAATTGTGGGGATAGTCCCCTAACGATAATATTTCGAGCTTCTCCTTGATCCACCTGCATGGTAATCCCGGGAATTCTTTTAACCGCATCGCCAATGTTGGCATCTGGGAATTTTCCAATTTGGTCCGTGGAAACCACGTTGGTAATGTTCATATTGGTTTTCTGCGTGTTCAGTGCCTTGGCCTGCCCGCTTAAGCCATACGCTGTTACCTGTACTTCCTGAAGCTCCACATTTGAAGGGTTCATATTAAGGTTGAGCAATGTGGTCTCACCGGCAGTCACCTGAATCTCCTGTTCAACGGGAGAATAACCCATATAGGATATTTTTAAGGTATGGGTCCCTGCTGGGATACCTACGAGGGTAAACCTCCCATCAAAGTCGGAAATTGCCCCTCTGGACAAATCCACAATAAGCACATTGGCCCCTGGCACATATATTCCGTTCTCATCGGAAATTGTTCCTTGGACATTCCCTGTCTGCGCCTGTGCATTTACCATTCCAAAAACGGTAAAAAGCGTTACGATCAATACTGTTTTTAAGTTCATCAGTTTTATTTTGGTTTTCGTTAAATCGGAACTCAAAACTATGTATATCAAATTGTTATGGCTTAAACTAAAGGGAAACAAAAAGGAAACAAAACCCAAAAAAGGCAGAAACAACAAGGCAACAATCACGGTTTGTTTACATTGCCCTAACCTTATGTAAAAAATTGCTCATGGGAATGCTATAAATCGAGCATAAAACTGACCAGTTCCTCTTTTTGTTCTATGGGCAGTTTTTTACGAAGCCGGTATCTGGCCACCCTAACACTATCTGGGGTAACCCTAAGTATGGAAGCAATTTCCTTGGAAGATAGATTTAAGCGCAGCAACATTCCCAACCGAAGCTCTGCTGGAGATAAGTGTCCCTCGGACAACTCGGCCAGCTTTTTGATAAATTCCGGATGGATTTCCCTAAAAAAATTCATGAACTCATCCCATTCGTGTTCTTGTTGTAGGTTAAAATCAATTTCCTTGACCAGTTGCTTGATCTTGGCATTGGTATCCATATGTTGTCTGCCCACAATGTTTCTTAGGGTGTTGGCCAAATCCAACAATATCTTATTTTTTTGCGAGAGGTGAAGACTGTATCTGGAGAGGGAGGCCGTTTTTAGTTGCACTTCATTTTGCAAATTTTTCTCCTCAATTTCCTTTTTGTCCAGTTCCGCTTTAAGCATTCGTTGCCGGTATTCCTGAATCTTGATCTTGGCCTTTCTTTTCCTTCCCCAGTAAATGAACAGGATGGTAAATATGGTGGCACTGGCAAAAAGGGCCACCCATAAAAGGTTCTGTTTGGCAGTACTAACTTTGTTCTGCTCTTTCAACAGGCGAATTTCAGCTTCTTTTTTATTGGTCTCATAAATGGTCTGCAATATGTTGAGCTGATTAAAGTTCCTGGTTTCCAACAGTGCATTGTTATAATCTTTGGATTGGACCAGTTCATCATGCGCAAATTGAAAATTTCCCATAAGCGCATAGGTTTTGGACAGATCTTTGTGCGCGCTCTCCAGGAGGTGGTAATCATTTAGATGTTGCGCAACCTCCAATGCCTTTTTGGTATACTTCAACGCATCCGCGTAATGACCGGTTTTTCTAAACGTATCCCCAAGATTGTTGAGTACATTGGCTTCTGCAAATGTTTGACTGCCTTCAAAATATCCATGGGCTTTTTCAAAAAACGCATGTGCAAGATCAAACTGTTCCAGGTCTTCATAAATGCTCCCTATGTTCTCGTGTGTTACCGCAATGCCTTGTGCATCGTTCAACCGTTTAAAAAGGTTCAAGCTTTTTTCCTGGTGTTCCAGCGCTTTTGGATAGATTCCCTGTTTTTCAAAACAAGAACCCAATAGCCCCAAAGCCGTCGCCTGGACTTTTAGGTCCTTGCGCTCGTTGGCAGAAGCTTCAATATCTTCAAAATACTGTTGCGCCAAGGAAAAGTTGTTCAGGGCTAGGTACACTTTTCCAATATTGGTGTTTAAACGGGTATATAAGGAATCCATTTTTTGGGGTGTTAGTTTCCCTAAGGCCAGATTAAATTGGTTCATGGCCTCCAAATGAAGTCCCATTTTATGGTAGTACTCCCCCAAATTTATATGCCCTTGAACTATGGGAAGGGGCTGCTCCGGTAATTTTAGGGATACTTCCAGCCGCTCCTTGAGTACGGCATAGGTAGAGTCGGTTTCTATACCGTAGACAAATTGCGATTCCATTTCCTGGGCTTGGATTTGGGGCATTGCCAAAACCAAGGTACCGACCAGGAGGTTTAAGAATTCGCAAACTTTCTTTATTTGATTTAATGACATGCAAACGACAAGAAAGCCAATTCACCCATCTTAAATATCACCTTTAGGTTATAAAACCATTAATTAGTATGGTGGAACGAAACCATTGAGCATAAAAAAAGCCCCTAACTTGCGTTAAGGGCTTTTGTATCTTGTTGTTTTCGCTTAAGCTTCAAAGGGCTCAATGGAAACGAATGATTTTCCTCCAGCTTTCTTTTGGAATCTTACAATACCATCCACTTTGGCATGCAAGGTATGATCCTTACTGGCATATACATTTTCTCCGGGGTTGTGTTTGGTACCACGTTGTCTTACGATAATATTACCGGCAACAGCGGCCTGTCCACCAAAAATCTTAACGCCCAAGCGTTTCGATTCCGATTCCCTACCGTTTTTTGAACTACCTACACCTTTTTTGTGTGCCATGATATATAAATTTTAGTTCCTTATTTTTTTAATGCCTCGATGAGGTCAGCTTTCTTCATTGAAGAAATTCCTTCGATACCCTTGGCTTTTGCCATTTCCTTCAATTCGGCAACCGTCTTACTGCTCAAATCTTCAGCGGCAGCTTTCTTTGGAGCGGCTTTTTTAGGAGCAGCGGCTTTTTTGGCCGGAGCTGCCTTTTTGGGTTCTGCAGCTGGTTTTTCAGCTTTGGCTTTTGCAGGGGCCGCTTTCTTGGCTCCTTTGGCCACGATGCTTTCCACCACAATTTCCGTCAAGGATTGTCTGTGTCCATTTTTAACACGGTATCCTTTCCGTCTTTTCTTTTTAAAGACAATTACCTTGTCTCCCTTAAGGTGCTTTACTACTTTGGCCTCAACGGCTGCACCATCTATGACCGGGGCGCCAACAGTAACGTTCTTTCCGTCGTCCAAAAGAAGAACCTTGTCGAAGGTAACTTTTTTACCCTCGTCCGTCTTTAGACGATGAACGTACACTTTCTGGTCTTTTGCAACCTTAAATTGCTGCCCTGCCATCTCTACAATTGCGTACATACTATTTCTATTAGATTCGTTTACTCGTACTTTGCTAAAATTAGCGGGTGCAAATATACTTCTAAATCCTTAATCTACAAGCAAAATCAGTGCTTTTGCCAATTATTTTTTTGGATTGTTGGAGGTTTTGAAGAGTTGCATAAAGGAAAGTGTCAAAACCAAGGTGGTGGCAAAGCCCATAATTGCCACGGTAAAGAACACAATGCCCTCAAAATTACTGTAGTCCTTGGCCCAGACTTCGGATAACTCAGCCAAAAAGGAACTACTCAATTCCGTGGCATAAAACGCAAAAAATATCGTAAACAGTAGGGTAGCAACAAAGCCCGTGGTGATTCCTGCTGTGAAACCTTTGCCATAGCTAAAATCCTTGCCTTCCCTTATCTTGGTGTATTTAAGGGTCTCATAAATGCCAAACCCTGTAATGACACCATTGAATAGACTAAAGAAAACGTTGGTGTGCTTTCCCATTAGGGCCAAAATCAGAAAATAGGCCATTAAACAAGCACTGGTCACAATGCCAAACCGGATGGGAAGGGTTAGATTTTTCATTTTGACAAATTTTCGGGTAGTTCCTTAATTTACTGAATGTTGGCGAATTATGCCACAAAAACTGTTAAAAGACACTTACAATCTTCCATGTATCTCTGAATTTAATTCTATATTTAGTGTAACATCAATCAAAAATCCCACACTTATTCCCAGAGTGCACAAAACATTAAAATCCATTTCTATGAGGCGATTTATACTTTTCACACTTTTGGCATTTGGCGGAACCGCCCTACTAAGTGCCCAACAGGTAGATTTTGAGGAATACAAGTTGGACAACGGCCTGCATGTAATTCTGCACCAGGACAATTCAGCTCCTGTTGTAACCACTGCCGTTATGTACCATATAGGTTCCAAGGATGAAGACCCGCAAAAGACAGGTTTTGCCCATTTCTTTGAACATCTTTTATTTGAGGGCACCAAAAATATTGAGCGGGGCGAATGGGATAAAATTGTGGCCTCCAATGGTGGTAGTGGAAATGCCAACACCTTTTTGGATCGCACATACTACTACGAAACCTTTCCCTCCAATAGTCTGGAAACAGGGCTTTGGTTGGAGTCCGAGCGATTATTGCACCCTATCATCGGGCAGGTTGGGGTGGACACACAAAAAGAGGTGGTCCAGGAAGAGCGCAGATCAAGGGTGGACAATTCACCTTATGGTGCCTTTTTTGAGGTACTATTGAAGAACCTGTACACCAAACACCCTTACCGATGGGGCGTGATAGGTTCCTTGGACCATATTGCCAGTGCCACCCTGGACGATTTCAAAAATTTCAAGAAAACGTTTTATGTTCCCAACAACGCCGTACTGGTGGTTGCCGGGGATTTTGAGACCGAAAAAACCAAAAAAATGATTGCGGACTACTTTGGGCCCATCCCTAGAGGAGCCGAAATCAAACGAACCCAGGTCGTTGAAGAGCCAATTACCACGACCAGAAAGGCGGTTTATCATGACCCCAATATTCAAATACCAGCCATCTTGTTGGCATATAGGACACCCGGACAAGCCGAAAGGGATGCCTATGTGATCAATATGATCTCTACCTATTTAAGCGATGGTGAAAGTTCCAAACTCTATAAAAAACTGGTGGATGAGAAAAAAATAGCCCTGCAGATATTTTCGGTTCCCATTGATGCCGAGGACTACAGTTCCTATGTGGTAGGAGGTCTCCCCGTAGGGGAAAACTCCATTCAGGATATCAAAAATGAAATCGATGCCGAAATCTTGAAATTGCAATCAGAATTGATTTCGGAACGGGATTTCCAAAAACTTCAGAACAAGTTTGAGAACAACTTTGTAAATGCCAATAGCAGTATTGCTGGAATTGCCAATTCCTTGGCAGAAAACTATATGTTAAGGGACAATACCAACCTTATCAATACCGAAATTGATATATATAGGTCCATAACCCGTGAAGAAATTATGGAGGTTGCCAAAAAATATTTGAAGGTGAACCAAAGGGTAGAACTAGAATATTTACCAGAACAAAAAGATGCCAATTAAGATGAAAAAGTATATTGTTTTTACGGTATTGTCGCTTTGTTTTACAGTGACGTTCGCACAGATAGACCGCAGCAAACAGCCCAAACCCGGGCCGGCTCCAGAAATTAACCTAAAGGAACCGGCGCGTTTTGAACTCAAAAACGGTTTAAAGGTCATGGTGGTTGAAAACCATAAACTACCTAGGGTTACCATGCACTTGACCATTGACAACCCTCCCATTCTTCAAGGGGACAAGGCCGGGGTGGCCGACTTAACGGCAAGTTTAATGGGCAAGGGATCAAAGTCGATCCCCAAAGATGAATTCTACGAAGAAGTTGACTTTCTTGGGGCATCCATAAGCATAGGTGATCAAAGTGCCTCCGCAAGTTGTTTGTCAAAATACTTCCCCCGTATCCTAGAACTCATGGCAGATGCCGCATTGAATCCCAATTTTACCCAAGAGGAATTTGACAAGGAAAAGGACAGGATATTGACCGGCATAAAATCCGAAGAAAAAGACGTGGAGGCCATTGCAACCCGGGTTCAACTCGCTTTGGCATATGGCAAAGGCCATCCCTACGGCGAAATTACCTCTGAGGCCACAGTCAACAATGTAACATTGGCCGATGTGGACCAGCATTACCGATCGTATTTTGTTCCCGCCAATGCCTATTTGGTAATTATTGGTGATGTGGATTTTGAGACCACAAAAGAATTGGTAACAACGCATTTTACCCCGTGGTCCAAGGCGGTTCCCCCCTCCTTTAGCTATTCCAAACCCACGGATGTTCAATACGGCCAAATCAATTTTGTGGACGTGCCCAATGCCGTTCAATCCGAAGTAACTGTTCAGAACATCACCGAATTGAGGATGAAGGATGAAGATTACCTGCCAGCGTTGTTGGCCAATCGTATTTTGGGAGGTGGGTCCCAGGCAAGACTGTTCAAAAACCTTAGGGAGGACAAGGGGTATACGTACGGATCCTACTCCAGTATCCGTGACAATAAATATAGCCCCATGCGATTCAATGCCTTTGCCCAGGTCCGCAATGCGGTTACAGATAGTGCCGCGGTTCAAATATTAACTGAAATTGATCGTATGATCAACGAACCCGTTACCGAAGAGGAACTAAAAAATGCAAAAGCGAAATATGCGGGCAATTTTGTGATGGCTTTGGAAAATCCTGAAACGGTTGCCAATTATGCCCTCAATATTGAAACTGAGAATCTCCCCTCGGATTTTTACAAAACTTATTTGGAACGCATTGAAGGTGTTACTGTTGACGATGTTCAAAAGGCTGCGGCCAAATACTTTTCCACCAGTAATGCGCGAATCGTGGTAACCGGAAAGGGCAGCGAAGTAATGGAAAACCTTGAAAAGGTTACCTTCAAAAATAAAAAGGTCCCCGTATTGTATTATGATAAAAATGCGGACAAAACGGAAAAGCCCGATTATTCGGCACCCCTTCCCGAAGGAGTGACCGCGCAATCCGTGTTGGAAAATTATCTATCGGCCATTGGGGGTAAATCCAAATTGGAGAGTGTTCAATCTTATGCCATGACCGCGGAAGCCGTGACTCAGGGCATGACCCTGGAACTGGAAATGAAAAAGACCACAAGCAGTCAATTTATGCAAGACATCAAAGTGATGGGCAATTCTGTTCAAAAGCAAGTTTTGGATGGCGATAGTGGATACGCCTTTGCCCAAGGGCAGCAAAAAGACCTATCTCCAGAAGAAGTAAAACGCCTTAAGGAAGAATCGGCCGCATTCCCTGAACTGAATTATCTGGTAGCCGGCAATATTTCCATTGAAGGCATAGAACCCGTGGGGGATAAAAAAGCATATAAGTTGAAAATTACCGAAAAGAAGCATTGCTACTACGATGTGGAAAGCGGGCTTAAACTCCAAGTGGTGAGCATTGAGGACATGCAGGGGCAAGCCATTTCCAACACTTTGGCATTTGATGATTACAAAGAGGTTTCCGGTATCAAATTCCCTTATAAATTAACACAGACCGTTGGTCCACAGAATCTGAAGTTTATTGTCACGGACATCAAGGTCAACGAAGGAGTAAGCCCTGCAGATTTTGAATAAATAGTCAAAAAAAATGAAGATTTTCAAGGCATTCCTAAAAAGGAGTGCCTTTTTTGTTTGATTTTGCCCCCTAGCTCCATTAATTTTGCATTCCAAAACCAACCCATACTTGAACAGGTTAGCAGCTCATATATTTATCTTTCTCTATATACTGGCCATGGCCAGGCCTGTATTGCCCTTGGCGGAGTATATTATTTATGAGGATTATATTGCTGAATTTCTCTGTATCAACAAAGAGAAGGTAGAATTACAGTGTAACGGTAAGTGTTACCTGATGCAACGACTCTCCGAGCAAAATGAGGAGAAAAAGCAAAACCTTCCAAAAATTGCCATGGAGGAGTATCCCATTGGTTTTGTGGAACTAATTTGCTGCTCCCCACTTACTGAATTTTGCACTCCATTTAAAAACACCTATTCTTACAATGGGATCTACTCTTATCTGTATTGTACGTCCCTATTCCACCCACCCAATTTGGTTTAATTTCTTTTTTCAGAAACCTGTAGACCCCCAGTTACTGCTGTAGCGTTTGCGTCAAGAGACATTCTTGACAATAATCCTTGGGCTATAGGTCAATCTGCATGATCGTTCCAATGCCCTAAACACGGTTTTGGGAAGCAAACAATCCATTTAAAAGAATTAAAGCAAAATTTAAAATGAAAAAATATATAGTATTATTTGTCCTGGTTATTGGGGCTATTCATGGTTGTATGGCTCAATACTATACCGGAAAAATCACGAATCCAAAAGGCATTCCTTTAATCGGTGCCGATATTGTAAGTGTCACAGACCATTTCACAGGCACGGTCACCAACTTTGACGGCGAGTTCAAAATCCGTTTAAGCGATACTCCCAAAGTGGTTATCAGTTATGTGGGGTACAAAACCAAAACTTTAGTATTAAAGGGAGAACACAACAACATCGTTCTTGAACAAGGAACTGAAATACTCAATGAGGTAGTTGTTTCGGCCAGTAGGGAGCAACAAAAAAGAGTAGAAGTACCAGCTGCAATATCCATAGTGGACAAAAATGCCATTACTGAAACCAAGGCCTTGGGTATCGACCAATTGGTGAACCAGGTATCCGGTGTATTGATGTCTACTTCACGGGTGGCCAGTAATGAGCAACATTTTATGGCGGTTAGATCTCCCATTTCCACTCGAGCATTGTTCCTGTACTTGGAGGACGGCCTACAAATTAGACCCACCTCTGTCTTCAACCACAATGCACTTTTGGAGATGAACGACATGTCCTATGGCAAAATTGAAGTACTTAAAGGTCCGGCCTCCAGTATTTATGGAAGTGAGGCCATAGGTGGTAGTTTTAACTTTATTACAAAAAATCCCTCCCAAAGCCTTAGCGGGTCCACAAGTTTTCAAATCAACGACCTTGGGCTGACCCGTTATGAAGTGGAAGTTTCGGATTCACCAAGCGACAAGTTTGGGTTTTATCTCGGCTCCCACTTTGTGCAGCGCCAAGGCGGGCCTATTGAACATAGTGATTACGAAAAGTTTGCCGTCAGTTTTAAAACGGTTTATAAGTTTTCCCAAAAAGTATCTTGGTCTGCACTTTTAAATGTAGTCGACTACAGATCTGATATGACCGGATCGCTGACGCAACAGAGCTATGAAAGTGGAAACTTTGAAAGTATCCAAACGTTTGCGGAAAGGGACGCCCTTTCCCTGCGTATTCGCAATACCCTGGATGTTCAGTGGAACAATAACAATAAAACCTCATTTAATCTGGTATTCAGGGACAATAGAATGGATCAAAACCCATCTTATCGTATCCGTCAGTTTAGGGAACAAGGAGTGTTAACGGGTTTGGGCTCCGGAGAGATCAACTCCAACCAATTCAATAGTTTTATGGGATTGATTCAACATAAAATTGATTTTGGGTTTAAAAACTCTTCATTGATTTTTGGTGCCACTGTGGATCATTCGCCACAAGACTATAAAGCAGAACGCACAACTGTTTTTGTGGATACGGAAACAGGTAAAAATGTAGGCTTTAATGTAAACAGTGGTGATTTCATTCTTGACTACGAAGCGGATATTTCAAACTATGCCGGTTTCTTCCAATATGAGATATCTCCTTTGGATAAACTTAAACTCACTGCAGCGCTGAGGTATGATGGTTTTCGCTACGATTACATGAATAGAATTGTAGGTGTTGGCAATCTGGATTCCCAGGACAACTACGACAACCTAACCCCTAAATTGGGATTGAACTTTAATTTCAATGAGCAAAACGGCGTATACCTCAATTATTCGCAAGGATTCACCCCGCCACAGGTATCAACCTTATACCGAAATAGGTACGATCTAATTGACATTAAGCCTAGTATTTATGATAACTATGAGATTGGGGGCCACTATGTCTGGAACAATGCCCTTAAACTTGATGCTGCCTTATATCTATTGGAAGGAAAAAACACATTGATCAGCCTCAGGGACGAAGATGATGTAATCTTTAATACCAACGCCGGAAAAACCCGTTCCTATGGCATTGAATATGGTGTTACCTATTATCCCACACCACAGTTGTCCATCTCCCACAACGGCAGCTATGCAAAACACAGGTATGTTCATTTTTTCAACAATGGTGTCGATTTTTCGGATACGGACAGGGAAATAGCACCATCCTTATTGGGTAATTCAAGAATTACCTATAAACCCTTTCCAAGCTTTCATATAAGTGCAGAACATGAAATGGTGGGGAGCTATAATACCAGTTTTGAAGGTCAGGTAGACAACAGTGATGGAACCTTTGGAACAGCAATCTATGATGGCCATCATGTATTTAACCTGAGAGCGAGCTATCAATACAAGAGGTTCGAGATATGGGCCCATGCCCTGAACATCTTTGATGAATTATATGCTGCCAGGGCATCCTACAGTAGTTTCAGTAGTCAAAATTCATACACCATTGGTAATCCAAGAGCTTTTCATAGCGGTATCCGATACAACTTTTAATCTATTGGGTGGCCACCAAAATGTTGGCCGCCCTTTAAAGTGAATTCTATGAAAAAAAATCAAAAATTGAATCAATGGCTTTGGAAATGGCATTTTATTGCTGGCTTGGTAAGTCTCCCCTTTATTTTACTCCTGTCAATCACGGGAGGAATCTACCTCTTTAAGGCAGACTATGAGGCTCCAATCCAAAAACCGATCAAGGAAGTGGAAGTTATAGGAGAGCCGCTTCCCTACCAACGGCAATGGGAAATTGCCAGGGTAAATGCTAAAAAGGCGCCGAATTCCATGGTGCTACCAACCACCAAAACCCAAGCAACGGAATTTGTTTCTGGAAGATTTGGGGAAAAGAGCAGTCTTTATGTCAATCCTTATACCGGAAGCATTTCCGGGGTGATAGCCTCCAATGAAGGCCTTATGTACAAAATTCGTAAGCTGCATGGGGAATTGCTTCTGGGTAGCTGGGGCACCAAAATTGTTGAACTCATTGCCAGCTGGATGGTGGTTCTGATCATCACGGGGCTCTTTGTTTGGTGGCCCATTGGCAAATTAGGCATGCGTGGTTTCTTTGTTCCAAGGATTAAAGCCGGTAAACGTATTTTCTTTCGGGACATGCATGCCATTACAGGATTTTGGCTGTCCGGCCTTTTGCTGCTTGTTCTTGGAGGGGCATTCCCTTGGACGGATGTGGTTGGTGAAAACTTTAAATGGGTACAAAAAGTGACTCACACGGGTTATCCGAGCACCTGGCATGGGATAGGCCTCAATTCTAAAAAAGCCGGCACTTCGCAATCCTTGGACAATATTGTAGCGATGGCCGAGGAACTTCAACTTCCAGGAGAAGTTTCCATTTCGTTTCCAAAAGGACCCTCAGGTGTCTTTAGCGTGTCAAATACGCTATATAAAAACCAAAGTGCACAGGAGAACCATCACTTTGACCAATACAGTGGTACTCTTATTCTTAAACAAGAGTGGCAAGACGTGGGAGTACTCATGCGTGGACGCATGTGGCTCATGGCATTCCATCAGGGACAGTTTGGGCGGTGGAATTGGATATTGATGTTCCTCATTTCCATCTTTTTGGTCATTTCAAGTGTTTCGGCCATTGTTTCATACATCCTAAGAAAAAAGAAAGGGAACTGGGGCATACCAAAGGTCCCCAAAAACTTTAAAGTAAGCTATGTCATGGTGGGTTTGATTCTCTTCCTAGGGATTATTTTCCCATTGTTTGGAGTCAGCTTATTTCTGATTTGGGCCACCACTCTTTTTAAACGTCAAAAAATGAAAATGCCCTCTTAAATACAATTTAAAATCAAAGCAAAATGAAAAAAATCACTTTACTATTTTTGTTGGCCACACTTGCATTACATGCCCAAGAAACCAACAATCAAAACAACAAATGGTCTGCAGGCAGGCCAGACGGACACGCACCCATTTCAGTAATGGGAGACCATATGCACGGAAAAGGGGAATGGATGTTCTCTTACCGATATATGTATATGAACATGGATGGACTGCGCAACGGCACTGATGATGCCACCACCGAAACCGCTTTGGCCAACTATATTGTCACCCCAACTACAATGCCTATGAATATGCATATGTTGGGCGCTATGTACGCACCCAGTGATAATGTGACCTTAATGGTGATGTTCAACTACCTGGCCATGGAAATGGACCATCTAACCCGAATGGGAGGGACATTTACAACAGAGTCCAGCGGTTTTGGGGACATCAATTTGTCCCTGCTGTATCGGTTTTTCAATAAGAATAGACAAAGCCTTCATGGACAACTGGGCCTTTCCATTCCTGCTGGCAGTATAACCGAAAGTGATGTTACCCCTGCTTCTGCACCCAATGAAACTGAACTTCCCTATCCGATGCAAATAGGAAGTGGTACCGTGGATCCCATTTTGGCCCTTACTTACTTGGCGCAAGGGGAGGTATTCTCATGGGGAACCCAAGCCAGGGCCGTATTGCGCTTTGGTGAAAATAACAGGGAATACCGATATGGGAACCGATATGGCCTAAACAATTGGTTGGCTGTAAAAGCGGCAGAATGGATCAGTTTTTCAGCGCGTTTGGAAGGCTTGATCGTGGGAGAACTGGAGGGGGCCGACCCCAACCTGAATCCCATGATGGTCATCACAGCGGACACGGACAACTCGGGAGGGACCTTTTTAAACGGCGGATTAGGGTTCAACATATATGTACCTTCCGGCGGATTGAAAAATCTAAGGCTTGGATTTGAACTTGCCACTCCATTGCTACAAGACCTCAATGGCATCCAATTACAAAACAAGGAAACCCTTACTTTAGGGGCACAATATTCCTTCTAAGTTAATATTGCCGGGGTGCTATGCACCCCGGTTCAATCTTTTTATATGACAAAAAGAAAGCTCATTCAACACAACAGAAAGTGGCACCGATACCTTGGGGTTCTCCTTGGGATACAATTCTTCTTATGGACTTTGGGCGGACTTTACTTCAGCTGGACCAATATTGATGAGATTCGAGGAGATCATTTAAAAAAGGAGAATGCCCTTTCGCTTAACCAAGGGGAGCTTCTTTCCCCGACCAGCATCCTCAAGCAAAATCAACTTACTTTAAACAGCGTATCCAAAATTGATGTTACCAACATTGGAGATAAAGTTGTATATAGGTTTGCCTTAAAGTCTCCCCACGGAAAGTCCATTAAACTGTTCGATGCGGTACATGGCCAAGCCATTGCACCTTTATCCGAACCCGAGGCCATCAAAGTGGCCAAAAACGGTTTAAACGTTCCTGCCAAGGTCACGGCAGTGGAATTCCTGACCACTGCGGGCAATCATCACGAATATAGGGGCCGCCCCCTTCCTGCCTATGCGATCAGCTTTGCCCAACCAGCGAATACCACCATCTATGTTTCCAAGGATTATGGTAATATCCAAACCTTTAGAAGCAACCAATGGAGGGCCTTTGACTTCTTCTGGATGCTACATACCATGGACTATCAAGGGCGGGACAATTTTAATAACTATCTATTGCGGGCGTTCGCAATTTTTGGGTTGATTACCATTCTTTCCGGTTTTAGTTTGTATATTTTTACATCTAGAATTTTCAATAAAAAACGCCGGAAATGAAAAAATATATCCTTTTGACATCTATGGTTTTCTCCTTGGCCATATCTTGTAAATCGGACAAGAAAAACGAGGAAGGAGTTTCGCAAATGGACCAAGTAATGGCCATTCATGATGAGGTTATGCCCAAAATGGGTCCTTTGGGAAAACTGGTGGGCGAGCTTAAAACCAAAGTGGATACCACTGAAGCGGGCCAGGCCTATGAAGCTGCGATGAAAGACCTCCAGGCTGCGCACAACTCCATGATGGACTGGATGAAAGGTTTTGGGGACCGTTTTGATCCAGATGAAATCTTAAACGGAAAGGAACTTACCCCCCAAAAACAACAGTGGTTGGATGAAGAGGAAGCGAAAGTCAAGGTCTTGAAAGAGCAGATCAACAGCAGCATCCAAAAAGCCGAGGAACTTTTGGGGAAGAACTGACCTAGTTTTTCCAGCGCAGGGTTTCCATGATCCTACGTATATCTTTTTGCAAATACACCGCGGCAGGTAAAATGGAATCGTAATTGGGTTTGGCGTAAAAGTAAAGTGAGCCGGTTACAAAGTGCTTCGTGCTGTCGGTGACATAAAATTGGGATTGGGAAGCGGCATTCCCGCTCACCTCATAAAACATTCCATATACCTTGTCCTCAGTATTGATGAATGGTTGTTCCACAATGTTATCGGCTTTCACCACATGCTCGTAAGATAATTTTTGGGCATCCGTCAGTAAGGTTTTGAGATTATCTTGCACGGGTTTGTAGGTAATATAGACAGATCCTTTCATGCTGGGATAATCCAGAACAAGGGAACAATCTTTATTTTCCTTTACCGCGGAAGTCAAGTTTTGCTCAAACGAATACGCACAATCCGCATCAAGCAATTTGTATTCAGCGGCTGGATAATCCAAACGCAACATAGCATTGGGTTTTGGCAAAACCTGTTCTTTACAACTTCCCAAAACAATGATCCCTACCAAAAAATACGCCCAGCTATGCTTCATGTGGCAATGTTACCTTAATTCGTTTCAATCGTTTTTTGTCCAGACTTTCCACAATAAACTGATAGTTCTTGAACAGCACCTTTTCACCTCTTTTTGGGAAACTTCCAGAAATTTCCAAGACAAAACCAGCTATGGTCTCCGATTCCCCTTTTTGTCCTTCAAAATCATCCTCATCCTCAATCTTGACCACCCGGTAAAAATCCTTCAATGTTGTTTTGCCATCAAACACATAGTTGTAATCGTCAAGTTTTGAAAATATCAGGTCCTCATCGTCAAATTCATCACTGATATCCCCCACAATTTCCTCTATGATATCCTCTAAGGTCACAATTCCAGAGGTACCCCCATATTCATCCACAACTACGGCCAAGTGGTTCTTCATTTCCTGAAATTCCAGTAATAGATCATCCAGTTTTTTATTCTCGGGAACAAAGTAAGGCTCCCTAATCAAGGACATCCAGTTAAAGCTCTTTCTATCAATATAGGGCAAAAGGTCCTTTACATAAAGAACCCCAAGGACGTTGTCCATATTTTCAGCAAAAACCGGAATTCTGGAATATCCGTTCTTTTTGATTTCCTCCAAAACTTCCGGAAACTTCATCTCCTCGTTCAGGGCAAAAATGTCTATTCTGGGTCGCATCACTTGCTTGGTATCCGTGTTGCCAAAAGTGACTATTCCCTCCAAGATTTTTTGTTCTTCCTTGGTAGTATCTCCTTCGGAGGCAAGTTCCAATGCCTGGGACAAATGATCAACACTCAGATTGGATTTTCGTCGACCCAACTTCTCGTGCAGAAAGCCGGTAGCGGACCCCATGGGGCTGCTCAGCGGTGTAAACAACGCATTTAGTATCCGTATGGGTACGGACATAAATCTGGAGAATTGGATGCGATTGCGATTGGCGTATACTTTGGGCAAAATCTCCCCAAACATCAATATTAGGAAAGTGGCAACCACCACTTCCAACAAAAACCGTACGGAGACCAATCCGAACAATACTTGGTTCACTCCCGAAAAAATGACGTTACCAAGGGAACTGAACAAAAGAACAATTCCAATATTAATGGCATTATTGGTAATCAGAATGGTGGCCAGTAATTTCTTTGGTCTATCCAACAGACGAACGATAAGCCTATCCTTGGTACTTTCAGAATCCTGCATCTCGTTAAGATCGGTTTGTGAAAGTCCAAACAAGGCCACTTCGGCGCCAGAAATCAATGCAGAGCAAATCAAAAGAAAAAGAAGTACGATCACTTTAATGGTGAACATACCGTTGACAGTGGTAAACAAAAACGCCAAATAATGGGGCTCAGGGTCCAATTTCTATGGGTTTATGCAAGTATTAGAATGGAAGGTCGTCATCCTGTTCCGTTTGTTCCACGGGTGCTGGGTCGGCCGGTTTTGCAGGTTCAGATTGGGGCATGGCTGCTGGGGATTGTTGGGCATTGTCCATACCTGCCTGTCCGGTGGGTAGGCTTTCCTTCTTCGTGGACAGGAAGGTAAAATCCTGTACGTGGACCTCGGTGGTATAGCGTGTATTGCCATCTTCGCCTTGCCACTGCCTGTTCTTCAATCTGCCTTCAAGATATACCTTATCGCCTTTGCTCAAATACTTCTCGCAGATTTCAGCAGCTTTGTTGCGTACCACAATATTATGCCAATCCGTGTTGGTGACCTTTTCACCGGTCTGCCTATTGGTATAGGTTTCATTGGTGGCCAAGGGAAAGCGTGCTACACATCCTCCGCCTTCAAAATAGTGGATTTTAACCTCATCTCCCAGATGCCCGATCAGCATCACTTTGTTCAATGTTCCGCTCATAATACTTTAATTGGTCAAAAGTACTAAATTTTGAATGTCTTTATAAAGTCGGCTATCAAAACCGGAACCGGATAGGCTTGGATTTTGGTCCATGGTATGCCGTCGGATTGTAATTCATCGGTTTCAACTATCCAAAAATGGGTATGCAAATGCTGATGCGATAACTTGTGTACTACCGCTTGTTCATTATATAAGGATACCTTTTCCATTGGAATTTTCGAGTTCTGTGGCAATAAACGTGTCAAATTATGATGATCTACAGGCTTTTCGGTTTCAATGAGGGGGAACTGATATAGATTTTGCCAAATACCTTTGCCTTCCCTTTTTTCCAGAAAAGTTTTGTGTTCACGGTCCAGATATACCAAATAATTAAAATAGCGATGCCTTATTCTGGTCTTGTTGATTTTTATGGGCCATTGGTCCACCTTGTTCTTTTTGAGGGCCTCGCAACCGGTATTGAGCGGGCAGCTGTTACAATTGGGATTTTTGGGAGCACATTGAATGGCCCCAAATTCCATGATGCCCTGATTGTAATCCCTAATATTCGCTGTGGAGATTACCTCCCGGGCCAGTTTTTTGAATGTTTTTATACCAGCGGAAGAATTAATGGGCTCCTTCACCCCAAAATAGCGTGAAAGTACCCGGTAAACATTCCCATCGACAACGGGTTCGGGAAGGTCAAAGCAAATGGATGCTATGGCACTGGCGGTATAGTCCCCTACGCCCTTTAAGGACAATAGACCTTTATAGGTATTAGGGAATTCTCCTTGGAATTCCCCTACCACAATTTTGGCTGTGGCATGAAGATTTCTGGCCCGGGAGTAGTATCCGAGGCCCTGCCATAATTTTAACACGCTTTCTTCCGGTGCCCTTGCCAGATCGTATACTGTTGGGAAAGCTTCCAAAAAATTATGGTAATATGGCATTCCCTGGGCCACCCTGGTCTGTTGGAGGATAATTTCTGAAAGCCATATTTTGTAGGGATCCCTGGTTGCCCTCCATGGCAGATCTCTTTTATTGAGGGCATACCAATCCAATATTTTCGAGGAAAAAGACATCTAGAAAATACTAAGGCCCAAAAGTAGCAGTTTATATACTTAAAATTAAAGGGTTTAAACAAAAGATTAATTTTAATTTTTATATTTGCAAGCCTAAAAAATTAGAAAACAGTAATACGAAATGACGAAAGCAGATATTGTAACTAGAATCTCAGAAAAACTAGGTATAGAAAAAGGAGACGTACAAGCAACAGTGGAATCTTTTATGGAGGAGGTAAAATCGTCCTTGGAGAATGGAGATAATGTTTATTTAAGAGGTTTTGGAAGCTTTATCATCAAGACGAGAGCGGAAAAAACAGGTAGAAACATTTCAAAGAACACTACCATCAAAATTCCTGCGCACAATATTCCTGCCTTCAAACCTGCCAAGGTTTTTGTTGAAGGCGTAAAGAGCAACGTTCAAGTAAAATAAGATAACTAACACTAAAGGAAAAGCCATATGCCAAGTGGTAAAAAAAGAAAAAGACATAAGGTAGCCACGCACAAGCGTAAAAAGCGCAGAAGAGCTAACCGACACAAGAAAAAGTAGTTGTTACAACTACTTTTTCATTTTTCACTTATACGTTCTTTGACATAGAGATTCGGAAAAAGAATTTCAATCGGTTAAAACCGATTCTACATATTGTTTAATCATCCGCCGCGGCGGATAAAAATCGATTCAGGTGAATAGAGAATTAATCGTTAGATCTAGTCCCGATGCAGTCGATTTTGCCTTATTAAAGGATGGAAAACTCATTGAGCTTCACAAAGATGAGGACGACAACAAATTTTCTGTCGGGGATATCTTCCTAGCCAAAATCAGAAAACCCGTAACCGGCCTCAATGCGGCCTTTGTTAATGTGGGTTATGAAAAAGATGCGTTCCTGCACTATCATGACCTGGGCCCGCAGTTGTCCTCCATGCTGAAATTCATTAAAAGAGCAAGAACGGGAAAAGTAAAGGACTTTGCCCTAAAAGATTTTCCATTTGAAAAAGATATAGACAAGAATGGCAGTATTAACGATGTTATTAAGGCCAATCAGTCATTATTGGTACAAATTGTAAAAGAACCCATTTCCACCAAGGGACCAAGAATTAGCTCCGAGCTTTCCATAGCCGGACGATATTTGGTGATGGTCCCCTTTTCTGATCGCGTATCCGTTTCACAAAAAATCGGAAGCAAGGAAGAAAAAGATAGGCTTATACGTCTTGTTAAAAGTATAAAGCCCAAAGGTTTTGGTGTTATTATCCGTACCGTTGCAGAAGGCAAGAAAGTTGCAGAACTGGACAGAGATCTTCAGAATTTGTTTTCCAAATGGATAACAATGTGCAAGAAATTGCATAGAGCATCACATCCATCCAAGGTTTTGGTCGAGCTCAACCGAGCATCTTCCATCCTAAGGGATGTATTCAACGATTCCTTTACAGGAATACATGTGGATGATGAAACGCTCTGCCATCAGATCAAGGACTATCTGAGTGAAATTGCACCCCAAAAAGAATCTATAGTTAAGCTATACACAGGTTCGGCGCCCATCTTTGAAAAGTTTGGGATAGAACGCCAGATCAAGACTTCCTTTGGTCGTACCGCCTCCATGAGCAGGGGCGCCTATTTGGTCATTGAACATACCGAAGCGCTTCACGTAATTGATGTGAACAGTGGTAATCGTTCCAACAAGGCCAAAAACCAAGAAGATACCGCCCTGGAAGTAAACCTGTTGGCTGCCTCCGAAATTGCAAGGCAATTGCGCTTGCGAGACATGGGGGGAATCATTGTGGTGGACTTTATAGACATGACCAAAGGCGATCATAGACGAAAATTATTTGATCATCTCCGGGAAGAAATGAAGGATGATCGTGCCAAGCACAAAATCCTGCCTCCCAGTAAATTTGGTCTGGTGCAAATCACCCGTCAAAGGGTACGCCCCGAGATGAATATCAAGACCAGCGAGGAAAATCCAAATGGTTCCGGTACAGAAGTTGAAGCTCCCATTGTGTTGATCGATAAGATCAATTCGGATTTGGAGCGCATCATGAAGGGCAATCATAAGGACAATGGAATTATTTTGAACATCCATCCCTTTATTGCCGCCTACCTTAACCAAGGTTTTCCATCACAACGTTTCAAGTGGTTCTTGGAACATAAAAAGTGGATCAAGATTCAACCTAGGGATGCATACACCTACCTTGAGTACCGTTTTAAAAACAAAGACGGTAAAACAATTAGATAACAAAAAGCGACTCCGGCAATGGAGTCGCTTTTTTTGTTTTAGGGATTTACAAACAATATGGTATTTTTGATTGAATACCTGTCAATTCTACCCTATGAGAAAGCTAATTCCTCTTTTACTCCCAATATTGTTCATCCATTGCACCACCCAGGAACAATCCCTTATTTCAGAAATTTTAACTAGTTCCCCGAACATCCCAGGGAAAGAGGCCTATTTAGACTCTCCTTTTGTAACAGCAGGAAATCGAGTGTATATGGTAGGCCATCAAAATGGTAGTTTCCCGCCTTTGGGATGGCATATAAAAGGGGAAATGGGCGGTATTTGGAATCATCCCATCAAATTAATGGACGGATTTGATGCCCAACTCATGGTGGAGGGCGATACCCTGACCTTAGATCGAGCAGATAAATTTGTCAACTATCCCATGGCCAATATGCATGCCTTTTCATGGCCAGATAAAGAAATTACGGTTGAAAGATGGCAGTTCGTGCCGGATGATCAACAAGGTGTGGTCATACAATATCTGGTACGCTCAAATCAAAACTCCAAAACGGCCAACATAAAATTCACTGGGCATACCGATCTTATCCCAACCTGGCTGGGCGAAAAGACCCAAATGATCGATGGCAAGGACACAACCAACTTTGAGCAGGACAAATGGATTGTTAAGGATGGCAATAATTCGTGGTTCAATATTTTTGGATCTGACCAGACTCCGGAATCCCATAAAGACTCCGGCGGAAAGGGCAACGGCATCTCAAATTCACTTAGCTACACCCTGGAATTGGACGGCCAAAACAAATCGGCCATAACCTTCTTTATTGCCGGTTCTTATACCTCAAAGGACGATGCGCTGAAAAGCTATGAAACCATCCAAAGGGATTTTTTGTCGATGGCATCCGCAAAAAAAGAACGTTACCAAAAACTGGAGTCCCAATCCAAGCTTACCATCCCAAACAAAGAATTGGAACAGACATTTGAGTGGCTCAAATACAATTGTGACTGGCTGGTAAGAACCGTGCCTGAAATTGGAACGGGCATTGGGGCGGGCATCCCGGATTATCCCTGGTGGTTTGGGGTAGACAGTGAATATGCCCTTAAAGGGTATATGGCCATTGGCCAAGACCGGATTGTGGAACAGACCATACATTTGTTGGACAGTGTTTCCATGGCATTGAACGGCAATGGAAAAATTCTGCACGAAATGTCAACCAATGGATATGTTTTTAATCCAGGAAACATTAATGAAACCCCACAGTTTGCCTCTTTAATTTGGGAAATTTATACATGGAACGGAGACAAGGAATTCCTGGAAAAATACTTCCCCACAGTTCAAAAAGGTCTTGAATGGCTCATGGAGGCAAATGATAGCAACAAAAACTTGTTCCCGGACGGATTTGGGATGATGGAAATCCATGGACTGGACAGTGAGATGATCGATGTGGCGGCTTATACCCAACGCGCTTTTTCCGATGCCTCAAAAATGGCCCGCGAACTGGGCCGGACAGAATTGGCAAATAACTACCAGGATCTGGCCCAACAGTTAAAAACCAAAATAAATGAAGAGTTATGGTCTGAAGAATTTGGTTCCTTCGCCGACTTTCTGGGTACAGACGAACAGGCCGTTCATCTAATTGAAGATGCAATTGTTAGGGCGGATACCTTAAACAAGCCCTGGGCCATTGAGGAACTGGAAGCCACCAAAAAACAAATCCAACAAAATCCATCGCATCAATTAAAACCCTTTGTACTGCACCACAATTGGGTGGTGAACACACCCATGGAAATGGGAATAGCGGACTCGTCAAAAGCCATGACCGCCTTGGATACCGCTAAAAAATTCACCAATCCCTTTGGAGTTTTTGTCACTGGAATTGACAGGGACGATTCCGCGGGCAAGGATTTTGGTTCATTTCAGGGAAGCAAGGTGTTTTCCTATACCGGAGCGGTAATGACCTTACCTACAGGAGCGCAGGCCGTTGCCGAAAACAACTATGGCCGGCCTGATGATGCCCTGGATTATTTGGAACGGATGACCCGTACCTTTAGCTATGCCTTTCCGGGCAGCATTTATGAAGTCTCTCCAGATTATGGGATGATGACCCAGGCCTGGAACATCTATTCCTATGCCATTCCCATCATTCAACAGTTTTTTGGGATCCACCCCATGGCCTATGAAAAGAAAGTAGTGATCAAGCCACAAATGCCTGCCGCTTGGGATGAGGGTGCCTCCCTGGAAAATGTAGATATTGCTGATAATTCCATCTCCATTCACTACAAAAAAGAGAATGGACGTATTCAAATTGAAATCGGGCAAACCAATACAGAGTGGACCGTGCAATTGGAACTTCCTAAAGGTAATTATACGGTGAAGGAAGGGGAAGTGACCCCCTCAGATAACAATTCCCCTACTGCCTTTACTACCAAAAGCAGCAAATTGAGTATCCATCAGGATTGATCCAGATGAAGGTTCCAAATCAATTTAGCAAGCACATCAGTGTTACTGAGGCGCAAAAAAAGATGGAACGTTTCTGTGCCTATCAAGAGCGTTGCCATAAGGAAGTAGTGGAGAAATTAAGGGGTATGCGTATGATTCCCCAAGCCATCGATGCCATAGTTGGCCATTTGATCCAAGAAAACTACCTAAACGAAGAACGGTTTGCCAAAAGCTTTGTCCGAGGAAAGTTCAACATAAAAAAATGGGGTAGGAACAGGATCGTTCAAGAATTGAGGTTCCGGGATATTTCAAAGTTCAACATCAAGTATGCCCTACAGGAAGTCGATGAAGCCGAATACCATGCCACTTTAGAGGAATTGGCCCAAAAAAGATGGAAGCAATTGGAAGGGGAACATCCACAAAGAAAAAAGAAAAAGTTTGTGGACTATCTGCTGTACAGGGGCTGGGAAAGTCACCTGGTGTACGAAAAACTTGCTGTACTCTCGAAAAGTTAAGCTGTATCTATTTTTGGAGCAACAGACTGTTTGTACGGGCAACGGCCTGCTCATTTTTCCAATCTATCCATTTTTGGCCCTTTAGCCTTCGCATAAAATTGTCGAAATAGCGCATAAAGAAAATATTGTAGAGGGCCTTTCCCAAATTCTTGGGTTTACGTGGAATTGCCCTAAGACTCATGGAGAACCCGGGGGTGATGTATTTCATGTGGTGCCAATATCCTTCCGGGATATAGATCACATTGCCGTGTTCCAGATGTCCGATATGGCCTTTAGCGTGCTTTAAAGCGGGCCATTTATCCAAATCCGGATTGGCAAAATCGATGTCTTCACGGGTGATCAACGAGTGGGGTATCTTGTACAGAAATTTGGTCTCGGATTGCGGGAACAGAATACACTGTTTTTTCCCTTCAAAATGAAAATGGAAGATATTGGCCAAATCAATGTCATAATGCATAAAGGTATGGGAATCGCTTCCGCCAAAAAACAACATGGGCAATCCCTTCATTAACCGAAGCCCAAAATCAGGGTATTTAAAGTCTTTTTGGAGTTGGGGTACCTCTTTTAGCACATTCCAAAGGAAAATTCGGTACTTGGTGGGTTCCTTTTGAAGCAGGTCAATGTATTCGGACATCTTCATTTTGGCATGGGGCTGGTTAAATCCCTCATCGTGCTTTACCGGTCTGTCGTCATACAAAGGAACGGTTTTATCACCTGCAATCTCCTTGATATAATCCAAGTTCCATTTGGAATGGGCTGGCCAATCCCCAATGAACTCTTCAATCACCACAGGTTTTTGTGGTTTGAAGTATTTCCGAAGAAACTCCTTTTTGGTCAGGGTTTTTTCCCGGGGAATTTGGTCAAGGTTAAGCTCCAAAATTTCAATGATTTTGAAACAGCTAAATTAATAAAAGGTTTTTAAACGGGATTTTGTAGTCTTATTCCTTGGAAACCAGCTTCCCTTTTTGTTTCGCATTTTCGTTGCGCTCAATGGTATGCTCAGGGCGTGTCCATTTAGGTTTTTCCCCTTTGGATTCAAATTGGGAATCCTCGGCTTCCACCGTTTTGGGCTGCGAAATCTTGGTGAAAGGTTTTTGTGGATCCAATCCCAAAAGTTTGAACATTTCCATATCCTCATTAACGTCAGGATTGGGTGTAGTAAGCAATTTATCCCCTGCGAAAATGGAATTCGCCCCAGCGAAGAAGCACATGGCCTGACCTTCCCTACTCATTTCGGTACGCCCCGCAGATAATCTCACCTGGGTTTCCGGCATTACGATTCGCGTTGTGGCCACCATGCGGATCATTTCCCAAATGGAAACGGGTTCCATATCTTCCATTGGCGTTCCTTCCACTGCAACCAGGGCATTGATGGGAACCGATTCCGGTTGAGGGTTTAAAGAGGCCAGTGCCACCAACATTCCGGCCCGGTCTTCCAGTTTTTCCCCCATTCCAATGATACCCCCGCTGCAAACGGTTACATTGCTCTTTCTTACATTGTCTATGGTATCCAACCGGTCCTGAAAAGCTCGGGTGGAAATAACATCCTTATAATAGTCTTCTGAAGTATCCAAGTTGTGGTTATAGGCATATAATCCCGCTTCAGCCAATCTTTTAGCTTGATTTTCGGTAAGCATCCCCAGGGTACAGCAAACCTCCATATCCAATTTGTTGATGGTACGCACCATCTCCAGAACCTGGTCAAACTCAGGGCCGTCCTTGACATTACGCCACGCGGCACCCATGCACACCCTGGAGCTTCCAGAAGCTTTGGCCCGCAAGGCTTGTGCCTTTACCTGTTGAACGCCCATAAGGTCATTTCCTTCAATATCTGTATGGTATCTGGCTGCTTGTGGACAATAGCCGCAGTCTTCCGGGCATCCTCCGGTTTTAATGGACAATAAGGTGGAAACCTGAACCACATTGGGATCATGATGTGCCCTATGGACCGTGGCCGCTTCATAAAGCAATTCCATCAGCGGTTTGTTGTAGACTTCCAATATCTCTTCCTTGGTCCAGTCGTGTCTTGGTGCAATCATAGGTTGAAAGTAAATCAAATTCAAAAATAGTCCTAATTCTGTTAACCCTACAATTATATCCCGTTAAAAAGAAAAAGGCCATGATAAATATCATGGCCCTAATTTGGATGTTGAAGTGGTTTATTCTTCTTGTTTATCTGACTTTTTAGGGGTATCAGCCTTGCTACTTTGGTTTTGGTCGCCAGCCGTAGTAACATCTTTACCCTTTAAATATTCAGGCAATTGCATTCCCGCCATGTTAAACATTTCCTGCAAGGGCGGTACGGATTTGTACATCCCTGAGATAAAGTTTGCGGTGGAGTTTTTGCCATCTTCGGTTTTGGCACCGGAATCCCAAACGGTTACTTTATCAATTTTAATGTTCTTGATTGCCTCCGCTTGTTTTTCAACGAGTTCTGGAAGTTTATCGGCGATCAATAATAGCACTGCATCTTTGGGGTCGTTGCCCGCTGCTTTTACAATTTGATCCAGACCTTCGGCTTGCTTGGTCAATACTTCAAAAATACCCTTTGCTTCCGCTTCGGCCTTAAAGAGAATCGCATCAGCCTCACCCTTGGCCTTTCTTCGAATCATTTCAGCTTCGGCTTCGGCATCAATTTCCACTTTTTGTTTATCGATTTCCGCGGGAACCACGATATCTGCCATTTGGGAACTTCTTTCACGCTCTGCCCTTGCCAATTCTGCATCTTTTTCAGCGGCATAGGATTCCTCCAAGGCACGTGCAGCCTGAACTTTCTCGGCCGCAATCGCAGTACGCTCCGCTTCAGCTTCCCTTTGTCTTCTCAAGGAATCAGAATTGGCGATATCAATTTTGGCCACGTTTTCCCCTTCCACGGCTTTGGCATTGGCGGCTGCCACTTGGGTACGCTCATCTTGCAACGCATTGGCCTCCCCAATGGAACCATCCCTGTTCTTCTCTGCAACAGACTTTCTTGCCGCATTGATGGCATGTGCCGCAGCTTCCTTACCCAAAGCTTCAATATACCCTGACTCATCAACGATATCGGTAATATTTACGTTGATCAGCTTAAGACCCACTTTCTTCAATTCCGACTCCACACTTTGTGAGATGTTGGACAGGAACTTATCCCTATCCGAGTTAATCTCTTCAATATCCATGGAAGCCACTACCAAACGCAATTGTCCGAAGATGATTTCCTTGGCCAAGTCCTGAACCTCCTGCATGCCCAATCCCAAAAGTCGTTCCGCGGCGTTCTGCATCACTCCAGGCTCAGTGGAAATACCAATGGTAAATCGAGAAGGTACGTTTACCCTAATGTTTTGTCTACTCAAGGCATTGGTGAGGTCCACTTCAATGGAAATAGGGGTCAGGTCCAAAAATTCGTAGTCCTGGATCACCGGCCAGATAAAGGCGGCCCCACCATGGATACATTTGGCGGAGTTTCCGGAGCCCACTTTTCCGTAGACCACCAAAATCCTATCTGAGGGACATCTTTTATACCTCCGAATGAAGGATATGATAATAATAAAGGCGAACAGTATGGCAAAGCCAATAGTAAGGAGCGATGCTCCACCGCCCAGCTGTAAGGGTAATAATAGCATATGGTTATTTATTTAGGAGTTTAACAATCAATATTCCGTTATCGGTCACTTCTTTTACCTGGACCACATTGCCCTGGGTAAGATCATGGTCCTCATCCGTAAGGGCCTGTAACTCGCGAAGCGTGCCCTGCACGCTGATACTTACCTTACCCATACTGGATCTATTGGCCCCTATGGTAAGGTATACCTCACCAATTTGGTCCATGGCGTTTTTCAGTTTTAAGGTTCCACTGCTTTGCATTTTACTGAGATAGTAGAACAAAGAGGCCATGATGAGCATCATCAATAGTCCGCAAACCACAGAAATAAGAATGGTCAGCCCGGTTGAAAGGCCATTTTCCATGCAGGATATTCCAGACCATCCAAAAATGGTAAAGAAACCCATTAAGTTCTTAAAGGAAAGGAATTGAAATCCTATCCCGCCATCCCCATCAATATCGGCATCCACATCACCACTAACATCGTCCACATCACCACCAACAAATGTCAGTACCACTAAAATCAGCAAAATGATAGATCCCGCAATAGCGGTAATCCAATACACTTTTTCAAACAGGGTAAGCGCAGCAAACCATTCTTCCATAATCAACAGTTTTAGGTTATTATTTTGAGTAAAAAAAGATAAGACTTTATGTAATAAAAATGTCTTATTTGGATAGTAAAATGGACACGGCATTCCCTCCAAAGCCCACAGCATTGACCATTATATTTTTAATGGCATTCCATCTCGGTTCCTGGTTAAAAAAAGGAGTTGAAATATAGGTTTGGTGCTGTAACATGAGCAGGGCCAACTCAACGCTCAAAAGTCCTGAGGCACCAAAGGTGTGACCTACTTTCCACTTATTGGTAGTCAAAAAAGGAATTTTGTTACAGAATACTTTTTCAATGGCCTTAAATTCTGATAAATCCCCCTTAACGGTTCCCGGGGCGTGCAGCACAATGGCATCGATATTGGCTGGGTCCATATCACCCAAGGCCTTGCTCATGGAATCCTGAAAACATAGGGCTTCGGTAGAAATGGAGACATTGTGCTCCAAAGGTTCGGTAGCATATCCAACTCCCTTAATCATGGCCAGGGCATTTTCTTTTTGTCCCCGTTCCAAGCAGGCCAGGGCAGCGGCTTCGCCCAAGATCATGGAGTTGTGTTTTTTTCCAAGTTCCAGTGCCTTACAAGGAGCATTGTCCGTTTCCCTGCTGTAAATCTTTAAGGCCTGCATTTGGGCTATGGTAAAGGGGGTCAGTGGAGCTTCGCTCCCACCCACAAGGAATTTCTCAGTTAATCCACTCTGTATCCAGGCCACGGCATTCAACACGGCATGAAGCGCAGTGGAACAGGTGATGGAATGGGAGATATCTGGTCCTTTGGATTTAAGGTCATGTGCTACCCAGGAAGAAATATTCCCGAGGGTGGTGGTTGGACTGGAAAGTGTGGAGGATTTCCCTTCCTCAAGGAACTCCCGGTGGTATTTTTCAAAAAGGGTCGTGGCTCCCCGTGATGAACCAATATTGATTCCAAAAAATGCGTCCTTGTTCCATCCCGCGTCTTGGATTACACTGCGGGCCGTATGCATGGCAAACAAGACAGACGGGTCCAGTTCCCTGTATTTGGAATCCGAATTTCGCAGTGCCTCTATTTTGGATTTGATTTCGGGCATGAGCTCGGAGGCCCAAACGGTTTGGTCCCCAATTTTGACCCTGGAAAACTTGTGCTTACCATCCAGATAAGATTGCCAAACTTCCTTGGTGGAATTTCCCAAAGCGGAAATGGAGGACAAAGCGGTAATGGAGATAGGTTCCCTCAACATAAATCAACGTCTAAACAATTTCCAGTACGGATTTTATCGATTCATAAATGCGATCCATCTGGGATTTATCAATAACAAAAGGAGCCAAGATATAAATGGTATTGCCCAAAGGGCGAAGAAAAACGCCATCATCCATAAAATGCTTGAACAATTTGTCCCTCAAATTTCCATAGCGTTCCATCTGTACATTTAAATCCAACGCATAGATTACGCCCAACTGTCGGGTAGCTGCTATCTTGGGGTGGTCCTTGATCTCCTTGTCAAAATCCCTATGCCATTGGATAATATTCTGGATGTTTCCTTGAATTTCGTCTGACCGCAACAAATCCACAGCGGCCAAGGCGGCTGTACAGGCCAATGGATTTGCAGTATAGGTATGCCCATGGAACAATCCTTTGGCAATGTCATCGCTATAAAAAGCCTGGTAGATTTCTTCGGTACAGGTAGTCAGTCCCATAGGGACCAATCCGGCTGTAAGCGCCTTTGAGAGACAAATAATATCCGGTTTTGTAGCCAAATGATCGGATGCAAAATGTGCGCCGGTCTTCCCAAATCCGGTCATGACCTCATCCGCCACGGTGATGACACCATACTTTTTAAACAATGCCAACACCTTATCCAATCCATTCACATCATGCATTTTCATTGCGGCGGCTCCTTGCACCAGCGGTTCATAAATAAACCCGGCTATATTGTTGTCCTGCAATCTGTTTTCCAACTGCGCTAAAAGAGCTTCAATATTCTCCGGTGTGGGTACGGAAATACGCTCCACCTCAATAAAGAACTCCTCAAAAGGGCCATTGTAAACGGATAAGCCCGAAACCGACATGGAGCCAAAGGTATCCCCATGGAACCCTTCTTCAAAAGCAAGCATTACATTGCGTTTACGGCCTAGATTAAAATGGTATTGCAAGGCCATTTTGATCCCTATTTCCGTAGCCGTGGAACCATTATCCGAAAAGAACAGCTTCTCTTGATTTTCTGGAAGGATTTCAATCAAGGCCTCGGAAAGTTTGACCGCTGGCTCGTGGGTAAATCCGCTAAAAACCACCTGGTCCAATCGTTGCATTTGGGCACCAACCCGCTCCAAAATAAATGGATGGCAATGCCCATACATACAGGTGTACCAAGAGGCGATTCCATCTATGTAATCCTTACCCTCCTCATCATAAATCAATGCCCCCTTGGCATGGGAAATGGCCAACATTTCTGGATGGGTCTTGTGCTGGGTAAGCGGGTGCCAGAGGTGTTTTTTATCCCTATCTGATAACTTTTCCAATGCAATGGGATTAGTCAAACGCTTCAATTTATATATCTTGCAAAGATGGTAATTAAAACCTAAAAAACGCCAACCAACACGTGCCAAACCGACTCTTCGTATTTTTTATTTCCCATTACAACCGTTTAAACTGGGCTACGGTTTTTTGGACGTTGCTGATTGTAGCATTGTTCGTGCGTTTTCCTTTCTTCTTCCGTGATTACGTGGACCGGGATGAAAGTACTTTTATAATTGTGGCACAGTCGTGGGTGGATGGACATCTACCCTATACCCAATTGTGGGACCTTAAACCTCCCATCACCTTTTTGGTATTTGCAGCTGTAATCTCTGTTTTTGGAAAGAGCTTTTTTGCCATTCGCCTCATGGGGACCTTAATGGTGGCGCTAACGGCCCTTTTTACCTATGGGCTGACTACCAAGGTCGCTACCAAAAAAGTGGCTTTTTGGTGTTCCTTGTTTTGTGTGTTCTTTTTGAGCTTGTTCGGGAGTTTGCAAGGGGTAATGTCCGAGCATATCTGTACGCTGTTTTTTGTGGTCGCCACCTACCTTATTTTGGATAAAAAAGGAAATGGGTGGTACTTGATCATTGGACTGCTTTTTGGACTTTCTGTGATGTCTAAATTGAACATGGCCTACCCATTACTAACTTTGGGCCTATTTTTATGTTGGCAGTTGATCAAAGGTAAAACGCCTCCAGGTAGTGCCCTCAATCTGGTGGTCATGGGAATTGGTTTTCTAGTTTTGATTTTGCTTACGGCCCTGCCTTATCATTTGGAAGGGGAACTTGCCGTATGGTGGCAATCCATTTTTGAAGCTCCTTTGGCCTATTCCCAATCCAAATTCCATTCCGTGGCCAAGGCCCTGCCATTGGTATTGGCCACCATCATCCTTTTGACAGTAGGAATCCTCAAAAGGTTCATCGACATTAAGACCAAAGAGATCCAAATATTGGTAGTGGTCATCCTCGGCGTCCTTTTTTCCTTTATGCAAACTGGAAAGGTAAACGGTCATTATCTCATTCAACTTTACCCCTTTTTACTGGTGCTGGTCGGGGTAGTTGCAAATAGGCTCCCCGTTCTTTCAAAACCCGTCAAAATTGCATTGGTTTTTCTGGTGGTTTTGATTCCAATGGAATCCTATTTGGAATACGCCAATGTTATTTCCAACAAGCTCGAGAAAGGTTCGTTTTACAATGGTGAGGGCATTGATGTTCCGCAATATATTGCACAAAACGACCTAGAAACCAAGAACATCTTCTTTACTGAATATCATATCGGTTATTGGATGTTGGGGGTAGATCCGCCTACCAAAGCGGCAACACATCCCAGCAACATTACTCGCGATAAACTGTTTCCTTATATGGGTAACCCCAGAACTACAGGTATGCAGGAATTGCGGTATATCATGGAAGAAATTAAGCCCAAAACCGTGGTAACCCGGAAGCGAAAAACCATTTTTGACAAAAAATTATTGGAATTCAACGCCTATATTAATACCTACCTTGCCGAACATTATAAACTGGTGAAAACCATAGATCGAGGATTGATTTACCAACGGCTAGAATGACTCCAAGGCCGTCTTGAATTGTTCCGCATATTGTTTTACAAGCCCTTTGTTGAAGCCTTGTTCTTCATTGATTCTTCCTAAAAATGCCACACCTGTTTTATCAAGAATGATACTTTCTGTGGTGGGATGTTCATCCCCACTAAAGATGACGCCAATCTTTAAATTTCGTTCTTGCAGCTTTTCTATGGTCAGTAAACTGTGGTTGATGCTTCCCAAATAGTGCCGCGATACCACAATAACAAAATCAGTGGGATGAATGAGGTCAAATATGGTATCCTTTTCGTTCAGGGGCACCAACAGACCGCCGGCTCCCTCAATGACCAAATGGTTTTGGGTTTCCGGACGGACCATATTTTCAAGATTTATTTGAATTCCATCTATGGCTGCTGATGCATGCGGGCTCATTGGGGTATTGAGGGCATAACTGTTCCCATGGATCTTGGTTTTTGTGTTGGAAATAAGCTCTGCAACCTTATGACTGTCGGAATATTCCAAGTCCCCGGCCTGTACCGGTTTCCAATAATCGGCTTCCAAGGATTCCACCACAATGGCAGACGCGATTGTTTTACCCACTTCCGTGGAGATTCCGGTGATAAAGTAGTTCATGGTAAAGGTTTGGTGATAAAATTACACTGGGTACAGCGATATTTTTTGGGCTCAAAAAAGGGAAATAGTTTATAAAAAATCCCCTTTCTGGAATAGTAGATTTCTGATTTTTGAGATTTACAATTGGGGCAAACAATGGGTCGGCCCTCATAATCCGTGGCGTAGTTTCTTACCTCATCATATATTCTTTGTGCCAATTCCTTGTCCACGGTATATACTTGCAATTTTACACCACCAATGGCACTACTGATCAAGGGATCGGAATTGATCGTATTCTCGTCCCGTAAAAAAACTGGAATTCCTTCCGACTCCAGCTTCCCTTTAATAATTTGGACATCTGCCGGGAATTCAAATGTTCCCAAGGTAAAAAACTCGTCCGCCATTAGTCTATAAAATTTTTGATCCCCTGCAAAACTCGCAAAATTTCCTCTTTTGTATTGAATGCATGTAGACAAAATCTCAATCGTTCTTCCCCTTGTTTTACCGTGGGTGAACGAATGGCCCTGACATTAAATCCTTCTTGCCGCAAATGGGCTTCCAAAGATTTTGCCTGTTCATTTCCGGGAATAAGCAAGCACTGAATGGCCGATTCACTCTTTATAAAATGTTCTTCCAAATGAAGTTTTTGTAGCTGGTTTCGGAAATACCGAATGTTCTCCTGTAGTTTTGAAATAACCTCTTCCGAATGCTCCTTTAGGAATTGGTAGGACGCTAGGAGCATAGCGACGGAATGTGGTGACAGGGCGGTGGTGTAAATCAAGCTTCTTGCATAGTTGACCAAATAGGTCTTGAGCTCGTTACTTCCCAAAATGGCCGCGCCATGACATCCCATTGCCTTTCCAAAGGTGATGATCCTGGCAAAAACGGCATTTTCCAGCTGTAGCTGACAAATTAGGTCCCGACCTTCACCAAAAATCCCGGTGGCATGGGCCTCGTCCACAATCAAATGAAAATTCTTGGATGTACACCATTTGGATAAAGCGTCCAGATTAGGGGAGTCTCCATCCATGGAAAAAACAGATTCAGTGACCACATATACCTCTCTTTCGGCATCTCTTTTTGAGACGCGTTCCTCCAAGATTTCAAGGTCCGCTAGATTATTATGGGAAAACTTATAGCCTTTGGCGTCACTCATCTTAATCCCATCCCGAATACTGGCGTGCACCAATTCATCATAAAAAATGAAGTCCCCACGTTGCGGGACCGAGGAAAAAAATCCAACATTGGCGTCATATCCCGAATTGAACACCAATGCCGATTCGGATTTATGATGCAATGCCAACATGGATTCCAATGTTTTATGCCATGCATGGTTTCCAGTAAGCAAACGGGAACCTGTGGCCCCATGTATTTTTGGGTGGGACGCTTCGATCAGGGAACTGCATGCCTCAAGAATCTCTGCCCTTCTTGCCAATCCTAGGTAGTCGTTGGATGAAAAGTCAACCAAATCTCCTGTTTCCGGCAGGGTGCGAAGCGCATCAATTGATGCTCTTTTCTCCAATTTTTGAACTAATTTTTTCGGGAAACCGGCCATGTCCCAAAAGTACTATCTTTATCTAAAAATACCTTGTATGCTGCGCTATAAACAAGCTTCCAACCCAAGTGAACTTGAGCAAATCCTGGCATTGCAACACGGGAATCTACCCAAAAATTTGTCGGAAGAGGAACAAAGCACCGATGGGTTTTTAACGGTGGAACATTCTTATACTATATTAAAGGAAATGAACGACGAGTGTGGGCACATCATCGCATTGGACAATGAAAAAGTGGTTGCTTATGCGCTTTGCATGCATCCCAAGTTTTCAGAAAGTATAGAGGTATTAAAACCCATGTTCCAAGAAATCAATCTGGCGATAAATGGACGTCAAAACTATATGGTCATGGGTCAGATTTGCGTTGCCAAAAGCCACAGGGGCCAAGGTGTTTTTCGGAAGCTATATGAAACCATGAAAGACAAACTTCCGGCGGGAATGGACACGATAATTACCGAAGTGGATGCAAGAAACCAACGTTCCCTGAATGCACATAAAGCGGTTGGGTTTACGATACTAAAAAGGTACACGGATGAAAATGGTAAGCAGTGGGCCCTTATCCAGCTGCAATAAAAAAGCCCCTTGAAATTCAAGAGGCCTTATTAGATGTTATTCCAGAGTTTAATCTGCCAAGACAATCACTTTGTTGTCTTTCATTTCTATAGTTCCACTGGTGATGGACAATATGGTTTCACCATTGTTTCCTTTTGAAAATTTAGCTTGGAACTCTTCCTCAATCTGAATATCTCCCTGCACCTTTACATTTCCTTCCTGTAAAAGGGAAACGATTGGGGCGTGGTTCTGCAACATTTGAAACTCCCCATTGATTCCAGGTACGGTTACCGAGGTAACTTCGCCTGCAAAAAGGGTGGCTTCGGGTGATACGATTTCTAAGTACATATCTTTAAAGTTATGAGTGGGTGAGTTAGGAGTGATGGGTTTCAAATTCTGGTAAACCCTGAACCCTGCATTCTTAACTCGTAACTTGTTTATGCTTCGGCCAACATTTTCTCACCAGCCTCGATAGCATCCTGGATACTTCCCTTAAGGTTAAAAGCAGATTCTGGAAGGTGATCCAATTCCCCGTCCATGATCATGTTAAATCCTTTGATGGTGTCCTTGATATCTACCAACACCCCTGGAATTCCAGTAAATTGTTCCGCAACATGGAAAGGTTGGGAAAGGAAACGTTGAACCCTTCTTGCCCTACCCACGGCCAATTTATCTTCTTCGGAAAGTTCTTCCATCCCCAAAATGGCGATGATATCCTGAAGCTCTTTATAACGTTGCAACAACTCCTTTACGCGTTGTGCACATCCATAGTGATCATTACCCAAAATCTCCGGAGTCAAAATCCTAGAGGTGGAATCCAACGGATCCACAGCAGGATAGATACCAAGCTCGGCAATTTTACGGGAAAGTACCGTTGTTGCGTCCAAGTGGGCAAAGGTTGTGGCAGGAGCAGGATCCGTCAAGTCATCCGCTGGCACGTATACCGCCTGTACGGAAGTAATGGAACCTCTTTTTGTAGAGGTAATCCTTTCCTGCATGGCACCCATCTCTGTTGCCAACGTAGGTTGGTAACCTACCGCTGATGGCATACGACCCAAAAGGGCAGACACCTCAGAACCGGCCTGGGTAAAACGGAAAATGTTATCCACGAAGAAAAGTACATCTTTTCCTTGTCCATCTCCAGCTCCATCACGGAAGTACTCAGCGATGGTCAAACCGGAAAGGGCCACCCTTGCACGTGCACCGGGAGGCTCGTTCATCTGTCCGAACACGAAAGTTGCCTTGGACTCCTTCATGGCTTTTTTGTCTACTTTGGACAAGTCCCAACCACCTTCTTCCATAGAGTGTAGGAAGTCGTCACCGTATTTGATAATACCAGACTCCAACATTTCACGAAGCAAATCGTTTCCTTCACGGGTTCTTTCCCCAACACCGGCAAATACGGATAGACCACCGTGACCTTTTGCAATGTTGTTGATCAATTCCTGGATCAATACGGTCTTACCTACACCGGCTCCCCCGAACAATCCAATTTTACCCCCTTTTGCGTAAGGCTCAATAAGGTCGATTACCTTGATTCCCGTGAAAAGAACCTCTGTGGAAGTTGAAAGGTCCTCAAATTTTGGAGCTTCCCTGTGGATAGGTAGACCATTGTCTCCTTCCTTGGGAAGGTTTTCCAAACCATCAATAGCGTCTCCGATTACATTGAAAAGTCGTCCGTAAACTTCCTCACCGATTGGCATTTGGATGGCATTTCCCGTGGCAACGGCCTCAACACCCCTGCTCAATCCATCTGTTGAATCCATGGAAATGGTACGAACTGTATTTTCACCAATATGCGACTGAACTTCCAAAACTAGTTTGGTTCCATCAGCTCTATTGATTTCAAGGGAGTCGTAGATTTTAGGTATTTCTGTTCCTGATTCAAACTCAACGTCGATGACGGGGCCAATAATTTGGGCAACCTTTCCTGTAATTTTAGACATTACTGTGTTAATTTTTAATTGAATACGATGGAAAAAACTGCTTTTTTTCCGGCTGCAAAGATATACTATTACATTTTAAAGAAAAACTTAAAAACCTGTTTTTTTAGCAACAAAAAAGGCGCTGTTTTTGGCAGCACCTTTCTTAACTTTTATTGTTTGAAATGTTATGGATTTATCGTCCAGGAAACGTAATAAATGGACCCAATATTTCCTGTTCCAATAGCCGTGAAATATTCATCGCCCAAGAGGTTGGATCCCCCAACCTTAAATACAGACTTAATACTTGGAACCGTATAGTTCATTTGTGCATCAAGTACTGTGAAGGCTGGTACATCACCATCCGCAAATGACGCTTCCCAGAAAAAGCTGTCACTCCATCTGTAGTTTACGTTAAACCCAAAGTTTTTGAACAATTCCGTATTTCCAAAAGAAGCTTTTACCTTGTGCTTTGGCGTGTTGAAATTTGTCCTAAAATCCGGGAATCTGGCTTTGTCAAAATCAAGTTCCGTGTAGGTATAATTGACCCCTAGGTCAAAATCTCCAAAAACTTTGGTGTCCACCCCAACAGTTCCTCCATAGGAATTGATATCCACGGTAGAATTGGTATAGGTCTGATATGGTTTTCTATCACCATTTTGAAGGGCCAATAATGAAAGGCCACCATCACCCGCTGTACCATAATACGGAACCAATACTGTTACGTTGGCAATAAAATCCTTATACCTATTGTAATATCCACTCATATCAATAGTGAATTTTCCAATCTGTCCACGATAACCAGCCTCAAAGGTTGTGATTTCCTCAGGCTTGATTACAGAGGTATTCACCGCTTCTGGAGCACCGCTTAAAACAGAGCTCAAGGAATAAGCATTCTCGTAGGCCGCTCTTCCCACAATCTCCACAGTGGATTGGCCAATTAGGGCCTGACCATTTTGACTTACATCAAAAGTTCTTACATCCCTATCCAGGTTTGCGGGAGCGGAACCCACCAATATGGCGGCACCTGCATCCAGCCCAATAAACAAATCTTGGGTGGTTGGGTTTCTAAATCCTTGTTGTGCGGATATTCTAATGTTGTGATTTCGATTTTCACCAGCGGTATACGCCAATGCAACTCGGGGAGATACAAAGCCATCAAAAAATTCATTCTTGTCGTAGCGTGCAGACCCTGTGAACTTGAAGCGATCATCAGCAAACTTCTTTTGCACTTGAACATACGCTCCATACTCGTTATAGGTAATAGGGCCATCCGAATCGGTAAAGATGGTTCCGCCGGAATTCAGTTCGTATTCCCTGAACGAACCCCCCAACTGGATATCAGCCCAATCATCAATCAGGTGGGCAATGTTGTAATTTCCGTTGATATGACGGAATTTGGTGTTGTCAATGAACTTGGCTCCTGTGGTCAGGTCTCCATCATTGGTAACCGTATTAAAGGCACTCTGGAAAGCAGGAGTTCCAGGAATCAATCTTCCAGTATCCGCTACTTGTCTTGCTGCAGCATGAGCGGCAATCGAAGCCTGCTCTGGGGTTAAACCACCTTGCTGAATACCCCCCAAATAGGTGGGAATATATGTTCCGGCATATTCTGTGAACCATTGGGTATCACCTTTCCAGCTTCTATTGATATTAATTGCCGCAAATCTCGTATCGTAAGCATCCCCAGAATTTTCCGAAACCAGGTAACCCCGAATGAAAAAGTTGTCATTTTTGAGTTCCAATTTGTGCTGCTGCATGGAAAACCCGCTAACGGCATATCTGTTGGAACCTTGATAAATGGTTGTTCCCCGACCGATACGGCCATTGTATATCAATTCCAAATCGTCACCAAACGGACGATAATGTACCGCAAAATCGGTTTTCACACTTTCTGCGTTGTAATCGGCCAAAACACTTTCCGCATATCCTGTTCTGGAAACCGTTGCTGTTCCAACAGTTCCGCTGGGCAGGCCGGCGGCGGCATCAAAATCCAGAAGTGTGGACACCTCATCCCCATATATATTTAGCCCATCATAGGCCGGATTGGAACGATCTGCTCCAGGGTTATTAAGGTCCACTACCCTGTTAGCATGCCAATCCTCACCTTTTAAGACAGAAATGTTTGCCTTAACGGCCAGCTTATCGCTAAACGCATGGGCGGCCCTTATCCCGAAATCATAATAATTGTTGTCGCCAGCAGCTTCTTGTGAAGTTATCCCTGTTTTTCCATAGGCACTGATTCCTTGAAAATCAAAAGGATTCTTGCTTCTCATGAACAATATTCCATTAAAGGCACCGGCACCGTAAAGTGCGGAGGAAGCCCCTGGAAGAATTTCAACGCTTTGCACATCCAATTCAGACATCCCCACTAGGTTACCCAGCACAAAGTTGAGACCAGGCGCGGTGTTATCCATTCCATCAACCAGCTGTAGAAAACGGTTGTTGGCAAAGGTGGCAAAACCTCTGGTGTTTATGGATTGGAAGGTTAAACTGTTGGTATTGATATCAACTCCCTTTAAGTTCTGCAAGCCTCCATAAAAAGATTCTGCCGTGGTATTCTTGATTTGTTTCAGTCCAAATCGTTCCACGGAAACCGGGGATTCAAAAATACGTTCCGGTGTTCTGGAAGCCGAGATCACGATCTCATCCAAAAATGTGGAGGCTTCCACCATGGTAATGGACAGGGTCTGATTGTTTGAGGATACACTAACGACCTGGTCGGCAAAACCAATGGCCGTAAACTGAAGTTGAAAAGGGGGTTGTTCAGAAGTATTAAAGGTAAAGTTGCCATCGAAATCGGTAGTGGTTCCTTCCGCCTTTCCAACCAAGACCACATTGGTTCCTGGTATGGGTTCATTATTCTCATCAACTACTTTCCCCTGAACGGTTGTCTGTGCATAAGAAAGGGAACCAAACAACAGTAGGGAAAGGACAATTAGTCTTTTCATCAGCTTTTAATTTGAGTTAAAAAAGTTTTAAGAATGCGTTAAGCATTGCAGGCGGAAGATACATTTTTTTTTATTTGATTCAGGCAAAATCAAAAAAAATTATGCATGCATAATACTTTTTTGCTAAAAAAACAGCAAAATATCTATCATTTTAACAAAAAAGCTGCGAAAAAAGAATGCTTTTTACACTATTATCGATTTCTCTAGGTCACTCCACGGTAACCGATTTGGCCAAATTACGGGGTTGATCCACATTGCAACCGCGCATCACCGCTATGTGATAGGAGAGTAATTGTAAAGGGATGGTCGTCAACAAGGGCGTCAAGCTTTCAGAAGCTTCCGGAACCTCGATCACATGGTCTGCCAGTTCCTTGACCTGCTGATCACCTTCAGTGACCACAGCAATGATCCTCCCATTTCTTGACTTGATTTCCTGAATGTTGCTCACCACTTTTTCATAATGGCCTTTTTTGGTGGCAATGACCACAACAGGCATTTGTTCATCTATAAGTGCAATGGGACCATGTTTCATTTCGGCCGCAGGATATCCTTCTGCATGGATATAGCTGATTTCCTTTAACTTGAGAGCACCCTCCAGGGCAACGGGGAAGTTATACCCCCTACCCAAGTACAAACAGTTTGATGAGTCCTTGTATATTTCCGAGATTTCCTCAACCAGGGCATTGGACTCCAAAGTTCTTTCCACTTTGGATGGTATGCTTTCCAGTTCGGTAAGGATTTCATGATATTTTGATTCTGAGAATACCCCTTTTTCCTGGGCCAACTTTAAAGCAATCAGTGTCAGTACCGTAATCTGGGTGGTAAAGGCTTTGGTGGACGCAACCCCAATCTCTGGACCGGCGTGTGTGTAGGCCCCTGCATGGGTTTCCCTGGCAATGGAAGAGCCCACTACATTACAAACCCCAAATACAAATGCTCCTTTTTCTTTGGCCAATTTAATGGCCGCAAGGGTATCTGCTGTTTCCCCTGACTGGGAAATGGCAATCAACACATCATTCTCTGTGATGACTGGGTTTCTATACCTGAATTCGGATGCATATTCCACTTCCACGGGAATTCTTGCCATATCCTCAAAGATATATTCAGCAACCAATCCTGCGTGCCATGACGTACCGCAAGCCACAATGATAATTCTGTTGGCATTGAGGAACTTCTCTAGATTCTGGTCTATTCCGGACATTTTTACAAGGCCCTGGTCCGCCAACAATCTACCTCTATAGGTATCCAATATGGCGCGGGGTTGCTCATAAATTTCCTTGAGCATGAAATGATCGTAACCTCCCTTTTCTATTTCTTCAAGGTTCATTTGAAGTTCCAGAATATTCGGGTAGGCAATAGCATCGTCCTTTATCTTCCGTAGTTTTATTTCTTTCCCAATACGGACAATTGCCATTTCCTCATCCTCCAAGTACACGGCATTATTGGTGAACTCTATAAAGGGGGAGGCATCTGAAGCGATGAAATACTCGTTATCCCCAATTCCGATGGCCAAGGGACTACCCAATTTGGCCACCACAATTTCATCGGGCTTGTTTTTATCAAAGACGGCAATGGCGTAGGCACCAACTACTTGGTTCAAAGCAATCTGAACCGCCTGGCCCAGCTTTACTCCCTCTTTTTTCTTTACTTCCTCAATCAGGTTGACCAATACTTCGGTATCCGTATCCGATTCAAAAGTGTAGCCCCTTTCCATTAAGGCTTGTTTAATGGATTCGTAGTTTTCTATGATTCCATTATGTATGATGACCAAATCCCCGGAGTTGGAATAGTGTGGGTGGGAGTTAATATCGTTGGGAACACCGTGGGTGGCCCATCTTGTATGTCCAAGACCAAGCTTACCGTTGGTCTCAATAGTAGCTTTGCTTTTCTTTTTCAGGTCCTCTACCTTCCCCTTGGTTTTTGCCAAGTAGGTATCCTCTCCATCAAACAATACAATACCAGCACTATCATAGCCCCGATATTCCAAACGTTGTAGACCTTTTATAATAATAGGATAGGCATCCCTATGACCAATATAACCTACTATTCCACACATAAGATTGGATTTTAATTAGTTGATGTACGATTTTGATGGCAAATTTAGATCCTATATCGGAAAAAAGACCCTCACTAAGTCATAAAACGAAAAAAGTCTATGAATGGTATTCCTAATTGGCCTCGGTGTAGTAAATCTCGAGCTTAAGCTTTTTGTCCATTTCTGCTTCCTCAAGATTACCACTGCCATACAATACGGTGCCCAAGGGGTTGATGGCCGCCATAATTGGCAAATCAATCACATCATCAGCCGTTCCCATGGACTCGGAAACCGCAATAATCCCAATATTGGAGGTCAGGGTGAGTGCCAAGCGGGCGTTGGTGGAATCCCTTACCACAATATTATTGATGTGGTCAGTGATCCTAAACTTGTATTCGGTTCCCTGGCCATTGTCCTTCTGGAGAATTCCATCAAAGTCCAAAAAGAGCCCCAAGGGTTCGTTGGTGACACTGTTTTCTATGGACACATTATATATGGGCTGATTGGTCTCCGCGTTGTACAAATAAAGTCGTGGAGGTTCTGCAACAGTACCCATCCCCGTGTTAAAAGCTTGTTGATCTACATGGAAGACAATATTTGCCTCGTTGATAATCCAATTATTTTGCCTGATCTGATTGATAAAGTCGGCTCCGCCATTTATGGTTTCCTCAAAAAGACGGATCTCTGTAAAAGTCCCTGTTCCTCCCTTGGCATAAATTCTGGAAGCATTTTCCCCATTGTCCAAAGCACTGACAATCTCGGGAGGGAACATATCATCTTCAAAAATGTTCACCGCATTTCCCAAAATTGTACCATTACTGTTCACAAGAAGGTTCAAAACAAAGTCCCGTTCCACGGTCTGCACCTCTTCATCGGTAGAGTTGTAATCTTGAAACTCGTAGGTAACTATGATTTCGGCCTGGGTAAGGTCCAATAAGAACAATAGGTCTTCATCCGTTGTGGAATCCCCTGTTATCTGTATGCCCCTAAAATAATCGGCAAAGTTGGATTGGCTCAGCAATTCGGAATCCCCTTCCTTGTCCAAAATTTCCTGAAAAAACTCTGGGCGAAGCGGAATCCTGATTCCTGGTGGAATCCTTTCACTAACCTGGGTGGTCTCGTCAATATCAGTCTCTGGGTCGTCTTCCTCCGCCTCAAATACAACTGTTTCGTATTCATTAATAATTATGGGGTCCTCCTCAGTGTTGCCCTCGGAATCGAAGAACACATTTGAAGTAAAAGATGTAAAATCCTGGTTTGAAAAATACATTTGGGCCTCCTCAAAGTTACTGTTGGGGTCCAAATCCCTTAAAAAATAGGTAGAACGAACGACCCTTAAATCAAATGGTGCTGTCCTGTCGCCAAAAATACTGTCCAGATCAAAGCGATTTGGAAATGTATTGGCCACAAAGTCCTCTCCGGTTCCATCCTCATCAGCATTAAAGGGGTCTGAGCCCAACACTCGTTCTTCGTTGTCCGTTACGCCGTCGCCGTCCCAATCTGAATTCGGGTCTGTAACATCATCTCCATCTTCAAAAAAATCCTCTACCCCGTCACCGTCACTGTCCTGTAATGAACTGGGTGGCCTTTGGAAAGGGATGCTCAACCAAACTTCGGTTACTGTTTCATTCTCTGGGATGGTATTATCGGATTCATCATTATCGGCATTGTCCTCCGTTTCCTGTGAAGATTCTCCAAAAGTTGGGTTTCCCTGACCCCCATTGGGTAGCCATACCTGGGAAACAATGCTGGCCCGTCGTTTGCCATAGACGGCATCGTTAAAAGTTCCGAGTTGGTATAAAGGAAGTTTGTTGGTCTGCACGGCCTCCACACCTTTGTTAAAGGCAAAAACATCATATTCGGCCTTTCCAGTGTTAAAGGGTTCTCCAGCGATCACTCCCTCTCCAATGGTACCCAGCTCTTCCTCGCAGGATGTTGTAATTAGAAACAAAGTTCCAACCAAGGCTGAAACCCTAAGAATCCCAAAAAATTTCATGCAATTTATTTTAAAACTTCTGTCTTATAGAAATTGGTGTATGCCTCTTCCGCTTCTTGTAGGGAAACAAAGGGCAATACAGGTTTGGAAAGATTTTCAATATGACTTTTTAAGTCCTCCGACACCTCTTCCGAGGCTAAAATAATCGCATCGGAATAATCCACTGCAACTTTTAACAAATTATTATAGTCAGGTACTGAAAGTGAGGCAATTTGCTCTTTTTCAATACCGTCAAACGCTATTTTGTTGATCATCTCATTGTCCAACTCCCCTTCGTAGCCACGGTCGTATACTGAGGTAACTATTTTACTGTCGGCAAACAAGGGTTCATCCGCATAGTACTCACGAAGGTAAAGCGGCAACAATGAGGCCATCCAACCATGTACATGGATAATATCGGGGGACCAGTTCAATTTCTTAACGGTCTCCACCACCCCTTTGGCAAAGAAAATGGCACGCTCATCGTTATCGGGAAAAAGCTTGCCCTCCGTATCTGCAAAAGTGGCCTTCCTCTTGAAATATTCATCGTTATCTATGAAATATACCTGAATCCTTTCCCTGGGTATGGAAGCCACTTTAATGATCAAGGGCATATCCATATCATTGATGACCAGGTTCATGCCCGATAGGCGGATAACCTCATGCAATTGGTGCCTTCTCTCGTTGATATTCCCATATCTGGGCATAAAAATTCGAATTTGACCACCATTGCTGTTGACCATCCTGGGTGCTTCGTACGACATTAAGGAAACTGGATTCTCTGGGAGGTAGGGCACTAATTCAGAAGATACAAACAATATCTTTTTACCATTCATAAACACTTTCTTTTGCTTATCGGAAAAACGTAGGCGCAAAAGTACAAAAATTATGCTGATTAGCAGTATTTATAGTATTTTTGCACGCTTTTGAGTCACGCTATGCACGTATTTTATAGCAAGCGGGAACTGGAATCCCATTTGCAAAAAGAGAGAAACAAAAATCGTACCGTAGGCCTGGTCCCTACCATGGGCGCCTTGCACCAGGGCCATTTGTCCTTGGTTAAAAAGGCCATTGCCCAAACCAATATAGTGGTGGTTAGTGTATTTGTGAACCCCACCCAGTTTGATCAAAAAGAAGACCTGGAAAAATATCCCAGAAATTTGCAGCGAGACCTAGATCTTTTAAACGAGGTAAACCCCAACATTGTAGTTTTTGCACCCTCAGCGGATGAAATTTACAGCGGGAACGTAAACTCGAAGTCCTATGATTTTGATGGACTGGACAAGGTAATGGAGGGGGAGTTCCGTACCGGACATTTTGACGGGGTGGGAACCATTGTGGAGCTCTTTCTTAGAACGGTGCATCCGGACAAGGCCTATTTTGGTGAAAAAGATTTCCAGCAATTGCAGATCATCAAAAAACTGGTTGAAAAGCGACAGCTCCCCTATGAAATCATTGGGTGCCCCATTGAGCGCGAAGCCAACGGCCTCGCGATGAGTTCCCGTAATGAACGCCTCCCCAAAACGACTAGGAACGAAGCGGGTTTTATCCATTCAACCCTGGTGACTGCCAAATCCAAATTTGGCACGGAAAGTGCTAAGGAAATTAAGGACTGGGTAAAGTCCGAGTTTGCCAAAAACAGCGTCTTTGAGTTGGAGTATTTTGAAATTACAGATGAAAGTACCCTGACACCAATGCTCAAAAAGCAAGCGAATCAAAAATATAGGGCCTTCATTGCCGTTTACGCCGATGGGGTCCGCTTAATAGACAATCTAAGATTGAATTAACTAATTTTGCGCCATGCAAGTTGAAGTAGTAAAATCAAAAGTCCATAGGGTAAAGGTCACCGGTGCCGACCTCAATTATATTGGGAGCATCACTATTGATGAAGACCTTATGGATGCTGCCAATATCATCAGGGGTGAAAAGGTGCAGATCGTGAACAATAATAATGGTGAGCGATTGGAAACCTATGCCATTCCCGGACCAAGAGGCTCTGGGGAACTTACGCTAAACGGTGCTGCTGCAAGAAAAGTTGCCGTTGGCGATGTGCTTATTTTGATCACCTATGCTTGGATGGATATCGAGGAAGCAAAATCCTTTAATCCGTCTTTGGTGTTCCCCAATGAGGAAACCAACATGTTAAACTAGTTTTGGGCCCTTCCCTTAAAAAATTTCTGAAAATTTCCATTCCGATCCTTATCGGACTGGCCCTCGTTTTTTATTCGTATTCCTCAACCACCCCAGAAGACAGGACAAGGATTCTCCATGCCATCAAAAATGCAAATCCTGTTTGGGTGTTTCTTTCCATCTTTATTGGAATTTTAAGCCATATCTCCAGGGCAATTCGCTGGAATTATCTGTTGAATCCAATGGGTTACAAACCCAGGCTGTTCAATAATGTCCTTATCATCCTTACCGCATACTTCGCCAATACCTTGATTCTTCGCTCTGGCGAATTTCTAAGGGCGACCGCTTTGAACACCTACGAAAATGTTCCCTTTGAAAAAGGATTTGGCACCATTGTCACCGAACGGATCATTGATGTGATCATGCTATTGCTGATCATCGCCATAGCCCTCTTGGTACAAACCGATGTGATTCTGGGAATTTTGGAAGAAAATGGAATTGGACTGGCCGGTTCATTGGGACTTTTATTGGCCGGAGTACTGGGCTTGGTCATTGCGATTCGGGTCATTAAAAAATCGGAATCCAAATTCGCCCTCAAAATAAAGAACTTCCTAAACGGTCTTTTGGATGGCGTACTCAGTATTTTCAAAATGAAAAAAAGAGGGGCGTTCATAGTTCACACGCTCTTTATTTGGGCGTGCTATATTGCCATGTTCTGGGTCATTAAGTTCACAGTTCCCGAAACCGTGGAGCTCCCGCTGGGGGCATTCTTGGTGGCCTTTGTGGCAGGGGCCTTTGCCATGGCAACCACCAATGGGGGCCTAGGCCTGTTTCCCATTGTGGTCACAGCTGCTTTATCCGTCTATGGAGTAAGTAAAACTTCTGGTGATGCCTATGGCTGGATCATGTGGACCGCACAGACCTTGATGGTGGTGGTTTTTGGTACAATATCCTTTATCGTGTTGCCGTTATTGAATAGAAATCGGTAAACCCCTACCATCAAAAAAATCAAACCAATGAAAAACTGGCTTTTTATCCTAATGGGCCTGCTGTGCTTTTCGGTCGGGGCACAGGTGAAAAAGGAAATATTCGAATCTTTCAAACTTCAGGAAAGAAGGGATGTATCCTATTATTTCCCGGAAGATTATTCGGATGAGAAAAAATACCCCCTCATCGTGGTGCTCGATGCGGAGTACCTTTTTGATGTGGTGGTGGCCAATGCCAAATTCTATAGCGAACACCAAAGAATGCCAGCATCCATTATTGTGGGGGTACACCAAGCTGAAGGCGATATACGATGGGAGGATTGCGATTATGAACAGACCTCTGGCCTGCCAACGGAGAAGGGCGCCAACTTTTACGAATTTTTGGGCACGGAGCTAATCCCATATTTGGAGACCAGCTACAATATTGCCCCTTTTAAAATGTTCATTGGCTATGATATAACCGCCAATTTCGGGAACTACTTTTTGTTTAAGGACAAGTCTCTTTTCAATTCCTATTTGTCAATCTCTCCCGTTTTGGCCACCGAAATGGAAAGTAGGGTGCCTTCAAGACTATCCGATCTGAATCAGGAAATCTTTTACAATATTGTTTTGGAAAAGGAGGCCACGGAAGATCGGCAACGTATACTCCAAATGAACAATGCCATCAAATCCATTGATAAGGAAACGCTCCATTACTTCTTTGATGAATACGACAATGCAGACCATGTTTCCATCGCTGCATACGGAATCAGTAAGGCATTTGACAATGTGTTCAAGATATTCAGACCCATTAGTCCTAAAGAATACAAGGCCGAGATTCTGACTTCAGATGAACCGGTTATAAAATATTTGGAAGATCGTTACGATATGATCGAGCGCCTATTGGGCTTTAGAAAACCAGTGGAACTGAATGATATCATGGCCATCTATGCCGCTTGTTTAAAAAAGGATGATTTTGAATCCTTAAAACCCCTCTCTGAAATCTGTAAAAAACAGTATCCTGAAACCATGATGGGCTTTTATTTTGAAGGGGAGTACTATGAAGAGCTTGGCGAACCCAAGAAAGCTTTCAAGACTTTCGAAAAAGCGTTCCAAATGGAAGAAATAGATTTCTTGACCAAGGATATGGCCCTGGACAAAATTGATGCGCTGAAAGCGGATTTTGGGTATTAGATTTTTAGCTAGTTGGAAACTCGGATGATTGGATTCCAAAAATCGAACAATCGAAACATCCAACCTCCTAATTCAATATCTTAGCCGAAACCAAATTCGGTAATGGCCAAGACCAAAACTGCATTCTTTTGTCAAAACTGCGGTGCCCAATATCCAAAATGGATCGGGCAGTGTACCTCCTGCAAACAATGGAACACCATTGTGGAAGAAGTGGTCCAGAAAGAAGAAAAACGCAGCTGGAAAACAGATGCATCTCCTTCCAAAGCAGTTTCCAAGCCCCTTAAAGTTTCCGAAATTTCCAATCAACGGGAAATGCGGCTGGATTCAAAAGATCAGGAATTTAACCGGGTCTTGGGTGGTGGCATTGTGCCGGGTTCCCTAATTCTTTTAGGAGGAGAACCAGGGATAGGAAAAAGTACCCTTTTGCTTCAAATAGCCCTGAGATTGGATTACAAAACACTCTATGTCTCTGGTGAGGAGAGTCAAAAACAGATAAAAATGCGGGCAGATCGCATACATCCTGCCAGCGAAAGTTGCTTTGTGCTCACCGAAACAAAAACCCAGAACATTTTTCAACAAATTGGGGCCCTGGAACCGGATTTGGTGGTCATTGATTCCATTCAGACCCTGCATTCCGATTATATTGAATCTGCTGCCGGTAGCATCTCACAGATTCGTGAATGCACGGCGGAACTGATCAAGTTTGCCAAGGAAAGCAATACCCCAGTTATTCTTGTGGGGCACATTACCAAGGATGGTACCATCGCCGGCCCAAAAATTTTGGAGCACATGGTAGATACCGTGCTGCAATTTGAAGGAGACCGAAATTATGTCTATCGCATCCTACGCTCCCTTAAAAATAGATTTGGCTCTACGGCGGAATTGGGGATTTATGAGATGCAAGGCAGCGGCCTCAGGGAAGTGAACAACCCTTCCGAAGTACTGATATCCAAAAACGAGGAGGATTTAAGTGGTACTGCCATAGCGGCCACAGTGGAAGGAATGCGTCCCTTGCTCATTGAAATCCAAGCCCTGGTCAGCACTGCCGTATATGGCACGCCACAGCGTTCAGCAACAGGTTTTAATGCCAAACGCCTTAATATGTTGTTGGCCGTGTTGGAAAAAAGAGCTGGTTTTAAATTGGCCGCAAAAGATGTGTTCCTAAATATCACTGGCGGCATTTCCGTTGATGATCCCGCCATAGATTTAGCGGTGTTGGCGGCAATTCTATCCAGTAATGCGGATATCCCCATTGAAAAAGGGATCTGTTTCGCTGCGGAAGTGGGTTTGGCAGGTGAAATACGTCCGGTACAGCGGGTGGACCAACGGATTCTTGAGGCCGAAAAATTGGGTTTTTCCACAATTTTTGTGTCCAAGAGCAATAAAATTGGACTGAAAAACACTGGGATTACCGTCCAAAGGGTCTCCAAAATTGAAGATGTGGTCAGTTTCCTATTTGGGTGATCAATAGGTCAAGGCACCATGCAAATACCCTGGCAACAATGCCATGGCCTCCATTCTTTGTTCCTTATGCGTGAGCTTGTCCTCTGAGGTGTCCAAGTTATAGGTTAGATTGTCATACAAATAGAACATCAACATCCTGTTGAAATCATCCAAATTGGAGTCGGAGATCATATGGGGCAATTCGGACTCAAATGTTTTTACGTCCCTACTTTCTGCCATGGCCCTGCCCAATCTATATATGGTTCCGTAGTAATGGCCAGCTGCCACATTGTGACTTCGAAGGGCAATGCCAAAAATCAAATCCATCACATTGATGTCCAACTCTTCCAGCTCCTTGATATAAGTTTTTCTGCCTTCTTGTGCCCAACTCCCGTCCGATACCCTATCCATCCGGTCGTTTAAAACATTCAAATGCGCCCTAAGAAAAATATCCCATTCCACAGCCTCCCCAGCCAATTGGGCAATGTTCATCGCATGGATTCGCGGACTATTGTCCATACTGCATTGCCCAACCACAATCCGGTTACGTTTTAAGACCAATGCCTGCTTGGGCGATAAAAATTTGGCAACGTAGCGCTCCAATTCCTCATTGGAATTTTTGAGTTCCACTGCTTCATGATAGGCCGCGTTTAAGTGTTCCAAAAATTTGGTGTCCGTGGAAAGCTTATTGTTTACCAGATCTTCTTTGGCAGTTTGCCATTCCCTATAGGATTTAATTCTGGCCTGGGCGTCTTCTTCGTCCATGTCGGGAGCAAAATATAAGTCTGGTTCCGTTTCCCCTAGCTTTTGTTCTATGTATGATCGCAAATTTGCCTGTTTTACCTTTAAGGAGTCGGGCAGAAAATACGATCTTCTTGTAGATGCATTTGCCATAAAAATTTGACTGGTGGTATCAATGAGGCATTCGGAGTACTGAATCATCCTGCCATATTTGTTTGGAAGTGGCTTCGTTTTAAAATCCTCTGCAAAATAGATGACCCGAACATACTTTGGGTTTGAAAAATCCCATGCCCAATGACCATATCTGGAATTCAACCAATCATCCGCCAAAATATCCACTTGATAACCTTCCGGTTGTTCCTTTATCCGAACAATATTTTCCCCTTCATAGTTGCTATAAGCTACTTTCGTAAGCAGTTTATCCCCATAATTCTTGGACTCCTGATATTTTTTCAGGAATTCCTTCAAACCAATGTTCGACAACAAATCTCTTTTCAGTGTTTCGATATTGACTTCCTCCAAAGCAAACACCATCCCCTTGGTTTGTTCAAATGACAAAAAGGTTTTGTTCAATTCACATACCCTGAACTGTTGATTTTCCATATCCACCAAGTTCCTTAATTGTGTCATCGCCTTCGAGGAATATATCAGTCCATTCTCATGGGTTTCAAATTCTTGTGCGGTGGTAAAAAGGCACTGAAGGAATAAAATGGGCAATAAAAGCTTTTTCATGATCGCGGATTTTGTGGTTCAATACTAAAAAGCACACAAGAATCATTCCAGTCAAAATGAGGGAACCATTTGGTTGAATGAGCAAAAAATACTTTCAAGGGGTTGACCTCAAATGTTTTTGACCCATACCCTGTTTATCAGCTTTGCACTATATTTAAGAAAACCGCCGGCATGAAAACAAAAATTCTTCTTCCTGCAATCCTATTTGTATTGACGCTTTCGTGTACCCCAGATGCTTCCAAAACAGATTCAAAGCAGTTTACAACCTGGCAGCATTACCTAGGCGATCCCGAAAGAACACATTATTCCAATCTTGATCAAATCAACATTGCCAATGTAAAAGACCTAAAGCTTGCTTGGACTTATAAAAGTGGGGGATTGGAAGAGGGTCGAACCACCCAGATCCAAACCAATCCCATGATTATTGATACCCTATTATATGGGGTCAATGCCGCCATCGAACTCTTTGCCATCCATGCCAAGACAGGAAAAGAGATTTGGAAATTTTCGCCAAGCGCCAAAGACAATTCCGGGCTGGGCCTAAACCGTGGATTGAGTTTTTGGGCATCGAATTCATCAGAGGAAAGTAGATTGTTCTTTTCCTCTGGATCTAAACTCTATGCGGTCAACCCCGCCAAAGGCACGGAAATAACCTCTTTTGGCACCAATGGATATATCGATTTAAGGGAAGGATTGGGCAGAGATCCTGAAAAACTGTCCGTAGTGGCCAATACCCCCGGGGCCATTTACGGCAACTTGTTGATCATGGGCACGCGTGTTGGTGAAGGCCCTGGTTCTTCACCAGGCCATATTCGTGCGTATAACGTACTTACTGGTGCTATTGAATGGACCTTCCACACCATCCCCCAACCTGGAGAATTTGGCTATGATTCCTGGCCCAAAGAAGCCTATAAAACAGTGGGCGGAGCAAACAGTTGGCCTGGAATAGCTGTGGACAACGAAAGGGGAATTGCCTACATCCCAACCGGATCGGCTGCCTTTGATTGGTATGGGGGCGATCGCACCGGCGATAATTTATTTGCGAATTCCTTACTGGCCCTTGATGCCAAAACGGGCGAGCGCATCTGGCATTTTCAGATGGTTCACCACGATATTTGGGATAGGGATTTACCCGCCCCACCCAATCTTTTCGATGTCCAAAGGGATGGCAAATCCGTTCCTGCAGTGGCCCAAGTAACCAAAAGTGGGCATGTTTTTGTGTTCAATCGGATAACTGGCGAACCGCTATTTCCCATAGAGGAAAAAACTTATCCTGCTTCCAAGCTGCTTGGGGAGCAGGCCAGTAAAACCCAACCCCTGCCCACCAAACCAGCTCCATTTGCACGTCAGGTGTTAAGGGCAGAAGATTTATATGACCCCAATAGACCTGCATTTGTGGATGATTTTGTGGATAAGGACCAAAATATTGATCCGCCTACAGTGCTTGAAAAGTTCAATCAAATTACATCCAAAGGTCAATTTATCCCCATTGACACCACAGGGGTAATCCTATATCCTGGGGCGGATGGCGGTGCGGAATGGGGAGGCGCTGCCTTAGAACCCTATAATGGGGTTATGTATGTCAACTCCAATGAAATGGCATGGATTGTGCGAATGACGGAGGTCTCTGGTAACGACGGCGATACCTCACATGCTGGAATGTCCTTGAGCAAGATTCACTGTGCACGATGCCATGGTGGAGAACTGCAAGGTTTGGGGGCCATTCCCAATTTGCAACATCTCCAAGAAAAATTCACCCCAGATTCCATTGCAAGCATTATCAAAAATGGAAAAGGGGCCATGCCGGGCATGCCCAATTTAACCGAAAATGAAATCAGGGGTATTGCAAATTTCCTTTCAGGAATTGAGGAGGAGACCGATCATCGTGTGGAAGAAACGGATATAAAAGTCCCCTATGCCGTGGGAGGCTTTGGGCGCTTTAAGGATGACCGCGGGTTCTCTGTCATGAATCCCCCCTGGGGTACCTTAAACGCGATCGACCTGAATTCCGGGGAATACCTTTGGACGGTACCCTTGGGGCATGAGGAGACATTGAACGACCCAAAACATCCCGTTTCTGGAGTTGAAAACTATGGCGGACCGGTAATCACGGCTAGTGGTGTGTTATTCATTGCCGCTACCAAGGATCAAAAAATCAGGGCCTTCAACATGAAAACAGGAGAACAACTCTGGGAAGATGATCTTCCCGCGGGCGGATATGCCACACCCGCCACCTACCAAATTGACGGCAAACAATTTTTGGTCATTGCCTGTGGGGGTGGGAAAATGGGTACCCCTTCCGGCGATGAGTACCGGGCTTACGCTTTGGATTAAGGTGCTGGATTCGGAATGGCACTATGGATGGCCTCAATTCCATCCAAAACCTCATCGGAAAGGTTCACATCAATACTGCCAATATTTTCCTTGAGCTGCTCCATGGAAGTAGCACCTATGATGTTACTGGTAACAAACGGGCGGGTGTTCACAAAAGCCAATGCCATTTGCGCCATGCTCAAACCATGTTCGTTGGCCAGGTCTTGATATCGTTTTGTGGCCTCCGTAGCTGTTTCACCACTGTACCGGTCATAATGTGGAAAAAGTGTGATTCGTGCTTTTCGCGGCGGAATTTCAGTCAAATACTTCCCGCTCAAAACCCCAAACGCAAGCGGGGAATAGGGCAGTAATCCAATTTGCTCCCGCTGCGAAATTTCAGAAAGACCCACTTCATATAACCTATTGAGCAAGCTATACGGATTTTGGATGGTCAGCATGCGAGGTAAATCCTGGTGCACCTTGCTCTCTTCCAAAAAGCGCATGGTTCCCCAAGGGGTTTCGTTTGAAAGTCCCACATGTCTGATCTTACCTTCCTTGACCAAATCGCGCAAGGTTTCCAAAACTTGGTGGATATTATCCTGCCATGGATCTACCGTATGCGCGTTAAAGCCTCTTTGCCCAAAAAAGTTGGTGTTACGTTCTGGCCAATGCAATTGATATAAATCGATATAATCGGTTTGTAAGCGCTGCAAGCTACCTTCAACGGCCTTGATGATAGAATCCCGGCTAAAACCCGTTGTCCGGATGTATTTTGTAAATTCGGCTCGACCTGCAATCTTTGAGGCCAACACTATTTTATCCCGGTTTCCAGTCTTTTTAAACCAATTTCCAATAATCTCTTCGGTCACTGCATAGATCTCCTTTTTGGGTGGAATGGGGTATAGCTCGGCGGTATCAAAAAAATTGACCCCTTGCTCAACAGCATAATCCATTTGCTCATGGCCTTCTTCTTCGGTATTCTGTCGGCCCCAGGTCATGGTTCCCAAGCAAATTTTACTTACTCTGATATCGGTATGTGGGAGTCTGGTATATTTCATAGCTTCATCACTTAAGCTGCCAAAATTAGGCAATCCCTTTGTTCGAAAATTTAATCAATTGTTATTTTTCCACCTCCAGCAAGATTGGACAGTGGTCACTGTGCTTAGCGTCTGAAAGTATCACGGAGCGTTTAAGTCTGTCCTTTAGCGACTCATTGACCATCCCGTAATCCAATCGCCAGCCTTTATTATTGGCCCGGGCATTGGCCCGATAGCTCCACCAGGTATAGTTATGGGGGTCCTTGTTGAAATGTCGAAAACTATCAATAAAGCCGCTTTTTATAAAATTTCCGATCCATTCACGTTCCACCGGCAAGAAACCAGAAACGTTTTTGTTGCGAACAGGATCGTGGATATCAATGGCCTCGTGACAAATATTGTAATCTCCACATACAATCAAATTGGGACGTTCCTTGCGCAGTTTGTCCGCATACTTCTGAAAATCGGCCATATAGGTCAGCTTATGTTCCAAGCGATCCAAATTGGTGCCCGAGGGCAGGTACATGCTCATTATGGAAAGGTCCCCGTAATCCGCCCGAATGTTTCGCCCTTCAAAATCCATGTAGTCAATACCGGTCCCGTATTCCACATGATCAGGCTCTTCTTTGCAGAACAGCGCAACACCACTGTATCCCTTTTTCTGGGCGCTAAACCAATAATGGTGGTTATATCCCGCGTTCTCCAAAAGGGCCACATCCACCTGTTCCTTCATGGCTTTGGTTTCCTGAATACAGATAACGTCAGGGTCTGTGGCCGTGAGCCAATCCACAAATCCCTTGTTTATGGCTGCCCTGATCCCATTTACATTGTAAGAAGCAATCTTCATTAAAAAAGTTTTGCCTAAAAATAACCAATGTGCATGGCACCAGAAAATGGAATCCCATCCAAACTTTTTTCCCAAACTAATTTGGAACGTTAATTGATTAAGCCTTAAGGAAATCAAATTTTAGGCGATGAAGAAGCTACTTTTTTTGGGATTCATGTTGTGTCTTTTTAATGGAAGTGCACAAGCATATCCCTATTTCAATAACAACCATGAACTTAAATTTAACGCTGGCCTATTCTTGGCCACAGGAGCGGTTGAAGGATCCTATGAATACTATTTTACGGAAGATACCAGTTTTGGAGGTACTGTTTACTTTAATAATGAAGCCACCGACTATAATGGTGATTTTGGAATTGGACCCAACCTCAGGGCCTACTTCGGTTACCAACCCAGAAGTGGGGTGTTTGTAGAAGCTTTTGGACTTTATTATACCTGGGATGAAGAAGGTCTTGAAGACAACGTCTCCCTGAGAAATGATAAATTCAGTACGGTGGCCCTTGGACTCGGATTGGGCAACAAGTGGGTAACTCCCAGTGATAATTTCACCCTGGAAATTTATGGCGGGGTGGGCCGGAACGTGAATCCCGAAGTGTTCCAGGACACCTTTATGTTCAGAGGGGCGTTGTCGGTCGGGTTTCGGTTTTAAGCCGTATTTTTAAGGCGTAATCAAATCCCATGACAGCCTTACTTTTGATTGATATCCAACAAGGTCTCCAAGCACTGGATTATTATGGAGAAGAGCGCAATAATCCTGAAGCTGAAGCCAACTGCGGCAAAATTCTGGATACATTTCGCAAAAAAGAGTATCCCATTTTTCACGTACAGCATTGCTCCACGAATCCAGCATCTCCCTTGCATCCCTCAAAACCTGGAAACGAATTTCATCCCCTGGTCAAACCCCAGGAAAGCGAACCCATTTTCCAAAAAACGGTGAACAGCGCCTTTATTGGAACCGATTTGGAAAACAAGCTAAAATCCAATGGCATTACCAAGTTGGTGATCGTGGGGCTTACCACAGAACATTGCGTTTCAACCTCCACAAGAATGGCGGCCAATCTTGGGTTCAAGGTTACCTTGATCTCTGATGCTACCGCGGCTTTCAATAAAGAGGGAATAAATGGAGAAAAATATAGTGCTGAATTGACCCACCAAATTGAACTCGCCAATCTTAAGGAGGAGTTTGCCACCATACAGGATACCCATACTTTGTTACAAGAACTTGGGTAAATCCTTCTTATTTTTATACGATCAATACGTCAAATCAAAGCCATACCCATGTTTCGGACCTTTTTTGTAATCCTCCTCGGTTTTCTACTGCATATCCCCAATGTCCACTCACAAGAAAAGCCCTTAAGGCTTGGCATAGCAGGTCTGACCCACACCCATGTACATTGGATTCTGGGCCGGGAAAACAAAAACGACGTGGAAATCGTGGGAATGGTGGAGCCCAACCGGGAGCTTGCACAACGGTATTCGGACCAATATGGGTATTCCATGGACTTGGTATTTGACACCTTGGAGGAAATGATCAATGCCTCCAAACCGGAAGCCGTAGCCGCCTTTGGAACCATTTATGATCATTTGGAGGTTGTACAGGGCTGTGCTCCCAAGGGTATTCATGTGATGGTGGAAAAGCCCATGGCCGTGAGTTTGGACCATGGTAAGAAAATGGCAGCATTGGCCAAAAAACACAACATCCATTTGCTAACCAACTACGAAACCACGTGGTACCCAACCAATCACAAGGCCAAAGAACTTTTGGAACAAGGTAAGGTAGGCGCACTCCGAAAAGTAATTGTGCGGGATGGACATCGTGGCCCGGCCAAATTGGGCATCAACCAAGAGTTTTTGGATTGGCTCTTCGACCCGGTCGCGAACGGCGGGGGAGCTATTATGGATTTTGGTTGTTATGGAGCAAACCTTATGACATGGCTTCGCAATGGGGAGCGTCCAAATTCCGTGACGGCTGTGACCCAACAACTACAACCGGAAAATAATCCTAAAGTGGATGACGATGCCACCATTATTCTAACTTATGATGATGCACAAGCCATTCTGGAACCTTCATGGAACTGGCCTATAGGCAGAAAAGACATGGAAATTTATGGGCTCACCGGTGCCTTGTATGCCGACAACCGAAATACCCTTCGCATTCGAATTGCGGAAGGGTATGATGGATACGACGAAGAGACCATGGTATTGGAAGAACGTCCATCCCCTTATAATGACCCTTTTGCACTGCTGGAAGCCGTAGTCCGGAACAAAGTCCAACTGCCTCCCAATAATTTATACTCCATAGAAAACAATCTGGTGGTCATGGAAATCCTGGACGCAGCGCGCAAAAGTGCCAAAAAAGGAAAGACCATTACCCTAAAAAAATAAAATCATCAATCTCCATTCCTCCCCGTTCATGAAGAAATTTCCTTTCCTCGTTGGTTTAATTGCCATGACAGGTTTTGCCCAACAGGTCCAACAAGATACCATTACCCAACTGGATGAAATACTATTGCTAGAGGATGTGGTCCCAAAAAGAGCCGTTGGCATAACGGCATCCTCCACCCTAGGACCATCCACTTTTGAAAAGTTCAATCCTATAGATATTGCTTCGGCCATCAATCAGGTATCCGGGGTCTATATCCTGTCCGGAGCTCTGAACACCAACAGAATTACCATACGCGGGGTAGGTTCCCGTACCCTATTTGGCACGGATAAGCTTCGCTTATATTTTAACGGCATTCCCGTGACAAACGGTACAGGTTCCTCCACCATTGAAGCATTCGATTTTGAAAACCTAGGCTCCATGGAAGTGATAAAAGGGCCTAAGGGAACTTCATTTGGAGCCAATTTGGGTGGGGCCATTTTGTTGGATACCCGACCCGCTTTTGAAGATGAAACCCGTTTGACCAACAGCTTTACATTGGGGTCTTTTGGGATGATCAAGGACAACCTCAGCTTTCAACATGCTGATGATAAGCTGGACCTTAGCTTTAGCTATAACCATTTTCAAACCGATGGCTATCGCCAAAACAACAATTTTGAAAGGGACGGTTTTTTGCTGACTTCGAAGGTACATCTCGGTGCAAAAAACAGCTTGGGTATTTTGGTCAATTATATCGACTATACGGCCCAGATTCCGAGTTCCATCAACCAAAGTGATTTTGATGAAGACCCCACCCGTGCTGCTGGGAATTGGCTGGCGGCCCAAGGTTTTGAAGCCAACAAATATTCTTTGGTGGGACTTTCATACACACATGGGTTCACAGATTCCTTTAGCAACACCACCAGCATTTTCTATACCTATTTGGACCATTACGAACCACGGCCCTTCAACATTTTGGACGAGTTCACCAACGGATTTGGCTTGCGAAGCCAATTTCAAGGCGGGAATCCGATTAAGGGGGAATATACCTTTGGAGTTGAACTCTACAAAGATGAGTACCATTGGGGTACCTTTCAAAATCTGTTTGGCGACAACAACGGAAACGGGAGTTTGCAAGGTGACCGGCTTAGCCGAAACCGGGAATTTCGGGATCAATTGAACGTATTCGGCACCTATACTCTTCCGGTTTCCGCAGCATTGCAGGCCCAGGCCGGACTAAGCCTGAACAGTACCCATTTCGATTTTAGGGACCTTTTTAATACAGGGGATGCCAACACTTCCGCTGAGCGGGATTTTGATGCCATTTTGTTGCCCAGCGTTGGGCTAAAGTACCAACTGAACAAGGGGTGGCTGTATGCCAATGTAAGCAGAGGGTTTTCCAACCCAAGTTTAGAAGAGACCCTAACGCCAGATGGGGTAATCAATCCCGATATTGCGCAGGAAACAGGGACCAATTATGAGATAGGTGGTAAGTTTACTTTTTTAAAGCCCAAACTCTATGTCAACTTTGCGCTCTACCGGATGAATATCAATAATCTGCTAGTGGCACAACGGGTTGGCGATGATCAATTTATTGGAAGAAATGCAGGGGAAACCCGCCATCAAGGCCTGGAACTGGATGCCAAATATATCATCCCGCTTTGCCAAGGCCTTCAACTGTCGCCCTACATAAGTTATACCCTGAACGACCATAGTTTTGTGGATTTTGTGGATGGGGACAACGACTTTTCAGGCAATCCTTTGACCGGGGTACCCAAACATCGGATCAGCTCAGGTTTGGATGTGCAACATTCCAACGGATTACAGCTGAATCTCACCCATCAATTTGTGGACGAGATTCCATTACGGGATGATAATTCCATCAACAGTGAGTCTTTTAATGTGGTGCATGCCAAATTGGCTTATCAAACTGAGCTTTCACAGCATTTTTCCTTGGGCTTGAATGCCGGAATCAACAATCTGTTCGATACCAACTATGCTCAGAGTGTGTTGATCAATGCATCCAGTTTTGGAGGTGCCCCACCCCGTTATTTTTATCCAGGGAATGGGAGGAATTTTTACAGCGGTGTAAGACTTGGATATATTTTCTAGCAACCCTTAAATTCTTGTACCTAAAGGTTATATTTGAACATATAACCTCCCAAGTAACAAGATGTTTCGACTAAAAAACTGTATTGCTCTCTTACTATTGATCCTAATGGGCGCCTGCCAAAGTAAACCCAAGGATAAAGCCGAAAAAACTGCGGTAATGGAAAATCCGCCCAATATTTTGTGGTTGGTGGTGGAGGATATGGGTCCTTATATTCCATCCTTTGGGGATTCCACCGTGGTGACACCCAATCTCAGTAAATTGGCTGCTGAAGGTATTCGCTACACCCATCTCTTTTCACCCTCCGGGGTTTGTGCGCCCAGCCGGGCAGCCATTGCCACCGGTATGTATCCCACAAGCATTGGGGCCAGTCATATGCGTACGCATTCTTATACCGAAGTGACCGGCTTGCCGGCTTACGAGGCGGTCCCTCCGCCCGATGTAAAAATGCTCAGTGAACACTTGAGAAGGGCAGGCTACTTCTGTACCAATAATTCCAAAAATGATTATCAGTTTAAAGCACCCGTGACCGCTTGGGACCAAAATGGTAAAGATGGACATTGGCGAAACAGAAAACCGGGACAACCCTTCTATTCGATTTTCAATTTTGGGGTCACCCATGAATCTGGATTGTTCGAGCCTTACAAGAAGGAAGAAGTGATTCCAAAGGATTTGCCATTTCCCATTCCACCTTATTTGCCCGACACCGAGGTGGTGCGCCGCGATCTTTGGAAAATGTACAACAATATCACTCTTATGGATCGACAGGTAGGTGAAATTCTAAATCAACTGGAAGAGGATGGATTGATGGAAAACACCATTATTTTTTTCTATGCCGATCACGGTGGACCCTTACCTAGACAAAAGAGATTGGTGTACGACTCCGGACTGAATGTGCCCATGATCGTGCGCTTCCCGGACAAAAAAATGGCTGGGACCACAGATGACCAACTCATTAGTTTTATTGATTTTGTGCCTACAGTACTCACCTTGGTCGGACAAACCCCTCCCGATTATTTGCAAGGTCAACCTTTTATGGGTGATGAAAAACAAAGACAATATATCCACGGAGCTGCAGACCGATTTGATGGGGTAACCGATGCCATTCGGGCTGTACGGGACAGCCGCTATAAATATGTGCGCAATTATAGACCAGAACAGGGCAATTATTTACCGAACAAGTATAGAGAGCGTATCCCTACCATGCAGGAACTCTTGCGTATGCGTGACAATGGAACCCTTAACGAAATACAGTCCATTTGGTTTAGGGGAAGTAAGCCCAAAGAAGAACTCTACGATTGCGTAAACGATCCCCACGAAATAGACAATCTGGCCAACCAAGCGGAATATGCAGAAAAGTTGCAGGAGCTAAGCGCTGAAATGGACCGTTGGCTGACCGAAATTGGTGACCGGCCCAACCTACCGGAACGGCAACTTATTGCCCAACTCTGGCAAGATGAGGAAGAACAACCTATAACCCAAAAGCCCGTGGTGCTCCAAGTGGACAGCGAAATTACCATGGAATGCCCTACGGAGGGGGCCAGTATTGGCTACCGGACGATTGAACAGGATAGTATCTTCTCCCCATGGCAAGTGTATGGTTCACCTTTTAAAGTGGAAAATGGCACCCAACTGGAAATTGTAGCACACAGGATTGGGTTTAAGGAGAGTGAGGTGGTGCAGTTTTGGGTATCTTTTTAGATAAACGTCTCTTATTTGCACCTGCCTAAGCTTAAAATTTGTTTAATCGGAATAATTCGTATCAATCCAAGGAGACTCTTAACTGGTTATAACTTCCCCCAACGCTCCGCCAACCGCTCCGGAGAGCCGTAGCCATCTTTTATCAAAGCATTTAACTGTTCAATTTGGGATTCTTTTAGCATGAATCCAAAGTGCCGATTAAATGGTCATCACATTACTACTAATTAGTGGTATTTTAGGATATTAAAACAATACTCATGAACATCACCACCCTAAACCCCACCGATTACAGCCCAGAAATCGAAGCCCAACTGATCCAATTGTTCCGGCAGTTAAATCCCGATTTAAAGCTTAACCCCTTGGCCAAAATTTTGGAAAAGAAAGACCAGCTGAGTTTGGTATACTGCCAAGAAGGGGATAGGATTATTGGGATGGCCTCCATGTGCACGTATCATGTACTTTCGGGCAGCAAGGGTATGGTGGAGGATGTGGTAGTGGATATTAATGCCCGTGGGAAAGGCCTTGGCCGCCAGCTCATGGAAAAGCTATTGGATATTGCCCAGCAAAAAGGCCTTGCGGAAGTCTTGCTCTTTACTGGGAATCATAGACAAAGTGCCATACACCTCTACACCAAACTGGGATTTGTTAAATCTGAGAGTGGCTTATATCGCTATCGACTGGGCGAATAGAAAAATCATCAGAAATCCCTAACTTTAAGGAAGTTCAAGGGGTAACCCCTTGTAGAATCATTCATCAATCAAACCAACCGTCATGAAGCACTGTGCATCCCTTCTGGCCCTAGTGGTATCTTTTACCATGGGCGCTTCCGATCTTAAAATATCAACCCCCATGCTTTATAATGAGCCCAGTCAGGCCTATGCCCTGTTCAACCTAAGCTGGGACAACGCATGGCACAATACCAAAAACCATGATGCGGTCTGGCTGTTCTTCAAATCCCTTTCCCAAGAAGGTGGCTATGCGCATATCAATGTGGCCCAGGAGGGACACCAGGTGGTTTCTGTGTTTTCCAATGATCCCAATCTGGTATTTGAGGTTCCCAAGGATGGCACGGGACTGTTTCTAAAGCCCAGTACTGCATTCCGGGGCCGGGTGGAGGTCACCTTAAAGATCAATCTGGACAGACCCAGTTTTAGGGAGGTTGACCCCCGAGGCTGGTACTTTCAAGCTTATGGTATAGAAATGGTCCATATTCCCAATGGTGGGTTTACTTTGGGCGATCCTGATGCAACCGCCCAGGAATTTGGAAGTTTTTATGCTCCCAATAGGAGGGGTAGGGCCGCAGGTTTGGTAAAAATCAATTCCGAAGATCAGGAACTGACAGTTGCAGCGGATGGCGATCTGTTCTATACATCTGGGGAGCACAAATATGAGGGAGATCAATTGGGCCCTATTCCGGCCTCCTATCCCAAAGGGGTTTCTCCTTACTATATGATGAAATATGAACCCACCGAAGGGCAATACGTGGACTTTTTAAACAGTTTGGGGCCCGATCAAAAAGCCCCAAGACTGATCCATACCGAACGGGCATACCGTTCGCAAGGCGGAACCATTACGCCCAAAAATGGGAAATTTGTTACTTCCAGTGCTAGCAAACCTTGTTTGTTTTTGGGATGGGACGATGCCATGGCCTTTGCGGATTGGTCAGGCCTGCGCCCTATGACCGAATTTGAGTTCACCAAGGCCGCACGGGGCACGGGAACGCCACAAGCCCATGATTTTCCATGGGGAACCAACAGCAAGGAAAAACTGCAACGCCTCCCACATCCCAATCGAAATTTGATCATGATCAATGGTTGGGATGAATCCCAGTTGAGCGAGGATACCAAAGCGTATTTTGGGGCATCGCACTATTGGGTAATGGATATGGCCGGAAGTGTTTGGGAACGCGTCATTACCATTGGTCATCCCAAGGGCAGGGCGTTTACCGGTGTACACGGAGATGGTAATTTAGCTCCGGATGGAGCTGCAAACGTTGAAGATTGGCCCCAAGGGGATTCTGAAGGGGGTATTGGATTTCGTGGTGGCGGATTTTACAGTTATGACCGGGAATACCACGAGTTCAATCCGTTCAGTCCAGTGGCGTACCGTAGGTACGGCGGCTGGCACGGCCCCATGCGCAACAACGCCTACGGAAGCCGATTTGTAAGAAGTGTGGATTGAAAAAAATCTGGTTAAAGTTTGATGTGTTTGGTCTCCACCACTTTATCGCCCACCTCAAGTTTGATCAGATAAAGTCCGCTGGGGAGCCCATTTAAATCCAGAATGGGAGCTGCCCGGTCTATGGTGTGGCTCACCACTTTTACGCCATTCATATTAAATACATGCGCTATGGCAAGGTCTTGTCCAAAATCGGCACAGACATCTACCAATCCCCCTTCGGAAGGATTTGGCAAAATAACCAAAGGCTTGCCCCCACAGGGTATTTCCAGAGGTAGTTCTTCAAAGGCCTCCTCTTCATTTTCATCTTCATCCGGGGTGTCGTCTTGGGGAAGTTCTTCCTCTTCCGGCTCCTCAATCTCTTCTTCCTCCTCTTCTTCTATCTGATAACTCCCCTCAACAATGGTCATAGCCTGGTTGACATCCACATTGTCTATACGGTCCACAATCCCGCTGAGCCATCTCACTTTTACGTAGTCGATGCTACTGGCATCCGCCAATCCAAAAAATTCATAGCTCGAGTTCTGTCCAAGATATCCCTCGCCGCAAACAGTATATCTATATTGGGGCATTCCATTGGCATAAACCTCAATGGTACTGCCAATGCCCTCCCTGTTGCTGGTAGTACCCTCCAATTTTACTTTGATCCAGTTGTTGGTATTGGTTGTGTTGTTCTTCCAAAGGAAGTTATCCTCGGTATCATTAAGAACGATGATATCCGGATAGCCGTCGTTGTCCACATCTCCTTTGGCATTGGCGAAGCTGATACGTTTATCATTTTCAAACCCAATGCCCTCAGGAATCGTAAAAGCACCTCCCACATTTTCATAAAAAGCTGACGGCAGCTGGGTATTTTCCCCGGTGCGCATTCCGCTGACATAAAGATCCAGGTCGGCATCGTTATCCGCATCCAAAAAAACAGCTCCCCAGGCAATGCTGTAAAATACTGTTCCCACATTGGTGGCCACATTGGTAAAAGTACCATCCCCATTATTGCGCAAATGGTAGTTCCCTGCGGAAGTATTGGTCACATAAACATCCAACCAGCCATCGTAATTATAATCCTCAATGGTGGTGGACATGGCATCAATGGCAATCCCAGCACCACTGGAAATGGATACATCCTGGAAGGTAAGGTCACCCCGGTTTCTATACAGCCGGTTGATGTTGTTGATTTTGTCATTGGCCACATAAATATCCTGATAACCGTCGTTGTCATAGTCGAAAAAGGAGGCACAAAATGAAAGTTCGTTCTCCAGGACAATTCCGGCGGATTGGGTAATGTCAACGAAGACCCCCCCTTCATTTACGTAAAGGTAATTGTGCTGGTTCCTGGTGACCTCATCCCTGTTCGAGATAAAAACATCCAAATCCCCATCGTTGTCAATGTCCCCAAAGGTGGCCCCGTAGGTATAGAGGTTATCGGTAAAAAGGCCGCAGGTTTCGGAAACATCCGTAAAGTTCATGTTACCGTCATTCACATAGAATTTGTTGAGTCCGGTAATGCTGGTTGCGAAAAAATCCTTGTCCCCATCATTATCGTAATCCACCCACAACACCTGTTTGGTCTCGTAGGTATTGTCTATCCCTAAATCTACCTCACTGAAAGTCCCTCCGTTGTTTTTGAAAAAATACAATTGTTCATCCAAGGTGGATGAGTAGGTGATATCGTCCCATCCATCCCCATCAAAGTCGTGAAAAGACAGACCGCCACCGTAAAAGCTGAATCCATAGGTGCGATCTACCCCTAAAGTTGCGGCACTCTCTTCAAAGGAAAGTTGACCCTGCAACAAAATTGGACAAATAACAAAAAGAACGCGTAAAAATCTTATCAAAGCAATTAGTCTAAGTGCTTAAAAGTAAACAAAATATAGAAATTTCAAAGTTGATGTATTTACTGTCAGGCGTTACATCCTTTTCACATAAAATGGGATAAAATTGAAAGTAAAACCCTTAAAATACTCCTTTGATTATAGTATCTTGTCAGAGCAAAACGGAATTATCTCCCGTCTGCCTGACTAATTCAAAACAGCTACCTATGACCGATTTGGAAATCGCCAAAGGCGTTACCCTACAACCTATTTCCGGCATTGCAGAAAAATTTGGGGTGAGTCCCGATTCCATTGAAATGTATGGAAAACACAAGGCCAAACTGCCCTTGGAGGCCATTGACCAAGAAAAAGCATCGCAAAGCAATTTGATTCTGGTCTCGGCCATTTCCCCAACCCCTGCCGGCGAAGGAAAGACCACGATGAGCATTGGACTGACCGAAGGTTTAAACCGCTTGGGCAAAAAAACCACAGTGGTATTGCGCGAGCCCTCCTTGGGACCTGTTTTTGGAATAAAGGGAGGGGCCACCGGTGGCGGATATTCGCAAGTGCTGCCCATGGAGGATATCAATCTGCACTTTACAGGCGATTTTGCGGCTATAGAAAAAGCACATAACCTGCTGGCAGCTGTGATTGATAACAATATTCAGAGCAAGACCAGATCGTTGCGACTAGATCCCAGAACCATAGGTTGGAAACGGGTGATGGATATGAACGACCGTTCCCTTCGGCATATTATTGTGGGTCTGGGAGGAACTACCTCGGGTATTCCAAGGGAAACCGGTTTTGACATCACCGCAGCATCAGAGATCATGGCCATTTTGTGTTTGGCCGAAAACCTGGGAGATCTTAAGGAGAGACTGGGGAACATTTTTGTGGGCTATACCTTTGATAAGGAGCCTATTTATGCCAAGGATTTGAATGCTGAAGGTGCCATGACCGCTTTGCTGAAAGATGCCATAAAACCGAATTTGGTACAGACCATTGAAGGGAATCCGGCCATTATACACGGGGGGCCTTTTGCCAATATAGCCCAGGGAACCAATTCCGTTATCGCCACCCGGATGGGCATGTCATATTCGGATTATACCGTAACCGAAGCCGGTTTTGGCTTTGATCTTGGTGCGGAAAAATTCTTTGATATCAAATGCCAAAGTGCGGGACTAAAGCCCAAAGCTGTGGTGTTGACCGCCACTATACGCGCTTTAAAATACCATGGTGGAGCCGACCTAAAATCCCTGACAGAACCCAATGTGGATGCCTTGAAAAAAGGATTCCCCAATCTGGAAAAACATTTGGAGAACATTGCCAAGTTCAATGTGGTTCCCGTGATTGCCATTAATAAATTTGTGACCGATACCGACGAGGAAATTGAAGTTATAAAACAACTGGCGGAGTCCAAAGGAATTCGAGTGGCGCTTGCCGAAGTTTGGGCCAAAGGAGGGGAAGGTGCCGAGGAACTGGCGCAGCACGTGATTGATGTTGTGGAATCCAAGGCATCGGACTTTACACCCCTTTACGATTGGAATTCCAGCGTTATGGATAAAATTGCGACCATAGCCACTGAAATATATGGGGCAGAACACGTGGATTATACTTCCAAAGCGAAAGCACACCTCCGTAAAATTGCCAATCTGGGCTTGGATCACCTACCTATTTGTATTGCCAAAACGCAAAAATCCCTATCCGACAATCCCAAATTATTGGGACGACCCAAGGACTTTATCATCACCGTGCGAGAGATAGAAATTGCGGTTGGCGCAGGGTTCTTGGTCCCGATAACCGGAGATATTATGCGTATGCCGGGATTGCCCGCCCTGCCATCCTCTGAGGGGATAGATGTGACAGAAAATGGGGAGATTACTGGCCTGTTCTAAATTTTCTGCAACCAATACCGCATATCCACCTCCTTGGAGATAATGTCCTTCACCTCGGAAAGCTTTATGCGCTGTTGCTCCATGGTATCCCTATGACGAATGGTCACCGTTTCATCTTCCAAAGTTTGATGGTCCACCGTTATGCAGAAGGGCGTACCTGCAGCATCTTGTCTTCGGTAACGACGGCCAACGGCATCTTTTTCATCGTATACCACATTAAAGTCCCACTTGAGTTCATCAATAAGTTTTTGGGCCACTTCTGGTAATCCATCCCGTTTAAGCAATGGCAATATTGCAGCTTTGGTCGGGGCCAATACCGCAGGAATCTTTAATACGGTGCGGGTCGTCCCATTTTCGAGCTCCTCCTCTTGCAGTGAATTGGAAAATACCGCTAAGAACATACGATCTAGTCCAATGGAAGTTTCCAAAACATAGGGTACGTAACTCTTGTTTTCCTCTGGGTCGAAGTACTGCAACTTTTTCCCGGAATACTCCTCATGCTGGCTCAAATCAAAATCGGTACGGGAATGAATTCCCTCCAATTCCTTGAAACCAAATGGGAATTTAAATTCGATATCGGCTGCCGCATCGGCATAATGGGCCAATTTTTCATGGTCGTGGAAACGATAATTTTCTTCCCCCATACCTAAGGAAAGATGCCATTTATGTCGTTTTTCCTTCCACTTTTCGTACCATTCCTGCTGGGTACCTGGCTTTATGAAATATTGCATTTCCATCTGTTCAAACTCCCGCATACGGAAGATGAACTGGCGGGCGACAATCTCATTTCTAAATGCCTTTCCGGTTTGGGCAATTCCAAAAGGAATCTTCATCCGTCCGGTTTTCTGCACATTGAGGAAATTCACAAAAATCCCTTGGGCAGTTTCTGGTCTTAAGTACAAGTCCATGGCAGAATCTGCGGAAGCTCCCAATTTGGTCCCGAACATCAAATTGAACTGCTTCACATCCGTCCAGTTTTTGGAGCCGGAAAGGGGACAGGCAATCTCCAATTCCTCGATCAAGGCTTTTACATCGGCCAAATCCTCATTTTCCAAGGATTTGCCCAGGCGTTTGAGAATTCCATCAGCCTTAGCCTGGTAATCCAACACTCTTTGGTTGGTGGCCAAAAATTGATCCTTATCAAATGCATCCCCAAATCGTTTGGCCGCTTTGGTGACTTCTTTATCTATTTTAGCTTCAATCTTGGCCACATGGTCTTCTACCAAAACATCGGCACGGTATCTCTTTTTCGAATCTTTATTGTCTATTAAGGGATCATTAAAGGCATCTACGTGGCCTGAAGCTTTCCAGGTGGTGGGATGCATAAAGATGGCGGCATCGATTCCCACGATGTTGTCATTAAGCTGCACCATGGCCTGCCACCAGTACTCCCGGATGTTCTTTTTGAGCTCAACCCCATTTTGTGCGTAGTCATATACCGCACTTAACCCATCATATATCTCACTGGATTGGAACACATACCCATACTCCTTGGCATGGGAGATTACCTTCTTAAAAACGTCTTCTTGTTTTGCCATGCGGCAAAAATAGAACTTTACCTAAAAAACACGGATTATTTCAACTGAAATTCGGCTGAGGCCAAGAGTCTTTCGTCCTCAAACACGTTAAGGGTATAAATTCCTTCGGAAAGGGATCCCTCAGGAACCGTGATCGCATCACAAATACTGATTTCCTTTCCGGTATATGGGATTTCCACTTTTTTGCTATAGGTGTTGCCGCTTACAGATATGGTATTGGCGTTGTCTTCAATAACGGCCATGTTGGGATCAAGAAATTGCAGGTACAATACCCTCACATTTCCTTTTTCATTGGGATCGGCCGTAACCGTTACACAGCCCCTAAGTTTTTCTATGGTGGATGCTTTGTTGGTTTTTAAAGGTCTTCCAGCCCTAAGTCGGAAACCGCTGCCTTCGGCATCCTGTAGTTTCAAATAGCTTTTGATCTTCAATTCCCTCGCAAGTTCGCGGTTGGTTTCCCTTAGCAGGGACTCTGCTTTTTCCATGGAGCTGGCCCTGCCACGCAATTCATCCAGCTGCCTTTGTGTCTCTTCATATCTATTGGCCAACAAGCTATTGTTGTAGCGAAGGAAATTATTCTTGAGTTTTAAGCTGTCAAATCGAATCTCCAGCATTCGAAGCTCTTTTCGTGTTTCCTTTAGCTTCATGATGCTAAAATTCAGTCGGCCAACGGAATCCAGCAATTGCTGAACGCGAAAACGGGAAGTCTGCAATTCAATTTCGCTTACTTCGTTCAATCCTGATAAGCGGTCCACTTCGGCCTTCATCAAGGTCAAATCCTTTACTAAAAGGGATTTTTCCTGCTCCAAAAAGTTCATTTGGTTTTTGGATTGGGCGTAACTGTAGTAAAAGGCTATGAGAATACCCACAATAACTGCTACCAAGGCAGCAAAGATAATCTTGTAGTTGAAATTGTTATCTTGGGCATCCATGAGGTTAATTGGCTACTATAACGCGTATAAGATTTGATCCCTAAAAGGTTGGCTAAGATACTAAACGAGATTCACAACATACTATTGCCAATGGTATGTTTTGGATGTAATGCGCAATTATCCAGAGGAGAAAGCACTTTGTGTACCGTTTGTCGGCATGAATTGCCGCTCACCGATTATAACTTTAGGGATGAAAACCCGGTTGACCGCATATTTTATGGGAGGATTCCTATAAAAAAAGCAGCTTCATTCCTGTTTTTTAGCAAAACAGGCATTGTCCAAAATTTATTGCACCACTTAAAGTACAAAAATCAGGAGCAAATAGGGGGTTTTCTGGGGAATTGGTATGGTTCCCTCTTGGAAAATGAAGTCTCCCTTAAAAATGTGGACGCCGTAATCCCAGTGCCCTTACATCCCAAAAAACAGAGAAAAAGGGGGTACAACCAGGTATCCCTGTTTGCTAAAAACCTTGCGCATGCCCTAGGGGCAACCTATAGGGAAGACATTTTACATCGCACGGTGAACACCAAAACCCAAACCAAAAAGGACCGGCAACTGCGATGGGAAAACACCAAGGATGTCTTTCAAATAACAGAAATTCCCGAAGCGCCAAAACACATCTTGCTGGTGGATGACATCATTACCACTGGAGCCACTTTGGAAGCATGTGCCAAAACGCTCCAAAAATTAGGTCCTGTGCAGGTTTCTGTGGTTAGTATGGCCGTGGTGCCATAGAGGTTAAAATTTATTAAGGCGTGTTTCCCTTTTTTAAATTAGTTGTTTCTTTGCCCCACATAAGTTTTGGATGAGATACCTTAAAAAACTTTTGGGATTTTTATTTCTATTGCTGATGGGTTTGGCCCTTTGGCAATGCGCAAAACGGGGAAGCCCTTCTGGTGGACCCAAAGATTTGGATCCCCCGGTGCTGATCCGTACCGAACCAGAGAATTTCTCCACAGAATTCAAAGCTGAAAAAATCCGCCTCTATTTTGATGAGCTCATTAAGTTGGAAGACGTTCAGAACCAACTTATTGTTTCCCCACCCTTAAAATATCCTCCTGAAGTTAAACCCCTCGGCGGTGCCAACAAGTATATAGAGGTGGTCATTAAGGATACCTTGCGGGAAAATACCACTTACACCCTAAACTTTGGCCAAAGCATAGTGGACAATAACGAAGGTAACCCCAACAGTTTTTTATCCTATGTGTTCTCCACGGGAACTTACATTGATTCCCTGACTTTGTCAGGCGCGGTCAAAGATGCCTTTAATAGAAATGCAGACCAGTTTATCAGCGTTATGCTCTATGAACTGGATACCGCCTATACGGATTCTACCGTTTACAAGACCGTACCCAACTATATCACCAATACGTTGGATAGTCTCCCGTTCTTCGAACTGCGAAACCTTAAGGCGGGAAACTATGCCCTGGTTGCGGTAAAAGATGCGAACAAGAACAATATGTTCAACCAAAGACAGGACAAAATTGGGTTTTTGCAGGACACCATCACCATTCCAACAGATTCGGTGTATTTGTTGAATCTGTTCTTGGAAGAACCGGATTACAGTGTTTCCGTTCCCAGCTACGTGGCCAAAAACCACCTCATTTTTGGATATCAAGGCGACCATAGGGACATCAGAATTGAAAGTTTGACAGAACTGGCAGATTCAGTGCAGACATTAATCCTTAAGGACCGGGAAAGGGATACCTTGGACTATTGGATCAGCCCAACGGATTTGGATTCCATCATCTTTATGGTAAGCAACGAGAAATTGGAAAAGGTGGATACGTTTACGGTAAAAACCAGAAAATTGCCCTTGGATTCCCTTAAGTTAAGCTCATCCGTGGGAGGTAAACTTAACTTTCAGGATAAATTCAGTATACTGGCCAATACCCCAATTACGGCATTGGACTCCAACCAAATTGCATTGTTTGTGAGCGATTCCATAAGCACCCCATTTACCTATTCCCTCGACACCATAAAAAATAAGGTCGATTTTGATTTTACCTTGGAGCCCAACCAAAATTATTCATTCGAAATCATGCCTGGTGCCATTACCGACTTTTTCGGCATGCAAAACGATACACTAAACTACCGTTTTTCCACAGGTAGTTATGCAGATTATGGAAACTTGCGACTTAATATCGGAGGTGCGGTTCGATATCCGTTGGTGGTCCAATTAACCAACGATAGAGGTGAAACCCAAAGAGAGATCAATGCCACCGAACCGCGAATTTTTGAATTCAGTTATTTGGAGCCTGGCCAATACAATATTCGGGTGATATTTGATGGCAACGGAAATGGGAAATGGGACACGGGGAACTACCTTTTGAAACTCCAACCGGAACGGGTCAGTTACTATCCAGATGTAATAGATGTTCGCGCCAACTGGGAATTGGAGCAGACCTTTGTTATTTCAAACTAAACTCATCCCTATCATCCAGAAATTTTAGCTTGTTCCTAAAGGTCCTAATGTGCTCTTTGTGCAAATCCATCCCCAATATTTCCTCCTGCTCCGAGTAGGCCAATCTATTCCCAAGTACATCATATACTGCCGAATGTCCTGAATATTCGTGGCCCGATGCATCCTTTCCCACGCGATTGACCCCAATACAATAGGCCATATTTTCAATGGCACGGGCCTTTAACAAGGCATCCCAAGCATCAATTCGTGGTTTTGGCCAGTTGGCCACATAGAGCAGAACATCGTAATTTACCGTGTTTCTGGCCCATATGGGAAACCGAAGGTCATAGCATATCAACGGACAGATTTTAAACCCCTTGTAGTCAACAATAATACGCTCATCCCCTGCTTTATAGACTTTATCTTCCCCGGCAAGAGTAAACGTATGTTTTTTGTCATAGGTCCGTACTTCTCCATCAGGGAGCGCAAATACCAATCGATTGAAATGATTTTCTTGCTCGGTAAAAACAATACTCCCCACTATGGCGATGCCTCTTTCTTTGGCCAAATCCACCATCCAATCCACAGTTTTTTCCCCTTCTTCGATTTGAATGTGATTCGGGGTCATGGTAAAGCCTGTGGTAAACATTTCGGGAAAAATCACCACGTCCACGTGATCCTCCAGCGCTTTGAGCTTATCTTCAAACAAAGCCCGATTGGCAACTGGGTCTTCCCATGCCAATTCGGTTTGTACGAGGGCGATTTTTAGGTTTTCGGACATGTTTTAATCATAATAAACTTCCGCTCCCGATGATTTGGCCAATTGGAACAGATGTTTGAGCTGGCTCTCCAAAATGCGCTCTTCAGAAAGTTCAGGAAGTCTGTCCAAAGGGAAAAAATCAGCTCCCAACATATCAAATCCAGCTTGGAGTTGCCCACCGGTTCTTCTACAGAGAAATATTAATTTATAGATATAATATGGTTCTGGTGGATGCGGATGTACCTGTTTGTCATATACTCCCAAAAATCGAACAACTTCGGTCTTTAATCCTGTTTCTTCCTCAATTTCCTTTACCGCAATTTCAGATGGCGTACTGCCAATATCGGCCCAACCTCCAGGAATGGTCCATTTGCCGTCCACACTTTCCTTGGCCATCAAGATCTCGTCCTTTTCGTTTATAACAAGACCTCTCACATCCACTTTGGGCGTTGGATAATCTTCCTGGGGCATAAAAAAATCCTGGATCACAGATATGGGCTTATCTGCCATAAAGGCCATTAGTTTCAGGCTAATGTCCTTAAGTTCCTCGTAGCGTTCCTTGTCGTAATCATTCTCTGAGTACACCAGACCTGTTTCTGCCAGTGCTTTAATACGCTTCACGAGATTTAGTTGTTCTTTTGAGTTCATTTATGTTGACTATGTTGCTGATTTCAATACATCCACCAAGGGTTGGAGCTCTTGTTGTTTTGCGTGATCCAAGGCAGTGTTTCCCCTAGCATCCTTAATGCTTACATCCGCCCCATGGGACAATAGCAGCTGGACCATTTCCAACCGATTGAAGGTAACTGCATAAATCAATGCGGTGGCCCCCATGGCATTGACGTGGTTTACATTGGCCCCTGAATTGATCAAGAGTTTCGCCAGATCCACATATCCCTTAAAACAAACCCCTAACAATGCGGTGTTACCGGACCCATCCGTGGCATCAATTGCAGCCCCTTTGTTCAACAATTTTTCCGTTATATCCTTTTGATTGTAATAGGTGGCCAAAATTAGTGGGGTTGAGCCCCTTGAGTCGGTGACATTAAGTAGTGTTGCCTCCTTATCCAAGAGGTTGGAGACAGCTTTGGCATCGCCATTTCTAATTGCATTGAAAAACTCTTCTTTGCTACTCATTTTACATGTTGAAAGTTAAAAAAAAACTGCCACAACCTTTCTGGAAGTGGCAGTCATTAACAATTAATTTTCCTTTTCGATAAATGGACTAAGCCAGATCAAATCGGTCCAGGTTCATCACCTTGTTCCAAGCAGCAACAAAATCAGATACAAATTTATCCTTTGCGTCGCTACTGGCGTATACTTCAGCTATGGCCCTCAGTTCAGTATTTGAACCAAAAATTAGATCCACACGTGTACCGGTCCACTTCAATTCACCAGATTTGCGGCCGCGACCCTCAAATACCTCATCGTCATCAGAGGTGGAGGCCCAAGTGGTGTTTAAATCCAAAAGATTTATAAAGAAATCATTGGTCAAGGTTTCCGTGTTGCTTGTAAATACGCCATTGTGGGATTTATCCGCATTGGTATCCAAAACGCGCATGCCCCCAACCAGAACCGTCATTTCCGGAACGGTAAGGGTGAGCAACTGGGCTTTGTCCACCAAAAGTTCTTCAGATTTTACCGTATACTTCCCTTTTAAGTAGTTTCTGAACCCATCAGCAACCGGTTCAAGAACTTCAAAGGATTCTGCATCAGTTTGCTCTGGCGAAGCATCCATTCTCCCTGGGGTAAATGGAACAGTAATCTCTTTTCCTGCATTCTTGGCCGCTTGTTCCACGGCAGCACATCCGCCTAGTACGATCAAGTCTGCCAAGGAAACCCTTTTTCCAAAACTTTTCTGGATGTTTTCCAAGGTATCCAACACTTTGGCCAGTTGGCTCGGGTTATTAACTTCCCAATCCTTTTGGGGCGCCAATCGAATCCTGGCCCCGTTGGCCCCACCTCGGTAATCCGAACCACGGAAGGTGGATGCTGATGCCCAGGCCGTAGACACCAATTGGGAGATAGACAGACCAGAATTCAAGATGGTGGTCTTCAATTCGGCAATATCGCTTTCATTGATCAACTCATGGTCCACTGCTGGAATGGGATCTTGCCAAATCAATTCCTCACCAGGCACATCCGATCCCAAATAGCGACTTGTTGGACCCATATCACGGTGGGTGAGTTTAAACCAAGCCTTTGAATAAGCATCTGCAAATTCATCTGGATTGTCCAAAAAGTGTTTGGAAATTTTTCCATACTCGGGATCCATACGCAATGAAAGGTCCGTGGTAAGCATAAAGGGTGCGTGTTTCTTTTCTGGGTCATGAGCGTCCGGAATGGTTCCCGCTCCGGCATCACCTTTAGGTTTCCACTGATGTGCACCAGCCGGACTTTTGGTCAGTTCCCATTCATAGGCATATAGATTTTCCAAAAATTTATGGCTCCATTTTGCCGGTGTGTCGGTCCAAGCACCTTCAAGGCCACTGGTAATGGTATCACTTCCTTTTCCACTACCGTAGTTGTTTTTCCAACCCATGCTCTGCATTTCTATGGATGCTCCAGCTGGCTCGGCCTCTACATATTCTGCATCGCTTGCCGCGCCGTGGGTCTTACCAAAAGTATGTCCACCTGCGATCAAGGCCACTGTTTCATAATCATTCATGGCCATCCTTCCAAAGGTTTCCCTAATATCATGGGCACCTGCCAAAGGATCGGGGTTGCCATTGGGTCCCTCTGGATTTACATAAATAAGTCCCATATGAGCAGCTCCCAATTGTTTTTCAAGCTCGCCGTCTTCATTATATCTGGCCTTGTTTCCTAGCCATTCAGCTTCAGAACCCCAATAAATATCTTCTTCCGGTTGCCAAATATCCTCACGCCCTCCTGCAAATCCATACATCTTTAAGCCCATGGATTCGTGGGCCACATTTCCTGCAAGAATCAAAAGGTCTGCCCAGGAAATTTTCTTCCCATACTTCTGTTTCACAGGCCATAACAACAATCTTGCTTTGTCCAAGTTGGCGTTATCTGGCCAGCTGTTCAAGGGAGCAAAGCGTTGAGCGCCGGTACCACCGCCCCCTCTGCCGTCGGCAATGCGATAGGTTCCTGCTGCATGCCAGGCCATTCGAATAAAAAATGGACCATAATGTCCATAATCTGCCGGCCACCAGTCTTGGCTATCCGTCATCAATTCCGTTAAGTCTCTTTTTACCGCCTCCAAATCCAAGGATTTAAATGCTTCGGCATAGTCGAAATCCTCATCCATGGGGTCCGCCAAATTCGAATGCTGACGGAGGATGTTCAAATTAAGTTGGTTGGGCCACCAATCCCTATTGGATGTGCCACCGCCAGCTCCTTGTTTTAAAGTTCCATTCAGAAATGGGCACATGCTTTCGTCCATGCCATTTCCTGCTGAATCTGCTAACTCCTTACTCATGATAATATGTTGTTTTAAGTGTGATTTTTAACCCTTATAAAGATAAAAAAACAACATGCCTCACGATAGACAATTCATATTAATATACTATTAAAACATAAGGGTTTTCTATACCAGCGATTGTGCTTTGCTGACCGAATTTTGCCTTATTTTGGCACAAACGCCCCTCTAAAAGGCTATAATATCCAGTATCTTTGAGTAGATTGAGGATGACCTGGACAAAGTTTGTCAGCAAACTGTCCAATTGGGCTATCTTTAATCGTCTTTATCAAAAACTAAATATCCCATTGTTAATCTAAAACCTATCACATGAAAAAATTGATTATCCCTTTTGTAGCGCTTTTGCTATTCAGTTTTGTTGCGGATACGGAAAAACTCTCCGATGAAGATCGGAAAATGGTCGTAAAACACCTTAAGGAATCACGGGATTCTATGTCCAAATTACTGAAAGGCTTGAGTGAGGAACAACTAAATTTTCAGCCCGAGGAAGCTGTATGGTCCATTGCACAATGTCTGGAACATATCACCATTTCGGAGAATTCCTTTGGTGGTCTACTCCAAAAAACGGTGGCGGCGGGACCCAACCCTGCCCTCAAAGATTCCGTTAAATTAAATGATGAGCAGCTTATGGGCATCATTAAAAGTCGTGCCAACAGGGTAAAAACGCCGGAACCCTTTGAGCCTTCTGGAAAATTTGGATCATATGAAGAAACATTGAACGCTTTTATGGCAAAAAGAAACGAGCATATTGCCTATATGGAGCGTACGGAGGACGACCTTCGCAACCTCTATAACGGTGACCTGCCTTTTGGTCCAATTGATGGGGTTCAACTAATCCTGTTTATGTCTGGGCATACGGAACGTCATGTAGACCAAATGAAAGAGGTCATGGCACACAAGCAGTTCCCTGCCGATGTGGAATAGCTGCTGGTTTAACAATTATTGGCAAACCCTTTCCTTATTGGAAGGGGTTTATTGTTTAATTTTATTTGATAAACCTTGAAAATAACATGAGAACACTTACATCCATAACACTTACTTTATTACTATTGGTTGCTTTCAGCGGCACAGCCCAGTCCAAAAAGGACCGAAAAATCATGAACGATGCCAAGAGGGCCAAAAAGACCCTTTTAAAGGCAGACAGCGGTCTTCAACGGTTCTTTGACAATTCTGCGGGCTATGTGCTGTTTCCTAATGTGGGCAAGGGAGGCTTTATTATTGGGGGTGCTTCCGGTAATGGTGTATTATATGAAAATGGGGAAGCCTTGGGGATGGCCAACCTAAAAAAACTCAATGTGGGCCTCCAGGCCGGTGGACAGGCCATCATTGAAATCATCTTTTTTGAAACCAAGGTGGACTTGGAACGTTTTAAGGAAGGAAAATTCCAGTTTGCGGCAGAGACCAGCGCCGTTGCGCTAAAATCCGGGATTGCATTCAATGCCAAATACAAAGAGGGAGTGGCCGTTTTTGCCTTACCGAAAGCCGGCCTTATGGCCGATGCCTCCGTAGGCGGACAAAAGTTTGGTTACAAACCCTTTTAATTTCCTTATACCATAATAAAAAGGGAAGGCTTTTCGCCTTCCCTTTTTATTTTCTTGTGCTTCAATTTTAGAACTGGTATCGAATACCAAGGCCAAGGTCAAAGTCGAAACCATCGCCATAAACATCATCATCACCAAAACCAATTTCTGGCCTTACATCCAGAGAAATGAGCAATGGAATTTTAAAGTTGTACTCTATACCAATATCGCCGGCAATCAATGCAAATGAGTCGGAACCCCCTCCATCATAACTCACACTTCCCAATCCGGGGCCGGTACCTACATACCATTGAAAAGACCGGTCTAATGGCATAACCCATTGAAACAGTCCAACAATTTTAAATGCATCATAATTGTCCCCATTACGTATCCCAAGGTCAAATTCCAATCTGTTTTCATTAAACAGGCCCAGTTGATAGCTTATTTCCGCACCCAAGGAATCAAACCCGTCATCATCCCCAATTCTGATTCCTAGTGCATGTTTGGAAATGCGTTGTGCTTCCATCTGGGTAAAAGTTCCCACTACCAATGCTAATAGCAATACAAGTTTTTTCATAAGTCGTTTAATTAGTTACTACCAGAAAATACGAATTTTTTGGGTCTTTGGATCAATTGTGGGTACCGGGAGTATAATCTTCAGGGGCCATTTGTGGGTGCTTTATGGTTCCGTCATCCCCTGAATCGTTCTGGATGGTCCACTCACTAAAAGTATAGTTGGGGTTAGCCTTGGACACATCCAGATTGCGTAGGGCACGGCCATCTTCAAATTCGTGATTGGTACCTGTACCATCTTCGCCAACCACTCCAAAGACATCAATTATGGTCCCAAAGGGGTCCACTAATTCCAGATTGTCATCACCGTTTGAGTCTGCGGGACTGTTGGTGGATACGCCCATATCAGGAATAAATCCATAGATCAATTCAAATTCCTCGGTATTGGGTGATATTACGAAGGTAGTCTGGGCCTCAATAATTTTTCCCGTTAAATCTATGGTGGAACTAACTTCAGTTTTGTCATTGGTATACCTCCTTAAGGTCCATAGATTCAAATCCAACGGAGTATTGGCCGCATTGTACAACTCGACAAAACGCGCACCTGTGTTGTTGTCCGGGTCTGCCAACTCTGAAATAAAAACCTGGTTGGATGTAAACTCAGTGATGATTTCCGGACATCGCTCATTACTGAATTCCAAATCCTCCAAACTGCGGATAAGCAGTTGATATTCTTGTCCATCTTTACTTAGAATTCCTGTGATATTGCCACTTCCTATCGGAATTATCTCCGGCTGAAAGTCGGAATACCCACTTGTAAGAAGTATAATTTGGTTCTGATCACAATCTTTTAGTGTTCTCCCTGTTTCAGTTCCAAAATCTGCAAAGCTCCGTTCCAATTCCGATTCAACAAATTCCAAACGGTTAAACCTGATCAAGGTATTTAACGGAATCATATCCAAGTCTTCCATGGTAGCTTCAGTAGGTTCAAGTAATTGCTCTTCCGAACACACGGGCACTAGATGTTCTTGGGTTTTGGTTGCAGGTAGTCTTCCAACGGAAATATTGCCAAATGAAGCAAAGGAGCTCCCCAATTGCAAAGTCTCCCCACTTTTACCTAAAAAAAGGCCCTTGAGGTTCACCTTGACCTTACTTCCTAATGGGTAATACAAAGATTGACTCTGCTCGGCCATCAACACCAACCCTCGGGTTGGCTGATTTGGTCTGTCCTGAAGGTAAATCTCATTATAGAAATTACCAGCAATATCGGATGAAATCACAAAGCCCTCCAACGTCAGTTCCTTCTGAATCTGTATAACCCCATCTTGATATAAGTCTTCCAACTCTTTGAAGGATATTGTCTCGAAAGGTGTTTCAGGACAGGGAAAGGAAGCGATGTCAAAATTGGAACCAGGAACGCAAGATTCCGCTAATACCATAACCCATAGCATACAAATAGCCTTGATTTTCATTGTGATTATTTTTAAAAGTTAAGGGCGAGGTTCAAAAAAAACGTGCGGCCATAGCTGTACCAATATTTTGGCCCAAATGAGGGAGTACCACTGGCATTGTCCTGCACCATTTGTTTGTAGTTGCCATTCCTGCTTTGCTCATATCCACCGGTCCGAAAAACTGAGTCAAAAAGGTTATTTATGCTGACAAATGCGCTCACGTATTTCTTTTTGACCAACCAAGACTTGCCCCCAACAAGATTCAACAGATATATCTTGTCAAGTCTTTGTTGTCTTAAAAGCAGATCTATCTCCGAACTTTGGATATTGGAAAGCGGTAAATTGGTTTCAGGGTCCAAAAGAAAACTTTCGGTGCGCTTTATAGTACTTAAATTGGAAAAATTATCATCCAAATAGTTGGCGGTTGTGCCTATCCACCAGTATTTATCGCTTCTATATTCCACCCCAAAAGCCAGTGCCGTTTGTGGTCCCTGCGATAATTTCAATCCTTTCAAATTTGCTTCACCCAAATCCACACTCCCTTCCGCATTGATCAAATCCTCTTCTGGTCCGGAGGTGTCAAAATACAATTGCACATCGGGATTATTGGCAAATACATAGTTCCCGAGATTCCCAGCCAAAGAAAGTTTCACTTGGTTGGAAACCTGATATTCCAAGCCCAATTCCAGGCCTTTGTGAAGTTTGTCCATTCCAATAATTACTTCTTGGACAAAATCGGACCCCAATCCAGAGTCCACGAAGAAGAAATTAATGTCCGATTGATATTGAAACCGTGTATAATATGCGCTAAATCGACTTGTTAAATCTGGCAATCGGATAAAGTAGCTAAGATCAACAGAAGTAATATTCTCATTGCCCAACTGCGGGACAGCGAGATTGTTTTCCCTTGGATTGACCCAGATATTTTGTAAAATAGGAGGTCTATCTAGGCTGGCTGCCGTGGCCGTCAACCAATGTCTCCCGGAAAGAAAAAAAGTAAGCCCTCCCTTATACCTTATGCCTCCTAGATTTACGGCTTCACTTTTCCCCAAGGAGTTCTCCAAATAACGTTCGTTTTGGAAAAGCCCATCACGATCTGCCCGAAGACCAGAATATGATACCGAACCAAACCCATGCCACTTATTGAACTTAACCTGCATCTGTGCAAAGCCGGACATTCTTTTGGAATTAAGAGCATAGTGGTATCCCATTTTATCTCCCACAACTTTGTTCGTAGGGCCGAGTACATCGTTGCGGGTTTGGGAAAATGAATCGGCATCAAAATGAAAATCGGCTCCCAACAAATCCGATAGCTTTCCATAATAATCCGCTATGGAATTCTCCATGTTTGCGCCAACCCCAACGCTTGTATGTTCCCCTATTTCCCATGCAAGACTGGAAGCCATGATCCATCTACGCTCCTCAACAACATCTTCGGACAACACATAGGCAGCTTCCCCATCTGGTGCGTTTGAATTTGCCAGATAAATCTGTTCCCAGTTCAGTTGCGGATGGGACAACAGCCCTTGTCTGGCCAATGCTGCATTTGTAAAGTCAGCGCCGAAAGACCCATTGATATGACTACTGGGCAAGTATTTGTAATAGGTAGGGTCTGGGTTAGGGGCATTGAAATAGCTGAGCCGACTTTTCCCTTGAATCCCAGTTTGATAGGCCACGGCCGAGGTCCACTTTAATTTAGGAGTCTCCAAAACATGGGTCAAAGACACGAAAGGTTCAAAAATTCTACGTTCCCTTGAATTTCTAGAATCCCCATTTTGCTTGCCCCAATATGGATTATACCGATTCCCAAATAGTTCAAAAACCTCCTCGGTAAGTGCAGCCGACCTCCCTCTTCTGTTTCTTGCGATCATGGTTGCCAACGATACGCTATTTTGTGGGTTCCATTTGTACTCCAAAGCTGCAAAAAAGGAATACGCATCGTACAATGTTCCGTCCACAAAACCCGAATCAGCCCATCTACGGGAGCCCGAAATGGCATAAGTCAATTTTCCCGCCTTTTTTCCCGAGCTATATGTTGCCATTAATCTTCCCTTGTACGTCCGATTGGACATAGAACTCGACACCCGAATACCAGGTCTAAAACCAGATGGCCTAAGGTCAATGTTGGTATTTCCCAAAATCCCACCAAAATTAAACGGGTTCAACTCCAGTGCATAGGTGAATGTTTGATTTCTAATCACATCATTTAGTCCGCCCCAGTTGTTCCATTGGGGCCTACCATCGGAAGTTTTGTTCATCGGCATCCCATTGATCATCACTTGGCCATATTGGGAATCGTATCCCCGGACCTTAAAAAATGCCTGGCCAAAATCAAATGCGGCTCGGGTAAGAAAAATATCCCTAGTAGCTTGCAACAGGCCCATGGTACCAGAAATGGTCGCTTCATCATCGGCCAATTCATCTTCGGAAATTGATACAAGGTTGTCCGTTTTATCCAATGTGATATCTTTTTCAAGATATATGGTACCTAGTTCAATAGGTACTCCGTTCAGGTAAACATCAAACTTCTTTATGGCAAATTCTTTGACTGAAATTTGCAATATAAAAGGTCCGCTTTCCTCTGTGGTCAATTTAAAATTTCCATTGAGTTCCAAAACAACATCAACCGGGATTCCATCCAACTGAATATGGGCCTGATCTACTGCCCGCTGGGTTATCTTGTCAATTAAAGTCCCCGAAATAGTGGTCGCCTGTTGACCAAATAGTTGGCAGGTACAACAAAGCATCATCCAGAACAAGGTTGTTCTCATGTAATTGCCATTGTAGGTTAATAAAAACTATATTTGGGGTTATTGCTGGATGTTTTGTAAGAAAAGCAAACAATCTTAGTGATTTTAAGACAGAAAACAAAACCCAAATGAAACTTTTAACCTACTCGTTGGCATTATTGCCATTTCTGATGTTGGGCCAAGTCCAAACCAAATACAAGGTCAGAACCATTGCATTCTACAACGTTGAAAATCTATTTGACACCACAAACGACAGCTTAATCTTTGATGATGATCGTACCCCTGAGGGCAGTTATCACTGGACAACAGCCCGATATAACAAGAAAATCGATCGTATTTCCGAGGTGCTATCCAAGATCGGTTCCAAAACTACTGGCGCCCCACCTGATATTATTGGGCTTTGCGAAGTAGAAAATAAGGCTGTGGTGGAAGATTTGGTTAATCATGGTCATTTAAGCTCCATGGATTATGGCATTATACATTTTGATTCTCCTGATGCCCGAGGAATTGATGTGGCCCTGTTGTATAAAAAATCAACCTTTATACCCACTAGTTTTAACAGTCACCGTTTGTTGCTATTTGATGATGAAGGTGAAAGGGACTATACCCGGGACCAACTTGTGGTAGGAGGTGTGATGGATGGGGAAGAAGTACACTTCTTGGTAAACCATTGGCCATCTCGAAGAGGCGGTGCCACCAAAAGCAATCCCAAACGAATAAGGGCCGCATTATTGAATAAACGCATCATGGATTCCATACAACGATTAGACCCGGATGCCAAAATTATTTCCATGGGCGACCTTAACGACGACCCTAGGGATGACAGTGTAAAGAACATTTTGAAAGCCAAAGGGAAAATTGGCCAACTGGATAGTATCTCGCTATTCAATCCTATGGAAAAAATGTACAAAAGAGGATTGGGCACTTTGGCCTATAGGGACAAATGGAATTTGTTTGACCAAATGCTTTTGACACCAACCTTGATACATTCCAACAAAGAGCAACTTTCCCTGTGGAAGGCCGGAATTTTTGCCCCCTCTTTTCTTAAAACCCCCAATGGCCGGTTTCAGGGCTATCCATTGAGGACCTATTCCGGGAAAAATTACACCGGAGGTTATAGCGACCATTTCCCGGTGTATTTGTTTTTGATCAAAGCGGTTAATTGATCCTCTCCTTTACGATGAACCCGAATAGATGGGCATTGACGTAACCATTAACTAAACCATACCCCCCAAGGAATACGGCTTAGTATTAACAGCAGCCCCAAGCCATAGAAGATGGTAATGGTCTTAAACTTGGCATTGCTGGCCTCTTTTTTCTTGTGCTTGGACCAACCCATGGTGATCAACACCAACGCCAGGATATTAACAAAGGGATGCTCTACGGCCAACAAGCGCGCCGCGGAGTTAAGCCCACCCATGCCAGAAGTCTGTAACGCATTTAGGCCATTGGCCGAAACAAAATAGAGGATTAACCCGATCAGCAATTGGATATGGCTCAGGATCAAGGCAAAAAGGCTTATCCTAAGATCTTTGTGCATGGTAAACTCCCTTTTGGACAACAGGCCCATCAAAGCATTAATAAAAGCGAAGATCAATACGGCCAATACTATATAGGCCATGTAGGAGTGCAGGTTTTTTATAATTTCCATGAGTTTAGTTTGTGAATCCTAAAAGTACGGATTTTACCCATAAAAAAACCTCCGCGGAGGGCGGAGGTTTTAAATAGTATCATGGTTGATTTTAGAAATCGTAACGCAAGGTCAGGTTCCAAGTTCTACCCCATCCAAAATATCCTTGATTGGAAACATTCAACCCATCATAGGTTTCGTCACCAGCCTCTACCATGTTGGCAGTGGTCAATCTTGAGATATATTCCGTGTCCAGAACGTTGTTCATATTGGCCCTGATCTTCAATTGGTTGTTTCTGTCAGCTCCAACAGGTATGGTGCAGGTTACCCCGGCATCCAAAAGACTAAATGCAGGCAACTCCAAATTCTCCTTGATCGCCCCAACATCTGCGTAAAGGTTGTCATAAAACCTGTAGTCAGAATCAAAAGAGAAGATATCGTTCAATCTAACATTTACACCAAGCCCTCCGGAAAGTTGAGCGGCACCACCAACTTTTCCACCGTCAAAGTCGTTGTTCTCCGTGCTGATCACATTACGTTCCTCATCGGTAACCTGTGTAACAGCTTCCCCTTTATATTGCCAATCACCAATAGATGCAAAGGCGTTGAAGGAAACGATTTCATTTGGTCTTACTTTAGCATCCAATTCAACACCTGTGTGCAATTGCTCTGTACCAAAATTGGTGGTAAACTGAACCACATCATCAACCACATCCGAGCTAGTCACTACACGATCTTTCCAAGAAGTTCTGTAAACGTTTACGTTCGCAGAGAAAACGTTGCTTCTGAACCCATAACCCCCTTCTAGTCCAAAAATCTTTTCGTTTTCGGTCAACGGGTTTACCTGGTTGGTAAAGTTCAGGTAGATGTTGTCATGGTAAGGCTGACGGTTATAGTAGCCAACGTTGGCGTAGAAGCTATGTTCCGTGGTGGGTTTATAGCTAAATCCGGCCTTGGCATTGTATCCAAAATTGTTCACTTTTTCAGAATCCACTCCATCTGTAATTCCGGCTGGAAGAGGTTCCCCGCTCCATTGTGGAGAAGTCCCGTCGATCAAGGATTGATCTGCGTATTGGTACAAATCAAATCTTTGGTGGTATTGGTTGGAAATAGATCCCTGGAAGAACGTTGAGAACTGATCGGTGGCATATTCCAACTGGGTGAACAAACCTCCGTAAGAGATTCTTTCTTCGTTGTTATAAGCAATCTTTTCAGTTTCATCATAGCTATTGAAGGCCGCTGACCATCCTGATGGTCTAAAGCTTTCCGTAGCATTTACAAACTTATAGGTACCAAAACCTCCAAAAGTATCGTGGTTGTTGTTTTGATCTCTTAGTCGGATATTCTCTCTCCAGGAGCTAAGCCCATGGAAATCGGAAACTACCCTAAAGTGCTTCCCGTAGTAGGTTCTCAAATCAAAACCAACATTCCAGGTAAGGTTATCTGAAAGTTGTTTTTCAAAGTTTGAAATCAACCCATACCAGCTGTGAAGGTTCATGGAAGCCCTTGTGACGTAGGCGGGGTCTGCACCAAAATAAACCCCTGCGCCATTTGGTACTTGGGCATTCTGCGCATAGATCGCGTCATAGTCGATTCTTCCTTCAGCCGTTCTGATCCTGTTACCGCGGTTACCTGTTCCACCACCGTTACCCCAAGAGGCATATAGCACTGTGGACAAGTTGGTAGTTGAATTGATGATCCAGTCCCAGTTTAGGTTGGCCACTGGCTTGTGGTAGAAGTTTCTCCTTTCCGTTCTGTACTGACCTTCATACTCGCCCCAGTTGTTGTTGTAGTTCAAACCGTATTCCAAATAATCCGAAATTGGCTTGGTAAAGTTTTGATCGTGGAACTGTGGAGCCCCGGTAATCAAGAAGTTGAAGTTGTGGTTGTCATTTGGTCTGAAACCAACAGAAAGGAAATAGGTCTGTCCTTCTCCGAAGTTCCCCTCGTTGAAACCATCTCCTTGCCAGTGGGAGAACATGGCGCTCAATCCCCATCCTTTTTCTGAAACACCTGTGTTGTACCCTACAGAAGTTTTGAGGTAGTTATTGTTAGCTACCGTGGTATAACCAAATCCACCTTCGTTCATTTCAGTGGCCTTGGTAACAAAGTTTACGGTACCACCTACGGATGAAATGGCAAGTTTGGACGATCCCAATCCTCTTTGGATCTGAACCCCAGATGCAATGTCGTTCAATCCAGACCAGTTGGACCAGTACATCAATCCGTCCTCCATACCGTTAATGGGCTGACCGTTCAAAAGGAATGCTGTGTTGTCCTGATCAAATCCCCTTACCCTCATGTTGGTGTCTCCAAAACCACCTGCTTGTCCAGAAACATAAACAGACGGAGTGTTCACCAAGGTCATGGTAACATCTTGCGTACCTATTTTTTCTTGGATCACCTTAATTGGAACAGAAGAAACTGCGATCGGGGTCTGTCTGTCACTGGCCAAGTCAATAATTCCCGTACCAACTACAACTACACCTTCCAACTCTTCTGCATCCGGCAACAATGAAATTGTTCCCAAACTTCCGGTAGAACTAAAGGAAACTGTTTTGCTAACAAATCCAATGTAGGAAATGACCAAAGTCCCTGAACTTTGGGATACATCCAAAGAAAAATTTCCATCAAAATCCGTTGATGTCCCTGTTTGAGTGCCTTGAAGCACAACACTGGCCCCTGGTAGGCCTCCTCCTAGTTCGCCGTCCACTACCGTACCGGTAACGGTTCCTTGTGAAAATGCCATAGCCGAAGCAAACATCGCCACAAATGCCAAGTAAATTTTTTTCATTTTTTAGTGTTTAAATAGTTCAAATAGCCCTGCAAAAGTGAAGCATTTTTAAATCATGCCTATTAAGGCAATGTTAAAAAAAGGCTAAAATGTTAATATAAAATTAACATTTAAAATGAGCTGACAAAGAAGTATTTAGCTTTTTTCCCGAAGAATGATAACCTTTTAATTTACTTCTTAAAATGTTGCAGAAGTTGAAGTGTCGAGCTGTCGTGTTTGCTAATTTCAGAATTTTCTATATCCGACAAAATGTTCTTGGCAAGCTGCTTTCCAAGCTCTACCCCCCATTGATCATAACTGAATATGTTCCAAATGATACCTTGAACGAAGATTTTATGTTCATATAAGGCAATTAAAGACCCTAAATTCTTAGGGGTCAATTTTTGGATAAGCATGGTATTGGTTGGTTTATTGCCCTCAAATACCTTAAAGGGAAGCAAGGTTTCCTGTTGGTCTCCACTAATTCCTTGCCCTTCCAATTCCCTTTTTACCTCTTCGGGAGTCTTCCCGTTCATCAAGGCCTCTGTCTGGGCAAAGAAATTGGCCATTAGTTTGTTATGATGGCCCGCATCCCCGTGCAACGACTCCTTAAAACCAATGAAATCCGTTGGAATTAATTTGGTGCCTTGATGGATAAGTTGAAAAAAGGCATGTTGGGAGTTGGTACCGGGCTCACCCCATATTATGGTTCCAGTCTCGTAGCCTGCACGCTTTCCGCTTCGGTCCACGCTTTTGCCATTACTCTCCATGATCCCTTGCTGCAAATAGGCCGAAAACCTGCTCAAATATTGGGTGTAGGGAATAATGGCTTCGGTCTCGGCACCGTAGAAATTGTTATACCATACACTTAGCAGTGCCAATACCACCGGAATGTTCCCCTCAAAGGCTTCTTCCCTAAAATGCCGGTCCATTTGATGGGCACCGGACAATAGTTCATCGAAATTTTCATGTCCCACGGCCAAGGCAATGGACAATCCCACGGCACTCCAGAGGGAAAATCTACCGCCGACCCAATCCCACATGGGGAATACATTCTCAGCAGCTATTCCAAATTCATCTATTTTTTCCTGATTGGTGGAAACCGCAGCAAAATGTTTGGCAATATCCGCTTGCGAGGCATGCTCTAAAAACCATTTTTTTATGGTAAGTGCATTACTCAGCGTTTCTTGGGTAGTGAAGGTCTTGGAAACAACCACAAAAAGAGTGGTTTCGGGATTCAAATTCTTAATTATTTCACGTACATGGTCCCCATCAACATTGCTAACAAAATGCATGGTTAAGTGGTTGGCGTAGAATTTAAGGGCTTCGGTGACCATTACAGGTCCCAAATCCGAACCTCCTATCCCAATGTTGACCACATCGGTAAATGCTTTTCCAGTGTAACCGGTCTTTTCACCGGATATCACCGCTTCAGAAAAAGCTTTGATCTTGTTTTTTACTTCGTAAATTTCTGGAATCACATTGTTGCCATCCACAAAGATCTTATCATCTGCCTTGGACCTAAGTGCGGTATGCAATACTGCCCTTCCTTCGGTCTGGTTGATCAAATCTCCTTCAAAATAACTGTTGATGGCATTTTTTAGGCCCACTTCATCGGCCAGTTCCAAAAGCAGGTCCAAAGTTTCTTGGGTGATTCTATTTTTGGAGAAATCCACCAAAAAATCCTCCCATTCCAAGCTAAACCTCGATCCCCGGTTGGAGTCTGAATCAAAGAGATCTCTTAGGTGAAGGTTTTGGGTCTTATTATAATGTTGTTGAAGTTTTATCCAGGCTTGGGTGGTAGTAGGGTTGATTTTGGGTAATGCCATTTTATGGGTTAAGGGTTAGTTGATCATCCTCAAGTTCCGGTTCCATTTCCGGTTCCTCGGATAGAACCATATATTCTATACAATCCAATTGGGTTTTTAGGGGCTCAATATGGGTCAAATACGCTGTCCTGAGTGAATCGGCAATAGGTTCTGCTGAAGGGAGCTTTTCACGCAAGGGGTCCACCTGTCTCCCATTTTTCCAAAAGCGATAGCAAACGTGGGGGCCACCGGTATTACCGGTCATTCCAACCCATCCGATCACATCGCCCTGGCGCACAAACTCGCCACGCTTCACTTTTTGCTTTTTCATGTGAAGGTATTGGGTACTATAGGTTCCGTTGTGCCGGATCTTTACGTATCTCCCATTACCTCCCCTTCTAGTAGATTCGGTAACGGTGCCATCTGCCGTTGCAATGATGGGCGTTCCTATTGGAGCGGCATAATCCGTTCCTTTATGGGGCCTTACCTTATACCCGTAATAGGCAATTCTTCGTTTTAGATTGTAGCGAGACGACAGGCGGTAACCAAATTTGATCGGGGCACGCAGAAAGGTGCTACGAAGGTTGTTGGCATCCTGGTCATAATAATCCAAAATGTTCTTTAGGGAATCGGTCACATATGGGAATGCGTAGATAGGAGTTCCTTTATGTTCAAAAATGGCAGCTTTGATAGGGCCCCGTCCCGCATACACGGAATCGTTTATAAAATGCTCGTCGTAAATGACCTTGAACTTATCCCCTTTTTCCAACCTAAAGAAATCGATGGTCCAGGCATAAATTTCTGAAAGGTCTATGGTCACATTATAATCCACCCCAAGTTTATCCAAGGTCTCGGAGAGATTGTTCTCAATGACCCCGGCCACTTCCCGCTCGGTTGAATTTACTTTTCGCTTTCCCTTATAGGCGTTGGCGGTACTGTCCCTAAAATCAAAAACGGTGTAATTGATCTTGTCGTTTTGATAAATAAAAACCTGGGCTGCTTCGGCAGTATCCTTCGACTTCAATAATAGGTAGGGCTTTCTATCGATACGTCTGATGTCAAAGGTGTCCTTAAATTCTTCGGCTATGTGGATGATCTTGGGGTAATCCACTTTGTTCTTGAGCATAAGTTCCCCAAAAGTCTGCCCTTTTTGAATGGTGTCATATTCCACGTTGAATTCGTCCAAATTGAATCCAAACCGCTTTACGATTGGCTTTTCAACAGGTTCTGCAGGTTCCAATTGCTGTACCAATTCTTGCTTTTCCTTACAGGACACCAATACCAACAGTGCCAAGATCGCCCCAATAAATCTTTGCATTTTACTTACTTGTTAGCAGGGTTAAAAATATGGTCAACCCACTGTTTCCCCCATGTTTCCAACTCGTTTTCCGAGTACAAAGTTGGGAAAAATATTATTTTCTGAAAACTTGGGGGTAAAAAGTCCTTCCAATTGGTGCCTCCGGTGGCATCCACTTCCTTATTTTCCTTGGCCAAATAGCGGTATGCCGACCCCATGTGCATCAAGGGCCAGTTTACATTGGCATTCATGTCCATTTCCTTAAGGGACTTGATCAGTTCCCCGTTTTTACGATGTTCCTCGGGTAATTGAAGATACTTATGGTAAATGGTAGAATTTTTCACCTGATTGGATATTCTAAGCAGGCGCGGGGTATACCTAAATTCGAACTGCTTTAGGGTGAGTGTTTTTTCTCCCGTGGCCAAATCGGTTGCTCCCTTTTTCCAATAGATGTGCTCAAACAATTCTTCAATTTCATCTGCCTCTGAGAAGGATTCCCGTTCGGAGTGATGCACCAGATTTTCCAATGGTGTGGCATAAATCTCGATCATGCGGTATTGTGCCGATTGAAATCCGCTTGCAGGGAGCAGTGCCATACGGTACCTTAAGAATTGTTCGCGCTCCATTCCTTTGATCATTATTCCAAAAGACGAAATAAGGGCCTTGAAATAGCTATTGATCCTGTTGACCTTTTCAATAAAATATTGGAGGTCCTGGGAGCGGTCTTCCACAATCTGCTTTTGCTCATGTAATATGAGCTTAAAGTAGAGTTCGGTTATTTGATGGTACATGATGAAGATTTCCTCATCAGGGAAATGGGTGCGTGGTACTTGGATACTCAATAAGGTATCCAAATGGATATAATCCCAATACGTAAGGTATTTTTGATAAAGGAGTCCGTCTAGATAGGAACTTAGGTCTTGTCCTGAGTTTTTGTACTTCTCTTCAAGCTTATTGATTTGGGACTCAATTCGCTCATCATTCCTCATTAACTGCTATCTCATTATAATTTTAAACTGGTTTCGCAATCCATTGTACCCATCCAGGTCCGCCTTTAAAGATCCCACCGCCAAATCGGCCTTGATCCTAACCGGGATCTTGTTTAGATCGTTGGAAACCCAAAGCGTTAGGCTTTCTTTTTCCTTAAATACACGCCCAGCTTGTACAACGGGCCTAAATTTAAGACATTCTACCTTGCCAAACTTTGTACGAATGACTTCTTTTCCCAAATATTTTAGTTTGAATTTGTACACGCCCTCATCATCAAAAAGCATGTTCAGATCAATAGACTTCCCAACTTCAAAGTCATCAAGCCCGTAATTGTTTCTTAAATAGTAGGAGGCGGATAACAGGTCTTGGACTTCCGTTTGAACAGGGATGTCCATACTTTTTCCACTTTTGTTGTCCTTTAAAATGGCCTTGTCCTGATCGTATTTAAAGTCGATCTCCACATCGCGGGTATATCCTCCTTCATTGATTTTCCGGATAAAACGGTAGGGTTTTCCGTCCGTTTTCCCAAAATAGCTCTCATATCTATCGTCCACTTTAAAGAAAAGACTGGCAAATCCAGTGGTCTTTCCCAATCCCACAACATGGTAGACCGGAACGTTGTCCAAACTATCAGAGCTTAGGTGCAGTGTGGCATAGCTGGCATTCAGAAAGCCATAGTGAATGCGGAACTTCAACCATTCCCCACTCTTGTAGGCAGGTAACGGTTTTTGCGCCATAGCAGTAATGGAAAGCAAAAGTGTGATAAGGGCAAAAAACTTTTTCATAACTGTTTTGTCGGTATAAATTTAAAAAAATCGCATCTTAAGATGGTTAGTTTACAATTACTTAAACAAAACTTGTTCCAAAATAGTATACATAAAAAAAGCCCAGTGCAAAAACTGGGCTTTTCCTAAATAACCAACCAAACTTTAAATTATGAAAAACCAATACTTAAAGTTATAAGGGAACCACCCCTTATGTGAAACAAAGATACATCAAGGTTTTGTAGGAAAATTAAGTTTTAACGGACTTTAACTATTTATTATCGCTTTTATCAAAAGGCGGGCATATTTTGACACATTTTTAAGAAGAATGCCCCATATTTTGCGGATTTACGGGTTAAAACCAGTACCCAACGCTGAAGAAGAAATTCCCTTCTGAAATTTCCGGGCTCCAGGAGTAATAAATTTGCACAGGGCCCAAAAAGGATTCCAGGCCATAGCCCAATCCAAAACCAGAAAAACTGGGTTCTGAAAACCAATCCCCCGTCCTGAACAGATCGTCCGCCACATTGGCAAAGTTGGCCGTGAGCAATACATGGTTCTTTGGCGCCACTTCATAATCCAAGCGCCCATAGGCCTTGACAAAACTATTTCCTGGGAGACTTAAAAAATCATATCCCATAAAGGGAATGAAGTTGTTCACAAAATCGTTTCCGAAGCCACCCAACACAAAATCAAAGGATGTTACGCCAGAAGTGCCCAATTTGACGCCCCCCTCTGTTTCTATGTTGAGACTCAGATTGGGCAGTGGGGTAAAAGCGGTTCCAATTCTTGCCTTTCCTACGGAAAATTCCTTGAAGTTGTTGTTAAAATCAGATGAGAGCAGATATAAATGAAAGTCGCTGTCAAAGAACAGTCCCTTGGTGGGGAAATATTTATCATCGTAGGTATCCAAGGTAATCTTACCATAGGCACTAAAGTAGCTTGAGTCGTCAAAAAAAGTACGTTCTGCGGGTTCCGGTAAAAGTGCATTTTCCTCATCAAACTGGTTCAAAGTACGGGTGCTGTATCGAAGCAATTTATGCTCTAGACCCAGGGTAAATGCGAACTCTTCCCTTAAAACCGTCTGCAAGTAAATTTGATTCGTCAAATCGGTCACATCCAGATTGATCTCACGAATATTGGGATCGTCAGGTACATTAAAATTGGTGCGGATCAGTCCAAAATCAATTTCCTCATTAAAATTTGTGAACCTTGAGTTGATCCCAAAACTCCAATAGTAGCCCTTATCCAGATAATACTGCATGTTATATCTGATATTGTCTCCTACAATAAAATCAAAAGAGGCCACGTCATCCTTGAGCAGGAAATTCTTCTTGGTCAGATTTATCAAGGCCGAGCTCTTGTAGAGATCGTCATAATGGGCCGCCATTTTTATATACATTTTGGTGGGATTCTCCTTGAGTTTCAAGATGAGGTCCGTTCCCAATCCATTGGAGATCAGTTCATATCTAATGGCCTTAAAGTTTCCAGTGGCCGACAGATTGTTTATTCCCTGTTTCAACTTTTCAAAAGATATTTTCTCTGCCAGGCTTACTCTTAGTTTTCCCTTGATATAGCCCCTCGTGTATCTGTCGTTCCCTTCCAGGATCAATCTGTTTATGATGAGGCTGTCCTGCGCTACAATTGGCTTTCGCGGTACCGGGCCGGTCTCTTGCTTTTGGGCGATTTCCTTCAATTCATCTATTTTGCCATAAGCTGCCGCCTCCCCACTTTCCACTATTTCAATGCTTCGGTCAAAATCTATTACCGAAAAATCATCAATGTCCGGTCTGATATAAACATCGGTTTCCCTGGCCTTCTTTTTCATATCCCTGACCGTGCGATAATTATTGATTTGCAGTAAAATCTCGGTGGCAGACTCCAAGGATTCGCGCGTGGCCAATCCATGTTGAACATCCACCCCTATGATCACATCCGCACCTTTGGCCTTGATCTCATCAATGGGATAATTGTTTACCACCCCGCCATCAATAAGTATCTCGCCGTCAATTTCGGAGGGTTCAAAAAGGGAAGGAAAAGTGCCACTGGCCATAATGGCCTCCGGCAGATACCCCCGTTCCAGTAAAACCTCTTCCCCAGTCTCCACATTGGTGGCCACACATAAAAAGGGGATGGGTAGTTTGTTGAAATCCTGTACATCCTTTACATGGAAGAGTAAACGGACCAATTCATTATAAATGTTCTGCCCACCGGAAATGGCCTGGGGGAACGACACATTAAAGTTGGTAAAAGGGAGTCCAAGTGCATACCGCTCGGAATCTTCTTTTTCATAAAAGGTCTTGGCACCCCGGGGCACATTATCTTGAATGAGTTCGGTGAAATTGATGACCCGAAATATGGAATCCAGTTCCTTGGCCGAATAACCCGAGGCATATAGGGCCCCTACTATGGCACCCATGCTGGTTCCTCCAATATAGTCCACTTTTATGCCAGCTTCATCAATAGCCTTTAGAGCGCCAATGTGGGCCAATCCCTTGGCACCGCCACCACTGAGCACCAGACCCACCTTGGGCGGGTTTTCATTGTCTGCATTTTGGGAAATCCCCATGAAACCCATAAAAGCACATATCAATAAGGAAAGCATCTTGATCTTCATGGGCGCTAATGAAATGATTTATAGATTTTTTTTGCCTTGGACATACCTACAGATTCCGCAAGACTGTCAATGGTTGCTTCCTTGATCCGTTTAACCGATTTAAATTGTTTCAAAAGTTGCTCTGCCGTTTTTTTGCCAATGCCCTCAATTTGTTCCAATTCCGAATTAATGGCTCCCTTGCTCCTTTGGTTTCTGTGATGGGTTATTCCAAATCTATGTGCCTCGTTCCTAAGTTGCTGGATAATTTTCAAGCTTTCGGATTTCTTGTCCAGATAAAGGGGTATGGGATCCTCTGGAAAATAGATTTCCTCAAGACGTTTGGCTATGCCAATGATGGCGATCTTGCCTCTTAATCCTAAAACTTCCAAACTTTTTAGTGCTGAAGAAAGTTGTCCCTTGCCCCCATCTATTACCACAAGCTGGGGCAGGGGTTCGCCCTCACCCAACAATCTTTTATAGCGTCTAAATACCACCTCTTCCATACTGGCAAAATCATCTGGCCCCTCTACCGTTTTAATATTGAAATGCCTGTAGTCCTTCTTGGAGGGTTTCCCATTTTTAAAGACCACGCAAGCCGCCACTGGGTTGCTCCCCTGAATGTTGGAGTTATCAAAACATTCAATATGGGTCGGTTCTTCGGCAAGTCGAAGATCGGCCTTCATCTGGGCCATGATTCGCTTAGTGTGCCGATCGGGGTCGGTTATCTTGATCTGTTTGAAGCGATCCTGTCTGAAAAACCTGGCATTGCGTTCGGACAGTTCCATGATCCTTTTCTTCTCTCCCAGTTTGGGAACGGTGATCTTAATGTGCTCCTCCACAATTACGGGAAATGGAAGATATACTTCCTTGGATTGGGAATTGAAGCGCTGTCGGAGTTCTATGATGGCCAATTGTAAAAGTTCCTCATCGGTTTCCTCCAATTTCTTTTTGATTTCCAGGGTGTGGGACCTAACAATGGAGCCATGGGATAGTTGTAAAAAGTTCACATAGCCATGGGTCTCATCTGAGATGATGGTGAACACATCAACATTATTGATCTTGGGATTGACCACCGTAGATCTTGCCTGATAATTCTCCAAAATCTCAATTTTGTCCTTTACCCGCTGAGCTTTTTCAAATTCCATGGCCTCCGCATGTAACTTCATCCGGGATTTAAACTGTTGCAAACTCCCTTTGAAATTTCCCTTTATGATTTGTCGGATACTCTCAATTTGGCCATGATATTCCTCCTCGGTCTGTAAGCCTTCACAGGGGCCCAGGCAATTGCCCAAATGATACTCCAGGCAGACCTTGTATTTGCCAGCTGCGATCTTTTCCTCGGAAAGATCGTAGTTACACGTTCTCAAGGGATAGAGGCTCCGCACCAATTCCAACAAGGTGCGAACGGTTTTCATGCTCGTGTAGGGTCCAAAATATTCAGAGCCGTCCTTGATGAGCTTCCGGGTGGAGAACACCCTTGGGAAACGCTCTTTTTTAATGCAAATCCATGGATACGATTTATCGTCCTTCAACAAAACGTTGTACCGAGGGAGCAATTTCTTGATCAGGTTGTTCTCCAACAAAAGGGCATCCGATTCTGTGGAGACCACAATATGCTTTACCGAATGTATTTTTCTTACCAGCACCCTTGTCTTGCCATATTCCTGCTTTTTGTTGAAATAGGAAGACACCCTTTTCTTTAAATTTTTAGCCTTGCCCACATAAAGAATTTTCCCATCGGAATCATAAAACTGATAAACTCCAGGGCTATCGGGTAGAACGCTAATTTGGACACTAATCGAAGGTGGGTTGGACATGAACTTCTCAAAAATCTACTCCCTAACAAAAGTAACTTTTAATAATAGTGTTTTTTTGTTAAAATTGATGAATTCCCACCCCGGCTTCGCCAATAAGTGCAATCAATTCATGGACGGAAGCATTAAAAATTATGCACTCATCCGTTACATTATTTTCCTTCTCTAAAATCTGTAAATAACTGATAATAAATTTTTTACATGGGTATTAAGCCCAAAATTGCCAGTGCAAATAGTTTAAAAAAAGTGAAAATATGTTAAACAGTTGCTAAAAATGTTGCGTTTCGTCGATAAAAAGTGCATTTCATGGTGAAATTTTCAATTCTTTTACCTACATTTAACCGTATAAATACAATTCTATGGAGAACTATGTTATCGTTTTGGGAATGTATTTGATTTTGATGTTGTTCTTCAAGATCTTTTTCTCGGTTTCTACCAAGGAATAAAAATTTAAGTTCCCCAAAACGCCACCCCAAAAACATTCAACACTAGATGTTGAAACATGAACTAAGAAAAAAATACAAAAATCTGAGATCGGGAATAAGCCCAATTAAAATCTCAGATTTTAGTATGGTTTTAGCAAATCATGTACTAGAAATCCCAATTTGGGATTTTTTTTATTTCCATATTTTTCTAAGTATTGAGGAACACAAGGAAGTGGACACCCTACCCTTGATCACTCTGCTGCAGGGCAGGGACAAGAATATTATTGTGCCCAAAGTCGCGCTAGGAAACACCATGGAAAACTACCTGCTGACCGATGGTACCACCTTTAAAAAGAATAAATGGAATATTCCTGAACCCGTTGATGGCATCTTGATTCCAGAAAACAAAATTGACGTGGTATTTCTTCCGCTTTTGGCTTTTGACCTCAACGGGAACCGAGTGGGGTATGGTAAGGGGTTTTACGATAATTTTCTACAAAAGTGTAGGTCAGAAACCATAAAAATAGGACTGTCCCTTTTCGAGGCCGAACCTATAATTACGGATATACATCCCAATGATCAAACTTTGGATTATTGTATCACTCCGGAAAAAATCTATGCGTTTTGATCCTGTTCCTCCTGTTTCTTTTTGGGAAAGGCTTTTTTATTGAAAACTATTAAAATTCCAACACCTGTGCTTATGGCCGTATCCGCAATATTGAAAACGGGTTCGAAGAAGTTAAACCGATTTCCTCCAACAAACGGAACCCAATCCGGCCAGGTGGTGTGGATCAAAGGAAAATAGAGCATGTCAACCACCTTTCCATGGAACATTTTGCCATAGGGGTCATCAGAAAATAGGGTGGCCACCTGACCAAGGCTGTCATTAAAAATCATCCCATAAAAAACAGAGTCGATGATATTGCCCACGGCCCCTGCAAAAATGAGGGAAACAGCCAAAATCAGTGTTTTGGGCGATTGCTTTTTAATATTGTCCCATAGCCAGTACCCAATTCCCGTAATTGCAAAAAGTCTGAAGATGGTAAGGATCAATTTTCCCGTGGCATCGGAAATGGGAAGAAAATCACTCAATTTAAAACCCCATGCCGCTCCTGGATTTTCGATGAACCGAAGTTTGAACCAGCTCATGACATCCTGGGTATGGCCAAGTTCAAAATGGGTCTTGATATATATTTTGCTCAATTGATCCACAACAAGGACCAACACAATGAGTATGAGTGACTTTTTTAAATTCATGCCTTTAAAAAGAGATTGCGCAAAAGTAGGGATATTATTTCGTTTTCTTCAGCTGGATAATGCCTTCCACAGTCTTCAAAAAATATTGGTTGTCCCCTAATGGAATTTGCTCTGTAAAGACCTTTCCATATGCACTTTCTGCAACAATATTGCCATTATCCGCAACCAATAGGATGTCTCCTTTTTGGGTCTCCACTTCTGCCGTCCCGCTCACGTCCCGTAGCGAACATCTTCCATTGGAAAGCTTTACGGCCAATTTCTGGAAACTTCCTTGCACATCCACATGGCTGTTGGTGCCAAATACGGAAATATTCCGAAATTCCGGTACAGTAATGCTCAAGGAAATTGAAATGACCTTGTGGGCACTTAATTTATCGTTGGGGTTGGTAAAATTGGGTTGGAACCCTGGACTGATTACCATGGTGTTCCCTTTTTCCTCCATGGAAACGAGCAAATCCTGGGCATATTCCCCCTCCATATTGGCCTCTACCCTTACTTCACCAGAACCAGCGGTACGCAGAACCAGTTGATAACAAAAATTGCAATCTATTTGGATGTATTCCGTTTGGGTATCCAACAAGGCTTTACGAATTATTTTTTGCCCCGTCATCTGTGTGGTCCCAAAAAGGATGAGCAATACGAATACGGTTCTCATAAACAAAAAAACGCCCGAAGGCGTTAATTTATTTCTGCATATTCTTGGCCTCTATGCTCAATGTGGCATGCGGAACAAGTTTAAGGCGTTCCTTATTGATCAATTTACCGGTAACGCGGCAAATACCATAGGTTTTGTTCTCTATACGGAGCAATGCGTTTTTTAGGTCCCGGATAAATTTCTCTTGGCGAATGGCCAACTGGGTGTTGGCCTCCTTGCTCATGGTCTCGGAACCTTCCTCAAATGCCTTGAAGGTTGGCGAGGTATCGTCCGTACCATTGTTGCCATCGTTCATATAGGAACTCTTCAACAGTTCCAAATGCTTTTTGGCCTTTTCTATTTTTTCCTCAATGAGTGTTCTAAATTCCTCGAGGTCTTTATCCGAATATCTTACTTTTAAGTCTTGTGCCATATCTAATGCTTTTGGATAAACAATTTTGTATTCACTTCATCGAAGGCAATTGCAATGCCCTCTTCTAGGTTCTCTTCTAAATTAAGCTCTGCGGTAAGGGTTTCGGTCTTTATGTATTCCTCATTGCTTGAAACCGCATTTTCCACCAAGCCGTCCTTTAATATTTTAATATCAATCTTGTCGGTCACTTCAAAACCGGATTCCTTCCTAATGTTCTGAATTCTGTTGACCAATTCCCTCGCAATGCCTTCTTTTTTCAGGTTATCGTCTATGGTAACGTCCAACGCCACTGTTAGGGGCCCTGAACTTGCCACCAACCAACCTTCAATATCTTGCGAGCTGATCTCTACATCGGTTAACTGTAAATTAATACTTTTATTTTCCAATTCAAGCATTAATTCGCCTTCCCGCTCTATTTTTTGGATGTCTTCTTGGCCCAACTGATTCACAGCGGCAGCAATCGCCTTCATATCTTTCCCAAAACGAGGGCCCAAAACCTTAAAGTTAGGTTTTATTTGTTTAACCAAAATATCCGAAGCATCGTCCAGTAATTCTATTTCCTTTACGTTGACTTCAGATTTGATCAAGGCCGAAACCGCTTCTATTTCTTCCTTCTGGGCAGCATCCAAAATGGGAATCATCACCTTTTGCAAAGGTTGGCGAACCTTGATTTTCTCCTTTTGTCTGATGGACAGCACCAAGGAGGAAATCTTTTGTGCCATATGCATCTTGCTTTCCAGTTTTGCGTTGACGAAACTGGCGTCAAAAACAGGGAAATCTGCCAAGTGCACACTTTCAAAACCTTCTTTACCCGTATTGGTATCCAAGTCCTTGTATAGACGCTCCATATAAAAAGGTGCAATGGGAGCGGAAAGTTTTGCCACTGTATTTAAACAGCTATACAAGGTTTGGTACGCCGAGATTTTATCTTGCTGATAGTCGCCTTTCCAAAAACGTCTTCTGCTCAAACGCACGTACCAGTTACTCAGATTCTCCTGTACAAAGTCAGAAATCATCCTGGCGGCCTTGGTCGCCTCATAATCGGCATAGGCCTCGTCCACTTTTTGGATCAATGTATGTAGTTCGGATAAAATCCACTGATCGATCTCCGGTCTATCTTGTAGTGCAATGTCGTCTTCAGCATATGTAAACCCATCAATATTGGCGTACAAAGCCATAAACGAATAGGTATTGTAGAGGGTGCCAAAGAACTTTCTTTTGACCTCCACTATACCATCAATATCAAACTTAAGATTGTCCCAAGGATTGGCATTGGATATCATATACCAACGCGTGGCGTCCGCACCGTGTTCGGGAAGTACCTCGAAGGGGTCAACAGCATTGCCCAATCTCTTGGACATCTTTTTGCCTTCCTTGTCCAGTACCAACCCGTTGGACACCACATTTTTGTACGATACCGTATCAAAGACCATGGTGGCAATGGCATGCAATGTGTAGAACCATCCCCTGGTTTGATCTACGCCCTCAGCAATAAAGTTGGCTGGGAATGCCACTCCATCATCCACCAATTCCTTGTTTTCAAAAGGGTAATGCCATTGGGCATAAGGCATGGAACCGCTATCAAACCAAACATCGATCAGGTCAGATTCCCGTTTCATGGGTTTGCCCGATGGGGAGACCAAGGTAATCTGGTCCACAATATTTTTATGGAGGTCTATTTTGTCATAATTGGCCTCGCTCATGTCGCCAATTACAAAATCCTCAAAAAGATCTTTTTCCAGAACCCCTGTTTCAACGGCCTTGGCCATTTCTTTTTTGAGTTCCTCAACAGAACCTATGATCATCTCCTCCTGGCCATCATCAGTTCGCCAAATAGGAAGGGGAATCCCCCAATACCTTGATCGGGATAGGTTCCAGTCATTGGCATTGGCTAACCAATTTCCGAATCTTCCCTCCCCTGTTGCTTTTGGTTTCCAGTTAATGGACTGATTTAACTCGAACATACGGTCCTTGATATCGGTCACTTTCACAAACCAGGAATCCAGGGGGTAGTACAATATTGGTTTATCTGTTCTCCAACAATTGGGATAACTGTGGAGGTATTTCTCCACTTTAAATGCCTTGTTTTCTTCTTTTAGCTTGATGGCCAACTCCACATCCACGGATTTATCGGGGGCCTCGCCATCTTCATAATACTCGTTCTTGACATACTTGCCGGCCAATTCCTTCATTTCAGGCCTAAACCTTCCCTGAAGGTCTACTAAAGGAACTGGGTTGTTGTTCTCGTCCAAAACCAACATGGGCGGCACAGGAGGCGTGGCCTGTTTGGCCACCAAGGCATCGTCCGCACCAAAGGTTGGTGCAGTGTGTACAATACCGGTACCGTCTTCCGTGGTAACAAAATCCCCACTGATTACCCTAAAGGCGTTCTCCGGATTTTCGTAGGGCAGGGTGTAAGGCAATAATTGCTCATATTGGATGCCCACCAAATCCTTGCCTATAAAGCTCTGTACTTGTTTAAAAGGTATTTTTTTATCGCCGGCCTGGTAGTTGGAAAAGTCCTCTTCACTCTCGGCTTCAAAGAATTTACCGGCAAATTGTTTGCCCACCAATGCTTTGGCAAGCACAACCTTTATAGGTTCAAATGTATATTGGTTAAAACTCTTTACTAGGACATATTCAATTTTGGGACCTACCGTTAAAGCGGTGTTGGAAGGCAGCGTCCAAGGAGTTGTCGTCCAGGCCAGAAAGTGGATATCCCCTTCTTCCGACCGTAAAAATTCCGGCAGGGATTCTTTTTTAGCCTTGAATTGGGCCGTTACCGTGGTATCCGTTACATCTTGATAGGTTCCGGGCTGGTTCAGCTCATGGGAACTCAATCCCGTTCCGGCCTTAGGGGAATACGGTTGGATAGTATACCCCTTATACAAAAGTCCTTTGTTGTAGATCTGTTTGAGCAACCACCAAACAGACTCCATATATTTGGATTTGTAGGTAATATACGGGTCGTCCATGTCCACCCAGTATCCTACTTTTTCGGTCATCTCGTTCCACACATCCGTGTAACGCATCACGGCTTTTTTACAAGCAGCGTTGTACTCTTCCACAGATATCTTTTTGCCAATGTCCTCCTTGGTTATCCCCAGTTCTTTCTCCACGCCAATTTCAATGGGCAGACCATGGGTGTCCCAACCGGCTTTTCGCTTCACCTGGTAACCTTTCATGGTCTTGTACCGCGGAAAAATATCCTTAATGGTCCTGGCCATCACGTGGTGTATCCCGGGCATCCCGTTGGCTGAAGGTGGCCCTTCATAAAATACGTAGCTTTCCTTGCCCTCCCTAGTGGTCACACTTTTTTCAAAGATTTGATGCTCCTTCCAAAAAGACAACACCTCATCAGATACTTTGGGCAAATCCAATCCTTTATATTCCGCAAACTTCATATGTACTGCTACTACTTCTAGAATTCCAAGTTTGCAAAATTAAAAATTTAGCTGGAATATCGATTGCCAAAACCGTGTAATTAAAGGGCATAATGGGCTTAACCTAAATATGATAGGTCCGTAAATATCAATTCCTTTAAAATTTCTATATTGACGCCTTTAACACTAAACCATTTTAATATGAAAAAAGTAGTAGTTGGAATGATGGCCTTGGCGCTATCAATGTCGGTTACGGTTTCCTGTAAGGAAGCTGCGGACAAGGCAAAAGAGGCTTCTGAGGAAACCGAGCAAGCTTTGGAAGAGGCCGGAGACAATTTAAAGGATGCCGCCAATGATGCCATGGATGCCGTAAAGGAAGCTGGTGATGAAGTCAAAGAGGCTGGAGAACAAGCCTTGGACAGTTTGCAAAAAGCCGGTGAGGAAACCTTGGACAAGGCCAAGGAAATGGGAAATGACATCAAGGAAGCTGCAGACAAAAAAGCAGAAGAGCTTAAAAACATAGCAGACGACTCCAGGGATTAACATTGTCCATAACACCTAAACCAAACAATAGCCCGGAAATCCGGGCTATTTTATTTAGAAGTTATATCCCACCCCCATTATTAAGTTGGTGCCGGGGGCGACTATACCGGAAGAATAGGTCCTATACCGCTCATTGGTCAAATTCTCCAAACTTAAAAATGCACGTAGATCGTGGGTAATTTGGTACTGGGACCTGAAGTTTAGCGTATGCCAGGACGGACTATAGGGGTTCCCATTTTCATCCTCAGCGTAGATAAAGGGTTTGCTCCGTTCTGAAAGCGCCAAATCGTTATAATCGATTTCACCATTATAATTTAGGAAAAAGTCCATTTTAAGTTTCTGGTTTTGCCAAACCAAATGAACATCCCCAAAGGTGGGGGCAGCATGTCGGGCCGGTGTATCTTCCCCGGTATCGTCCTCTTCTGTACCTTCGGTCAGGGTTAAATTGGAGGACAGGGACCAATTCTCATCCAAAAAGGCCTCAATGCCCAATTCAAAACCATATACATAGGCCTTGGCCGCATTTTGTATGGCCTGTACCCTGCTCAACTCCCCATTGTACACAATTTCTGTTTCCCCATTAAAAGTAAAATCCCTTCGCACCAAAGCATCTACCAGATAAGTGTAAAAAGCAGCACCTTTTACCACAATTTTGTCCTTTACATTTTTCCGGATTCCCAATTCGGCATTATAGGCATACTCCGGTTCCAAATCAGGGTTGGGCACCACCACGGCGCCTGGTTCGGAATCAAACACTTTTCCAATGTCATCTATGTTTGGTGCCCTAAATCCGGTGGAACCATTTAAGGTAATCTGTAAATTGGCCTTGGGGAACCAACTAAATCCCACACTCCCGGTAAACGCACCAGTAATCAAATCGGCCTCGTCAAAAGGGAAGGGGTAGAATGTTTTGTCAAACTGGGCATCTACCCAAACCTGACTGTAGCGTGCACCGGAAAGCAAGGTAAAGTTGGGTTTCAGCTTGTATTCCCCATTGATATAGCCCGCAAAGGTCTGCCAAGTGGCCCCATCTGGGTATCTGGGGGCGGCCTCAGCCTGATCGTTGTTCAAAATATTCATCTGACTACCCATGGAACGTACTTTGTTAAAAATATATTCGGCCCCATAATACAATCGTAGATCTCCAATCTTTTTGTTCTCAAAATCAAGATTTAGGGAGATAGCATTTACTTGTTCCTTGGTACTGATCCGATCTACGGACTGAAAGTCACGACTGTTTCTACTTTCCTCAAAAAATTGATAGGCCGCTGTAAGCTTTACGCCATCATAAAATTTGTTCTTGCCCTGTTTTGTGGCTTGAAAATTTCCCATGAACCATTTCTGGGGGCCATAGAACCACTCTGCGTAACGGAGTCCATCCCCTTCATTATCAGGTCTGATCAAACGGTCGTATCTCGAATAATCCGAAGTTTCGGAATAATGCAATCCCAAATCGTAGTTCCATGTCTTATTTGGCCTGTAGGTAAATTTCTGCATCAGGTTGATTTGGTCATACCCTGATGAAACCTGTTTTCTTGGGTCCGGATTGGTCACCAGCTGATCTTCTCCATCCGCACGAACTACAAAATTGTTTCTTAAATAAGAATCAGGACCAAATTTTCCCATCACCAAATCTTCAAAATTGCTATAGGTGATACTTGTAAAAGAAGCCCATTTTTGCTGTCCAAGATTCAAATCCACATGGCCAGTACCCTCATTATTGGCAGAAGCAAAACGATAGGTGGCATTCCCCGAAACCGTTAGACTATCAGTAAAGGAAAAGCGGGGCCGGTGTGTATAAAAGTTCATCACCCCTCCGATGGCATCACTCCCATAGATCACGGAACCAGGTCCAAAAACCACCTCGGTATTTCTTACATTGAACGGATCTATTGAAATCACATTTTGGATATTCCCGCCCCTAAAAATGGCATTGTTCATCCGTACCCCGTCCACGGAAAGCAACAACCGGTTGGTGGCAAATCCGCGAATCATAGGGCTGCCGCCACCCAGCTGACTTTTCTGTACAAATACCTTTCCGCTTTGCAGCAGCAAATCGGCCGAGGTCTGGGGATTGGTAAAACTGATGGTTTTGGCATCGATGGATTCTATTTTCTGTGGAATATCCTTTTTTTGCTGCTCCCATTTGGATACGGAAAGCACGACTTCCATAAGTTCTTCGGGCCGCACGGACAAATAAACCCTATTCCCCTTTTTTGTAATTCTTGCCTTGGTGGTTATGTGCTCTTGATAGTTGAGATGACGGAAGGTTATGCGCTCATTTTTGTCAAAAACATCCAAATTGGCCTTTCCATTTAAGTTTGACACCGAAGTTTTGGACCTGTCCTTGTTAAAAATGGCAATATTGGCCACAGGATTCCCCGTATCGGTATCCAAAACAGTGATTTCCTGGGAAAATGCTTGAAAGGAGGCCATCAAAAAGAAGAGGATAAAGCCAAAGTTGCGCATACTACTCAAATACTGCATTTAATACGGCCAGGGACTTGGGTTTTCTGAATCCGTGCAAATGTAATTCAAAATACAGAATAACTTTTTTTAATAACTCCTGTCTTTGGAGCTTGTTTATTTGTACCGTCTGAAGTGCATCAAAATTTATGCCCAACAGCTTGCGAAAATGGACAATTTCATCGCCTTGGATCAAAGGGTTTAAAGTTGGAGCGGTGGTAAATTCCCCTTCCACCAAATCAAAATAGGGCATGTTCCGTTGTGTCACATCCGGATAAAATCCTAAATACTTGGATAGGTTCAACAAAAACAGAAGGTGAAAATTGGGTGGGGGCGAATGTTCATCCAGCCAATGCAGGGTATACTCCAGATAATTGAACAATGCCAGGTCCTCCTCCTCTTCCTGAATACTATTGGCCAACATTTCCGCCAAAAAAAGCACCAAACTGTTCTTTATAATATCGGTATGAAGTGATTGGTATGGCATGGCAACCTTTACCTCCTTTAACCGCTCCAGGGTTCCCTTGTTTTTGTGAACGGCAACCACCTCCAAATGCATCAAAGGAAGAAAATAAGCCGATTTGATCTTTCCTTTTTTGGAAGCGAGCACTCCTTTGAGCAGATAGGTCTTCAAACCATGGGATTCGGTAAAAGCCTTAACAATAAGACTTGTATCCCCATATTTTATGGAAGAAAGTACTATGGCCTTGGTGGTTACCTGCATATCTGCGCACTGAATGATCAAGATAAAAAAAGTGGGTGATTGACAACCACCCACTTTGGAATTCATTTGAAGGGATTTGAAGTGCTAGATCACACCTTGGGCCAACATGGCGTCGGCCACCTTCACAAATCCGGCAATATTGGCACCTTTTACATAGTTGCAATAGCCGTCTTCTTCTTTTCCATATTCTATACAAGAATCGTGGATATCGCCCATAATGCCTTTAAGCCTTTCATCAACTTCTTCCCTGGTCCAGCTTATTCTTAAGGAGTTTTGTGACATTTCAAGCCCTGAAGTCGCTACCCCTCCTGCATTGGAAGCCTTTCCTGGTGCGAAAAGAATCTTAGCTTCATGGAAAGCATGAATGGCCTCTGGTGTAGAGGGCATATTGGCCCCTTCAGCCACCGCAATACAGCCATTTTTGATCAAAGTTGCAGCATCGTCCCCGTTCAATTCGTTTTGCGTGGCACATGGCAGGGCAATATCACAGGATACCTCCCATGGGGTTTTTCCTTTATGATATTCCGCGCTTGAGTATTTATTCGCATACTCAGAGATTCTGCCCCTTTTGTTGTTTTTAAGGTCCATAACAAAGGCCAATTTATCGGCATCTATTCCGTCCTTGTCCACGATATAACCTCCTGAATCGGAGAGGGTCAATACCTTTCCTCCCAACTGCAATACTTTTTCAGCAGCAAATTGTGCCACGTTTCCAGAACCGGAAATCACCACTTTTTTGCCTTCAAAGGATTGGTTTTGGGTTTTTAGCATGCTATCAGCGAAATAAACGGTTCCGTAACCGGTAGCTTCCGGTCTGATCAGTGATCCACCCCAAGAGCGCCCTTTACCGGTCAATACCCCGGTGAACTCATTTCTAATCTTTTTGTACATCCCGAAGAGGAATCCAATCTCGCGGGCACCCACACCAATATCTCCTGCCGGAACATCTGTATTGGGTCCTATATGTCTACATAGTTCGGTCATAAAGGCATGGCAAAAACGCATTACCTCATCATCCGATTTACCTTTGGGATCAAAATCCGAACCTCCCTTACCACCGCCCATGGGCAAGGTGGTGAGACTGTTCTTGAATACTTGTTCAAAAGCAAGGAACTTCAGCACGCTGGCATTAACCGTAGGGTGGAATCGAAGTCCCCCTTTATACGGTCCAATGGCCGAGTTCATTTGTATACGATATCCACGGTTTACGTGAATTTCTCCTTCATCATCCACCCATGCTACCCTAAAGGACATCAAACGCTCCGGTTCCACCATTCTCAAAAGGATGTTTTTCCCATGGTAGATATCATGTTGAACAATGTAAGGGATAACGGTTTCCGCTACCTCTTGAACTGCTTGGATAAACTCGGGCTCGTGTCCGTTACGGGCCTTTACTTCATCCATAAATGCTTTGATTTTTGCTTCCATATAACGGATTTCAGGTTTAATTTGCCCGATTAGACAGCGGGCGAATTTTAACAAATTAGGAATTAGACGGCAAAATTATACTATTTACATAATTCAAATGCCCTTTTTCTGAAAATTTTTCAAAAACTGCTATTTCAATGCCTGTTCCAAGTCCGCTATTAGGTCGTTCACATCCTCGATGCCCACACTCAATCGAATCAAGGCATCCACCACCCCGCTTTTTTCCCTTTCCGTTTTCGGAATACTGGCGTGGGTCATGCTGGCCGGATGCCCGGCCAAACTTTCTACTCCGCCCAAGGATTCCGCTAGGGTAAACACCTCTAATTTTTCCACAATTTTAATGGCGTCTTCATAGTTGCTCCCCTTGGGAACAAATGAAATCATTCCACCAAACCCATTCATTTGCGACTTGGCCACTTCATGGTTGGGGTGGTCCTCAAATCCGGGCCAATACACTTTTTCGATTTTTGGGTGCTTTTCCAAGTACTTGGCAATGGCTTCCCCATTTTCACAATGCCGTTGCATCCGCACATGAAGGGTCTTTATGCCCCGCAATGTCAAAAAACTGTCCATGGGGCCACAAACGGCACCACTCGCATTTTGAATGAAATAAAGTTGGTCTGCCAATTCCTTGTCCTTGACCACCAAGGCTCCTACAACCACATCACTGTGTCCGCCCAAATATTTGGTGGCGGAATGCATTACGATATCCGCTCCCAAATCCAAAGGACGTTGTAAATAAGGCGTGGCAAAAGTGTTGTCTACGGCCAGCAACAATGTATGTTGCTTTGCCAACTGTGAAACCGCTTTGATATCAACCACGTTCATCATGGGATTGGTGGGCGTCTCTACCCAAATGAGCTTGGTGTTGCCATTGATCTTTTCTTCTATGGCACCAATATCTTGCATGCCCACAAAATGAAAGGTAATACCATATTTTTCAAACACCTGTTTGAACAATCGATAACTTCCCCCATACAAATCGTTGGTGGATACCACTTCATCCCCGGGATTCAGTAATTTGATGACTGCGTCCATGGCAGACAGCCCACTTGCAAATGCCAGACCATAATTTCCATTTTCAATGCTTGCCAGGGAATTCTCCAAGGCAGTCCGGGTCGGATTCCCGCTTCGGGAGTACTCAAATCCCATATGTCCCCCTGGGGTGGACTGGGCATAGGTGGAAGTTTGATAAATAGGGGGCATCACAGCGCCATAGGCCTTGTCCGGTTGTTGCCCACCATGAATGGTCTTACTATTGAAATGTAATTTTTTATTGCTCATTGTCTTTGGATATGCGTACAAATGTATCGTTATCTTTTGGAGTAATCAATGAAGTCTTATTTTTGAAAGACCCTAAACCTCCTTACATGAAGAAGTTGTTCTTTGCATTGCTTACCTTACTTATGTGCCTTGGTTGTGAAACTGACCATAAACTTACTTTTGAACCCCATCAGGTTAGCGAACAAACCTGTGAAAATTGCCCCAATATTCAGATTGAAATCGTCAAGGCGATGGATGGCAGCTCACTGGGCAAAACCATAAACAACAGTGTGGAAGAGGAAATCATTGCCCTACTTTCGTTTGATGATGCCGAAGGCGTGGATTCCATGAGCAAGGCCATAGCCTCCTTTAGCAAAAGCTTTCAGGAACTGCAGGAAAAGTTTCCGGATGAGACGGTTGGCTGGGAAGCCAAGATAGATTGTGAGGTGGCTTATGAAGACGAAAACATACTAACGTTGATTCTTGGGGCCTACACATTTACGGGCGGTGCCCATGGGTATAGTTCCACTACCTATTTGAATTTTGACAAAGTAAAGGCTGAAGAAATGGATAATTGGGAGCTTTTTGATGACGAAGAAGGTTTTACGAACTATGCTGAAACCAAATTTCGTATACAAGAAGCTATCCCCCAAGATGATAATATCAATGCAACCGGCTTCATGTTTGAGGGAGATGTTTTTCATTTGTCCGACGCTATGGGATATACCCCGGATGGGTTACAATTGATATATAATCAATATGAAATTGCTTCCTATGCCGATGGTCCCAAAGTATTGACCATCCCATTTGCAGAGGCCAATAAATACCTAAAACGTCCGGTGGCCCAATGAGTACTAAGCACGGAGTGCTTTTTGAAGGGCGAGCACGGCACCCAAATGGATTCCGTCATGAAATGCCAAAAATGAAATGGCGTCCTGCACACTTTCCAAGGCAATTTTAGGGGTGGTCATATAAGCCTCAAAGTCTGTGAACAATCCATTGGCATAGTCCTTCTGCATCCGCTCCACCGTGCTGGTCAAACAATCCAACACCTTATTAAATTCCTCATCGGAAGGTTCTGCTTCAGGTCTAGTCCCCTTTCTGTAAGTATCAATGAGCTCCTGTTCTACGGTAAAGGCTTGTCCGGAAAGTTTGTAGACCAACAATTGTTGGGTTACCATGGCATGGGCAATGTTCCACCAAATATTATTGGGAAACCCTTTGGGAATTCTAAACAAATCGGATTTGGGAGCGGTACCTAAAATTCGCTGGAAAATCAACCTGTTCTTTAAAATGACATCAAACTGCTTCTCGATCAAAGACATAACTAAATTTTAACATATCTATATATATAAATATGTATATGTTTTATACATTTGTGTACGAATACCTGGGCAAGGTATTTTTTTTTGTCGATTAAATCGATATTTATCAATATCTAAATGTGAAATTATGGAAAACTGTTTGGACTGTTCTTGTTTGGAACCTCAGGCCACTTTAAGGCCAAGTTTGTCATTGAAGCAACATATCACAAAATTTCTGACTTCCTTTGTTATTGAAGGTGCGGAATATTTGTCCAAAACCAAATAAGCCTATGAAGACCATTGGTATGATAGGAGGTATGAGCTGGGAATCCTCCAAAATTTACTACCAGCACATCAATGAAATGGTACGCAAGTCCCTCGGTGGTTCACATTCTGCAAAGAGCATTCTTACTTCCGTCGATTTTGATGAAATTGAGCGCCATTCATTCGCCAACGATTGGCAACAAATTGGCCATGCCATGGCACGCGAATCCCAAAAACTGGAAGCGGGGGGAGCCGATTTAATTCTCCTTTGCACCAATACCATCCACTTGGTCAGCGATGCCATCACCAATGCGACAGAAATTCCATTTCTACATATTGCCCGCGCCACCGGAGAGGCCATACAACAAAAAGGAGTTCAAAAAATAGCGCTTTTGGGTACCCAGTTCACCATGGAAAAAGACTTTTACACCAAAATTCTGGAGACTGAATTTGGCTTAGAGGTCCTTATCCCGGAATTGGCCGACAGGGAAGTGCTGCAGTCCATAATCTATAATGAATTGGTCAAGGGTATTTTTACGGAGGAATCCAAACAAAAGTGTTTGGAAATCATCAAAAAATTGGAAAAGCAGGGTGCGCAGGGCATCATTTTGGGTTGCACGGAACTCCCTATCCTAATTCCTTCGGAAGAGGTGGACACCCCAACTTTCGATACGGCCAAAATCCATGCACAGAAAGCCGTCGAATTTGCCCTTTCTTAATTTCAAATGAGCGATCTTTGGTTGGTCAATCCACTAAAAATATCCTGCTTTGACAGGAATTGCAATACTATCTTATGAAAAAAATATACCACCTAGGTAGTTGTTCTACCTGCCAACGAATCTTAAAGGAACTTGAACCTCTTGATGGAGTGGTACTCCAGGAAATAAAATCAGAACCCATGAGTGAGGCCCAGGTTGCAGAAATGGCAACGTTATCCGGGAATTTTGAATCCCTTTTTAGCCGGCGGGCCATGCTGTTCCGGCAAAGAGGACTCCATGAACAACAACTTGGTGAGCAGGATTACAAAAAATTGATCCTGGAACATTATACTTTCCTAAAAAGACCAGTTGTCATCGTCAATGAACAAATCTTTGTGGGGAATTCCAAAAAGGTGGTCGAAGCGGCCAGAGCAGCCTTGCATCCATGAACAAAAGAACCCTTGCGCTACTGGCGGCCCTCGGGGCTACCACAATTTATGGTATAAACCATACCCTGGCCAAAGGCCTGATGCCGACCTATGTAAAACCTTTTGGGTTTATCATGTTACGGGTGGTGGGTGCTGCCATCTTGTTTTGGGGAATTTCCTTTTTTGGCCCCAAAGAAAAAATTGAACGCAAAGATTGGGGTAGACTTCTGATTTGTGCCCTGTTGGGAATGTCCATCAATATGCTGTCCTTTTTTAAGGGGCTCCAACTGTCAACCCCGATCAATAGCTCCGTACTCATCACCGTCACGCCCATTATTGTGGTGGCCTTGTCTGCTATATTGCTTAGGGAGCGGATAACCATGAACAAAGGCATGGGAATACTATTGGGGTTTGTAGGTGCCGTTACTTTGATCCTTTTTGGTGCTGAACTAAGACAGGATGCTCCCAATATTCCCATTGGGAATCTCCTCTTTATTGTAAATGCCACAACGTATGGCACCTACCTCATCTTGGTGAAAAAGCTGATTGAAAAGTACCATCCCTTTACCTTGATGAAGTGGATGTTTACCCTGGGGGTAATCATCAATTTTCCAATTACCCTCCCCGAATTTTTGGAAATCGAATGGAGTACACTCCCCTTGTGGGGCTATGGCACCATTGCTTTTGTGGTTATCGGCACCACCTTTTTGACCTATTTGTTCAATGTCTATGCACTTACCCAATTGCGCGCATCAACCGTTGGGGCCTTTGTGTATTTACAGCCCTTGTTGGGCATACTTTTTGCTTTGTTCTCAGGAAAAGACAGTCTGACCATGGTTAAAGTCTTGGCCACTGTTTTGGTATTGTTGGGAGTGTACCTGGCCAGTAGAAAGCCTAAGCCTGCTCCCTGATTATAAGGGAATAGAGATGCATCATACGGTTAAAGTTACGGTTCTGTCATTCTACTTTTTGACTTTTGGGTTTGCTGAAGGTCAGGACATGGTTACCGAATTACAACACTTTTTGCATGACGTGGAATCGCTTGATCAGCTCAAGTCCATCAAAAAAGCAAAATTCGATTCGTTTGACCTTCTTGTATTTGTGGACTTAATTGAACGCGATATAGATTTTGACTATCGGCACCATCGTTTCTTGATCTTACCGGTTTATGGGCCACATGTTCATTTGAATCTTATTTCCCGAGACGGGATTATTGAAGGGGCTTGGCTCTGGGAACGAATACCAACATACCACGGGTTTATTACCGGTAATGTTGTGTTATTAGGTGGTGCATCCAAAAATGTGCTGGACGAATACATCTTCAAACATAACCAGCTTTATGAGACTAAATTATCATCTCAAGATATGATAAGTCAACTTTCCAATTTATATGAAGTGGGATATGATTGCGGCTTGAGAGGAACATGGGCTTCCAAGAAAACAAGAGAGGCTATGACCTACGTGGCCAAAAAGAGAAAAAAAGAGCTCAACAAATTGCTAACTTCCATTTCACCAGAATTGCAAACGCTTGGAGCACTTGGTCTTTTAAGCATCGACAAACTGAACAAGACCCAAACAAGGATCATCATCCATTTAACCCAAAGAAATTCAGTGATCAATAGTTGCAAGGGGGAACAATCTGGATTTGGCGAACGTTTTGCCGATCGTGTTGAGTTCCCCTAAGGAGTTACTTATGCCAGGTCTTTAGGGACTTTGGCATGCCTTCGTGTGTCTTCCTTGGTCAATGTCCTAAAAGATTCCGCTTTTTCCTGATCCTCAAAAGTCGCCAATACTTCCTGTGGCAAGGGCACTAGTTTCCGGGTGTTCATGTCGATCCAAGAAAACATCATTTCGCAATGGGCCAAATGTTTCCCACGGGCATCATAGAAATTATGGTGGAACTCGAAGAACTTTCCATCAGCACTCATCCCTGTAAATTCCAAGGAAACCTTGATCGGTTTACCAGGAAACACTTCCCTAAAATAATAGATGTGTTCATAGAATACTACTGGCCCAATTCCGTGGGTTTCAAATTCCCTATGGGCAAAACCGAGTTGGGTAAGGTACGACATCCGGGTATGGCTCATAAAATTGATATAGGCCGAATTGGCCAAATGCCTATTGGCATCCAAATCGCTCCAACGAACTTCAAACTCCTTAAAAAACATAGAATTAATTTGTTATGCATGCATAATAATTGTAAAATTACCATACTTTTTGGGAATTGAAGTCCATATCCATCCCAAATAAGATTAAATTCAAACCTAAAACCTCGCTATGAGTGAAAAAGCCAAATTTATCCAAGATTTAGACCTCCCTGCCATCGCAGCTCCCATGTTTTTGATTTCCGGACCCAAGTTGGTGGTGGAATGTTGCAAAAATGGGATAGTGGGCACCTTCCCAGCGCTCAACCAACGTACCAGTGAAGGTTTTGAGGAATGGCTCATCCAAATCAAATCAGAACTCCAGGAATTTGAAAAGGAAACAGGCAAAAAACCAGCCCCATTTGGCGTAAATCTCATTGTTCATCCCACCAATCCCAGATTGGAAGCCGATGTAAAGTTGTGCATAAAGCACAAGGTGCCCTTGGTAATCACTTCATTGGGTGCCGTTAGCATGGTGGTAAATGCCATCCATAGTTATGGTGGACTTGTTTTTCACGATATCATCAAAAAAAGGCATGCGGAAAAGGCCGCTGAAGCAGGGGTGGACGGACTTATCCTGGTATCCGCCGGTGCAGGAGGCCATGCTGGAAATTTGAATCCCATGAGCTTGGTGGCCGAGGTTAAAAAAATATTCAACAAAACAATCATCCTGTCCGGTTGCATCAGCAACGGCAGGGATATTGCAACAGCCATGCAAATGGGTGCGGACCTGGCTTATATGGGCACTCGTTTTATCAATGTGGAAGAGAGCAAGGCACCAGACGAGTATCGGAAAATGATCATAGAAGCGGGTGCAAGTGATGTGGTTTATACCGCGGCAATTTCTGGGGTACATGCCAACTTTTTGGCTGCCAGCCTTCAGGCGGCGGGAATCTCGGAAGAAGATCTCAAAAAAGACCATAAAATTGATTTTGGAAAAGAATTGGACACCGAAGCAAAGGCCTGGAAGACCATATGGTCCGCGGGTCAGGGGGTAACTACCATCAATAATGTAATGTCGGTCAGAGAACTGGTGGCCCAATTAAAATCCGAATTTAAGGAAGCAATCCAACAACAATCCAAACTGCTGGAGCGCTTCCCAAAAGATTAGTTTATAATTCGGTTTTCGAAATGCCCATCATACCCGCAAACTACCACCCTCCCCTTTTCTTTAAAAATGGACATCTGGCCACGATATACAATGGACTATTTAGGCGTGTAAATGGTGTGGCACAGACCCGTGAAAGGATACATTTGCCTGATGGCGATTTTTTAGATCTGGATTGGAGCTATGCCACCCACAAAACTTCAAAGTTGGTGGTTCTTTTACATGGACTGGAGGGCGATGCGCAACGTCCTTATATAACCGGAAGTGCCAAACTCCTTAACCAAAATGGGTACGACACCTGTGCTGTCAACTACAGGGGGTGCAGCGGAGAGCCCAATGCCGAGTACCGGTCTTACCACAGTGGTGCCACGGAAGATTTGGTGGCCATTATGGACCATATTTTAACAGCACGTAACTATGTAGGGATTTATCTCAAGGGTTTCAGTTTGGGAGGAAACCTTGCCTTAAAATATTTGGGCGAGGGCAACCAAGTGCCGGCAGAGGTCAAAGCAGCCGTAGCCATATCCGTGCCCTGTAGTTTGCGTGATTCGTGCGAGCAATTACTGATGTATAAAAATGTACTCTACGCCAAAAGGTTTAAAAAACATTTGATAGCCAAGCTTAAACAAAAACAAAAGCTCTTTCCCGAATTGATCTCCGACAAAGACATCAGATCCATCAAAACGCTAAAGGACTTTGATGATGTCTACACCAGTAAGGCACACAACTTCAAGAATGCCTTGGACTACTATGAACAGTGCAGCTGCCTCCAATTTCTAGATGAAATCCAGGTGCCTGTTTTGATCATCAACGCAGAGGACGACTCTTTTCTTGGCAGGGCCTGTTATCCCATTGATGTATCTGAAAAAAGCGATTTGATCCATTTGGAAATCCCAAAATATGGTGGGCATGTAGGGTTTTGGGGCAAGGACAATGTGACCTATTCTGAAAAAAGGGCATTGGCATTTTTTGACTCGCGTTGAGCCATCCCATTCCGAAATGTTAGAGGCATCAAAATAAAGAACCAAATAGTTTTGCCCATTTAACTATCTTAGTAGCTACAAATACAACTGACTACAACACAATTTAACAACATGAAAAGATTACTCTTGTTTCTAGCGCTAGCTGCCTTTGTATCTAGCTGTGGAGGAAAAAAGGAAGAAAAAAAGGATGGTTTTGAAGTAAGTCGCTCCAAAACAGAGGACAAAAAAAAGGAAGCTGCTGAAGGTGTGCCAGTGGACTTGGACAATAAAGGAGTGGGGCCCATCAAAGAAGTCACTTTTTCTGATACCATAGATGAGGAAATGGCGGCAAGGGGCGAATCTACCTTTAATTCCATTTGTGTTGCTTGCCACATGGTGGACCAGCGAATGATCGGACCTGCCATGAAAGGGGTCTATGAGAGAAGAAGCCCAGAATGGGTCATGAACATGATTCTCAATCCTGATGTGATGCTTAGGGAAGATCCCATCGCAAAAGCATTGCTTAAGGAATATAACAACGCCATAATGCTCAATCAGAATCTGACCGAGGAGCAGGCCAGGGATGTTGCTGAATACTTGCGCACCCTGTAGATTCTTTTCCCAGGTAGACAAAAGTAAATTGGGGAAGGGTTCGGGGCCTTGACTCCTGATTCTATTTTGTGTTCCTATGGCTTGATATGCCCTTTTGGGGTTGGTAATTTTTCAAGACATAACACATGAAACACGCTATTTTATCCCTTATCGCCTGCCTTTGTCTCAATTTGGTCTGTGCCCAAAGTTTAATTGGCGCATGGGAAAATATCCAGACCACCGAGGACGGACGGACCGTTCGTAATGTGGTTATCTTTTCCGAAGGACATCAGGTTGCCACTTGGTTTGATGCCCAAACCGGAGCATTTATCAAAACCAATGGGGGCGGATGGGAATTGAACGGTTCCCAATTGACGGAAACCGTTGAGTTTGATACCGCTAAACCAGAACGCGTAGGCAGTCAGGTTACCTTTGAAATAGAATTGGACCAAAACACCCTCAAAGCAAAAGAGCATAACACCGTTTGGAAAAGATTGGATGATGGATCTCCGGGCGCATTGGCGGGTGCTTGGCTCATGTCAGGCAGAAAAACCGACGGAACATTGCGCTTTCGGGACACGAATAGACCCAGAAAAACCATGAAGATTCTATCCGGCACGCGTTTTCAGTGGATTGCCTACAATACGGAAACCAAGGAATTCATGGGCACGGGAGGGGGTAGTTATACCACCATAGATGGCAAGTATACCGAAAACATTGAATTCTTCTCTAGGGACAATTCCCGGGTAGGGGCCAGCCTAGGCTTCGATTTTGAATTGAAGGACGGAAATTGGCACCATTCAGGATTTAGCAGCAAAGGCGCTCCCCTTTATGAAATTTGGAGTAGACGCAACCTTTAAGCGAAATTTCATTTATCACTAAAAAAATTGTGTCGCTAAAAATTCAATTTAAGAAACACAGGGACAAGCCTAGTACACTTTCCTGCGTACGTGAGGATGGTAGTAAAACCTGGACCCAAATGCACCCCGGTTTTGAAGCCCATGATTTGGCACACTTTGCTGTTGAAACCGAACTTGGGTTTAAAAAAGCATTCTACGGATTATTGGCTGATGGGTATACCATCCAGGATTTTGAACTCCCACGTGATCAAAGACCCGAGGCCCTGATGCCGGTCAACCTTCCTCCAGAATCCTTGCAGACCGAGCACATGGTCAATCTGTTGATGACGGAGTATCAGCATCCTGAAGGATTCAATTTTGAAACCACCTTAAAGGAAATTCTGGAAGAACATGAACTTGGACAGCCCATTGGCCTCACTGCAGCATCATTGGAACGTATCCGAGGCTCTTTTCACGAATTGCTTTCGCGCTGGAATGCTCTGGCAGAAGGCGAGGAGCTCCACCTAACCTTTGAAGTATAACGGCACGTTTGCTAAATCTTTGCAAAAATAAGCTGGGGGTTATCCGTGATCCGCTATTTTAGGCACTCAAATCAGAAGAATGAAAAACCTAAATCCAACCCGATTTTTTACAACAGTGGTGCTTTTGTTACTTTTAGGTATCACCATGAATGCACAAGAAGACCAAGTTCCATATTACGAAATACCGGACTACCCTGCAGATTATGGTCCAGGGAATGTGGCCGCTAGAATGATAGACGGTCTGGGATTCCGTTTCCATTGGGCCAGCAAAGACCTCCGCCAGGAGGATTTGGACTATAAGCCATCCGAAGATAGCAGAACCGTTATGGAAACCCTTCATCACATCTATGCCATGTCCGGAATGATCAAGAATGCCCCATTGGGCAAAGCCAATGAACTCCCCGAGGATTACAAAAATTGGCCTTATGAAAAGCTGAGAAGAAAAACCTTGGAAAACCTTCAAAAAGCCAGTCAACTAATGGCAGGCAAACAAGCGGAGGATTTTGAAAATTTCAGGATTGTCTTTCAAGGCAGGGAAGACCAGAAAGGGTTTCCATATTGGAATATGATCAATGGGATGCTGTCCGATTGTATCTACCATACCGGTCAGATTACCATGTTGCGCAGGGCCTCTGGAAATCCAATCGCCCCCAACCTGAGTATGTTTAATGGAAGGTTGAGAACCAAATAGATTATTTCCCGTTTTTGTAACAAAATCTTTTTTTCACAACAAATAAGTAAAGAGAAGATTATGGGTTCTGCTAGTCAACCAATGTTGGTGGTAAAAGCTAACCGTTTGTTGTTACGTAAACGTAAAAGTTTTAAAGACATACGGGAGGCTTACGAAGGTTATTCCAATGAAACCCAACTCCATTTTAAGGAACTTACTCCCTTCGAGCAGAAAAAGATACGGGACAAAATTATTGCACAAGCTAAAAGGGATCGTATTGCAGAAATACGTCTGTATATAATTACTGCCCTTGTATTGAGCTTAATTGTGTTGGTCGTTTATTTGCTTTTCTGACCTAATTCTCGGTTTTACCTAATATTGTCTGAAACCACTTTATAAGTTGGGTCTTCCAATACATTTACCTCAATGATGTCCTCGGCATTTTGAAGCAATCTTCTGCAGTCTTTGCTAAGATGCCTTAAATGGACTTTTTTTCCAGCTTTAGAATATCGTTCTGTAATTTTATTCACAGCTTCAATAGCCGACATATCCACTACCCGACTTTCTGCAAAATCGATGACAACCTCATCTGGGTCGTTCATCACATCAAACTTTTCAGCAAACAAGGTGGTACTTCCAAAGAACAATGGCCCGTAGATTTCATAATGCTTAATCCCATTTTCATCCACATGCTTTCTGGCCCTGATCCTTATGGCGTTGTCCCACGCAAATACCAAGGCAGAGATGATTACCCCAACCAATACGGCAAGAGCCAAATTGTGCAGGAACACGGTTACCAACGTGACCAGCACCATCACCAAAACATCGGATTTTGGCATTCTTCGGAATGTTCTTAAGCTAGCCCATTCAAACGTACCAAGAGCCACCATGATCATCAGGCCGGTCAGGGCTGCCATGGGTACTTTTTCAATTAAACTGGAACCGAACATCACAAAAGCCAACAACATAACGGAAGCCACAATACCAGACAACCTCGCCCTGGCACCATTGGAAGTATTGATCAAGCTCTGCCCAATCATGGCGCAGCCTCCCATACCTGAAAACAGTCCAGATAAAATATTGGCGGTACCCTGGGCCACAGCCTCCTTATTGCCGCGACCCCTGGTTTCGGTGATTTCGTCAACAATGTTCAAGGTTAACAAGCTTTCAATAAGTCCAACTCCCGCAACAATTGCGGCATAGGGAAAAATAATTTGCAGGGTTTCAAAAGTAAAGGGCAGGTCGGGAATATGAAATGGCGGGAAACTTCCTTCTATAGATGCTATGTCCCCAATGGTCCTTGTATCGATCCCTAAGAAAAACACTATACCAAACACCAATAAAATGGCAACCAAAGAGGCGGGAACCACCTTGCTCAGTTTGGGCAATCCCCAGATTACCACCATGGTTAGGAGCACCAGTCCCAGAAATATGTACAAGGTAGAGCCCGTAAGCCAATGACCGTCCACCGTCTTAAACTGATCGAGCTGCGACATAAAAATGATGATGGCCAATCCGTTTACAAATCCGAAAATTACAGGATGCGGTACCAATCTCATAAGTTTCCCCAAGCGCAGGAACCCTGCAGCCATCTGAAGAATTCCGGCCAAAACAACGGTGGCAAACACATATTCAACCCCGTACTGTTGCGCAAGGCTTACAATCACCACAGCCACTGCGCCGGTCGCCCCGGATATCATTCCCGGTCTACCTCCCAAAATAGAGGTCACCAACCCCATTACAAAGGCAGCATAAAGTCCGGTCAAGGGCGATAGTCCCGCAATAAAGGCAAAAGCTATGGCCTCCGGCACCAAAGCCAAGGCCACCGTTAATCCGGAGAGCACCTCGGTACGGTAATTTACTTTTTGCGAAAAATCGAAAAGGTTCAGGTACTTTTTCATGGCTGTTGCTTGAAGCCGGCAAAAATACCATTATTCCCCAAGTTGACCATAATTGGTCTCATTTTTAAGGAATTGGCGATCCTACCACTTTTTCAGCCCCAATAATTTCTCTCCCAGGGAACTTAATTTGGCAGTTCCATATTTTGTTTGTTCCCAATTTCTGGGGTCACCGGGAAAAGCATAGCCTTCCGGGGCCACCCTATTCTTCCATGAGTTGATACGCCATTGTCTCATGGCCTCATTATTTTCTTCGGCGGGCATCATGGAAATGTATTGGGCAATGCGCACCTTGTCCTTGGACTTATTGGGGCGGATTCCATGCGGTTCCGTACTATTGAAAATCAACAGATCTCCGGCTTCCATTTTTACCTTTACGATCTTGTCTTCCAAACCTTCCAAATCGGGTTGAAAATGATCCCGCTCTTCTGGTTGGGTCAATTTCCAAGTATCATAATTTCTATACAACCAGGGGATGCATTGGAAACCTCCCATATTTTCATCTGTTTGATCGTTAAGGGCCAACACCCCTTGAACATTTTGGGGCCTGGTCTCCGGATCATAATCCCAATGAATGAATCCTTTCTTCTGAACACCGGGTGGCAATGGGAAATTTAAATTGGCCCGATCAATGGTGACCCATAATTTCTCTGTGCCCCAAACATCCACAAAGGCATCATAGACCCGTTGCATCTGGCGGTTGTTCCACAAATGTTGGTTGTTGTATACCTCAACCATTCCAGTACCGGTGAGTTCTTTCATTTTCATCTCTGCCCTTGGAGGGGCATACCAGGTTGCCGGGTCATTGGGGTCTTTTTCATCAAATTCCCAAATGAATTCTGCAGTTGCCTGAGCTTGCTCCCTGCTGATGGCATTTTTGATAACGATATAGCCGTTGTGCTTCCAAAATTCCCAATCCTCTTCTGACAGAACGCGAAGGGGTTCTCCATGGGAGCGGTCGCTCAATTGTATTTTACTGCTGGTTGCGGTTGATGGATTCCCCGGGATTTCCTCATGGGCCTTATTGGCCATTTCCAATTTTGCATCTTTTTCCATGATCGCTGTTTTTGCTTGTAATTTGAATGGGATAAAACTAAAGATCATCCTTTGTGGGCTCCACCTTCATATTGATACATATTTGAACAATATTGATATTTACATGCTATTTTATTAACTTGAATGGCATAAAAATGAAAATCCAATTAGAAACCATAGCCCCGGATACCAAAAGTCCATTCCGACTTTTACATCTTCCGCGCCTTAATCATTTGTTCTATTGGCATTTTCATCCGGAGTTTGAGCTGGTATATATTGAAGGGGCCAGTGCAACGAGACATGTGGGGGACAGTATTTCCAATTATAAGGAGAGTGACTTGGTCTTTATTGGTTCCAATATCCCCCATTTGAATTTTGATTATGGGGTGACATCGGATTACATCAAAGAGGTGCTGCACATAAAACCCTCATTTAAAGAGGAGCTATTGACCAATGTCCCGGAATTGGATTCCATTCTAGAACTTTTTGAAAGATCAAGGCACGGAATCGTTTTCCAAGGGGAAACGAAACAAAAGGTTGGCCAACGGCTAAAACAACTCCATTTACTTGCTCCCTTTGATTTCTTTATGGAAAGTATCCAAATCCTTCGGGAACTATCACAGAGTCAAGAATATTTCCTACTCCATGCTGATCCCTTTGTTAACCGCTACAAGAAAAAGGAGCAGGATAGGCTCAGGGATATCCATGGGTTTGTGGATCAACACTATCAAAGAAAAATTGAAATTGCGGAGGTGGCTGGAATGTGCAATCTGGGGAAAGAGGCGTTCTGTAGGTATTTCAAAAAAGCAACCGGTAATACGTTTACCCGTTTTTTAAATCAGTATAGAATAAGTCAGGCCAAAAGATTGTTGCTTTTGGGCAAAAACGTGGGGGAGGCATGCTACGAATGTGGTTTTGAAAGTTTATCCTATTTCAACAGGACATTTAAGGGCATAAGCGGCGAAAATCCATCCGAATTTAAAAAGCGCCATGTAGGTAATAAAAAAAGAACCGCCCCAAGCTGAGAACTTGAGGCGATTCTTAACTAAATAACCAACCAAAAAACTTGTCTATATTGTCGAACACTAAAATTCTTCCTTACATTTTTCTTTGTTTAGTGACGTTCATTATGGAATTTTTAACTTTTGAACGCTTTTTTCCCACCTTTTTGTTCCCTTTCAGATATTCGATATATCCTCTACCCTGGAACTCGTAAACGGTTCCGCTATCCACATGGTACAATTCAATGGTGTTATCATCAATAACGTAAAGTTCAAAATAGTCATTGTCCAGAAAGTCATAATCCAGTGTTAAAGTTTTGAATGTGGGGTCGTTGGCCACATCAAAAACTTCATAGTCCCCTTCAAAATCCCATTGCAAATTGGGAATTGCCGTTCCAGAACCGTCTATGGAAGACCGGAAAAAGTCTCCGTTGTTCCCGGCCACAAACTGGAGAAAGTTCTCTTCATCAAAGTCGTTGATGGCGCCCAACTTGCTGGTATAGGTTTTTTCCCAAGCCTCATATTCCTGTAAAAAGTAATGGATGTTATCATAGAAAATTTGATCGTAATCAAAACCGTTGCGTTGGTATCCACGAAGAATATACGAAGTATTGGACCTTGAATCGTACAGTTCCAAACTGTGGCTGTTCACGGCGAAGACATCCAGCACCCAGGTTCCATCCACATCGTTATCAATTTCAACAGCACCAAAGAGAGTCCCATAAGAGCCAACATCAATCCCCAAACCATTTCCAGTTTTGCCGATGCCCACTAAATTGTTGTTCGCCAACAAAACGCCACGGTCAAAAGACAAGGTAAATGCACGTTGTAAAAAAGGAACCTCCCCGTTGCCCTTGGTTGCATTGATATCAACATACCATAGGTCAAAAGATTCCAAAACCAATGCTGTATTTACCGGCGACTCCTCAATAAATTCATCTTCTATGATCACTTCGGTATAACAAGAACTTACCAAAAGGCCTAGACTTAATATTCCAAGAAGTAGTTTTCCATTTTTCATAATTCGGGTGTTTTGATTCAATACCATAAGACCAAGCACTATGCCAAAAACGTAATATGCTGATAATCAATTATTAATACGTGGTTCGATATATTTTTTAGATTTGTTGGCAAATCGCAGGAATGGACAAGGATTTACGCTTTGGCGTTATTGGAGGTGGCAGTTGGGGCACGGCAATTGTGAAAATGCTCGTGGAAACACAAGATCAAGTTGCCTGGTATATGAGGAGCGAATCTGCATTGGACCATATTCAAAATGAACGCCATAATCCAAATTATCTGAGTTCTGTTGAGTTTGATGTTTCCAAGCTTTTGCTCAGCAACAATATGAACACGGTGGTAGATTCATGTGATGTGCTCATTTTCGCGATTCCTTCCGCTTTCTTGGAAGGAGAACTGAAAAAGCTTTTTGCAACGCTTGATGGTAAAATCATTTTTTCTGCGATCAAGGGAATCGTTCCGGAAAGCGGTTTGATCGTTGGGGAACACTTTCACGATGTATACCAAATCCCATTTAAGAACATTGGAGTGATTACCGGACCGTGCCACGCGGAGGAGGTGGCCCTGGAAAGACTTTCTTATCTAACCATAGCATGTGCCGATGAATCCAAGGCCCAAATGGTGGCCAAAGCCTTGCAAAGCCATTACATAAGAACCAAAATCTCTGATGATATCATTGGTACCGAATATGCGGCCATGCTCAAGAACATATATGCCATAGCAGCGGGAATTGCCCATGGTTTGGGATATGGGGATAATTTCCAAAGTGTGCTGATCAGCAATGCCATTAGGGAAATGAAACGATTTATAGACAAAGTCTATAAGATGAAGCGCAACATCAACAATTCTGCCTATCTGGGCGACCTTCTGGTAACAGGATACTCCACCTTTAGCCGTAACCGTATGTTTGGCAATATGATTGGAAAGGGGTATACCGTAAAAAGCGCCATGATGGAAATGAACATGGTGGCAGAGGGTTATTATGCCGCCAAAAGTGCCTACCACATCAACCAAAACAGGTCCAAAAAAACAAAGACCCCCATTATAAATGCAGTCTACCAAGTACTGTATGAAAACAAAAATCCCAAAAAGGTTTTTAAGAAGCTTACCGAAAAACTGAACTAGTTTAGTTCAACAGCACATCATCTGAAATACTTTTCCCCCGTGGAATGGAGGTGTCCTGGATATCAATGCTTAGGGCATCATAGGATTTGATGTGTTCAATGTTGACGATATACGACTTATGAACCCGTCTGAAATGGGAGGGCAATTGTTCCAAAGTGCCTTTAATACTGGCATAACTGGTAATCTTGGCCTTGTCCTTAAGGTGGAAGGTTACGTAATTTCCCAACCCCTCTACAAAAAGAATGTTCTCCACAGGTACCCGATGGGTCTTTCGGTTAGATCTTATTTCCAGGATTTCTCCTTCCAACCTATTGTTCTTTTCATGTTCAATGGCCCACAGCTGGAACAATTTGATCCCTAGCAAAAACAAAACGGTTGTATTGATCAAAATTATGGCCCTGACCAGCATTCTAATACTGAACAAGCCGGAGGCAGAATCGTTAAGGAGCAGGGCTTCATAAAAAAAGTGGATGAAGATTCGCTGTAAAATACCCCCCAGTATCAATACCGTGGCATATCCCAGTAGAAAACCAATGTACTTTTTCTTCAACAGAAATTGGGGAAGCAGATAATACAAAGTGATATAGGCCGCCAAAATTCGGGTTGGAAGTAGGATAAATTCTAAATAGAAGGAGGCCAGATAACCTTCCTCACCTGCCCAAATGAGTCCAAAGAGTATATAGTACAGCACCCAAAAAATACAGTGGGTGGCTATTCTGGAACCAAAAAAATAAAAATTGGTCGTCGATTTCATGAAAACGAAATTCCTAGGTCATAACTCTGCTGGATTTGACATAAAAAAGTCCGAGCTAGACATAAATTGTCGCTTGTCTAAAAATAGGCAATCTAATTTTAAGGAAAACTTAAATCCATGTCCATGATACTTAAAAGTAGACTGTTCTTTTTGCTCTTTTTTACATTGTTGTCAAGTGTTTCCTTCCACGCCCAAGAACTGGGTAGAAGAAGTTCCTGGGAGGCCAAAATCCAGGGTCCTTCTTCCAACAAGCCCGGCGCCAAAATACAAGAACTCGACACCAATAGCCCATTACAAAGGGCTGGGTTTTTACCGGGAGATCTTATCGTTGCGGTCAATGGCATTGGAATACTATCTGATGAAATATGGACGGAGGTGTCTTATGGACTTAGGGCCAACGATCCCACTTTAATCAAGGCGGTCCGAAACCATCAAATCATTGAAAAGTCAGTCATCTTTAATCCTGTTAGTCGAGAAAAGCATTCCGGTTTGGACACATTTTATGAGGAGATTACCAGCGATAGGGGCATTACACAGCGTATCATCATAACCAAACCAAAAAAACAGGGAAAACAGCCCGCGGTAGTGCTGATCGGGGGGCTTAGTTGTTCCAGTATAGAGACCTATCCTGGGCGATCTGGGAATTGGGTGCAGACCATCAAAGATCTTGTGGAAAAATCAGGAATGGTGGTCATGCGAATCGAAAAACCAGGAGTAGGCGATAGTGAAGGCGACTGTGGCAAGTCAGATTTTCTTGCCGACCTTGCCGGTTACCGTGCAGCCATCCAATATTTTAAGGAGAAGCCTTATGTTGATCCCGCAAAAATAGTGGTCTATGGATCCAGCATGGGAAGTGCCCTTGCCCCAGTACTGGCCAATGAATTTAATCTGGCCGGGGTTATTTCTGATGGTACCTTCTTTAAGACCTGGTTTGAACATATGCTGGAAATAGAGCGCCGAATCCTGCAATTTAAAGGGAATACAGAATCGGAAATCGTGCAGAAAATGAACCACTTCTATTTTCCGTTGTACTACGGAATGTTGATTCAAAAAAAGACCTATCAAGAGGTCGTTGATACCTACCCCTCCCTGGCAGAACACAATTATCATTCCGCGGCGCATATGTACGGGAGGCCCGTATCCTACTATCAGCAATTACAGGATTTTGACTTAGCTGGGGCTTGGGAAAAAGTGCAGGTACCGGTACGAATCCTTAGGGGAACCAATGATTGGATCATGTCTGCCGAGGACAACCATATGATCATTGAGGTACTGGAACGCAATGGACATAAAGATCATAAGCTGCATGAATATCTAGGGCTGGATCATTGGAACACCATTCACGAAACCCCTAAAAACTCTTTTGAAGGTAACCCCGGAAAATGGGATGAAGGCACCATCAATCTGATCATCTCCTGGGCCCAGGAAATTGTGGGTTTGTCCACTACAAGCCAACCCTGATTCAAGCTTTTTGGAGGTTGACTTTTATGGCCTGCATAAATTTCTCCAGCTCTGTCTTGGCCTTAGGATATAAAATGAGCAGCCCGATCATATTGGGAAAAACCAAGGCCAGTATCATGGCATCTGAAAATTTGATGACGGCGTCTAAGGTAATGGCGGCGCCCAAAACGGTAAACAACAGAAATATGACCTTATAAATTAGGTCGGACCACTGTCCCCTTCCAAATAGATATTTCCATGCTTGCAAACCGTAGTAAGACCAGGAAAGAATGGTGGAAAATGCGAAGAGAATCACGGCAATTACCAATACATTGGAGGACCCGTGAATGGCGTGCTCAAAAGCCTCTGAGGTAAGGTTGATTCCGCCCAATCTGGATCCATCCAGCATCAATGCCTTGCCGTTCACCACATCGCCATAAACAAACATCCCATCCATATTGAATAGGATAATCACAATGGCGGTCATGGTACAAATCAGCACGGTGTCAATAAAGGGTTCCAACAAGCCTACCAATCCCTCTGATGCAGCAAAGGGTGTGTTCACCGCAGCGTGTGCTATGGCAGAAGACCCAGCACCTGCTTCATTGGAAAATGCCGCGCGGCGAAATCCTTGGATCATTACCCCGATGAAACCACCGGTAATTGTAGCTTTAGGTGTGAATGCTTCGGAAATGATCAAGGAAAAGGCATCATCGACCAAGGTGATATTTGAGAAAATAATAAACAACGCTGCCAAAACATAGAGCAGTGCCATAAATGGAACCACCTTGCCCGTTACCTTGGCAATGCGTTTTATGCCTCCAATAATCACTATGCCCACAAAAATGGCAAAAGCAACCCCTATAATGCTCCCAGATGCCTCATGTTCTATTTGGAATTGACTGATAATCTGTGCTGCCGCCTGATTGGTCTGAAATGCATTTCCACCCCCCAGCGAAGCCCCAATGCACAACATGGCAAAAATGCCGGCCAAGACCTTGCCCAATTTTCTTAATCCCTTTCCCTTTAACCCTCTTGATAAGTAGTACATGGGACCACCAAACACTTTCCCGTTTTCATCAATATCGCGGTAGGCTACCCCCAAGGTGCATTCCACAAATTTGGTTGACATCCCTAAAAGCCCTGCCAAAATCATCCAAAATGTTGCACCTGGGCCTCCAATGGATATTGCAACCGCCACCATGGAAATATTTCCCAACCCTACCGTTCCGGAAACAGCAGTAGCCAAAGCTTGAAAATGGTTGACCTCTCCCATATTCCCTCCTGCGGCTTCACTTTCAATCTTGTCGTACTTGCCCCGAACCACATTGATGGCCATCGGAAAAAGACGCACATTGAGTCCTTTGAAGTAGATGGTAAAAAAGAGGGCTCCCGCGATAAGTAGCATGAGCACAACGGGAATATTGGCTCCCCCTATGGGTACCGTACCCAGAATAAAGGATTCCCACCAAATGGCAAATGGCATAAAGGAGTCGTTTATTTTTTGATCTAATCCCTGTGCAAAAACCTGCGCGGGAGCAAAGGAAATAATCGTTAGCAATAAGGCATGTTGGATTTTCATTGGTCCACTTTCAAAATTTCCGGAAATTGAAAAAAGAGCATGAAAAACTGGACGTATGTCGGAAAAGCTTATGAGATGTCAGTAAGGTATGAATCTGACATTTGAGGTCTATGCGACTGATTTACAGGAATATATTTTCAGGAGGTAGAATCATTCGAATCTTTCTGTCCCTACTTTCAGACATTTCAAACAAGGTGTTTTTTAGTGGAATCAAATGTTGTTCCTGACTCCAATTGCCCTTGCCAAACAATCCATCCAAAAGGGCGTTTAGCAATCTTTTGATTTGGTTGTAATCACCAATATCATATTTTTTTTCCTGGGCAGAAAAGTTCTTGGGCCTAATTTCCAACCAAGGATTTTCGCCATGTTTGCATCTTTGGGCAAAGTCCAATAAAAGTTCATTCAACTTCGGACTAAGTATGATCTTTCGCTCCTTGGTTCCAGGAAACCCGTTCAACAGTACGGTGGCTACCCATTTACCCGTGATATCCTTTTCCTTGGAAAAAATCAAGCTTAAATTGGCCGACTTTGGAATTATGTTTTCTGCCAACTCCTTCACCCAACTCAGTGCCAATGCAAAAAAGAGCATGATCAGACTGGTTTTAAAAATGGCAGAGAACAATAGCAGTACCATCTCCGAATCTGAAAGCTTGAAGAACTGCGCAATAAGGATAATGAGGATACAGGCCAGGGAAAGCCAGGACAACACCTTAAGCCTTCGTTTCGCAAAAGATTCCCAGAGCACTCCTGCGAGAAAAACAAGGGTAAAAACAGCGTAGTATACATCGGGTTCCTGGACATACTCATAAGCGCTTCCAACCACCAGTTTATGTAGGGTAAAAACAAGACAGAACAAAAATGGGATCCCAACGATGAATTTCCAGAAGCCGCCTTTTATGATGGGCTCCATAGGCTTGGGAAGATACCTGAACCAAGGTAGTGCCAGCAAAATAAAAAGACTGTTGAAGAGGGAGCATATACTGCGCCCACTTTCCAAATACAATGTATTTTCTTGATTTCCAGGGGCAAAATAGACTTCCAACAGACCGGAAAAAGCCCACGCTAGTACAGAGAGGGCCAACCAAACCTGTCCAAAATCGTTTTGCTTTTTCCCAATTTGCCACCAAATGGCAATCAGGGCAAAAAAGGCAAATAGACAAACCGCAAATTGCCACCAACCATAGAAAAAGTAAAGGCTGCCATCCATGGACCCTGGAAAAGTTGATTTGCCCAAATATAACGAAATCCCACTGCTAGGGACACTCTTTACATTGCTCCTTAAAGCCTATCAAGTGAAAAATTGGAGTGCACATCAAGTTCGTGCAACATCTGCTCCTTAAAGGACTGTAGTTGGGTTTTGTCGTACCCAAATGAACTTTTAAATTCTTCCAATACCATATCCAAATGGTTTCTGATACTTTCAATATCAAAATAGAGCCTTCCCGTTCTTCTTATGAAAAAATCCATCGGGTTCATGCTCATTTCATGTGCAATGGAAAATTGTACCTCTGCCCTCATCATCCGTAGCTGTGGATCCGTGTTTTTCAGGGAATCGTAATGGCCCAAAATCATTTCGGTTTGTTTCCCATAGGTGGTCACCAGGTACCAAGCATCGTATTCAGTGAATCCATCCGGTTGAATACGTTGATATACCTCGGTAATGTATTTTTTTACCTGTTTGTATTTTTTGAATCCGCTGCCACAAAGGGGAATATTGGCTGTATTACAGGGCGGTAGTTCAACGCCATGGTCCTCCTCCAATTTTTGCGCAATTCGGTTTACAGTCCGTTCGGCCATTTTCCGATAACCTGTCAACTTACCCCCCGCAATGCTTATCAATCCGGTATCCGATGTAAATATCTCATCCTTTCTGGAAAGCTCGGAGGCTGATTTACCCTCTTCATGAATCAAGGGGCGCAATCCGGCCCAAGAGGAAATTATGTCATACATTTCCAGTTGAATCTCAGGGAACATATTGTTAACCGCAGAAATGAGATAAATGGCATCCGCCAAATCCGTTCCTACCCGGTCTTTGTCCAGATTAAAATTGGTGTCCGTAGTGCCCACGTAGGTTACCTTGCCCCTGGGAATGGCAAAAATCATCCGCCCATCCGGCACATCGAAATACACCGATTGTTTTACGGGGAGTTTCTCTTTGGGAAAAACCAAATGAACCCCTTTGGTGAGGTGCAAGCGTTTTCCTTTTTTGGAGTTGTTCAACGTTCTAAGTTCGTCCACCCAGGGTCCGGCAGCACTGATCACGTATTTGGACCTTATTGTGTGCTCCGTGTCGGTTGCCATATCCACCACGGTTACCCCAGAAACTTGATTGTCTTTATATTGGAACCCAGTAACCTTCATATAATTGAAGGCTTCAGCACCATATTGAAGACTCGTTTTAATGTTCTCCAAGGTCAGTCGAGCATCATCGGTTCGATATTCCGCATAGTAGCCCGCCCCATTCAGAATCTTTTTGGGCAAAAGTGGCTCTAGCTTTAAAGCCTGTTTTTTTTCCAGCATTTGCCGCTTGTCATCTCCGCTAACCTGCGCAAGAATATCGTACACCTTAAGTCCAATGGATGTCAACCACTTGCCATAAGAACCTCCTTCAATTAGGGGTAGCAACATTTTCTCTGGAAGCACCAAATGGGGTGCCAATTTGTGAACAATGGCCCTTTCGGAACCCACTTCCTTTACCAACCAAAAATCGAACTGTTTGAGATAGCGCAGTCCCCCATGGATCAATTTGGTTGATTTGCTGCTGGTGCCTGAAGCAAAATCCCCTTTTTCCAACAAAAGGACCTTTAGTCCCCTGGACGCGGCATCCAGAGCAATGCCACCTCCCGTAATCCCGCCTCCTATGACAATGAGATCATAGGTCTTTTTAACCGATTTCAGGATTCTTTCCTCCCGGTTTGTGTTGGTGAATGACAACGGTTTTTCCATAATTCAACAGCAATTTATTCAAGGTATTCCTTTTCCATAAAGTAGTGGACCAACGCCTCCTTCATCAATACTGCCTGCTCTCCCGCCTTTAGGGGCGGCAATTGTTCCTTCACCCGATAATGGGGCCATCCATCCTCATCAAAATAATCAAAATCATAATACCCATAGGGTTCCAGCAACCTGCAAATGGCAATATGCATGAGATTTACCTTTTCATCCTTCTTGAAATTTTTATGGTATTTCCCAAGCTCTTGGACCCCTACCAAGTAAATGATCCCATCCAAATCCAATGGGTCTCCATCCGAAAATTGGGAGGATAGTTTTTCCACCAATTTTTCCCATCGTTGCTTAAGTTTTTCGTCCCTTGCCATAGCCAATGTTACCAGTTTTCAAAGGTAGTGATCAATATCCTATATTTGTTAAAATCAATAGGATGAACTTTCTGGATATTGTATTTGGGGTGCTTTTGGTATGGGGACTCTACAAGGGCCTAAAAAATGGCCTTTTTGTTGAAATTGCCTCCCTTGTTGCACTCATTGCCGGAATTTTTGGGGCGATACATTTCTCTTATTTAACCGCGGATTACCTCAACCAACAAATGGGATGGGATGGTCAATATTTAAAGATCATCGCATTTCTGATTACCTTTTTTGGGATTGTGGTCCTGATTCATTTTGCTGGCAAGTTCCTAACTAAAATTGCGGATTTTGCCATGTTGGGATTACTGAACAAAGTTGCTGGTGGTCTTTTTGGAATGTTGAAGATTGCCATTATCCTAGGGGCACTTCTCATCTTTTTCGAACGCCTCACCTCTCCGTTGAATTTGATCAATGAGGACACAAAGAACGAATCCCTTTTTTACCATCCCATAAAAGATATTGGCGCTTTGGTCTTCTCATGGGTTTTGGAAGCCAAAACCATCGAATTGGAAGAGGAACCCGCTTCCCAAAAGGTAAATACCATCATTTAAACGGTTCGGTTTTATCGATGAAACGAACTGACTTTCACGTAGTTCATTCAGAATTTTTCTCATTTTGACATCTTAACGGATTATTTTGTAATCCTATAGAGAATTTGTGGTGAAGGCAATCCTCTCCTCTAGTTTAGCCTGGAGAACACTGGGGTTTTAGAACGACCCCAACTACACCCCCGGAAATGAAAAAAGTATTTAATACCCTATGGGTCTTTGTATGCCTTGCTGTGTTGACAATGTGCAGTACTCCCTCCTCCGTTGAAGAAGAAAACGAGGTGGCCGAATCCCTCCTGGAGAGTGAAAAAGTGACCATTGATCCTTCAGAAATGGAGTCGGAACTGGTAACTCTTGTAAATGAGCACAGGGTCTCCATTGGAGCATCCACATTACAATCCAGTCCATCCTCCTATGTTCACGCAAAGAACCACAACAATTACATGATCTCCAAAAACAAACTGAGCCATGACAATTTTGACGATAGGGCCACTCAGATTGCATCGGAAATCAATGCGGTACAGGTAAGTGAAAATGTGGCGAGATATTTTTCCACAGCCGAAAAGACCTTGGAGGGTTGGCTTAAAAGTTCATCGCACAAAAACACCTTGGAAGGTGATTTTACACATACCACTTTGAGTGTACAATTGGACAAGGAAGGCAGAGCATACTTTACCCAGATTTTTATGCGGGTGGACGCAGAATAAATTCTTCGGAAAATGTATTTCTGACCCATACTGTGCATGGGTCTTTTTGTTAAAGCCTATGTTCGCAATTAGGTTTTTTATACCTTTCAAAAAATCTTGGACATGGCCATACAAGCCCCCTTTAATTTAAACCAATGGGTAGAGGAAAATAGAGATAGCCTCAAACCCCCGGTGGGCAATAGAAATTTATACAAGGATGCCGGGGATTATATCGTAATGATCGTGGCGGGGCCAAATGCCCGAAAGGACTATCATTACAATGAGACCGAGGAATTGTTTTACCAATTGGAAGGGCATATTGAGGTGCATATCCAGGAAGATGGACAAAAGAAAACCATGAAACTGGGTCCAGGCGATATGTATTTGCATCCAGCCAAGGTCCCGCACTCCCCGGTAAGGCATGAGGGCTCCATTGGATTGGTGGTGGAGCGCAAAAGGGACCATATGAACGTGGATGACGGTCTCCTATGGTTTTGCGACAATTGCAACCATAAACTATATGAAGCCTATTTTACACTGCACGATATAGAAAAGGATTTTTTGGGCCACTTTGAACATTTTTATGGCTCAAAAGAACTTAGAACGTGCAAAAATTGTGGGACCGTGATGCCCGTTGACAAAAGATTTATTGCCCAAGACCGATGATACTACTGATCGCCAAATTTTTTATTGTTCTTGTGGCCATTTTACATCTTTACTTCTTGTGGTTGGAAATGTTTGCCTGGACCACCAAAGCCAAAAAGGTATTTAGAAAATTTCCAGAAGATCTGTTCGAGCCCACCAAGACCTTGGCGGCAAACCAAGGCTTGTACAATGGCTTTTTGGCCGCTGGTCTCATTTGGTCACTACTGATCCAAAATGCGGATTGGCAAGTATACGTGGCCCTGTTTTTTTTAGCTTGTGTTGCCGTGGCCGGAATCTATGGAGCCGCAACGGCCTCAAAAAAAATATTTACGGTCCAGGCACTACCCGCTTTGATCGGAATAGTATTATTGTTAACACATTTTTTCCTTTAGGAATTCTTCATTATGTTCCCCCGGATTATTCGTAATTTTGAAAAATATAACAATTCACGTTTAAAAAGTTATAAATGTCAGAAACTGCAGTCGATTTTGGGATTGACCAGGCCCTTGAACAACTAGGTCTTGGCCCAATAAATGAAGGTACTTCAACAGGTTCCAACAATTTTGGTTCCGGAGATACCATATCCTCCTTTTCCCCAGTGGATGGAGCATTGATCGGAAAAGTAAAAACCACTTCTCCCGAAGATTATGAAAAGGTGATGGAAACCGCCACAACGGCCTTTAAAGAATGGCGTTTGGTTCCAGCTCCGCAACGCGGCGAAATGGTTCGCCAGTTTGGAGAGAAATTGCGCGAATTAAAGGAGCCGCTCGGTAAGTTGGTTTCTTACGAAATGGGAAAATCCTACCAAGAAGGTTTGGGCGAGGTCCAGGAAATGATAGATATCTGCGATTTTGCAGTGGGACTTTCAAGACAGTTGCATGGGCTGACCATGCATTCAGAGCGCCCTGGTCACCGCATGTACGAACAGTACCACCCTCTTGGAATAGTTGGTATTATCTCCGCCTTCAATTTTCCTGTGGCCGTATGGGCCTGGAACACTGCCTTGGCATGGGTATGTGGTGACGTATGTGTTTGGAAGCCCTCTGAAAAAACCCCGATGTGCGGTGTGGCCTGTCAAAATATCATTGCCCAAGTACTCAAGGACAACAACCTGCCGGAAGGTATCTCCTGTTTGATCAATGGCGATTACAAAGTGGGAGAGTTGATGACCAATGATTCCAGGGTTCCGTTGGTTTCTGCAACAGGTTCCATTCGAATGGGAAAAATTGTGGCCCAGGCGGTCGCCGCCCGATTGGGTAAATCACTTTTGGAGCTGGGAGGCAACAATGCCATAATCGTTACTCCGGATGCAGATATTAAAATGACGGTGATCGGCGCAGTATTTGGTGCGGTGGGTACTGCCGGACAACGTTGTACCTCTACCCGTAGATTGATCATCCATGAATCAATTTATGATCAGGTAAAAGACGCGGTGGCTGATGCCTATAAGCAACTTCGAATAGGTAATCCTTTAGATGAGAACAATCATGTAGGACCGCTTATTGATACAGATGCGGTTAGAATGTACTCGGAAGCTCTGGAAAAAGCCCAGGAAGAAGGAGGCAGCGTCTTGGTTGAAGGCGGGGTGCTTTCCGGTGAAGGATATGAAAGTGGCTGTTATGTAAAACCCGCCATTGTGGAGGCCGATAACAATTTCCATATTGTTCAGGAAGAAACGTTCGCGCCTATCCTATATTTATTGAAATATTCCGGTTCCGTGGAAGACGCCATTGCCCAACAGAATGGAGTGGTTCAAGGACTGTCTTCCGCAATTATGACCAATAATCTAAGAGAGGCCGAGCGGTTTTTGTCGGCTTCCGGTAGTGACTGTGGTATTGCCAATGTGAACATTGGTACATCCGGAGCGGAAATTGGAGGTGCCTTTGGTGGAGAGAAAGAAACCGGAGGTGGTCGTGAAAGTGGTTCCGATGCTTGGAAAATCTATATGAGAAGACAGACCAACACCATCAATTATACCACCGAACTTCCCTTGGCACAAGGCATCAAATTCGATTTATAGATTCAAACAAAAAAGGGACCGAAAAATCGGTCCCTTTTTTTAAGTTATCTGCCCATCTGTTTTCAAGTGATTGTCCGCTCGTTCAAACTTGAAAGCACAGAACTACTTCCAAATAAAAATCGTAGCCCATCTGGAACCACGATTTTTAAACCAACTTAACTAACTCAAACTTAAATTAAACCCTATTTCAATGCCGGAACTTCGTCGGGAGAAATAGGGTTCCTTACCTAATATATATAGCACAAATTTCCCACTAATTATGTTGACCGCTATCGGGATTCTTACCACTGGTCGGAAATATTGTATGGTTGGTAATTATTGTTGCCTGTTTAGCAAACCACGCCTTGACTTCCCATGACAGAAACGCGCTAAATGCCTCAGATTCTTTGCTTTAAACTCCCGTTTTTTAGCATTTTTTTAATACTTTGTAGGAACGAACACCAACAAACCCTGCAATGACAAATAAGCACCTATACCTATTAGGAATTGTTGCCGTAATAGCCATCGGGACCTATTTGTACCTAAATCTATGCAGCGTTTGCCTGGACCAAATGCCCACAAAGGATACCCCGATTAAAGCTGCTGCGCAATCCCCCGAAGGAGGTACGCCAACGCTTTATCCCTTTGCTATGAGCGATGGCAATTTTTCGTTGCAATTGGATGATAACTTCAATTTTCATCACTCCAGCCCTACTTTCCTAATGCCCATTTCCACGGAATTAAAAGCTGGTATTGAACAATTAAAAAATCATCTGGCAAACCATTCAGAATTGGAACTCACCCTAATTGGCCACCATAGCGATCAAGAAGAAAACAATACCCCCTTCCCAGATTTGGGAACCGCAAGGGCCCATTCCGTGAAAAACCACTTCATCATAAGTGGAATTCCAGAAGAACAGCTGAGCGTATTGGGGAAATCAGATTCAAATATGGTACAACACAATGGGATATTTCATGGTATCATCTCCTATGCTTTGGTTACACGGAAAGAGACCGAAAAAGAATCCATCAACCCCTAAACCCTAAAACAATGAGTAATGAAAACATAAACATCTGGTGCTGGATCATTCCGGCCTTGGTTGGAATTATAGCTGGTATTTTGGGATACCTCATTGGGAAAGGAAAGGATGCCGCCAGCATTGACCATTCTTCTGAAACCAAAGTATTGGAAGCAGAAAATGAAAAATTAAAATCCGAACTTAAGGCTTGTCTTGAAAAGCAATCGGACAGTCCCGCACAGGATACTGAAGGTGTTCCGGTGGCCAAATTAGACCATGGCGGAGAACAGCAGTCGCCATTTAATGCCAAAGCGGCCAAGGCAGCCCTTGGTAGACGCGTCAAGGAAAACGATCTTAAAATTGTAGAGGGCATTGGTCCTAAAATTGAGGGTCTATTCCATAATTTCAACATAAAGACCTGGAAGGACCTCTCTGAAGTTTCTACGGTAAAATGTCAGGAAGTTTTAAATTCCGGGGGCAAGCGATATCGTATCCACGATCCCGCTTCTTGGCCCATGCAGGCCAAAATGGCATATCAAGGCCAATGGAAAGAACTTGCCAAATGGCAAGACAAGCATAAATCCGGTAAATTTTAATTTCTTCCCCGCTCTCCCGGGTATAGGGTATGCACGGGATCACTCTGCCAAAATTCCTTGGATTCCACATCCATTATGGTCAATGCCCCCTTGAAGGCAGCGCCTGTATCCACATTCCAAACATTGGCGCCTTTTTTGGGTTCGGCCTCTGCTGTTTTTGATAGTGGGGTGTGCCCAATAAAAACCTCCTTGTAATGGGTCAATCGCTGTGGGAAATTTGGATGGGAAACATCGATTCGTTCATCAATGGCCTTGGCCAATTCCCAAAGGGTACGGTCCCAATAAAAAAGTTGGTCGAAATATTCATATTCCACCCCCTTTAAATTGGTATATCCGGCATGGAGATATAGCCGGTTGTTGCGATCCAAATAATAGTTTTTCAAGTTCGCATAGAATTCCAAATGAGCCCCCCAATCTTTTCTTGGGTCTTGTTGGTAGGAATTTCGGGTGGCCGTTCCGCCATGTGCCAACCATGTTGGATTTTCATTGCCGGTAAGTAGCCATTCGCGACACAATTCGTCATGGTTTCCCCTAATAAAGGTACAGTGGTGGTTCCGGTCAAGATCAATGAGAAAATCCACGGTCTCCACCGCTGTGCTCCAGGCATCCACATAGTCGCCCAAAAAAATCAGATGATCCTTCTTATCAACGTTGGCACGCTCCAGGATTTGTTCCAATGCCCTCACCCCAGAATGTATATCGCCAATCACCAAAGTCCTCATAGGAAAATTTTGCGCAATGATACACAACAAAAAGAAACTTTGTCCAAATACAATGTAAACTTTTGGAAATGATAGCTACAGAAAAGACTTATTTTATCTAAAATGGAAAAGGGGAATTCCATTAATCGAATTATTTTGCAAAATCTTAACATTTATGTCGGTTTTTGTTATATTGAAAGGCTAATTCATTTAATCTCGACTATATGAAAAGAACACTACCCACTAAAACATTTTATGCTTTTTTAGTGGGCTTTTTTCTGGTACTTACCAGTTTACAAGCCCAAAACCTAAAAACCACTCATGATGATGCTCCACAAAAAGGGCATGATCTGTACAAAAAGACCAAAATTTACGATAGTAAAAAGGGTCCTGTTGGCATCACTCCCATAGCGGTGGGTGATCGCGCCTTGGATCGACTGTCCTATGAACACAGACAGGTCCAAGATCCATTTACCAAAAAAATCCCGGAACAAATAAGGGAACGCGAAGCCGAATTCGTAGGGAAGATTGACTCCACGGATATTCAGTTGCAAATGTCCAAGGCCTATGGGGGCGAAGCCTCCAAAAAGAAGTATTTTTATTTTAGGAACCGTGGACCGTACAACGTTGGGGGCAGAACCCGTGCGTTGGCATTGGATATGAGGGATGAGAATACCATTCTTGCCGGTGGGGTCTCCGGAGGTCTATGGCGATCTACAAATGCTGGCCAAACTTGGAAACGTGCTACCCGAAAAAGGCAATCACCAAGCATAACCGCCATTGTACAGGATCCACGAAAAACCCGTCAGAATGTTTGGTACTATGCCTCAGGTGAGCGTTTCGGAAATTCAGCCGGTGCACCCGGGGCCTTTTATCAAGGTTCGGGAATTTTCAAGTCCTACAATAATGGTAGAAGTTGGTTTAGGATGCGCAATACATCCGATAATGATGTCACCTCCTTTTCCTCTTTTGACTTGATCAATAGTTTGGCCGTTCATCCGCATACAGGGCATGTATATGCCGCCACCTTTGATGGGTTGTTTCGTTCCAAAAATGGGGCCCGCTCCTTTGACGAGGTGTTACCAAGCGGATTTGATAGTCAGACGGAAGTCATTGTAACCCCTGGAGGAACATTGTATGCCACCGTGGATATCTTTGGTGGCGAAAATGCTGGTTTCTATACCTCCACCGATGGAGATACTTGGACGAACATTACTCCTGCAGGTTTGTTCCCCTCTTTCGGAAGAACCGTCATGGCCTATGACCCATCAGATGAAAACAGGATCTTTTTCTTCTCTTATGACCTTAGCAATGCTGGGGAAGCCTTTTTGTGGAGATACCAAGCCGATGCTGAGACCCCAGAAGAACAATGGGTAGACCTAACAGCCAATCTGCCTTTGGGAATAGGTGGAATTGCCAGTGATTTAAACTTACAAGGTGCCTATAATATGGTTATCAAAGTGCACCCAACCAATCCGGATATTGTATTCTTAGGAGGTACCAACCTGTATAGATCCAACACAGGCTTTACCACACCCGCCGGGTTTGAAAGTTGGATTGGCGGATATACCATTTTTAGCAATAGTTTTGCCGTATATCCGAACCATCATCCCGACCAACATAACCTCGTATTTCTACCTTCCGATCCCAACAAGGCCATTTCTGCCAACGATGGAGGTGTGCAGGTTACAGAGGACATAACCATCTCTTCGGAACCAGTCAGTTGGACCTCCCTGAACAATGGATACATTACAACACAACCCTACGCCATTTCAATAGATCCAGAAGGGAATAGCCAGGATGTGGTTGCCGGATTCCAGGACAACGGTACTTGGTTTACGGATTCCACCAACGGTCAAGATCCTTGGGAAGAGGATTTTGGGGGCGACGGTTCCTTTAATGCCATAGCCGACGGAGGGAGAACCCGATATGTTTCCGCACAGTTTGGGGTGGTATTCCGATTTAACTTTGATGAGGCCGGTGAGTTTATTTCATTTACACGGGTCCAGCCTGCTGGCGCCAGCGGATTTGATTTCGTAGCTCCTTTTATGTTAGACCCCATCAATGACAATATCATGTACATGCCCGCGGGAGACCGTATGTGGCGTAACAACAACTTGGATGAAATTCCCTTGTTTTCCAATGCGCCCACATCCGTGAACTGGGTGGAGCAGGGCCAAACGGCCACTCCGGACGGTTCTGTGATTACCGGTTTGGATGTTTCCAGATATCCCGTGGCCAACAGACTTTATTATGGTACTTCAAGTGGTATGATCTTTAAGGTGGAAAACGCCAATTTGGATGACCAACCTGCCGTGGATATATCTTCAGGTAAAGGGTTGCCTCCAGGAAATATCAATCAGATCTATGTGGATCCCAACAACTCGAACACCGTGTTCGCCGTATTCTCCAACTATAATATCAAGAGTATATTTATGAGTAGGAATGCAGGTGAAACCTGGGAGAGTATCAGTGGAAACCTTGAGGAAAATGCGGATGGTACCGGAAATGGCCCTTCTTTAAGATGGTTTGCCATCAACGGAAACAACAACCTCTATTTTGTGGGGACCAGTACAGGTCTCTATGCCACTTACCGTTTAAACGGGGATAAAACCCGCTGGTATCGGGAACCCTGCATCGTTGGTAATGTTGTAGTTCCCCAGGTGAGAACCAGAAAGGATGGTTTTGTGGCCGTAGCTGCCCACGGAAATGGAATCTATAACGCCCGATTCTTTGCTTCAAGATCTAGGGAATCCAAACTAAGCGTTGCGTATTTGTTGCCAGATATGGTATTGCCCATAAGTAGTGCGGACAAAGAAGTCAACGTAAAGGATTTGTTTGTGCATTCCAGAGGTAATGACATTGCCATTGAGCTCACGAATTCCAACCCCGGTTTGGTTGCTGCTGAGTTGGATGGAGATGTCATCAAACTTTCCTTTACTCCCGGAATGGAGGGAAGTGCCGCCATTGGATTGGTGGCTACTTCGGGGAAAGAACAAGTGGCCGAAGGTTTCACGGTAACCCTTACCGAACTTCCCATCTACGAGCAGAACGAAGCTGCCATTGGTAGTCGACCGTCACAATTGTTCCCCGACTTTGGTGGTGCCCTTGCGCAATCGGCGGATGATTTCATTGTACCAGAAGGAAGTCAGTGGACCATTAATAGCGTGGTTGCCTTTGGAGGGGCCAACGGTGGGCCTTCCTTGACCAGTGCCAATGTGGTGATCTATGAAAACAATGGAGGACAACCTGGTGCCGTGGTCTATGATAGTGGCCCAATTAGCCCATCTTCAGAACCCGCCAATACCAATTTGGGCATTGATCTACCCGAGGCCCTTGTCTTGGAAGCTGGTACCTACTGGTTATCCGTTTATGCCAATCTTAATTTTCTTCCAGATGGCACCCAATGGTTCTGGTTAACACAGGCCGGCCTGATCGGTAACGAAGCTGTCTTTAAGGATGTGGGGGATTTATTTGGTACGGGAGCTGTGGACTGGACATCCCAATCCGTGGCGTTTGGAGATGCCATTACAGATCAGGTATTCCAAATTTATGGAACTGTGGATAGTGGCACTTCCGGCGATACCGCCATGGTGATTCCACCATCTGGAATAGCCAACCAAGATCCGGAGAATTTAGCAACACTGGAAACGGAGGTTATAACGGCAGTTTGGCCCAACCCTTCCACAAGTGAATTCTATTTTGCACTTAAAAACAACAGGGACAGCAAGGTGAGTGCCCAAATTTTCAATATGATCGGGCAAAAAGTCTATGACCGGACCAACGTGGATAGTTCCAAGCCATTTATTTGGAATGCATCCAATAGTCCCGCCGGTATCTACTTCGTTAAAATAACGGGGCAAACCACCAACGAAAACTTTAAAATTATAAAGAAGTAATCTGTGAATTGACCATAAAAAAGGGCATGAGTATTTCATGCCCTTTTTAACATCCATGAGGTGGTGTTCTGACGTATATCCCTAAATACCAGTTTTATGAAACCGTTTATTCTAATTCTGTTTTTTGCCATTGGCCAGTCGTGTTCCAATACGGATAACTTGGGATTAAATGAAAATGACCAGGTTCAGGGGCAGCAAGAACAAACGAATCAAGATACCAACACAGACCTCCCTGACCAGGAGATGATTGGACCAAATGAACTCCGATTCACCATAAAATTACTTTCCGAAATGCAGGGTGATAAGGAAATCTGTGGTTCCGCCAAAAAATATGTCTTTGATGTAGAGGTGCTGGAAATTCTTGAATCCGGTGGAAGCATCACCCAAAAACTCGCAAAAAATCAAGAGCTGAAGGTGGCCTTTTTATTTGATCCAGGAGCATTGGAAGCCAATAGCACCCTGGAGGCCAAGGCTCGTGAATCCTTGTGCGAGGACACTTCCACAACATATTTTACGGTCTTAGCCCACAAAATTTTGGAATAGCTTTCAATTTCTCCTACATTGAGAATTCTATTTCATGAGCAAGAATGAAGAAAGTATTTTGTGTAGGTGAACTCCTGATCGATTTTGTTGCTGAAAATCAGGGCAATGACCTTTCCAAAGCCACACTTTTCACTAAAAAGGCTGGAGGCGCACCCGCCAATGTAGCCTGTGCCATCTCCAAACTGGGAGGAAAAGGCGTTTTTATTGGCGCGGTTGGGAACGACCCCTTTGGAACATTTCTGCTAGATGTTATCCGCCAGGAAGGCGTGGATATTTCCTTGGTACAGATTTCCAAAACCTTTACCACACTTGCGTTTGTTTCGCTGGCCGAAGATGGCGAGCGGGATTTTGTGTTCAGCAGGGGAGCCGATAAGGAATTGGTCTATGATCCATCCCATCGAAAAGATTTTCACGGGAATATATTGCACCTGGGCGCAGCGACCGCTTTGTTGGGAGGCGATTTGGAAATGGCCTATGGCAAATATCTTTTTGATGCATTGACCAAGGACATGTTCATTAGTTTTGATCCCAATTTTCGGGGAGATCTTTGGAAGGAGAACGAGGATAAGTTCATTAAAAAGTGCATGCCCTTCATTGAAAAATCGCATTTGTGCAAGTTTAGCTTGGAAGAGGCCCAGCTGCTTTCTGGCAAAGAAGATATGGATCAGGCCTGTAATTTTTTACATGATGTAGGCACCAAGATCATTGCCATCACCCTGGGCAAAGAAGGTACCTTATTAAGCGTGGGGTCAAACCGCCAACTGATTCCCAGCGTAAAAGTGACCCCGGTGGATACCACAGGGGCCGGAGATGCCTTTATTGGATGTTTGCTCAAGCAAATTGCAGACCTGGATCATTTCCATTCGCTTGATGAAGATATGGATATCCTATCCGAAATGGTGTCCAAGGCCAACCGGGCCGGAGCCATAACCACAACCAACTATGGCGCTATTCCCTCCCTGCCTTCCAAATCCGAGCTTGAACTGTAAATGAACCAAGCGGCATTACATAGGCTCGTTTCCAAAAGGACCAAAAATCCAAGTCCACAAGCATCATTTGATCAAAGGCTCAATACCAACCTTAGCCTTATCCAACAGTTGTTTTTTTCATTATATCACATAGAAAAGCACAATAAGGACTTTGAAAAACTTTTAAAACTGCTTCCCAAACTCTTTGAGCTTCGCCCAGAAACATTGAGAAAACAGGACCTAAATAGGTTGGAAGCTGGACCATGGTACCAAAGTGAACAGATTGTGGGCATGCAGTTGTATGTGGAGAACTTCAACAAAGATCTTAAAGGGTTGCGAAAAAAAATATCCTATTTGAAGGATTTGGGAGTGAATTTTATCCATGTCATGCCCATAACCACCAGACCCAAAGGGGAAAACGATGGCGGGTATGCCGTAAATAGTTATTACAAAGTAGACCCCAAATATGGTTCGCAAAAGGACCTTCTTGCACTTACCTCCGCTTTAAGAAAAGAGGGCATTTTATTGATGCTGGATTTTGTGGTCAACCACACTTCGGATGAATACTCCTGGGCGAAAAAAGCCAAACTAGGCAATCAAAAATACCAAGAGTACTACTACACTTTTGAAGACAGGAGCATTCCAGATGCATATGAAAAAGTTTTGCCCGAAGTGTTTCCGGAGACATCGCCGGGGAACTTTACCTATATCCCCGAAATGGAAAAATGGGTGATGACGGTATTCAATAGCTATCAATGGGATCTTAACTATACCAATCCTGCGGTGTTCATGGAAATGCTCACCAACCTTGTAAAACTTGTTAATCTGGGCGTAGATGTGGTTCGATTTGATGCCTTGGCCTTTTTGTGGAAACAAATTGGAACCATCTCACAAAATTTACCGGAAGCCCATGAGCTGGTGTCCCTATTTAGAATGTGCTTACAGGTGGTGGCTCCCGGTACTATCTTTTTAGCAGAGGCCATTGTGGCTCCCACTGATATCATTAAATATTTTGGCGAAGGCCCTAGACTGGGCAATGAATGTGAAGTGGCCTACAATGCCTCCTTGATGGCGCTTTTGTGGAATTCCATAGCCACAAAAAAAACCGGGCTGTTACAACGAAGTCTGACCCATGTGCCAGGAAAGCCAAAAGAATGTACCTGGATCAACTATATCCGTTGTCATGATGACATAGGACTGGGCTATGAGGACCGTTTTATCCAGGATTTGGGATGGAATCCCCATGAACATCGCAAGTTTTTATTGGATTATTACTGCCAGCGATTGAATTGGTCGCCTTCCCGTGGACTGTTATTCATGTACAATCCCAAAACCGGGGATGGCCGTATTACGGGTAGTGCCGCTTCCCTACTTGGACTGGAATCTGCCTTGGAACAGAAGCATCAACAAGGGATAGAATTGGCCTTGGCAAAAATCATTATGCTCCATGGAATAATTTTATCGTTTGGCGGCATTCCGATGATTTATGCCGGAGATGAAATTGCTACATTAAATGACTATTCCTACACAAAGGACGAAGCCAAAAGTGGTGACAGCAGGTGGGTAAACAGGCCCATGCAAGATTGGGGCGCGGTTGATAAGATTACGGATACCGAACTTCCACAGTCCAAGGTTTACAACAAGCTCAAGCATCTTATTGCGGTACGCAAGGCCAACCCTGTTTTGGCAGACCACAATAATGTGCAACTGCACCAGAGCGGAAATAAACATATTTGGGTTTATGAAAGAAGCGACGGAAACAAGCAGGGGATTATGGTGCTCTGCAATTTTGACGAAAAGCCCCAAGTGTTGGATTTGGGTTGGATCATGAAACTGGGATATTTTACCCAAGGGAATCCCATTGATTTGGTGTCGGGAACAAAAATTGAAGTGAACAGTGGTTTGTTGGAACTTCAGCCATACCAGATAATCTGGCTAAAAAAGCATTAATTATATCTCACCTTCCGAAGAATTCTAAGCGATTCCTTTAACGATAGATAAATATTGGTGTTGAAGGATTTTAAGAGGGGCCTGGCCTGCTCCATTTGGTCCTTGGCCTCTTCAAAACCGTTCAGGTAGCAAATGAGATATGTGGCCGGTAAATGGTGCAAATCCATTTCTTCAGTGGGATTCAGGGCCATTTTCTTATCCAGTTTTTGAAGCAGCACATTATTGGTGTTCAAAACATGGTATAAGGTTTTTTTGTCGTACTGCGGAGGTTCAAATACCAACTCACTATTAATGGTGTATTTTCCATTTTCTGAAAAGGTGATCACTACTTCTTCCAACGGATAATAGTTTTGCTCCGGTCCCAAACCCAGTTGCACAAATTCCATGGTAGTGAACGAATCTTCATTGTAATCGATGGTGATTTCGTCCAAGGCCGAATAAAACAACTTTACTTGTTCATTGATCAGTTCAATGTCTACCCTGGAATAATAGGTCTTGTTCTTTACCCGCTTTTTGTTCCCGGCCCAACATACCACAAACTGTTCTTTGAAAACCTTGTAGTCGCTTGATAAATCTGCATGCCTATGATTGATGAAACTGATCACGCCATCCAAGGTGAGTTCAATATTGTTCCTGGCATGTTGTTCTATGGTGGCCACGGCTTCCGAGTTGATATCCTTTAGCTGGATGTCAAACGCTTTGGGTAGGCTTATGCTTCCTTCCCTAAAAAAAACAGCACCTCCGTAGTACTTCCAGATATTCTTGCGGAGGGCACATACCTTTCCATTGGAGCGAATGGTGACCAAACCCACCACCTTACCTTCGGGAAGGTGCGGAAACGGAATGTTCTCATAGGAAATTATGGGAGGATTGTCCAAATAGGCGTTCACCAAATTCTGGATTTTGCTGTCGTCAAAGAAATCAACCCCAACAATCTTATTGTCTTCATCTTCCACACCGATCACAATAAACGAGTTGTTCAGGGGATTACTGTTGGCAAGGGCACAAACATGTTTTAAAAATTTGGCCTTGCCCTCTTTTTCCCCAATGGATATAAACCGCTTCTTGTCATAAAAACTATTTTCATCATTATGAGCCAATAGATTCTTGACCAGAAGGCGTTTATTGATCATAGTTCTTTTTTGATAATAGTACTGCTGGCCTGGGCAGTGGGCATCACCACCAAGTCGGCAATATTTACATGGTATGGCCTGGTAATTACAAAATGGATGATGTCCGCAATATCATTGGGTTTTAATGGTTGATATCCGGTATACACGGTTTCTGCCCTTTGCGTGTCGCCTTTAAATCGCACATCACTGAACTCCGTTTCCACCAATCCTGGATTAACAGCTCCCACACGAATGCCATGTTCGTTAAGATCTATGCGCATCCCCTGGTTAATGGCATCCACAGCATGTTTGCTGGCACAGTACACATTTCCTTTCGGATAGACTTCTTTGCCTGCGGTTGATCCAATATTTATAATATGTCCGGATTCTCTTTCGACCATCTGGGGCAACACCGCCTTGGACATATAGAGCAATCCTTTTACGTTTATGTCCAACATGGCGTCCCAATCGTCCATACTACCGCGATCAATGGGATCCAACCCGTGGGCGTTTCCCGCATTGTTGATCAATACATCAATCTTGGAAAATTCCTTGGGCAAGCTTGAAATGGCCTGAAAAACCGCATCCCTATCCCTAACATCAAATTTTAGGATATGTACATTGGTGTTCTTTCCCAAACCATCTTTGAGCGCCTGGAGCCTTTCCTGTCTTCGGCCACATAAAATAAGGTTAAAGCCATTGTTGGCCAATAATTCGGCAGTGGCTTTCCCAATTCCACTGGTGGCCCCGGTAATCAATACATTCTGTTTTTCCATGTTGTGTTTTTAAGGAACTTCATGGCCCAGGCTTGCCGCAAGCAGCAAAAACCAATCCTGGGGTTCCAAAAGGGTTCCGTTAGCCTTGGCTGACGATTTAATTCTTTCTAGGGTCGTGGTACCGATAACCGGTCGCGGATTGTCCGGATGATGTAACAACCATTCCAACAACAATTGATTTTCATCAACTTCGTATTTGTTGCCCAGTACGGACAAGCACTCCTTTATTCGAGTTGTCTTGGGGGTATGCTCGCGGAAAACACTTCCCAAGGGGCTCCATGCCATGGCCAAGCGCGCATTAGCCATGGTATCATCGAAGGTACCGTCATATATCGGGTCCAAATGCGTCAGGCTAAATTCCACTTGATTGGCTTCAACGGCCAGATTTTTTTCCAAGAGGTTTATCTGGGAGGGCGTAAAATTGGAAACCCCAAACTGTTTGATCTTGCCACTTTCAAGCAAGGTGTTGATTGCCTTTGCTACCTCATCAGGGTCCATCAAGGGACTTGGGCGATGAAGCAAAAAAAGGTCCAGATAATCTGTCTTCAGCTTTCGCAACGATTCCTCGGCAGACCAAAGGATGTAATCACTGCTGTATTCGTAATGCTTTATGGCATTTTTTCTGCCGGAGGTCATTTGGATTCCACATTTGGTTACCAGCTGGATTTTTGATCGGTCCACTCCACTTGCGGCAAACGCTTTACCAAATTCGGCCTCCGTGGTATAATCCCCATAAATATCTGCGTGATCAAATGTAGTGAGACCCATTTCCAAGCATTGTAGAAAGAGTTCCGTCATGGCCTTTGTGGAAAGTTGTTTCCCCCAACTTCCCCAGGTCATGGTTCCAACAATCACTTTGGAATAATAATCTTTACTTGCCATATAGGGTGAAAGTATAAAATTAAACCCTTAAAACCTTCACAAAACTGGGGCTTCGCGGATTTTTTTAACCATTAATTAACAGATGAATTTTAAATTAATTTTCATTTTGCAGATCTAGAAAAAAATCTGCTTAAATACCTAATAATTAAGGTTTATATGGAAGAAAACACTACTATAGATATTAGTGCTGTGAATGAGAAAATAGCACAGGAAAGTGCTTTTATCGACTTGCTTACAAACGAGATGAACAAGGCCATTGTAGGCCAAAAACATATGGTGGAACGTTTGCTCATTGGTCTGTTGGGGCAAGGGCATATTCTGTTAGAGGGTGTTCCCGGACTGGCAAAGACCCTGGCCATCAATACCCTTTCCAAGGCCGTAAAGGGCAGTTTTAGCCGAATCCAGTTTACCCCTGACCTCTTACCTGCTGATGTAGTGGGTACGCTCATCTACAACATCAAAGAGAACGACTTTTCCATTAAAAAAGGTCCCATTTTTGCCAATTTCGTTTTGGCAGATGAAATCAACAGGGCTCCTGCCAAGGTGCAGTCCGCCCTCCTTGAGGCCATGCAGGAAAAGCAGGTGACCATTGGCGATGAGACCTTTAAATTGGATGCCCCGTTTTTGGTTATGGCCACGCAAAACCCTGTGGAGCAAGAAGGTACCTACCCGCTTCCCGAGGCACAAGTGGACCGTTTTATGCTTAAAACCGTTATAGATTATCCCAAACTCAATGAGGAACAGCTCATAATCAGACAAAACCTTAAAGGAAGCACGGAGGCTGTAAAACCAGTGGTGTCCCTAAAACAGATTTTGAGTGCACAACAAGCTGTAAGGGATGTATATATGGATGAAAAAATTGAGAAGTATATCCTGGATTTGGTTTTTGCCACCCGCTATCCGGAAAAATACAATCTTGAAAACCTAAAGCCCCTCATCAGTTTTGGTGCCTCCCCAAGGGGAAGTATCAATTTGGCCAATGCTTCCAAATGCTATGCATTTATTAAAAGAAGAGGGTATGTTATTCCTGAAGATGTAAGAGCGGTGGTACATGACGTACTAAGACACCGTATTGGAATTACATATGAAGCAGAGGCTGAGAATATTACTTCCGAAGAAATTATCAATAAGATTGTGAACGAGGTTGAAGTGCCTTAACAGGGCACAATCGGAAGCCTCACCGGAACAATAACTTACCATTACCCAAAAACTGAAAGCTAAACATAGTTTGCTTACAGATGGATACAAAAGAGTTACTTAAAAAAGTACGTAAAATTGAAATCAAGACTCGGCGTCTTTCCGACCATATTTTTGGTGGGGAATACCACTCTACCTTTAAAGGTAGGGGTATGACTTTCAGTGAAGTGCGCCAATATCAATTTGGGGATGACGTACGCAGTATAGATTGGAATGTAACCGCTAGATACAATGAGCCCTTCGTAAAGGTCTTTGAGGAGGAACGGGAACTTACCATGATGTTAATGGTGGACGTGAGTGGTTCGGAGTTGTTTGGTACAACCAATCAATTCAAAAAGGAAGTGGTCACGGAAATCTCCGCCACCCTGGCTTTTTCCGCACTTCAGAACAACGATAAGGTGGGCCTGATCCTATTCTCCGATGAAGTGGAACTTTATATTCCGCCGAAAAAAGGGAAGAGCCATGTTTTGAGGATTATTAGGGAACTCCTTGAGTTTACACCGAAAAGCAGTGAGACCAATATTGCCGAGGCCCTCAAGTTTTTGACCAATGTAATGAAGAAAAAGGCCATTGTGTTTGTGCTGTCCGACTTCATTGCCGATGATTACAACAATACGCTTCGAATAGTGGGCAACAAACACGATGTAACCGGTATTAGGGTTTACGATGCCAAGGAAGAGTCCATTCCCAATCTAGGGATGGTGCAAATGCAGGATGCAGAAACCGGTGCGCTGCAACTGGTCAATACAAGATCCAAAAAGGTACGCAATGCCTATGGTGCATTTCACAAGCAGAAAGTGGACTATTTCTCGGATTCCTTCACCAAATCGGGCTGTGGAATTATCAGTTGCAGGGTGGATGAAAGCTATGTGAAAAAATTATTGGGCTATTTTAAACGACGCGGATAATGGTGCAGATAGAAAAACTGGTACTAAAACATATTGGTAAAATCCCCTCGCGTTTACTGGGGATTTTGGTGCTGATGCTGTTCCCTATCCTTACCATGGCCCAAACCGAATCCAAGGTAACGGCCCAAATAGATACTGCAGGAATAAAGATCGGGGAGCAAATCCAGTACACCATTACAGTGGAAACCGATACTTTGAATGTGGTGCATTTCCCAGAAGGTCAGACGTTTTCTCCCTTGGAAACCGTGGAGGCCATTATGAAGGATACGGTACGGGACAATAGCCGCATGATCGTGCAACAAGTGTACGCCCTTACCCAATTTGATAGTGGCTCCTACACCATTCCGCCCCAGAGAGTTGCCATTAATGAACAACCCTTCTTCACCGATTCCTTCAATATTAAGGTTGCCGATGTGGTGGTAGATACCACCAAACAGAAAATGTATGATATAAAGCCGCTCATCGAAGTAGATAGGAGCTATGCCAAAATATGGATGGCCATTCTATGGATTTTACTGGCGTTGGGCATAATAGGAGGTCTGGTCTATTGGTTCTTTCTAAGAAAAAAACCACTTACAGAAGAAGAAAAGGAGGCACTACTACCTCCTTATGACCGTGCTCTTTTGGAACTAAAAAAATTAGAGAATTCCAGATACCTAATACAGGATGAGTACAAAAAATACTATTCCGAACTAACCGATATTGTTCGTTCATATCTGGAGGAAGACGTAAATGTATCCGCATTGGAAAGTACCACGGCGCAGCTCATTACCAAACTGGAATTGCTCAAAGATGCCGGAGAGCTCAATCTGGATGACGAAACCATCCGGCAATTTCAAAAGATTCTCCAAACGGCGGATTTGGTCAAGTTCGCAAAATCGAAACCCTCCACATCTGTGGCCGAAGAGGACCGCAAACTCGTGGAACAGATTGTGGTACGCACCCATGATGCCCTCCCGGAACCCACCGAAGAGGATTTGATGCTAACGGAGGAATATCAACTGGAACTTGCCAAAAAGAAACAACGGAAGAGAATTATTTGGGCCGCCGCCATTTTTGCTGGACTCCTTGTTTTGGGCAGTGCCTTTTCCGTGGCATATTATGGATTTAAAGAAGTAAGGGATACCGTTTTTGGGTATCCTACCAAGGAATTGTTGGAAGGTGAGTGGGTTGCGAGTTCTTATGGATATCCCCCAATAGAAATTGAGACCCCGGATGTACTGGTAAGGCAGGAAATGGAACTTCCGGAAGAAACCAAGGAACTTATAAATGAATTTCAGACCTTTTCCTATGGTAGTTATATAGGTGTATTTTCCGTGGCCACCTCTTCAGTAACCTATAAAGAAAAAGCGGACCCCAATTTTGAAGCGGCCATTGGGGCCACCTTGGCGTCCTTTGAACAGTATGGTCTCAGAAACATCATTACCAAGCAGGAGGAGTTCGAGACCAAATCAGGGATTGCAGGACTTAAGACCTATGGAACCGGCAACATTAAAAATCCCGTGAACAATCAATCAAGAAGGGCCAAGTACAATATTTTATCATTTGGGGGCAAGGGTTTTATGCAACAAATAATCATTACCTGGGAAGATGGCGATGATTATGCAGAGCAGATTGTAGCTAGGATTTTAACCTCATTGGACGTAAAAACACAGGTATAAATGTTTGACAATATCGAATTTGCAAATCCACAGTTTTTTTGGTTGCTTCTCTTGCTACCAATAGCACTGCTATGGTATTTGTTCAAACATAAGGAAGAGGCGGCCTCCTTGAAGATTTCAAGCATCAAGGGTTTTACCATCGGTAGCTTGGCATCAAAATTAAAGCCCGTACTTTTTGCTTTGCGATTGTTGGCCTTGGCCGCGGTCATTACCGCCATGGCCCGTCCGCAAATAGAGGATATCTCCACCCGCACCAAGACCACAAAGGGTATTGATATTGTAATGGCCATAGACGTATCATCAAGTATGCTGGCAAGGGACCTAAAACCCAACCGACTATCGGCCCTTAGGGATGTGGCCGGGGAATTCATCAAAAAAAGACCCAACGACCGTATTGGTTTGGTGGGCTATGCAGGGGAAAGCTATACCAAAACCCCGATAACAAGTGATAAATCCATTGTCTTGAACGCCCTTCGGGAAATCTCGTATGGCGACCTGGAAGATGGGACCGCCATAGGTATGGGCTTGGCAACTTCCGTAAACCGATTAAAAGAGAGCAAAGCCATAAGCAAGGTCATCATTCTCTTAACGGATGGAGTGAACAACTCCGGTTTTATTGAACCGCAGACCGCCGCTGACCTAGCCGTAGAATTTGGAATTAAAACCTATACCATTGGATTGGGAACCAACGGAAACGCACTGACCCCGGTTGGCTACCATAGGGATGGCTCTTTTAGATATGGTATGCAGCAGGTAAAAATTGATGAAGAACTGCTCAAGGAAATAGCGGAGGTTACGGGAGGAGAGTATTTTAGGGCCACGGACAATGAGAAGTTGGAAGAAATCTATGACGAAATCAATAAACTGGAAAAAACCGAGATAGAAGAATTCAAATATTACAAATACGATGAAAAATACCGGCCACTGATATTCATTGCAGGTATTTTTTTGCTGTTGGAATGGGCTTTGCGGAATTCCATTTTTAAAAGCTTTATATAGAAGATGATCCAATTTGACGAAAAAGCATATTTCTATCTATTGGCTATACTGCCTGTAATGGTCGTGGCCTTCTTTTTCCTTCAAGTTTGGAAAAAAAGAACCCAACGTCAATTTGCGGATGCTTCCCTATTGCGAAGATTGGCTCCGAACCGCTCCAGTTTTAAATCGGCCTTAAAGCTGTTCTTCCTGTTAACGGGACTGGCCTTTTTGATTCTGGGATTGGTCAACCCCAAAATTGGCACAAAGCTTGAGACCGTTAAACGGGAAGGGGTCGACATTGTTTTTGCCGTGGATGTCTCCAAAAGTATGTTGGCCGAGGATATCGCCCCAAACCGGCTTGAAAAATCGAAGCGGATTGTTTCGGAAATCATCAATCAATTGGCCAGCGACCGAATCGGAATTATTGCTTATGCCGGTCAGGCGTACCCCCAACTGCCTATAACTACGGACTACGGGGCGGCCAAAATGTTTCTACAGAGCATGAATACCAACATGCTTTCCTCACAAGGAACGGCCATTAACGCTGCCATCGACCTCGCAAGCACCTATTACAATGATACCGAACAGACCAACAGGGTTCTATTTATTGTTTCGGATGGTGAAGATCATTCTGAACGATCTACCATAGAAGCCGTGGACAAAGCCACTCAAAATGGCATACGAATATTCACCATAGGTGTTGGTAAGCCCAAGGGTGCACCCATTCCGCTTAAAAGAAATGGAATTGTGGAAGGGCTCAAAAAAGATAACAAGGGAGAGGTGGTGATCACCAAACTCAATGAAGCCGTACTTTCGGAAATTGCCGATGAAGGCAACGGAGAGTATATTGATGGTTCCAGCACGGAAAATGCCGTGGAATACATTAAGGAGCAACTGGACCAAATGGACAAAAAAGAGTTTGAGGCCAAGCAATTTGCCGAATACAAGGACCAATTTCAGTGGTTCTTGGGCATAGGTCTTTTCTTTTTATTTTTGGACGTTTTCCTGCTGGATCGAAAAACCAAATGGTTGAAAAAACTAAATCTTTTTAATGAACATGACGATGCATAAGATAAGATTGATGTTAGTGCTGATGCTCATTTCGGTTTTGGGTCAGGCACAAGATGACAAAGCTGCAAAAGAGGCGGAAAAAGCCCTTAACGCTTCCACCAACCTTACTTGGGAGGCCAACAAAGAATTGACCACCAACGATTTTATAACCGCCGAAGGCGAATACCGAAGGGCCATTTCCAAAAGTTCGGAAAATACCGTGGCCCCTTTTAATCTTGGAACCGCATATTACAATCGCGAAAGCTATGGTGAGGCTTTTGGGCGCTTTAAACAGGCAGGTGAAAAAGCCAAGGAAAAACCAGGCAAACACAAGGCCTTCCATAATATGGGCAATGTGTTCATGAAGAACAAGGAGTATCAAAAGGCCGTTGAGGCGTATAAAGAATCCCTTAGAAATAATCCCAAGGACGAGGAGACCCGCTACAATCTTGCCCTCGCCAAAAAAATGTTGGAAAACCAGCAAGACGATCCCCAGAGCAATGATCAAAATCAGGACGATAAGAATCAGCAGGATCAAAACGATCAGCAAGATAAAAACAAGGATCAGAACAACGAGGGAGACAACAACAAGGACAATGAAGGGGAGCAGAATGAGGATGAGAACAAGGATGAAGGTGAAGATGGGGAAAATGGCCAAAATGAACCCGAGGAAAATGCTGAAGGCGATGGCGACAAAAAGAAGGAGCAAGAGCAGAAACCCAATGAAGGAGACGAACCCGAAGATCAAAAACAACAGCCCAGACCCAACCAACTCTCCAAACAGCAAATTCAAAATCTGTTAGAGGCCATGCAGAATGAGGAAAAGAAGGTGCAGCAAAAAATGGAGGCCAAGAAGGTCAAAGGCAAAAAAATTAAAAACGAGAAGGATTGGTGATGCGGCATACCCGGCAAATGATGGTTTTTTTTCTTTGTGTTTCCACATTTGTGGCCAGTCCAATGTATGCCCAAGAAGATGAAATCTCTTTTGAGATGAATCTCAGCAAGGAGAAACTTGGAATCAACGAGCGACTGCGGGTGGAGTTTACCATGAACAAGGATGGCGACAACTTCAATCCACCAGATTTTGAAGGTTTTAAAGTAGCTATGGGTCCGTCCCAGTCCATTAGTTCTTCCTGGATCAATGGAAAAAGGACATTTTCCAAGACCTACTCCTATATTTTGGAGCCTACGGCCCGGGGAAGGTTCAATATTAAGCAAGCCACCATTGAAATTGATGGTGAAGTCTATAAAACCCTGCCCAAGACGGTTGTCATAACTGCTGCAGTGGACAAGCCCAGTGATCAAAAAACGGTGGATGATGTGGCGGACGAAAGCTTGCACCTTGTGGCCGAAGTATCCAACGGCAACCCCTATTTGAATGAAGCCGTAACCGTGGTTTACAAACTGTACGTAGGCCAAAATATCCGGGTTACCAACTACCGTTCCCTGGACAGTCCCACCTATAACAACTTTTGGAGTCAGGAAATTGATGTTTCGAAACCCAAGCCGGTAAATTCAACCTATAATGGCAAGCCCTATATTTCTGTAATTCTGAAAAAAGTGGTGCTATATCCCCAAAAATCGGGCAAACTTGATATTGAGCCCCTTTCCTTGGAAATATATGTGGATGTTCCATCCAACCGTCGCGACTTCTTTGGCGGCAGAATTTATACCCAAACCACAAAAACAGTTTCGGCAGGTAGGAGAACTCTGAATATTAAAGCCCTTCCGGAAGCGGGAAAACCTGTTGACTTTGGAGGCGCAGTGGGCAACTTTGATTTTTCTGTCACCACAAGTAAAAAGAAGCTCAATGCTTCCGAATCGTTACAGGCCAGGGTGGAAGTTACAGGAAAAGGAAATTTAAAGCTGTTTCAATTGCCAGAGCCTGAGCTCCCTAGTGCGCTCGAGGTCTACGAACCTGAATTTGATGAAAAAGTTAGGACCACAAGCTCCGGTATGGAAGGGAAAGTGGCCAATAATTACACCATAGTACCCTCATATCGTGGCAAATACCCCATTCCCAGTATTTCATTCAGCTATTTCAATCCAAAAACGGCCAAATACGTAACCCTGAATTCTGAGGAAATCAGTATTGAGGTGTTGGAAGGCCCATTGGGTTCTTCTGGGAACGAAAGTGCTGTTGCCTCCAACAAACAATTGGTTGTTCCTACCGGCAAACAGTTCCATTTTATTAAGTTAAATCCCAATTTAAGCAAAATCGGTGTCGACTATTTCTTTGGCTCCCGGAGATTTTATCTGATGCTCTTTGTCCCTTTATTGCTGATTCCGATTGCTGTTTTTTCATTTAAGAAACGGGAGGCCATTGCCAGTGATGTTGTTGGGAACCGTATAAAGCAGGCCAATAGGCTGGCCCGGAAGTACCTCTCTACAGCCAAAAAAGAACTGGGCAACAAAGAAGCCTTTTATGTGGCCCTGGAAAAAGGTCTGCACAATTATCTCAAGGCCAAACTCAAGATCGAAACCTCAGAGTTCAGTAAGGAAAAAATCACCAGTATTTTAGTTGACAAAAATGTGGCTCCCGAAGGTATTGAAGGTTTTATAAGCCTTCTAAAGAACTGTGAAATGGCAAGATATAGTCCTTTTTCGGATGTGCAGATGCAAAACGATTATGAAAAGGCCAGTGAAGTAATCTCCAAATTGGACAAGCAACTATGAGAAAACTGATTTGTACCATAGTCTTCTGTTTGTTTGCCTTTATTGGAAAGGCCCAGAGCAGTGCACTTTTTAAAGAGGCCACGGATTTTTATAACCAAGGGGAATACACCAAGGCCATTGAAAATTACGAGGAAATCCTAAAGAAAGGAGAGCATTCCGCAGAACTGTATTTCAATTTGGGCAACTGTCATTACAAACTGAATGCCATTGGTCCAAGTATCTACAATTATGAAAAGGCCCTGCTTTTAAAACCCAACGACAAAGAAATCCTGAACAACTTAGGGTATGCACAAAACATGCGTTTGGATGCGATTGAGGAAATGCCAAAAACGGATATTGGGGCTTTCTACAACGGAGTTGTCAACTTCCTGTCGTTTGATCAGTGGTCCTATCTGGCCGTAAGCTTGATAATTCTATTTGTGGTGGCCTATCTGGCGTACTTTTTTCTTCGAATGGCCTCCCAAAAGCGGATTGCATTCATTACAAGTATTTTTTCCCTGATATTGGGAGTGCTGTGTGTTCTATTGGCCTATTTGCAATTCCAGGAGTTTAAGAACGATAATCCAGCCATCATATTTACTTCGGAAGTAAAGATCAGTTCAGAACCAAACAACAATAGCGAAGTGGTGTTCACCTTGCACGAAGGCACCAAGGTCAACGTATTGGAAAAGTTAAACAATTGGAACAAAATTCGCTTGGCCGATGGCCAAACTGGCTGGCTTCTCAACGAAAATATACGGCTGCTGAAGGATTTTTAAATTATATTTAACAGAAATAATGGGTCATACGATTATTTTTGTTTAAAACGTCATCCCGAATGTTTAAGGCCGTAGCGCATCCTTTTATTTGCCTAATGCTGATATTTTCCATATTGGCACCCTCCGTAGCACCTTTAGTGGATAAGGATTGCTCCATTGCCATGCATTTGGATTCTGGTGACGAAGAAAAAAAACAAGAAAAGGAGTCCGAAAAAAAGTTTGGTGAAAAAGACCTGTTTATGGGCCCTTTTTCCACAGAACATAGTTTTTGGAACCAGCGTACTACCGTTGAAAACTCTGAAAACCCATCCCTTCATTCCGATGTAATGCGGGAAATACTGCTCCCACCTCCCGAAAAATTGGTATAGACCAAACCTTTGAATTATCAATTTTTTAACCGCCTCCAACCTAAAAACAACATAGGAGGCAACAACTTTTTATTTTATGTTCAAGCATATTAAAAGCGACTTGCCTGCAAGTATCGTAGTATTTTTTGTGGCACTACCTCTTTGTTTGGGTATTGCTTTGGCCAGTGGGGCGCCTTTGTTTTCAGGTCTTATAGCTGGTATAGTTGGAGGAATCGTGGTAGGTTCCCTAAGTGGATCCCAGATTGGTGTAAGTGGCCCAGCTGCAGGTTTAGCGGCCATCGTACTAACGGCCATTGGAACATTGGGTGGTTTTGAAAACTTTTTGGTAGCCGTAGTGCTCGGTGGTCTAATCCAAATTCTCTTTAGTATTCTCAAGGCTGGGGTAATTGCCTATTATTTCCCCTCTTCCGTGATCAAGGGAATGCTTACAGGAATTGGAATTATTATCATTCTAAAACAAATCCCCCATTTCTTTGGATACACCGAAGCCGCCGAGGGTAATTTTGCCTTCTTTCAGGTGGATGGGGAAAATACATTTACAGAAATCATAAACTCCCTGAACTACATCAGTCCCGGTGCAACCATAATTGCCGTACTAGCTTTGGCAATTCTGCTGCTATGGGATAGGGTGCTCAGTAAAAAGGCCAAGATCTTTCAATTGATTCAAGGTCCGTTGGTAGCTGTGGTTTTAGGTATCCTGTTTTATGTTTTTACAAAGGATCATCAAACATTGGGAATTTCCGACAAGCTTTTGGTAAGTGTTCCCATTCCTGAAAGTGTGGAAAGCCTGGGAACCTTATTGAGTTTCCCCAATTTTAGTGTCATTGGCAGCGCTGAAATATGGATCACTGCATTTACCATTGCCCTAGTGGCAAGTTTGGAGACCTTACTTTGTGTTGAAGCAACGGATAAATTGGATCCGCACAAAAGAACTACCCCAACCAACAAGGAATTGTTTGCTCAAGGTGTGGGTAACAGTATTTCCGGACTACTGGGAGGATTGCCCGTGACACAGGTAATTGTTAGAAGCTCTGCCAATATCCAATCTGGGGGAAGAACCAAGGCCTCGGCCATTATTCATGGTTTCTTTCTATTGATTTCCGTTATCCTTATACCCAGACTTCTGAATATGATTCCTTTGTCGGTATTGGCCGCGGTATTATTTATAGTTGGCTATAAACTTGCCAAACCGGCCCTCTTCAAAAAAATGTACATATTGGGATGGAAGCAGTTTATCCCATTTGTGGTGACCGTTTTTGGAATTGTTTTCACGGATCTTTTGGTTGGTATTGGATTAGGTCTTTTGGTGGGTATAGTGGTCATTTTGCTAAAAAGCTACCAAAACTCCCACTTCCTACATATTGAAGATAAAAGTAATGGGAAACACAGAATCAAGATGACCCTCGCAGAGGAAGTAACCTTCTTCAACAAGGGAGCCATCCTTAAGGAATTGGACAGTTTGCCCAACGACACTTACTTGGAACTTAGTGTGGTCAACACCAGGTACCTCGATAACGATATCATTGAAATTCTTGATGATTTTGCCTTTAAGGCCAAAGAACGGAACATAGATATCAAACTCATCTCCGAACGGGGCGTGGAAGAAAATCCTGCAAGCTTCTTGGAATTCTTCAAAACACGTCCAAAAATAAATCCAGTTTAAACTAAAAAAAATATCATGGAAAATAAGAACTATAGAATACTCGTGCTTTCAGATTTAAGGAAATCTACCGAGACCATTTTAAAAAACACGGCCAGTCTGGCCAAAATGATTGGCGGGGATATTGCCCTCTTGCATGTAAAACAACCTTTGGTTGTGGTAAAGCAAGACAACCAATTGTCCGCGGTGAGGTCCATTAACGACACCTACACCAAAACCAAAAAGCATATTAAGCAACTACTGAAGCCCATTGAAGAAGACTTTGGGATTGCTGTGGATGCCTCTTTCAAGGTGGGAAATGTAAAAGAGGAAATTTCCAAGCGAATTGACGAATTGCGCCCTGATATCATTGTACTTGGACAACGAAAGTCCAAGCCCATTAAATTTTTGGGAGACAGTATCACCAAATTTGTGATGTCCAATTACGACGGCTTGGTAATCATCGCATCCCATGAGCAGGCCCTTGCAAAAACCGAGGAACTATCGCTTGGGGTACTTAATGGGTCCGCAGATACCTTGGACCTTGGCCTTATGGAAGAGCTTTTAAAACAAAGTAAACGTCCGCTAAAATCATTTAAAATAGCCAATCGCGATAATACAGCTACCCAAAAAACAGCTGCGGGGCAACCCATGGTGGAATATGTTTTTGAACCCCAGGACAGTGCCATTAACAACATGGCCACCTATTTGAACAGGACCAATGTGGATTTGTTGTACTTGGATTTGGAGCAAGCTTCCCAGTCCAATATCGATGTTAAAAATGTAATTGGTAAATTTAAAGTGCCCTTCCTCTTGGCGGGTAGGAGGAAAAGAGCATTTTCCAACGCAATTAATCAAGGATAACAACACCACATTATGATAACACAGACTAAAGAGACCCAGGCTGCATTGACACCACAGGCGGCCTGGGATTTATTAAAAGAAGGCAATGACCGCTTTGTAGAAAAAAACCAGGCCAGTAGGGACCTATTGGAACAGGTAGCCCAGACCGCTTCTGGACAGTATCCCTTTGCCACAATTTTGAGCTGTATAGATTCAAGGGTTTCTGCAGAGCTTATATTTGATCAGGGAGTTGGCGATATTTTTAGCGCAAGGGTCGCCGGAAACATAGTCAATGCAGATATCCTGGGCAGTATGGAGTTTGCCTGTAAGCTGGCAGGCACCAAGATCATTGTTGTTCTGGGCCACACCGCTTGCGGTGCCGTTAAAGGTGCATGCGACGATGCCAAAATGGGAAATCTGACCGAGTTGTTGAGCAAAATCAAGCCCGCGGTAAACGGGGTGACCGAACCATCCGATGCCGCCGAACGGACTTCCAAAAACTTGGATTTTGTCAATTCCGTAGCCGTAAAGAATGTACAACTTACCATGGACCACATAAGAACCCAAAGTCCGGTCTTAAAGGAAATGGAAGACAATGGTGAAATTCTAATTGTGGGTGGAATGTACGACATCTCCAACGGCAAGGTGAGCTATATGTAACATCAGTCCCATCAAAAGTTACAAGGCCAGTGTTTAACATAACATTGGCCTTTTTTAGTATTTCAAATTTCCTATCTTACATTAATTTCAACAACTAATCGACTGTTTGGTATGTTCAAGCATTTTAGAGGGGACCTATTTGGTGGTATTACCGCTGGAATTGTAGCCCTTCCATTGGCCCTTGCCTTTGGTGTTAGTTCCGGTCTTGGCCCCAGTGCAGGTCTGTACGGAGCTATTTTTATCAGCTTTTTTGCTGCTCTTTTTGGAGGAACCAACACGCAAATTTCCGGTCCCACAGCACCCATGACCGCTGTAAGTATGGTGATTATTGCGGGGATTTTGGCGGTGCATGATGGTGATGTGAACAAAGCCCTTCCCATTATATTGGCCGTATTCCTGCTGGCCGGTATCATGCAAATTGGATTAGGGCTTATTGGGCTTGGAAAATATATCAAGTACATTCCCTATCCGGTGGTCTCCGGGTTTATGACCGCCATTGGAGTGATCATACTAGTGACGCAAATTCTCCCCGCTGTTGGATATTATCCTAAGGAAGATGAAGAATATGTGAATCAATTTAAGGCAGAGGCCGAGGAGGAAATCCTGGAAAATATTTTAAAGGAAGAAGCCGGAGAGGGCATTTTGGTGCTGGAGGATTTTGAGGAAACCATTAAACGCGCTGGGAAAATCACAGAGGCAGACATGCTCAAGGAAGCCAAAACTTTGGCGGCAAAAGATGCTTCCGGGGTTTTGGGAACCTTTAAGGTATTGGGCAGGGCCTTGCGAAACATTAGTTGGTTGGAGCTGGCACTGGCCCTTGCCACCATATTTATAATTTATGGGTTCAAACGCATTACAACCGCTGTTCCAAGCACCTTGGTATCCCTCATTGTGGTCTCAGGGGCTGCTGTAGCATTTGGGCTTGATTATCGCCCTATTGAAAAAATTCCCGAAGGACTCCCCATACCACAGCTCAGTATATTTACAGAATTTAAACTTTCGCAGTTGACCCCCTATTTTTTTACGGCCCTCACTTTGGCGCTTCTTGGTGCCATTGACTCCCTCTTGACTTCTGTGGTAGCGGATAATATGACACAGACCAAGCACAAGCCCAACAAAGAGTTGGTGGGCCAGGGAATCGGAAACAGTATCGCAGCATTTTTTGGGGGAATCCCAGGTGCAGGTGCCACTATCCGTACGGTGGTGAACATCAATTCAGGGGGGAAAACTCGACTCTCCGGTATGATTGCCGGTGTTTTGTTGTTGGTCATTTTACTGGCTTTGGGTCCCATAGCTTCCCAGATTCCTGCTGCAGTACTTGCAGGCATCCTTGTTACGGTGGGTATTGGGGTGATGGACTACAAAGGCCTAAGGGCCATTCCCTATTTACCCAAAGACATTAGCCTTGGTCCCATAAAATTGAGTTCCGAGGTCATCATTATGTTGGTTGTGTTGGTGCTTTCATCCATCTGGAACTTGGTGTATGCTGTAGGAATAGGACTGGTGATCGCCTCCTTGATGTTCATGAAAAAAATTGGCGACCTCACAGCAAAACGATCGGATGTAAAACCCTTAAAGGAGGAAGCATGGGCGGATGAAAAGGACTTCCCCAATAAATTAAGGGAGGAAGTTTTTATAAAACACATTAAAGGTCCCCTGTTCTTCGGTTCCACCAGTGAGTTCCAACAATTGGCGGAACAAATTCCGGATACGGCATCCAATGTGGTCATCAGAATGGATAGGATGCAGTACATGGACCAATCCGGATTATATGCCATGGAAGATGTCTTGCAAGACCTTCGAAAAAAAGAAATCCACGTAATGTTGGTCGGTATCTTGGATCAGCCCAATTATATGATGGAGCGTATCGATATTATTCCTGATCTAATCCCTCGTGAGAACATTTTCGATGATTTTCAATCTTGTTTGGAATGGATCAAGGATAATGTAAAGGACACCTATACAGTTTGATCAACCCTATGGTTCTTTTGGAACTATCAGACAAATTCCCGAACGATTCGGGACCCATTTATCTGGAAACGATGGCCGGTCGGTTTCCGGTGGAACCCTTCAATACCTACAGCAATTTCATTTTTGTTGTCATCGTAATTTATTGGGGATTAAAAGTCTACAAAAATCCAAAAAAGCACCTATTTCTGTCTTGGGTACTCCCTGTTATTGCCTTCAGCTATGTGGGCGGTACCATGTACCACGCTACCAGAAGTCACGAGTTTTGGTTAAGGTTGGATTGGATGCCCATTATGTTCCTTTGTATGACCCTTGTTTTTTATTTTGTGTTTAAAATAACCAAACATTGGTGGCAACGGGTATTGTTGCTGATTCTGTTTTTGGGAGCATCATATCTGCTTCGGATCCTCCCGATTCCCTCTGGATTAAGAATATCTCTTGGCTATGCGATTACTGGGCTTACCGTATTGCTTCCCATGGTCTGGTACCTCTACAAAACCCAATGGAAAAATACAGGTCTGGTGGCCCTTGTGTTTCTCATTTTTGGTTTGGCCATCTACTTTAGGAGCATCGACCTAACGCAGACCTTGCTACCAATGGGCACCCATTGGCTTTGGCATTTATTGGGGGGAGTGGCAGTACATTTCCTAATAGCGTATATATTCAAGGACAATTTGCTAAATTTGTCGGCCAATACAGCCAACAGACATGATTGAGACCATTAAGGAGCATTTGACTGAGGTAGAGAATTTTACTTCAGTCTCCAAAGATGAAATTGAGGCTTTCCGAATTAAGTATTTGGGTAAAAAAGGATTACTGAACTCCTTCTTTGCTGAATTTAAGAATGTCCCCAACGAGCAAAAAAAGGAATTTGGGCAGGTCATCAATCAACTAAAGTCTTCGGCAACCAACAAAGTAAGTGCTTTAAAGGCCGCATTGGAAAACCAATCGGAGACGGCTGGTAAATTTGGCGATTTGACCCGTCCTGGAGAACCCATCGCTTTGGGCGCAAGACATCCCATATCCATCGTTAAAAACCAAATAATCGATATTTTCTCGAGAATAGGTTTCAACGTTTCCGAAGGACCGGAGATTGAGGATGACTGGCACAACTTCACTGCCTTGAACCTCCCGGAATACCATCCGGCAAGGGATATGCAGGATACTTTTTTTATTCAGACCGACCCGGATATATTGCTACGCACACATACCTCCAGCGTCCAGGTTCGCTATATGGAAAACAACCAACCTCCCATTCGTACCATTTCCCCGGGAAGGGTATATAGGAATGAGGCCATTTCGGCCCGATCACATTGTTTTTTCCACCAAGTGGAGGGTTTGTATGTGGACAAGAATGTCTCTTTTGCCGATTTAAAGCAGACCCTGCAATATTTTACCTCGGAAATGTTCGGGAAATCCAAAATAAGGCTTCGCCCCTCCTATTTTCCTTTCACGGAACCCAGCGCCGAAGTGGATGTATACTGGGGATTGGAAACCGAGACGGATTATAGGATGACCAAGGGAACAGGCTGGCTGGAAATTATGGGATGCGGAATGGTAGATCCCAATGTATTACAGAATTGCAATATAGACCCGGAAGTCTATTCGGGCTTTGCCTTTGGGATGGGCATAGATCGTATAGCCCTATTGCTGCACCAAATTTCAGATATTCGTTTGCTCAGTGAAAACGACATCCGCTTCCTGGAACAGTTCAAAGGCTCACTTTAATCCCATTTAGGTGCCTTTAGAACCAGAAATCAAATTACTTGAAGCCAAGAAATTGGTTGGCATGCGCCTCACAATGAGTTTGGCCAACAACCAGACCCATGTGTTGTGGAAAGCTTTTAGGTCTAAGGCGAATACGGTAAAAAATCGGGTTTCGGATGATTTTATTTCGATGCAGGTTTACAGTCCTTCCTATTTCGAAGTGTTTAAACCAGCATCCCCCTTTGAAAAATGGGCTTCCGTAGAGGTAGATCATCTCAACCAGATTCCGGAAGACATGGAAGGGTTCGAACTTGAAGCGGGGCTGTATGCGGTTTTCCATTACAAGGGGTCCAGTTCAGACCCCTCAATTTATCAGTACATTTTTGCACAATGGCTCCCCAAATCCATATACGAATTGGATAACAGGCCCCATTTTGAGGTTTTGGGAGACAAGTATAAAAACAACGATCCCAATTCAGAAGAGCACATCTGGATTCCCATAAAAGAAAAATAGTCGGCAAATATTCTCGAATTCCCCTCTACAGGTTATGCTACCAGTCTTTGAATGGGTTTTTGCTCAGTTGGGAATTGTAGTATTTCACCTCCCCGGTAACTTCCTTGGCCAGCCAACTGGGCTTGTCAAAAACTTCATCTTCATGTTGTAGTTCCACTTCGGCCACCACAAGTCCTTTGTTCTCGCCCAGAAACTCATCCACTTCAAAAACATGATTTCCAAAATGGACCTTGTACCGATTTTTTTCAAGGATAACATCCTCACACAGGTCAATTAAATTGGTAGCTTCAATCACCGGTATTTCCGTTTCCCATTCAAATCGGGTAGTGCCCGTTGTGTTACTTGCCCCCTTGACGGTCAAATAGCCTTGGTCGTCCTTTATCCTTACACGGACAGTGCGTTCAGGGTCCGTATTTAAAAAGCCTTGTACAATTCTAATTTTGGAGCTGGCCTGATCTTTATATGCCGGGGAGTTCACTAAAAACTTCCGCTCAATTTCCAAGTGTTCCATCAAACTAAATATAGCCTAAATTTGGGTATGGAGTTGGATATTCCCTTGCGAAAGATAATACATGTGGACATGGATGCCTTTTATGCTTCCGTGGAACAAAGGGACAATCCAGAGCTTAAGGGAAAGCCCATTGCTGTTGGTGGTGGGTCTAAACGGGGCGTGGTTTCAGCGGCCAGCTATGAAGCTAGGAAATTTGGGGTCAGAAGTGCCATGGCGGGCTATATTGCCAAACGAAATTGCCCTGATTTAATCTTTGTACGACCACGTTTTGACCGTTATAAAGAAATATCGCATCAAATCCGTGAAGTATTTTTTGAGTACACGGATTTGGTGGAGCCCCTGTCTTTGGATGAAGCTTATCTTGATGTGACCCAAAACAAAAAAGGGAATCCATCCGCCACTTTGATCGCCAAGGAAATCCGAAAAAAGATTCTTGAAAAAACAGGATTGACCTCATCGGCAGGTATATCCATAAATAAGTTTATTGCCAAGGTGGCCAGTGATATCAACAAGCCCAATGGCCAGAAAACCGTAAATCCAGAGGAGGTCATTCCCTTCTTGGAGGAATTGGACATCCGAAAATTTTATGGAGTTGGTAAGGTAACCGCGGAGAAGATGTACAAGCTGGGTATTTTTATAGGAAAGGACCTCAAACAAAAATCCCTCGAATTTTTAGACCAGCAATTTGGCAAGAGTGGGCGCTATTACTATTATGTGGTACGGGGAGTGCACAATAGCGAGGTAAAACCTCACCGGATTCCCAAATCGGTTGGGGCCGAACGTACCTTTAGTGAAAATCTGAGCAGCGAGGTATTTATGCTTGAAAAATTGGACCATATTGCCACAGAGCTTGAGCGCCGCTTGGCCCAATCCAAAATTGCAGGAAAGACCATTACCCTTAAAATCAAGTATAGCGATTTTACACTTCAAACGCGAAGCAAGACCCTCCCTTATTTTGTAGCCAAAAAATCGCTAATTTTGGAAACCGCTCGGGAACTGTTATATCAGTCAGAGCTACAGAACTCCGTTAGACTGTTGGGAATCTCCCTAGCCAACCTTAACACGGAAAGCAAAAAAGAAGAACCTAAAAAAGAATCCGTCCAAGTTCAGCTAAAATTCGATTTTTAGTTTGTTGGCCATGGCATTCTTGTTTAATTTGTTATCGTGCAACGTCCTCAGCTTCATGAACATATTATTACCACTGCAGGGAACCTGTTTTATGTCAACGGCTATAATTCCACTGGGATCAATGAGATTGTGGAGAAGTGTGGGATAGCCAAAGCTACGTTGTACAGTCACTTTAAATCCAAGGAAGATATCTGTATTGCCTATCTCCAGCAACGCCACGACCAAATGCTGGGGTCGTTAAAGAGTTTTATTTCCAAGAGAAAGTCGGGCAAAAACCAACTTTTGGCCATTTTTGATTTTCTTCGCGACCTCTACCGCGAGGAGAATTTTTACGGATGCTGGAGCTTAAAAACCTTTGGGGAGCTATCCCCCCAGCAGAAAAAACTCATTGGGGTAATCCAAAGGCACAAAAAGGAACTGCTAATGTTTTTTGGCGAAGTGGTGGGTGAGAACATCATTAATGTTTCCAAGGCGGAAATTGAGAAAATTTCTGGCGGTATTTACTTGCTCTTTGAAAGTGCGATCACTGAAAGTTATCTGTTCAAGAACGATTGGCCCATATTCATGGCCAAAAACATGGCCCCCGCCCTGTTTATGAACTCAGAGGTAAAATAAAAGCCCCTTCCATTTGGAAGAGGCCTTTATCAATTAACACCACCAATCTTACTTCACCGTCAAAATATTATCCGTAGATGTTGGGTTCAAGGGACAGAAATAGATGTACTCTCCTTTGGTAAGCTTGGTTGGCTTTGATGTTTGGGAAGTTCCCGTTTTAACAGGCTTGGTCACATAAGCCGTTTGGATATGGTTTTCCGGCTTGCTCAGGTCCTGGCCTTTCTTCACCAGTACAAAGCCCACGTCATGTCCAACGCCATTGTTGGCAATATCAAATACGTAGGTTCCTTCGGAAACTGTGATTTGCTTTTGGGTAAATTCGCCCGATGTCTGTTCCAGGGCAATGGTCTTTACACTGTTTTTGTGGTCCATTTTGTCCTGCGCCTCAACGGAAAACACAGTTACCAATGCCACGATCAAAAATGAAATTGTCTTTCTCATAATGTATTGTTTTATCTGATTTTAAATTATACTGTAGCTGCTTCCAAAGGTTGTACTTCTGGAAAATCAACTGGAATCTCCGTAGTGTTGTTGATATAGTTGGAAATGGTTTTATCACCAACCAAAACAATCGTGTCAATCAAGTTTTCCTTGGTCCATCCTGCATTGAAGAAATTCTCCAAAACGGCAGCATCTGTAACACCCCTGTTTTCAGTAATGTTCTTGGCCAGTCTTGCCAAAGCATCCAGTTTGTTGTCAAAAGATGCCCTACCAGCCCTCAACTCTAAAATTTGTTCGTCGGTATATCCATTCATTTTACCAATGGCCGTATGGGCGGACAAACAGTATTTACAATTGTTAACTTCGCTTACAGCAAGGTTCACGGCTTCTTTTTCCTTGGTCTTCAAAGATGTCTTGGCGTTGGCGAAAGTCAAGTAGTTGCCAAGTGCATTCTCAGAATAGGCATAGGTGGCATAAAGGTTGGGTACAAATCCCACCGCTTTTTCCAGATTGTCAAAAATGGCTTGGTTAGCGCTACTTACTTCTTCTCTTCTAGGTACATTAAATGTGCTCATGATTATAAATTTTAATATTTGTTATTATGGATTAAAAATTCTTTATAAAGGGTTTTTCAGCATCACAATAGAAGTCGTGATGGTATTTCTGCTCGCAATGGGCAGTGGTAATAGCTGGTTTTGCTTCGGGTCTTTTTGTGGCCCTGAAAATCTCAATGAGATTAAAAACGGATTTTTCCATTGAATTCATCTTTACCTTTCTTTTTAATTACATGGCAAAGATGCATCGGAACCACAGGCAGGTGTTAGGAACGATTTCCCGACTGCTTGCCCAAATTTCCCTTAGGCCGTGGCCAGGGAGTTTTCCCTGTATTCGGAGGGAGTCATTTGGGTCATTTTTTTGAAGAATCGGCTAAAATGGGCAGGATCGTTGAACCCCAGGTCATAGGCAATTTCCTGGTTCTGCTTTCCGGTAAAGTGGATAAGACGTTTTGCTTCGAGGGTAAGCCGGTCAAGAATTATTTGCTGGGGGGATTTCTGATTGTAGATGGAAAAAAGATTGGAAAGGGTCTTGGGCGATTTAAATAGCATTTCGGCATAATCGCTTACCTTTCTCTTGTTCTTATAATGAATGTCCACCAAATAGTTGAATTTTCTAATGGTATCTATCTGTTCATTATCCAAGGCCTTGACAATTAGTTGTTCTTTGGCCAACCTGGTGCTCATTATAATCAGTCTTTTGAGGAGCATTTGCAACATATCGCCTTGAATGTTGTCTGGGGTGGAGAATTCATCCAGGAATATTTCATACCACAAATTGAACTTCCTTAGCTGGGCTTCAGGAATTGAAATAATCGGTAAATCCTGGGTGCCAAAAAAGAGAATCCCATTACAGCTTACCTCACTATCGTGATCGGAGATACAATAGAACTCCCTATTGAATAGGATGGCGGACAAGGGCAACTTGGTTTTCTCAAAAGAAACATGCTGTAAATAGGTCACGGTCACCAACTGGTTGGGGAGCAGTTCCAATTCAAGTCCATCCACCTCAAAGAACAAAGGTTCGGAATTTCGGTTCCACAGAAATTTGATCGTATTGTGAGTGGTGGTAAAGCGGGCATTGTCCATTTTAATATCATCCGACAAACCTAAAATTGCACCTAGTTTTGGATCTCTATATTCCCGTTTCATAAAGATGGATCAAGCTTATTTTTGATTGGAATTGACCTTGTTTCCCGCATTTAGTCCCAAAATATTGTTCATACTTACACCTCAATTCTTGGCTGTATTCCCCTGATTCTTAAACAAGAGTGTTAATTAAGCCCCATTATTTCAGTGGTTCCGAAGCTTTTTTTAGTATTGGGTATGGAAAAGATGAGATTTTATGATGAAGCGGCCCATAAATTTTATGGGAACATGGAGATTCAGGGATACCCAATCCACTCCATGGATTTCTTTGCCCAGATTTTTGACCAACTCTCCAAAAATTTAAAGGATGTAAAAAGTCTAGGGGATTTGGCAAAGGATTCCAAGTGGTTTCAGGTAGCCGATTTTAACAAGGAGATCCTAAATAAAAAACACGTAATCGTGGTTACGGATGCCAATCTAAAGATTGTATATGCCACCCAAAACATGGTGGAAATGAATGGATACCATCCGCACGAAGTAGTTGGCAAAACTCCCCGTATGTTTCAAGGTAAAGCTACCTGTCGGGATACCACCAAAAAGGTTTCGAAGGCCGTTGGCAACCTGCAGCCCTTTGAGGTGACCCTTACCAACTACCGCAAGGATGGCAGCACCTACGAGTGCCAAATAAAAAGCAGCCCCATCTTTGACAAGACAGGTAAATTGGTAAATTTTATCGCTTTTGAAAAAGAGGTAGCCTAGAAATTGCAGCTTTCTATCTCGGTAACCCTTAGGGTGTTTACCATTCCTTTATCCTTGATTGGCATAGCGGCCAAGCTGATGAGCATATCCCCCACGTCTAAATAGCCCTTTTTACAGGCCATTTTGTTCACATCCTCAATGGTCTCGTCCGTGGAAACATATTTGTCATAGAAAAACGCCTTTACCCCCCAAAGAAGGTTCAATTGGGTCAATATCCGTTTGTTGGAAGTAAACACCAAGATATGGGCGCTGGGCCTCCAAGCAGATATCTGAAACGCGGTATATCCACTATTGGTCAAAGTAGAAATGGCCTTGGCCTCAATTTCATTGGCCATGATAGCGGCATGGTAACAAACCGATTTTGTGATATATCTCTTGGTACGGATATGTGGTGGCGTCTGAGGAACACTGATCAAATTGGAACTTTCCACGCTCATCAATATGCTCGACATTTTTTCAATAACCTGAACTGGATAGTTCCCTACGGAGGTTTCCCCGGAAAGCATTACGGCATCGGCTCCGTCCATAACAGAGTTGGCCACATCGTTTACCTCTGCCCTGGTTGGTGTTAGGCTGGTAATCATGGTTTCCATCATTTGGGTGGCAATAATTACCGGAATTCTTGCTTTCTTCGCCCTAAGTACCAACTGTTTTTGAATCAGGGGAACTTCATGGGCAGGGATTTCCACGCCCAAATCGCCACGGGCCACCATAAGACCATCGCAGTAGGCCACAATCTTATCGATGTTTTCAACGGCTTCCGGTTTCTCAATTTTGGCAATGATAGGAATCTTGTGTTCCGTATGCTCATTGATCAAATTTTGAAGATCCATCAGGTCCTGACTGTGACGAACAAAGGACAGTGCAATCCAATCCACGTCCTGTCCTATGGCAAAAATGGCATCTTTGATGTCTTTTTCAGTCAATGCCGGTAGCGAAATATCCGTATTGGGCAGGTTGACCCCTTTTTTGGATTTCAATGGTCCTCCCTGCACCACCACCGCGGTGACTTCATCCTTCCCATTGGTGGCCTTAACTTCAAAAATCAACTTGCCATCATCCAATAGCACCCGTTCCCCGGGTTTCACATCCTGTGGAAAGCTTGCATAGTTCATATATACCCGCTGTGCGCTGCCTTCAAAGGGTTCCCCTGTGGCAAAGACAATTTCATCACCGGGGGCCACAACAGCCTCTCCGCCCATTACCCCAACGCGCAATTTTGGACCTTGAAGGTCGGCCAAAATTGCAGTATTGGTCTCCAGTTCTTCGTTCAATTCCCGAATCAACCTGATTCGTTCTGCAACATCATCATGGGACGCGTGGGAGAAATTTATTCTAAATACATCCACTCCTGCCTCCATCATTTGTTGGAGTACTTCCTTCTTGCTTGTTGCAGGACCAAGTGTGGCTACTATTTTGGTTTTTTTAACGGTTGGCATTATTAAAAGATTAGATTTCTTTTCGATTTTAAAGTTTGGGTTTCTAGTGGGTATGCCGTTACAACATTGGGAATTTTATTTATGGACTTGATGTGGCTCACCAACGTCGGGCCATCCACACCATCCACTTTCAAAAGATAATCCACCTCTTTGTGTTCCTTGATCAAATAATCGGTTCTGGATGAGGTTCTATTTTGGAACAGCCCATCTGAAACAATGGTTTCTTCCACAGCACATTTGTTGGAAATGAGCGTCCAAAAGGTGTCACTTAGTTCATCATCCCAATCGAACACGGAAAAGGTGAGATCCCCATCAAACTGGAGGTCGCTATTTCTTCTGCCCAGCTGTAATCCGCAATTGGAATTTATGGCATAGCCCATGGCATAATCCTCCAGCCCACTATGAATTGCTATGAGCTGAAAGTTCTCATCATAAAAATCCTCAGATATCCTATGCGTCGTCAACATGTGCTTAACCCGAACTGTAAATATACTCCTATTCCCCTTGCCAGCCTAGTTCAACCGGCATATTACGGCCTGAAAACCAACGAAAACGTTTGAGTTTACCTAATTTTAATATTAGCTGTTTTCAATTCTGTTCTGAAGTGCAAAGTACGCTCTTCTCGACGCTTTTTCCTCGGCCTTCTTTTTGGAAGTGGCCCTGGCCTTGGCCATGATCTTATCGCTAATGGTAAGTTTCACGGCAAAATGTTTGAGTTCGTCGTTACCGGTATCCTCGTACACTTCGTAATGGAACGTCTTTTTCTGTTTTTGGCACCACTCGATCAGCAAACTTTTATAGCTGATTACCTTTCCTTCCAGCTGCTCTATGTCCACATAGGGCCTAATAACCCTGCTGTTGATGAACTTTTCACAATAACTGTACCCCCGGTCCAGATAAATCGCCCCTACCAATGCTTCAAAAACATTACCGTGGATGTTTTCCCCAAAATGGGATTTCGGAATCCTGCTTTCCACATATTTCAGTAGCTTCAAGTCCTTTCCCAATTCGTTCAGATGCTTCCTGCTCACAATTTTTGACCGCATTTTGGTCAAATAGCCCTCATCCCCACCAGGCACTTCATTATATAGATGTTTGGAAATTATGGTCCCCAACATGGCATCGCCCAAGAACTCCAAACGTTCATAATTCATGGGATTCCCTTGTTTGTCCCTTTTGTTCACCGAGCGGTGCAGGAAGGCTTTTTTGTAGATGTCAACATCTTTGGGCTTAAATCCCAGGATTGTCTTGATCCCCAAAAAAAAATCCCCATCCGACTTGGGATGGGAATTGAATATTTTGGAGGTAAATTTCATTATACTACAAAACTACCCTATTTTTTTGAACAACACACAGGCATTGTGACCACCAAACCCAAAGGTATTGCTCATGGCCACATTTACTTCACGTTCCTGCGCCTTGTTCAAGGTCAGGTTTAATGAAGGATCAATGTTCTCATCCACCACACTATGGTTAATGGTGGGCGGAACCATGCTGTGCTCCATGGCCAATATGGAAGCAATGGCCTCAATGGCTCCTGCAGCTCCCAATAAATGCCCGGTCATGGATTTGGTTGAATTGATATTGATATTGGGCGCATGATCTCCAAATACTTTGGAAATGGCCTTAAGTTCCGCAACATCACCTAAAGGTGTTGATGTCCCGTGGGTGTTGATAGCATCAACATCCTCCGGTTTTAATCCGGCGTTCTGAAGGCAATTTTCCATCACCCTAACTACCCCAATTCCTTCCGGATGTGGAGCTGTCATGTGGTGCGCATCACTGGAGAGACCGCCACCTACAACTTCCGCATAGATTTTGGCGCCCCTTGCCTTGGCATGCTCGTATTCTTCAAGAATAAGTGCCCCTGCACCTTCCCCAAGAACAAATCCATCCCGGGTGGCATCAAAGGGTCTTGATGCAGACTCAGGACTATCGTTTCTGGTAGATAGTGCATGCATGGCATTGAATCCCCCCATACCTGCAATGGTAACCGCTGCCTCGCTTCCTCCGGTCACAATCACATCACAATGCCCCAAACGAATATAGTTGAGGGCATCTATCATGGCATTTGCAGAGGATGCACAGGCGGATACCGTGGTATAGTTGGGTCCCATAAATCCATGTTTAATGGAGATATTCCCAGGAGCGATGTCCGCTATCATTTTAGGAATGAAGAAGGGATTGAACCTCGGGGTTCCATCGCCACCGGCATAGCCGATTACTTCATTTTGAAAAGTTTCCAGCCCTCCAATACCGGCCCCCCAAACTACACCAACCCTAAACTTGTCCACTTTTTCAAGGTCAAGTCCGGAATCTGCTATGGCCTCATCAGAGGACACCAGTGCATATTGGGCGAACGGGTCAAGCTTTCTAGCTTCTTTCCTATCAAAATAATCTTCAGGTTTATAGCCTTTAAGTTCGCAGGCAAACTTGGTCTTGAACTTCTCCGTATCAAAATAAGTAATGGGTGCACACCCACTTTTTCCAGTTCTTAGTCCTTCCCAATAAGCCTCTAAATTGTTACCAATAGGTGTTAGCGCACCCATTCCAGTAACTACAACTCGCTTTAACTGCATTGAACTTTTTTTTACCCTTATGAACCTAAATTAAAAAAAAATTATCCATGTGATGATCATCGCATGGATAATTTAAACTCTTTAGTAAGATATCATAAAATTACTTCGCTTCTTCTATATAGCTAATGGCTTGACCAACAGTTGCAATGTTTTCCGCTTGATCGTCAGGGATTTGGATGTCAAATTCTTTTTCAAACTCCATGATCAGCTCAACAGTGTCCAAGGAATCCGCGCCCAAATCGTTGGTAAAGCTTGCTTCTGGCACAACTTCATTCTCATCAACTCCTAGTTTATCAACGATGATGGCCTTTACTCTTGATGCAATGTCTGACATAATTATATCGGTTTTAAAAATTTAATCGGGGCAAAAATATAAAACTTTGGATTAAATACACCATTTGTCGATAAAATGTCCCTCAAATTAAACATATTAGACCCGTGTGCAGTAATTTAGCCCCTTAAACAAGTATAGCGATTTGCAGGAGAAACCCTTAGTTAAACAGTTGGTCATTCTAGCATCCGGTAGCGGATCCAATGCCGAGAACATCATCACCTACTTCGAGGAGCGAAAAACCGCAAAAGTAGTCGCTGTTTTTACCAACAAAAGGACAGCAGCAGTGTTGGACCGGTGTGCGAGATTGGGAATCCCTGCCTACAGCTTCAACAAGGAGGCCTTCACTGGAAGCAACAGTTTGTTACAGGTCATTAAAGGCCTATCTCCCGACCTTATAATCTTAGCTGGGTTTCTTTGGAAGATTCCCCAAGATTTCATCCAGGCATTTCCAAAAGAAATCATCAACATACATCCCGCTTTACTTCCAAAATATGGAGGAAAAGGCATGTACGGCTCCAGGGTGCATGAAGCCGTCAAGGAAAATGGAGAGGAAGAAACAGGTATCACCATACACCATGTCAACGAAAACTATGATGAAGGCTCCATTATCTTTCAGGCCAAGACCCCATTGACCCAGGATGATACCCCGGACAGCATTGCCCAAAAAGTACATCAGTTGGAGTACGAACACTTCCCCAGGGTAATTGAAAAATTGTTACAAAGGCATGGCAACTAAAAAGAAGAAATTTTATGTGGTCTGGAAGGGCAAACGCCCAGGAATCTATGAATCTTGGGACGATTGCAAGGCCCAAATTGAGGGTTTTAAAGGTGCACAGTACAAATCTTTTTCCCAGTTTGCGGACGCCAAAAAAGCTTTTAACGGTAATTACTCCGACTATAAAGGAAAGGGTCAGAAAGAAAAGGAGCTGACCCCCGAAGAACTGCTCAAAATAGGGGACCCTAATTACGATTCCATTTCCGTGGATGCCGCCTCCAGTGGCAATCCTGGTAAAATGGAATATCAAGGGGTGGATACGAAAACCAAAAAAGTACTATTCAAACAAGGCCCTTTTGAGCAAGGAACGAACAATATTGGCGAATTTTTGGCCTTGGTGCATGGTCTGGCCTTTTTAAAGGAAAGAAATAGCAATCGGATCATTTATTCCGATTCAAGGATTGCCATAGGTTGGGTCCGTAAAAAAAAGTGTGGCACCAAATTGGAGAAAAATTCCAAAAACGCCCACCTTTTTGATCTTATAACAAGAGCGGAGTCATGGCTAAAGAAAAATAGGTTCAACACCCCCATTGTAAAATGGGAAACCAAAGCATGGGGTGAAATTCCTGCCGACTTTGGAAGAAAGTAGGGTTTTGATCCAAGGTTTTTCTTTCATTTTCTTAATTAAATGCCAAGTGATGGGAAATGGAATATCTAACCGTATATTTGCAGCAAATTTTAGCGAATGGGTAAACTGCTGATTGTTGGCAGCGTGGCGTTTGATGATATTGAAACGCCCTTTGGAAAGAGTGATAAAATTTTGGGCGGTGCCGGGACCTTTATTGGTTTGGCCGCTTCCCAGTTTAAAGTGGAGTCTGCAGTAGTATCTGTGGTTGGGGACGACTTTCCTCAGGAATATCTTGATTTGTTCACCGAGCGAAACATTGATATCTCTGGTATTGAAGTAGTGAAAGGTGGCAAGACGTTTTATTGGAAAGGTAAATATCATAACGACCTGAATTCCAGGGATACCTTGATTACCGAACTTAATACCATGGCCGACTTTGATCCAGTGGTCCCGGAAAACTTCAAGGATGCCGACGTGGTCATGCTCGGCAATCTGCACCCCAACATCCAGCTGGGTGTAATAAGCCAAATGGAAAAACGACCAAAGCTCATAGTTGCGGACACCATGAACTATTGGATGAACCATACCTGGAACGAGCTGGTGGAGATGATTGCCAAAATAGATGTAATCACGATCAATGATGAGGAGGCACGGCAAATGACGGATGAGTATTCCTTGGTTAAGGCCGCGGCAAAAATCCAGGAAATGGGACCTAAATATGTGGTCATCAAAAAAGGGGAGCACGGAGCTCTCTTATTCCATCAGGAACATGTATTTTTTGCCCCTGCATTGCCGTTAAAAGAAGTATTTGACCCTACTGGAGCGGGAGATACTTTTGCCGGTGGTTTTGTGGGTCATTTGGCCGAGGCCAAGAACATTTCGTTTGAAAGTTTAAAAAATGCCATTATCCATGGGTCCAACCTGGCCTCGTTTTGCGTAGAGCGTTTTGGAACGGAGCGCATGCTTAATCTAGAGCAGGACGAAGTAAGGAAGCGCCTTATGCAGTTTAAGGAATTGACACAGTTCAATATTGAATTAACATAAATACCTGCCCTGAAATTTTCGGGGCATTTTTATTTTTTGGTTTGTTATGAGTGATGCGATTAAGCATGAATGCGGAATATCACTGATCCGTTTGCTTAAACCACTGGCGTACTACAAGGAAAAGTACGGAACAGCATTTTATGGGGTCAACAAAATGTACCTCATGATGGAAAAACAACACAATCGCGGGCAAGATGGGGCCGGATTTGCCAGTATCAAGCTGGATATGAATCCCGGGGAACGATACATGAGCCGGGTTCGCTCTGCACAACAACAGCCCATCCAGGATATTTTTGCCCAGATCAATGAACGTATAAACACCGCACTCCAACAACATCCAGAATACGAAGATGATGTGCAGCTCCAAAAAAAGAACATACCTTATATAGGAGAGTTGTTGATGGGGCATGTTCGTTACGGGACTTTTGGCAAGAACAGTATTGAGAGTGTACATCCATTTTTGCGCCAGAACAATTGGATGCACCGTAACCTTATTGTGGCCGGGAATTTTAATTTGACCAATGTAAACGAACTTTTCAGCAATCTGGTGGAACTGGGTCAGCACCCCAAAGAGATGGCGGATACCATTACGGTAATGGAAAAGATAGGTCACTTTTTGGATGATGCGGTGGCCAAATTGTACAAACAAATCAAAAAGGAAGGCTATAATAAAAGAGAGGCTTCCCCATTGATCGCCGAACGTTTGAACGTGGCTAAAATTCTAAAAAAGGCCTCCAAAAACTGGGACGGCGGATATACCATGGGCGGTTTATTGGGTCATGGAGATGCATTTGTGGTACGTGATCCAGCTGGAATAAGGCCAGCATACTATTACCAGGATGATGAGGTGGTGGTCGTAGCTTCAGAAAGACCGGTTATCCAGACTGTCTTCAATGTAGCCTATGATTCCATTAAGGAATTAGATCCCGGTCATTCCCTAATCGTTAAGAAAAAGGGCGATGTGCTAATCGAGGAAATCCTTGAGCCCGTGGAACGCAAGGCATGCTCCTTTGAACGCATCTATTTTTCCCGTGGAAGTGATCAAGAAATCTATCAAGAGCGGAAAATGTTGGGGAAATTGGTTTTTCCCCAAATCCTTAAAGCCATTGACAACGACTTAACCCGGACTGTATTCTCCTATATTCCAAATACCGCTGAAACTTCCTTTTTTGGAATGGTGAAGGAGGCCCAGAATTACCTCAATAAACGAAAAGAAGAGCAAATTTTGGCTTTGGGTCCAAAGATTACCGGCGAGGAGCTCCATAAAATTTTGGATGTCCGTCCCCGAATAGAAAAGGTGGCCATTAAGGACGCCAAGTTACGAACGTTTATTACCCAAGACAGTAGTCGGGACGATTTGGTCACCCACGTTTACGATATTTCTTATGGTTCTGTAAACGAAGGGGACAACCTTGTTATCATAGACGACAGTATTGTTCGGGGAACCACATTGAAAAAAAGTATCCTTAAGATTTTAGATCGCTTATCCCCGAAAAAGATAATCGTGGTGTCGTCAGCTCCGCAAATCAGGTATCCTGATTGTTACGGGATTGATATGGCCAAGTTGGAAGATTTTGTGGCTTTCAGGGCCGCACAGGCTTTGCATGAAGATCACGGTACCACGCATAAGATCAAGGAAATCTATGAAAAATGTTTGTCCCAAACGGAGACCAAGGATAAAGAAGTGATTAACTATGTAAAGGAGTTTTACGCTCCCTTTACTGCCGATCAAATTTCCAAAAAGATTGCTGAGATACTAAGTCCAAAAGACATCAAGGCAGAGGTTGATATCATTTATCAAAGTATTGAAGGCTTACATCAGGCCTGTCCAAAAAATTTGGGCGACTGGTACTTTACCGGTAACTATCCTACTCCTGGAGGCAACCGTGTGGTGAACCGTGCATTTATCAACTTTTACGAAGGAAAGAACCAGAGGGCTTATTAATTCCGGTTTTGCGGTTCAACGAACAAGCTGTGCATTTCATCGATGAAACGTGCAGATGAACGGGTTTTTGTCCAATAGGCAGTCTACCCACCTACTTTAGTATTGCCATAGCATAAGTAGGTTAAGTTCATGGTAAGATTTGGGGCAAAAAAGGTGGAAGCTATTCCACCTTTTTTATTTTCTGCTCTTTATGCCCCAACAATTTTCGTAGTCTTTTTCATCTACTAATGTATTTCAGCCAAGCAACTGGTTTTTAATCTAAAAGCTTTTTTCAAAACATAGGCCCTGCCTTACATTTGGAGGACCATAGCATAAGTAGGTTAAGTTCATGGTAAGATTTGGGGAAAGCGACCGGGGATCACTCCGGTCGCTTTATTTTTGGGAGTTTCCGATAAATCCGTAATCCTTTTCCTAGCTTCAAGTACATCGTTCCCCTGATCCAGGTCGTTCACCCAATTAAAAGGAGTTTCATCCAAAAACTTATTCCCAAAGCATATGCCTGCCTTACATTTGGAGGACCATAGCATAAGTAGGTTAAGTTCATGGTAAGATTTGGGGAAAGAAGGCGGACAATGTCCGCCTTCTTTATATTTGAATCCCAATGATTTACCCAAATTTCTTCCCGTAGTACGCTTTAGGAATTCGACCGAAAATCAAAAAATTCTCCAAAAACTTTTGTTATTTCTCACAATACCAGTAATTTAGTTTTGCCATAGCATAAGTAGGTTAAGTTTATGGTAAGATTTGGGACGAAAAGGGTGAGGGCTTCCTCGCCCTTTTCTATTGTACTAATTTGAAGTACCTCCAAAGCTCTTTCCAAGGTATGTTTCCAAAGATGCCATCACCTCAAAATCCATGTTGCTCGTCACCTTCCTCTCCTTAACTTTCAAAGTAATGGGCCCTGTTGTAGCTCCCTCGGGGACTGTTACAACCAATCTGGTTGTACTGGCAGTAACTATTGCCGCGGATTTTCCATTAAACCTAAGGTCGTTGTCTTCCAGAAAATCCCCAAAACCCTCTCCTTCCACTACCACAATCTCCCCAACCCTACCCTTGGTGGGTTCTATGCTCCAAAAGAGGATGGTTTTGGAATTATGGTTTGCCGGCTCCTCCTTGCTACAAGCAGGAAACAGTATCATAAAAACCACGCTGCCTAGGAACAGCCAACTCTTTTTGATCATTACATAAACAAAATGCAGCCACAAAAAAACTGCTGATGACCAAAAAAATGTGTATACAATTTACCGATGGGCAATTTCAATTGACGGATAACCTCCTAGGGTTAATCATCGAATTTTTAATGCTTTCGAAAATTGGAACAACTGCGTATGGGAGTAGGTTTGGCAATAAAAAAGGGCCGCTAACGCGGCCCCTTGATTTAAGGGCTTTTAAAAGATCCTTACTTTTTGATACGTCCCAAAGAAATTTCTTCAGCACATACAGAATGGCGCAAGTATCTTTAACTATTACTTATTGGCAGCAAAAAGTTCCGCTACCTTATCCCAATTGATCACATCAAAAAATGCAGCTACGTAATCAGGTCTACGATTTTGGTAATTTAAATAATAGGCATGTTCCCATACATCCAATCCCAAAATAGGCTGGCCACTGCAGCCAGTATCGGGCATTAACGGATTATCTTGATTGGGAGTGGAGCAAACTTCCAATTTTCCACCTTTGTGCACGCACAACCAAGCCCAACCTGAACCAAACCGTGTTCCAGCAGCGGCGCTGAACTGCTCTTTAAAAGCATCAAAAGAACCGAATTCGGCATCGATGGCCGCAGCCAAATCCCCACTTGGGGTACCGCCCCCATCGGGCGACATCACTTCCCAGAACAAACAGTGGTTGTAAAACCCACCTCCATTATTTCTAACCGCACCGTTTGACATGTCCAGGTTGCCCAGAATGTCCTCAATGCTTTTCCCTTCCAAATCACTGCCGGCAATGGCTCCATTCAATTTGGTGGTATAACCATTGTGGTGTTTGGTATGGTGAATTTCCATGGTCCGTGCATCTATATGGGGTTCCAAAGCATCGTATGCATAAGGTAATTTTGGTAATTCAAAAGCCATAATTATATCGTTTTTAAGTTATTATTGATAACTGTAAAAATACGGCTTTATCGCATATTTTTCATCCAATACAACATTAAGTTAAGGTCGGTAATCCGTAATTTGCAGGAAAAACTTTTTTGGAGGTTTCCCACTTTAAAATATTCAATGCTTCGGCTGGTTCCGGCAAAACCTATTCCTTGACCAAGGAATACCTCCTCCTGCTTTTAAAGCACCCGTCCCCCAACAAATTCAGACAGATTTTGGCCATTACCTTCACCAACAAGGCGGTTGATGAGATGAAGTCCAGAATACTGCAAAGTCTGTTCGAATTTGGAAAAGACAAGGACGCTGACCAGCGCGGCTCGATGTTCAAGGAGCTCTCCAAGGAGCTAGGAATTAGCCCCTCACAATTACAGTTGCGTTCACAAGATGCCCTCAAGCGTATCCTTCACAACTATTCCTTTTTTGACATTTCCACCATTGACAAATTCAACCATAGGGTCATCAAGACCTTTGCCAGGGACCTTCAGCTTTCCCAAAGTTTTGAAGTGGAACTGGATACCGATCTCTTGCTGAACGAAGCGGTGGGCCGTCTATTGGAAAGAGCGGGCCGTGAAGCCGATCTGACCCAAGCTCTGATCTCATTTTCGTTGGAAAAAATTGACGATGACAAAAGTTGGGACATTTCCCATGATCTGGCCAACATTGGCAAGTTGTTGTTCCAGGAAAATCATTCCGATCATCTGTCCAAACTGCAATCCAAATCCATTGCGGATTTTAAATCCGTCCAGAAAAATATTGCATCCCAAATCAACCTGCTCGAGCAAAATGTTGTTAACCAAGCCAGCCAGGTTTTGGATAAGATCCAGTCGCTTGGATTTGCTCCAGAGGATTTCCCCAGACAGACCTTGCCCAATCATTTTAAAAAAATAATTGCTGGCGATTTCAACGTAAAAACACTCTATGCCAATAAACTAAAAGAATCTTTAGAGGCCGGAAAACTATTGAAAGCTTCCGATACAAGGGACACAACGGATTTGGCCGAATACCTTCTGGGTAAGTACCTCCATATCAGAACCCTTCTTCATCAAAGGCACTACCTCCAAAACATTTATGGCAACTTGGTTCCCCTCTCCCTATTGAATGAAATCGCCAAAGAGATAAAAAATATTGAGCTGGATCGGGATGTCATTCCCATTTCGGCCCTAAACTCACTTTTGTCCAAAGAAGTAAAAAACCAACCTGTCCCCTTTATATACGAGCGAATGGGGGAAAAGTACCGACATTATTTTATTGACGAGTTCCAGGACACCTCCAAAGTACAATGGGAGAACCTCATCCCACTAATTGGCAATGCCCTTGAAAGTGCCAATGAAAAAAATGAAATTGGCTCCCTGTTCCTTGTCGGCGATGTTAAGCAGGCCATTTACAGATGGCGGGGTGGCAGGGCGGAACAATTTCTGAATCTGATCAATCGCAAATCAAGGCCGTTCACCATTACCCCCCAGGTGTTTTCCTTGGATACCAATTGGAGGAGCCATAAAGAAATTGTCCAGTTCAACAACCAGTTTTTTGGAAGCATATCCGCATTTTTAAAGAATGCGGATTACCGCAAATTGTTTGAGGACGGTTCCAGGCAACAGCCCAACCCTAAAGAGGGTGGATATGTGCGACTTTCATTTTTGGACCAACAAACAGAAGATGAAGACCAAGCCTATTGCGAAGAGGTCCTCAAGATAATAGGGGAGGCCCAAAGCAAGCAATTTGGCTATGCCGATATCTGCATATTGGTACGTGAAAAGAAACACGGAAATCTCTTGGCCAACTTTTTGTCCAATCATCAAATTCCCATTGTCTCTTCGGAATCTTTGCTGCTGAAGGCAAATCCCGTTATCGACTTTCTCATCTCCTTGCTTTATGTAATAGATGACCCCTGCAATCAAGAGGCTACCTATGCCGTTCTACTACATTTGGCCAAGAACAAGAGCGATCCCCATCAATTTATCGGCACGCATTTGGATCAGATTGAAACCCTGATGTTGGACACCAATGGTTTGCCATTGGAAGAGCTCCGCACCCAATCTGTGCTTTCCATCCTGGAAAGGGCCATTCAGCAATTTGGACTTGCCGATCATGCGCCAGCCTATCTGGTATTTTTACTGGATGAAGTTTTAATCCTGGAAAAAAGGGAAGGCCCGGGCATACATGCCTTTCTATCCTATTGGGAACAGAAAAAGGACAAATTGTCCATTGCTGCCCCTGAACATATCAATGCCGTTAAAATTATGACCATCCACAAATCCAAGGGATTGGAATTTCCGGTGGTCATTTTTCCCTTTGCCAACGGATTGATCAATGACAGGCGAAAATCAAAAAAATCTTGGGTTCCGGCCGATGTTGCTCAGGAGACTTTAGGTCTTTCCGAATTTCTTATCGACAACAAAAAAGAAATGCTGCTTTATAATGATGTGGCCGCCAAGGTGTTTATGGAAGAGGAGGAAAAAACCGAACTGGATGCCATAAATGTATTGTATGTGGCCCTAACCCGGGCTGAAAAAGCCTTGTTCGTGATATCTGAAATGGATTCAATGATATCCACATTGGACCAATGTAAATCCTACGCCGATCTATTTCAGTATTATCTGCAGCAAAAGGGTGGTTTCTCCCCGGACCAAAAAAACTACATCTTCGGGGAATTCCAGGAAAATGGTTCGGATGGCGTGCAAAAAATGGAAAGTATCAGCATTCCCTTTGCCATGGGTAGGCATGGGGCATACAAGTTTGGCATTTCAACCCAATCCGCCTATCTCTGGGAAGATTCCCGAAGGGAGGCCGTTGAATTGGGAAATCTGATTCACCATACCCTGAGCATTATAAAGACAAGGGAAGACGTAGACCCGGCTTTGAAGCAACTTATAGCCTCCGGGCAGCTCAATTTGGATGACTCAGAATACGTGGCCAAAAAAGTGTTGGAAGTGGTGGGGCATCCACAGCTTCAATCTTACTTTGAAAAAGGCTATCAGATTTTAAACGAGCAGGAAATCCTGTTGCCCAATGGCAAGCGACTTAGGCCAGATCGCATAGCGATCAAAGACAGTACGGTTACCATACTAGACTATAAAACCGGAAAACCATCGCCAAGTCACAAAGAACAAATCATGGAATATGCCGATGCATTGAAGTCCATGGACTATATAATAGGACACATTATTATTGTATATATTGATCGTGAAATAACCCCACTTTTTCTTTAAACAACATATTATGTACGGAAAAATAAAAGAACACCTATCAGAGGAACTAGACAACATAAAGGAGGCTGGCCTGTATAAAAAGGAACGCATAATAACATCTCCACAGGATGCCGTTATCAAAATCTCCACAGGCGAAGAGGTGATCAACTTCTGCGCTAACAATTATTTGGGATTATCATCGCACCCAGAGGTGATCCAAGCGGCAAAAGACACACTGGACACCCATGGTTTTGGAATGTCTTCAGTCCGATTTATCTGTGGTACCCAGGATATCCATAAAGAATTGGAGCAAAAAATTGCAGATTTCTACGGAACAGAGGATACCATATTATATGCAGCAGCTTTTGATGCCAATGGTGGGGTGTTTGAACCGTTGCTCACTGCAGAGGATGCCATTATCTCAGATTCATTGAACCACGCCTCCATTATAGATGGGGTGCGTTTGTGCAAAGCCAAGCGGTACCGCTATGCCAACAATGATATGGAAGATTTGGAGGCGCAACTTAAACAAAGCCATGATGATGGTTCAAGGTTTAGGATCATTGTTACCGATGGCGTATTTTCCATGGATGGCCTTTTGGCCCCTTTGGATAAGATTTGCGACCTAGCGGATCAATATGATGCTTTGGTAATGATTGATGAATGCCATTCTGCAGGATTCATTGGCGACACGGGCCGCGGAACCTTGGAGGAAAAAGGCGTTATGGGCCGTATAGACATTATCACCGGAACCTTGGGCAAGGCACTTGGTGGCGCCATGGGCGGTTACACCACGGGCAAAAGGGAGATCATAGAAATGTTGAGGCAGCGGTCCCGGCCCTATCTGTTTTCCAATTCCTTGGCACCCGCAATTGTGGGCGCATCGATCAAGGTGTTTGAAATGTTGGACAAAGACACTACACTGCGTGACAAGCTCCAGGAAAACACAGAATACTTTAAAAAGGGCATGAAAGCCGCAGGATTCGATATCATAGATGGGGATTCCGCCATTGTGCCCGTTATGTTGTACGATGCCAAACTTTCACAACAAATGGCAGATATGTTGTTGGAAAAAGGGATTTATGTCATCGGCTTCTTCTACCCGGTAGTCCCCAAAGGCAAGGCACGGATAAGGGTTCAATTGTCCGCAGCCCATGAGCAACATCACCTAGATAAGGCCATTAAGGCATTTATAGAAGTTGGAAAAGCATTAAAAATCGTTGAAATGCACTAAAACTTCTATGTAATGCGCCAAAAAAAAAGAAAAATTGATTTTGTTAATAAGTCTTAACAACTTACATTTGCTGCTGATAAACACTTAAACTTAAAATTTTGAGCATGAAACATCTTAGCAAATTATTGGTTGTTGCCCTAGTCTTTTTGGGCTTTAACAACGTACAAGCGCAAGACGAGAATAATCCATGGCAAATTAGTTTCGGGGTAAACGCGATTGACACTTACCCAACCAACGATGAGAACAATCCATTCTCTAGTACTACTTTGTTCGATGAGTACTTCAACCTATCTGATCACTGGAATATCTTGCCTTCCGTTTCTTATGTAGCTGTTTCTAAATATGTAGGTGATGGTTTCTCTATTGGTGCAAGAGGTTCTTTGAACAGACTTGAAAAAAATGGTGACCAATCCATTGATGACCTTTCGCACTATGCGGTAGATGGTACTATCAAGTACAACTTCCTTAGAAATAGAACCATTGATCCTTTTGCTGAGATTGGTGGTGGATATACTTGGGTTGATGAAATTGGTGCTGGTACTGTTAATGGTGGTATCGGTGTTAATGTATGGTTCTCTGAAAATGTAGGTCTTACAGTTCAAACCCAGTACAAGCACGCTTTCGAAGATTACCTAATCAGACATTTCCAACACTTGGCTGGTATCAGCATTAAGTTTGGTGGTACCGACACTGACGGTGATGGTATCTACGACAAAGATGATGCTTGTCCAGAAGTAGCTGGTTTGGAAGCTTTCAACGGTTGTCCTGATGCTGACGGTGATGGTATCGAAGACAGCAAAGATAGCTGCCCTAACGAAGCTGGTTCAAAAGAATTGAACGGTTGTCCTGATGCTGACGGTGATGGTATCGCTGATAAAGACGATGCTTGTCCTAACGATGCTGGTCTAGCTGCTTTGGCTGGATGTCCTGATGCTGACGGTGACGGTGTTGCTGACAAAGACGATCAGTGTGTGAACGAAGCTGGTCCTGCTGAGAACAACGGATGCCCATGGCCAGACAGCGATGGTGACAGCGTTCTTGACAAAGACGATCAATGTCCACAAGTTGCTGGTACAGTAGCCAACAACGGTTGTCCTGAAGTAACTGAAGAAGTTCAGAAGCAATTGAACGACTACGCTAGAACTATCTTGTTCGATACAGGTAGATCTTCTATCAAAGCTGAGTCAACTTCCGTAATGGTAGATATCATCCAAATTTTGAATGAGTATCCTACTGCCAAGTTTACCGTTGAAGGTCATACTGATAGTGTAGGTAGCGCCAAGTTGAACCAATCCCTATCTGAGAAGAGAGCTAACGCTGTACGTGATTTCTTGATTGACAAAGGAATTTCTGCAAGCCGTTTGTCCGCTATCGGATACGGTGAGGATAAGCCAATCGCAACCAACAACACAAGATCTGGTAGAGCTCAGAACAGAAGAGTTGAAATCAACTTGATCAAATAATAAGAGGAACTGAGTTTCCTTTCAAAAAGGGCCTGCATTTGCAGGCCCTTTTTTTATTTTAGCACATGCAACAGAGCTTCCTGGAATATGTGCTTCAAAACCTGCAACAGAAAGGTGTCCCTATTCTAGCGTATACCTTTGTACTTCCCAGCAAACGGTCCGGTACTTTCCTTAAGAATTACATCAGTCAAAATCTGGATAAAACCGTATTTAGTCCACAGATTTTATCCATAGAGGATTTTGTTACCCAACTATCCGGTCTAAACAAAATCTCCAATGTAGATGCCCTGTTATCCCTGTACAAAGTATATAAACAGTGTAAGGTCAAGGAGCATGACGATTTTGATACCTTTCTAAAATGGGGGCAAACCCTTTTGCAGGATTTTAATGAAATTGACCGCTACCTTATTCCGTCCAAAGACATTCTCAATTACCTATCGGCGGTCAAGGAACTCAACCATTGGTCGTTGCAACAGGAAAAATCGGACCTTGTTCAAAATTATCTCGCGCTTTGGGGGCTGCTCAGTGAATTGTATGACGCCTTTACCACCCAACTCCTAGAACATGAAAAAGGTTATCAGGGCCTAATCTATAGAAAAGCGGCAGATCATATTGAATCCGGTATCGACCCTTTCCGCAATACCCGCATTGTTTTTGTTGGATTCAATGCCCTAAACACTGCTGAAATCAGAATCATCCAACATTACCTGGGGCATCCCGGCAATCACATTTATTGGGATATTGATTCCTATTTTTTGGAAGACCCGGTACATGACGCAGGGCTTTTTATCCGCAACTACAAGAAAAACTGGCCGTACTATCAAAACAGGAGCTTGGAAGGGCTCCATCAGAGCTTTTTACAAACAAGGAACATCAACATAACCGGAGTGCCAAAAAGCATCAGTCAGGCCCAATACGTGGGGAACCTCCTTAAGAGAGTTCAAAATGGGTCGGAAGATGGGATTCAAAACACCGCATTGGTATTGGCGGATGAATCCTTGTTGGTCCCAATACTCCAAAGTATTCCTGCGGAAGTTGCCCAAGTCAACATTACCATGGGCTTACCCCTTAACAAAACAGTGCTGTACACCTTCTTTTTGTCCTTTTTGGATCTCCAGTTGAACCGTTCGGAAAGGGGTTGGTATTTTGAGGAACTACTTGCATTTTTTTCCAATCCCTATTGCAGAACCCTATCAGCAACCGAAGAAGTGGATGTTTGCTCCCGAATTGGAAACGATATCAAAAAAGAAAACAAGCTTTATCTGCGGCCTCAAGATATCCAGCATTACCGAGATCAATCCAATCTAGTACCCATTTTGTTCCCCAATGCACCCCTCCCCGCCAAAGATTGGATCAGTCTATGTTTGCAACTTGTCCAACATCTAAAAGAGGATGCCCAAGTTCAGCATAAAACACTGGAACTGGAATACCTATACCGGTTTTATGGTCTTTTCAATCAGTTGCAACAACAATTGGCAGAAACGGACATTCCAATTCCATTGAAATCTGTTAAGAGTTTTTTTAAACAGCTGGCCGCCTTGGAAACTACAGATTTTATTGGCGAGCCGCTATCAGGCCCGCAGATAATGGGAATGTTGGAAAGCAGAAACCTCGATTTTGAAACGGTCATAATTACCTCCGTCAATGAAGGCATTCTACCCTCTGGAAAGTCTAATAACTCATTCTTTCCTTTCGATATAAAAAGGGAATTTGGACTTCCTACCTACAAAGAAAAGGATGCCATATACACCTATCATTTTTACCGTCTGATACAAAGGGCCAAGAACGTTTATATACTTTATAACACTGAGCCCGATGTGCTGGAAGGTGGAGAGAAAAGCAGGTTGGTGGCCCAACTATTGACCGATAACAATTTATCCGGATACATTACGCATACCATTGCCTCCCCAGAGGTTTCCATTGCGGCTAAGGACCCTGTGAACATAGAAAAGAGTGATAAATTACTTCAGGACATTGAAGCTTTTGCCCAAAATGGGTTCTCACCTACCTCACTCACCAACTTCATTCGGAATCCCATGGATTTTTACAAAAAGAACCTGCTAAAGGTTTACGACACCGAAGAGGTTGAGGAATCAATTGCGGCCAATACCTTTGGGACCATTATCCATGACAGTTTGGAAGCGCTTTACCGTCCATTCTTGGATAAAGTGCTGCAAAAGGAGTATATGAAATCCATACAAAATCGTATCCCGGAAGTGGTCCAAACCAATTTTGCCAAAACACTTCCTGGGGTCGATATCAAAAAAGGAAGATACCTTCTTGTGTACAGCGTTATCCAAAAATATCTCCAGAACTATGTTTCGATGGAAACCAAAGTGCTACAAAAGCACGAGGTAAAATTGCTCGCTTTGGAGGAAAAATACGAATCCATTATGCATATTCCGGGCATTGATTTTCCGGTAAAGCTCAAGGGCACCTTAGATCGTGTGGACCTATTTGATGGCGCGATCCGCATTGTGGACTATAAAACAGGCAGGGTAAGTGCAGGGCAGGTCAAAATAAAGAATTGGGAAGATTTAATTACCAACTATGACAAGAGCAAAGCTTTCCAATTGTTATGCTATGCCTATCTCTATCACAAAAAATATAACACGGACAACATCGTGGCCGGTTTGTTTTCCTTTAAAAACCTAAGTCTAGGATTTCTCCCATTTTCTGCCCGTGACACATTAATAACCCAAGAGACATTACGCACATTTGAGGGGCATCTTCATCAACTGATCAAGGATATATGCGATCCTGAAGTTCCATTCATGGAAAAGGAGGTGTGATCATTTCAGATCAGGTCGTGTAGGCCTGACCTCAATTTTGCTTGGCAAGGTACGCGGGTGCATTTGTAGCAAATCCACGACAAGTTTCCCAATATCCTCCGGTTGAATTTTCCATGCATCTTTTTCAGATGGGGTATTCCCATTAAAAAAAGTGGACACCGAACCAGGCATGATGGTGGTGACTTTTACATTATATTTTCTTAGGTCGAGCATTGCCGCCTGGGTAAAACCGACCACCCCAAATTTGCTGGCATTGTACCCTGCTCCTTGAGGGAAAAAATTGGTCCCGGCCAGACTGGCAAGCGTCATATAATATCCTTCCGAAGCTTTTAAGGCGTCTACGGAAGCTTTTAGGGTGTAAAACGCCCCGGTTAAATTGGTGTTTATCATTTGTTGCCATTGGGCTTCCTCCAATTCATACACAGGGGCAAAATGACCCACCCCGGCATTGGCCAATACAACATCAATTTTTCCCCAATGCCCCAAAATGGTTTTTATGGCTTCCTTTTCATCGGAAAGCTTGCTGACATCAGTTCTTATTCCAAGGACATTTTCAGCATCGTCCAAAAAAGTTATGGCATTTTCCAGTCCACTTTGGCTTCTTGCACTTAGGGCGACCTTCATTCCGTGTTGTAGCAAACATTGGGCAACCCCAAGGCCAATTCCCTTTGAACCCCCAGTGATATAGGCTACTTTACCTTTTAAATCCATTTCCAATATTATTTTATTTAAAATTCGGTATTAAACGCCAAAGTATAAAAACAAAAACCACAAGAACTGGAAATTGATTAATGGAAAAGCCTTAATTTCCCTTAAATACCAACTCCCTTCAATCCATTTTTTCAACGATTCCAGTAGCGTTTTGCAAATTTTATCGTAGAGGTATATATGCGGGACCGTTATTTGGCACAAATCAAGAAAATTGATTTCCTGCCATATCAACCTCTACATGGCAACATCAAAATAGAAACAGAATAGGCAAAATCTATTTTCGTTGCTTGGGGAACCAAAAAGACACTGGCTTGAAAGAAAACATAGAAGAACTTGAGCATGAATTGATCGAGGGCTGCGCCAATGACTCTGAAAAACATCAGAAGTTCTTCTACCAAAAATATTATGGATACGTGATGGCGATCAGTTTGGCATATTGCAAGGACCCCGAACTGGCCAGTGAGGTTTGCGATGATTCGTTCTTGAAATTTTTTTCATCCATTTCCAAGTATGACAGGAGCCAGTCCATTAAATCCTGGCTAAGACGAATTACCATCAATACTGCCATAGATAATTACAGAAAAAACAAAAAGTATCTGTACCATATGGATATGGACGAAACTTTGATTAGCCCAACTTCCCATAGTATCATTGACCAACTGGAGGTTGGGGACATATACCAACTTATTTCCGAGTTACCGGAAACTTTACGGATGGTTTTCAATTTATATGAGATTGAAGGGTACTCCCATAAGGAAATAGCGAAACTATTGGGAATTGGGGAGAGTTCTTCCAGAACGTATCTCACTAGGGCAAAGCTCAAATTGCGGGAGTTGGTCAACAAACACTTTGGATAACCAGGTATGGAAGAGATATTTGATAAAATATTAGCGGAAAAAATAAAGGATGTGGTGCAAAGCCATATAGAACCATACCGCGATGGTGCCTGGGAGAACTTCCTTTCCAAAAAGAAGAAGCGGAAACAAAGGGTTCTGTATTGGCTTATAGGTGGTACTGCCGCATCATTGGTGATTCTTTTTTCATTGGGCATTCTTCTATACAATAGTCCAGCAATCCCTATTGATAAACACACGCCCCAGATTACAAATGAAATAAAGAATGAAATAGAGAAAGATAATCCACCCTCCAAGGATGATTCTGGTGCTTCACAGCAAAGTCTGGTTGAAGGAACCACAACAGATGGGGGTGATCGGGAACCTTCTGCCGTAATTAACAAAAGTGATGATTCTGACCTGGACGCAAACGACAGGTATCTGGAAAAACTCCGGTTTACCACCTCAGGTATTAAAATGCACAAGTCTGGAATTACGTCCAGGTTTGACCTGGATTCTTTACGTAACACTGACGATGCCAGCATTGTAATGGAAGATGCGCTGGATGAATTGTTGTCCACTACGGATGATAAAAAAGCAACCCGAAAACAGAGCATGCAACTTGCCTTTCAGTTGGCACCAAGCTTGGGAGCCGGAGATCAGGGCTCCACAACCAGCAAGATGCAGAATTTTGGCGCCGGTGCCCTGGTTGATATCCCTCTCAAATCAAACTTTTCCATTAATTCTGGAATTCTGTTCAACGCCCTTAAGCACTCAAATGATGATTCTTTTATCCTCAATTCCAATGGAACCGAGGAGAAGGAAATTCAAACAAAAACCAATTTCGAGACCAGTCAATTTAACCTGGACATCCCTGTGAATTTGGTGTATACCTTTCCCAGTAAAAAGAACAACATCTATTTCCTTTCGGGTCTTTCGTCATATATAACCTTAAAAGAAAGCCAAACACAGACCACGGAAACCATTCGCGAAGTTGTGGTCTTCAGGGAAGTTAACGGGGTCCTGGAGTCCTTTAGGGAAAAAGAATCTGTCCTTAGCTCCAATAGTTCCCAGGTTGCTGGCGGAAGATTTATCCCATTTGCAACCATCAACCTATCCGTTGGATATAGGACCAATCTTGCGGATAAGGTCAATTACGACATCCAACCCTTCTTTAAGATCCCGATCCAGGAACTGGTCTCGGAAGACCTGAAAATTCCAATGGCCGGTGTTGCTTTAAAAATTGTTCTTAAAAATTAAGCTGGCTTTTCACCACCCTAGTGTAGCTTTTCCCTTTATACCAACGTATTGGGATAAAACAAACAATTTAATTTAAAAAAACTATGGAATTACAAGAATCCCCAACGCCGCTGAAAACTTATGCCCTTTTGGGATTGGTTACCCTAATCATAATTATCTTCCTAGCAAGTTGTGAAAGCGAGGCCGATGGACTTGATGGCTCCTACAAGGTAGTAACAAGCACCCATACTTTTTACTCCGATCCGGTGAAGTACCGTCTCATACACGACAGAAGGGCCAATCCAGATGTTTGCAATGTCAAGACAAAAATATCCAAGGTCCAAAGAACAGGGAGTATCATTAAGGTTACGGTTCAAAGACCCAAAAACTGTGATATCAAATATGAAGTAATTTGGGATGGGCTCATCGCGGAATCCTTTCCGGCACAAGCCCATCTTTATGTAGATGCCATAGGGAATGCTTGTAACGGGGATTTTGACGGAACGGATGTTTTGGAGATTGATTTAAAAAAGTCCCTTAGAAAGGTGGACGATTTCTTCCTGGAAAATATCGTGATGTACATCAAAGAGACCTGCGAACTTAAGAATTTCGGATGTCCGAAAGACTGTAACATCACCGTTACCGATTAGCATATGTCGTTGGGACCTTTTCAATAAAAGCTTGGCCATCCCATCCCCCGTTGGTCGGGCTTTTTTATTTTTTGTCATATCCAACTTCGCACTGTAGATGATGTAGACAAAATATTCCATAAAAAAGCACCCCTATTGAGGTGCTTGTGTTTGTGGAGAATCCCGTCCCGCAATATTACGGGAGAACCGGTGGCCTTTCCGAAAGCCTTCGGAACGCTCTAGCCAAAATCGTTCCTTATTAGATATTCAATGTAACCTCTGCTCTTTTTGCCCTTGATTTCCCGTTCCCTTGCCATGGCTTCCGCCCTGGTCGTGAATACCTGTTGCCATTTTACCTCCCAATCCTTGACCATCTTGGTATATTTTGACCTACCACCGTTATGGCGCTCCAGTCGTTCCCGTACATTCTGGCTGTGGCCGATATAATAGCGATCCAACTTCCCACTGTAGATGATGTAGACAAAATATTCCATAAAAAAAGCACCCCTATTGAGGTGCTTGTGTTTGTGGAGAATACCGGATTCGAACCGGTGGCCTCTTGCCTGCCAGGCAAGCGCTCTAGCCAACTGAGCTAATCCCCCGCAGAGCGCAAAGGAAACACTTTTTATGTAAGTTTCAAAATATGTTGGGCAATCCCTATTCTTTTTTTACGCTTAAAACCAAGACAGGAATAGGAACAAAAAATTCTGATTTTGGGATGGTGTTTTTCTCCCATAACTTTTTGAAGAAACCGCGTTTTCTCCTAAACACGCACAACATATCGGGTTGTTCTTTCTGGAAATACTCCAATACTCCCAAATAGGTGTTGGCCTGCTCCGTGATATTCAGCTGCTGACTCAAATCCAGCAGGGCGGTGTTGATTTGTAAGTCCTCTTCAGAATACCCTGGGCGCTTTACCAGTAACAGACTTATATTGGCCCGGAACTTATCCTTGATGGCCACCAATGGATTCAGGACACGGCTTCTTTTTAGAATCCCCGACCCAAAAGCGGTCATAATATTGGTTATCGGCTTAAATGCTGTGCCCCTGGGGACCAAAAGTGTGGGGATGTTCGTCTGTTTTACAATTCTTCCTGATGTATTTCCCAGATAAAGTTCCTCTTTGATATCATTGCTGCGTGGAGCCATGATGATCAAATCGATTCCGTACTCCTTGTGTATGCTTTTCAGTCCATCAACGATATCCCCATTATAGGTAGCGATTTTAATTTCAACCTGTCCCGTATCTACGCTTTCTATGATCTCTTTTAACCTGTCTTTACTACTTTGAGCCACTTTTTCTTCCACGTTGGCCAAACTTCCTGCTGCCGAAATCACCGTAAAAACATCCATCAGAAAAATCTGCGCCCCAAAGTTGGCTGCAAAGTCAATTGCATATTGAAGGGTGTCAGAAGAATTGGGGGAAGTTCCTATGGGTACAAGTATATTGTTCATGGGTTGGTGGTTATGATTATAGCTTAAATTTACAATTAAATTGAAACGAATCCATGATAAGACCTGCAAAGATATCCGATATTGACCATATCCTAAAGATAACAAGGGCATGTGCGGTCAAAATGGAGGAAAATGGCATATTTCAATGGAATGCACACTACCCTACCAAAGAGGTCTTTTTAAACGATTTGGATCGTAAGGAGCTTTATGTCAAGGAAGAAGATGGTTCCCTTGTCGGAGCTATTGTCATTTCCACTTTTATGGATGAAGAATATGTGCCCATTGACTGGCTTACTGCCAACGGAAATAGCACCTACATTCATCGTATATGTGTTGATCCCCAGTTTCAAGGTCAGGGCCATGCACAATCCCTTATGGATTTTGCAGAAAACTATTCCAGGGAAAGGGATTTCAGTTCCGTACGGTTGGATACCTTTTCCCAGAACCAGAGGAACCAAAGGTTTTATGAACAAAGGGGGTATAAAAAGTTGGAAGACATCTACTTTCCCAAACAAAGCGATCATCCTTTTCATTGTTACGAACTAGTGCTGTAACTTGCACTGACTTTGGCTACAAAAATCAATTTAAAGACGATCAATCAGCTTGCGGTCCCTGCAACCATTTCCGGCATTGCAGAACCCATATTGTCCATTACGGATACGGCTATAGTGGGCAATATTCCCATAGATGGTCTTGAGTCACTCGCAGCTGCCGGTATTGTGGGATCATTTTTGTCCATGCTTATCTGGGTGCTAGGGCAAACACGGAGCTCCATATCCGCCATCATGTCCCAGTATTTAGGGGCAGGTAAGTTGGAAGAAGTGAAAAATCTTCCCGCCCAGGCAATCTTTTTCAATATTCTGTTGAGCATCGTGGTCTTGGTCTCCACCATTTTTATTATCGAAGAGATCTTTACCCTATTCGAGGCATCTGGTAAAATATTACAATACTGCATTTCCTACTATTCCATACGCGTTTGGGGATTCCCGCTTACCCTGTTCACCTTTGCCATCTTTGGAATTTTCCGAGGTTTACAGAACACTTTTTACCCCATGTTGATAGCCATTATTGGGGCGATACTGAATATTGTTTTGGATTTTGCCCTGGTTTACGGAATTGAAGGATATATCCCGGCCATGTATTTGGAAGGTGCGGCATGGGCCAGTTTGATCTCGCAAGCGGTTATGGCCATTCTTGTCTTTATCCTATTGATCAAAAAAACAGAAATAAGCCTTAAGCTGGTCTTTCCCCTGAACAAAGAACTAAGGCGATTGATCTACATGAGCCTCAATTTGTTTGTCCGGGCTCTGGCATTGAATGCCGCCTTAATTATTGCCGTGCGGGAAGCAACCGCATTGGGAGATCGTTATATTGGTGCCCATACCATTGCCATTAACCTATGGCTTTTTGCCGCCTTCTTTATTGATGGATATGGGGCCGCCGGCAACAGTATGGGCGGTAAACTACTTGGGGCCAAAGATTACAAGGGGCTATGGAAGTTGGCCAAAAAAATCATCACCTATGGCATGATGGTAAGCATTGTGCTTATGGCGCTTGGTTTTGTTTTCTATAATTCCATAGGGGGTATTTTTTCCAACGACCCCATTGTATTGAGCACCTTTTATGGCATATTTTATATCGTTATCCTTGGTTTGCCCATGAACACCCTAGCTTTTGTCTTTGATGGCCTGTTTAAAGGATTGGGTGAAATGAAATATCTAAGGAATGTGCTTCTTTCCGCTACCTTTTTGGGCTTTGTTCCTGCTTTGTACCTGGGTAAATTTCTAGGATGGGGATTCTATGCCATATGGGTTGCATTTGTAGTTTGGATGATGATCAGGGGGTTGGCCTTGGTGTGGAAATTCAGAAGAAAATTCAGGCCATTGGTCCAAAACCTGTAATTTAGTTTCAGCAAGTCCTTATCAGAATCAATACTATGCCGACGGAAAGACCCAACGGAAGTTTGTATACCAACATTGAAAAAAACATTGCCTGGGTGGAGTTTGGGCACCCGGCAAGCAATTCATTTGTGTCCGAACTGCTTGCTCGGCTCGCTTCGGAATTTGACAGCCTGTCCAATAACCCGAAGGTTTCCCTTATTGTTCTAAAATCTGAAGGGGAGCGGGCATTTTGTGCTGGTGCCTCCTTTGATGAATTGGTGGCCATTTCCAATTTGGACGAAGGCAAGGCGTTCTTCAGTGGATTTGCCAATGTCATCAATGCTATGCGAAGATGTACAAAACCAATTTTTGGCCGAATACAGGGCAAGGCTGTGGGTGGCGGTGTTGGCTTGGCCTCAGCCTGCGATTTTGTATATGCCACCGTAGCTGCATCCATCAAACTATCCGAGATTTCCATCGGAATAGCCCCCTTGGTTATTGCTCCCGCCGTTGAGCGAAAAATGGGAAAGGCGGCACTTGCAGAATTATCCCTTTCTCCATCCGAATGGAAAAATGCCTATTGGGCCAAAGAACATGGTCTGTTCGCAAAAGTCTTTGATTCCATCCCTGAAATGGACAAGGAACTGGACTTCCATGTTCATCAAATGGCCACTTACAATCCTGAGGCATTGGCCGAAATGAAACGTGTCCTCTGGGAAGGCACGGACCATTGGGAGAAACTATTATTGCAGAGGGCCGAGTCATCTGGAAGACTGGCATTGTCTCCCAATACCAAAAAAGCACTTGAAAAATTTAAAAAGTAAGGCTCATGGATATTCTCACATTCCTAAATAGCGATATCGTGTTTCCAATAATGGCCCTTTTGGTCATTGTAATCTACATTGTGACCAGGGTTCGCAATAAAAGACGATTCAAACGATAGCTGTAATGGCGCGTAAAAGGTACACCATGTGGATTTTGTTATACGGCTCTCTTTTTCTTTTGGGAACTTTCCTGGCTTATTATGCCATGGTTCAATATCAAAAAACACAATATTTACTGGAGGAAGGTATCAGGACCACTGCTACGGTAACCGACCTTATCACCAACTACGACAGTGACGGTGACACCTATACCCCGGTATTTGAATTTAAAGACCGTTCCAATACCATCCAGACATACAAAAGTCCAATAAGTTCCAGCCCCCCGGCCTACAAGGTGGGTGATAAGGTAAAAATCGTGTATGATAGGCGTGACAGTTCCAATGTTAAGACCGTTACTTTTTGGGGCCTATATCGGGTAAGTGTGATCCTATTGATGGTTGCCTCTCCACTACTGGTCGTTGGCGCAAGCTATATGCTTTACACCTATTGGTAACATCCCGTTTGGTTATTGGTTATATTTAAGCCCAAATGAAGAACCTAACATTAGAAAAAGGAAAGAAAGTCTATTTTGCCAGTGACAATCACTTGGGTGCTCCCACTTCCAAGGACAGTCTTCCCAGGGAAAAAAAGTTTGTGGCTTGGTTGGATGCCATTAAATCCGATGCCGCCGCAATTTTCTTAATGGGCGATTTATTTGATTTTTGGTTTGAATACAAGACTGTTGTTCCCAAAGGATTCACCCGTACCTTGGGAAAACTGGCAGAATTATCGGATATGGGTATCCAGATCACCTATTTTGTGGGCAACCACGATCTTTGGATGAACGGGTATTTCGAAGAAGAGCTGAACATTCCGGTGTATCACAAACCCCAACAGTTCTTGATCAATGACACTTCCTTTTTTATTGGCCACGGGGATGGCCTTGGCCCGGATGACAAGGGATTCAAACGGATGAAAAAAGTATTTACCAACCCTGTGGCAAAGTGGTTGTTCAAATGGCTGCACCCCGATCTTGGTGTGCGATTGGGGCAACATCTTTCTGTTAACAATAAGATCATTTCTGGCGATGCAGATGCCAAGTTCTTGGGAGAAGACAAGGAATGGCTTGTTCTGTATGCCAAGCGAAAATTGGAAAGTGCCCACTACGATCATTTTATTTTTGGCCACCGGCACCTCCCTTTGGAAATTAAACTGAATGAAAAGTCAACCTATACCAATCTTGGGGATTGGATCACTTTTTTTACTTATGTGGAATTTGATGGCGATCAATTGACCTTAAAAAAATGGGAGGAATAGTCAAATCCAAGGAAAATAGTGAGCATTACCATTGGGGAGAAAATTGTAGTGGATGGCATTTGGTGAAATCCGATAGTTTAAGTGTCATTGAGGAATTGATGCCCCCCGGCACCCAAGAGACCAAACATCTGCACAAACACGCTCAGCAATTCTTTAGAATACTAAAAGGACGCGCCACTTTCGAGTTTGAAAATGAAACCCTTGAGGTACCGGCAGGTTCGGGCATTCATATTCCGCCCCAAACATGGCATCGTATCCGTAATGATCAAGAGGAGCATCTTGAATTTATTGTCATTTCTGAACCTACTTCACGCGGCGATCGCATTGAGCGAGGTGAAACCCTTTCGGGCAGTTCCAACTAATCCCTTCCGTGCTCCTCAACTTCCTTGGATAAATCCAAGCGCCTAAAGCTTGGGGAAACCACTGCAGTGACTCCCACGGTCAATAACGTCATGCAACCACCAAAAACCACCGCCGTAACGGTTCCCAAAAGTTTAGCGGCCACGCCACTTTCAAAGGCACCAAGTTCATTGGAGGATCCCACAAAAATTGAATTCACTGAAGCTACCCTACCCCGCATATTGTCCGGTGTTTTCAATTGTAGAATGGTCTGTCTGATAATCATGGAAACCCCATCCACGGCACCACTCACAAAAAGGGCGATCACAGACAGCCAAAACGACTTTGAAATTCCAAAAACAATGATGCAAATCCCAAATCCGAAAACGGCCAACAGCAATTTTTTCCCTGCATTTTTATGTAAAGGGAATCGGGTGGAACCCAACATGGTAATGGAAGCTCCCACAGCTGGAGCGGCCCGTAAAATCCCAAAACCTTCTGAACCAACATGTAAAATATCCTGCGCATAAATGGGCAATAGAGCAACTGCACCACCAAAAAGCACCGCGATCATATCCAGAGTAAGGGCACCAAAAATGGCTTGGCTATTAAAGACAAATTTGAGTCCATCCTTTAAACTTTGAAGCACGGGCTCACCAATCTTGGGGTTTAGGATAGGTTTTCTTGCAATCTTTAGCAGAAATAGCAATGCGATCAAGGAAAACCCAAATATGCTGCACATGGACCAATGCACCCCTATCCATCCAATACTGAAACCTGCCAGTGCCGGGCCCAGTACAGAGGCCACTTGCCAGGTGGAACTGCTCCATGTAGCAGCATTGGGATAAATCTTTTTGGGTACGATCAATGCAATCAAGGAAAAAACTGTTGGTCCAATGAATGCCCGCACCAAACCTCCTAGAAAAACCAGAAAATAAATGGTATACAATATGGTTTTTTGGTCAGTGGTGGCTGCCAGGGTTGGGTCGCTGACAAAAAAAAGCCCAAGGCTTATAACCGAAAAGCCAAGGATACATTTAATCAGCAGATTGCGCTTTTCACTTTGGTCCACAATATGCCCCGCAAAAAGGGCGATCAAAACTGCTGGAATAATCTCCATAAGCCCTATCAGGGCCAAATTCCATGGATCCTTGGTCATGGAATATACCTGCCATTCAATTACAATAAACTGCATGGACCAGGCAAAGACCATGGCAAAACGGACCACCAAAAAAATGTTGAATTCCTTATATCGGAGTGCGGCGTATGGATCCATAAGGGGTTATCGTATATCCCTCAACCGCAACTGAAGGGACACCGTACCGTTCCATTCATTTTCGTCAAGGGAAAAAACAGCATCAAATGTATTTCTATTTTTGATCTGTTCCAATTTGTTCCCCAATCCAAACCCTATGGCGCCCAATGGTCTGGAGCCGTTTTGCACTACGGATAACTTTAAGTGCTTTTCGCCTTCCCCAACACCTTTACCATAGCCCGTGTCCTGAAGTTTTCTTGCCATAAAAACAGGGGTCATATTTCCTGGCCCAAAGGGAGCAAACTGCTTTAAAATCCGCATGAGCTTAGGTGAAATTTGGGACAGTTCCATTTGGGCATCCACCGTTATTTCCCTTACCAATAACTTGGGGTCTATGGTTTGGGAAACGACTTGTTCAAACTTTTCCTTGAAGCTCTTGTATTGGGATTCCAAAAGGGTAAGTCCGGCAGCATACTTGTGACCCCCAAATTGTTCAATACAATCTGAACAATGCTCAAGGGCATTATACACATCAAATCCCCTTACCGATCGGGCGGATGCGGCCAACTTATCGCCACTCTTCGTAAAAACCAAAGTGGGTCTATAATAGGTTTCTGTAAGTCTGGAGGCCACGATCCCGATAACCCCTTTATGCCAGTTTTCGCTATACACCACGGAAGTGGATTTTTCTTCCTCCCCATTTTCTTTAATCTGTGCCAAAGCTTCTTCTGTTATTTCATGATCGAGGCTTTTTCTGTTGGCATTGTACAGTTCAATTTCAGCGGCAAATTTCTGGGCAATGGGCATCTCCTTCTCCATAAGGAGGTTCACGGCATGTTGTCCATGTTTCATCCTGCCCGCGGCATTGATTCTCGGAGCAACCATAAAAACCACATCTGTAATGGTCAGTTTTTTCTTGTTGACATGCTCAATAATGGACTGGAACCCAACTCTTGGATTGGTATTGATCACCTGCAATCCGAAATAGGCCAGTACCCTGTTCTCTCCTGTAATGGGGACGATATCCGCACCAATGGCCGTGGCCACCAAATCCAAATAGGGCAATAGTTCTTCAATTTCGTTTCCTGCTTTTTTGGCCAAGGCCTGAATCAATTTGAATCCGACTCCGCAACCACAAAGCTCTTTGTAGGGATAATCGCAGTCTTCCCTTTTAGGGTCCAAAACGGCAATGGCATTGGGCAATTGTTTTCCGGGTCTGTGATGATCGCAGATGATAAAATCCACCCCTTTGCCTTTGGCATAATCCACCTGTTCAATAGCCTTTACCCCACAATCCAAGGCGATTATCAACCCCATATCATTATCCACGGCAAAATCTATTCCCTGCATGGACACTCCGTATCCCTCAGAGTAACGATCGGGTATATAGGTGGCCACATTGGGGTAGGTTTCCAATAAATATGTGGCCAAAAGTGCAACTGCGGTGGTTCCATCCACATCGTAGTCGCCATAAATCAAAATGTTTTCGCCATTTTCAATAGCGGCCCCGATACGGTCTACGGCCTTGTCCATATCCCTCATAAGAAAGGGATCATGCAAATGGGAGAGTTGGGGACGGAAGAAATTTTTGGCCTCTGTATACGTTGATATTCCCCTTTGCAAGAGCAATTGGGCCACAAGGGGCTCCACTTGAAGTTCCCGGCAAAGGCGATCTACATCTTCAGGAAGTGGGGTAGGTTTTATGGTCCAGCGCATAGAATCAAAGTTCAAGTTCAAAAATTAAGTTCAAGCTCAAGATGTTTTATTACGAATAAGGGTGGCGATGATTTTTATCAACTGTTCAATTTCATCCAAAAGCTTATTCTTTACTATCCCGGAACCATAATTAATTCGCATCAGGATTTTTAGGTTAACTCTGGATTCCTTTAACTCTTTCAACACCGTTGATGCTTTATGGCAATAATCCTTGTTTGTGTAAGTGCCTTGTACTTCTCCAAAATTCAATGCAGCGCTTCCTCCAGAACGAAGTAATTGCTTGCCATAATACTGACCGGTAAAATCAGGAGGTAAATCTTTGCAAAAAAGGGCAATGTTTGCGGCTAGGCCAACAAATCTTTCCTCTAAATCATATTTTCCGTGGACCATTATTCCATAGATTCGATTTTGAGGTCGACTAATGAATTTAAATGTAATACAATTTTTTGAACTTGGGTTTGAACTTGTACTTGCGCCTTGAGCTTGAGCTTATTTATGATGAAAAACCGTCTTGATATCAAGTTCTGCAAACCTCCGGAACATCTCCATGACCCCACAATATTTTTCAACGGATAGGTCAATCGCTTTTTGAAGTTTCTTCTCATTCAGATCAGCACCGTGAAAATGATACTCGATCACCACTTTATCGTAATATTTTGGGTGCTCATCCGTAAGGTTGGCTATAGTCTCAATATGGAATTCATCCACCTCCAATTTCATCTTCTTGATCAAAGAGGCCACATCCAGTCCAGAACAGCCTGCCAAAGAAGATAGCATCAACGCCTTTGGCCTAAAACCCTCTCCTCTTCCCCCATCATCCGGGCCGGCATCAATCTTCAGGTTCAGTCCAGCTGGATTGTTACTTTCAAAGGCCATTTCGCCCAACCATTTGGTAGTGATATGATTTGTCATGAAGTCAAATTTTTGTTTCTTGTAGCCTTCAAAAATACGATTTAAAACTGCATTTATGGCCTTAGTTAACCCTCTTGATCCCAATCACGACCCAGATACCAAAAAGCTTGCGGAATTCTTTAACGAAACCTTGGGGTTTTGTCCCAATTCCGTGCTTACCATGCAGCACAGACCCGCCATTTCCAAGGCGTTTATCAACCTGAACAAGGCTGTAATGGCCAATGAGGGAAGAGTAACTTCGGCCCTTAAAAGAATGATTGCCTGGGTAAGCAGCAATGCCACTGGATGCCGCTATTGCCAAGCCCACGCTATTAGAGCCGCAGAACGATATGGTGCGGAGCAGGAGCAGTTGGACAATATTTGGGAATACAGAACCCATCCGGCTTTTTCAGAGGCTGAGCGTGCCGCTTTGGACTTTTCATTGGCCGCATCCCAGGTTCCCAATGCGGTGAACGCCGATATCAAAGCGCGTTTGTACGAACACTGGAACGAGGGTGAAATTGTGGAAATGCTAGGCGTGATCTCGTTGTTTGGATACCTCAACCGTTGGAACGACTCCATGGGAACTTCCATTGAGGACGGTGCCGTGGAAAGTGCGGAACAATATTTGGGCAAGACAGGATGGGAAAAAGGGAAGCACGACGGGTCTAGATACTAGAGATTAGACCCAAGATATGGGACAATAGACCGCTTCGCTTTTAGATATTACTGCCTTGGTGTAGTTTCATGAAATTCGTCAGTTTGAGTGTTTCGAACTGACGTTTTACGCTCTTTTGGGCTCATAATGTATTAGGGGTTATGAAGAATAAACTGTAACAATTCTCAAAAACCAGTATCTTTTTTGGAAACTACGTTTCCAAGATGATTCTTAGAGCTGTTCTCATTCTGATTTTGTTTCAGGCCAATCACATATTTGGTCAAACCTCATTAAAGCAAATAGATCTTACACACGGTAAACACAAAGTCGGGTTTCTCCATTATGTCATGGCTGATAGCACCAGAACCTACAACCGAATCTACGATTACACCAATACCCAAATAGCTCGGCCAATTCCTGTAAGTATATGGTATCCGACCAGCCAAGTTGCGGACAATTCCGAACCGATAACGGTTTTGAACTATCTGGAGATTTTAAAGGAAGAAGAGGAATGGGAACATCTTCCCAATGAGCAAATACTGAATTGGTTTTATTACGCCAATACCCCAGAAAATCAGAAGCATCTCAAAGAAAAAACATCAGCTTACCCTAAGGCAGGGATCGCCGAGGGCAAATTTCCCGTAGTGGTTTATGCCCCAAGTTTCCAAGCATCTTCAATAGAGAATTTTGCGCTTTTCGAATATCTGGCCAGTCACGGCTATATAGTGATTGCAAGCCCTAGCCGTGGAACCGAAAATCGATGGTTTAGCAATAACAACCCTAAGGAAATGGAAACGCAGGCCAGGGATGTTGAGTTTTTGATTAAAGAGGTTGCCAAATTTCCGCAGGCTGATATGGACAAAATTTCCGTGATGGGATTTAGCTTTGGAGGTCTTTCCAATGTACTGGCCCAAACTAGAAACAAAAACATTAAAGCAATTGTAAGTCTAGACGGTACGGAAAGGTATCAATATGCCCTGCTAACAAAATCCCCCTTCTTCGATGCTGCCAAAATAGATGTCCCATACATCCACATGGCCCAAAAGGACATTCCCGAAATTGTGCTTAATGAAGACAATATTGATGCTGAGCTAAATACCATATTCGATTTGTACGACAGTATATCCAACAGCAAGGCGTACCGGTTAAAATTTCATGATCTGACCCACTCCTATTTTAGTACGCTTGGGGTGCTTTTTCAACAAAGGGATACGAGGCAAGACAAAAGTGATGCTGAAATCATGGAATCATATAAATGGGCTTCTATTTACGCGCTTAACTTTTTGAATGCTTATTTAAAGAATGAGGATGTCGCTTTGGCCTTCATCCAAAACAAACCTTTAGAAAACGGAATTGAAAATGGATTGGTGTCCCATAAGTTCAAAGAGCCAGAGTCGGAACCCTATTCTTTTCAGGATTTTAATGATTTGGCATCAAAACAGCACTATGAAAATCTGTATGAGCTCTATCAATCCCTTAAGCGAATGCATCCATCCCTGGCACTTCCCGAGGGAAACCTAAATACGCTGGGATTGCAACTCGTCTTTAATCCTGAAACTTCGGAGCAGGGCATAAATGTCTTCTTGCTGGCTGCGAAATTGTATCCCAATTCTGCCAATTTATTTGATAGCTTGGCCGAGGGATACCTGTTTATGCGAAACAAGGAAAAAGCCATTGAGAGTTTTGAAAAATCGCTGGAGTTAAATGCCCAAAACCAAAATGCGGTTGAGCGATTAAGACAGCTCAAGGATTAGTGGTGAATTGGTTGGGACAAAGGGAAACACTGCGCGAGTAAATACTGATTTCTGATGCCCGATGCCCGATGTCCGATGTCCGATGTCCGATGTCTGAAAGCACGATTTCTTGATTTGCATCAACATTTATTGGCCCAACTTGCCTGAACTTTGTTGGCATCAAAAGACGAACAGTTATGGCAAGCTTGCTCATCACTTCCGAAAACCAGATTCAGCGCTTAAACCAGATTGTAAACAAGGTAAAAGAGCTCCAAGCATTGGAAGTTTCCCAACTGACCACCGCTCCCCATTCAAAATCATGGAATGTGGTTGAGGTCATTGAACATTTGAACATTGCTTATGGGATTTATATGCCCAAACTGGATGAGGCTTTTTCCAAAATGCCGAGCCTTGATGTTGCCCCAAACGAATTTAAGGCCAGAACATGGCAAAAGATTGTGATTGCAGGCCAACGGCCCAAAAATGGGGTGAGAAAATGGAAAATGAAGACCCTAAAACGTTTTGAGCCTTTGTTGGATAACCCATTGCCCCAAGAAAAAATAGACGCAGTTTTTGAAACCTTTTTTACCCGTCATGCCCATCTTAAAGAGGCTATTCTTAAAAGTAGAAACAAGGACGTGACCCAAGTAAAGATCACTTCGGCCATTGGCCCTATTGTCAACTTTTATGTACCGGAATGTTTTGAGTTTTTGCTCTGCCATTTGGAACGGCATATGGTACAGATTGATAGGATTTTGGGTAATCCTCAAAAAAACTAATCCATTTTTCAGTCACACATAACGGTCGGTGCAAGGGCAGTAACGGATTTATAGCTTCTATTTTTTGGTAAGCAATATATTCAATAAACGCAAAATGGTTCAAGTTTTGCAGTCAAACCGCTATTGCTTATACACAATGTTAGGTACTGGGTTTCGTTTGCGATTAATTTAAATTCCGAAACTGACTTGGGTTGATTCCCACTTTAGATTTAAATAGCTTGTTAAATCCTTGCGGATGTTCATAGCCTAAACTATATGCGATCTGACTAATATTTTCGGTTGTTCCAAGTAATTTGGTTTTTGCTTTGTCAACAACATAGTCTTGAATGTAATCTTTCGCGCTTTTACCAGTTTCGGATTTGATTAAGTCTCCAAGATAATTAATAGAGTAATTCAATTTTTTTGCACATTCATTAACAGTCAATACCCCTGTTAATACAGGTTGTTCAGAATTGTAATATTCTTTTATAAGTTGATTATACTCGGTCAGGATATCTTTATTTAGGTTTGTTCTTGTCAAAAACTGCCTATCATAGTAACGCTTAATGTATTTAAGTAATAAATCTATATTTGATACAATGAGTTCTTGGCTATGTTTATCAATATTTTGGTTGTATTCTTCTTTTATTTTAAGCGTTAATTCTGTTATTGAGTTTCTTTCTTTTTCCGATAAATGTAGTGCTTCATTTAAATCATAATTAAAAAACGAATAGTTTTCTATTATTTTTCCTAATTCGGATTTTCTAATTAAATCAGGATGGAAAAGTAAAGTCCAACCAGAACTACCTTTAATTTCACCTTGATTTTCAATTTGAATAGTCTGATTTGGCTTCATTAAAATTAAAGTGCCCTCGTCAAAGTCATAAGAATTTCTGCCATAATTTATTGAGCCCGAGAACCCTTTCTTTAAATTAATTTGATAGAAATCGAAGATATATTTTGCATTGCCATAATCAAAATTGGTAATTCTATCATTTATAGTAATAACTGAAACTAAAGGATGATTTGGTTTCTTCAGTCCTAAAAAACGATGTACTTCGGTTATTGTTTTTATTCTAATAATATCATCCATATCCTTCTTTTAAAGATTCTCTACTCGCTCCTTTAAAGCAATATTCAGACGTCTATAGGCTTTTTCCACAGGTTCTGGATTCCAAAAATTAACCCCTATCCCATTGTAGTCTTCATTAATAATAACTTTAGTTACATCATCTTGTTTCTCCAAAATATACTTGTGATTGTAAGTTAAAAATAATGGTGTTCCTCCTGATTGATTAAGTAATTTATTTGGAAGAATTTCTTTTACTTTAATAGGAACTTCGTATGAATTACCAGCATCTTGAGTAAATTCATATGTAACCTTATTTCCGACTTTCACTTCACCTTTTATCAATTTCATTGTTGGATTCCATTCATCATAAGCATTCATATCTGTCAACACTCCCCAAACTTTTTCTGGTGATGCGTTAATGGTAATTTCGTGATGCACAGATTTTTTGCCTGTAAAAATGAGTACAATGAGAATGATCAATATAACCAGTAGAATTATTAGAAATTTATTCATCTCACTTAACTAATATATTTATCAAACCAATCCAATATTGGCTTTGAGTTTTTACCAACCCAATCATATGCAGCAGCTCTTTTCTTGTCTAAATCGAGCCAAAGCATCTCTTTTTCGACCGTTAATTTATTGTAATAGTCTTTTACAAAATCAAGATCTGTCATTGGGTCGTTAGTATTTTGAATAACTAATGTTGGAACATTAACATCTTTTACATACGGCATAAAACTATCACCCGTAAGGTCTATATTTCGTTTTTCTTTACTGTATTTATCACCCGATTTGATTAAAAATTTAGGCAAGCCCATATTTGCTACAAAGCAACTATAATTTAATGGTTGCACTGAAATCATTGCTTTTATGTTGAATTGTTTCATTACAGGTTCTAAACCATAAGCAAAAACACTAATTGCCTGTCCCATACAAATAGAAAGTAGTCCGATGTTAGCATTTTTATAATCATTGTGATTTGAGATGAAATTCAATGCTCCTACAATGTCTTTTCTTTCTTTCAGTCCCCAAGTAATCCAATCTGTTCTTTCACTATTTCCGTGATTTCTCATATCGTACATTAATACCGAATAACCAGCATCGTTCAAATATTTGGCTTGTTTTAGGAACGGAATATCCCTGTCCCAAAGCGATTTTTCCATAAAGTTTTTTCCTTTGACCGTAAAACCACTGCGAGAGCATTGCACACCAAAGTGAGATTGAACAATAACTTTATCGGTATCACCTTTAATTAACCAACCTGAAAGTGTTACACCGTCTTCGGTTTTAAAGGTTACGTCTTCGTAATCGAGACCATAATTTTTAGGGGAATCAAACACTTCTGATTTCCCCGGTTTAATCATTAAATCTGAAATTTGTTTTCCGAACATTTTAAAAAGATTTTAAATTTTCTATTACAAAATTAAAGTCCCCTTATCAGTTAGATTTATCCAAATTCCGTATTTCCTTATCCGTATTCCTGTTCAACCTTGTGCCTAACTCGCTAATGTCCACAATGCACCTACTTTTTGTTTTAAAACGCATATTTGGCCGGCCCTAAATTTTATGCCGTATCTTTAAAGTGCGAAACGCATTATTGCAGATGCCTTTGACCATGGTCGAACTAGATATGGTATAGGTAAGTGGACATTAACCTCTGGACTGTATAGGACAATACCTTGATACGCTTCACGATTCCATTTCCTTTTTGTTTAACTTATTAATCACCTTATTATGAGAAATGGTGAAGATGATCAGCGGTGTCCCAAATGCAATTCGCGCATGCCCAAGGATAACGTACCAAAACTTACCCCTGCACAGGTAAAATTGTTGAACTATGTGGATGCCCTAGATGGCCCCAATAGGGTAAAGGCCCTAAAATGGGTACACGATGTAGTGGTCTATGACTCCAATGAACCCTTGTACTGTGAGGAAAAAGAGGCACTGTACCAAGTAAAGGTGCTTTGGCAGCTAATCGAAGAGACTCTAAACAATTAGCAATGTTCAATGAACAATGAGTGAAGGGAAGGTGGTCAAAAGGCAACTGAAAACGTCATTCTGAATTCATTTCAGAATCTCATTAGGTAGGAACTATTGTTTGTGGAAAACTGAAATAAATTCAGCACAAGCAAGTTAAGTTTGACGAAAATTATGTTTTTTGGGTCGCCTTCCTCGATGTGGTTACCACCAAGTGGAACCATAAGCGAGACTTTCTAGTAGGTGTCAGGTTTACTGCAATATGCTAACGATATATGGTTTTTGGAAGGTTTAAGATAAACCTTGTGCCAAGTTTGCCATCCGATTCCACGTGCACCGTACCATGGTGCTTTTCAACAGCTTTTTTTACGATGGACAGCCCAATCCCCGTGCTTTCCTTCCTATTAGATCCATTGATGGTTTGGAAAACATCGAAGATTTTCTCGTGATATTTGGGCGCAATTCCCGGACCATTGTCTTCCACTGTAATCTTATAAAATTTAGGTGTTTCATTGCATGAAACGCTTACCTCACAAACACTTTTATCATTATGCCCAACGGCATTACCAATCAGGTTAGATATTACCTGGGATAGCTGCACTTTGTCCCCATGAACAATGGGCAATTTTCCTTTGATTCTTAGCTGTACATTGTCCAATTTATCATGCGATTTGAAAGCTTGTCTTGTAATTTCCCCAAGATCTACTTTGGTCACTGTGATTTTTCCCAATCTGGAATATTCCAAAATGCCGTTGATCAGGTTGTCCATGCGTTCCACTCTCCCTTGCATGTCATCAAGATGTCGGTAAACGGCTTCTTTATTGCCAGCTTCTAGGTCTTCCTTTATAAATGATGCCAAACCGGAAATTCCCCTGAGGGGTGTTTTTAGATCGTGGGAGGTAACATGGGCAAACTGCTCTAACTCCTTGTTCTTTAATTCGGTATCATCCAAATTTTGGTGGAGCACCTTCATTTTACTAAAACTGTCCAGCCCTGTGCGCACCACAATAAAAACAAACAGGGCGCCCATAAAAAAGATGGCTCCGGAGAGATAGGACAGCAACGCACTTTTACCCAAAATAACCGCTGAGGCCACTACCAGATAGCCCACCAAGAACACATGCATCAAGACCCTGAGCTTCTTCCAGTTTTCCTTTAATTTACGGTCTGTGAGTATGTTGAATATTTTTTGCGTGTACCAGGCACTTAGAAACATAATAACAGCCCCCAAAAGAATAAGAATTGTAATAATTAAGTCGGAAGGTTTCAAAGGGCCTAAAGATTTGGTTACTGATTGGACTTGATTTTACTTGAAATACAACGAAAAGAAACAGGAAGTTATTGCAGAAATTTCTTACAAAATAGAATTTGGAATAATAGGCTTGGGCATGGCCGCCGTTAAGTCATTTAAAAAAGATGGGGCCTTAAATTCATAAGATTCCGAATGGATATGGGCCTATCTACTTACGATTGGCAGGAATGACTATTTTTAATGGGAATTTTTCCTTTTATGGATGACGCAGTTTATGCACAATTAAAACGGTTTTTTCCTCAAGTATCCTTTACAAGCAAAGAGGAAGCCCATTTCAGGTCCTTGTGGGTTGAGCGATCCTTTAATCAATATGATCTTATTACAGAGGCTGGTGCCGTTGAACGCAATTTTTATTTTGTGCTGGAAGGGGTACAGGCCATTTATATTTTAAATGAGAAAGGTGAAAAGATAGTCCTCGGCTTTTCGTATTCGGGAAGTCCTTCTGGAGCGTTTGATTCCTTTATTAAAAGAACGGCATCCGATACTTTCTTGGAGGCCCTAAAACCTTCAAAGATGCTGGCGATTTCCTATGAAGATTATCAAAGCTTGTTTGAAAAGAACCCTGCATTTTACGTTTGGGGGCATCAGTTTTTTCAAAATATTTTGTTTGGACGATTGAGCAGGGAAGTGGAAATTTTGACCCTTACGGCTGAACAGCGTTATATCGCCTTTATGCAGCGTTGCCCAGATGAGCTTAAGGTAATTCCCCAGAAATATTTGGCTTCTTACCTCAACATGAAGCCGGAAACATTTAGTCGATTGCGATCTAACGTCACTTACTAAGATGCAGCTGTTGGGCCACCACATCTTTAAGATGGGGCAGTACGTTTTCGGCAAACCATGGGTTTTTGCTCAACCAAAACCGATTTCTAGGCGATGGATGGGGCAACACAAAGTAGTCGGGTAGGTATTTTTCAAAATTTCGCACCGTTGTCGTGAGATTTTTTTCCATGGCCCCACCTAGATATTCACGTTGCGAATATTGTCCAATCAACAGAGTCAGTCTTATATTGGGCATTTCGTCCAAGAGCTTATGATGCCATTGCGGGGCGCACTCTTTTCGAGGCGGCAGATCCCCCGATTTCCCTTTTCCAGGATAACAAAATCCCATTGGCATTTGGGCAATTTTGGTCTGGTCATAAAAGGTTTCATCTGTCACGCCCATCCACTTTCTCAATTGTTTTCCACTTTGGTCATCCCACGGTATACCCGTTTCATGGACTTTCGTCCCTGGAGCATGGCCTATGATCAGTATTTTGGATTTTGGGTGGCCGGCCACAATGGGTCGTGGGCCTAACGGAAGATGGTCCTTGCAAATTTCACAACTTCTAATATCCTCAAGTAGTTTCTTCACAATCGTTTTCCGGAAACAACAATCACAAATTCCCCTTTGGGTGCTTTTTTCGAAAAATGTTCCACCATCTTAGAAAGTGTTCCCCGGATGGTTTCCTCATACATTTTGGTTAGCTCCCTAGAAACCGAAACCGGTCTGTCCTCTCCAAAATACTCCGCAAACTGAGTCAATGTCTTTACCAATTTATGCGGCGATTCGTAAAAAATCATTGTTCTGGTTTCCTCGGACAATAGCTGTAGTCGGGACTGTCTCCCTTTCTTTACAGGCAGAAATCCCTCAAACACAAAACGGTCATTGGGAATGCCGCTGTTAACCAGGGCAGGAACAAAAGCAGTGGCGCCGGGAAGACATTCTACCTCAATACCATTTTCCACACAAGCCCGCGTCAGCAAAAATCCCGGATCGGAAATAGCCGGGGTGCCCGCATCAGAAATCAACGCCATAGTGGTTCCTCCCTTAAGCCTCTGCACCAAAATCTCTACCTGCCGGTGTTCGTTGTGCATATGATGGCTTTGCAGCGGAGTCTCAATATCAAAGTGCTTTAGCAGTTTGCCGCTGGTCCGCGTATCCTCGGCCAAAACAACATCCACATCCTTAAGCACTTTAAGGGCCCTAAGGGTGATATCCTCTAGATTGCCAATTGGCGTAGGAACCAAAAACAGTTTTCCCATAGGCCAAAGTTAAGGCCTTACTTTTTTACCCGTAAAATAGGAGCCCAATACAAAAACAAGTGCCATGGCGGCACCCATTTGACTTCCATCACTTACCATATAATGCGCAAAAAAAGCCAACACCGTATTAAAGAAGAACCCCGCATAGGCCCATTCCTTCAACCACTTGGAAAAGTTGCCCCAAATAGCGACCAAACCAAGAATCTTGGCTATGGCCAATGGATAGATCAGGTAGGTGGGGTATCCCATGTTTTTGAAGAATCCTTCAATTGCCGCATGGTTAAAGAAATAATTGTAAACGGAAAAACACATTAAGGCGGTCAGCAATACTGTTGACAGCCAAAAGGCAACTTTCATTATTTTCATGATGATATATTAGGTTGATACACCTAAATGTATGAAAAGTAATTGGATAAGGGTACTAGGCAAATCTGCGCTCCACCAAGGCTAAAAACCGGGCTTCGTATTCTTCTTTTCCATCCCAATTGTTATACTCCGGTTTCACCATATTGTTGATGAACGAAATAGATCGTTCCTCTGTGTTAATGGTATTTAATTGTGATAGCACACGGTTGTAGTCTTCCATACTATCGTTAAAGAGATGCTTAACAAATGCCAACTTATCATTGAGCCCTACTTGAAGGTTCCTCACAAAGGTGTCGTTCAAGGATTTGGACGATTCGTTTGCACTATTTCCAGACCCGGATAAGGTTTCCTTTTCGTTTTTTATGAACTCGGGCTTGGCCACAAATTCTGAAAATACATGCTCCACCGCTTCTTCGGTAGGCATCTCGGAAACCATGTCCTTTATGGTGTCCATTCCGGGGATGATAATATCCTCCTCATGCGGATTGCTTTCAGGTACTGCAATATTCCCGCTCAGCACTGCATTGGCCATTTTTTCAAAACGGGTGGCAATCACATTTTTGGATACATCCACCTCAATGTCGCTTAACTTTTCATCTATGAATTTAAGAACCGCCAATTTCTCATAAATCTCCTTGGCCTTGTCATACAACTCGGTAAGTTCCCTATCTTCTCTTGAAGTAATGATGTCCGTGGACAATTTTATCAGCTCCTCCCTTAATTTCCTTATCATAACTACAAATCTTTCCTATAAATTTAATCTGATTTTATATATGTCCTTACGAACAAAAGGTTAAATTTTAACGCACTTCACAAGGCATATTTTACAAAGTAGTTTTGTGTTTCCTTGAATAAAACGAAAAAACTTCCCAATTTCGTTTAAAAGTACGGCATGTTTCTCGAAAATACGGTAAACCCTAAAGAACAATTTGGATGGATAGAAGTTATCTGCGGTTCCATGTTTTCTGGAAAGACCGAGGAACTTATTCGGCGTTTAAAGCGTGCCCAGTTCGCCAAACAGAAAGTGGAAATCTTCAAACCTATTGTAGACACCCGGTATCATGAAGACATGGTGGTCTCCCACGATTCCAATGAAATTAGGTCTACCCCCGTACCGGCGGCAGCCAACATCCGATTGCTTGCAGATGACTGCGATGTGGTGGGTATTGATGAAGCCCAGTTTTTTGACGATGAGATCGTAACCGTATGCAACGATCTGGCCAACCGGGGAATACGGGTGGTGGTAGCAGGATTGGACATGGATTTTAAAGGCAATCCCTTTGGGCCCATGCCCGCGTTGATGGCCACCGCAGAATATGTGACCAAAGTACATGCAGTTTGCACACGAACCGGTAATCTGGCCAATTACAGCTTTAGAAAGACCAATGACAAAAACTTGGTGCTGTTGGGTGAGACCGGGGAATATGAACCCCTCAGCAGAGCCGCATTCTATAAAGCGATGCTCAAGGAAAAGGTAAGCCAAATGGATGTTGAAGCCGAGGAGGTGAACCCCAAAAAGAAAACAGCCAATGGGTAAAATTGGTGAAACCACCCTGGAGATTGACCTTTCCGCCCTGGAGTATAACTTCAAGTTTTTAAAGTCAAAAATTGAGCCGGACACCCGATTTCTAGGTGTGGTCAAGGCCTTTGCCTACGGCAGTGACATGGTGGTTATTGCCAAAAAACTGGAAAGTTTGGGTGCCGATTATTTGGCTGTTGCCTATGCAAAAGAAGGTACGCTGTTGCGGAAAGCAGGAGTAAAACTCCCCATTTTGGTGCTGCACCCGCAGCCCATCAACTTTGAAGATATCATAGAACACCGGCTTGAGCCAAGCATGTACTCCCCAAAACTTCTAAAACTGTTTTTGGAGACGGCCCAAAAGCAAGGGTTGCAGAATTTTCCCATCCATATTAAGTTCAATACCGGTTTAAACAGATTGGGGTTCTGGGAAAATGATGTGGACTTTATAGCGAATCAATTGCAAGGCAGAAAAGAGTTAAGGGTAGCATCCATTTTTTCTCATTTGGCTGCCTCGGAAGATGAAAGTGAAAGAGATTTTAGCCTGAAGCAAATTGCCACTTTCAATAAAATAGTCAAGGAAGTCCACGAAAAACTGGAAGGGACCCCGTTTCGTCACATGCTCAACACCTCCGGTATTCTTAACTATCCGCAGGCCCAATTTGAAATGGTCCGTAGCGGTATTGGACTTTATGGTTATGGCAACGACCCAAAAACCGACCAAAAACTACGCCCCGTGGCCACCCTAAAAACGGTTATTTCGCAGATGCACAAAATAGAACCCAACGAAAGTGTGGGCTACAATCGCGCGTTCACTTCGGATGGCTATAGAATTACCGCCACCTTGCCCTTGGGGCATGCCGATGGTATTGGGCGGCAGTACGGGAATCAAAATGGGCATGTTTTTATCCATGGGCAAAAAGCACCCATTATCGGCAATGTTTGCATGGATATGATCATGGTGGATGTTACCAGTATTGAATGCAAGGCGGGGGATGAAGTGGTGGTTTTTGGTGCCGGGGCGTCTGCAGAAGAATTTGCGGCCTCAGCAAAAACCATTTCCTACGAAATATTGACGGCAATCTCAGGCCGTGTAAAAAGACAGGTTCTCCATTCCTGATTTTGGATTTCCAATTGGAACTCAACCTTATTTTGGTTATTTTGTGATTCTATTAACCAATTTAAATAACTATAATCATGGGTTTTTTGAAGGAATTTAAGGACTTCGCCATGAAAGGAAACCTCGTGGATATCGCGGTAGGTTTCGTCATGGGTGCTGCTTTTAACAAAGTGGTGGCTTCCTTTACCGGGGGAATCGTTTCCCCCTTGATCGGCTTGTTGTTCAACGCTGACTTTAAAGATGTGAAATACGTAATCAAGGAGGGGACGGTTAACGACGCCGGCGAAACAGTGGGGGAAGTATCCGTGCTATGGGGTGAATTCCTCACCAACGTCATCGACTTTGTCATTGTGGCTTTTGTAATGTTCCTTATTGTAAAAGGGGTAAACCGGATGAAAAAGAAAGAGGAACCAGCTCCAGAACCGCCAAAAGGTCCCTCACAAGAGGAGTTATTGGCAGAAATTCGGGATTTGCTCAAAAAATAATACTCGATTGCCTGGTTAAACCTGGTGACCGCTACACCACTCTTAATTTAAAGCCGTCAATTTGTTACGCAAGCAGATTGACGGTTGTTTTATTTATAACAATTTGTTATTTATTGATAATTGCCTCTTAAAATGATGGTTTAGAAGTTTATCTACACTAAATTTGTCCCCTCAAAACAATTAAAAATGAAAGTAGCGGTTGTTGGAGCCACTGGAATGGTTGGCGAAGTGATGTTAAAAGTGCTGGCCGAGCGCAATTTCCCCATTTCGGAATTGCTTTTAGTGGCCTCTGAACGGTCTGTTGGAAAAAAGCTTGAATATCAGGGGGATTCCTATACGGTAATTGGATTGGAAGATGCCGTTGCCGCCCAGCCGGATATAGCCATATTTTCTGCTGGCGGGGGTACTTCATTGGAATGGGCACCAAAATTTGCGGAAGTGGGTACTACGGTAATCGATAATTCCTCGGCATGGAGAATGGATCCCGATAAAAAATTGGTAGTCCCTGAGATCAATGCCAATAAGCTGACCGCTGAGGACAAGATCATAGCCAACCCAAATTGCTCTACCATCCAATTGGTGATGGCCCTTAACCCGTTGCACAAAAAATATAAGATGAAACGCGTGGTGGTATCCACTTACCAATCCGTTTCGGGAACAGGGGTAAAAGCCGTACAACAACTGGAAAATGAAATTGCCGGAGTAGATGGTGAAATGGCTTATCCGTATCCCATTAGTAGAAATGCACTGCCCCATTGCGATGTGTTCTTGGAAAACGGATATACCAAAGAGGAAATGAAATTGGCAAGGGAACCCCAAAAGATTTTGGACGATAGGACCTTCTCTGTTTCCGCCACCGCAGTAAGGATTCCTACAGCGGGGGGGCACTCGGAGTCCGTTAATGTGGAATTTGAAAACGACTTTGATTTAGCCGAGGTAAGGGAATTGCTCAATGCCACGCCCGGAGTGGTCGTCCAAGATGACCCTGCGACCAATACGTATCCCATGCCCATATTTGCGCATGACAAGGACGAAGTCTTTGTGGGCAGAATCCGTAGGGACGAAACCCAAAGAAACACTTTGAACATGTGGATTGTTTCTGACAACCTCAGAAAAGGAGCCGCAACCAATGCCGTCCAAATAGCAGAATATTTGGTTGAAAACAATTTGGTGGCCAACACCTCTGAAGCAGTTTCCTAGTTTTTTGGGTACGCCAATGGACCCACAATCCGCATAAACAAGTTTAAAATCCGTTTTCTAAGAAGCGGATTTTTATTTTTGACCCATGCTCAACGTACACATTGACTCTTTTGGTTATCAGGACCGGCCCGTTTTGGAAGATATTGCCTTTAAAGTGGAACAAGGGGGGCATTTGGCCTTAATGGGTGAAAGTGGATCAGGCAAAAGCACCCTGCTCAAAATTATCTACGGACTTTTACATCTGGAGCATGGTTCAATATTTTGGAATGACCAGCAAGCCCTAGGCCCTAATTTTAATTTGGTGCCAGGGGAGCCTTATATGAAGTATTTGGCCCAAGATTTTGATTTGATGCCCTTCACCACGGTTTCCGAAAACATTGGCGAACATTTGTCCGTCTTTGAAAGGGAAAGCCACGATCAGAGAATCAACGACTTGCTAAAGCTTGTGGAGCTGGAAGATTATGCAAAAACCAAGGTCAAAAATCTAAGCGGGGGGCAACAGCAGCGGGTGGCCATAGCCCGAGTTTTGGCCCAAGAACCGGAATTGCTTTTGTTGGATGAACCTTTTGGACATATTGATCGGTTCAAAAGGACCTCTCTTCGTAGAAAGCTATTTACCTATGCGAAAAATAATGGCATAACGGTTATCACGGCCAGTCATGATCCAGAAGATGTACTTTCTTTTGCCGATAACACCATTGTAATGAAAAAAGGTCGGGTTCTGGTACAGCAGAAGACCAAAAAACTATATCGGAATCCAACCAACTACTATGTGGCATCCCTATTTGGGGAGGTAAATGAAGTTCCCATGCACTTGTTGAAATCCTATGCCAAAATCAATAAATCCGTTTTGATCTATGCGCATGAATTCCAAATTTCCAAAAAATCGGGATTACAGATTGAAGTGTTGCAGAGTTATTTTAAGGGCAGTCATTATTTGGTGGAAGGTCAGGAACAGGGCGGTGCAACGCTCCTATTTATTTCTCCAAAGCGCTTAAAGCCCGGCGATACCGCCTTCCTTAATGTATCTTTGGAAACCATAAATAATCGCCTTCAAGTTGAACAGGGAACAGATACAGAACGAACTTCAGTTTAAGGCCATACGGAGCAGCGGTCCTGGTGGGCAGCATGCCAACAAGGTGTCTTCCAAAATCGAACTTGCCTTTTCCATTCCTAATTCCCATGGTCTTTCCAATAGCGAGAAGGAGCGATTGCTATCCAAGCTCAATCCCAAATTGACCAAGGATGGGGTCTTGATGTTGCAATGCGATACCGCCCGTAGCCAACACAAAAACAAGGAAATAGTAATCAAACGGTTCTACGGACTTATTAAAAGTGCTTTGGAAGTTCCCAAAAAAAGAAAGCCTACCAAACCTTCCAAAGGTGCCGTGGAAAAGCGATTGAAATCCAAAAAACTGGATGCCCAAAAGAAAGCCAACAGGAAACGCCCAAGCTTGGATTCCTGATTTTCCAAACCACTTGAGCACAAAGTCCGCAGCAACAATTATAGCACCTTCAAAATTTTATGGGTACGCCCGTTAAATATAAATGTGTCCTGCTTTTCCTTTCCCATCAAGAGCTTGGCAATAGGTGAAACTGCGGAAATGCAAAAAACATGCGTGCCCTCTTCCAAGGGACAACTTCCCGCGGGTATTGAAATAAAATATTGTGAGCCTGAGGTCTTTACCCATGTTCCCAAACTAACTTTTCCGGTGTTGGAGTTTAAATCCATTTGTTGCAACACCTTGACCATTTTGTCAAGTTCAAGAAGCTGTCTCCCCAACTTTTCCTGCTCCAATTGCACCATGGCCCTTCCTGTTTCATGTTTGTCCCCAGCCGTACTTTTGGATTCCAGTGCCAAAGATTCCCGTAAATTGCTACTTCTATTGTGCAGCACCGTCTTCTTTGACTCAATATGGTCCCAACAAAACTGGAGTAATTTTTCTTTGGCTTCCATTTTGGGCATTTTAGGCAAAAGTCAATCTAAAAATAGTCTGCTTATAGGGGGTGGAGATTACTTTTAAGCTTCCCCCGTGCATCTGTACCACTCTTTTGGAAAGACTAAGACCAATTCCTGTGCCCTCCGACTTGGTGGTAAAAAATGGCACAAAAATCTCTTCAATCAATTCTTGAGGTATCCCGGGGCCGTTGTCCGCAACTTCAATGTACTTGACACCATCGCTGTCCAATCCTGCCAAAAGCCGGACCTTCCCATTGGTTTCATCCTTGACTGATTGCAATGCATTTTTACAGAGATTGATCAGTACTTGGGAAATTTGTTTCTCATCAATGAACAATTCCAAATCTTCCGGATTGCATACCACCTTAAAATCCGTATGCTGCCCTTCCGCCCTAGTGGCCATGAGCACATCAATTTTATCCAGCATTTGTGCCGCGGGAACAAGATTTCTATTGGGTTCCGGTACGTTGAGCAGACTGCGATAGGATTGTACAAAATCCATTAGGTCTCCTCCTTGTTCCTTAATGACCTCCAATCCCTTTAAAGTATTCTGGATCTGGGTTTGATCTAGGTCCTCCAAGGAGACTACCTTTCCCCCCTTTCTAAAGTACTTGCTAATGGAATCTGAAATGGACGCAATGGGGGTGATGGTATTCATGATCTCATGGGTAAGCACCCGTATCAGCCGTACCCAAGATTCGGTCTCTTTCTCATCCAATTCATCATGTATATCCTGTACCACCACCAATAAAAGGGATTGCCCGTCCAACACCAATGGCGTGGACTTCAGTGCCAATTGGTACTGTTCCCGTTCATTGGTCAACTGGAACAACCTTCTTTCAAAAGGTTTGAAAACCCGGATCACTTCATATAGGTCTTCATCTATCTGTGCCAATTGCTTTATATGGTTCAATGGGGTATAGTTCAGCAATTTTTCCAGCGTTGGGTTGGAAAACAGAATATGACCTTTTTCATTGAAGGTCATGATTCCTATGCTGGCCTGCTTTAAAATTTCCTGATAATACTGTTCCCTGATCTGCAACTGCAAATGCACCTCTTGGATAAGTCCATTGACCCTATTCAGGCTCTGGTTAAGTTCCTTAAAGGATTTAATGGTGACCCGTTCTGGGAACCTTAACGTAAAATCTTCATTGCGAATGGCATCAAAAAAATAGGCGATCTTTCGGTTGGTCCGGTTGATGAATCGAATCAGTGCATAAACTTGGGAAACCAAAAGAACAATCATCAATCCCAAGGTAAAGTACCATTTATTGACTACGGACCACGCCAAAACCAGCGCAGTAACGGTAATCAAAAGCACACTGAAAATGAGCTGGAAATAAAAATTTCGGCTCGCCATTATTTACTCTTTTTTTTCATTTTGTTATACAAGGTCTGTCTGGAAACGCCCAATTGGTCCGCCGCCGCACTATAGTTTCCATCATGCTGCTCCAGGGCTTTGGCGATCATCTGTTGCTCCATTTCGTCCAGGGTAATAAAGGCATTTTCTATAGATGGTGAAGGTTTGGAATGCAACAAAAAATCTGTGGGCTTTAAAACATTTCCTTCGGAAAGTATTACAGCCCGTTCCATGGTATGTTGCAGTTCGCGGACATTGCCGGGCCAACTATATTCCATCAACTTGTCTTGGGCCAAATTGTTGATGCGCAATCCGGGCTTGTCGTATTTGGAAGCGAACTTCTTCAGAAAAAAATCGGCGAGAACCAATACATCGCCCTCCCGTTCCCGCAATGGGGGCACCTCAATATTTATAGTGTTTATCCTATAGAGTAAATCTTCCCGGAACAAACCATCGGTAACCATTTGTTCCAGGTTGCAGTTGGTTGCGCTAATTAGTCTAATATCAACGGAAATGGGCGTGTTGGACCCCAAACGTACCACTGATTTATTTTGGATGGCAGATAGCAATTTGGCCTGCATTTGCAGTGAAAGGTTTCCCATTTCATCCAGGAACAAGGTTCCTTTATGTGCGGCCTCAAATTTTCCGGCGCGATCTTCCTTGGCATCAGTAAAGGACCCCTTGGTATGTCCAAAAAGCTCACTCTCAAACAAGTTTTCAGCTATGGACCCCATGTCCACGCCAATAAACAGCTCCTCCTTTCTAGGGGAAAGTCTATGGAGTTCCCGTGCTATCAATTCTTTTCCTGTGCCATTTTCTCCTGTGATAAGCACATTCACATCCGTCTTTGCCACCTTCCTTACCAGATTCAAAACCGAGGTCAGGGCTTTAGAGTTGCCAATGATAAAGTTTTTATCCTCGTTGATGACCTGTTTAAGCTTGTTTTCCTTTTGTTTGAGCTGATGAATTTCTTGTTTGGATTTTCTCAGTTCGTAGGCCGATTTTACCGTGGCCAACAGTCTTTCGTTGTTCCAAGGCTTCAATACAAAATCGGATGCTCCCTGCTTTAGCGCTTTTACCGCCAGATCCACGGCACCGTACGCGGTCATCATGATCACTGAAGTGTTGGGCGATTTTTTCTTGATCTCATTCAGCCAATACAATCCTTCATTTCCGGAATTTACCCCCGCGGAAAAATTCATGTCCAACAAAACAATATCAACATCTTCCATCTTGGAATAGGAAGAGATTTGATTGGGGTTAAAAAGTGTTTCCACAGTTTTATACTCAAACTGCAACAGGATTTCCAATGCACTCAATACACTCTTGTTGTCGTCTATCACCAAAATTTTGGCCTCTGTCATGCTGCGGGATTTTTTTCTTTTCGCCTAAACTACAATATGGATTTTAGATTTTTGGGCAAGTGTAAAATTTTTGGACAAATTTTGTATAAATATTTTACACATTGAAATGCATTTTGAAATTTTATGAATTGTAATTTATTGTTTTTCAAGCGCTTACTGTTTTGGCACAGGAATCGTATTGTTTTTGGCACAGTTAAATGAAAATGAGCTTAAAACCCTATATAGCACTATTTACTTTGTTGGTTGCTTCCAGCGGATTCAGCCAAAAAACTTGGTCTTTGGACGATTGTGTGGACTATGCAATTGCACATAATCTACAAGTGCAGAGTACCAGTTATTCGGAAGACTCCAGTCGTGAAAGTTATCGGCAATCCATAAGGGATTTGTTGCCCAATGTTAATGGTTTTGCCGATTATAGAATCCAGTTTGGTAGATCTGAAGACCCCAACACCAACGATTTTGTGAACACCCAATTTTTTAGGAACAACTATGCGGTGAATGCCAATCTGGATGTATTTCGTGGTTTTCAAAAACTGAATTCGATCAAAGCCGCCAAATTCATCTATAAGGCCACACAGGAAGATGTGCTCCAACAAAAGTTTCTTTTGGCCTTTAGGGTCATGAGTGCCTATTATGATATCAAATTCTTTGAAGGTCTTGTGGCCAACTCCTTGGAGCAACAAGAAATTTCACAGGCCAATTATGATCTGGTAAACAAACAGGTTGAACTCGGTCTAATGGCCGGTGCCGATCTTTATGAGGCGGAATCCAGCTTATTGGGAGACAAGCTTTTGGTGACCCAAAACCAAAACCAGCTGAAAAATGCCAAGCTTGTCCTCTTACAGGAAATGAACTACGAAGGCCAGGACGAGATTGCTTTGCAAACCAATATTGAGCCTATGGAAGAAACTTCCATGACAACTTCGGTTTCCACAGATTCGCTGTATGCCACCGCACGTGGATTTGTTCCCTTGGTAAAGTCGCAAGAATATAGAATGCTTGCCGCCAAGAAACAGCTTCATGCCACAAGGGGTTCCTTGTTCCCGTCCCTTTCCGTAACCGGAGGTTATGGAACCAGTTATTTTGAAACCAATGTGGACAGTGACGGTAATCTTATTCCCTTCCGGACCCAAATCAAGGACAACACCTCCAAATTCATAGGTGCGGAACTAAGCATTCCACTTAGCAACGGATGGTCTAACCGATCCCGGGTTAAACAGCAAAAAATAGCCTATTTGCAAGCCAAAAACGATTTGGAAATCCAAGAGCAGGAATTGTTCCAGCTGTTACAGCAATTGGTTCAGTCCCACGAAGCCCTGATCGCGGAATACGAACAGAGCAACAAGCGTGTGGAAGCCCAGCAACTGGCTTTTACCATCGCCCAAAAAAGATATGAAAGGGGCTTGATCAATGCTCTGGATCTTTTTCAGGCAAAGAACTTGTTTGCTGTGGCACAAAACGAAAATTTACAGGTAGGTCTACGATTAAAAGTGAACAAAAGCACAATGGACTTTTACAGGGGCCTACCCATTTTTAACATCAATTAAAGAGAAGCATGGATATACAACTTGAAAAAAAGAAAGGGCTTAGACCAAAGCATTATGGTTATATCGCCATAGGTTTATTGCTTTTGTTCGTGCTGTGGAAATTGCTTTTTTCAAATTCCGTTTCTACCTATAGAACTGAGCGCGAGCGTCTTTCCATTGCCCTGATCAGTGAGGGAAAGTTTGACGATTACATTACCATCAATGGAACTGTGGCGCCCATTGCCACCATTTATATGGATGCTTATGAAGGGGGTCGCGTTTCAGAAAAATTGATTGAGGAAGGTACCATGGTGAAGAAGGGTGATATTATCCTGAAACTGGAAAACATGGGCCTATATGAGCAAATCCTGGCCAGCGAAAGTAATCTGGCCCTAAAGCAGAACGATCTCCGATCTACCAAGCTTACGTTTGACTCCAGGCAAGTGGAAGGACGAAGGAGTTTGGCCACCGCGCATTATGACCTGCAGCGACTTAAAAGAAACTATGAGCAAAACGAGGCCCTGTATCAAGATGAATTGATCTCCAAGGAAACTTATTTGTTATCAAAGGAGAATTATGAGCTTTCCAAAAGACAGTACGACATTGTAAAGCTTCAGACCGAACAGGATGATGAGCTAAGGGAAACCTCTTTAACCAGCTTGGACGCCGATTTGCAGCGTATGAGACAAACCCTATCCATGGTCTATGAGCGTTTGGACCATCTGAACGTACGTGCCCCCGCAGATGGGCAGTTGGGATTTTTGGATGCCGAAATTGGGCAGAACATCTCCCAAGGACAGCGTATAGGACAGGTAAACGTGTTGACCGATTTTAAAATCGAGGCGGAGATAGACGAACATTATATTGACCGGGTTAGACGGGAACTTCTGGCCAGCTTGGAAAGAAACGGGAATGAATATGGCCTCAGGGTCCGTAAAGTATATCCTGAAGTGCGCAATGGCAGGTTCAATGTAGACCTGGTATTCACCGGAGAAAAGCCAGAAACCATTCGGGCCGGGCAAAGCTATAATATCCGATTGCAGCTTGGAGCTTCCAGCGATGCGCTTTTGTTGCCCAAAGGAGGTTTCTTCCAAAGCACCGGAGGTCAATGGGTGTTTGTGGTGAACTCCAATGAGGATGAGGCCATCAAACGAAATATTAGAATTGGAAAACAGAATTCAAGATACTTTGAAGTGCTTGACGGCCTTCAGCCTGGAGACAAAGTGATCACCAGCAACTACGACAGCTTTGGAACCGCGGAACGAATTGTATTGAAATAAAAATGTAACAGCCCCCAGTTGTGGGGTGTCTTTAAACTATGTGGAACATCAGATAACAATCAAAAAATGATACAAATAGAAAACCTTAAAAAAAGTTTTAGAACCGAAGAAGTGGAAACCTTGGCCCTCAACGGTGTAGATCTTAGTGTGGCCGAAGGTGAATTTGTGGCCATTATGGGCCCTTCGGGTTGTGGTAAATCCACCTTGCTCAACATTATTGGAATGTTGGACAACCCCACCGAGGGAAGCTACCAATTTGCCGGGCACCAAGTAGGAGGGTTAAGGGAAAGTCAACGGACCCAGCTCCGTAAGGGGAACCTAGGGTTTGTATTCCAGAGCTTTAACCTTATTGATGAGCTTACGGTCTATGAAAATGTGGAGCTTCCATTGATTTATCTAAAAATGAGCAAAGCCGAGCGCAGACAAAAGGTGAAAACCGTATTGGAGCGTATGAAAATTGCCCACCGAGAAAAACATTTTCCGCAGCAACTTTCAGGTGGACAGCAGCAAAGAGTCGCCATTGCCCGTGCCGTTGTGACCAATCCAAAATTGATCTTGGCGGATGAGCCCACGGGTAATCTGGACTCAAAAAATGGAATTGAGGTCATGAACCTGCTTACCGAACTCAATCAAGAAGGAACAACCATAGTCATGGTTACACACTCGGATCGCGATTCACATTATGCCCATCGTGTCATCAATCTGTTTGATGGGCAAATCGTGACCCAAAGCCAGAACAAACCTATGGGCGCTATGGTCTAGGGAGTTTATTCATCAATCATCACAATCAAAAAACAAAAATCATGTTTAAGAACCATTTGAAAATTGCTTGGAGAAACCTCATTAAAAGAAAGGTGTTCACGGCCATCAATATATTGGGATTGGCCATAGGGTTCGGAAGTAGCATTCTCATTTATTTGTTCTTAAGCCATCACCTTTCTTTTGACAATTTTCATGAAAATTCTGATCGCATCTATCGTGTGGTCACCGAAGAGCATAGGGATTTCATCGATTATGAATCCACCGTGCCCCCGGCATTCGCCAAAGTCTTTAGGGAAGAATACAACTATGCCGAAAAAGTGGCCAAACTGGTGCATTGGGAAAACAACCAATTGGATGTGGATTCCGATATGGGCAAAATCCAAATCAAGGAGGATGTGGCTTTTGTGGAATTGGATTTCTTCGACATTTTCAATTATCCCTTGGTTGATGCTCTCACCAACCGTTCCTTGGAGGAGCCCAATACGGTCTATGTGACACAAAGCATGGCCCAAAAATTATTCGGAAATGCCGATCCTTTGGGAAAGACCATCTTGTTTGCCAATGATAAAACGTTGGAGGTAATTGGAGTTCTTAAGGACATCCCTAGGACTTCCATGCTCGAGGAAGAATTATTTGTCTCATTTAAAACCCTCACCGATCTAGAAGATTTTGGGGGTATGGAGACTTGGTCGGGAATGACCTCCAGTTTGGAGTGCTTTACAAGGTTGCACCCCAACCAGGACATCGCCGCAATTGAAACCGCACTGCTGGAACTCCCAAAGAAACACCGTCCAGATACCAAAAACAAGCATGTTTACAAGCTACAACCGCTGTCCGAAGTCCATTTTAACCCAAATTATGGAGGCTTGGACCCCGCACTTATGTGGGTATTTGGTGTCATTGGATTGTTTCTGATTTCAGTGGCGTGTATAAACTTTATCAACATTTCCACGGCACAGGCATTTTATAGATCGAAGGAAATTGGGGTAAGAAAAGTGCTGGGTAGTTTTAAGAACCATTTGTTCTGGCAATTTCTCTCCGAAACCTTTGTAATTAGTCTGTTTGCCTTGGCCTTGGGCATTCTCTTGGCTTCGTTGTTCCTTCCATCCTTCAACAATTTGTTCCAATTGGAGTTGAGCCTTCAACATCTGGTCAATGTCCAGTTTATTGCTTTTGCAGTACTATTGCTGGGCATTGTAGCTTTTCTCTCTGGAAGTTATCCGGGCATCCTCATGTCCAGGATCGTTCCCGTTTTGGCATTAAAGGGAAAACTGAGCCATAACGATACCGGGGGTTCTACTACCCGAAAAGTCTTGGTGGTGGCACAGTTTGCCATATCCATTACCTTGATTGCGGCCACCCTTATCATCTCAAGGCAAATTGACTACGCCATCAATACCGATTTGGGGTTTGACAAGGAATCCATTGTAATGGTGAATATCCCTACCGATTTGGAATCGGTTCAAATGGCAAGCTTAAAAGAGCGCTTTTCCCAAATAAGTGGGGTTCAAGAGGTTTCAGCATGCCTAAGCAGTCCGGGAGCCTCAGAAAACAGATGGGGCACCGGGGTCAAATACCACAACAATCCCGAATACGAAGAATTTGGCATCCAGGCCAAATTGGGCGATATCAACTACCTCAACACATTTAACCTGGAACTGGTAGCCGGAAGAAACTATTTCAAGAGCGATTCGATTATGGAAGTGTTGGTCAATGAACGATTTGGCCAAAAAGTGGGTGTTACCGATCCCACGGAGCTACTTGGAAAAAAGTTTGAGGCCAATGGCGGTTATATTAAAGCCAATATAGTAGGTGTCCTCAAGGATTTCCATGACGGAGATTTTACACAAGAGATCAGTCCCATTTTTATTGCCCAAAATGACGACTGGTATGACGAAATAGCTTTGAAAGTAGTCCCAGGAAACATTCCGGAGACCCTTGCCAAGATCAAGGAAACTTGGTCGGACGCTTTTAAGGGGTATCTCTATGAATATCGTTTTCTGGATGAGCGGGTAGCCGAACAATATGAGTCCGAGCAGCGCTATCTTTCCCTTTCCAAGGTGTTTTCCGCCTTGGCCATCCTAATCGGTTGCCTGGGATTATACGGACTTATCCTGTTTTACGTAGGACAGAGAACCAAGGAAATTGGTATCCGAAAAGTGCTGGGCAGTAATGTGGCCCATATCCTTGCCTTGTTTTCCGTGGATTTCTTCAAGTTGATTTTGATTGCCGGAATCTTTGCAACACCAATTGCTTGGTACCTAATGGAACAATGGCTGCAAGGCTACACCTATAGAACAGAGATACACTGGTGGGTTTTTGCCTTGTCCATCTTATGCATTATGGTCATCACTTTGATTACCATAAGCTATCAAACCTTAAAAGCAGCTATTGCGAGTCCAATCCATAGTTTACGGACAGAATAACATCAAATCAAAAACGAACAGTCATGTTTAAGAACAACTTTAAAATTGCCTGGAGAAGCCTAAAAAAACAACCCTTTTTTACTTTTCTCAATCTGTTTGGATTGGCCATCGGGATTGCCGGTGCCCTCCTGATTGCTCTCTACATCCAGGATGAATTGAGCTATGATACCACGTTCGCCGATGCGGACCGCATCCATCGTATCAATGCCGATATCAAATTTGGAGGAGAGGACCGAAAATTTGCCGTGGCTCCCGCTCCCTTGGCGGAGGCTTTGGACAACGATTTCTCCGAAGTGGAGCTTACCACAAGGTTTAGGACCCGGGGTAGCGTACTCATCAAACGCACTGGAACCGAAATCAATGTCAAAGAACAACAATCCACCTTTGTGGACTCCACATTTCTAAAAATGTTCGGGCTAAAACTTTTGGCGGGCGACCCAACCACTGCATTACGTTCACCAAATACCTTGTTGCTGACAAAGACTGCCGCTGAAAAACATTTTAGTGTTGAGGAAGCGGTAGGTAAAACCTTGGAGCTGAACAACACACAAACCTTCACCGTTACCGGTGTTGTTGAGGACATGCCTAAAAACTCCTTTCTAAGGGAACATTCGGTGTTTATGGCCATGTCCGGTTATGAAGATTCCCGAGTAGTAAATTGGGGAAGCAACAATTACCAAACCTTTTTTAAACTGATTCCTTCTGCAAGAGCAGCAGATTTGGAGGCTCCGCTTCGGGGCTTTTTGGGTAAATATGTTATTCCAGGGGTGCAGCAGTTTATGCCAGGAATCACGGAAGAACAATTCTTGGCTGCCGGCAACCATCTGTTTTATCATTCCATTCCATTGACGGATATTCACCTCAATTCCGATCGTGTCGCGGAAATAAGTCCCAACAATAATATCCAGAGCATTTACATCCTTTCATTTATTGCGATATTCCTATTGGTTCTTGCCTGCGTGAACTTTATGAATCTATCCACGGCCCAATCGCTAAAGAGGGCCAAGGAAGTAGGGGTGCGAAAAACTTTGGGGTCCAACAAAACTGACTTGATCCGGCAGTTCTTGGTGGAATCCGGGCTGGTTTCCTTTGGTGCCTTGCTCCTGGCCATTTTGGTGGCCATCATCGCCCTTCCATTTTTCAATGAATTGGCGGACAAAGCCATCGAATTCCCATATAACAATCCTCTTTTTTGGCTGGGCTTATTGGCAGCAGGGATTTTACTAGGGATTTTCTCTGGCAGCTATCCCGCATTTTTTATGTCCAAGTTTATGCCGGTAAAAGTCCTAAAAGGATCTAACAGCAATAGTTTGGGCGGCAGCAAGGTGCGTAACGGACTGGTCATCTTCCAGTTTGCCATTTCCGTATTCCTAATTATTGGCACCCTGGTGGTCTATCAACAATTGCAGTACATTCAAAACAAAGACCTTGGCTTTTCCAAGGAGCAGGTTCTCATAGTAAATGATGTGTATACCGTTGGGGATCAAGCTGAGTCCTTTAAAGAAGAAGTCAAAAAGCTGAGTTATGTAAAAGATGCCTCCCTAACAAGTTATTTCCCCACCCCGTCCCCTAGGAGCGATAGCACTTTTGCCCCTGAAGATGGCGTTACCGATCAAGAACGCGCCGTGAGCATGCAAACTTGGTATGTGGATAAGGATTATGTATCCACCATGGGATTTGAATTGATTGCCGGTCGGGATTTTGACCAGCGATTTAAAAATGATTCCACCAGTATCATCATCAATGAGTCGGCCTTGGCCACCATGGGCTACTCCCCAGAGGAAGTACTGGGCAAGCGATTCACAAGCGACTGGGGAATGGAAAACCCAAAATTCTATTCGGTGATAGGAGTGGTCAAGGATTTTCATTTTTCCCCCTTTAGGGAGGACATAGAAGCCCTTAGCCTTTTCTTGGGAGACGACATTGGTTCCATGGCCATAAAATTGGAAACAACAGATTTTCAAGGGGCCTTGGCCGGTGTACAGGACATCTGGAGCAACCTTGCCCCAGGACAGCCTTTTGATTACTACTTTATGGAAGATTCGTTTAACAATACCTATAAGGCAGAACAGCGCTTGAGCCGAATCTTTCTCATTTTTACAACCCTTTCCATCCTTATTGCCTGTTTGGGATTGTTTGGTCTTGCGGCCTTCAATGCGGAAAAGAGAACCAAGGAAATTGGAGTGAGAAAAGTACTTGGCGCCAGTGTGGGTCAAATTACCTATAGGTTATCCGCCGATTTCCTAAAACTTGTGGCAATGTCCATTTTGATCTCCTTGCCCATTGGGTGGTATGCCATGAACAAGTGGCTGGAGGATTTCTCGTACCGAATTGAGGTCAAATGGTGGGTGCTGGTGCTGGCAGCCCTGCTGGCCGTAATCATATCATTGCTTACGGTAAGCTACCAAAGTATTAAAGCGGCAATTGTGAACCCTGTAAATAGCTTAAGAACGGAATAGAAAACAAGGCAAAACCATGTTGAAGAACAATATCAAAATAGCCTGGAGAAACATTTGGAAAAACAAAACGTTTTCCTTGATCAATATTGTTGGTCTTTCCATTGGTTTGAGTGCGTCCTTCGTCATTGGTGTTCTGATATATTATGATCTGACTTTTGACAAATTCCACGCGGATGCGGGCCGAATTTATAGGGTTACCACAGATTGGTTTACCCCGGAGGGTGAGCTATACAATCGAGGAGTGGCAGTTCCCTTGACAGCAGCACTGGAAAATGATGTTACCGGAATTGAATCTGTTGGAACTTTTTTCAATACCCACATCGCGAAAGTACATGCGTCGGGAAGTGAAATGGCATTCAAAGATATCAGCGATGTTGTTTACACAGATGCCTCCTATTTTGGGATGTTCAGCTACAATTGGCTATCCGGAGACCCTAAGAATGTACTTTCCAATCCTAAGGAAGTGGTACTGACCAAATCCAGGGCAGCCAAATACTTTCCTTTGGAAACTCCCAAACAAGTTCTGGGCAATACCTTGATATATAATGATTCCATTTTAGTAAAAGTCACTGGGGTGGTGGAAGACCTAGCGGAGCGAAGTGATTTGAATTTTAAGGAATTCCTCTCCATTAAAACCGCTGCCTATTCCCCGCAAAAGACTTCAATAATTACCGACTCCTGGATGAATACCAATTCGGCGACCCAGGTTTTTGTAAAGGTTATGAAGCATGGGAACATTGAAAACATCCGAACCCAACTGGACAAGATTGCCAAAGACAATGCGGATGAGGGCCTTACCGCATTAGGGATGACCAGAGCCTTTAATTTGCAGCCCTTGTCCGATATTCATTTTAACGCAGTATATGGAAAGTTTAACAACAGTAGCGGAGTAGCCAACAAAACGATTCTCTTTGGTCTGGCCTTGGTGGCCGTCTTTTTGCTTTTACTGGGCTGTGCCAATTTTATCAATCTTAATACGGCGCAGGTAACCAAAAGGGCAAAGGAAATAGGAATTCGAAAAACACTCGGAAGTTCAAGAAAGCAATTGGTCAGGCAATTTTTGGGAGAAACTTTTATTCTAACATTAAGTGCCACCGTCCTCTCTTTGCTCATTTCTTTCTATTTGTTCCAGGCGTTTGCGGACTTCATCCCATCGGATGTTGGACTTCATCTCTATTTGAACCCATTGGTTGTAGGTGCTATGGTAACGCTTTTGCTTGTGGTGACATTGCTATCCGGGCTTTATCCTGCCATGGTACTTTCACGTTTTAGGCCGGTAAAGGCCTTAAGGAGCAAAAATTTGAAAATTGGGAACAGCGGATTTTTACGCAAGTATCTGACCGTTTTTCAGTTTACCATTGCACAAGTTTTTATTGTTGCGACCCTGTTTGTTGGAAAGCAGTTAAATTTTTTGATGTCCAAGGATATGGGGTTTACAACCGAAGCCACTGCCTATGTTCGGGCCTGGAATGAAAATCTTGGCAAACGTATCAATTTTGTGCATGCCCTTGAAAGTATTCCGGAAGTTTCCACCATCAGCTTGGCAAAAGACCCCCCTGCCTCATCCAATACCATCTCCACAATGGCACGCTATGTTGACGAGGGCCAGGAAATAAATACAGACTTGCAACAGCTTTTTGGTGACTTAAATTATTTACAACTATATAATATAAAACTCTTGGCCGGTCGCGACCGAATAAACGACACCATCAGGGAGCTTGTGGTAAATGAGACATATTCCAAAATTCTAGGGTTTAAAAATCCACAGGACGCGCTGGGCAAACAGATTGGTTTTTGGGAAAATGAGACCGGCACAATCGTGGGCGTAATGGAAGATTTTTATCAAAGGTCATTACATTTTGATATCCGGCCAATGGCTCTGGTTGGTGATGTCGATAGGGAGTCCTATTCCCAATTTAACACCATTCATTTCTCCCTCAACAAAGCCGGGATGGCCAATTTGGAAAATGCAATCACAAAGGTTGAACAAGCCTGGAATTCCATCTATCCTGCAGAAGAATTTGAAATTAATTTTGTGGATGATACCATATCCCAGTTCTACGTACAAGAACGCAAAACCTCAAATTTATTGAAATGGGCCACCGCCCTGGCCATTCTTATTAGCTGTCTTGGACTTTTAGGGTTGGTCATACATACCACAGAAAGAAGAACCAAGGAGATTGGCATCCGAAAAGTATTGGGAGCGTCCATTTCGCAAATCCATCTTTTGCTTTGTAAGGAGTTTATATCGTTGGTTGGGATAGCATTTGTGTTAGGAGCCCCCATTGCGTGGTACGGTCTCCATAATTGGTTGGAAGGTTTTGCCCATAGGACTGTCCTGAGCTGGTGGACTTTCGCCTCTGGAGGTCTCATTATTTTATTAATTGCCTTGTTTGTGATGAGCATTAGAACGGTCATGGCGGCAAATACCAATCCTGTTAAAAGTCTAAGAACCGAATGAACCCATAAAACACCATCGCCATGTTTAAGAATCATTTAAAGATTGCTGTTCGTTTTTTCTTGAAAAACAAACTATTCACCGGAATCAATATTCTGGGATTGTCTATTGGTATTACTGCCTTTATGCTATTATCCCAATATATTGGATTCGAAAGAAGCTACGATTCTTATATCCCGCATGTCGATGACCTGTACAGAGTTACCCTCACCTCCAATTTGGGTGCCAAGGGCTTTTCAACTTCTGCAACCAATCATCCTGCACTCGGACCAGCATTACAACGTGACTTTCCAGAAGTAAAAAATTATGCCCGGATCGTGGATAAATCCATCGTTACCTCTGGAACTATCATTTTTTCTTATATAAATCAAAATGGGGATGTAATCAAATCCGATGCCAACGATGATTATTTATTTTTTGCCGACCACTCCATACTTGAAATGTTCCAACTGCCTCTCCTCTATGGGAATCCAAACAAAGCTCTTGTGGAACCTAATACTGCCATATTGACCAAGGAAATTGCGCATAGATTCTTTGGAGATGAACATCCTGTGGGTAAAATGATCAAAATAAACCAAGGTTTTGAATTGAAAGTTGTCGGTGTTTTTGATGATTTACCCAAAAACACGCATTTACCAATAGGCATTGTGGTTTCTTATGCCACTTTCCCAACAGGAGGTGATTTTGACAATAGTTGGGTATGGCCCGAGTTCTACAATTATGTGCAATTGGAACAGAACACCCCAAAAGAAGTGGTTCAAGCCAAGTTGCCAGCTTTTGTGAATAAGTATTTAAGAGATATTATGGGTGAGCATGGTTTTGAAGCTCAGTTTGACTTGCAGCCCGTCAAGGAAATCCACTTAAAATCCAATATTGCCAAAGAAATTTCAGCAAACAACAGTGCAAAAACACTGAACTTCCTTTTGATTGTCGCACTTTTCATAATAACTATAGCTCTGATAAATTTTATTAATCTTTCTACGGCCAAATCAATGGAGCGGGCCAAGGAGGTTGGGTTGAAAAAAGTGGTTGGAGCCAATAAAAGAACCCTTGTACAACAATTTTTGTGGGAATCATTGCTCATTAACTTTTTAGCCTTGCTGTTGGCGTTCCTCTTAATTAATTTGCTGATTACCCCATTTAACTCCTTGGTGGGAATAGAGGTGTTGGACTTTACCATGTGGAAACAATGGGATGTTTGGGCCAAAATGTTCGGAATATTTTTTGGAGGTGCTATTTTGGCCGGCCTTTATCCCGCTTTTGTACTTTCTAATTTTGTCCCCATTGAAGTGCTCAAGGGAAAATTCCATTTTGGAACCAAGGGCAATGGTGTGCGTAAGGTACTGGTTGTAGCTCAATTTGCAATATCCATTGCTTTAATAGCTGGGACCTTCATAGTCTACAAACAGTTTTCCTATATGCAGAACCGGGATCTTGGTTTTAAGGTAGATCAAAATCTTGTGGTTACCCCTCCTATTTATTCCGATTCGACCATGCTAGCCAAAATAACTGCCTTTAAAAGGGATTTGATGGCAAACCCAAGCATCGCTGGAGTGGCACTATCCAATGAGATTCCTGGTAAACCTGTTTCTTGGGCCAACCTTATTAGGCGGCCGCATGAACAAAAGGAAAGTTCAACGGGAGCCAAATATGTAAGCATTGATCATGATTTCTTCAAGGCTTATGATATAGAGCTAGTGGCTGGACGCGATTTTATGGAGGAAGATGCAAGTTTCTATAATGAAGAAGGAAACACACGATTTTCTAGAACCAGTAGGGTAATCATAAACCGATCCGCCGCCAAGAACTTGGGGTTTCTTAATCCTGAAGATGCTATTAACGAGCAAATGGTATTTGAACTTCGCACCGTTAGAAAAGCAGAAATAATAGGCGTGGTGGAAGATTATCATCAGCAGTCTCTCCAAAACGACTACGAGCCCATGGTCTTTTTGTATTTCAATTATTACAACGCAGACTATTTAACCATTAACATTCTTGGAAATGCCAACATGAAAAAGACCATTTCCGATATTGAGACCACTTATAAAGAGTTCTTTCCAAACGATTATTTCAAACATTTTTTTGTGGATGAATATTTCAACAGACAATATCAAGCTGACATCAAGTTCGGCACTATATGTTTGCTATTTTCAATTTTGGCAATTTTTATAGCTGCCCTTGGACTCTTTGGGATGGGATCGCATATGGCCATGCAGAGAATGAAGGAAATCAGCATTCGCAAAGTATTGGGCGCTTCAGTGGGGCAAGCTCTGGCCATAATCCCCAAAAAGCTACTGGGTTTGGTGCTTATCTCAAGTTTAATTGCGCTCCCAGCCATTTATTTCTTAACAAAGAAATGGCTTCAAGGCTACGCATTTAAAATAGAGTTACAAATTTGGATGTTTTTGGTTCCACTGCTTATTGTATTGCTAGTGGCTGCCTTGTCCATACTTGCACAATCCCTTAAAACTGCACTGGTGAATCCAGCGGACTCATTACGAACCGAATAACCAACAACATCAGAAACAATGTTTAAAAACTATTTAAAAACAGCTTGGCGAACCCTTCAGAAGAACAAAGTGTATTTTTTGATCAATACCTTGGGGCTATCCGTGGCCATTGCTGTTTCCTTGTTGATGCTCCTCTGGGTTTTTGACGAGTACAGCATGAATAAATACCATGAAAAGGACGATCAATTGTTTTTGGCCAAAAGAACAATTCCTTTGGAAGGTGGCGTATTGGACGTGTACAATGGAATCTCATATCCATTTTTAAGAGCCGCCAAGGAACAGCTCCCCGAAGTTGAGGATTACGTGACCTTGGGGGCAACCTTTGAGGACAATTTACGGATTGGTGATACTGACTTTAGGGCACCAGGAGCATTTACCAATGCTGCTTTTTTTAAGAGTTTTACCATTCCTGTTCTCTTGGGCAACATCAATGACTTGGATGACAAACCCGAGGCCTTGGCCATTTCCGAAAGTTTGGCCAAACGGTTTTGGGGAGAAGATTGGTCCACAAAAGCACTGGGAACACCGGTGCATATTTACGATAATGGAGACTATGCCATAGCTGTAGTTTATCAGGATTTCCCCGAACAGTCCTCCATCCAAAATGATTTTTACTATGGATTTAACCGCCATTTAAGTCAAAACGACTGGCTTATGGAATGGGGCAATAATGGGATGCAGGGAGCCTTCTTGCTCCGTGAAGGCTCGGATGTTGCCCAGGTTGCCAACAAAATGGAAGTCCTGTTCCAGGAAAATATCAGTGGGGAATTTAAAGAAGGTATTTTGTTGCAGAAATTCTCGGAAAACTACCTCAACAATCAATTTGACGAGCAAGCTCAAGTGTCTGGTGGTCGCATAGAATATGTCAGGATATTTACCCTGGCCGCTATTTTTCTGGTGGTGATTTCCTGCATCAATTTTATCAACCTATCCACGGCATACGCCACAAAACGGGCCAGCGAAATTGGGGTTAGAAAGGCCATTGGAGCACAAAAAAAAGTGCTTGTGGGACAGTTTTTTGTTGAAACCGGGCTTATTACTTCAGCATCGTTTCTTGTGGCCTTGGTTTTTACCCTCCTACTGTTACCCTACGTGAACACGCTTACTGGCAAAAACCTGGGATTGGACATTTCCCAACCCCTCGTATGGACCACTTTGTTTGGGGTATTTCTGATGACCACCCTACTGTCCGGGGCGTACCCCTCCTTTGTAATCTCCTCCTTCAAACCGGTAACTGCGCTAAAGGGATTGGGCAAAGAACAAAAAGGTACTTCCGCGCTTAGAAAAGGACTTGTGGTCCTTCAATTTTCCTTGGCATTGCTATTGATCATCTCCGCTTTGGTCATTCAGAAACAAATAGAATATGTCAACCAAAAAGATCTTGGCATTGCTAAAAACCACATTATTTCCATACACCAAGATCAGGTATTGACAGAAAAATATGAGGCGCTTCGCAACGAACTTTTGGCGTCCAAGGGCATTGAGGATGTTACCTTGGCGGGGCCCTCACCGCTTGCTACACCAGCATCCAGTAGCGGGGTAAGCTGGCCGGGCAAGACCGAGGAGCAGGAAAACATAGAATTTGCATTGCTCTGGACGGCCCATAATTTTCCGGAGGCCTTTGAAATTCCTGTTCATCAGGGTATGTATTACCCAGAGGGAACACAGGACACGTTAAATTTGGTAATCAACCAGGCGGCCGCAGAGCTCATGTCCTTGGGTGAGGAACCCGTGGGTAAAACCATCCAACTCTGGGGTAGTCAACGCCAAGTCATTGGGGTGCTCAAGGACTTTCACAACCGCTCATTGTTTGAGGCCATCCAGCCTACCATTTTCCTCCTGGATCCCAATGATGCCGGAGAGATGTTCATTAAAATGGATGGCAGCCAGACCAAGGAGGCCTTGGCTTCTGTAACCGCGGTCTTTGGTGAAGTATTGCCGGGCAATCCCCTCCACTACGATTTTCTGGATGAAGAGTACGCTGCCAACTATAGGGCGGAAACCCTTACAGGAACTTTGGCCCGATATTTTGCCATAATCTCCGTGCTCTTGTCCTGTTTAGGACTCTTTGGTCTGGCCACGTTTACCGCCAAGGAGAGAACAAAGGAAATAGGTATTCGAAAAGTTTTGGGAGCCAGTGTTCAACATATCACCCTTCTGGTTTCCAAAGACTTCTTTAAGTTGGTTGCCATTGCCATTGTGATTGCTTCACCGCTGGCTTATTACTTTATGAGCAACTGGCTAGGGGACTTTGCCTATAGCATTAACATCCCTGCCTTCGCCTTTGTTTTGGCAGGTGGGTTAACATTGTTGGTCACCTTGATCACTATTGGATTTCAAGCCATTAAATCCGCGACCGCCAATCCGGTAAACAGTTTAAGAACAGAATAACCTAAAACACCCTTACTCCCGAAGTCAGGGTCAAAAAACGAACATTATGATTAGGAATTATTTAAAAATAGCGTGGAGGAACCTTACCAAAAACAAGGCCTATACCTTCATCAATATTGGGGGGCTGGCTTTGGGTATGGCAGTGACCTTGGTCATTGGCCTTTGGTTAGTGGATGAGCTGTCACATGATAACTATTTTTCCCAAAAAGACCGGATGGCCCAGGTGCTTCAATCCCAAACCTTTAATCAGAATATTGGAACGGGTCCCGCAATTCCACGTCCCTTGGAAAAAGCATTGCGTGATGGTTATATGGACAATTTTAAGTACCTCATCATGTCTTCTTGGACCAATGACCTCTATCTGAAATTCAATGAAACAAGTATTTCAAGGCCAGGAAATTTTATGCAACGGGAAGCCACGGAATATTTGGAATTGGAAATACTGCGAGGAGAAAAGGACGGTCTTCGGGAAATAAATTCAATCATGCTTTCGGAATCTACCGCCAAGGCGCTTTTTGGTCAGGAAGATCCTATTGGAAAAGTGGTAAAAGCGAGCAATCAGCACGATTTAATGGTCACAGGGGTTTACAAGGACCTTCCCTATAACAACTCTTTCAAGAATCTGGACTACTTAATCCCGTGGGATAAATATGTTTCCATACAGGAATGGGTAAAAAATGCGGAGGACAATTGGGGCAACAATTCCTTCCAGATGTTTGTCCAGCTAGCTGATAACGTAAGTATGGACCAAGTAACCAACAGCATCCGAAATGTAAAGAAGGATATGAATGAAGATACCGCAGAGTTCAACCCGCAGCTCTTTTTACTCCCTATGAAGGATTGGTACCTCCGCAGCAATTTTGAAAACGGCAAACAAGTGGGTGGTAGAATTAAGTATGTGTGGTTATTTGGGGTTATAGGGGCCTTTGTGCTCTTGTTGGCCTGTATAAACTTTATGAATTTAAGTACCGCCAGGTCTGAAAAACGGGCCAAAGAGGTGGGGATACGCAAATCAATAGGCTCGCAGCGCAACCAATTGATCAACCAATTTTTGAGCGAATCCTTTCTGGTGGTGCTGTTCGCCTTTCTGGTGGCCGTTTTTATTGTGGTCCTGTCGCTCAGCGGTTTTAACGAATTGGCACGTAAGGAAATTGAATTCCCATGGACCTCATCCAAATTTTGGTTGATTTCCTTGGTCTTTGTGCTGTTCACTTCACTTTTGGCGGGCAGTTATCCTGCGTTGTACCTATCGTCCTTTAGACCGGTCGATGTTTTGAAGGGAACCTATCAGGCAGGGAAGTACTCCGGTTTGCCACGAAAAATCCTGGTCGTGCTTCAGTTTACGGTCTCTGTGGCGTTTATCATCGGTACCGTAATTGTAATGCAGCAAATCAACTTTGCAAAAAATAGGCCTGTTGGTTATGACAAGGAAGGATTGATCCAAATCCCGACGTTTAGCCAAGATTTTGCAGGAAAGACGGATTTGATGCGAACAGAATTCCTGAACTCGGGTGCCATTATAGAAATGTCCACCTCCAGTAGTCCCACAACAAGAATTTGGTCCAACAGAAGTGGATATACCTGGGAGGGCAAACCTGAAGGTTTTCAGGAAGACCTGGCCTGGACCGAAGTATCTCCGGAGTATGCAAAATCGCTCAACCTGAAAATAGTGGAAGGAAGGGATTTTTCCAGGGAATTTGCAACAGATTCGTTGGCGGTCCTGATCAACGAAACCGCAAAAAAATACTTGGGCTTGGAAAACCCTGTGGGGATGCTCTTAAAAGATGATGACAATGAAAACCCTGACCCGCCCCTTAAAATAATTGGAGTGGTGCAAGATATGATTGCCCAATCGCCATACGAGCCGGTAAAACAAGGTATGTATGTGTTTGACCGGTTTGACAATTTCAGCTATTACAATATGCGCTTGAATCCCGATCAAAGTGCAAGCCAAAACATTGCAACTATAGAACAAGTGTTCAAGGAGCATTTTCCGGATATCCCCTTCGAGTATGAATTTGTAGATGCGGAATACGCCGAAAAATTTGCGGCCGAAGAACGCGTGGGTACCCTGTCCGGTGTTTTTACCGGCCTGGCCATTCTTATAAGCTGTCTAGGTTTGTTTGGCTTAACCTCCTTTGTTGCAGAACAGCGTACCAAGGAAATTGGTGTGAGAAAGGTGTTGGGGGCATCCGTCTTCAATGTTTGGAATATGCTTTCCAAAGATTTCTTAAAGCTGGTCACCATTTCTTGCTTTATAGCGGTTCCCATATCGTATTATGTCATGAACGGTTGGCTTCAGGAGTATCCCTACAGGGTCATTCTAAAATGGTGGATTTTTGCCCTGGCCATGATAGGCGCCCTTGGAATCACCATGCTTACCGTAAGTTTTCAAGCAATCAGGGCCGCTAGATCTAATCCTATCGATAGTCTTAGAACCGAATAAGTCAGATTTTATGATCAAGAACTATCTAAAAATCGCCTGGCGGAACCTGATAAAAAACAGGACGTTCACCATTATTAATGTTGGTGGACTTGCCTTGGGCATGGCAGTGACCTTATTGATAGCCCTTTGGGTTGAGGACGAACTTTCCCATAACAGTTATTTTGGGAATTCGGATAGGATTGCAAGCGTGCTGGCCAACAGAACGTACAACGGCTACACAGATACAAATTTAACCATGGCCAGACCACTGGAATTTGTGTTAAGGGAGCAGTATTCCGAATATTTTGATCACATTGTCATGTCCAAAAATTGGATTCCCCAGTATTTGGAATACGATGGCAAGAAAATTTCCAAAACAGGAAATTTCATGCAGAACGGTGCTCCAGATATGTTGGGTCTCAACATGGTAAGTGGAGAAAAAGATGGGCTGCGTGACATGAATTCCATAATGTTGGATGAGTCTACCGCGCAAGTTTTATTTGGTGCTGAAAACCCGATCGGAAAAACTGTGGAGGTCAACGGGGAATTCGGTGTTACCGTTTCCGGTGTCTATGCCGATATACCATTCAACAGTTCCTTTTACGGCATGCGTTTTTTAATGCCCTTGGACCGATTTATTGCTTCGAGGGAATGGGCCCGAAACATCATCAGCGATTGGGGGAACCATTCGTTCAATCTTTATGTTCAAATAGCCAAAAACACCCAAATGTCCGAGGTGTCGGAGAAAATCAAGAACATTGAGAAAGAACAACCATCAGAAGCGCAATTCAATCCAGAGCTTTTTTTGTTTCCGATGGAAGACTGGCATCTTCGCAGCCAATTTAAGGGTGGCAAACAAGTTGGGGGAAGAATAACCTATGTTTGGCTCTTTGGTATCATTGGTGTTTTTGTACTGCTGTTGGCCTGTATCAACTTTATGAACCTTAGCACGGCACGATCGGAAAAACGCTCCAAAGAAGTGGGTATCCGAAAATCCATTGGTTCGCACCGCACCCAGCTTGTCAAACAATTTTTAGGGGAATCTTTCTTAGTGGTGGTTTTCGCCTTTGTCTGCGCCATCTTGATCGTACAGTTGTCCTTGGACAGTTTTAACGACTTGGCCCAAAAGGAAATAGTGTTCCCCTGGAACGAGTCCTTTTTTTGGGCAGCCTCAGTCCTATTTATTTTCGTCACTTCCTTACTGGCTGGAAGCTATCCCGCCATGTATTTATCTTCTTTTAAGCCCATTGATGTGCTAAAGGGTTCCTTTAAAATAGGAAAGCAAGGCGCAACACCAAGAAAGGTATTGGTTGTTTTCCAATTTACCGTTTCTGTCGCATTCATCATAGGAACGGTAATAGTGGCACAGCAGATAAACCATGCCAAAAACAGACCTTCAGGGTATGACAAGGAAGGCTTGGTCCAACTCCCTGTGATGAGCAAGGAGTTTTTGGGGAAACAAGATTTACTTCGAGACGAGTTTATGGCATCTGGGGCCATTACCGAGATGTCGACTTCCAGCAGCCCCACCACCGGTGTTTGGTCAACGTGGGGAGGTTTTGTATGGGAAGGCCAGCCTGATGATTTCCAAGTGGATATGGCATGGACCTGGGTCTCTCCAGAGTATGTGGAATCCTTGAATATGGATATCGTTGAGGGCAGGGATTTTTCAAGGACAATGGCCACAGACTCCATGACGATATTGATCAATAGGACCGCCATGGATTATATGGGTCTTTCCGATCCTGTGGGAAAGCATATTTGGTTTCCAAGTGAAGAAGGGCCGCAATTCAAAATGAAGATTATCGGAGTGGTTGAGGATATCATTGCACAATCTCCCTATGAACCCGTAAAGCAAAGTATTTATGCCTATGATCGGGCCAACAATGCCAGTTTTTACAACCTTCGGTTAAACCCTGCCCAGGGTACCGCAGAGAATCTGGCCCGTATTGAAAGGGTATTTAAGCAACATTTTCCCCAATTGCCTTTTGAATATCAGTTTGTGGATGAGGAGTATGGGAAAAAATTTGCTTCAGAAGAACGTATCGGAACCCTTTCCGGGGTGTTCACCACCTTGGCCATTTTAATCAGCTGTTTGGGCCTATTTGGGCTTACATCCTTTGTGGCCGAACAACGCACCAAGGAAATTGGGGTCCGGAAGGTTCTGGGGGCAACGGTGTTCAATGTTTGGAACATGCTTTCCAGAGGCTTCTTAAAATTGGTTGTCCTGGCCTGTCTTATTGCCGTCCCCATTGCCTATTACATCATGGACGGATGGCTTGAGGAATTTACCTATCGGATAATCCTTAAATGGTGGATGTTTGCGTTGGCCATATTCGGAGCCGTGCTGGTAACCCTCGTCACGATTAGTTTTCAGGCCATTAGAGCTGCAAGGGCAAATCCAATAGCAAGTCTTCGGACGGAATAAGGTAACATCAAAAACGAACAATCATGCTAAAGAACAACTTAAAAATTGCTTGGAGGAATTTCATCCAATATAAGTGGTACTCCAGTTTAAATGTTGGGGGCTTGGCCATTGGGATGGCCTGTAGCATTTTAATTCTTCTTTGGGTCCAGAATGAGTCGAGTTACGACACCTTCCATAAAAACGGGGATCAAATTTATAGACTCACTGCCATTGCCAATGAGGATTTCAAGGCAGCTGTAAGTCCGGCCGGCATGGTGGAGGAGCTTCCCAATTTAATCCCTGAGATGGTCTCCAGTGTGCGCCTTAGTCTACCTTTTGAGGCTCTCTTTGAAGCAGATGGCCAAAAATTCAAGGAAAGCTCCGTGTATTTTGCAGATTCAAACTTTTTGGACGTTTTCACATTTCCGTTAATTGAGGGGAATGCGGGCAATGCCCTTTTACCTCCCAACGGAATTCTGATTACAGAGGAGTGGTCCCGAAAGTATTTTGGCACCACCAATGCGCTGGGCAAGTCCATTAAGGTGGATAACAATGACGTCTTCACCGTTACCGGGGTTCTTGGTACTATTCCGCCAAATTCCCATTTACAGTTCAATATTGTAATGCCCATGTCCTATTATGCCAAAACCCATTCCGATCTAATAAACAAGGTTTGGGACAACTTCAATTTTTATGGGTATCTCCAATTGGAAGAAAACGCCATTACCTCAGCTGATGATCTTTCTAAAATGGAGGAAAAAATCAACGAATTATATGCTGAGCGAAGCGAGTTTGATATTACTTTCAATCTTCAGCCCTTAAAGGATATCCATCTACGGTCCAATCTGCAAATAGACATACCAGGACATGGCAATATCCAATACGTGAATATTTTTCTCATTGTAGCCTTTGTTATTTTGATCGTAGCCTGTATCAACTACATGAATTTGGCCACGGCCAGGTCTTCTAGAAGGGCAAAGGAGGTGGGGCTTCGCAAGGTTATTGGGGCGGGTAGGCATCAACTTGTACTTCAATTTTTAAGCGAATCCTTATTGATTTCCCTATGTTCCTTAATTGTTGCCATTGGTTTGGTATATCTGTTGTTGCCTGTTTTCAACAATTTGGCCCAAAAGGAACTGATATTTCAAATTGGTGAACCTAAAATCTGGATAACCCTTGGGGCCATTGCTTTGATGACAGGGCTTGTTTCTGGGAGTTATCCCGCTTTGTTCCTATCTGGTTTTAGGCCGGTAAAAGTCTTGAAAGGTAGATTAAAGCTCTCCAAATACAATCTCTTTTTTAGAAACGGACTAGTGGTTTCACAATTTGTTGTTTCCGTTTTGCTCCTAATTGGAACCTTGGTGGTTTATAAGCAACTCAACTATATAAAAGACAAAAACCTTGGGTTTAACAAGTCCAACCTTTTGTACCTCCCAATGGAAGGTGAGATGTGGGAAAAAATAGACGCCCTCAAAACGGAGCTGGCCCAAAACTCCTTGACCAAGGATTTTTCAATCGTTTCCGATTTGCCCGCCAATTTGGAAACCGGTGATTTTGATATTCAATGGGATGGGAAGGACCCAAATCAGCAAGTACTTTTTCCCAGTATCAGGGCAGACGAGCGATTTTTGGACGTGTTTCAAATGACCCTGTTGCACGGTAGGGGGTTCACCAAATCTTCATTTGAAAACAATGACTATGTCGTCAATGAAACTGCAGCCAAAATCATGGGCTTGGACGTAGACAAAGCAATTGGCAAAAGCCTGACCTTCCGCGGAAACAAGGGGGTGATTGTGGGAGTGGTGCAGGATTTTAACTTTAAGCCCTTACAATATAACATTGAGCCCCTTGTAATGAGCCATAATGGATATGGGGCCTATGCGGTGATCAGAACCCTGCCAAACAGCACTTCAAATACCCTAAGTGTGCTTGAGGAAATCTATAGCTCCCTTAACCCGGCTTATCCCCTGGTATACAATTTTATGGATGCAAGTTTGGATGCTCAATATAAAGGGGAGCAGCAAATGGGATCAATTTTTAATGTCTTCGCCCTCCTGGCCATCTTTATTTCCTGTATGGGCCTCTATGGTCTATCGGCATTTATGGTGGAACAACGCTTTAAGGAAATAGGCGTTCGGAAAGTTCTTGGGGCCAGCGCAATAAGGTTGGTGAATATGCTTTCCAGGGATTTTATGAAACTTGTGCTTCTTGCATTTGTGCTTGCCACTCCGCTAGCTTGGATTGCTATGGGGAGATGGCTGCGGGATTTTGCATTCCATATTGAAATACAATGGTGGATGTTTGCCCTGGCCATGGTAGGGTCTCTTTCCGTGGCGATGGCTACTGTAAGTTTTCAGGCCTTTAGGGCCGCTAGGGCCAATCCCATCAAGAGTTTACGAACCGAGTAATAACCAAGACCATGCTAAAACTATTCTTAAAAATCGCAACAAGGTACCTGTTCAAGAACAGATTGTATTCTTTTATCAATATTACCGGGTTGGCAATCGGAATCGCCTCCTTTATGCTGATCATGGTCTACGTGAATTATGAAAAGAGTTATGACACCTTCAACGGGTCTGATACTGTTTATAGGGTGTACATGGATTATATGGAAGGTGACAAATTTGTTGCCGGGGATGCCCAGACCTACAATCTAAGTGGTCCTACTTTAAAAGAGGCATTTCCGGAAATTCAGGAACAGGCAAGGCTCTATCATCTTACCGATGTAACCCTGGCCTATGAAGATGTGGTCTTGTCCAAAAATAGGGGTTCACTTGCCGATCCCTCCTATATGGACATTTTTCCATTGGTGGTACAACAGGGTAAAAGAGCGTCCATGCTGGAGGCTCCATATTCCATTGTGTTGACCGAAACCCTTGCCAAAAAATTATTTGGCAATGAAAATCCCATAGGGAAGCCCCTTTCGGTTTTTTGGGGCAGTATGGCCACCATGACGGTCAGTGCGGTGCTGCAGGACCTTCCCCAAAACACCCATATGAAAAACAGCTTTTTCATATCGTTCAATACCTTTTGGAAATGGGAGATGTTTGGAGGACAACAAAAACTGAATTGGGAGCAAAATAATTTCTTTACTTACATAAAAGTAGATGAAAATGCCTCTATTGCCGATCTAAAACAAAAAGTCCAGCAGAACAATGCAGATGGGCAGGACGATGAAAGACATAACATAGAGCCCGTGGAGGATATTCACCTCTACTCGAACAAGCCCTATGAAGCCGAAATTAATGGAAGTATAAGCCGGGTGAATTTTCTTATTGCCATTGCGTTTATCATCATCATTCTCTCTTGGGTCAATTACATAAACCTATCCACCACAAAATCCATGGAACGCTCCAAGGAAACCGGGATTCGTAAAGTGGTAGGCGCCAAGTACTCGCAATTGATGGCGCAGTTTTTTGTGGAGTCCTTGTTATTAAATGTTATCGCCATTCTACTGGCCATTGGAATTTGTGTTGTGTTGTTACCCTTTTTTAATGGCTATATGGATAAGAATCTGTCCATAGACTTTTCCAATATTCAAGGTTTACTGCACATACTTGCGTTCGTTCTACTGGGCGCATTGGTCTCCGGGGCTTATCCGGCTTTTGTACTGAGCAACTATTCTCCTATTCAAGCGCTTAAGGGTAGGGCCAGGTCTTCAGAAAATGGATATAAGGTGCGCACGGGGCTCATCACCCTCCAGTTTTTGGCCACTATTGTACTGCTTATCGGAACCTTGGTGGTTACCAAGCAGCTAAAATTCATGCAAGACCAATCCATCGGGGTTGAATTGGATCAAGTAATCGCCTTAAATGGTCAAATTCTGGAGAATGTCAAAGATTCGGTTCGAATAAAGGACTTTCAGGTCTTGAGGGAAGAAGTGGAAAATTTATCTTTTGTAAAAAGTGCCAGTACCGCAGAGACCTATCCTGGCGCTGGATATGACAACCTCTCTTCCTTTATGGGCATCACCAAGCCCAATGGCACTTTTGAAGAGCAGACAGTATTCTATCAATACCAAGTGCAGCCCAAATACTTTGAAGTTATGGGAATCTCGTTGGTTGCAGGGGAGGTTTTCAGGACAAACCCCAACGGTTATGGGAACGATATTGTTGTCAACGAACAATTCGTAAAGGATATGGACATTGTCAATGCTTCTGATGCCATTGGAAAGCAAGTGAAGTTCTGGGGGCAAAATTGGAAGATAGTTGGGGTTATGGAAAATTACCATCATTTTGGGCTTAAGACAGCCGTTACCCCCATGCTGGTTCGCCCCGGTACGGCAACCAGCAATCTCCTTGTAAAATTAGACAACACGGCCTTGTCCCCAACAGGACTAACCACAGCCATTGCTACATTAAAAGACAAATGGGCAAACATCTTCCCCAAAAGTACCGTGGACCATATTTTCCTTGATAAGAATTTTGAAGCCCAATATAAGGACGACCAGCTTTTCAGCTCTTCTTTCCGAATCTTCACCATGTTGGCCATATTCATTGCTTCACTGGGTTTGTTTGGATTGACTTCCTATACCTGTATTCAGCGGAAAAAAGAAATAGGTATCAGAAAAGTAAATGGAGCTACCATCGCACAGATCTTGCAGCTGCTCAATCAGAGTTTTGTAAAGTGGGTAGGGCTTGCATTTGTAATGGCCGTGCCCATTGCATGGTTCGGGATGCAAAAATGGTTGGAAGCTTTTGCTTATAAAACCACCATGAGCTGGTGGATATTTGTAGTGGCAGGATTTACCGCATTGGGGATAGCCATATTTACGGTCAGCTGGCAGAGCTTTAAAGTGGCCATAGCAAACCCGGTGGATATACTTAGGGATGAATAAACAAATTGATCTCCAAAAATCAATCAAAAAAGAAAATCATGATAAAACATAACATCATACTATTCTTTAGGAACATCAAAAGGAATAAAAGTTCGTTCCTCATCAATATGATAGGCCTATCTACGGGCATGGCCTGCACTTTATTGATATCCCTTTGGGTAATGGATGAGCTTGCCGTTGACAAATTTCACGAAGAACACGATCGCATCTATCAAGTTATAGAGCATCTGAATTTTTCAGATGGAGTCCAGACCATGATTGAAACTTTTGGTCCAATGGCGGAATTATTATCAGAAGAATTTCCAGAAGTTGAGTTTGCCGCTGAAGCCATTCCTCCCTCTTGGTTCGGGAAACACAACCTTTCCATAGATGGGAAAAGTATTAAGGCGGTGGGGCAAATTGTTGGTAAGGATTATTTCAATATTTTTTCCTTTGACCTTCTTACCGGCAATACGGACAACCTGCTTACGGACCCTAATTCCATTGTAATTTCAAAAGAATTGGCCCTGAGTCTATTTGGGAGAACAGAAAATGTTATTGGCAAGACCATAACCTACGAACAGGATAAACGGTTTATGGTCTCCGGAATTTTTGAAGGAACCCCAGCTAATTCTACCCTTCAATTTGATTTCGCCCTGTCCTCACTTGCGTATAAAGATGTCCCACCCTGGACTTCCCTTCATTCCTGGAATGGCAGTGGACCACAGGTTTATGTGCTATTGAAAGAAGGGGCCAACATAGATGCATTGAACGCCAAAGTGGACAAGCTTCGAAAAAGTACGAACCCAGAAAGCATACGAACCGCTCTGCTCGTACCCTTTGCTGAGCATTACCTTCATGGCACCTATGAAAATGGTAAACAAGTAGGAGGTCGTATCCAATACGTAACCCTGTTTTCCATCATCGCCTTGATCATTCTTGTAATTGCCTGTATCAATTTTATGAACCTTTCCACGGCACGAGCCACCAAAAGGTTAAAGGAAATAGGGGTGAAAAAGGCCGTTGGTGCCAATAGAAAGATATTCATCACCCAGTTTCTGGGTGAATCTCTTTTGATGGCTTTTATAGCCTTGGTTTTTTCGTTAACAATGGTTGCTCTTTTCCTTCCACAGTTTAATACAATTGTGGGAAAACAACTGACCTTGGTTTTCGATATCAATCTCATTCTAATCATAATCGGTATTACAATTTTCACAGGAATTATTGCCGGAAGCTATCCCGCGATTTACCTTTCCGGATTCAATGCAATTACGGTGCTTAAAGGAAAACTGAACCAGTCCCTTGGCGAGCTTTGGACAAGAAAAGGCTTGGTAATCGTGCAATTTTCACTTTCCATTATTTTAATCACTTCGGTCTTGGTGGTTTATATGCAGATGCAATATGTTCAAAACCAGAACCTAGGTTATAAGCAGGATAACATTGTACAATTCAATATTGAAGGTCAAATCAACAATCAAAAAGAATCGTTCATCACCGAGTTGAGAAAGCTGCCAACGGTACAGAATGCCGCTAGTACAACACATAATATGGTAGGTCATAATTGGTCTGTGGGATTGGATTGGGAAGGGAGAAATCAACGAAACATTGCCTTCCAAGTTGTAGGTGTTGATTACGGTTTTATTGAGACCATGAACATGGAAATTGTTAAGGGCCGAGGTTTCAATCGGGAATTTGGTGCTGATAGCCTCGGGCTTGTTTTCAATGAAACAGCCATTAAAACCATGAACATAGAAGATCCCATAGGCAAAATTGTACGGGGATTTTATGGGCAGGGAACCATTATAGGAGTGGTCAAGGATTTTCATTTCAAGTCACTACACGACAAAGTAGAACCTTTGTTCTTGGTAATGATGCCTGAAGCTGTAAAAAAGGTTATGGTTAGAATTGCAGCTGGTAAGGAACAACAGGCAATTTCTGAAATTCAGCAGCTCTATAAAACATTTAATCCAAGCTTGCCTTTTGAGTACGAGTTTTTGGATAAAGATTTTCAAGCGTTGTACCATTCTGAGCAGCGGGTGGCTACCTTATCAAAATATTTTGCAGGTTTGGCGATCTTAATTTCTTGCTTGGGGCTTTTTGGCTTGGTCGTTTTTAGCACGGAAAGAAGAAGGAAAGAAATCAGCATAAGAAAAGTCTTGGGGCAAGAGGCCTCGCAAATAACCTATATGCTTTCAAGTGAGTTTGCGAAATTGGTTTTGACCTCGGCCATTATTGCCATACCAATTGCTTATGTACTGATAAGCAACTGGCTTTCTACCTTTTCTTATCGTATTTCCTTAAATCTCTGGTACTTTCTATCCGCTGGTCTCATAGCATTACTTATAGCCATGTTGACCGTGGGTTCCCAGACCATCAGTGCCGCAAATAAAAACCCAGTTAGAGGTTTGCGGGAAGAGTAATAAAATTTAAATGATTCACTAAAAAAATAGACATGCTACTACAATTAAAAAACATATTTAAATGGGTCAACTCTGGAGGCCAACGTATCTTTTTGCTAAAAGACATTAATCTTGAGGTTCAGGAAGGTGAATTCATTTCTGTGATGGGGCCCTCAGGTTCCGGGAAATCCACTTTGCTGAATGTGATCGGGATGCTCGATGGCTTTGATGAAGGGGAATACACTTTTCTAGATGAACCGGTTCACAGTCTCAAGGAAAAACACCGCGCAAATCTTTATAAGGAGTACATCGGTTTTGTATTCCAACAATATCATTTACTGGATGACCTCACCGTAAAGGAAAATCTGGAAATGCCCCTACTTTATAAAAAGTTCAAGGGGACGGAACGCCGTGCCATGGTTGCCGACATGTTGGACCGTTTCAACATTGTGGGCAAGAAAGACTTGTTTCCAACCCAACTTAGCGGTGGACAGCAGCAGTTGGTAGGAATTGCCCGTGCACTGATCTCCAGTCCAAAATTGATCTTGGCGGATGAGCCTACGGGTAATCTAAATTCCAAACAAGGGGAGGAGATCATGGAGCTCTTCAAGGAATTGAACCAAGAAGGAGTGACCATTATCCAGGTGACGCATTCAGAAAAAAACGCAAGTTACGGTTCCAGAATCATCAATCTGTTGGATGGAAGAATGATTTGATCTATTGGGCCATTTGGGCCAATTCCCTGCCGACCAAACTGCCCAGGGCGACACCCATTCCACCCAAGCGGACACCGCAGCCTACATTTTTGGAAAGCATTTTTAGAATAGGGGATTTTTGTTCGCCCACGCCCATGATTCCGCTCCAGCGACTATCAATTTCTATGCTGTGTTTCGGTAAAATTACCGTTCGGAGCAGCTCTTCCAGTTTTTCTTGAACCAGTTTGGTTTGGCCAAACGCCGTAGTTTCTTCAGTCTTAAAATCGAGGTTTCTACCCCCGCCAAAAAGAATCCGGTCATCAATATTCCTAAAATAATAATAGCCTTCATCCAGATGAAATGTTCCCTGTATGGGCAACCCAGGGATGGGCTTGGTGATCAGGACCTGCGCCCTTGCCGGTGTTACTGTTTCCTGTTTGATCAATTGGGAGGCAAAACCATTGGTGGCCACCAACACCTTTTTGCTGGTATACCCAAAATTCCCAGTCCGCACCTCAACATCGTCACCCGAATCTGTAATTCCATTCACCGTGATTCCATTGAATACCTGGATGTTTTTACTAAAACATTTCAGCAAGAGGGCCTCCATCATTTTACCGGTGTCCAGTTGTCCCTCAAACCGATGGGTTATGTAGTGCTCCTTAATTCCCCCAAAACCAAAAATATTATCCGTGGTACAAAAGGGCTGTTCACCAAAAATAGGTTCAAGCAGGGCGTTTAGGTGGTCCATGCCCTGCAAACATGTCTGAAAGAGCTCCGAATTCGATTCCAAAAAAAGTTCATGCCCCCCATGTTGCACATAGCCCATGGAGTCGTCCCCCAAAAGCTCCCGAAGCAATTGGATGCCTTGATAACGTTTTTGGACCAAATCAAACACCTTTTCCTCTGGGTGCGACCTTAAATCGGACAGCAACTCTGAAATGCTGCCAAAACAGGCGAACCCGGCATTTTTGGTACTTGCACCTTGGGGCAATGTTCCTTTTTCGAGGACCAGAATCTTGCTTTGTGGAAACAGTTGTCTAAGGTGAAGCGCACAATTAAGACCAACAATACCACTGCCCACTATGGTAAAATCCACGTTGGAAAACCAGGTTTTGTGTTCCCAGTAGCTTAAATTCATGACACAACGTTTAAATGCTCCTCCTTAAAATAATAAACCCCGATAAAAATCGGGGTCCATGTTAATCTTGATATTTGGGATCTATTTCGAAATCCTCCATAAACTTGGTGGTGTAATTCCCCGCCAAATAATCTGGATGCTCCATAAGTTGTCTGTGGAACGGAATGGTAGTTTTCACACCTTCGATCACAAACTCGTCCAATGCCCTTCTCATCTTGTTGATGGCCTCTTCCCTTGTTTGGGCTGTAGTAATCAACTTCGCGATCATGGAATCATAGTTCGGTGGAATCTTATACCCGCTATATACGTGGGTATCCAAACGAATTCCATGCCCTCCCGGAGTATGTAACGTGGTAATGACCCCTGGTGATGGTCTAAAATCGTTGTATGGATCCTCAGCGTTGATCCTACATTCTATGGAATGCAGTTTTGGATAGTAGTTCTTTCCTGAAATTGGAACCCCTCCGGCCACCAATATCTGTTCCCTAATCAAGTCGTAATCCACTACTTGTTCCGTTATCGGGTGCTCTACCTGGATTCTGGTATTCATCTCCATGAAGTAGAAATTTCGGTGTTTGTCCACCAAAAATTCAACGGTACCAGCGCCTTCGTATTTAATGTATTCTGCAGCTTTAACGGCAGCTTTTCCCATTTCCTCACGCAAGGAATCCGTCATAAATGGAGACGGGGTCTCTTCCGTTAACTTTTGATGGCGGCGTTGCACGGAACAATCTCTTTCAGAAAGATGACAAGCTTTTCCGAACTGGTCCCCAACCACTTGGATTTCGATGTGACGTGGTTCCTCGATCAACTTCTCCATGTACATCCCTCCGTTGCCAAAGGCAGCAGTGGCTTCTTGCACGGCACTCTCAAAATTCGGTTCCATTTCATCCTCGGACCAAATGGCTCGCATACCCTTACCTCCACCACCGGCGGTGGCTTTGATCATTACGGGATAGCCCATTTTCTTGGCTATCTTTTTGGCATCGTCCACATCCTTTAGAAGTCCATCTGACCCAGGAATGGTGGGTACACCCGCTTTTTTCATGGTTTCCTTGGCCGTGGCCTTGTCTCCCATTTTATCAATTTGTTCGCCAGAAGCCCCGATGAACTTAATTTCATGTTCGGCGCATATTTTGGAAAACTTTGAGTTTTCAGAGAGGAATCCGTAGCCAGGATGTATGGCATCCGCATTGGTAATCTCAGCTGCAGCAATAATATTTGGGATTTTGAGATATGACTCATGGCTAGGTGCAGGACCTATGCAAACGGCCTCATCGGCAAATCGGACATGGAGACTTTCTTCATCTGCTTTGGAGTACACTGCAACCGTCTTGATTCCCATTTCCTTGCAAGTGCGTATAATTCGAAGGGCGATCTCCCCCCTGTTCGCAATCAATACTTTTTTAAACATAGAACACAATTTTAAATTTTGAATTCTAAATCTTAAATGGTTTTAAACGACTCTAAATCAGTCACTTAAAATTTAGCATCTAAAATTTTCTATGATGGGTCAACCAAGAATAGAGGCTGATCAAATTCAACAGGAGAGGAGTCCTCTACCAATACTTTCACAATTTTACCGGAGACTTCTGACTCAATATCATTGAATAGCTTCATTGCCTCGATCACGCAAAGAACATCCCCTTGACTAATGGTGCTGCCCACTTCAACAAATGCAGGCTTGTCAGGAGATGGCTTTCTATAGAAGGTTCCGATGATCGGTGACTTAATGGTAATGTATTTTGAATCATCTGAGGCAGGTTCCGGAGTACTGGCTGCTGGTGCAGGGGTCTCAGGTGCTGCTGGTGCAGGTGCAGCGGGCACTGCAGGGGCTTGCGCCATCGGAATCTGTTGAACAATGGTCGTTTCAGGGGAAGAAGCACTGCTTCCCGTACGGATGGTAATCTTTACGTCCTCCATCTCCAGTTTTACCTCACTGGCACCAGATTTGGCTACGAACTTGATTAAACTTTGAATTTCCTTAATGTCCATGGAATATGATTTAGTTAGTTGTGCGATTTATGAATTATATGCCCATTTCAAGTAAATGGACCCCCAGGTAAATCCTCCCCCGAATGCTGCAAAAATCAGATTGTCCCCCTTTTTGAGCTGCTTTTCATAATCATGAAGCAACAAGGGCAGGGTTGCAGAGGTGGTATTTCCGTATTTATATATGTTGATCATCACTTTTTCCGGTTCCAATCCCATTCGGTTGGCGGTAGCATCTATAATCCGCTTATTGGCTTGATGGGGTACCAGCCAATTAACATCTTCATGCGTAAGACCATTGCGTTCCATGATCAGGGCAGAGACATCGGCCATGTTGGACACCGCAAATTTGAATACGGATTTCCCATCCTGGAACACATAGTGTTGCTTGTTCTTTACAGTATCTTCCGAAGCTGGTAAAATTGATCCCCCAGCCTCAATTTTCAAAAACTGACGGCCCACACCATCGGTTCGCAAATATTCATCCTGCAGACCAAGCCCGTCTTCATTGGGCTCAAAAAGTACCGCTCCCGCCCCATCTCCAAAAATGATGCATGTGGTACGATCCGTATAATCAATGATGGACGACATTTTGTCCGCGCCTATCAGCAATACCTTTTTATATTTTCCAGATTCAATGTAACTGGAAGCTGTTGACATCCCATACAAAAAACTGGAGCATGCCGCCTGAAGGTCATAGGAAAAAGCATTTTTGGCCCCAATGGCTGAAGCTACATAAGCCGCCGTTGCCGCAACGGGCATATCAGGGGTGGCGGTAGCTACCAAAACAAAATCGATTTCAAAGGGATCAACACCACTTTTGTTGATCAGGTCCTCCGCTGCTTTTATGGCCAAAAAGGAGGTGCCCTGGTTTTCTTCCTTTAAGATTCTACGTTCTTTGATTCCAGTTCTGGTAGTGATCCAGTCGTCATTGGTATCTACCATGGTTTCCAATACTTTATTGGATAAAACAAACTCCGGAACATACCCTCCCACAGCTGTAATGGCTGCTGTTGTTTTTTTCATATTAGTGTCTTTTTTTGTCAAAAACGTTCAAATTTGACCCAAAAGCTGTGAAAATTAGTCATTTTATATGACTTATGGGGCAAAAATGAGATTTTTTGAATTTAACCAAGGCCCATAAAAAAACTCCCGCTGTATAGCAACGGGAGTTGTATTATTTATCAAAGATTCTCTGCCATTAGGCAGCAGTTTCCTCTTCTGTTTTGTCAATCAGCACCTGGCCACGGTAATACAATTTGCCTTCATGCCAGTGAGCCCTGTGGTACAAGTGCATTTCCCCAGTTACAGAATCCTTTGCAATGGTAGGAGCCGTAGCTTTATAGTGGGTTCTTCTCTTATCCCTTCTGGTTCTTGATATTTTTCTTTTAGGATGTGCCATTATATAACCTATTTATCCGTTAGTAACTTTTTTAAGTCATCCCATCTGGGATCTGTTTTTTCTGATTCTTCTTTGATTTCTTTTGGCTGTAATTCCTCCAGCTTGTCTAATATTTCCGATTTCAACGAGCCATCCTCCACTCCTGGGTGAACTCTTTTTGGAGGAACGGCCAACACCAACATCTCATAGACATATTGTGCTATATTGATTTGGTATTCACCGTGCGGCAGGATCAAAATCTCATCATTTTCATCGTTGAACTCCTCTCCAAATTTGATGACCAAATGTAAGTTGGAGGCAATGGGCAGGTCAAAAGGTTCCCCCGTTACATCGCAATCCACATTTATGGTTCCTTCCGCTGTCATATCCAGCTCCAACATATTGCTCATTTTGTCCAATATGGCGGTAAGCTCGATTTTGGCATCGTTAAATTCTCGGTATTCAAAAGACTCAAAGAACGTATTGTCAATCTTGTACCCAAACGTGTGCTTTCCCAACTTCAATCCCGAAAAAGGAATAAAAAACTCCTTTAGCTTCATCATTTATACACTTAAGGTTTGTGTACCAGCCCTTAAAGGCGGGGGCAAAGATACTACTTATTTGTAAATCTACAATTCAAAAGCCATATTTATGGCCTTGTTGGACAAATTTTAACTCGCCTTTTTTATCTTCTGTTTTTGGAGTGGGTTTTTGTTAAGCTCCAAAAATTCTTTTCGGTTCTTAAAAACCTGAATAGCGGTAAATACCGATTCCTTGAAGGAGCTCTCGTCTGCTTCACCCTTTCCAGCAATCTCATAGGCTGTACCATGATCAGGGGAGGTGCGTACCTTGGCAAGTCCAGCTGTATAGTTTACCCCTTTTCCAAAGGAGAGCGTTTTGAATGGAATAAGTCCTTGGTCGTGGTAGGCAGCCAATACGGCATCAAAGTTTTTGTGCGAATTGGAGCCAAAAAAACTGTCTGCAGAGTACGGGCCATACACCAAGATTCCTTTGCTGAACAACTCCTGGATGACCGGCTTCAGAATTTTGTCGTCTTCCTCCCCAATGGTCCCATTGTCACCACTGTGCGGGTTGATCCCCAACAAGGCGATTTTGGGCCTACGAATCCCAAAATCCATTTTAAGGGATTTAACCATGGTTTCCACCTTGTCCCTTATCAGCTTTGGGGTAATGGCTTCTGCCACATCCTTTACTGCAATATGGTCCGTGAGAAGCCCAACCCTTAGGGAATCTGCCACCATGAACATCAAACTTTCTCCCTGTAATTCTTGTGCCAAATAATCGGTATGGCCGGGGAATTTAAAATCTTCCGCCTGCACATTGTTTTTGTTGATGGGGGCCGTTACCAAGACATCTATCTTATCTGTTTTAAGGGCCTGGACTGCTGCTCTCAAGGATTTGATGGCATATTGTCCGGCTTCCTCAGTGGCTTGGCCATACTCCAATTTTGGGGTCTCCTTCCAGACGTTCACAATGTTCATTTTACCATCAACGGCCTGGGATGCATTCCCTACACCATGAAAGCCGATGTTGAGTCCTAGATCGTTCTTTTGTTGGGATATGGTCTTATTGGACGCAAAGATCACAGGAGTGCAAAATTCCATCATTCTTGAATCCAAAAACGTCTTTAAGGCTACTTCGCAACCTATTCCATTTAAATCCCCAATGGAAATCCCCAATTTTATTTTTCCCTTTTCCTTCATAAAATCTATGCCGATATAGCTACTTTTACCGTACAAAACTACTCATTTAAAAAGACTCATGTTTACAGGAATTATTGAGACCTTGGGGCGAGTGGAAAAATTGGAAAAAGAAGGGGATAACCTTCATATTACCCTTTCATCCAAAATTACGCCAGAGCTAAAAATTGATCAAAGCGTATCGCACAACGGGGTGTGCCTTACTGTGGTGGCCATCAACGGGAAAAATTATACCGTGACCGCCATTGAGGAAACCTTGAACAAGACCAATTTGGGCAATTTGGAAGTGGGAATGTTCGCAAATCTGGAGAGGGCCATGGTACTGGGCGCCCGTTTGGATGGCCATATTGTACAGGGTCATGTGGACCAAACAGCGCGCTGTATCGGCAAGGAAGAAAAAGATGGTAGCTGGGTATTTACTTTTCAATACGATGCAGCTCTAAACAACGTAACCATCGAAAAGGGATCTATCACCGTGGATGGGGTAAGCTTGACCGTTGTTGATTCAAAAAATGACAGTTTCAGTGTGGCCATCATTCCATACACTTACGAACACACTCGATTTCATACTTATAATATTGGTGATACGGTGAATCTTGAGTTTGATGTAATCGGCAAATACGTAGCCCGTCTTTTGGAGTTTAGGGGCTAAGAAAATTAAACGTTCCTTTTCTAAAGATTATACCTTAATGAAGATTTTCCGCTTGTACATGATGTGTGCCAACAAACAATAAAAGGAAACCACTCCAAGGCCATACAACATGGAAGAAAGCTTCATGGGCATAAAATCGTGCACAAAAATGGTATTGAACAACCAACCATGGATGGAGGTCTCTCCGTCCACCTTGATCATATAAAATAGCTTGGTCACAAAACTGGAAAGGAAGTACACCGTAATGGCATTTGCTCCCACATACTTAAAAATACTTCCAAACTGGACCTGTTTTACGTCAGTCACAAAATAGATAAGTGCCAAGACCAAATTGCCCCACCCGGCCGTTACCAGAACAAAGCTACTGGTCCAAAGCGCCTTATTGATGGGAAAAACCAAATCCCATAGATGTCCTACAAGCAGCATGCCCGCTCCCATCATCAGCATTAATTTGACCTTGTCCTCTCTTTTCGATTTTAAGACCAACCCTGTGAAAATACCAAGGAGTGAACTGACAATAGCAGGAATGGTGCTTAAAAAGCCTTCGGGGTCATAATCCGGTTTATAATTATGTGTGCCAAAAATCTTTACGTCCAAATAGTTGGCGAAATTGTTTGGGGCCCGCTCCAATGTCGAGGCCACACCCTCCACCGGAATAAGGGTCATCAATGCCCAATAGCCCAAAAGCAGGGTCGCTGATAGGATTACCAGTTTTTTCCAATTCAGGTTTAAGAACAATATGGCAGCAAAAAAGAATACTACACCAATACGTTGTAATACTCCAGGAAAACGGATGGCGGCAAATTCCTTGATAAAGGGAAAACTAATAGTAAATGCCCCCAAGAACAATCCAAGACCAATAAGTTTCAAACTCCGGATGGAAATCTTTTTGTACGTTGTGCTATTGGGTTCTTTGTTCTGATAAGCAAACACAATGGAGGTTCCCACAATAAACAGGAAAAAGGGAAATACCAAATCGGTCGGGGTATATCCATGCCAAGGGGCATGCAGTAGTGGGGCATATACATTGGACCACGTACCTGGTGTGTTCACCAAAATCATCAAAACAATGGTAAGTCCCCTAAAAATATCTACCGCAATTATCCTGTTTTTCATGGCTATTACAATATGTTATCCTTGATCTTGTTCCAAGCTCTAACCAGTAAAATCCCTGAAACAGCTGATACCCCAGTTAATATCATTGCCAATTTTGTTTCACCATAGATCCAATATCCTGTGGCGAACATTATTGAATAAATCAGCACAACGCCCAATAACATAGCCATGATTCCGGAAGGCACGCTCCATTTTTCCTTGGATTCCACAATTTCTTCCTTGTCTGCCTCTGCCTCTGCCACCACTTTACTCCAGCCGGGTCCTCCTGGTTGGATTTTCTTATAGAACCCTCTTAAAACCTCATTGGTTTCCGGTTGGGTCACAAATGTGGCGGTAAGCCATATCACTGAGGTAATAATCATGATGAAAGGCAACTCACCCCATTCCGGAAGCAGGCCGGTAGAGGCATCAAAAAGAAAAGGTCTTAACGAGGTGGTCTCTAAAAGAATGGCGAGAATTCCAGATGAGAACATGGCCGTAATCTCACTCCAAGCATTGATCCTCCACCAAAACCATCGCAGTATAAAAATTAGACCTGTGCCTGCCCCAAATGATAGTAACAGGTTGAAAATTCCCATCGCGTTTTGCATGGCAAGGGCAAGGAAGGCACTCAATACCATTAAAACAACAGTGGAAAGTCTTCCCACGGCCACCATTTGTTTTTCAGAGGCGTCAGGGTTCACCTGTTGCTTATAAAAATCGTACACAATATAGGATGAGCCCCAGTTGAGCTGGGTAGATATGGTACTCATGTAGGCAGCGACCAAGGAAGCCAAAACAATTCCCAACAGCCCGCTGGGCAATTTGGTAAGCATGGCGGAATACGCAAGGTCATGTCCCAATTTATCAGCTGCAACATTCGGGAAAGCTTCATGAATGCTTGCAATATCCGGATAGACCACCAAAGATGCCAAAGCCACCATAATCCAAGGCCATGGTCTCAAGGCATAGTGCATGATATTAAAAAAGAACGTGGCGCCAATGGCATGGTTCTCATTTTTTGCCGCCAACATCCGTTGGGCAATATATCCTCCACCGCCTGGTTCCCCTCCAGGATACCACGAACTCCACCACTGAACCGCCAAAGGAATGATCAAGAGGGTGATTACGGCCTTGGTATCGCTCATATCCGGTAAGATGCTGAGCTTGTTCTTTACATTTTCATTCTCAATAATGGCCTGTATCCCCCCTACTTCTGGCAGGTTGACCAAGTAGTAGGCAGCACCAATAGCTCCTGCCATGGCAACAAAAAACAAAAGGAAATCGCTGTATACAACTCCTTTAAAGCCTCCCAGGGCACTGAAGATTACCGTGATCAGTCCGGCCGCCACAACCGTGACCCATGGTTCCAACCCCAACATAACACCGCCAATCTTTATGGCCGCCAAGGTAACCGCCGACATAGTGATCACATTGAAAATGACCCCAAGATAAACGGCCCTGAATTTTCTTAAAAAGCTTGCAGCTTTTCCGCCGTAGCGAAGTTCATAGAACTCCAAATCGGTCTTAACATTAGACTTTCTCCAAAGTTTGGCATATACAAAAACGGTTAGCATACCCGTGACCAAAAAGCACCACCAGCCCCAGTTTCCAGAAACGCCGTTGGTACGGACCAAATCGGTTACCAAATTGGGTGTATCCGTGGAAAATGTGGTAGCCACCATGGACAATCCCAAAAGCCACCAAGGCATGGTTCGTCCAGATAAAAAGTATTCCGATGAGCTCTTCCCAGATTTTTTGGAAACGTACACACCAATAAAAAGTACAATAGCGAAGAATCCGAAGATTATGAAATAATCTAAAGTTTGAATGTCCATTTGGTTATCGTTGGTAATCGACTAAAGGTATAATTTTTTGGGATACCTTTGCGCTTTGTTCGCTAAACACCTGCTTTGACCCTATCGACAACATTAGAGCCTTCTTTAATGGCTTGGACCTTAGCGTTTACCGCTACTTTTCTCATGGGAACCTCCAAAGCAGGCCTCAAGGGATTGTCCATTTTCAACGTTACTTTATTTGCTTTGGCCTTTGGAGCAAGGATGTCCACTGGGCTCATTATGCCCCTATTGATTGTGGGTGATATTTTTGCCGTGGTTTATTACAATCGGCATACCCAATGGAAGTATATCTTCAAGTTTTTGCCTTGGATGGTGTTGGGCATTTTGGTCGGTGCTTTTGTAGGAAAGGATCTTCCCGAAGAAGAGTTTAAATGGGGCATGGTGCTGGTCATTTTTATTAGTTTGGGGCTTTTGATTTGGTGGGACAAAAGGAAATCGACCCATATCCCTACCCATTGGCTATTTGCCGGACCCATTGGCATTATGGCTGGAATCTGTACGATGATCGGAAATCTGGCCGGGGCTTTTACCAATATTTTCTTTTTGGCCATGCGGTTGCCGAAGAACGAATTTGTAGGTACCGCCGCATGGTTGTTCTTTATCACCAACCTCTTGAAGCTGCCCTTCCATATTTTTGTCTGGAAGACCATAAGCTATGACACGCTCATGATAGATCTAAAATTGCTGCCGGCCATTGCCGTAGGGCTTTTTGCTGGAGTATCCGTTGTTAAGCTCATTAACGACAGGAACTACAAACGCTTTATTCTGATTGTTACTGCCATTGGGGCAGTGGCAATGTTATTCAGATAGGGTTTGCCAAAATGGTCACTGCCTTGTTGAATTTCACTTATAATTAAGGAAGTGGTGCTTCCAACATCTAACTGAATCTGGCGATTTGTTTGCTCGCCCAGGATTGTTTCACAAAAAATGCCCCAGCTTTCGCTGGGGCATTTAGTACCACTTTGTGGTCCCACCTGGGCTCGAACCAGGGACCCCCTGATTATGAGTCAGGTGCTCTAACCAACTGAGCTATAGGACCCGCAAAATTGCGGATGCAATATTACCATTTATTTTTCTACACCGCAAGGTTTTAACGCCTTACACTTCTTTTATTTCCTGGCATAGTTCCACCAAAACCCCATTGGTCCCCCTAGGGTGCAAAAACGCGACCAGCTTGTTGTCTGCCCCTTTTTTGGGTACTTCATTCAAGACCTTGAAGCCTTCATTCTTTAATCTGGCGATTTCTGATTCAATGTCATCCACAGCAAAGGCAATGTGATGGATCCCCTCCCCCTTTTTATCCAAAAACTTGGCAATGGGCCCATCTTCAGTAGTGGATTCCAATAATTCTACCTTGTTTGGTCCAGATTGAAAGAAGGAAGTACGCACACCTTCCGAGGCCACTTCCTCTGTTTTATAATGCTCCACACCCAACAATTTTGCAAACAGCGCATTGGAGACCGAAAGATCTTTTACGGCAATCCCTATATGTTCAATTTTATCCATAATTCTTGTTTTTTCGAAAAGATGTTGGCAATCACAAACCCAAAATTACGCAGTGTATGGCTATCATCTCATGAGGTTCGTCATTTATTCCGTTATTTTGCAGTTATGGAAACACAACGTCAAAAGAAAATTGGGGGTATCATCCAAAAAGATATCGCAGAAATCCTGCAGCGAGCCGCTACGGATGGTGGACTAAAAGGCACATTGATTTCTGTTTCCAAGGTATATGTGACCACCGATCTCTCCATTGCCAAAGTGTATGTCAGTGTGTTCCCCAATAACAAGGCAGCGGAACTATTGGAAGGGATTAAATCCAATCAGCCCTTGATCAAACATGAGCTGGCCCAACGCACCAAAAACCAATTGAGGCGAGTGCCAGAACTGAATTTCTACCATGATGACTCCTTAGAGTACATTGATCAAATTGAACAATCACTCAAAGGTGAGGAAAACCCCATTGAAAACAGGGACCTATTGGCCAAAAGAAAGAAATCCTGATTTTGAACTTTCCATTCTATATCGCAAAACGGTATCTGCGGTCCAAAAGCAGTCAGAATGCGGTCAACATTATCAATTTTATCACCTTTTTGGTGATTGTAATAGGGTCTGCGGCGCTCTTTATTGTGCTTTCGGCTTTTGCAGGATTAAAAACCTTCAGTCTATCCTTTACCAACACCTTTGATCCCGATTTAAAGGCTATCCCGGCTGTTGGAAAGCACTTTTCCATTTCTGAAACCGAGGAAAACGCACTTCAGCAAGTAGGTGGTTTGGTAAATTATTCCAAGGAATTGGAAGAAAGGGCCTATCTCACCTTTAAGGAAAGAAGCTGTATTGCATATATAAAGGGAATTGATGGAAATTACCGCGCAGTAACCGGAGTGGACAGTACCCTTTACTTTGGCAACTGGGGCGTAATGGAATATAATGGGGTGGTAGGCATTGGGATTTATAATTTATTGGGCGTGCCGCTGGACAATTATCAGAATCCGCTTACCCTTTTGGTCCCAAAGCCAGGCAAAGGTTCAATTACCCCCCAAGGGCTTAATGCCAAACCCTATAACCAAGTGCCCATATATGTGAGTGGTGTATATGCCGTGGAAGAAAACCTTGATAAAAAGTACGTTTTTGCCCAACTTCCATTGGTTCAAAAACTGTTGGAAAAGGACAGCACCCAGGCGTCCGGTATCAACTTTAAATTAAATGGAGAGGTTGCTTCTGGTGAGGTGCGGGACGGTATAAAGTCCGTATTGGGCGACAAGGTTTTGGTGTTGGACAGACAACAGCTGAACAGCACTTTATACCGAATGCTCAACACGGAGAACCTGGCCACCTATCTCATTTTTACCCTTGTGTTGATCATCGCCCTATTCAACGTGGTGGGAGCCATTATTATGATGATATTGGACAAACAACAAAACTCCAAAACCCTTTTTAGTTTGGGCGCTACAATTCGTGAGCTGCGGCACATTTATTTCACCCAAGGTGTTTTGGTTACATCTTTGGGCGGACTTATCGGGGTGTTCCTTGGGTCCATTTTGATAGGGTCCCAATTGTTGTTCGGATGGTTAAAAATAACCCCGTCCTTGGCCTATCCTGTGGAATACAATCTGATGAACGTCGTGGTGGTCATGGGAACCATTGTGGTTCTGGGAATCATTTCCTCAAAAATTGCAAGTAGCAGAATCAATAAAAGGTTGATTTCCGCCTAAACGAATTGGAAATCCCCAAACTTTTCCAATACCTCGTCAAAAGCGGCAAAAACATCAGCGGAATCATCACTTGTGACCATTTTCATCCGATATTCCTTAAAATGCGGAATTCCCTTGAAGTAATTGGTGTAATGCCTTCGCGTCTCAAAGACCCCGAGTTTTTCTCCTTTCCAATCGATGGACATTTGCAAGTGCCGGCGTGCTGCTTCCACCCTTTCTTCCATGGTAGGAGGGTTTAAGTGGGTGCCTGTTTCAAAATAGTGCTTGACCTCCTTAAAAAACCATGGATTGCCAATACTGGCCCTGCCTATCATTGCCCCATCCAGACCATATTCGTCCCGCATTCTAACGGCCGCCTCGGAAGTGTCCACATCTCCATTGCCAAATACCGGAATGTGCATTCTTGAGTTATTCTTTACTTCAGCAATGGGTTTCCAATTTGCACTGCCCTTGTACATTTGAACCCTTGTGCGACCATGTATGGATATGGCCTTAATGCCAACATCCTGCAGCCGTTCTGCCACCTCAACAATCTTGATGGTGTCCGAATCCCAACCCAAGCGGGTTTTTACGGTAACTGGAAGATGGGTCCGCTTTACAATTTCTTCGGTAAGTTTTACCATCAGCGGAATGTCGCGCAGTATTCCTGCACCCGCATTCTTGCTCACCACTTTTTTTACTGGGCAGCCAAAATTGATATCAATGATATCCGGATTGGATTTTTCCACAATATCCACAGCCCTCAGCATGGAATCCAGTTCTGCTCCAAAAATCTGAATCCCAACCGGACGTTCTTTTTCATAGATGTCCAGTTTGATCACGCTCTTGGCGGCATCCCGAATCAATCCTTCGGAAGAAATAAATTCCGTGTAGACCACATCTGCACCTTGTTCTTTGCATAAAGCACGAAAAGGTGGGTCGCTCACGTCTTCCATGGGTGCAAGCAGCAATGGAAAATCAGGGAGTTCTATGTGTCCAATTTTTGGCAAACCTCAATTTTTTTGGATTGCAAAAATACAAAATACCGGAAAATCAGTGGCTTATTCCTCCAGTAGACGGTCCCGTTCCTTTTTCTCTATGGCCCTTTGGTTGTCTTGAAGCCTGAAGTTTCCAAAATTATAGGTAAAGCCAATTCTTATAAACTGCGTTTCAGGTCTGCCCCGTAAAAAATTGTCTTGGTTTAGGTAGCGGGAGGTGTATGTGGGGACATAACGTTCCAATATGTCCTCAGCGGCAATGGAAATAACTGCCCGATTATCGAAAAGTGATTTTCGGAGGCCCAGCGTCAAATTAAGTTGGTCGTCCGTTACGTAAGAACCAAATAAAAACCTGGAAAAATAAGAAAGGGTAAGTTCTCCGGTAAAGCTTCCGTCCTTGGACAGGGTAAGGTAGTTGGCCAAATATCCATATACCCCATCCACGGCATTGGTAAACTCCACATTGCCGCTGGCTTCCGCCAAAAATGTCTCTTCTTCATGAAAAAGCGAGGTATAGGCAAACATAAACCAGAATGGCAAAATGCTTTTACTTAGTGTAAAATCAACGCCATAGGATTTACTGGCCAACATGTTTTGCTTGAGCTCAACCAACGTTAGATTGTCATTGTCCTGAAAAACTAGATAGGCAATGTTCCGTCCGTTATCCCTATAGTAGACATCTATAAAAAACTCACTGTTAAAGGTGTAGTTCAAATTAAAGTTATTGCTAAAATTTGGCCGCAACCCTGGATTGCCCTCCTCAAAATCCCGTTCGTTGAAAAATACCCTAAAAGGATTAAGGTCATTGTATTTGGGCCGTCCCACATTTCTTCCATAATCAAAAGCAAAGCTATGCTTGTCAGATGGCGAATAGAGCAGATAAAGGGATGGGAAAGGCTCAAAGAAGTCCAGGGTATTGGTCATATTTAAGGTTTGGGACGTTCCCGATGCCTCGGTCAGTTCTCCTCTAAGTCCCAATTTCATAGACCATTTTTCCCAACTTTTTACCCAGCTCAGGTAAGCCGCATACACTTTCTCGTCATATAGAAAGCGATCGGACAATGCGGGGGTAACGGAGGCGTCCATCCCCACAAAATTGAAAAAGTCCACTTGACTTTCTGAATTGATCGAGGATACTTTCATTCCCGTCTCCAATGAGGAACTTCCCAGAGGAGTGGAGAAGTCGGTTTGGCCCGTTAGAATTTCAATGTTCTGTCTGGAATCCGTGTCAAAACCAAAATTTCGGAGGAATTGGCCATTGTTGTCAAAATAATCGGAAGCCAAGTTTTGAAATGATTGCCCATCGTAGTGGGTATAATGCCCATTGAAAGACAATTTGGCACCGGGTTTATTTAGTTTGTGCACATAAGACAAATCAAAGGCAAGGTTGGTGTTGTCCAACGTGGTGACATTGCTGGTCCTAAAGGTCGAATCCAATTGTTGTTGGCTGTTCCTGACCTCGGCATCCAACTGGGTAACCCTTTCCTGTCCGGGGTTAAAGGCTAAATTGGAAGTCAGGTTAAGGCTGTTCCTATCGTCAATGTCGTAATCCAAAATAAAACTTGCATTTTGGGCCTGGGATTCATGTACCTCGTTGTAGAAACTGGTCCATCTGGAAAAAACGGAGTTGTCGTCTTCCATAAAATTGATGCCCTTATTCCGTTTTCTCAGTTCTTTCTTTGGGCTGATGGAATAATTGGTAAAAATGTTGAGCTTGTCCGTCTTAAAATAATGGCTTGTCCCAAAACTGTATTTTGAAAGGGCTGCTTGGGTATATGTTCCATTGATGCTTCCCTTATAACCTGGGATAATGTTCTTGGAGGTCACGATATTTAAGATAGGGCCTCCCTCCGCCTCATAACGGGCAGGCGGATTGGCAATTACCTCCACGGATTTTATGTTGTTTCCTGATAATCCTTCCAGCAAATCCTTAACCTCTTGTCCAGAGAGCTGAATTTTCCGGTCATTTAAGTACACCGTGGCATTTTGCCCTCTTATGAGCAGGTCTTCTTGATTTACGATGACCCCGGGGGTGGTTCTCAGGATGTCCCACGAACTCCCCTGTGCAACCACAGTGTTTTCTACAGAAAAGACTAGCCTATCCGGCAGTCTCTGTAGTGTTGGCCGCTTTGCCGTTACCACCACCTCGTCCAATTCATTTTCCTCCAGCGGAATGATCAGTGCTCCAAGCGAGACATCCTTGGCTATGTCCAACGCCCTTGGCTCCGAACCTCTCCCCACATAACTGGCCTGTAAAAGATACAGGTCCGCCAGAACATCCTCCAATATGAAATATCCATTATCATCTGCCGACGTACCCTGAACGAAGGTGGAATCCGCGGCTTGCAGCAATAAAATATTGGCAAAAGGAATGGTATTGTTCTTCTGATCTACAACTTTTCCTGTAATCTTGAAGGTCTGCCCATACAAACCTGCGCTGGTAAGCAGTGCCACTAAAAAAAGAAGCGCAAGGTGTTTCATTTAGTCCTGGGGTTGGATATCAAATCTAAGAAATTATTTTAGAGCCCATAAAACCCTTGTACGCTCATATTTGCAAAAAACACCCAGCTAGGCAGCTAAAAAAACTATATTTGCAGATGCTTTATCGCCCTTGATTTTACAGGTAGCAGTTGATATGGAAAAGATTAGAAATTTTTGCATTATTGCCCACATAGACCATGGTAAAAGTACCTTGGCAGATCGCTTGTTGGATTTCACCGGATCGGTGACCGATCGCGAAAAACAAGACCAGTTGTTGGACAATATGGACCTGGAACGTGAACGCGGGATCACTATAAAAAGTCACGCGATCCAAATGGAGTATGAACACGAGGGCGAAACCTATATCCTAAATTTGATCGACACTCCCGGACACGTGGATTTTTCCTATGAGGTTTCCCGTTCCATTGCTGCTTGCGAAGGCGCCCTTTTGGTGGTTGATGCCGCTCAGAGTATTCAGGCCCAGACCATTTCCAATCTATACCTTGCCCTGGAAAACGACCTGGAAATCATCCCGGTGCTCAACAAGGTGGATTTGCCCAGTGCCAATCCAGAAGAGGTCACGGACGATATCGTAGATCTGTTGGGCTGTGCGCCAGAAGAGGTGATTCCGGCCAGTGCAAAAACAGGAATTGGGATAGAAGATATCCTAACTGCCATCATTGAGCGTATTCCTGCCCCCGAAGGAAATCCCAATGAGCCCCTACAGGCCTTGGTGTTTGATTCCGTCTACAATCCGTTTAGAGGGGTCGAGACCTATTTTAGGGTCATCAATGGGGAGATAAAGAAGGGGCAAAAAATCAAGTTTGTCGCTACCAAGAAGGACTATTTTGCTGATGAAATTGGGACGCTTAAGCTGAACCAGGTGCCAAAACCCATTATTTCCTCAGGGGATGTGGGTTACCTAATAACCGGTATTAAGGACGCACGTGAAGTTAAGGTGGGAGATACCATAACAGATGCCTACAAGCCCACCCAAAATGCCATAGAAGGTTTTGAGGACGTTAAACCCATGGTGTTTGCTGGAATCTATCCAGTGGATACCGAGGATTTTGAGGAACTCCGTTCCTCCATGGAAAAATTACAGCTCAACGATGCTTCCTTGGTATTCACTCCAGAAAGTAGCGCTGCATTGGGTTTTGGGTTTAGGTGTGGGTTTTTGGGGATGCTCCATATGGAAATCATCCAGGAACGACTGGAACGGGAATTCAATATGACGGTCATTACCACCGTTCCCAACGTAAGTTATCATGCCTACACCACCAAGGACAAGGAAACCGCCTTGATCGTGAACAACCCCTCCGACTTGCCGGATCCCTCCACGGTAGACCGTGTGGAAGAACCCTACATAAAGGCCACCATCATTACCAAAGCCGATTTTGTGGGGAACGTCATGTCCCTTTGTATTGACAAACGGGGGCAAATTACCAATCAGACTTATCTGACTACGGAACGGGTGGAGCTTACTTTTGATATGCCCTTGGCCGAAATCGTCTTCGACTTTTACGACCGATTGAAAACCGTTTCAAAGGGGTATGCATCCTTTGATTATACCCCAATAGGAATGCGAACCTCCAAATTGGTCCGGGTAGATATCCTTTTGAACTCCCAACCGGTGGACGCCTTATCTGCATTGGTCCATTTTGATAATGCACATACCATTGGTAAAAAAATGTGTGAAAAGCTTAAGGAACTTATCCCTAGGCAGCAGTTTGACATCCCCATACAGGCCGCAATTGGTTCCAAGATCATTTCCAGGGAGACCATTAAGGCATTGCGCAAGGATGTTACCGCCAAGTGTTATGGGGGTGATATTTCCCGAAAGAGAAAACTGCTTGAAAAACAGAAAAAAGGTAAAAAGCGGATGCGCCAAGTGGGGAATGTGGAAATTCCGCAACAGGCTTTTATGGCAGTGCTTAAATTGAACGACTAGGTTTTATTCTGTAAAGTCCAAAACATCCAATTGGCATCCGATTTCCACAAATTTTTTGGCGGAATTTCCTTCTAAATCTTCCGTATTTAGTGAATAGTGGTCATTTCCATGGCGCAGCTCAAAGGTTCCATTCTGAAAATCACAGAGCTCCAGTTTCTTACCATCTTTCGCTATACAAGAATAGCATTCAGCGGATTTCTTGACTTCAGGTACATTGGCTTCCTCTTCCAACACCTGGTTGATTCGAATGGCATCAATAGAGCATCCTGCGCAAATGATGAATACAGGAACAAACAAAAATTGATTGAAGTTTTGCATAACTTAAAACTTAGTACTTTCCGAAATATTGGAGTTAGAGCCTTTTTAGGAATCCATTTTACGGATGCACATTTATGATTTTTCAGTTTTCCATCTGGATTAAAAATTTAATCGCCGCCAAGGGTACATGATAACAAAACAAACTCGTCATAGGTCAAACCGAGATCATCCAATTCGTCATCTGTAATTGTTTCGGTTTCACCTAAATATTTGAATGCATACGTTCCGTTATTGTTATCGCAATAGTTCAATTCTGATCCATCAGACAAAGTGCAGGAATCACATTTTGGGGAATCATCATCTTTGGAACAGCTGAACAATACCATTCCCAAACAAAAAAATGGGAGAACTAGGTTTTTCATCGATTAGTGGTTATTTGATTTGTATTTATTCTACTTGCAACCTAAATAACCTTGTAGAGTGAAGTCTCTCCAAATTGATGAATGCCTCTTTTCAATTGACGGATAAGAAAATACGTGGTAGTTAAAGAAATTTTGATCGCTAGAAAGCGAAAAGGAATTAATCCAGATCCATGGTTTTGCCCATATAGACCAGTTTGTACCCCTCACTGGATGGTGAAAAGTCGCGGTTATTGGAGGGCAATAAATCAATACTGCCGGTTGGGGCCTTGGTAAATACGGGAATAATATCGGTGTCTTTTTCGGCGAGGTCCATCAACTTGTCGTAATGTGCCTTGTCCTTGACATCTATTTCCTGGATGGCCGGGTATTTTCGAACCACTTCCATTAACTTGATGAAGTCGTCCGTGTGGGAAAACAGCCCTTCGATCGAGCTGCTGTTTGGGTCGTTCATTTCATCCGCATTGACCAACCTGAACGCCCCATTTTCTCCAAACTGTTTTTGAAACTTTTCAATGGCAAATTCATTGATCTCCGAGTTGCCGGTCAAGGCCAAGAGAAAGCCCATATCGTTCAGTTCAATGTTATCGGTGAGCGTATCCGAAAAAATATCTGCGGTCATGGCCTCCAAGCCCAATCGTTGTGCCTTTTCAATATTGGCCTGGTTGTTATCGATCAACACCACATGGCGGTTGTTCTTTTTAAGATAATTGGCGATCAAACGGGAAATCTTGGATGCGCCAATGATCAATACCCCTTCAGATTTCTTCAGGAATACCCCAACAACCTTGGCCACAAACCGGGCCGTGGTTGCATTCAATAGTACAGTGCCAAGTACGATCATGAACACCAGGGGCGTGATATACTCAGCGCCCGGTTCTCCTTTGATCAACAATTTGGACCCAAATAAGGAGGCAATACCGGCCGCCACAATACCGCGTGGACCCACCCACCCGATAAAGAGCTTTTCGTTGAGTTTTAGATCGGAGCCCATTGAGCTTAAGAACACCCCTATAGGCCGAATCACAAAAACCACCACTGCAAAAAGTATGGCCGTGTTCCAGTTGAAAATGAGTTCCATATCGGTAATGTTAATGTTGGCGGCCAACAGGATAAAAAGAATGGAAATCAACAACACACTTAGGGACTCCTTAAAATAGAGCAGCTCCTTAATATTGGGGAGGTTCATATTGCCCAGTACCATGCCCATGACCACTACCGCCAACAGCCCGGACTCATGTGCGAACAAATCGGATTCCACAAAAACCAACAAGACCACCGACAGCGAAACCACATTAAGCAAATAATGCGGCACCAAATTCCTTTTTATCACAAACCCAAGGGCATGTGCAAACGTAAACCCAAAGGTGGTCCCAAAAAGTAGGATCTTGCCAAATTCTATCAAGGCGGTCTTTGTAAAGGCCTGTCCTTCGCCCACACTAATAAATTCAAATACCAAAACCGCCACCAAGGCCCCAATGGGGTCAATTAGTATCCCTTCCCATTTAAGGATGGCCGAAATATCTTTTTTCAGGGGGATATTCCTTAAAATCGGAGTAATTACCGTTGGTCCCGTAACGATGATCAATGCGGAAAACAAAAACGAAATCTGCCATGTCAATCCGAAAATGTAATGTGCGGCCACACCTGCCCCAAAAAAAGTGACCACGGTGCCCACTGTGATCAATTTAGTGATCACCGGTCCCACATTTTTTATTTCGGCCCGTTTAAGGGTCAGTCCCCCTTCAAATAATATTACGCTAATGGCCAGAGAAACAAAATAATAGAGTCCATCCCCGGGGAACAGACCTTTTTTTCCATTCCAAACAGGCTCTATCAGTTTAGACCCATCTTCCGTGTACAAGGTAGCAATGGGACCCACCAACAGTCCGATCAATATTAAAGGTAAAATGGCCGGAAGTTTAAACCTCCAAGCCACCCATTGTGCAATGATGCCCAGTATAATGATACCTGCTAATTCTAGCATGAATTAGTTTTTTTGAAATTTAACGCTTTTCTTTTAGAACACAACCAAACTTTTGGTGTTGCTCACAACTTTGAACAATCTGTGACGATATCCGATACTTTTCCATGAGTGAAAACCGGGTGTAAATTTGGTTTTGGCGTATGCCAAACAAAGTCCAATCCCGGCAACCCAACCCCCATTTTATGTTAAAATAGAAATAATAAACCCATGTTTTTTAACCAATTAAAGTCGGCTTTTCTTATTTTGCACGCCCTTTGTTTTTTGAATGACTATTTACCCTGTTGAGACTGGAAATTTTAAATTGGATGGCGGTGCCATGTTTGGGGTGGTGCCCAAATCCGTTTGGACCAGGACCAATCCGGCAGACCAAAACAATATGATCGACCTGGCGGCAAGATGCCTTTTGATTGAAGATGGAGATCGATTGATTCTGGTAGATAATGGCCTGGGAAACAAACAATCTGAAAAATTTTTCAGCTACTACTACAGATGGGGCAACCACAGTTTGGATGGCTCTTTGGAAGCATTGGGGTTTCACAGGGATAATATTACAGACGTTTTTTTGACCCATTTGCACTTTGATCACTGTGGGGGCAGTATTCAATGGAACAAAGACCGAACAGGTTACGAGCCTGCTTTTAAAAATGCACGGTTTTGGTCCAACAAAGACCATTGGGAATGGGCCACCGATCCCAATGCCAGGGAGAAAGCTTCCTTTTTAAAGGAAAACCTGCTCCCTATGCAGGAAAGTGGACAGCTCCATTTTGTTGACAGAAAACAAGCATCTTTCATTCCGGATTCTGAACTGGGATTCGGCATCCTATTTGCTGATGGACATACCGAAAAACAAATGCTGCCACATGTCCAATACAAAGGAAAAACCTTGGTTTTTGTTGCCGACCTGATTCCAACCGTTGGGCATATTCCCTTACCCTATGTAATGGGGTACGACACCAGGCCATTGGTAACCCTAAGTGAAAAAGCCAGCTTTTTGAATACCGTTGCGGAAAATGGGTATTACTTGTTTTTTGAACATGATGCCCACAATCAGCTGTGTACCCTCAAAAAAACGGAAAAGGGTGTGCGTTTGGACGAAACTTTTTCCTTCAACGAAATATTCAATCCGCAATAAAGTTTTACATTTCAATTAAAATCAAGAATATGAATCGCGCTTACTTCAATTTTTCTTTCACGCTTGCAGCTACCACTCTGTTTCTTGTTGGTTGCGGCTCCACCACCCTGGTCTCCACACCTGTGGAAAACATAGATGCCGTACCGTTAAAGGTCACCGATCTCACCGATTATCAGAAAAAAGTTTGGGGGCATGCCGACCTTGTTATTGATACCATTCCAGGGATGAGCGTTAACAGGGCTTACAGTGAAATCATAAAAAACAAGCATGGGAAAACCGTTATAGTGGCGGTGGTCGATTCTGGTATTGATATCGAACATGAAGATTTGGATGATGTGCTCTGGACCAACAAGGGGGAACGTCCCAACAATGGAAGGGACGATGATGGCAATGGATATATCGATGACGTTCATGGCTACAATTTCTTGGGTGAAGCCTATAATGAGCAATTGGAATATGTAAGAATGCTTCGTTTGGGCGTGGGCGATGCCTCCATTCGTGCCAAGGCCCGATTAAAATTGGATGAGGCCTATCCTAAGGCCCTTCAGAACAAACAGCAGTATGAACAGATTTACCAAGTGGTCAAAACTGCTGATGCTGCCGTTAAAAAAGAATTGGGCAAAAGCAGCTATGATAAAAGCGACCTCCTGTCCTTAAAGCCCAAAAGTGAGGAAATGCAGCAACACGTTGCCGTCCTTACGCAAATGTTCTCCTATGGAGAAAGCATTCCCAGTGTTATGGAGGAGCTCAATGAGGGCATTACCTATTTCGCCGATCAGGTAAACTACAACCTCAACAAAGATTTTGACGGAAGACAGCCCGTAGGTGACGACCCCTACAACTTCAACGACCGTAAATACGGAAATGGCAACCCAAAAAACAGGGTGGACACAGAAAGCCATGGTACGCACGTAGCAGGTATTATTGCAGCAGAGCGCAACAATGGCAAGGGAGTCAATGGTGTAGCCAAAAATGTAAAAATAATGAGCCTTAGGGCGGTGCCGAATGGGGACGAATACGACAAGGATGTTGCTTTGGCCATTAGATATGCTGTGGACAATGGTGCAAAAATCATCAATTGTAGTTTTGGCAAATCCTTTTCACCAAATCCCGGTTGGGTTCACGACGCCATAAAATATGCGGCCTCCAAAGATGTTTTAATTGTACATGCTGCCGGCAACGATGGAAATGACCTTGACAATCCAGAAAATCCAAATTATCCCAATGATCACGACTTTGGAAGTTCGGAGATTGCCAATAATGTAATAACTGTTGGTGCACTTACCAGCAGCTACGGCTCCAAAATGGTGGCCACCTTTTCAAACTATGGTAAGCAAAATGTAGACGTTTTTGCTCCTGGTGCAGCCATTTACTCCACCTTGCCCAACAACAAATATGACTTTATGGGCGGGACCTCCATGGCCGCTCCCGCCGTTGCAGGTGTTGCCGCCTTGATCAGGTCTTACTACCCGCAACTTACGGCCTATCAGGTAAAACAGATCATCATCCAGTCAGGATTGCGCTCAAAGACTTCGGTTATTGTAGCAGGAAATCCCGACAATGCTTCCAGCTTTGACAATATTTCGAAATCTGGGAAAATGGTAAATGCCTATAACGCTCTTTTGTTGGCCGAGAGCATTACCAAAGGCAAGGCCACACTTCACCATAATACCAAATAAGATGAAAAAGCTCCCATTTTTCTTTGTTTCGGTCCTCTTTTGCTGTGTCTCCGTATGGGCCCAGAACACCTCTTATTGGCAACAACATGTGGATTACACCATGGATGTTGAAATGGATGTCAAAACCTTTCAATATGCTGGAACACAAAAACTGGTTTATACCAATAATTCGCCTGATGTGTTGAATCGGGTGTATTATCATCTTTACTTCAATGCATTCCAACCTGGTAGCGATATGGATGCGCGTCTGCAGTCCATCAAAGATCCAGATGGCAGGATGATGGAAAATGGAAAGAGCCGGATTGCTACTTTGTCCGAATCTGAAATGGGATATCTCCATGTAGAGACCCTCACCCAAGATGGTCAAGCGGTGTCCTTTGCGGAAGAAGGCACCATTTTGGTGGTAGATTTGGCGAAACCTATTCCTTCGGGCGGCAAGACTACCCTGGATATGACCTTTAAAGGTCAGGTGCCCTTACAGATCAGAAGGTCTGGCAGGAACAGTAAGGAAGGGGTAGCGCTTTCCATGAGTCAGTGGTATCCAAAACTATCCGAATACGATTTTGAAGGTTGGCATGCCAACCCATACATTGCCCGGGAGTTTCACGGAGTGTGGGGAAATTTCGATGTCAAGCTAACTTTGGACAAAAACTATGTGGTAGGTGGTTCTGGCTATCTTCAGAACCCACAGGAAATTGGGCATGGCTATGAAACGCCGGGTACGCAGGTAAAGACCAAAGGAAAAACCTTGACCTGGCATTTTAAGGCCCCCAATGTACATGATTTTATGTGGGGTGCCGATCCAGATTATATTCATGACACCCTGCAAATGGAAGACGGACCAACCTTGCACTTCTTTTACAAAAACAATCCCGAAATCCTTGAAAATTGGAAAAAACTACAGCCCAAAACAGCTGATGCAATGCGTTTTTTTTCCAAAAATATTGGCAAATACCCTTATGATCAATACTCGGTGGTTCATGGTGGCGATGGTGGAATGGAATATGCCATGAGCACCTTGATCACCGGAGAGCGGTCTATTGAAAGTCTGGTTGGGGTCATGGTGCATGAATTGGCACACACCTGGTTTCAACATGTTCTGGCCACAAACGAATCCAAGCACGAATGGATGGACGAAGGTTTTACCACCTTTATCAGTAGTTTGTGCATGAACGAAATTATGGAGCAAGGAAAGGAAAATCCGTTTGAAGGTTCCTACAAAGGATATTATGCCCTGGTCAATTCCGGATTGGAAAAACCACAATCCACACATGCCGATCGCTTCGCGACCAACTTCGCATACGGAATAGCAGCGTATAGCAAAGGGGCCATATTCCTCTCGCAACTCGGATATGTCATTGGCCAAGACAAGCTAATGGAAACGGTTCGGAAGTATTACGAAGACTTTAAATTCAAACATCCTGTCCCCAATGATTTTAAGCGTACAGCGGAAAAAGTTTCCGGAATGGAATTGGACTGGTACCTAACGGATTGGACCCAGACTACCAATACCATTGATTATGCCATTAAAAACGTTTCGGCCGAGGGCAACAAGACCAAAGTAGTGTTGGAAAGAATTGGTGATATGCCAATGCCCATTGATTTACTGCTGGCCAAAGCCGACGGTTCACAGGAAACTTATTACATTCCATTGCAAATGATGCGCGGTGAGAAGGCCAACCCCTATGCGAATCTGAAACGAACGGTGGCAAAGGATTGGACCTGGGCGCACCCCACGTACGAACTGTTATTGGACGTGCCCTTGGAAGAAGTACAAGCCTTGGTTATAGATCCATCCCAACTTATGGCCGATGTGGATGGCGAGAACAACGTGTATCAGCCTGGGCAGTAAAATGCCATAGTTTACAAGGAAGGTTTTCCAAAAACGGAATTGCAGCATGCTTAAGGGAACTTCATTTAACACAAAGGAAAAACTCAAAAGCAAAAAGCTGTTTGAGCACCTTTTTACTGAAGGAAAGAGCATAAAGTCCTTCCCCATTAAACTGTTGTACGCCCAATGCGACTTTGAAGACGTGCCAATTAAGGTAGGGGTGGTGGCCCCAAAGAAAAAGTTCAGGAATGCCGTTCATCGTAATCGGATAAAGCGCTTGATGCGTGAATCCTATCGGCTTAACAAGCACCTTCTTTTTAACAATGTGGAGGGAAACTTTGCGTTTCTATTTTTATACCTTGGTAACAAGATGCCTAACGCAAATGAGGTGGAAAAAGCAATGGTTGGGCTTTTGGAAACCTTTCTAAAAAAAGTATCCCATGAAAAAATGGACCAATAAGCGGATTTGGATTCCTGTCTTGGCCGTAACGGTCTTGGTGGCTTCCAGCGGATTCAAGAGCGATTTTTTTGAAATTGCAAAGCAGATAGAAATCTTCACCACCCTATTCAAGGAGCTCAACATGAACTATGTGGATGAAACCAATCCCGCAGAACTGATGGATTCCGCGATCAAGAACATGTTGGAAGAATTGGATCCCTACACCCGATTTTTGAACGAGCAGGATGTAGAGGCCTACAAAATCAACAATGCTGGGGAATACTCCGGAATTGGCGCTTTGGTTCGCTCTTATGAAAGCAAATTGCTTATTGTGGAGCCCTATAAGGGGTATCCTGCCGATAATGCAGGCTTAAAAGCAGGAGACGAAATCATAAAAATTGGGGATATCAAAGTAGCGGATTTTGATGATAACGCCAGTGAACTCCTCAAAGGGGCCAACAATACCTCCGTGGATATCACTTTTGTACGGCAAGGGGAGACCAAGACCGCCACTATCAAACGCGAAGGGGTTGAGGTAGACGCCGTACCGTTTTATGATATGATCGATGAAAAAACAGGCTACATTGTCCTGTCCCGCTTTAACAGAAAAGCATCTTCACAGACCAAATCGGCCCTACAGGACCTCAAGGGAAGAGGGGCAGAAAAATTGGTCTTGGATCTGCGGGGCAATCCAGGGGGTTTGCTTTCAGAGGCCATTAACGTCACCAATTTGTTCGTTCCCAAGGGTGAACTTATCGTGACAACCAAATCCAAGGTCAAAAAATTCAATCAGGAGTACAAGACCAAAAACCAGCCGGAGGATTTGGAAATTCCTTTGGTAGTGTTGGTCGATGGGAGAAGTGCTTCCGCCAGTGAAATAGTTTCAGGAGGATTGCAAGACCTTGATCGCGCAGTGGTCATGGGGGCCAGGAGTTTTGGAAAAGGCTTGGTCCAACGTCCCCTTAAGCTTACCTATGGCACACAATTGAAGGTCACCATATCCAGATATTATACCCCTTCTGGCCGTTGCATACAATCCTTGGATTACTGGAACAGGGATGAAGAAGGCAATGCCATCAGGAACACCAACTTTAAGGAGTTTACCACAAGAAACGGTAGAAAGGTCCAGGACGGTGGCGGGGTGATGCCGGATGTTGAGATCGCTTCCATAAAAACAAATAGCCTGATAGATGCGTTGCAACAAAACAATATCATCTTTGACTACGCAACTGATTTCTACTATGATCACTCATTCAACGCCATTGATGATTTCACTTTTACGGATGCCGATTTCAATGCGTTCAAATCCTATGCGCAAACTCAGGATTTTTCTTTTCAGACCGAAACTGAAACACTTTTGGAGGAGACCATGAACTCCGAAGAGCATTTATTGGGGAAAGATGTTCAGGAGAAGTACAAAGACCTGCTTCTTGCCGTAAACAAGGGTAAATTTTCGGCTTTGGACACCTTTAAAAAGGAAATTCAAAAGAAGGTGGAAGACGAGATTATAAAGCGCTATTTCTACAGGGAAGGACTTTATCGGTACTACCTAAAACAGGATGATGCCATCTTGGCGGCCCAAGCCTTGCTAAAGGACAACAGCAAGTATAACAACATTCTTCAATAGAATGAAACGGTTGCACCTGCTGGTTGGTTGCCTTGTTCTATTCATGGGCCATGGTCTAATTGCCCAGAAAGATTATCAAACAGGTGTGATTCATGATTCCATTGTGATAAAAGGGGTGCAAAATGAGAACTTCGCGCTCTATTTGCCAAAATCTTATTCCCCGGAAGAACTAAACTCCATCATCTTTATTTTTGATCCCGCTGCACGAGGTGCTGCTGCCATCCAATCATTTATTCCCACAGCAGAAAAGTACGGTCATATCTTGGTCTGTTCCAATAATTCCAGAAATGCCCCCTACGAGCGAAACTTTGCCATCGCCAACAACCTTTTTGGCCATGTTTTTTCGAGCTTCAATATTTCAGAAGACGAAATTTATGCCTCTGGATTTTCAGGTGGATCACGATTGGCCACTGCCATTGCATCCTTGACCAATAAGTTTGCCGGTGTAGTGGGCTGTGGAGCTGGGTTCTCCGGAATCCCAGGGCAGATACCCGGGGCGCAGGATTATGTGTATGTGGGCCTATGTGGTGACCGTGATATGAATTACAAGGAAATGCTGGAGAACAAGGCGTTTTTGAACCAAATCAAATTCAACAGTACTTTAATCACGTTTGATGCAGAGCACAAATGGCCCCCAAGCGAACAAATCATAAGGGCCTTTGATTGGATCTACCTTCAAGGCCTTAAAGACCTCAAGCCTGTACCTATGGAAGAAGTAACATCCCTGTACCTAAAGGATCATTCCCTTTTGGAACAATTTCAGGAAGCGGGTCAAATGCTGTACGAAGCCGAGCAATACGAACGGATGGTCAAAGATTATTCCCCACTTTTGGAAATTGATAGCCTGGTCCAAAGCTATGCCACCTTTTTAAGGTCCAAAGAGCTTAAAAAGGCCGTGGCTGCGGTAGAAAGTGCTGTGGAAACAGAACGGGATTGGGTAGGTAAATTGGATACCCAATTGTTGCAGGACTTTGCCCAACCTAAAAATGTAAATTGGAAATGGTGGGAAAAAGAGCTGAACAAATTGGACAAATTAGCTCTTGACAAGGAGCCTGAAATTGGTAAAATGGCATACCGAATAAAGTTCGACTTGTTTGTTAGGGTTTATTCCCGCAAAAACGAGCTGCTCCATCAACAGTCCACAGCACAAAATCAATTCATAAACGATTTTTTGGAATTGCTTAAGCCCAAATCATAGTACTTGGCACGATTTTGGGGGCCAAAATACCAAATCCGCGCCATGAAAAACTTTTATCTCCTTTCGTTTTTTCTTTGCTGTTCCGTTTATGGTTTTTCGCAAAAAGTCTTCACAACAGATAGGGACTACAAGGCCGACATAAAGGTTTTTGCAACCGATCGCGACTATAAAGCGGACCTTTTGGTCTATAAGGTCAGTGCGGATTACAAAGCCAATGGCAATGAAGGATTGTGGTTTTTCACTGAAAGGGATTATCAAGCTGAAACCAAAGTTTTCTTTACTGATCGGGACTACCAGGCCGATTTGATCATATTTTTTGTCGATGCCGATTATAAGGCCGGATGGCGGAATAAATCAAAAATCCACCTTCTTTACCATTAAAATTCTCTTGAGCCGTTCCATTGTGTATTCAAAAGGTCCATATTCTTTACCTTCTTATATCGACATATTTCGATATTTACTATATTTGATATATGGATCTTATTGAAGTACATAAAGTTCTTTCGAATAAAACACGGATGGATATCTTAAAATGGTTGAAGCAACCCGAAAAGGAATTTCCGCCGCACAAGGAGTTGGGACATTTCAATTTTGGGGTATGCGGACAGTTTATTTATGAAAAGTCTGGGCTTTCCCAGTCCACCATCTCCAATTACCTATCCCAACTTCAAAATGTGGGACTCATTACCCCCACCCGAATTGGCAAATGGACCTACTTTCAAAGAAATGAAGAAAACATCAATGCCTATTTAAAGGAAATCAGCAGAAAGCTGTAATTTTTTTAGCTAAATAAATCGATAATTTTCAATATTTAGATATGACTGGCCTTCAAAAACAAATGTTCAGTGAACTGGAATCCAAATCCGATTTGGAACATGCCCATTCCTATGCCAAATCATACGTGGATGGCATATTTGACAGAACCGTGACCCCAACCGAAGAAACGCTAAAACATCTGGAGCGCTTTGAGGAAGCATTGCCCCAAAAGCAAGGGAATTCCGAGGAAATCCTATCCCTTTTGCACAACTATGGTGGACCAAATACAGTGGCCACTTTGGGGGGAAGATATTTTGGTTTTGTAACCGGCAGTTCCCTTCCCATTACCTTGGCGGCCAAAACTTTGTCCACCGTATGGGACCAGGCTCCTGCCATGCGTGTTATATCTCCCATTGGCAGCAAGTTGGAAACGATAGTGGAACAATGGCTGCAACAATTATTTAAGCTGCCCCAAAACACTGCTGCAGGATTTGTAAGTGGTACCTCATTGGCCAATTTTTCCGGCTTGGCCGCCGCTCGGTTCCATCAACTGGAAAAGTTGGGTTGGAACGTAAATGAAAAGGGGTTGAACGGAAGCCCAAAACTTAGGATTATCACTGGCGACCATGCCCATTCCACCGTCATCAAGGCCATTTCTTTACTGGGTTTTGGATATAAAAATATAGAGTGGGTGCCCACCGATGACCAGGGACGAATCATTCCCGCTGAGATTCCTGAGCTCGATGCTTCCTGTATTCTTATCTTACAGGCTGGCAATGTTAACTCTGGCTCCTTTGATAACTTTGATGTTATTTGTGAAAAGGCGGCAGAACGTGGAGCGTGGATTCATATTGATGGTGCTTTTGGTCTATGGGCACGCGCCACAAAAAACCTTGGCCATCTTACCCAAGGCATGGAACACGCCCACTCTTGGGCCGTGGATGCGCACAAAACCTTAAATACTCCCTACGATAATGGCATTGTGCTCTGTAAACAACCCGAAGCGCTTAAGTCGGCCTTGCATATGACCGGGAGCTATATCGTAACCAGCCAAGAGCGCGATGGGATGTTCTATACTCCGGAAATGTCGCGTCGTGCCCGAATCGTGGAACTCTGGGCCGCATTGAAATACTTAGGTGCCGAAGGAATCAATGAGCTGGTAGAGACCATGCACCAACGTGCATTGCAGTTCAGGGACGAGATTCTTAAAATTGAAAGTTTTGAGGTGCCCAACGAAGTTGTGTTCAACCAGGTTTTGGTGTGTTGTGGCACCGATGAACTTACCCAATCCACTTTATTTAATGTTCAAGAAATGCGCGAATGCTGGGCCGGAGGTTCGCAGTGGGAGAACAAAAAAGTTATTCGCGTGAGCATCTGTTCCTGGGCCACTACGGAAGAAGATATTTCCAGAACAGTGGCCTCTTTCCGCAAAGCTATCAATACAGCAAAAAACAACTGATATGAATTTTGATCTAAACAAATCCATCCAGATCTTGGAGCGGACACCATCAGTGTTTAACGCTTTGTTCGGCGGTATGGATTCTAACTGGCATACCATCAATGAAGGCCCTCGCACCTGGAGTGCTTACGATATTGTGGGCCATCTGATCCATGGCGAACAGACGGATTGGATTCCCCGTGCAAAAATCATTTTGGGCGATGCAACGGACAAAACCTTTATGCCCTTCGACCGATTTGCGCAAGAAAAGCTTTCCAAAGGAAAGTCCATGGAAGACCTATTGGAAGAGTTCACAAGTTTACGGGAATCCTCTTTGGACCAACTAAAGTTGATGAATATAACAGCGCAAGACCTAGAGAAAAAAGGAGTACATCCTGATCTTGGGGAAGTGACCCTTTGACAATTGCTCTCTACCTGGACCATTCATGACCTTGCACACATTAATCAAATGAGCAGGGTAATGGTAAAGCATTATGCAGAAGATGTGGGCCCGTGGAAAGCGTATATTCGTATCCTGAATGAAAATTCTTGAAACAGAACGCCTTATAGTACGACAAGTTGGTACAAACGACGCCTCTTTTTTATTAGAGCTTTTGAATACGCCCACTTGGCTGGAGTTTATTGGTGACAGAGGCGTAAACTGCCTCTCAACTGCCTCAAAATATGTAGAGGAAAACATAAAATCTTCTTACATCCAAAACGGATTTGGCATGTATCTGGTGCAACTGAAAGATTCGTTTGAGCCCATTGGACTTTGCGGCTTTGTAAAACGCGACTATTTACGGCATCCGGATATAGGATTTGCACTATTGCCCAAATTTGAAGGGAAGGGCTATGCTTTTGAAGCCAGTAAGGCTGTATTGAACCATGGCCGAACCCAACTTGGCATGCAGGAGATCCTCGCCATCACAACTGCTATGAACCTAAAGTCGCAAAAGCTGTTGGAAAAACTTGGGCTTCAACAAAAGGGTACGGTTCGCCCAGATCAAAAAGAAGATTTACTGCTTTTTTCAATTTCATTTACCCATTAAAACCCCGCTTTCCGAGTAAGTAAAACAAGGCTTTAAATTTTATTTGCGATTTTCACGCTTGTCTGCCCAAACAACAAATCCTATTTTTGGACATGCAGTTGAAGGTTTGTGAGCTTTTTGCCGGAGTTGGTGGTTTCCGATTGGGATTGGAGGACACCGACCATTTTAAAGTGGTTTGGAGCAACCAGTGGGAACCTTCCACAAAAACGCAGCATGCCTCTTTGGTGTATGAGGCCCGTTTTGGGCCTGAGAACCATTCCAATCAGAACATTGAGGAAGTACCCACGGTTGAAATTCCGGACCATGATGTATTGGTGGGCGGTTTTCCTTGCCAGGACTATTCCGTGGCCACATCCCTTAAAAATTCCAAGGGACTTATTGGGAAAAAAGGGGTGCTCTGGTGGTCCATCCACCGCATTCTTTCCGAAAAGAAAAAGAAGCCCAAATATCTCTTTTTTGAAAATGTGGATCGGTTATTAAAGTCCCCGTCCTCCCAACGGGGGCGGGATTTTGCAATTATGCTGAAAAGCCTTAACGACTTGGGTTATGCTGTGGAATGGCGGGTGATCAATGCGGCTGAGTACGGAATGCCCCAGCGCCGAAGGCGGGTTTTTTTTCTGGGCTACCATGCATCCTCGCCTTTGTTCGAATCCGTTCAAAAAACTTCGGCCAAAGACTGGATTTTGGAACAAGGAACCCTGGCCACCGCTTTCCCGATTAGAGCCTTCTCCAGCAAGGTGCAGGGTTTTTCCATAGACCAAAGTTTGGTGCAACTTTCCCAGCAGTTCAATTCCGGGAAAGGGCTTTCGCCATTTTTAAATTCGGGGGTATGCATCAATGGACAGGTATCCACTTTAAAAACCGAACCAATGGCACAAGCCCATGGAAAGGTGTTGGCCGATATCTTGGAAAACGGCAGTGCGGACAAAAGCCTGTTCATTTCCGAGGAAGACCTGCCTAAATGGGAGTATTTAAAAGGCGCCAAAAAAGAGATAAGAAGAACCAAAGCTGGTTTTGAATACAATTATAGTGAGGGCGGTATGGTTTTTCCCGATGCCCTTGATCAACCTTCCAGAACCATTATTACCGGAGAGGGCGGCAAGTCTCCTTCCCGGTTTAAACACGTGGTGCAAACACCCAAGGGATTGCGCAGACTTTCCCCGGTTGAATTGGAACGGTTGAACATGTTTCCGGACAATCATACCCAACTAGCGGGCATTACCGACGCCAAGCGAGCCTTTTTTATGGGCAACGCATTGGTGGTGGGTGTGGTAAAAGAAATTGGTGCTGCCCTGTTCCGGAAAATCCAGGAATTTGAAGAGTAGTTTTAAAGACGATTTGTCCAAAGAGCGGTTGTTGTTCAGTTTCTTGGACCGCCAATATCAAAAATATTTACGTCATTATTCCTTTGAGCGAACGGCTGAAATAGAAGCCCAGCTTCAGGGGGTTGATATGGTCTTTACCCATAAACAAACGGGTGTGGTTTACCTCATTGATGAAAAAGCACAACTGGACTACCTCAACGAAACCCTCCCCACATTTGCTTTTGAACTTTGTTATGAAAAAGATGGGGTACAGAAAGTGGGCTGGTTCTTGGATACCACCAAAAAAACGGATTTCTACTCCTTAATAACGGGAATTTATGCAGATGAAATGGACAAATTCACGGCATGTAACATCACTTTTATAAATCGTGAAAAGCTTTTGGATTTCTTGGATTCGCGTGGATTGTCCTCGGAAAAAATGAAAGAGTTGGCCCGCTCCCAACCCAATTATCATGGGAAAATGGAATTGGAAAGTCTGAATCCGCATAATGAGGGCTATCTCTTTTTCTCAAGAAAAAACAAGTCGGAAAAGCCAGTAAATCTTATCCTAAAATTGGAGTGGTTGTGCGAAATTGGGACAGGAAAGAAGTTAATTTAATTTTGTATTGGTTCATTTTTGGTGTAATTTTACACCAATTCAGCAACACGACATGGCAAGGCAAAGTATATCACTGACCAAACCTAATGATGACTGGTTAAAATCGCTTGTGGAAAGTGAAGAATACTCCAGCAAAAGCGAAGTCGTCAATGACCTTATTCGCAAGGAACGAAACAAACATGCCGAAATTGAATGGCTGCGAAACAAGCTTAAAAAGTCCGAAGAACGAATGGCTGCCGAAGGACCGGTAGAAACAACCTCTAATGAATTGTTTGAAGCAATTAAAATAGAGGTTGATAAAAATGGACACGTATAGACTTTCACCTGAAGCCAAGGACGACCTTGTCCGAATTTACAATTACGGGATTAAACAATTTGGCCAGCAACAAGCAGAAATTTACATTGCCGAGCTATTGGCCGCTATTGAGAGATTGACCAAAAACCCTGGTCATTTTCAGTCCGTAGATGAAATTGTTCCCGGCTACCGCAGATGTGTGCATAAGGCAGATACCATATATTTTAGGCTCAAAAAAAATACAGTTGAAATTATGGCCGTAGTGGGGCGACAGGATTGGCGTAGATAGCCTACTGCGTTATCGCTTTCTTTCCAAGTGTTTTTTTGACAGATTGAAAATCAATCCACATGATGTCCCCGCTCTCTTCTTCACCTTCAATATACCTTCCTCTATGGAAAAACAAATATTTCCCATCTGGCGACACGCTGGCGCACATTTCGGTTTTCTCCGTATTGATTTCCGGACCCATGTTAATGGCCCTGGTCCATTGTCCGTTTTGGTTGAAGCTGATGTACAGGTCATTGTCCCCATAACCGGATTCGCTCTCGGCATCAAAAATGATATAGCTTTCATCTGGCGCTATAAAGGGGTGGGCAATCCATTGACCCCCTTCAAAGTTAATTTCGCTGCCCATTCTTTTTACCTCATCGTATTCTCCGTCTTTGTTAATGGAGGTATAAATGCCCCCCTGCCCAGGCTCCGCACCCTCATCCCTAGAAGTGAAATACAAATTTCCTTTCCCTGAGGCGGTCAAATACATTACAAATCGGTCTCTAAAAGGTGGGTCTAGAGGCACAGGCTGGCTCCAGCCACTTGGTGTTTTTTTGCTCATCCACTGATGTAACCTGGAGGAATTGGTAGAATCTGGCAGGGGCCTTAGGCTTCCAAAATAAAGTATATCACCCTTTGGGTTAAGGTGCGGTTCAAAATCCCAGCCCACTTCTGGGGTGAAAAACGCTAGCTCAGGCGCAGACCATTTACCCTCTTCTAGTTTTATGTGAAAAATCTCATTGTCCGCCTCCGGCTTTCTTCGGGTAAAGAACATTTCGTCCATTTGTGGACTGAAGGTAATGGCGAACTCAAAGTTTTCCGTGGAGATGATACCTGGCGCAAAAACTTCAGCGGTGGTACCTGGCGGGGCCTGCCCTAAATAGGATACTTCCGTTGCTGCCGACCCTAAGGTTTTAGGTTGCTCTTTTTTGCGGTTGCACGCAGTTATCAACAATGCCAAGAGAAAGGTTGAAAGGGCAAAAATTCTGATTTTCATTTTTTGATTTGATGAATTAGCGAAATCAAGATAATCCCTTTGGGCAGAGATGGCTAGGGGTTTAACCTTTTGTTGGGAAATAGTCTCCAGCGCAGGGTTTATGATTGTTTTGGATAGTACCTATTTATCAATTATCCATATAACCTTGCTCCCAACTCTTGTTCGGGTCATGGTTCCTTAAATCACATTGGAAATCGGCTGTGGCCTTTAGGTTCATCAAAACCGAAACCCAGCCCGAATGGACCTCAACATACTCATCCTCACGAACATTTTCATTGATTAAAGTAAGGTCCGTCCCACCATCTTCAGTAAGTTCCAGAACAAACTTTACCAAACTTTCAAAATAGTCAAGACAAAACTTTCGGTCTGGGATACTTTCCAAAATTTTTCCATCATAGGTCTGGCCATTAGGAAAAACAAAATGGATTTTATTGATTTTTTCCTCCGCTTTTTCCGCCCAGAACTTTGCTCGCCCCTCCGAGGTGGAAATCAAATCAAATACGGCGTTGGGGCTTAATTTTAGATGTAGTTTCCAGGTAATTGTTCGCATTGTTCAAATTTTCTGCGTAAAATCCGATTCCAAAATCGCATAATGAAAATTATCTGACCATCCATCTTTTAAGGGAAGCACTTTCCGTTTTCTGCCTTCCCGGGTCATGCCCACTTTTTCCAAAACACGGATGCTGCCCAAATTCTCCACGGCACAACCAGCTTCAATGCGATGTAGGCCCAGTTCACCAAAACCAAATTTCAAAATTCGGGTCAGGCTTTCGGTCGCATAGCCCTTACTCCAATGGCTGGAATGCAGTTTATACCAAACTTCCGCAATTTTAAACTTGGGCATACCCAAATTCATGGCTATAAGACCCACAAAGTCATTGGTCTCCGCCAGTTCAATTTTGAAGGTGAAGTTCATGTTCTTCCCTGAATTGTTTTTTTCAATCCAGCCAGACAGTATCTCTCTTGTTTCTTCCAAATTCTTAGGAATGCCCAGGGTGTTGAATTCCTCTGTTTCGGGCAGGGAATGCAATTCGTGGATACTCCCTAGGTCATCCATGGTAATGGGACTGATCAGAAGTCTATCTGTCCGTAATTGTATGTCCATGATGTTTTTGGCTGATCGTGCAACTTTCAGCTAAAGTTACATCATAGTTTTTAAGTGGCTTGTTCTAGAATCAAACGGACAGCGGAAAAGACCAGATGATCCAAACGCTGAGTATTTTGTGACTTCTTTCAATCAATTTGGGGAATGCAATCCCATTTTGTTGCCTTCGGAGTCCAAAAACAAGGCAAAAAATCCAACTTCGTCGGCATGAGGGGTTTTGGGCACCAAAATTTGCCCGCCTTTGGGTTCCACTTTGTCCAAAATAGGCTGAAGGTCATTTCCGCCATTCAGATAAATGGTAATCCCGGTAGCCGAAGGTTCGTAATCCTCCCCTTTCATGATCACCCCGGTTACCATCTGCTCCTCATAGGGCAGCAGCCCCATTTCCATACCAGGAAATTCCATTTTTTCAATGTCAATGCCCAAAATGGACTGATAAAAATCAATGGCGCGGTCAATATCCGTGACCGGAATTTCAAAAATGGAAATATAACTGTTCATGGCGGGTGTATTTTGTGTTTCAGTTAAAATGCTGGTCTGTGGTTCGGGTTGCTTTTTGGAATTGCATGCAACCAAAATCAGAATCGAAAACAAGGTGTAAAGCCCAATACTGGTTCTCATCATGTTTTAAGTTTAATAATCACATAAAGCTACTACCGTTTTTTGCCTTCGAATTGTAAAAATGCGACATAAGGGTCATTTGTAAAATGCCGAGGAAAGTTCCATGTTTTTATGGCCCAAAAACTCCTTTGGACTAATTCCGGTAAACTCCTTGAAATCCTTAATAAAATGGGCTTGGTCATAATAATGGCTTTCATAAGCGATGTTGGTAAGATTTCTGCCCTCATTATTAAGCATCATTTTTAGCGCACTTTGCAAGCGGATTACCTTTCCCAATTGTTTGGGACTAATGCCTATCTGTTTTGCGAATTTTCGTTCCAGCTGTCGTCTTTTGGAGGGGTCATTTTTTAGAATGTTGCTGATAGAGGTGTTGCCATCGGTGGCCAAAAAGGCCGATACCGTAGATTCTACTATAGTGTCCACGGTAGAGGTTTCACCCAACCTTTCCAATAGAAATTTTTCCACGATGGCGATGCGTTCTTGGGTATCCGCAGCTCCAATTATCTGTTGTTCCAAATTTTTGCCTATTTCCTCCCCGAATATATCCGAAATCGGCGTTTCTGTATTGGCCAAGTTTTTTAAGGGTACATCCACAAAATTGGCAAAACCGTAGGGATAAAAACTAACGGAAAAGCTATTGACGGTTCCTGTGGGTTCCACATAAAAAGGTTCCAAGGTCTGTCCCAACACAAAAGCACGGGGCTGCAAGATAAAATCTTGTTCAGATGTATAGCGTTTGATGTCGTCCCCCAGTACAAAGGCCATTTCTATTTTCCCGTCTGGGACGATACGCTGGCGTTCGGTCTTGTCGGTTTTAGGTACTTCCAAGGTCCAATAACAGCTGATCAAAGCCGCTAAATCTGGGTGCGGTTGAAAAGTTTGGTAGTTCATTTTATCATTCGAATGTGTGGAATGCCATCTTCTAAATATCCCTTTCCGGTTTCCTTAAATCCTAGCCCTTTATAAAATCTTAGCAAGTAGGTTTGGGCGGAAAGTTCCAAGGGTTGCCCCGGAAATCGCGCTTCCAAATCCTGGATAGAGGCCTCCATGACCACTTTGCCATATCCAAACTGCCTCTGGTCTTCGGCAACTACAACTCTTCCAATGCTAGGGTTGTCAAAATAGTCGCCAGGTCCAAACATTCGGGTGTAGGCTACAACCTTACCTTCCTTTATTCCCAAAACATGAATCGCCTTTTGGTCCTTTCCGTCCACATCTTGGTAGACACAATCCTGTTCCACCACAAAAACAGCACTACGGAGTTCCAAGAGCTGGTAAAGCTCTGTGGTGTTGAGTTGGTCAAAAGTCTTAATCTGTATTTCCATCAATCCTGGACTATTACGCTTTTTGAGTCACACTTATCAAACTCTGGTTGGATGTTGACATGGTTAATGCCGTGTTTTTTATACACGTGCTCCTCTATATCTACCAATATCTTGTCAAATTCAGATAGTTTGATGTCCTCATTAAAATCGATATGTGCCTCTAAATGGATTTCATCTTCATTCAGTTGCCAAATGTGAACGTGGTGAACGTTTTTTACCGCATCCAAGGTACAAATGGATGCCACAATTTCCTTTACCTCAATCCTGGAAGGAGTAAATAACATCAACACTTTGGTGGATTCCTTCAATAAATCATAACCCATATAAATCAAATACAGTGCTATGGCCATGGTCAACACCGCGTCCACCCAAAAAATTTCGTAAAACTTCATCAATAACCCTCCTACCAACACCGCCACGGAAGCCATCATATCCGTTAATAAATGCAAGTAGGCCGATTTCATATTCATATTGTTCTCGGAATCCTTTCGCAACAACAACACGCTAAAACCATTTCCAAAAATGGCAATTAGCGACAACCAAATGACCAAATTGGATGCTATTTCCTGGGGATTGAAAAAGCGTTCCACCGCCTCAATAATTAGAATGACCGCTACTACCATTAAGGTAGCTGCATTGATAAAGGCCGCCAAGATTTCCGCCCTTTTATAACCAAAAGTTTTGTCTTTTGACGCTTTTTTTTTGCCCAATAAGGAAGCCACATAACTGATGATCAGGGAAAGGACATCGCTAAAATTGTGCAGCGCGTCCGACAGGAGCGCCAGACTACCGGAAATTAAACCTCCCAAAACCTGAGAGGCCGTAATAATGATGTTAAGAACTATTGATATAAGAAGGTTCCTTCCCTTTGCGTCATGGTGGGAATGCGAATGTCCGTGATGGTGGTGGTGCGCCATTAATCCATCTTATCTGCAGGGAATTTTTTCGATGCGACGTTCGTGTCTACCACCCTCAAACTCGGTGTTTAAAAAAGTTTCCACCATCTCCAAAGCTTGTGGTAAAGCAATAAATCGCGCAGGAAGACTTAAAATATTGGCATCGTTATGTTCCCGCGCCAAAGCAGTAATTTCCTTGTTCCAGCACAAAGCACCCCTAATATTTTGATGTTTGTTGATGGTCATGCTGGCACCATTTCCACTTCCGCAGACCACGATGCCCATGTCCACTTCGCCTTTTTCAACATCATTGGCAACAGGATGCACAAAATCTGGGTAATCCACACTATCAGTACCGTCCGTACCATAATTTGTGACTTCTATCCCCTTCGATTTTAACATGCCCATGATGGCCAATTTATAGTCCGTACCGGCGTGGTCATTTCCAATAGCTATTTTCATTGTTCAAGATTTAGATTGGTAGAATACAAAGGTACGATTCTTTTGAAGTTGGGATGTTGATAAAAATCACGATATAATTCCATTGAATTCATTTTCAGGGGTTTGATAAAAAAGTGATTTTGTTGATCGTTCGTAGAAAACTTCAGGGAAGTAAATTTTGAATAATCAAATTAAAAAACCATTACAGAATAAATTTCAATTTTAGCATGGGAATCCATTAAAAATTAATCAACCACAATTCAATAAAATCCCGAAGTAGTTAACATTAAATTCAACTTGAGTTTTCAATAAATTCATGTTGAAAAGACTTATTAAATATCGTTTATAAGAAATCTAAGTCCTTGATTTCTAAATTTGTTTTCATGGTATATTTTGTGAACAAAAAATAGTTTGTGTTGAACGCAAGTTTAATCCCAAAAATTTATTCCACATTTCAACAGACCATCATCATCCCCATTTTTATAAATTTTAAAAAAAGAAAGAAAATTGAATATTGATATATGTTGATAAATCCACTTAAATCCTGGATTCGTATATCACCGTAAGACCGTCACGGATTATAATTCGTAATTTTCGAAAAAATTAAACTGTAAATGTCAAAGAAAAAGAAAAGAGCCAGGAGTCAACGAAAGAATGAGATTACCAAAGGCATTTTTACAGTACTGGAAAAAGAACCCTCCAAAAGTTTTAACTATAGACAGATTGCGTCCAAACTTGGAATCTCTGATACCAGGGACAGAAACGCCTTGATCAAAAGACTGGGTCAGCTCAAAGCCACCGATAGGATATTGGAAGTGGAACGTGGAAAATTTAAAAAGAAACCTTCGTTGCATACCTACTATAAGGGCAAAGTAGACCTGACCACCAGTGGTAATGCCTATATTGTTTCTGAAGAATTTGAAGATGATGTCTTTGTCCCGTACAACAAGTTGAACAGAGCTTTTCATGGGGATATGGTTGAGATTTTTCTCAGACCCAGAAGAAACGGTAAAAAGCCGGAGGGAGAGATTTCCAAAGTACTTGAACGGAGAAAAAGTAGCTATGTGGGGATTGTGGACAAGCAAAAGACCTTTGCTTTTGTAAGACCTACCGACCCTAAAATGTATACGGATATTTTTGTTCCCTTGGAAAAGCTAAAAAAGGCGAAAGACGGGGACAAAGTGCTGGTAAGCTTGGGAAATTGGCCAGAAGATGCAGATTCTCCTTATGGCGAGGTATTGGAGATTTTGGGAAAGCCGGGAGAGCACAATACAGAGATCCATTCCATATTGGCCGAGTATGGCTTACCTTATCAGTTTCCTTACGAAGTGGAGCAATATGCGAAAACCTTGGATACCTCTATCAAGGAGTCTGAAATTGCGAAACGAAGGGATATGAGAGAGGTGCTTACCTTTACCATTGATCCCAAGGATGCCAAGGATTTTGACGATGCGCTATCGTTTCAGAAATTGGAAAATGGAAACTATGAAATAGGCATTCATATTGCCGATGTCTCCCATTATGTGCAGCCCGATACAGTTCTGGAAGATGAGGCCTATGAGCGTGCGACCTCTGTGTATTTAGTGGACCGGGTGGTGCCAATGCTTCCGGAGGTGCTATCCAATTTGGCCTGTTCCCTTCGACCCAATGAGGAGAAATATACATTCTCTGCCATTTTTGAAATGGATGAAAATGCGAAACTTATCAATCAATGGTTTGGGCGAACCGCCATTAATTCCAATGAACGATTCGCCTATGAGGAAGCGCAGCATGTCATCGAGACGAAACAAGCTGAAATCCCAAAAGAAATTTCTATACGCGGGGAAGCCTATACGGTTTCCGAAGATATCGTTAAAGCTATTTTGACCTTTGATACTCTTGCCAAAATCATGCGGAAACAGCGGATGGACGCTGGGGCCATTTCGTTTGATAAGATTGAGGTGCGGTTCAATTTGAATTCCAAGAACGAACCGGAAGGCGTCTATTTTAAGGAATCCAAGGATGCCAATAAATTGATTGAGGAATTTATGCTATTGGCCAACAAGAAGGTGGCCGAGTTTATAGGTAAACAAAAGAAGACCTTTGTATACCGCATCCATGATGAACCGGATGAGGAAAAACTATTGGCCTTAAACGGGGTAATTTCCAGGTTTGGTCATTCCATTAACCTCAGGGACAAAAAGAGTCTCAATAGCTCCTTAAACCAGCTTTTGAAGGATGTGAAAGGGAAGAAGGAACAAAACCTGGTAGATACTTTGGCCATACGGAGCATGAGTAAGGCCATATACACTACGGAAAATATTGGCCATTACGGATTGGGATTTGAGTATTACACTCACTTTACCTCACCCATACGGCGTTATCCGGATGTAATGGTACATAGATTGCTGCAGCATTATTTGGATGGCGGAAAACAGCCTAAAAGCACTTTGTACGAAGAAAAATGCAAGCATTCCTCAGATATGGAATTGTTGGCTGCCAATGCAGAAAGGGATTCCATCAAATACATGCAGATCAAGTTTATGGAGGACCACAAGGACCAGAAATTCCTAGGTGTTATTTCTGGAGTGACCGAATGGGGCATTTATGTGGAAATTATTGAGAACAAATGCGAGGGTATGGTACGCATCCGGGATATTAAGGATGACTATTATATTTTTGATGAGCGCAATTTTGCCATTGTGGGCGAACGCACCAAACGAATGTATCAATTGGGTGATGAGGTATTTGTGATGGTCAAGGAAACCGATTTGGTGAAAAGGCACCTGGATTTTTCCCTTTTAGGGAAGAATACCTAACTTTTTGGAATAAAATTTGTGAAATCATAGCGCATAAATTTTGGAATCATGAAAGCTTTACAACTTTTGGTGTTGTTTTTTTCCTTTCATCTGCTGCAAGCCCAGGATGAACAGCTTACCCAAGAATTAAGTGCATTTACTGAAGTAAAGGGTTTTGACGGTCTTTCCATCAATCTAATTAAATCGGATGAAAACAAGGCCGTGATCAAAGGGGCCAACACCAAAAAAGTGGCCATTGTAAACAACAATGGGGTTTTAAAACTCCGAATGGAAATTGACAAGATTTTTAGTGGGTATAGAACGCATGTGGACCTCTATTACGCGCAAACCATTAAGGTAATTGATGTAAACGAGGATGCCCGTATTAAATCTGATGAAGTATTTGAACAGGATATATTGGACCTACGGGCGCAGGAAGGCGGGGAATTGGCCATTAATTGCCAGACCGAGCAACTTTTAATAAAGTCCATTACCGGCGGTGAGATTTCGGTTAAGGGATTTGCTGACAATCAGGATGTAATCATCAATACGGGCGGGAGCTATGATGGGAAAGAATTTAAGACCAAATTTTCTACCATAACGGTGAATGCAGGAGGGGATGCCTCCATTTATGCCACGGACTATGTAAAAGCCAATGTGAAGGCCGGTGGTGAAGTGTTGGTATATGGAGATCCACTTAAAATGGATGAAAAAACGGTTTTTGGCGGAAAAATAATTCGGATGGACTGATATGATAGAAGACGTTCAAGCAGCAATACCCCTTGGCTTCCTATTGGCCTTTATGATAGGGCCCGTGTTTTTTGTCTTGTTGGAAACCAGTGCCACCAAAGGTTTTAGGGCAGGGATAAGTTTTGATTTTGGGGTTATTGTAGCCGATGTTGTTTTTCTTCTGATAGCGTATTTCAGTAGTTTCCAACTTTTAGAGAACTTGAGCAATCAACCAGGGCTTTTCGTTTTTGGTGGGATGATATTGTTGGTGTACGGCATTGTGATTTTTGTAAAAAAGGCTTCCAAAAAAGAAAAGCTAAAGGCTTCAAAGGGAAATTATCTTGGATTGATGGTCAAGGGATTTTTGTTGAATTTCATCAATATTGGGGTGCTGGCTTTTTGGTTGGGACTTATTGTTATTGTGGGACCCAGTTTGGACAACGACCCCAATAGGATATTGGTTTTCTTCAGCACCATGATCGTGGTGTACTTTATTACGGATGTGTTTAAGATATTGTTGGCCAAACAATTAAAAAAATATTTGACCCAGGAACGTATAGTACTCATTAAGAAAGCTTTGGGATTGGTTATCATTGTTTGTGGGATTGTACTGATTATAAAAGGATTTCTTCCGAAGGAAAGATTCGATATCAAGGAAGGGATAGAACGGATCAGTGAATAAAAAAACCCAACAAAACTTGTTGGGTCTGTTGAGGCATCGAGCGGATTCGAACCGCTGTACAAGCTTTTGCAGAGCTGTGCCTAGCCACTCGGCCACGATGCCAATTGAGTGTGCAAATGTACTACTTTTTTTAGCTTACCCAAACCTTTAAACAGGTCTTTCAGCTTTAAGAATCACGGTTACGCTTTGCACGTCGCCCCCTATGGGAGGATTGATTTTTGCAACTTCAATTTCGGCATTTTCAACACTTGGCAATTCTAAAAACACGCGATCTAAAATGCGTTTTGCCACGTGTTCCAAAAGGTTGGATCTAATGGCCATTTCTTCCTTAACAATATTGTTCAAGTGCACATAATCAACAGTATCGCTTAACCTGTCGGATTGGGAGGCTTCGGCAAGATTGGCAAAAACCTCAAGGTCCACGCGATAATCGCTGCCAATTAGCATTTCTTCCTTTAAACAACCGTGGTTGGAGTGAACCCTGATGTTGTTGAGCCTTATTTTTCCCACACCTTTATCTTTTGGTGCGACAAAAATAGTGCAAACCAAGAAATTAGTACATACACCTACAGTTACTGATTCCTTGGAACAGATCCATCCCCACAGTAACTACATGGGTTCCCGTGCTATATCCCAAAATCTCGTTGGTGATGATCTGGTACGAGTAACCGAAGTAAAAGTTGCTCTTTTTTAAACCAGCTATGGGAGCAATGTACAAGGGGGTTCCCAATTGGTCGTTCAAAAATCGGTAAGTGAGCCCCACATAATAGTAGTCTTCAAAATCGTGAAAACGGAACTTGGCATTCAGATCGGTAACTGATCGTCCATCACTCTCAAAATATTGGTAGAAGACAGAAGGCTCCACTTCCAATTTACTGTTTTTGTTCTTGGAAATACTGTACCCAGCATAGGCATAGTAATTTCTTAGGGTGTTCGGTTCAAAAACAGGATTGAACTGGGCCAAATCCTTGTTGAGGATGTTGGAGGCGTTAACGCTCACAAATAACTTTTTGAAACGGTACAATACCCCAACATCAAAATTGTGGTTGGTTGTTGATTTATCATCCGTTGGTCTTTGGCCATTAAAGTCACGAAAGTTTTCAACATCAATCCTGAACTGGTTGAAGTTATAGGAAATACCAAATGACAGGAAGATATCATCATACCGGTCCAGGGTAAGGTGGTGGGCAAATGACACCCTTGCCCCCCTTTGTTTGGTCTCCCCGTTGCTGTCATTGTACATAAGCATTCCCAAACCAGAGCGATTCCCGATACGGGCATCGGCGGCCAAAGTTTGGGTGTCGGGCGCATCTTCAATTCCCACCCATTGGGTCAATCCGTTGAGCCTAACCTTGATATGATCTCCAATACCGGCATAGGTAGGGGACATCAAAAAGGGGTTGTCCGCTATATATTGGGATAGCTGGGGTATGGTCAACTCCTGGGCAGCACCACCAAAGGTGATCAGAAATAAGAGGATTGGGGCTAAGTGTTTTTTTAACATGATGCTGTAGGTTAAACTATCATTGTCGATATAGGGTAAAATGTCCAACTAATTCACGGTCATCATTTTCGCCCTGAAGCTTGATGATGTACCAGTAGTCTCCGGTGGGGAGCTCGCTATTATTGTAGATTCCATCCCATCCGGCGTCGCCATATCCCATTCGATAGAGCTCTCTACCATAACGATCAAAAATGATCATTAGTACGTTCGGGAAGGCCTCCAGATTGTCTGGCAACCAGTTGTCGTTCATCCCGTCACCATCTGGTGTAAAGAAGTCTGGAACTTCAATGTCAATGAACTCCATAAAGATTTCCATGGTCACCTCACATCCGTTTTGATCGATCACCGTTACTTCGTAAGTATCGGTTCTATTAATGATGTAGGTATTGTCCGTACCGTTGTCCACGCCATCAAAGATGAAAGTGTAATCTTCCAATCCACCTGTGGCGACCGCTGTAATTTCGTTGATGTTATTGTTCTCCAAGACCAAGGTCAATGGTTCATAGCCGGTAATGCTGAAATCAATGGTGTTGATACAGCCATTGGCATGGGCAATGGTCAAGAAATGATCCCCAGGAGCAATGTTCATGAAATCCGATGTTAGCTGTAGATCCATTGGGTCTGTGGAATCAATGGCATACATCACATCAGAAATTACCGAGGTATCTTCAAATACAATATCCAATCTGTTGGTCGGCAAATTACCGTCACATTCATAAATTGGGGTTACTTCCGCGGCCAGGTTAACACCAGGATTAATATCAACGATTACGTTGGTGGTACAGCCTTGTGCGTCCGTAACGAATACTACATGGGTACCTGCTGGCAGATTCTGGAACAGGACTTGATCTTGTACAAAATCTGTGTCTGCGTTGGAATTTAAGCTTGTAAAATAAGGTGCCGTTCCTCCAGTAATGTCCACTTCAAAAGAACCATCCGCGCTATTAAAGCAAACTTCGTGCATAACATTGATGGCCGTTGCCTGGATTGGCTCTGGTTGCAGAATTTCGAATTGGAACGTTTCAAAACAACCATTTCTATCCTGTGCTATCACATCATAGATTCCAGGGGCCAAATCTGTAAATGTACCCTCTGTATCAAACTGATCTAGATTAGGGGTGATGGCATAGAATATTTCTCCTGTTCCACCGGAAACCTCAACGGTAATGGTACCATCTTCCAATCCGGAACAGGTAACATCGGTAGACTCTTGTCTGTCAATTTGTAATGGAGCAGGATCAACAATATCAATAGCGGCGCTGGTCACCTGACAATCCATACTAGTAACATGCACGTAGTAAGTACCGGCAATCAGGCCGTTAAAAGTACCATCTGCTTGCGGTCCTGCAACAGAGGTGGTCAACCCTGGGTCAGAGAACAACTCATAGGAGTAATTTCCAAGTCCGCCAATGGCATCTGCAATAATGGTGGCCGAAGCCTCTCCAGTACAGTTGATGGTTGCGGCACTATCGTCGATGACAACATCCAAAGGAACAATGGGCTCAATGGACACCTGATTGGAAATCATAGCATCACAACCAAAGGCATCCCTTACAAAATATTGGTAGTTCCCGGCTGGTACCGTAAAGGTGTGGGTGTTTCCGCCGGACATGTTGGTATAGAGTACACCATCAGCACTATATTGGTATGGTCCGGTGCCACCAGTTGCCGTCAATTCTATTTCAGCTTGGGTGGTGCAGGTCAATTGGGATATTTGAACCAAATTGGCCATTACCTCAGCAGGTTCCGAAATTGTTACTTGGGCCGTTTCCACATCACAGTTCCATCCGTCTGAAACCGTAATACTATAGATGCCGGCACCCAAGTTATTGAAGGTATCGCTGGACTGAGCACCAGATGTTGTCACAATTGTGGTTCCAGTGGAATCATAAATATTTAGTTGATACTGATAAGACCCTCTTCCATTCAAAACATTGATCGCCCTAACCGTTGCGTTGGTGTCTCCAAAACAAACCAGGTTGGTTGGTGTGGCGTCAATATCGGCGGTGATCGGTGTAGGCTGTGTCAGCGTTATGGGCTCGTTGATGGTACATCCGGCATTATCGGTTATTTCCACATCAAACAGACCTGCTGACAGCCCTTGGAACACAAAGCTTACCACATTGGATACGTTGTACACCTGAGTTGTGGTGGTATTGGTCAATTGTATGTTATATGGGGCAAACCCACCTGTTGGAGACACTTCAATCTCACCTAAATTATTGTCACAGGTTACATTGGCCACTTCTATAGGTGTTGCCGCCAAGGCCATGTCCGGAGATGCAATGGTAATGGTGTTGGAATCCTCCACACATAACGGATTGGCTGTTTGGGTAACACGCACATAGTAGTTCCCTCCAGGGAATCCTGCTATGCTCAGCGGATTGGTTGTGGTATTACCTGAACCAGTCACACCAGTTGTTGTACCGTCACCATTGAACACTTCATAGTCATAAGCGCCGGTGTATCCGGTCACATTGATTTCCAGAGCACCATTGGTATCGCCAAAACAGATGGCGGGTGCGGTAGGCGTTGCCACCACATCAATTAAGTCATAAGGCGCAATCGTGTAGGGTGCGGTATCTACATAACAACCCGTGGTATTATCGGTTACCCTTATTGTATAACTTCCTGGTTGCGTCAATTCAAAAACAGTAGTTGTATTGGGTGCGGTTGGCACTTGGGTTCCTGATGGGTTTCCAATTGGCAACAACTCATAGGTATAGGAGTTGGCTGGATTTCCATCATCGGTTACGGTGACCAAGACCTCTTCTGGGTTGACACAACTGATTGCAACATTTTGGGTAACCACAGCTGTAAACACATTGATAGGTTGTATTGGAGCAACAACAGCGGTTTGTGCACAATTGTTGGCATCCGTAACAAAAGCGGTTATATTTTGAACAACACCAGTATCCACTACTTCAAAAGTGTTGGACGTCTGGAAGTTGATATTGTCGATACTATATAAATATGGACCTGTTCCACCCGATGCTGTTACCGTAATGGTTGAAGTATTAACTCCATTGCTGGCATTACAAACAAATGCAGTGGCCACCGCGGAAGCATTCAATATTGTTGGCTCTGTTACGGTTTGATCAAAGAAATCATCACAGGACCTTCCTGAAATTACCCTAACACGATAAGCTCCTTGTGGAAGATTGTCGAAGACGTTGCTAGCTTGGGCAGCTCTATACGGAGTAACCAAATTGGCCATTTCATATAGCTCATAGGTATAAACAGGGTTGGTGGCGGTTGCCCCATCCAATATCACTGTCAATATTCCATCAGAACCACCATTACAGCTTACAGGGTCCATAAGTACGTTATTGATTACTGGAGTTACCGGAGCATCCAAGTCTTGGTTGACCACTACCACACAAGGTGTAACGGTGCTACCATCTGTAATGGTAAACGTGTAGGTTCCGGCCTGGGTAAGTCCTGTAAAGACCCCAGTAGTGTTGTTTGCGGTTGTTAAACCATCAGGGAACAACACATCGTAAGTAAAGTTGGTAGAACCTCCTGTTACGTTGATGGTAATATGTCCTCCGGGATCTACGGTACAATCTATGGGTTTGACCACGGTTGCAGTAGCCACCATTTCATCCAGAAGGACCACTGGGCCTACCGTAGTTGTACACGCCCACTGATCGGTAATGCGCACTTCATAAGAACCTTCACCTAGTCCGGAGAATATCCTTCCTGTTTGGGGTGAACCAATATCGGCTCCATTTCTTACAAGTTGATAAGTGTAGTTAGACCCTTGTCCACCCGCCGTACCCGTCACTTCAATTTCACCTTGAAGCGCAGTACAGTTTTCTTGATTGATTTGCAATGTAGCCGTAATAGGTGTTGGATCCACCAAGTTTACATTGGGCAATTGGAATTCACATCCACTGGCATCCGCTACCCATACCTGATAATCAGTTCCTGCTCCACCGGCCAAACCAGTAAATTGAGGAGAAGCCTGGTAACTTCCAGGGAAAGTCGGTGCTGGGTTGGTGACCAAGTCCACAAAGTAGGTGTAACCACCCCAACCTCCTGCTGGATTGATGACTTCAATGATTCCGTCGTTTGTGGCACAAGTGACTTCTGTAACCTGGGTGCTGGCTGAAATTCCCGCACTTGGTCCAGCAATTGTGAAAGATTCTGAATATACACAGGCTGAACCAGGAGGATTGGTATCCGTTACTTCAATGAAGTAATTTCCTGCAGCCAAGCCCGTGAGGGTAAAGTTACCATCAGCATCACCACCCGCCGTAACAACATCATCCAATAAATTTCCTGGAGTGTTGTTGATGTCATGGTAAAGGGTATACGTGGTAGCGTTTGCATACGTTGTTGCCGTGGCGTCTTGAAGATCCAACTCAACGGAACCATCAGTATCCCCAAAACAAGTAATGTTGGTAGTGCTTACTACTATCAAATCCAACACTTCTGGATCGGCCACGGTATGGGATGTGGCCAAGACACAGCCAGTTACCGTATTTCGAACCTCAAAGTTGTGGGTGCCCACGGCCAAACCGGTAAAACTTCCTGAGGTCTGGAATGTTCCAGCAGGTAATAATCTAAATTCGTAGTTGGCCGGTGTTGTGGTTGAATTGGTAATGGAGCCTGTCGCGGTAATGGTGATATTTTCACCAGCAAGACAGGTGGCTGCAGCGTCAACAGCAATGCTGGCCGATTGAAGCTCATCAAAAGGAGCTATGGTCTCTGTGATGCTTCCCATACAGCCGTTGTCATCATATACATTGATGATATAGCTGGCGCCAGCTGTATTTGTTTCTGTATAAACATTGTTGGGACCAACCTGAACCACTACATCATCTCCCGTAGCAACAGTTCCCTGATCATTGATGAACTCATAGATTACGTAGTTGCCACTACCTCCGGTGATGGATGTATCATCAATGGTAATCGTGGCATTATCCATATTGTTTCCGGTGGTACAGCCAAACTCAACCACCGTGCTGTTGATATTTGCCAATACATTTGGTTCGGTTATGGTTTGCGTTTGGGTTGTGGTACAACCATTGGCGGCTGTAATCTCTATGGTATAAGTTATCCCTGCGACAGCTCCCTCCAATCCGGTAAAGGAGGCGGTTGTAGCGGTATTGGAAGTTGGGGCCAATGGGAAGGTGGCGGAACTTCCAGGCCCTGAAATAATTTCAAAAGTAAAAGGTCCAATACCGTTATCTACAGCAGATACGTCTATGGTTCCGTCGTCATCTCCGTTACAGGTTACATTGCTGAAAGCATCAACAGCAAATACCGGTGTCACCAATGCAGGAACATCTACAATGATAGACCCCAAGCAATTAGGAACTGAAGTTGAGGTATCGTATACTGTAACAGTGTATGAGCCAGCCACGCTTGCACCTGACCAGACCACTGTGGTTCCAATCATTGCCGTTCTTGCCTGATCTACAGCTCCCGGCCCATCAATTTCGTAGTCATAGTTGCCAGAACCGGCCGTAACGTCAATTTCAATTTCAGCATTGTTGTTCGGCGCTGTATCGCAATCCAGTAATGTTGCTAATGTTGCATTAAACTGTAATGGAGGCTGAATGTTGAATGTTTCCGTTTCCTCACAACCATCTACCGCCCTTACAGAAATAGTCTGTCCCAATCCAGAACTTAGACCTGAGACAGTGTATTGATTGGACACATTAAATGATATGTTTTGATAAGGCCCACCGTTTACACTTAACTGGTAAGGGGAAGTTCCGGCCGTAGTTAAGGTAACCAGCACTTCAAAGTTTCCTTCGGCAACACATTCATCAACAATGGCAATGTCAATTTCTGGACGTGGATCCAAGCCAACGGTGATATCGAAGCTATCAATGCAATTGTTGGCATCCTTAACATATACTGTATAATCACCATTTGCAAGACCATTGAACAGACCATTGGTATTGGTGCCAGTCCAAGTTAGAACAGTAGGTGCCGGAGCAGTTTGAAGCTCTAATTGGAATTCATATGAACCCGCACCAAATTGTGCGGAAGCACTGATGGTTCCAGTGTCTGCACAGAAAATATCGTTTGTGGCTGTAGCCGTAACATCCAATAACTGTGGTGCCTGCTGAATAACGAATGGCGGAGAAGCCATTACACAACCTGCATTTGGACCGTTGGTTTCAGTAAACAAGATGTAAAACTCTCCAGGGCTTAAACCTGAAATTGTTTCCGATTCTGGTCCGCCCACAGCACCAGCAATGTTTCCGGTAATACCGGTGGTTATGTTGGTGTTGGATGCAAACACTTCGTAGGAAAGGTCGGTTCCTCCATAACCTGATACTGTTACATCAACAATACCATCGGCGCTACCTGTACAGGTAATATTGGTGGTTGCATCAATCGTTGCTGCCAATGATGATGTTGCCGATACGGGAACTGTGGCTTCCTGCATGTATTCACAATTGGTATCCGAATCGTGTACAATGAAAGTATAGGTTACACCCGGGGTTAGTCCAGTAAACAAATGGGAGTTGGCTGGAGCTGGAGGTGAAGGATCTTCCGGGAACCACGCTGGGTCTGCTATATTGAACGCTGGAGCTGGGTAAATGGCAAAATAGAATGTTCCAACACCTAAAGTACCATTGGAAGCTTGGGCTTCTACCAACATTTCTCCACTACCAGGGGTACAACCCGCTGTACCTTGTGTAGCAACAAGAACATCTGGACCAGTGGTAATTGTTACGGTGCTCAAACTCTGACATCCGTTGCTATCGGTAATGCTCAACGTATAGTCTCCAAAATCAAGTCCTGTAAATGTATGGTCATTGGTTCCTGTGGAGGTGTCATAAGACAAAGACACGCTAAAGTCAGCATTGTATACATTGTAAACGTAATCGGCAGTACCACCCGTGGCATCAACGGTAATGGTACCCAGTTCAGTTCCGGCAGGGGTACATCTTAAGTTGGTGCTAACGTGATTTGAAGCAATCACAGCGGGCTCTGTAATAGTCACCAAGGTAGGTGCAGATACACACCCTTTTGCATCGGTGATTCTTACCTCATAGTTCCCCGCTGGTAAATTGGTTGTTTGTGTTCCGTAATTGGTTGGTCCGGCAGTTTCAATCACTTCAATTACGTAAGGACCTACTCCCACTGAGGTATCAATATTTACGGCCAAGGACCCATCTGTATTTCCGTTACACAAAACATTTGTTGGTGTAACAGAGGTAATGACAGGAGTGTTGGCAGGAGTGATCACAACGGTGTTGGTTATTACAGTACAGGCTGCAGGTGTGGTTGTATCCGTTACCCTGAACTGATATGTACCATCTGTGGCGGACGTAAACACATTACCTGTAAAATTTGTGGTAAAATATGTTGTCCCGCCATTATTGGACCACTCATATGAATAAGTTCCTGAACCACCGCTTGCATTAATGGTCACGGAGGCATTTACCAAACAGGTCAAATCTTGAGTCAAGACCGCGTTGGCAATTAATTGATCGTTGATAGTAACACTTTGTTGAACACCGGCACACCCAAAACCGTCCCTGACATCAATAGTATATGTGCCTGCGGCTAGATTCGTGAAAGTGTGGGTGGTTGCTGTTGCCGGAGTAGGAGTAATCCAAGGTCCACCGTTTAAACTAAACTGGTAATCCCCGTTTCCTGCAGTAACATCCACTTGGATGGTTCCATCATTACTTCCGCTATAGCAAGCGGTTGGAGTGGAAGTAAATGCTATAGCCGTAGGGGCAACAACAGTAAGAGCCGCATCTATTGGGTCTTCACACAAGTTGGCATCCCGAGTTCTAACGATATAATTGCCTGCGGCAAGTCCCGAGAACACATTTGATCCTTGATAAGCGGTAAGTACTGTTCCAACATTGTCCTCCAATTGATACTCATATGCTGGCGTACCACCTGTGGCAGAAGCTGTAATTGTAGCCCCCCCATTGGTACATGTCATTACAGAAGTAATGGACGCGGTGCTTACCAGGGCGTTTGGCTCCGATAGGGTTTGGTTAAGCACAATGGTACAGGCAGGATTTCTTAGGTCTACCAAGGTAATTGTGTAGGCAGCCGCCGAAAGCCCATTGATTGTAATTGGACTGGCAAACTGGGCAGCTGAAACAGGATTTGCATCCAGCTGGAAGGTAAATCCAGTAGCTACATCAAAATTTTCAATCTCAAAAGTTATGGAGCCATCAGCTCCAGCATTACAAGTGATATCGGAGAAAGCTGTAATGGAAGCATCAAAGGCATTCCCCGGGGCCACGGTCACGGTGGTTTGGGTCACACAATCACTTCCATAATTGACATCAATGGTATGGGTGCCCACAGCCACATTGCTGAATAGGTTGCTTGCCTGGAAGGCCCCGCTGTTTAGGCTATATGTATAAGATGGGTCGTTGGGAAGCACAGTTACTTCAGCCGTTCCATCACAGTTGTATACCACCGTTGTGGACAAGGTAGGTTCTGTTGGAAGCGGCGCAATGATAACATCGGGCAAAGTCAGGGTACAGCCAATTGCGTTTGCATCCCTTACCTGGATGGAATAGGTGCCATCTGTTAAGCCAGTGAACACAGTTCCCCCAGTGGTTGAGGCCGTCCATGGACCGCCATTAATACTGTATTGGTAATCTCCAGAACCTCCAGCAGTAGCTGTTACACTACCCACTGAAATTTCACCCAATTGTAAACAGATGTAGGTTTGGGTCTGTTGGGCTTCAGCACTCAATTGTGTAGGTTCGGTCACCGTTACCGTACCAGTAGTCTCACAATTATTGGCATCCCTAATTCTTAGATTATAGGTTCCTGCGGATATGTTCACAAAATTACCGGAAACTTGATAGTTGGTTCCGTTATCTATACTGTATAAATATGGGCCTTCACCACCACCGGCAACCAAGGTAATGGTTCCATCATTTCCTCCAAAACAACTAACAGGGGTAAAGCTTGGAGTAATTGTTAAAGGCAGGTCCTGCACCAACGTAATATCAAAAGATGACTCACAGAATCCGGCATTTCCATTATTGTCGCGCACATAAACATCGTAGTCGCCAGCTCCAGTTACAGAAATAGGATTGGTGGCGGCAAAGTCACCTGGAGTTGGAACTACGCCATCAGCAACTATGGCATATACATAATTTCCATCTCCCCCGGCCGCAACAACATCTACATCTGTTGTTGTTCCACAAGCGGTGATATTTGGAGCTGTTGCCGTTACGCTTAGTTCTGGGTTTATGGTAATGGTTTCAGTATCGGTACAGTTGTTTCCATCCCTAACTTCAATTGTATAAGTTCCGGAGGTTAAGCCTGTAAATGTATTGGTGGCAACAAATGCCCCACCATTTAGGCTGTATTGATAATTTCCATCTCCTCCTGATGTCACGTTGGCCGTTAAGGTTAGTCCAACACCACTATCATAACAGGTGTCATTGGGGACAATGGCCAAAACTGGAGGAACAGCAGCGGCCAAGCTAAAGGTTGTGGTAACCACACATCCATTTGCGTCGGTTACAGATGCGGTATATGTTCCTGCTTGGGTTAATCCATTAAATTGTCCAGTTCCGTTGGTTCCAAACGCAGTGGTGTCCGGATTGGTCAAGGTAAAGGAGTTACCGCCCCAACCGCCAGTTGCAGTCAGAATAACACTTCCATCCGCGATACAGGTGGGCTGGGTTTCAGCTGCGCTTAGTGCAAGTGGAGCCGCAGGGGCATTGACAGTTACATCTGTCGTTGCCGTACAATTTGTAAGGTTGTCAGTGACCACAATAGTATAGGTGCCATCATCCAAGCCGGTAAGGGAAATGGTTCCGCCGGTTTGATTGGTACCGGAAAATGTGGCTGGTCCGGTTACGCTATAATTGTAATCTGTGTTAAAATCGGATACAACAAAGTCTACTTCCCCATCCGTATCGGTAAAACAGGTAATATTACTCACCAAGTTACCCACCACTGCAATTTGGGAGACAGGATTAATGGTGAATGATTCGTCATAAACACAACCTTTATTGTCCGTCACCCTAAAAGTGTAGGTGCCCGGGGCAAGTCCATCAAAGTCGGCGGTGTTTCCTGTTATGGAAGTCGCCGCTATGGGTGCAGGTGCCGTTATTTCAAATACAAAAGGAGTATTTCCATCTACAACGGTAACGGTTACATCGGATGTCAAGGAAGGACAATTGGGTGTGGAGGCCACAAAAGTAAGGTCCGATGGAGGATTTAATGGGTCAAGAACAATGCTATTGGTAGTGAAAGTACAGTTATTGGCATCACGCACGGTTATGGCGTAAGTTCCATCGGTTAAACTGGAAAAAGTTTCAGCGCCGGCTCCGCTAGAAAAGTTCACCCCGTCAATACTATATTCATAAGGCGCTGTACCACCAGCAACATTTTGAACTTCAATTATACCATCCTGCAGACAAGTGTAATCCTGTATTAGGACTGCATCTGCAGAAATTCCTGTTGCTGGTCCACCAATGGTGAACGTTTCCGTGAAATCACATGAAATTGCACCTTGGGTTTGGGTGATGTCCAATGAATAATTTCCCTGCGGCAAACCGGTAAAAGAACCGGAGGTGTTGGATGCTGTTGAGGAATCAGGATAGGTAAGGGTATAGGATAAACTGTAACCATTTGAGTTGGTCACATTAACGGTAAAGGTACCGTCTTCAATTCCAAAACAAGTTTCATCTGTTGCTGCTGTAGTATACTGCACTGAGGGCGCGATGACTATGGAAACACTGTTCGAAATAGCGGTACAGTTGTTCCCGTCAACTACGATAAACTCGTAGTCCCCTTCTTCCCCTACGGAAAAGGTAAAATCGTTGGCCAATTGATAAGCGCCACCGGGTATATCACCTACACTTGCATAGAGGTCAACCCCGTTGTAGCTCCAAATCGCATAGTAGTAATCAGGATTGGGGAACCCTCCAGTACCTGTAACGGTGATCACACCTTCGGTACAATCAATATTTTTGGTAGTGACAGCAGTAACAGCCAAATCGGTCACATCGTTGATGGTGACTTGTTCGGTGTGTAAACAGCCATCATCGGTTGTAACTTCCACATCGTATACACCATCATTGAGGTTAACGAAGGTGTAATTGTTGTCGGTAGAAGGGCCAAACGTGTCAACCACGGTGCCTCCTTGTGAAATTTCGTAGTAATATTGGGGCTCCACATTGAGCACGGAAATGGAGATTTCCCCAAGACCATTACAATCGGTGTCCTTGGTATCTATGTCCACTTGGAAATCACGGTTCAAAATACCGATGTTGTCCAAAACAAAAACACATCCGTCAGTCACACCTTGCTGTCTCATTTCCACAGTATAGGCACCATTGGTAGTGATATCAAAGCTTGGATTTGTGTTGTATGCCACCAACACATTGCCCGTGGTCTGATCTATAAGTCTATACTCATAGTCGATGGGCATGTTGGTAACCGTTATGTTTCCATCCGTGTTACAAATGATGTCACTGGACGTGTATTGTGGATCTAGTGGGTTTTTGTAAATGTTGAAATGGAACCTTCTGAAACAGCCATTTTGATAGTTTATCACCAAACGGTACTGCCCCGCATCGGAAGCGAGGAAGTCGTTCCCGGTTCCCACGTTATTCCAAGTACAGGAGTTATCGGTGTTGGCACAATCAGGAGTTCCGGCACCGCAGCTTGTTTCATCCAATTGCTCCCAATCGATGCTATCTGCATCTGGGATATTAACTTGGATCAGCTCTGTATCGTTAAGCCCGCATAGAAATACTTCTGGTAGCTCGCTACCATCGTTGGGACAAATCACAATTTCACCATCAACGGTGTTTGTGGTATCATTTATTAGGGTGGTTATGGGGTTGGTTAAGCCAGCCCCGGCGGAGAACAGTTCCACTATGATGATTTCAGCAAAGTCCTTACATGGATCAGCTACTTGCTTGTCCACCATATAGGTTCCTGCCGCATCTGCCAAAAAGGTGCTGGGGTCACCATCTGGATCACCATCATTGATAACGGTATCACCGGCATCAATAAGGTTGTCCCCATTCTGATCTAGGTACCAAACATAGGCATCAAAATTATCACCCGCGTCCAGTAATACGTTCGCGCCACAAAGCTCTACCGTTCTTGTAAAATTACAGGCGGAAAGGTCATCCAACAGGAAATTTGTAGCACCCGGAGTGGTAAATCCACAGTCGTCAAAATCGGAAACACTGGGGTCGTCACTAATCTGATTCGCATTGATAACACCTTCATAGGTGGAATAGGCAAGGTTTTCAATAACATCTGTACAGGCATCAATAAAGTCAAAGCAGTTTTCCGCTACCTGGACCCTCATTCTGATTTCGGAAATGGGGTCGCCTTCTTCCACCAAATTATCTGGAATGGTAAATACCACTTCCCTGGTTGCTGTGTCATACGTATATGTCACCCCCGTAGGCACAGTAATGGAGGTTTGGTCCAAGGTTACATTGGCGGGCAGCACATCACGGATGGTATAGTTGGTGGCATCGTCATTTCCCGTGTTGACAAAGGACAGCACATAATCCAGATATTGCCCTAGATTTACGCCAAGACCTGTGATGTCATTACCCCCAATATCTTCTACTTTTTTCTCAAGAACAATGGTGGGCTCAATGATCTCCACCCCAAAAGTCACCAAAAATGAGGCAAACCAGTCACCACTGGTTCCCAAACGCAAAGTGGCGCTTGTATCCCCATTGTCTATGATACTATTGCTTGGGTTATTAAGGTCAAATACATCTGAATCAAAGCCAATGGCGTTGGTACTACTTACGTTCCTTGTGGCAACGTTGGCACCATCTTCCGAAATGGTGGAGTTAAAAAAGTTGTTGTTGGGGTTGGCCGCATCGCTGATATCCGTAAACGAGGAACTACTGTTGGATACAATCCCGAAGGTGTCACCGGAAAGTGAAGTCTCACCTTCCAGGGTGCTTACCCCGATACGGGCGTTTACTGGTCCTGTAGGTATGGTATTAAATCCGGAAACGGTTATATCGGCAGTGTTGTTTCCTGAATGGGTGGTAATCCCCTCATACCCGTCAAATACGGAGATATACTTTCCAGGCAAGGTTGGATTTTCATAAATAACCACCAAGGTCCAACCGGCACATCCATATGTGGTTGCTCCTCTTGTTCCCCTTACATTGGCCACGAAATAGTCCCCATTGGGGTCTGCCAGTCCTTGTAGAATGTTGGTTACGTTCTTGTAACAAACATAGGGGTCATTGGAAATAGTGTTATATCCGTCTACGATAATGTCATCTTCTTCACCAATGGGGTCTGCAGCGGTATCTGCTTGAAGGTCTATGTAGGTTGCGCTCCCGGGCACCCTTAGCTTTACTTGGGTCACATCATAATGATTGGGATCGTCAGTATAGCCGCTTACATATCGCGACCTATGATCACCATCCCGTTCTACATCATAATTTCCTGCCCAATACAATCCAGCCCAATATATTTGGGAACAGTTGGGTAAAGACAGGGTAGAACTACTGGAGTTAAAGGTGGTCGGGTCGGAATCAATATCTACGTATTCTACGTGCAAACTATTGTTACTCCCATTTCCGTTGTAAGGAGTGTTCACATCGTGACCTCCGGAAACACTGTTCATTACACTATTGGATAGAAAGGTGTAATCCCCCTTAATGTTCAAATACGTATTCCCGCCATCGTTCAAACGAGGTGTAAACGGTACTTCCTGGGCCTGGATGGTATAACCCAAGCCAAGAAAGAGTATTACGGCCAAGAGTACTTTGAAATATTGATTGGTCATTTTAACTGTTGGAGTTTGGTTTGACCCGCATGATCCACATTTCGTCATCATACGAGGCATTTAGTTTGGAATAGTATGAGGTAAGGGCATTGGTCCAAGTCTCATGTTTTTTGAGATAGACATACCGAAGTTTATTCTCTGGATTAATAAAATAGCTGGCATTCAATCCCTGTGCGTTAAGTTGTTTTACAAACCTTTTCGCGTTGGATGCTTTGGCAAAAACATTGGCAATGATGTAAAAGCCGGAGCCGAGGCCATTAATTTTATATGTCTTGAACGAGACTTGCGCCGCACCAGCATTTCCCTTGGAAACATTCTTGGTGAGGGCATGATCTCCATATTTTGAATTGGTTGTGTTGCCAATGGAAGCAAAACGGTTTTGCTGTTCTATCCCATTCACATTCATTACCCAGGCATCACCGGTATAAGCACCATTCATCTGGCTGTGATAGGCATTGATGGCATCTGTTCGGTTCCTAAAACCTTCCAGATACACGTAAATCATGCCATTTCTTGGGTTTACAAATGAATCGGCCTTGAAATTTTGTTGTTGCAAGTTTGATACAAAGGCATCTGCATTTGCAGGATTCTTGAACACGTTGGCAATTAAATAATGACCACTTTCAACATTGGGAATACTGAAAGGTCTGAACCTGGCATTCTTTTTTAAGGAGGTCCTTGTGGTTTTGTCCTTTTTTATAGTAGTTCTTCTGGCCACTACATTGTCTTCCGATTCGTCCAGGCGAATAACTTTCTTGGCGGCAGTGGTATTGGAAAGTCCGTGGTTGGCAAGGGGTTGAATTGGACGTTTGGAAATGATGTCCATACTGTCCATATTGGCAAAGTATACCTCCTTGGCTTTTTCCTCAAGCTCAGGCATTTCACCCCGGGTTTCGCGACGCACCATTTTCATTACCGTTTCAAAGCGGCGTTCTAGGTCCCGTTCCCTAGCTTGTTCCAAAGAATCCTGGCGTAGTAGTAGCTCATCCAGGATGGCATCATTCTCCGCCAGTTTATTTTTTAATCTCGCAATTTCTAGGTCCTTGTCAGTGATTTCCAGAGTTTCCTCAGGGACGTTATCGGCTTCCACCAATTCGTTTTCCTCATCCAACAGAACCCGATTTTCGGTAAGGTTGGGGGTAAAGGAATAGGCCAAGGAAACTTCATGGCTAAGCCCAAAATTTTCGAAGTTGTTGGACAATCCCTTTTCTACGGTGTATCCTATGGAAAGGTTCTTGTTAAGATTGAATCCAAGACCAGCGGAAGCCCCATAAAAATCATCATAGCCCGCTTGAACCCAACCTAGTTTGGGAAGATCCAAGATGAGGTTCCCGCCCAAGGAAATATCTTCCTCGCCTACTTTTCGCACTCTTGCAAGCGGCATTAATCTACCTTCTTCCAGAAGTCCAGCAGCCTGTTTAAATTTGTGGGTGTATTGTAAGTGACCAGAATAGGTCTTGTCATTGAATTCAGTTACTGATTCGCTGGATTTAAGATTATAATCAAATAGGTTCTCGGCGTATCCTCCAACATCAAAATTCCCAAATGAAAGATTAAATCCAGGTTGGAAAATAATCAGGGAACTACTTTCCAAACTGTTTAAAAAGGGATCATTATCCAGGGCATTTGCGCGATCTTGGTTAAAGGCACTTTGGTAGTATGAAAAATTGGCACCAAAGGTAAACGTGCTCTTAGGGCTCAATCGGATTCCGTACGCATAATTTGCATGGACCCCAAAGTTGTTGAAAAGCCCTTCCCTATTGGTAAATAGACTCAAACCAACTCCACTTCTATCACTTACCCTTCCGCTATAACTAAGGAAATAAACTTGGTTGTTGTCATCAAAAGATACCGATTGGTTTCTATGAAAAAGATTGATGTAAGACTTATCCTCCCGAACTGTTGAAAAGGTTGGGTTAATAAGGAACCTATTGAACTTGACCAAATTTTGTGAAGGTACATCGTACACTACAAAAGGGTTCTCTTCCTGGGCGCGTATTCCAGAAAAAGATAGCAGCAGTAGGGTTAGTATAAGAAGAGGTTTGTTGGTGCGCATTCGCTTTATCTAATGACTGTTATGGTTCCTTGTTTAAGACTTTCACCACTTCGGGTTACCGTGTAGTAAAAAATCATGTTCAGTTTGTTGAATTGTGTAGTGGATTGAGGCCAATTGTTTTCGTAGTTCGTTTGGCTAAATACTTCTTTCCCACGTTCGTCATAAATAGTGACCAAGACATCGTCCTGTCTTGAATAACTATTGGGCAATACCCATAAATCGTTGATACCATCACCATTTGCAGTGATAACATTGGGAATGGCAAACAGGTCTCTGTAGGTTACGGTAATTACCCGATTCACCGTACAATTGCCAAAATTGGCGACCAGTAGATATTCGCCTTCATCTTGAAAACTATAGGTGTCTAAAGAACCTAAAAGATTGTTTTCTGCATCAAACCATTCATAGGATTCAGCCCCGCTTGCGGTCACCGTTTCAGTTTCACCTTCCACAATGATCAATTCTTCTGGTCTGTCCAGGCTCAATAGCGATTCATCAAAGGCCCGTACCGTTATTTCATTGGAAACAATGGGGCAGGCATCCGTTAATATTCTCAATTGATATACACCCACCTCGGTTGCGGTAGCACTCTCACTGGAAGTGTCCACGACTTCACCATCTTTTAACCATTCAAAAGTTTCATCAGATAGACTTTCAGAGCTTGTGAACCTAATAGGGTCTGCACCTTCGCAGAGTACCGTTCCATTGGTTGATATATTAAGGGCGATACCCCTTGCCATGGTAATTTCCAGGGCGTTGGAAACCGCATCAAAACCACTGATGGACCCCTCCAATGAGTAATCTCCATTGTTTGCAAAATCTGATACTGTAATGGTTCGCGAGGTTTCTCCGGAAACTACGCTTCCTTCATGCATCCATTGATAGCTAAAGGCAGATTGCAGCTCAGGTGTCACGTCGGTTTTTGCACCAGAATCGCTCACCGCATTGATGCGCGATAGACTTAGCGTAACGTCGGCATTTTGACAGGAACTATAGGCGCTGGCATATTCAACAACAAATTCGAATGATGCAGGCTCCTCTACTACGGTTATCTGGGAATCAACAGGTGACGATGCACATCCTCCCCCATTTTCGATTACCCTAACAAAGTAGTCGCCTACTTCGCTTATTTCCAGATTATCTTCTGTTGCTCCAGTAAGCGGTGATCCATCCTTATACCATTGATAGGATGGTGTGGAAGCTGTGGAAGTTGCTGATAAGGTTGTGGTCTGGGAAGGCAATAGGACAATGTTGGCATCGTTCTGTCGTGTCACCTCAAAGTCACCTAAATTTCTTATTGTTACGGCCGAAGACCTTTCCAAACAGGCGGCAGCACCATTGATTTCAACTTCATACGATCCTTCAAAGCCCGCGGAAGCTGTATTGATGTTATAGGTATTTAGTTCCAAGGTCGGACCAGCCACAATAGATCCATCTTTGTACCAGGTATAGGTTAATCCCATACCACTGTTATTGGCTTCAAGTTGATGGGCATCACCCACACAAAGTCCAACGTCGTTGGATCCATTTATGGAAACACCAAGGCTGGTACCCGTGTTAAGCTCGATAGTATTGGAGAGCGTGTTGGCCGATCCAGAGCACACGGAACCGTAATCCAGTTCCACATAGTACATACCGGGTGTAGAAACAGTAATGCTCGCACCTTTTTCTGCGAGCAACGTTCCACTTCTGTACCAATTGTAGATGTAGGTATCCGCATTGGTGATATTATGTGGTGCCAAGGTTATATCCCCGCCTCCGCAGAGTTGGATAAGTCCCCCTGCGGGGATGTCTCCACTTCCATCTGGACTTATGAGCAATGGAGAGCCATAGTCCACATAGTGCATGGGGTACGCATCAGATGGCGGACTTGTTTTTGCCGGATTGGTACTTCGTACCCGCATTTTGTAATGCTCTCCCCTAACATCATTAGGAACGGCAAATTCGAATTCGAAATCAAATACAGCATTTTTGTCACCTACCCGGGCCAATTCCATGGGCGAACCAAAGTTTCCGTTGGAGTCGGAAAGTTCTAGGATGAACTCGTTATCCGAGGCCACCATGGGCGGACTCCAAGTAAAGTTGACAAAGTATTCGTTAAAGCTTTCTGAAGCACAGGCAGCGGTCCAGGCCGAGTTTCCTGCAAGATTGGGGTTGTCCGCTGCAACAGGTTTGTTGAGTACTTGGGCATTTGTGGTACCTGCACCAAGCAGCAAGAGCGTGATCACCATCACGAAAATGCCATTATATGAACTAGTTTTCCTCATCAGCGTTAGTTTTAAGAGGGTTGTGGCAATACTGCCTATGTTGTGCCCCTTAACGTTGTTCAGTTTGCAAGACGTTTAAAACGCCCACTTTTTCATATAATGTTCCAATAACAAATATGATTTTATTTTCGCCGAACGGAAAGATATTGTTGTAGGGGGCAGCAAAACTGTTGTGAAATGGCTTTCTTTGTATACACCAAATCGTTTGTAATAGCTATAAACCCTACATTTTACTACATTTGCGCTTCAATTTTAATCTATGTCGGAAGAAGAGCGATCACTGAATTTTATAGAGCATATTGTCGAGGATGATCTTAAGGATGGATATGGTAAGGAAGACCTGCGTTTTCGTTTCCCTCCAGAGCCAAATGGATACCTTCATATTGGCCACGCCAGTTCAATTTGCTTGAATTTTGGATTGGGATTACGGTACGATTCACCTGTGAACTTGCGATTTGATGACACCAATCCCGCCAAGGAGGAGAGTGAGTATGTGGAAGCGATTAAAAAGGATGTTTCTTGGTTGGGGTATGAATGGGATAAAGAGTGCTATGCTTCAGATTATTTTGGTCAATTATATGATTGGGCCATTGAGTTGATCAAACAGGGCAAGGCGTATGTGGACAGCCAAACTTCTGAGGAAATTGCCAACCAAAAGGGCACACCAACTGAACCTGGGAGCGAGAGCCCTTTTAGAAATCGGTCTATAGAAGAAAACCTTGAACTTTTCCAAGCTATGAAGGAGGGTAAGTTTGGGGAGGGAGAACATGTGCTGCGTGCAAAAGTTGATATGGCTTCTTCCAACATGTTGATGCGAGACCCCATCATGTACAGGATATTGCACAAACCCCATCACAGAACAAATACCGATTGGTGTATTTACCCAATGTACGATTGGACCCATGGTGAAAGTGATTATATTGAACAAGTGTCCCACTCCTTATGTACACTGGAGTTTTTACCACATCGAGAGCTCTATGATTGGTTTTTGGACCAATTGGTAGATTCCAAGAAACTTAGACCCAAACAAAGAGAGTTTGCCAGAAGAAACCTAAGCCATACGGTGGTCAGTAAAAGAAAACTGTTACAGTTGGTGGAGAGCGGGGTGGTTTCTGGTTGGGACGACCCAAGAATGCCCACCATCTCCGGGCTGAGAAGAAGAGGGTTTACTCCGGAATCCATTCGGAATTTTGCGGATACCATCGGTATTGCCAAACGCGAAAATGTGGTGGATGTCTCCCTATTGGAATTTCATGTCCGTGAACACTTAAACAAGATTGCACCCCGGGTGATGGCCGTACTAAATCCCTTAAAAGTGGTGATCACAAATTATGAGGAGGGCAAGGAAGAGTGGTTGGAGGCAGAGAACAATCCAGAGGATGAGTCCGCCGGTAGCAGAAAGATTCCATTTTCGCGGGATTTGTTTATTGAACAAGAAGATTTTAGGGAACAGGCCAACCGAAAATTTTTCCGACTCAAATTAGGCGGTGAAGTTCGATTAAAGAATGGGTACATCATCAAAGCGGAAAGTTGTACCAAGGATGTGGAAGGAAATATTACCGAAGTGCAGTGCACCTACGACCCAAAAAGTAAAAGTGGCAGCGGAACGGAAGAAAGTTTGAGAAAAGTGAAGGGAACCTTGCATTGGGTTTCCGTTCCCCATGCGGTGGAAGCCGAGGTGCGCTTGTATGATCGTTTATTCAATGATCCCACCCCTGATGGACATAAGGACAAAGATTTTATGGAATTTGTAAATCCCGATTCCTTGAATAGGATCACTGGATATTTGGAACCAAGTTTAAAAGAAGCCAAGGTGGGTGATGGTTTTCAGTTTCAACGACTGGGATATTTTAATGTGGATTCCGATTCCACGGAAAATCATTTGGTGTTTAATCGAACAGTTACTTTAAGGGATACTTGGGCCAAACTGGAGCAAAAAAGCTAGTATAGATATCCCTTATCCAGATTCTCTAAGCTATTGTTTTTGTTTATTTTGTTGGCCTTCAGGGAGGCCCTTGGAGCACTCTTCTTTTGGAATCAAACCATCGGTATATTTTACGCATGGAAAATCCCGGAGAGGCCTTTATATGGGGTTTGATGCTTAAAACAAACAAAAATCCCGATTGAAGGATTTCAACCGGGATGTATCGCGTTTTTTGGTAGGTGGTTTTATTCCTTTTTCTTATTCTGTTGTTTCATGGCTTCCCCAATCTGGTTGCTTGCGGTAAAGGAAGCTACCATATTGTTCAACATATCACTACCTGCCTGTGGTGAATTTGGAAGTAGGATCAAATTGGTATTGGTTTCTTCACCGATCGCCTGCAAGGTATCATAGTGTTGTGTAACCACAATCAGGGCCGAAGCTTCCTGGGAATTTATTCCCACCTTGTTCAGCACTTCAACAGATTCTTCCAGACCTCTGGCAATTTCCCTTCGCTGATCCGCAATACCTTGCCCTTGGAGCCTTTTGCTTTCTGCCTCTGCTTTTGCTTTTTCCACAATAAGGATTCTTGCAGCGTCTCCTTCAAACTGTGCCGCTATTTTTTCCCTTTCGGACGCATTGATTCTGTTCATTGCTGCCTTTACTTGGGCATCGGGATCAATATCGGTAACCAAAGTCTTGATAATGTCATATCCGTATTCCAACATGGCATCCTGCAATTCCGATTTCACAGCGATGGCAATATCATCCTTTTTGACAAAAACATCGTCCAACTTCATCTTTGGAACCTCGGCACGCACCACATCAAATACATAGGACGTGATTTGGTCATGCGGATATTCCAGTTTATAGAAAGCTTCATATACTTTGTCCCTGATGACCACATACTGCACCGATACTTTCAGTTTTACAAAAACATCATCCAAGGTTTTGGTTTCAACAATAACATCCAATTGCTGGATTTTAAGACTTAGCCGACCAGCAATTCTTTGGATAAACGGAATTTTGAATTGGATTCCGGAATGTCTTACACTGGTAAACCTTCCAAAAGTTTCAATCAGCACGGCGGTTTGCTGCTTTACAATAAATATTAGTGACAGAATAAATACAACCGCTACTAGAACAATGGGAATTAGAGTAAAATAGTTCATGGAGACAAAGTTTTAGATTAAATGTTTAAGGTACAAAACCCTTTTGTACCATCAGTGTTCATTTTGAGGTATTTGTTACAGGGCTGTAAAGGGACATCACTTTATAAAGGGAACCCTTAATCGTATTCCTGTTTGAATATCCGGAGCATTGTTCACTAACATATCTTGCTGGAGATATACAGAGAACTCGGTTTTTTTGGTGAATGAATAGATAAGAGACCAATAGCTGGGAAATTTATAAAGATGCCTTCCGGCCTCGTGCCATCGAGCTATGCGCTCAGCTGAAAATGGAACATAATAGTCCTCTTCGGATTTTTTATTGTAAGGGGTTTGGATCCTATAGTTAAGGCCAATGGAATGGTGTCCACCAGAACGGGTGGGCCTGGAATACTCCAAGTGTCCTTCAAAGCTGCCAAAATAAGAGCTGGTTCCTAGGTCGGCATGATTATTATTAAAATCAACCATCTTTTTTCTAAGGAAGTTTAAACCCAGACCGGTTAGAAACTGACTTCTTTTATTGGGGGTAAAGTTTTTTACGGCTGCCAAGGAAATTCCAACATCCAAGGAAGAGTTGTATGAACTTAGGTTGGCCCCAATGTGACCCCCAAGATTAATTTGTACATGCTGATCTTGGAACCAATTCGGATAAAAATAATAGGAAGATTCCAATCCCGATAACACAAAACTTCCCGCAGATATTTCAAAACCGTTGCCTTGTCGGTCGGTATATGAAATCCGGGCTTGGTCCATTCCGCGCACCCTTCTTCCAAATGGATCTTCACCGCCGGCAATATTGCTGTGAAAAAACTCTATGAACTGATCACCGGTTATGCCACTAAAAGGGAATTTACCCTTAGTCAAGATAAAAGATCGGACACCAATTTTTAGTTCACTTTGTTGGTTTAGAGGCATAGTGGCAGAGAACCTGATGTCTTTGACCACCCCATCGTACTGAAAGGTGTACACTTCATGTGGACCGTCCTGTGGCCTGAATTGTTGGCTTCTACTATAGAAGATAACTGACCGCATCCGTTCACGGTCGGATTCGTCAGTGGGAACAAATACCTCTATGGGTTGCCCCCAGATGTTCCCAGAACTGATTTGAAAATCAAGATCAAAAACAGTATTGGACCGCATCTTAAAATTATGGGGTAAGGTAAAGAATAGCATCCCGAAGGGGTGGGTGGCCAAGGTGGTAGGTTTGGAAATCCCATTTTTTATGGAAGCATCCCGCGTAGCCAAATTGTCCTGTGAAAGCATGGGACATACAAACATGATGCACAAAGCAATCAACATGCATTGTATGTTCCTAAGCATCTGGTCTTTAGAGAGGTTGGTTACCTTCTAAAGGTAAGTAATAAAATGGGATAAAACTTAAGCTAAGGCTGAAATGCCCCGTTCTATGCGATTAAGGGATTCATCCTTTCCGATCAGCTCAATGATATCAAATAGATGTGGGCCCTTAAGATCGCCCACAATTAATAGTCGCAAGGGGGCCATTATTTTTCCAAAAGGCAATTCATTATGGGTAATCCAATTTTTTATTTGGTCTTCAATGTTTCCGGAGTTAAAATCTTGAATGGAGGTTATGATTTCGGCGACCTTTTGCATTAAATCTGCGGTGTTTTCCTTCCATTGTTTTTTGACCGCCTTTTCGTTGTAATGGGTTGGGGTCTCAAAGAAGTAGTGGCCAAGCTCCCAAAAGTCGGAAACGAAATCTGCGCGTTCTTTGATCAATGAGATGACTTGTGTCAAAAAAGCAAGGTCTTGGTTTTTTTCAGCATTGCTTTTGTTTTCCAAAAGTTTGGAAAATGATTTTGCCAGTTTCTGATTGTCCCGCTGCAGAAGGTATTGATGGTTATACCATTTTGTTTTATCAGGATCAAATCGGGCTCCTGATTTGTTCACGCGGTCCAATCCAAATTCGGAGATCAGCTCTTCCATACTAAAAAACTCCTGTTCGGTGCCGGGGTTCCATCCCAAAAGCGCCAAAAAATTGACTACGGCCTCAGGAAAATAACCTGCTTCACGGTACCCAATGGATTCGTTCCAACTTAATGGAAAAACAGGAAAGCCTCCTTTTTCACCATCACGTTTACTCAACTTCCCCTTCCCAACAGGTTTCATGATCAAGGGCAAGTGGGCAAATTTAGGAGCGGTCCATCCAAAAGCATCGTATAACATTTGGTGAAGGGCAAGTGAAGGTAACCATTCCTCACCGCGGATAACGTGTGTAATTTCCATGAGGTGGTCATCTACTATATTGGCCAAGTGGTAGGTGGGCATCCCATCGCTTTTGAATAGGATTTTGTCGTCTAGAATGTTGGTGTCAATTTTGATTTCACCGCGAATCTGGTCGGACAGCTGTAGGATTTTATCAGGCTCTGTTTTAAATCGGATCACATAGGGTTCATTGCCCTCAAGCCTGGCCTGAACATCATCGGCACTAAGGGAAATGGAATTGGCCAATTTTTCCCTGTTGTGCCAATTGTATATAAAGGTTTTCCCTTTGGCCTCATGGTCTTTTCGATGATGGTCTAGGGTTTCGGGAGTGTCGAACGCATAGTAGGCCTTGCCCTCATCTATCAATTGTAGCGCATAGTTTTTATACAGATGTTTACGTTCGCTTTGTCTATATGGACCAAAGGAACCTGGAACGGTTGGACCTTCATCCACTGTTATACCGCACCAGTTAAGAGCATCAATGATATAGGCTTCAGCTCCCTCAACAAAACGATTTTGATCGGTGTCCTCAATACGAAGCACAAATTCTCCGTTATGTTTTTTAGCAAAAAGGTAATTGAACAGAGCCGTACGAAGGCCGCCAATATGAAGGGGCCCGGTAGGACTGGGAGCAAATCGCACTCTAACTTTGGAGCTCATCTAGACGTAAATTTTGCTGCAAAGATAACGGTAGAGCTTTGATATGAAAAGGGATTATTCTAATGGTTGGGGCGATTTGGGGGTTGATTTAACATAATATTTTCAGGAGGGTTATTCCTTATCTGGTATCTTGGATAGAAATAAGCATTATTTGGGCAGTTATCAGGACATATTAGAGAGGTTGGAGGTATTTATTAAAAGATACCACACCAAGTTGTTGGTACAGGGAATATTGATTTTCCTTAGTGGCGGTTTATTGATATGGCTGGTCGCACTTTCATTGGAGTACGTTTTATGGTTGGGCAGCAATGGACGGTTAATATTGTTTTGGTGTTTTCTTATCCTAGAGTTTTTGCTACTGGTGCAATTTGTTATTAGGCCATTGATGGCTTTGTTGGGCATAAAAAAGGGGCTTACCCCTGAAGGGGCTTCCAAGTTGATTTCTTCCCATTTCCCTGATATAAATGATGGTTTGGGCAATTTGTTGGAATTGGCAGCAAACCGTGATAAGTCGGAATTGTTGTTGGCCAGTATTGAACAACGCTCATTGAAGTTGGCCAAGTTTCCTTTCGTAACGGCAGTACGGTTTAAGCAAGCCTATGGTTATTCAAAGTACTTGATAGTTCCCATAGTAGTATTACTGTTTTATTGGATTTCGGGAGAATTGGTTTCCTTGATGGATTCGCATAAGCGGGTGGTAAAGTATGACATGGCATTTGAGCGACCTGCGCCCTTTGAGTTCATTTTGTTGAATGACAAACTGGATGTACTGGATACAGAAACCATTGAGATAATGGTGAGCACAAAAGGAGAGGTCGTTCCAGAGGATATGTTTATTGAATTGGCCGGGGATGCTGTTCTTATGCGCAGGGAAGGAGATGTATTTGGGCATACCCTTAGGGTCAAAAAGGGTCAAAATGTAATTCGATTTAAGGCCAATGGTTGGAGTTCAAAGGAGTATGTTGTCAATGGCATTCCCACACCGGCCCTGGCGGATTTTCAGATGAGGTTTAAGTACCCTGCATATTTGGGGAGAGTGGAGGAGGTTGTTGCTGGGACGGGAAATGCTATTGTTCCGGAGGGCACCATGGTCAATTGGAAGGTTAAGGGCCTTAATGTTGATAGGGTGGAGATGGTAATGGCGGATAGTTTGGTGCAGATGGAAAAGGGAGGGGATGAGTTTGTCTATGGCAGAAGAATATATAGCAACCTTGATTATGAAGTCTCTACATCCAATGCATCGGTTAAGAATTATGAAAGTTTGATGTATAGGTTGGATGTTGTTAAGGATGCCTATCCAGTTATAGAGGTGGAGAGAATTCAGGATTCACTGGAATATAATGTGGCATATTTTAGCGGTTTGGGGAGTGATGATTATGGAGTCAGGGAAATAAGCATGGTTTGTTATCCGAAGGACGAAGAGGACAACAAAAAGACCATTACCCTTATACGTCCCGGGACGGCCGTGGGTAAATTTTACTACACCTTTCCGTCTGGATTGGAGTTGGAAGGGGATAAGAGCTATGTGGTATATTTCGAGGTTGTTGATAATGATGGACTTAGGGGCGGTAAGAGGGTAAAGAGTAGGCTTTTCAATATCGACCTATATGGAGATAAAGCACTGAAAGAGAAGGAGTTAAAAGGACAAAGGAATATTTTAGAGGAGTTCGGCAAGAGTATAGAGCATTATCAGGATGTAAGGGATGATTTGGATAAGCTAAATAGATTGGACAAGGAAAACAAGGAGTCGAGCTTTCAACAGAATAGTAGAATCAAGGAGTTTGTTAGGAAGCAAGAACAACAGGAGCAGTTGATGGAGAAATTTAGCCAGCGCTTAAAGGAGGGCCTTGATAAAGAAAAGGACAATGAACTTACCAAAATGCTTAAAGAGCGGATGGAACGGCAGGAGTTGGAAGCCAAAAAAAATCAGAGACTTTTGGAGGAATTGGAGAAGTTGGCCGATAAATTGGAAAAGGAGGAATTAAAGAAGCAACTTGAAGAGTTTTCAAAAAAGCAAAACTCAAGTGCAAGGAACCTAGAGCAGATATTGGAATTGACAAAGCGCTATTATGTAACTGAAAAAATGAAGCAGTTATCTGATGAGTTGGGAAAGCTTTCTGAAAGACAAAAGCTGCTATCTGAAATGAAATTAGGAGATAAGTTGGATGATGAATTACAAAAGGGATTGAATGAAAAATTCAATGAACTGTCCAATGAGATAGATGAACTGAGAAGAGATAATAATGATCTATTCAAGCCCATGGAGCTAGATGTTAGCAAGAAGGAACAGCAAGCGGTGAAGGAGAATCAAACGAGGGCATTAGAGGAGATTAACAAACACCAGGGAAATGAGGAGAGCTCGGACGAGCAACAAAATCAGGCCGCAAATAACAAAATTAGGAAGCCACAAAAATCCGCTGCAAACAAGATGAAGCAGATGAGTGAAGCGCTTAACAAAGGAGCTTCAGGAGGAGGTGAATCATCAATCACGGAAGATGCCGAAATGTTGAGACAGATTTTGGATAACCTTGTTACTTTTTCATTTAAACAGGAAGGGTTGTTGGATGTGGTTGCCACCTCCGAAGAGGATTTGGATAGGTTTTCTAAAACTGTAAAGGATCAAAAGGATTTGCGGAGATTGTTTGAACACGTGGATGATAGTTTGTTTGCTTTGTCGTTAAGAAGAGCCGAATTGTCCGAGTTTGTAAATGAGCAGATCACGGAGGTCTATTATAATATAGATAAGTCGTTGGAAAGTATTGCTGAGAATAGAGTATACCAGGGTGCATCCTATCAACAATATGTGGTTAATGCTACGAATTCTCTGGCGGATTTTTTGGCCAATATCCTTGACAATATGCAGCAGAGTATGAAACCGGGAAGTGGCCAAGGTCAGGGACAAGACTTTCAGTTGCCGGATATTATTCAGGGACAAGAAGAGATTCAACAGAAGATGGGTCAAACTGGGGAAGGCAAGGAAGGAAAGGAAGGCCAAGACAGTAAGAATGGCAGTGATGGGGATACAGGGAAAGGAAATGGAAAGGATGGGCAGAAGATGGATTCGCAGGGCAAAGAAGGAAAGAACAGTGAAGGTGAACAAAAAGGAGATGGAAATGGCGGACAGGACGATATGGGATTAAGTGAGGTGTATGAGATTTATAAACAGCAACAAATGATTCGTCAGATGTTGGAGCAGCAGCTCAAGGACATGATTAATAATGCAGATAGAAGTTTGGCCCAAAAGCTGGTTCGGCAGATGGAGGAATTTGAGGGTGATTTGTTGGAAAATGGGATAACAAATAGAACGGTTAATAAAGCCAATCATATACAGCACCAATTGTTAAAGTTGGAGAATGCAGCCTTAAAGCAAGGAGATAAAGAGGAAAGGGAAAGTAGGGAAGCTACAGATGCATTCAAAAATCCCATTACAACCAGACCGGAACTCTTTGATGACTACCAGAACGACATTGAAATATTAAATAGACAAGCATTACCTTTACGGCAAAATTACAAGACCAAGGTAAAGGTGTATTTCAAGAATGATTGATTTCCATTTCAATGCGGATTTCAGATTGGAAGATATAACCAAGTACTCCGAGTGGATAAATAGGATAATTGTTTCTGAAGGATTCCGAGGGGGCCAACTTGATTTTATTTTTTGTTCTGATGAATACCTTTTGGGTATTAATTTACAGTACTTGAATCACGATACTTTTACGGACATAATTACCTTTGATTATACGCAGGGTAAGCAGGTTTCAGGAGACATATTTATTTCCATCGAGAGGGTTAAGGACAATGCCAGTGAGTATGGTGTAAACTTGGATAATGAACTGCTAAGGGTTATGAGTCATGGTGTTTTGCACCTAATGGGATATAAGGACAAGACTCAAGATGACTCAGAGTTAATGAGAAGAAAGGAAGAAGAAAAAATGAAATTGTTCCACGTGGAACCATAGCTATGTTTGAAAAGGAGTATGATGTAATAGTTGTTGGGGGTGGGCACGCTGGGGCCGAAGCAACGGCGGCTGCCGCTAATATGGGCTCAAGAACATTGTTGATTACAATGAATTTACAGACTATTGGCCAAATGTCTTGTAACCCTGCTATGGGTGGAATTGCAAAAGGGCAAATAGTTAGGGAAATTGATGCCCTGGGCGGATATAGCGGAATCATTACGGACAAGTCGGCCATACAGTTTAAGATGCTAAACAAGTCCAAGGGGCCGGCTATGTGGAGTCCAAGGGCGCAGAATGACAGGATGCGTTTTGCAGAAGAATGGAGGTTGACATTGGAGGCAACACCGAATGCAGATTTCTACCAAGAAATGGTGTCGGGATTGCTGGAGGAAAATGGTAAAATTGTTGGGGTAAGAACTTCACTGGGGATTGATATTCGGGCTAAAGCGGTTGTGCTTACAAACGGCACTTTTCTTAATGGCTTGATCCATATAGGAGAGAAACAATTTGGTGGCGGGAGAGCCGGTGAAAAGGCCGCAACGGGCATCACAGAGCAGTTGGTGGATTTCGGTTTTGACAGTGGCCGAATGAAGACAGGAACTCCTCCCAGGGTGGATGGTCGATCCTTGGATTATTCCAAAATGATTCCTCAACCAGGAGATGAAAGGCCGGAAAAGTTTTCTTATTTGAATACTCCAAAATTGGATGTGCAGCGTGATTGTCACATGACGCACACCAGCGCCTTGGTGCATGATTTGCTCCGTGAAGGTTTTGATAGATCACCAATGTTTAATGGTAGGATAAAGAGTATTGGGCCACGGTATTGTCCATCCATAGAGGATAAGATCAATAGGTTTGCAGATAAGGATTCCCATCAAATTTTTGTGGAACCGGAAGGATGGCATACGGTGGAGGTGTATGTCAATGGTTTTTCGACTTCTTTGCCAGAAGACATTCAATTTAAGGCGCTACGATCGGTGAAAGGCTTTGAAAAAGTGAAATTCTTTAGACCTGGATATGCCATTGAATATGATTATTTCCCGCCAACCCAATTGAAACACACCTTGGAAACCAAGTTGGTCGACAATTTATATTTTGCTGGCCAGATCAATGGAACAACCGGTTATGAGGAAGCAGCCTCCCAAGGGTTGATGGCAGGCATCAATGCACATTTAAAAATTAATGAAGAGGAGCCTTTTATTTTAAAACGGGACGAGGCCTATATCGGGGTACTCATTGATGACTTGATTACCAAGGGCACTGAAGAACCGTATAGAATGTTTACTTCAAGGGCGGAATACAGAACCTTGTTACGACAAGACAACGCAGATTTAAGGTTGACCCCAAAAGGATTTAAGATCGGTTTGGCAAAAGAGGAGCGAATGAGGAGAATGGATGAAAAATTGTCCAAATCGAACAGCTTTGTTGAATTTTTTAAAAAGACCAGCTATAGGCCAGAGGAAATTAATCCAATTTTAGAATCGGTTGGTTCTGCCCAGGTAAAGCAATCCGATAAATTGTTTAGGGTATTTGCCAGACCCAAGGTAACAATGGGCCATATGTTGCAATTGGAAGATGTTTCAGATTTTGTTGAAAAGGAGGCGTTGAACTCAGAGGTTTTGGAGCAGGCTGAAATTCAGGTTAAATATTCAGGCTACATTGAAAAGGAAAAAAACAATGCGGACAAACTCCACAGATTGGAAAATGTAAAAATCCCTGAGAATTTTGATTATTCCAAACTTAAATCCCTTTCTTTTGAAGCTAGGGAAAAATTGGAGAGCATTAGACCTGTAACAATTTCTCAGGCATCAAGAATTAGTGGAGTATCTCCATCCGATATCAGTGTACTTTTGGTTTTTTTGGGAAGATAAACTTAATGTTCCACGTGGAACAAAATATACCTATAGTTATTTATGGTAATTGCTTTTGTGTAGCTTAGAGATAATGCCAGACAACTCCTGTATCTTCGCATTTCTATTCTCATTTAAATTTATAAAGTTTCATGAGCTTGTTTTTAAGAACCCAAGACTTTGCCGTTTCAAAGGAAGCTTTTGAATTGCACTACGATAGTGAAACCGATATGTTGGTGACCCAGCCCCAACCGGAAAATGCAACACCCTATTACGAAAGTGACGATTATATATCCCATACCGATTCCAAAAGGGGTTGGATAGATAAACTATATCAAAGAATAAAGCAGCGTAATCTAAAAAACAAGATTCAACTCATTGATAAACAAGCAGTTATAAGTAAATTTTTACTAGACCTAGGTGCTGGAACAGGTGATTTTGTTACGGCGGCCAATCTAAATGGTTTTACGGCTGTTGGTATAGAACCAAATGCGAAAGCAAGGGCCAGGGCACATGAGAAAGGCACCACCCTGCTTGAAAAGACTACTCAACTACAGCAAGAGAAATTTGGGATCATAACCCTTTGGCATGTACTCGAACATCTTCCAAACCTAAATGCACAGATTCAAGAATTGAACAACTTCTTGGAAGACGAGGGCGTTTTGGTGGTTGCTGTTCCCAACTATAAATCCTTTGATGCCCGCTTCTATAAAAAGCATTGGGCAGCGTATGATGTGCCGCGGCACCTATGGCATTTTTCAAGAAAGGCAATCCAACATATTTTCGAATCCCATCGAATGGAAGTGGTACAAACCAGCCCCATGATTTTCGATTCCTTTTATGTCTCGTTATTGTCTGAAAAATACAAAGGGAACAAATGGGGTGTTTTCCGTGCTTTTTTGGTTGGACTATGGTCCAACATAGCGGCCACCTTTACCAAAGAACATTCTTCCATCATATATTTGATCAAAAAGACAAAATAGGCCATTTAAAGACCTTTCCTGGGATTTTAAGCAATCAATGGTGCCGTACCATTCTGCAATTTGGAAACGGGCAAATGATGTCATTTCCGTAGTCACCTTTCCATAAATTACACCAATTGATAGATTAAATCCGTATAGATATTTCTTATGGTTTTCAAAATGGGCATTACACTTCATCAAAAGATAATACCAAGCATTCAAAAAGCTTTTCTATTTTTGCGCATCCTTAAAAGAGAAAGATGAAAAAACTTATGTTATTTGCTTTGGGCTTATCCATGATGGCTTGTCAGCAAAACAAAATTGGATACGTTGATAACGTAAAGCTTTTGGAAGACTATCAGGAAAAGATTGATATCGAAGCCAAATACAACTCAAAGGTAGATGCTCTGACTAAAAAAAGGGACAGTATCTCCCAGGCTTTTCAATTGGAACTTCAGGAGTTTCAGTTACGCTCCAAAAAGATGTCACAAAAAAATGCACAGGATGAATATACCTTGCTACAACAGCGGGGGCAAATCATAGGACAGCAACTACAACAAGAAGAATTGGAACTGCAACAAAGCAGTAAAACAGAGATGGATTCTTTGGTGAGCAAAGTGCGCAAAGAAGTAAAAACCTATGGCAAGGCCAATGGCTTTACCTATATTCTGACCGGCGGTAATGGAGGGGCAGTCCTTTACGGACAGGATCCCCAAAACTTGACAGAGACCATTGTAAAAATCTTGAACGACAAGTACAAACAATAACATCAGTACTTATCAAACTAGTAATGACCCATTCATAAAGAATGGGTTTTTTTGTAAATATTTCCTAATAATCAAGTGATACGCTCAAATTTTAGACTTGATTTTGTAGCTTAACTCAATCATGTAACAGCTACAATGAGCATGACTAAAATTCCCTTCTTTTGGATAAAATGGGTTTTGTTAATTCCAATCTGGGCATGTTCCAATATTCTGATATCCCAAAACCCAACACCCCAACCTGAGCTGGCCAAGGGACCTGAAAAGATATACCTACAATTAACTTCCAAAGAATATACCGCTAACGAAACCATCTGGTTCAAGGCCATTGTGGTGGAGTCCCAAACGCATCAGCCTAGTTCCATTAGCGGTGTTTTGAACGTGGATTTTATTGGACCTAATGGTAAACTTGTGGCCCATAAGTTGATAAGACTGAAGCATGGCATGGGTCATGGTCATTTTGACCTGAAACCAAATCAAAAGGGGAGATTTCTTATTCGCGCATACACGCAATGGAATCAAAATTTTGGAGCGGATTTTATCTATCATCAATATTTGAACATTTATTCACTGCAGGATGACGCGGTCCATGAATGGGCTGATGAGATCAGGACGGTGGAAAATATTGATGGCCAGCTTGTTATTTCAGGAAAGTTGAACTTGAACAGGGAGTTGGACCTAAATCCGTCCAAAACAAAATTGCATGTACAATGGGATAAAGGTAAAGCTGAAGTTGCTGTTACCAAGGACGAAGCGAACGAATATCAGTGGCAGGTAGCGGTCCCAAATAACATATCCTGGATTGAACTTAAAACCACAAACAGGGATCAGAAGGAGCTTTCCAAAACCATTGTATTGGACCAACAGCATATGGACTTCCAGTTTTTCCCCGAGGGAGGAAAATTGATACATGGATTTCAGAACAAAATAGGGTTTAAAGCTCTGGGATTTGATGGCAAGGGAAGACCAATTGAGGGACAAATATTTGATAATCAGGGAAATAAAATCACAAATATTCGAAGCAATGGGCTAGGAATGGGATATTTCTATATGGTTCCGGATCGCGCAAAAAGCTACCATGCCAAGATAAAACACCAAGGCAGTCCAGACCATGATTTGAATTATGGCCTACCTCTGGTCTCACCTTCGGGAACCTTGTTTGCTGTTCACAGATTACAGGACAAAATAGGTTTTCAGATTGCTTCCCATACATCCATGAAAAAGATTGCGATCAAAGCGAGCTGCCGCGGGGCGGATTATTACCTCATTGAAGGTGAGCTTAAAGATGGTAGTCTAAAGGCGGAAATGCAATCTGAAATGTTTCCGGAAGGAATTATTGTCTTCACCTTGATCGGGGAAAACGGAGAACCTATTGCTGAAAGATTGCATTATAATGAATCAAATGAGGATGATTTAAGTGTAAAGGTTAACATGGACCAATCCAACTTTACCAGGCGGGACCCTGTGCATTTGGATTTTCAATTTTCAAATTCTCAAGGCGACCCCATTCAGGGCAATGCTTCAATACTTGTGATAAAAAGTGACCAATGGAGAGGCCTTGATCAACGTTCCATTTACAGCTATTTCAATTTAGAATCCGAATTAAGAGGACCTATAGAACGGCCTTCACAATATTTTGACCAGAACAATCCCAAAAGACTGGAGGATATGGAAGCGCTGTTGCTCACCCAGGGATGGCGCAATTATAAATATCCCGCAAGAAGGGATTCGAATACCTTTTTTTGGCCAGAACCAGGACTTACCGTGAGAGGAAAGGCGCTTCCCTTTTCGCCTAAAGTGAAAAGCGACAAGGTGGTGGATTTAACTTTGGCATCTTTTGCAAGAGAAACAAAACTTTACACAGAAACAGCGGATAGCACTGGAGTTTTTCAATTTGTTTTGGACGACACCTATGGAAATGATATGAGGATACTGATTACAGCGCTCAATGCGCAAAAAGGAAAAAACAAACTGAAAATATCCCATAACAAATACCCTAAACCGGAAATTGAATACAAACACGACCCCTTTGCTTTTAACCTCGATACCATTGCCAAAACCAGGATTGACAACCAAAAGGAAATGGAACGCTTGGAAATGGTTTTTGATTCCTTGTATGGTGTTACCCAACTTGATGAAGTAATTGTAGAGGACATAAGGTTAAAACCAGAACGCAAGGAATTATACAATAGATACGGCACCCCGGATGTGGTCATTTCTGGTGATTCCCTGGTCAAAAAAGAAAAGGATTGGTCCTACGGGCTGTACAGCGTGCTCATGTTCAATTATAGGGACCAAGTGATTATAGAGCAATTTGCTGATGGTTTTATGTTGGCCCATGTTAGGGGCGAACCCACCTTGTTGATGGTAGATTCACAATTGCTTCAAAAAGAACAGTACCAACACGTATCTCGGATGCCCCCAGGGATTATTGAGGATATTGAAATTATACAACATGCCCGCTCCTTTAGAAGTAGTTATCTAGAGGTATTTCCGGATACGAACCCTATGTTTGTGCCCGCATTTGGACATATTATTTCCGTATTCACCAAGGGGGGTGTGGGCTTACAAGGCATGGACAGGCCCATTCCCGGCACACTGGACACCACAATAAAGGTGTTCTCCCCGGTTAAAGAATTCTACCGGCCCCAGTATGATGGATCAATGCCCACCAACGAACAAAAGCCTGATCTAAGATCTCTGGTTCATTGGAACCCCCTTATTGAAACTGACCAAGAGGGAACAGGATCGGATAGTTTTTATTTGGGAGATGCCCCTGGGGAATATGTTTTGATACTTGAAGCAATTTCCAACGAAGGACTCCTGGTACATAAACAGCAAACTTTTACAGTTTCGGACTAAAAGGGAAAGGCGTGGACTGCCGACATCAGAAATCTATTTTAAAATGGTTGATTGCAACAAATAAACTAGAAAAACCGCAAGGATCAAGTAAACAACTATGGTTTTGGCACCTTCATAGTCTTTCGCGATTCGCTGCCCCAATAGCAGGAACAACAGTGTAATGCTGGATAGTATTGCACCACAAAAAGCGTATGCACTTTCGCCCAGGTACAAGAACTCGAACATTCCTATGGCGGATAAAATCCCAGAGGCCATTTCGGCCAACAACACAATACCCAATAGCAAGGGGACCACTCCCTTAAATACAGTCTTGGAAAAATGGCCTTTGAGCCATTCCAGATTGCCCTTCCAATCCAATATTTTATCAAATCCGCTTTGTAAAAACGTAATGGTGAGCCCTGCCAGCAGCAGGATTTGTGCAGCATTTGTTGAAAAGTGTTCCATAATTGTCGGTTTTTAGGCCGCCTTGGTGTGCAAGAGGCGAGTTAGTTTAATGGAAAGGTCGGTAAAAATTATCTTGGAGTTCCCATTGCGTTCCACATGAAAAATGGCTTTTTCAAGTTCTTCAACAATATCCAAAATATTGTTTTCATGTACAAAGGGCGCAAATTTTTTAAGGTCAAACCCTTCCATATGAATTTTCACATATACCAGGTCGTCCGCTTTGTAGTTCAACAAGAGGGCTTGTCTCATCACACTTAGGCAATAGTGCAGAAACTGTTTTTGTACCTCGCGTCCGGTTTTGGCTACCTCATCGCTCCACATGATCAGTTCTTGTATTGCTCCTTTGTTGCCCTTGGCCTTGAATGCACTGCGCACCCATTGCACAAACCAACGTTCAAACACCAAATCCTCAGAATCCTTGTTCATTAGATCCAATGCTTTGTTGAAATTGCCATTGGCCTCATGTGCCAAAGTGCTGGCCTCTGCCTCGTGCACTCCCTTGTTCTTTAGCGCTTCTGCAATGGCATGTTCCGCCAAGGGAGGGAAATGAAGGATTTGGCATCTGGAGCGGATGGTGTTTATGATTTGTTCTTCCTCCTCAGCTATAAGAATTAAAACGGTTTTTTCCGGGGGCTCCTCAATTAATTTGAGCAGCTTGTTCGCAGAGGAAATATTCATTTTCTCGGCCATCCAGATTAATAGGATCTTATAGCCTCCCTCATAGGATTTTAAGGAAAGCTTCTTGACAACATCCTGGGCTTCATCCACTCCAATTTGACCTTGTTTTTTTTCAATGCCGATGTGTCGGTACCAGTCAAATAGATTCCCATAAGGTTGTTCATGAACAAATTGACGCCATTCCTCAATATAGTTATCGCTAACCGCATGTGATTTTACCTTGTCCGAATTGGAAACAGGGAATGCAAAATGGAGGTCGGGATGGGTAAGGGAATTGCATTTGGAATTGCAAGCGGAATTCCCACCCTCATTTTCTTCGCCCTGATTGGCACATAGTAAATATTGGGCATAGGCAATGGCCATGGGGAGGGTGCCGCAACCTTCCGGACCCACAAAGAGCTGGGCATGGGCCACCCTTCCCGTTTGGGCGGTGGTGACCAAGTGCTTTTTAATATGCTCCAATCCCAGAACTTCCTTGAACAGCATGGCTCAAAGATACATTTTTTAGGTTCTGTACTGATTTTGGTCTTTTTTGTTGAAAGTCTAAAAATAAAACCTCCTGCAGCCGCTATAAAACAAGGAAATCTTTACATTTGGGCTCACTATAAATGCATACGGATGAAGACAATTGACGATTACAGTTTTGAAGATAAAAAAGCATTGATTCGAGTTGATTTCAATGTGCCCTTGGACGCTGAATTCAACGTAACCGATACCAGTCGGATTGAAGCGGCCAAGCCCACAATCCTCAAAGTATTGGAAGATGGAGGGGCAGCTGTGCTGATGAGCCATTTGGGAAGGCCCAAAGGGAATGTCAATCCAGATATGTCATTGTCACATATTGTCGATAAGGTGTCGGAAATTATAGGGGTTCAAATCAAATTTGCATCCGATTGCGTGGGTGAAACAGCAGATCATGCGGTTGCAGCACTACAGAGCGGGGAAGTGCTCCTTTTGGAAAACCTTCGCTTTTATGATGAAGAAACCAAAGGGGACCCTGCTTTTGCCGAAGCACTTTCCAAGCATGGGGACATTTATGTGAACGATGCTTTTGGAACGGCTCACCGTGCGCATGCATCCACTACCATCGTTGCCAACTATTTTCCAGAAGCCAAATGCTTTGGGTACTTGTTGGCCAAGGAGATAAAATCCATTGAAAAAGTGATGCAGACAGGTGAAAAACCCGTTACGGCCATTTTGGGCGGAGCAAAGGTTTCCTCCAAAATCACCATTATAGAAAACATTTTGGACAAGGTGGACAACTTGATCATTGGCGGGGGAATGACCTATACGTTTGTTAAGGCCCAAGGAGGCAAGGTAGGGGATTCCATTTGCGAGGACGACAAAATGGAATTGGCTTTGGATATTCTTAAGCAGGCCGATGCCAAGGGAGTATCCATCCATTTGCCGGTTGATGTGTTGGCCGCGGATGCATTTGACAATAGTGCCAACACTCAATTTTTGGACGTGAATGAAATTCCAGATGGATGGCAAGGCCTCGATGCCGGCCCGCAGACCTTGGAAAACTTCAAGCAGGTCATTTCAGAATCCAAGACCATACTTTGGAATGGACCTGTTGGTGTTTTTGAAATGGAGAATTTTGCCAAAGGAACCATAGCCGTTGGAAATGCCATTGACGAGGCCACACAGCAAGGAGCATTTTCACTAGTTGGCGGGGGCGATTCCGTTGCCGCTGTAAAGCAATTTGGGTTTCAGGACAAGGTGAGCTATGTGTCCACTGGCGGAGGCGCCATGTTGGAAAGTCTGGAAGGAAGAACCCTTCCTGGCATAGCGGCAATATTGGGCTAACCCCCACGTTATGAATTAATAGGAGAAATCCTAAACTTGTTAGGTTTTGGTTCGAAAACTTTAATTTTTCGGAAAAAAACCGCATTTTCGTTTGCCCCAGAATCAAACCCGAACCAAAATGAACCAAAATTTTAAATTCGCTGTCCTCGCAGCAGCACTTCTTTTGACCCCCGTTCTCTTCGCTCAGGAGTCAGATTCCAATGGGGAAAATCCGACCAATAATGAGGAGCGATCAGCCATAGCTGTGGATACCATTGTTGCCAAAAATGAATCTTCCATTGACCTAAACGCTACAGGCCAAAAATTGGATGGACAATTCATAGTGGAAGAATCCAATGGCAAAAAGGAATATGTCCTTAAGGACCGGAAGGAGGCAAGAAAATACGATAGTCTTTGGTTGCGGGAGCTACATCAAAGCGCCCAATTGTTCAGCGAGTTGGAATTGGAGATTATTAATCAGGCTGATGAAGAAATTACAATGGTTGATTTGCCCACCGATACCTTAAAAGCGCGATTGGCAAGAATGGATGAGAAAACTCCCTTTAATATCTCCTACAATCCATCTTTGGAATCCGTCATTAAATCCTTCTTGGTCAGAAAGAGGGACCTGATGCAGCGCATGATTACGGCAAGCCAGTTTTATTTCCCACTTTTTGAACAAGAACTGGACAACCATGACATTCCATTGGAAATAAAATATTTGGCCATTGTTGAATCCGCTTTGAACCCCAGGGCAAGATCAAGGGTTGGGGCGAAAGGACTTTGGCAATTTATGTATAGTACAGGAAAGATGCACGGCCTGGATGTTAGCAGTTATGTGGATGAACGCCATGATCCCATTAATGCCACCAAAGCCGCCTGTGAATACTTGTCCCAGCTGCACGACATTTTTGACGATTGGGACCTGGCATTGGCCGCCTACAATTCGGGCCCAGGAAATGTAAACAAGGCCATCCGTCGTTCCGGCGGATACAAAAACTACTGGAACATCCGTAGAAACCTACCTCGTGAAACCGCCGGCTATTTACCGGCATTCTTGGCCACCATGTATATTTTTGAATATGCCGAAGAACATGGATTGACCTACAAAAAAGCGGACAGACCCTACTTTGAAACGGATACGGTACACGTAAAGAACCTCATCACTTTTGATCAAATATCCAAGTTGGTTGATATCAGTACGGAGGAACTGGAAATGTTGAACCCTGCCTACAAATTGAACATTATTCCAAAGGTGAAGGGCAAGAAATATGCACTGCGACTTCCGGTGACCAAAATAGGCCAGTTTGTAAACAACGAGCAGGAAATCTATGCGTATGTAAAAAAGGAATTGGATTCTTTGGAAAAGCCCCTCCCGCAATATGTGGATACCAAAAGTCAAATTCGATATAAGGTAAGAAGCGGGGATTATCTTGGTAAAATAGCAGAACGCTATGGAGTGGGTGTTAGTCAAATAAAAAGATGGAATGGTTTGCGGAGCAATAACCTAAGAATAGGGCAACGGCTGACCATTTATCCGAGAAAGCCTTATGTTCCCAAACAGACAGCTAGCAAACCCACGAGTTCAAAATCTGCTGCCGGGGTGGTGGCGGGAAACGCCAAAGTGCACACCGTACAGGAAGGTGACTCGCTTTGGACCATTTCAAGAAAATATCCTGGGGTTTCCATTGAAAATTTACGAGAATGGAACGGTCTTAGTGGCAACAATCTAAAACCGGGCACAAAACTTAAATTGTGCGATTGTTCTTCGTAAATTTAACTCGATATGAAAAAATTTGGAACACTATTCGTCACCATAATTCTTGTGGTGGTGACCTCATGCAATAGTTCAGGAAAAAAAGAGCGCTTTTTACCTCCTTCAACCGGTGGCATTAATTCGCTGATGGTGGTAATGGACACCGAACTCTGGAAAGGCGGGGTTGGAGATAAGATTCGGGAGCATTTTGCAGCTCCGGTTCTAGGATTGCCGCAAAGCGAACCAAAGTTTACCATCACCCAGGTTCCACCTCAGGTTTTTAAAGGAGCAACCGCCTATTCAAGATCCGTATTGGTTGTGGACCAAGATTCCGTTTCTTTAGCCCATATCAAGACAGATGTATATGCAAAACCGCAAAAAATTGCCGTAGTTACCGGTGAAACCTATAATGATTTGGCAGGCAACCTAGACTCCATAGCGGGCATGGCCATTGCCTCCTTCAAGAAGGTTGAAATTGCAGAGGCCCAAAAAAGATTTACACGTTCCCTAAGCAAGGAAACTGTATTTATGGACGAGTTTGGAATCAGTTTAAAAGTACCTTCCCTATACAAGTTGGGAAAGCATGAGAAGAATTTCGTTTGGATGGACATTCAAATCCCTAAAGGCTCCATGAATATTCTTGCGTATGAAATGCCCTGGGACAGTTTTACAACGGATACAACGTTTGTTAAGGACATTATTAAAATGAGGGATTCCATAGGCCAGAAATATATTCCTGGGCCCAACAATGGAACTTATATGGTTACTGAAAAAGCGTTTTCGCCTTATGTGTTCCCGGCACAAGTGGGAGGAAAAAAAGCCGCTGAAGCTAGGGGCACCTGGGAAATTCATGGGTATCCCATGGCCGGCCCATTTATTACTTATATCATCAACGACAAGGAGAACAATCGCAAAATGGTCCTTGAAGGTTTTACGTTTGCTCCCAACGAAGAAAAGCGGGATTATATGTTTGAACTGGAAGCTATTTTAAAGACCGTAAAATTCCAGTCAGGGTCTTAAAAGGTCCACGCATTTCAGAAAAGCCCAGGATGCCTAGACACTCTGGGCTTTTTTGTTCTCTAAATGCTTAAAAAAGTATTTTAGTCAAAGGCAAATCCTGTGGCAATTCGGTACACAAAAGCGTACAGCACTATAAAGAACATAATAAAACAGAACCAGGAAAAAGCCTTAAAATATTTTTCCAGAATGATATGGCCCAGGTTTTTGAACCCTTCCATGTAAATTTCCTTGATAAGTAATAGTTTTTTCATAAGTCAAATTTTAAGATTTAAAGACAAGACAAAGATTGGGCAAGCCAAACCTGATTGGAAATCAATGGGACGAATGGCCCTAAAAACTTGATGAAAACCTATTTAATAATGGAAACTCCCATAAAGCATAAGCTTTGATCGATGAACAGCGCAGTGCGGCAATTATGTTCGTCGACAAAGACGATCGATAAAGTGCAGTATGGGAGTGAAAAAATAAAAAAGCCCCAGTTTTGGGGCTTTTCTTTGGTGGATATTTAGTTACATGCTTACTATTATAAATTCCGATCGGCGGTTCTCGCGGTGCTTGCTTATGCTGCATCGTGTACCGTCCCTACACTCATTCAGCGGTTGCTCCTCACCATAACCAATGGCACTTTGAATTCTGCCGGGATCAATACCGTGGGCTACTATATAGTCCCTGGTGGATTTGGCCCGTTTGTCCGAGAGGTACTTGTTGTAGTCCTTGGAACCGATGGCATCAGTATGCGACTCAATTTTGATGACCATATCTGGATATTCTGTCATGACCGCCACCAGCTTATCCAATTCCTGGGCAGACTGTGGCTTTATATTGAATTTGTCGAAATCGAAATAAATGGTTTCCACTTCCAGCTTTAGGACACCTTTATCCTCTGCGATTATTTCCTTTAATTGTTTTAGGGGTTGAATGAGGGATATGTCCTCGTTTTCCTTGGTGAGCACATCGCTTGATGCATCAAAATATCCTTTTTTGACCGTTTTTACCGTATACCGGGATACCGGGTTGAGGTTTTTAAAGATAAAACTACCATCGGGCTGGGTCCTTAATTGTGCAACTTGGATATCATCCTTGTCAAATAGGGTAACCTCTGCATCCTCAATGGCCTCATTGGTGGTTTCATCCAGGATATTTCCTGAAATGGCATTGAGGTTTAGGATATTTTTAAAGGAATAGATATCGTCATCCCCTTTACCGCCCTTTCTATTTGAAGCAAAATACCCTTTGCCCTTACTTTCTTCAATAATATAGGAGAAGTCATCCCTATTGCTGTTAATGGGCTCCCCAAGGTTGATGCCCACACTGAAAACCCCGTCTACATGTTCGGACTTGTATATATCCAATCCTCCTAGACCCATCGTCCTATCCGAGGAGAAGTACAGGGCATTGCTAGTAATGTATGGGAACATTTCCTTTTTGCTGGTGTTCACGGTACGACCTAGATTTTTAGGCTCGGAAAAACCGCCATTATCCAAAATGTCCACCACATAAACGTCTGTGCCACCAAATCCGCCAGGCCTGTCAGAAACAAAATACAGCTCTTTTCCATCTGGACTTACTGATGGATGGCCTGTGGAGAAATCCTCGCTGTTGAAGGGTAGTTCAACCGCCTTGGTCCATTCACCATCCACAAGTTGGGATTTATAGATTTTTAGATGGTTGATACCATTTTTGCCCCTTTTCAACTTTTTACCATAGTTGTTTCTGGTGAAATAGATGGTTTTTTGGTCAGGGGAAAAGGAAACCGAGGCTTCGTGATATTTTGTATTTATCTTTCTTGAGAACTTTTTTGCATGTTTAAGGTCCTCTCCCTCCTCGTCAGCTTTGGCTACATATAGGTCCAGAAATGGTTGGTTGTTCCATCTATATTTTCTTGTGGCCAGGAAGGATGAATCCAAAGAAGAGGCAAACACCACATCTGTTCCATTATGGAACATAGGTGAAAACTCAGAATATTTGGAGTTTATGGAAAGGTTTTTTACTTCAATGAGCTTGGGGGCTGACCAAGTGTTGGGATCTCTAGTAAACTCATCTATAGATTCTCCCCTCTTTTGCCTAAAGAGCTTGGTCAGTTTGGCCGCCCTTCTGTAACGTCCAGTTCCTTTAAGTGCGTGGGTGTATTTAAAGAACTTCTCTTCTGTGATTTCCTGACCAAAGGTCTCATACAGTTCATGGTACCATTTAAAGGCTTTTTCCATATTGCCGGAGTAGTAATGTGAATCCCCGGCACGGGAAAGTAAGTGAAACGTATGTTCTGCATCGCTTTTTTCCAGGACAATATCATATACCCTGGCGGCTTCCGCATACCACATTTTACCAAAAAAGTCATCCGCTTGCTGGATGAGCTTCTCCGTAATTCCTTTTTTTCGGACGAATTTGACCAGCGCCCTAGTGCTCATACCCTCCAATTGCCTCAAAAAGGCAGTCTGTGAGGAATAGCTTCCGCGGGTACTTTCTGTTGTCACATTAAGATCCTCATCCTCAAACTGCAAAAAAGACACAGATTGGGCGTGAAGTCCAATGGACAGCAAAAGAAATAAGATTAAAATAGGTCTCTTCATAAGTCCCTCTTTCTGAACTAACCAAGATTCAGTTATGGGTACCGATATCGGCGCAAGACCGGTATACAGTAATCAAACGCTAAAATAGAATATGGTGATAGCGCGAATAAGTTTTTGTTGTGAAAGAGGGAAATTGTGGCGTGAAAGAGGGAAAAATGTTGTTTTTCATCGACAATCCCCTATAAATACAGGGAATGTCCAAGTAAGAAAAATCTGCCCAATAAGATGAATCTAAGCGTCAGGTTCCTTGCCGCTTTCCAATTTTTCATCTTCCTTGGATGCGTCTTTGAACTCCTTGATTCCGCTTCCAAGACCTCTCATGAGTTCAGGTATCTTTTTGCCTCCAAAGAGCAAAAGAACCACTACCACAATCAGCACAATTTGCCAAGGGCCAAGCATACCAAGAAAAAAAGTTTGAGCAATCATAATCGCAACGCCTTTAAATGAAAGGTAAAATTACTAAAAAAGAACCGTAAGCACCTATCCCGTTAACGAAAATTAGCAGTTAGACCCCATTTTTGAACAAACAAGGAGGTAAAGCGGTGTTTTGTAAAAGCTTAACATCTAAATTAAAATCTAGGGTTATCTTTGTCCATCATGGCCAAGGACAAGAAGAAAAGAAAGGAAATAAAACAGAAGCTGCTGCACAAGTACAGGCTGGTGATTTTGAATGAAAGCACCTTTGAGGAGAAAATCTCATTCAAGCTTAGCCGACTCAATGTTTTTGTTACGGGCACACTTTTCATCATTGTACTTATTGGATTGACCACCTTGATCATCGCATTTACTCCCTTACGGGAGTACATCCCAGGCTATTCTTCCACCCGATTAAAAAGGCAGGCCACTGAACTCACATATAAAACGGACTCTCTGGTAACAGTCCTAAATTATACCAATAGGTATTTGGACAATGTTCGCCTTGTACTCCGAGGTGATGTGGAAAACAACCAAGTAAACAGGGATTCCCTATTCGAAAAATACAAACTAGATCCTTCCAGTGTAGATCTTACCCCTATCAGGGAAGACCTTTTACTTCGGGAAGAGGTAGAATTGGAAGACAAATACAATTTGTTTGAACGAAATATCGAAAATGTGGGCACCTTGCTATTTGCTCCCCTAAATGGGAGTATTTCCCAAAACTTCGATCCACAGAACAAGCATTATGCCGTTGACGTTGTGGCCCCAAAAGATACCCCAGTGAAATCCATAGCGGATGGAACCGTACTTTTTGCAGAATGGACTTCGGAAACCGGCTATGTGATCATTATCAAACATCAAGACGACCTGACCTCCGTTTACAAGCATAATGGTTCCCTAAGCAAATCTCAGGGAGAACTGGTTCAGGCGGGTGAAGTCATAGCATCCATAGGCAATACAGGGGAACTTACCACCGGACCCCATCTTCATTTTGAACTTTGGAAAAAAGGAAGACCGGTGAACCCTTTAAACTATATCGACTTTAAGTAAATGTCCCTCAAATCTTTTGCAGCAAAACAATTTGCCAAACGAATTTCCCAAAAAACCAAGACTTGGGCCAATGACCCTATTGGCACGCAGGATAAGGTTTTTAATGATTTGATTGCCGAGGCCAAGAACACCCGGTTTGGCAAGGACCATACATTTCAAGAGATTGAAGCGCATAAGGATTTTGTCGAAAAAGTGCCCATCCGGGATTATGAGGAACTAAAGGATTACGTACATGGGATCATGAATGGAGAGTCCGATGTACTGTGGCCAGGCAAACCTCTTTATTTTGCTAAGACTTCAGGCACGACTTCCGGGGCAAAGTATATTCCGATTACAAAGGCGTCCATCAAATATCAAGTGGAAGCGTCCAGAAACGCCATTTTAAGCTATATCAATGAAACCGGAAATGCCGATTTCGTGGATGGGAAAATGATTTTTTTACAGGGCAGTCCTGAAATGGAAGAGAAAGGAGGAATAAAACTGGGCAGGCTTTCCGGAATTTCGGCACATTACGTTCCCAACTACCTCCAAAGAAACAGGTTACCCAGTTGGGAAACAAACTGCATTGAAGATTGGGAGACCAAGGTGGACAAGATCGTGGAAGAGACCGAAAATGAAAATATGACGGTTATTGCCGGAATACCATCTTGGGTACAGATGTATTTTGAGAAATTAAATGCCAAATCCGGCAAGAAAGTCGGAGAGCTTTTTCAAAATTTCCAGCTGTTCATATATGGGGGGGTAAACTATGAACCTTATCGGGCCAAATTTGAGGAAATGATCGGCAGGAAAGTGGATAGCATTGAACTATTTCCTGCAAGCGAAGGTTTTTTTGCGTACCAAGACTCACAAAAGGAGGAAGGCATGCTTTTACTTTTGGATTCAGGGATATTCTATGAATTTATAAAGGCCGATGAGTTCTTTGAGCCCACAAGGAAGCGTATAACCATTGGTGAAGTGGAATTGGGCGTGGATTATGCCATGATTATATCCACAAATGCCGGATTGTGGGCGTATAATCTTGGGGATACCGTTCGGTTTGTTTCTGACAGCCCTTATAGGGTAGTGGTTTCTGGTCGCATAAAACACTTTATTTCCGCTTTTGGAGAACATGTCATTGCCAAGGAAGTGGAGGAGGCATTAAAAACTGCGGTGTCCCAAACCGATGCCCTGGTCAATGAGTTTACAGTGGCACCCCAAACTGCCCCCCCGCCAAACGAATTGCCCTATCACGAATGGTTTATTGAATTTGAAAAGCCCCCTACGGATTTTTCAGTGTTCACATCGCTTATGGAAGAAAGCATGAAATCCCAAAACAGTTACTATTTGGACCTGATCGCGGGGAACATTCTTCAACCTCTAAAAATATCAAGTGTTAAAACAGGCGGATTTCAAAACTATATGAAAACCATTGGCAAACTGGGAGGCCAGAACAAAGTGCAAAGGTTGTCCAATGACCGAAAGCTTGCCGATGGCCTTCGACCATTTCTTGTTTAGATTCAAATAAAGCTGCTGCTTTCGTGGGAATTCATGTATTTTTGTCGCTAAATTATGATGACCACCAAAGTTAAACAGGCTACCCGGGCGCAAGAGTCCACCAACGCCATTGAGCGGTTGTACATTACCATGCGCCACCTCCTTAACCGTGGATTTTATAAGCCTTCCGGGGTTTCCGGCAATGCGCTCCGCAACGCCTTGTTGCTTCTTCGACCTGAGATATATGGTTCCGTTGCTGAAGATAAGGCGGAGCTCAACGGACTCATTTATGTGCTGGAACGATTGCCTGAAGGAATCGAGGAATGCCGTTATATCAACCTGACTTCTGATGAGGGATTTTCAAAATCGCATTTGGCGGCCATCATCCCACCAAAAAGACGAAGAAACTGTTACCGGATTGATGAGGAACAGATGAACATTGAAATAACCCGGGGCAGGAGTGATATTTATGATATTCTTACCCACCTTACTTTCCTGTTCATCGAATCCGGCAAGATATGCAGGCGGGTCTTGGTAGATGAGGCCGAGACCATTAGGGATTGGGACAAGCTATCCGAATTTATCGTAAGTGAGGAAAAGGAAAAATCCCAACGCGAAATAGCCATGATCCATGCAGCCAATATTTTGGGAAGGACCTTTGAAGAAGTTGTGGAAATTCAGGATAAACTGAAGACACCCGAAAATCCGGATCGCTTTTTGGATGTGATCTATTGGTTGGGAAAACTGGCCATAGAAGAAGAAACCACAGGCTTAAAACGCACCATTACATTTAGTCCACTCTTAAGAGAACGTTTGGGACACCATATCCATGGCGAGCGCTGGGCACAAATGATCAAAAACACGCTTATCAAGAACAACTTACTTGGAAGGCCCCTTCATATCATTAGTGCCAACATGCACAGTGTCATGAATTCCCTTTTTGCACGGAATACTTTGGCAAAAGAGTTTCCCGAAGCCAAATCCTTGGATATTTATGAAGCATTGAGCTCATCAGAGAACAAAGAGTTGAGAAAAAAGGTTCAGCGAGTGGCAGAAAAAAATGGGATGATCTTTTTGGATGATCAATCCGGGGCCAATATAGACGTTCAGATTTTTGATGCGGCCAAATTTGGAAAGGACACTTGTTGTTACGACTTTCCTGAAGGAATTTCCGAGGATGAAAAACCCGTTATCTTTGTTATGGACTATGCTTTTGGCGAACAAGCGTATGAAACCATAGATGAATTGTTAAAGCCTATTGAGAAAAACGGCAAAAAGCAATTTTTGAATGTCGATTCCATTTCCATAATGGGAAAAGCAGGAATTTTGGAAGGAGGAAAGGGGGATTTGATGATTCCAACGGCCCATATTTTTGAGGGAACGGCGGACAACTACCCATTTGACAATGAGTTGTGTGCCAAAGATTTTGAAGGTCATGGATTGTTGGTTTTGGAAGGAGCGATGGTCACGGTATTGGGAACATCGTTGCAAAACAAGGACATACTAAAGTTTTTTCATGAGTCCACCTGGAGCGTCATCGGATTGGAAATGGAAGGAGTCCATTATCAAAAAGCCATTCAATCAGCTTCCAAGATCCGCAAAAGCATCAAAAAGGATGTGAAGGTTCGTTACGCGTATTATGCCTCAGACAACCCGCTGGAAACTGGAAGTACATTGGCATCAGGAGGCTTGGGAACAACTGGGGTAAAACCCACGTATTTGATTACGGACAGGATTTTAAAACAAATATTCAACTCATAAAATGGCAGAGCAACCAGTTAACAACAGTTCAGACGAAATAGATTTGGGGCAATTGTTCCAGATTATTGGCAGGGCGTTTGAAAGATTCTTTAATTTTATTGGCGGTATTTTTAAGGGGATATTCCATCTGTTGATTTTGTTACTGATATTCATTCAAAAGAATATCATCGTGTTGTCCATTGCAGTTATTGTAGGGGGCGTAGCAGGCTACTTTTTGGATAAAAGATTACCTGAAAAGTACATATCCAAAATGGTTGTGGAACCTAATTTCAACAGCGTACAACAGCTCTATAACAATATTGATTTTTACGACGACTTGGCCAAAGCAAAAGATTCAACAACTTTGGCAACGGCACTCAATATAACTGAGCATGAGGCTGGAAGCATAATACAGATTTTCGTGGATTCTTATTCAGATGAAAACCAAAAAATTAAGCTGTTCGATGATTTTATCAAAAATCTGGACACCACAACGATCAAGACAATTGATTTTGAAAATTATCTAAAAAACTTCAATTCCCTTGATGCCAGATTTCATCAAATTTCAGTGATGAGTACGAATAACAAGGTGGCAAAAAAAATGCAGCAGGCCATCATTGGATCAATCTCTGTAAATGATTACTTCAAGTTGCAAAAGAAGATAAATGACGAAAACTTAGATCTTCAAGAAGAAATATACCTGAAGCAATTAACGGAAATTGATTCTCTTCAGAGCTTATACAGAACGGTATTGATTAAAGAGGCCGACAAGCCTATGCAAGGAACCAATATCAATTTGGCTGAAAATGGGGAGTCCCGCAATAAGGAGTTGGCCTTGGTCCAGGAAAAGGAGGTTCTAAAAGAGCGGTTGGTGGAACTTAATCGTGAAAGGGCGAATAAATCCGAAATTCTAAATATTATAAGCGATTTCCCAACAAGAGGAGTTGCATTGAAAGGGCTTTGGAATAGGTATCTTTTTGTATTGCCATTGGTTCTTCTAGTTATGGTAATTGGTGTATTATTGGCCCTTCAATTGAATAAATTTTTAAGAGATTATTCTCAAAATTAAGGGCCCTTAAAACATATATCTCCCAAAACGGTCAGTTAAACGTAAATGTTTGTGGCCTAGGACAATAATCAACCATATTTGCGGTTAGTTAGTTCATCCGTTAGACCCCCATGACGGAGATAGTATAGTTTTGCAAAAATCTTAGAAATTGAAATCCAACCTTGAAACCTCAAGTCTTTTACAGACCGCAATACATGCATCAATAGATGCAGGGAAGGCAATTTTGGAAGTATATGAGAAAATGGACTTCCAGGTATTGGAAAAGGGAGATAAATCCCCTTTGACAACTGCGGACCTAAAATCCAATCTAGTAATTAATGGACATTTGGTCCCAACCGGACTCCCCATTATTTCTGAGGAGAACAAACAATTGGAATTTAACGTCAGGAAAGATTGGCAGACCTGTTGGATGGTGGACCCATTGGACGGAACCAAAGAATTTATCAAAAGAAATGGTGAGTTTACGGTAAACATCGCCTTGATCAAAAATGGAGTCCCAGTAATGGGGGTCATTTATGTTCCCGTTACCCGCGAGCTCTATTGTGCTGATACCAAGGAAAAAAAGGCCTATAAGCTTCATCTGGATGAAGAACATAATTTACCGGAACACCTATTTAACAGCGAAGCACAGATTGTTCCCGGAACTGATTCACCCAAGAAAATAAGGGTGGTGGGAAGCAGATCCCATATGAATGAAGATACAGAGGATTTCATCTCCCAATTAAAAGAACAGTACGAAGAAATCGAAATTGTTTCCAAAGGAAGTTCTTTAAAGTTTTGTTTGGTGGCCGAAGGTAAAGCGGATGTATATCCTCGATTTGCCCCTACCATGGAATGGGATACGGCTGCCGGGCACGCTATTTGCAATGCTGTTGGACTTCAGGTAATCTCGAAAGAAACAAATGCTGAACTCCAGTATAATAAGGAAAATTTGTTGAACAGCTATTTTCTTATCAAGGGTTAATGGGAAAGGTCTCGTACAAAAGGCACTTGGCCAAGACCATTACCTGGCGCATAGTGGGCACTCTGGACACCATTGTTTTGTCCTGGATAATCACCGGAAACCCTTTTACTGGACTTAAGATAGGCCTTGCAGAATTGCTCACCAAAATGGTTTTGTACTATCTTCATGAGAGGGTATGGCTCTCAGTTGATGTTACCAATAGCCAAAAAAGGCACCTGATAAAAACGGTTACGTGGAGGGCAATAGGTACTATGGATACCATAGTACTTTCTTGGATCATATCAGGAAATCCCCTGACCGGTTTAAAAATAGGCTTTGCCGAAGTAATTACCAAAATGGTGCTATACTACCTTCATGAAAGGGCATGGTACCGCATCAACTACGGACTCGACATTAGAATAAGAGCTAAAAAATGGAAAAGAACATCATAACCCATAGTTATAAGATCAGTAGAAAGGAAAGAAGAGCCATGAACAAGCACAATTCCTTTCTCATATTCTTTACAGGCCTATCCGGTTCCGGAAAATCCACCATTGCAAATGCGTTGGAGCAAAAACTATTTGAAACCGGTATAAAAACATATGTGCTGGATGGTGATAATATCCGCAGAGGAATTAATTTTGACCTGACGTTCAGTCCGGAAGATCGCTCAGAAAATAATAGAAGGATTGGTGAGATCTCCAAATTGTTCATCGATGCCGGTATTGTGGTTTTGGCTGCGTTCGTGGCACCCTATGAAAAGGACAGGGAATTCATAAAGAAAACAGTTGAAGCCGACAATTACATTGAAGTTTTTGTAAACACCAGTTTGGGGGAGTGCGAAAGAAGGGACGTAAAAGGATTGTATAAGAAAGCAAGAGCAGGGGAAATCAAAAACATGACAGGAATTTCTGCCCCTTATGAAGCCCCAACAAATCCTGACGTTGAGGTAACAGAGAAAAATACGGTGGCAGAGAGCATTGAAATTATCTATAAGACAATTCAAAAAAAATTAGAACTTCAAGAAAATGAGTAAGTATTATTTGAACTATCTGGATGAATTGGAGTCCGAAGCCATTTATGTGCTGAGAGAAGTTTGGGCCCAATTCCAAAATCCTGTGATATTGTTTTCAGGGGGAAAGGATTCCATTGTGGTCACCCACTTGGCGAAAAAAGCATTTTTCCCGAGTAAGATCCCATTTGCCTTGATGCATGTGGATACCGGCCATAATTTCCCTGAAACCATAAAATTTAGGGATGATCTTATCAAATCTCTTGGAGTAAGACTTATTGTGGGATCCGTTCAGGAATCCATTGACACTGGTCGGGTGGCCGAAGAAAAGGGTAAGAATGCCACGCGTAACGCCCTTCAAATCACCACCCTATTGGACGCCATAGAATCGAATAAAGTAGATTGTGCCATTGGCGGAGGCCGTAGGGATGAGGAAAAGGCAAGGGCAAAAGAGAGGTTCTTTTCGCACCGGGACGATTTTGGCCAATGGGACCCCAAAAACCAAAGGCCAGAGCTTTGGAACTTGTTCAACGGGAAGCATTTTGAAGGAGAGCACTTTAGGGCATTTCCAATAAGCAATTGGACCGAAATGGATGTTTGGAACTACATCAAAAGGGAAAACATTGAAATCCCATCACTTTATTTTGCGCACGAACGCGAAGTGGTTTGGAGGAATGATTCCTGGATTCCCAATTCTGAGTTTTTGCAATTGGATGAAAGGGAAAAAATCGAAACCAAAAAAATTCGATTTAGAACCTTGGGGGATATTACCATCACGGGTGGCATTGAATCCGATGCCGACACGTTGGAAAAAATTGCCCAGGAAGTGGCCGCGATGCGCCAGACCGAAAGGGGGAATAGGAGTGATGATAAACGCTCCGAAACAGCCATGGAAGACCGAAAGAAACAAGGATATTTTTAAGCACGAAGATGTTAGACAACAATCAACTATTACGATTTACAACCGCGGGCAGTGTGGATGATGGAAAGAGCACCTTGATAGGGCGACTTCTATATGATTCCAAGTCCATTTTTGAAGACCAACTGGAGGCCATTGAGAACACCAGTAAACAAAAGGGGCATGAAGGTGTGGATTTGGCGCTTTTCACGGATGGTTTACGGGATGAAAGAGAACAGGGGATAACCATTGATGTGGCCTATCGCTATTTCACTACTCCGAAACGGAAATTTATCATAGCGGATACACCAGGACATATTCAATATACCCGAAACATGGTCACCGGGGCTTCCACGGCCAACGCCGCCATCATTTTGGTTGATGCACGGCACGGGGTAATTGAACAGACCAAGCGACATGCATTTATTGCTTCCTTGCTTCAAATACCGCACATTATTGTCTGCATCAATAAAATGGATTTGGTGGATTTCAAGGAGGAAGCCTACAACAAGGTCATTGGCCAGTTTGAGGAGTTTTCTTCAAAATTATTGGTCAAAGATGTCCGCTTTATCCCAATAAGCGCCTTGTTGGGAGACAATGTGGTAAACCGATCGGAAAATATGGGTTGGTACCAGGGGGCACCTTTATTGCATACCCTGGAGACCATGCATATTAGTAGTGACATCAACAAAGTGGATGCAAGATTCCCGGTTCAAACGGTATTGCGCCCCCAGAGTGAGGAATACCGCGATTATAGGGGTTATGCCGGCCGTGTTGCCAGTGGAGTGTTCAGGAAAGGCGATGAGGTTACTATTTTGCCATCTGGATTTACTTCAAAAATAAAATCCATAGACACAAATGATGGGGAATTGGAAGAAGCCTTTGCACCCATGTCCGTGTCCATTACGCTGGAAGATGATATTGATATTAGCCGTGGGGATATGATCGCACGTTCCAACAACAAACCGGAGCCCAGTCAGGATGTAGAAGCTATGCTTTGCTGGTTACATAACGACTCGGCAAAACCTAGGGCAAAATATACGATCAGGCACACTTCCAACGAACAAAAGGCGATGATTAAGGAGGTCATCTACAAAATTGATATCAACACCTTGAACCGCAAGCCGGAGGACGTGGAAATGGGTATGAATGATATATGCAAGGTAAAAATCAGGACTACCAAACCTTTATTGGTGGATTCCTATAGGGAGAACCGAACCACAGGTAGCTTTATTTTGGTTGACGAGAACACTAACGAAACGGTTGCTGCTGGCATGATTGTTTAGTTTTGAAATATCTTGAAGGCAATCATGTTTGTCTTAAACCTTTAAGACCGTTATGAAGAGAGAAATTAAGGGTTTTCGTTCCTTTAATTGTGAATGGTTTTCCCAAGACGTTCCGAAATAGACTGACCCGCTAACTAAACTCATTTGATTCAGGAAAATCGAACCCCATGGTATTCAAACAAGAACCACTTCTGGAGATGAATTAAATTATTAAGGACAATTCATTCATAATTTTTATGGTTAATTTGAAGCGCTTTAAAATCTTATGCGAAATTCAGATGCAATGCTAATACTAGGGTGTGATTATGGTCATTTAAGGACAAACTTGATTAGTATAAAGATGGACATCTTTCTAGAATGTTAAATAAATGGGCTTAATCAAAGTCTCCTTGATGAAGTTAATTAGAGTCTTTAATAATCAATTTGTAAAGAACGTTTCATTCTTAGCCTCTGGAACCTTTATAGCGCAGATCGTTGGCGTGTTGATGTCCCCTGTACTTTCTAGGCTCTATGACCAAAGTGATTTTGGATATCTGGGAGGCATTATTACATTGTCATTAATATTGTCTGGTACAGCCACCTTAAAGTATGAAATGGCGATTGTTCCATGCAAAGAGGATAAGGAAAGGAATTCGCTTGTTATCCTTTCTGCAATTGGCTTATTTGCCATAATTACATCATTTTGCATTATAAGCTATTTCTGGCCAGAGCTTTTAAAAAAGCTCAGTGGGATGGATTATGGTCCACAAGGCATTCTATTGTTGGGAACATTATCACTATTGTTGGGGGTTAATGCCATTCTAATACAACTGTCCAATAGGGAAAAGCGATATAAGAGATTGGCGAAAAAATCTGTTTTCGACAAGGTTTCCCTGACAAGTAGCCAACTCATTTTGGCCTTCATTGTTGGATCTGGTACCGGTTTGGTCTTGGGCAATATCATAGGCGCATTTTTTGGACTTTTGGTCTTACTCCCTCCATTTATAAAGGAATTATTGACAATCACGAAAAAAGCAAAACCATTATGGGAGATTGCTAAAAAAAACTATCGTTTCCCGGTCTATTCCGCTCCACAAAATCTATTGAATTCGGTTTCGCAAGGCTTGCCTGTAATTATGTTTGGCAATTATTTTGGGGCAGTTGAAGTAGGGGCGTATTTTTTTGCAATGAGGATTTTACAATTGCCTTCCGCTCTTATTGGAAACTCCGTGAGGCAAGTCTTTTTTAAAGAGGCTGCAGATTCCAGCGATGATTTTTTGTCATTGAGAAAAAAATTTAAGAAAGTGACCTTTACGCTTTTTTTGATTGTATTGATTCCGTTATGTGCCATATTCTTTTATGGCGAGAACATTTTTGAGTTCGTTTTTGGTAAAGAGTGGTCCAATGCAGGGGAGTACGCGAGTTGGATGTTTCTTTGGGTAGGCCTGATGTTTACTAACCCACCAGCAGCGGCTATGTATTATATTCTTAACAAGCAAAGACAACAGCTTATTATTGAAACCGCATCTTTTATACTAAGATTTTTGAGTTTGTACTTTGGCGCATTAACGGGCAGCATGTTGTTAAGCGTAAAACTTTTTTCTTTAGTTGGGATATTGATAAATTGTATTTTTATAGGATACATTTTTTATTTATTAGAATATGAATATCCTAATAGGAGGTGATGTCTTCTTAGGCGGTGAGTTGGAAAGATATGCAATTCATGAGCCGGAAAAGATTTGGGGAGATTCACTTGAGCTGTTCCAGAGTACAGACCTTTCAATTGTGAATCTAGAATCTCCACTTACCAGCGCCGTCAATGGAATTTCCAAAACTGGGCCATGCATAAAGGCCTCCACCAAAACTATTGGAGCATTGAAAGCTGGAGGCATTGATCTTTTGACTCTTGCCAACAATCATATTTTGGATTATGGAGAAAAAGGCCTTCAAGAAACCCTCGATGTTTGTTTTAAAAGTGGTATTGAGGTTGTCGGTGCAGGGATGAACCTTCAAGAGGCCCAAGCTCCTTTTGTTGTTGAGTCAGAAGGGCAGAAAATAGCTATTTTGAATATTGCAGAAAATGAATGGGCCTCTGCAAAAAAGGACCAAGCTGGAGCCAACCCAATGAACCTAATAGATAACCTGCATCAAATAAAGGAGGCAAAAAAGAATGCCGACGTTGTTATTTTGATTATCCACGGAGGGCATGAATTTAATCCCTACCCAAGTCCAAGAATGGTAAAACAATATAGATTTTATGCGGAAAATGGTGCAGACGTAATTGTTGGACATCACACACATTGCGCAAGTGGTTTCGAGACGTTTAAGGGCGTGCCCATCGTTTACAGTTTAGGGAATTTGGTTTTTCACAGTGAAAGTCAATCGGACAACTGGTTTAAAGGATATCTGATAAAACTGGATTCGAAAAACATTCTTGATTTTAAAATCATACCGTATCATCAAAGCATACAAGGAATAAGACTATTTTCTGAAGAAGAAAAAAAGGAGTTCTTTGAAAAGACAATTTATCCCATAAATGAGGTTATTCAGGATGAGCGTAAATTGTCAGACAAATGGGAACAGTTTGCAATGCATGAATTCACAAACAGGTTGTTTATTATAAATGGCCAAAGATCTTTCCTTAAGCGGGTGCTTAAAAAAGTTGGTCTGGGAAAATGGGTTTTTAATAGGAGAAATTTGTTGGATGTACACAACTTTTTTAGGTGTGAGGCCCATTATGACCTAAGCATGGAGGTGTTGAATCAGTTCTATAAAAAAAGATAATTTGTTAGCAATACACCGAAGACCAGGTAGTTTTAGCGATAGATGGATACAGTATTGTGAAAAACAAGACATCCAATATATAGTGGTCGATTGCTATGACACCAATATTGTAGCAGACTTAAGAGGAATAAAGGTGCTCTTATGGCATTGGGACCAGGAAGACCATAGAGCTGTTCTATTTGCTAAGGAATTGGTTCATGCCCTTGAAAACAGTGGGATTGTGGTTTTTCCGTCCATTAATACATCTTGGCATTTTGATGACAAGATAGGGCAGAAGTATTTACTCGAGGCATTGAAACTACCTTTGGTTTCGAGTTATGTTTTTTATGATAGACAGAAAGCACTCAAATGGGCAGAACACACTACGTATCCAAAAGTATTTAAATTAAGGGGAGGAGCCGGTGCAATCAATGTAAAACTGGTTAAAACAAAGGGCGCCGCCAAAAGACTGGTTAGAAAGAGTTTTGGCAGAGGATTTGGCAAAAGTGGGCGCACAGCCCTATTTTATAATAGAATATGGCATTTTAGAAAAGATAAAGACTTTAAGTCCTTTTTGGGAATTTTTAAGGGCATAGCCAGACTATTTTTGAAATCAAGACTTGAAAAAGTTTCAGGAAAGGAAAAGGGGTATGTTTATTTTCAAGACTTTGTTCCAAATAATAAATCGGACATAAGGGTAATAGTAATTGGGGAAAAAGCATTTGCCATAGAACGCCTGGTCAGGAAAGGGGATTTTAGAGCTTCTGGAAGTGGGATTATTAATTATTTGGACAATACCTCCCTAAATAGTGATGTATTGGAAGTAGCTTTTGATGCAGCACAGAAAATAGACTCGCAATGTGTTGCCTTTGATTTTGTAGTTGATAAAATGGGCAAACCGCTAATAGTGGAAATAAGTTATGCGTTTTCCATTGAAGCGTATGATTCATGCCCAGGTTATTGGAATCATAATCTGGAATGGATCCATGGCAGCTTTGTTCCTCAAGAGTTTATGGTTCAAGAGGCCATCAAAGTGCTCAGCCAACAATGATCATGAAATTGAGGATTCAAAAAAAAATTGATGTAGATACACTTGCCAGTGGAATGGCATTTCTTTTAAGTCCTTTTCTTGCGCTGCCAGGAATTGTTTTTGGAATAATCAAAAAACAACGGACAGCACTCATACTTTTCACAATTTTTGTTGCACTTATAGAGTATCAGTTGATTCCCAAAACAATTGATGACCTTGCAAGACATTATGCCCTTTTCGAGGAAATGGGAGATATGTCAATCAAAAGCTTCCTGAATTACCTAAAGACCAGACCGGATTTCCTGTTCTATTGGATAATGTACATGTTCGCAAAAATGGGGTTGTCGGCACGCCTATTTGCAAGCTTTGTGGTTTTTTTGACCCTGAATAATTTCTTTCTTGTTTTTTATAGGTTTTTTAAACAGTCTTCGGTTAACCTGTTTTCTGTTGGATTGTTAATGCTGATATTTTCATTTCAGTGGAAATTGTTGTTGATGGGCCTCCGGAATTACATGGCATTTTCCTTTGTTTTCCTAGCATTCTTTAATGCATTTTTTGAAAAAGGAAGAAAGGGATATCCATATTTGATAATAGCATGTTTCATACATTTTTCTTCTATTCTGTTTGTTCCTGTATATCTGGTTTTCAACAGAATAAAAAAACAAGATGCAGTATGTCTGATACTCTTTATTTGTTCGCTAGGGTTTGTTTTTATTCCGAAGGAATTTCTCTTAACAGCTATTGCCATACTTCCCCTTAAGGGAAATATTCAAGAAAAGGCTATCGGCTACCTTACGGGATTGGATATTATTGAGGAAGCAATGCTGGAATCCAAAAGCGCTGTTGTTCTTTATTATATCAAAATATTATGGACCTATTTTGCATATGTTTATTTGTTGATAACCTATAAACGGAAATCGATTCTTAGAAATCTGGTTTATGTTCTTCTATTTATTATGAATGTTTTTTCTGCTGCTCCTGACATTTTTACGAGAATTGGATATGTGGCAAGGCCAGTGTTGATATTCCTCATAATTTATGAGTGCTTCCGCAGACATAAAAACAAACTTTTTTTGCAATTGTTCTTTTTGGTCTTTTTGCTTTATAATTTTACCATAATTTATATTCTTAAAGATGTTCTTTTCAATAGCCTTTTTGATATGAATACATTGTTTACGTATAGCATTTTTACAGAAGATGCCCCACTTAGTGAAAGATATTGATATATGAAAAAGAGCAGAATAATGTTGGTAATCCCAACATATAAGAGTGGAGGTATGGAAAGGGTAATGAACGAATTAGGAAATATATGGAGCGAACAAGGGCATGATATTGAAATTGTTTTCCTGACAAAACATATTCCGTTTTATCCCGTTCACCCAAATACTGCCAGCGTTGTAATGCCAAACTTTACGTATAGAAAAAAAGTGGTTTCCAAACTATGGTATGCAATTAGATTGTTTGCTTTTTTAAGAAAAAAAATAAAAAGAAGCAAAGCGGATGCCGTTTTGAGTTTTGGAGAAGGATATAATTCATTTGTACTATTGGCAAGTATGTTTTTGGGCAAAAAGATATTTGTTTCTGACCGTAACAGCCCTTTTATAAAAAGGAAAAATTACATCATGTGGTTAAGAAACAAGTTATATCCTAGGGCATATGGAATAATAGTACAAACACAAACGTCCAAAAACTTTCTTTCCAAACAAATGAGGAATTTAAGGATTAAGGTCATACCCAATCCAATTCGCACATTTGAGAAGATTGATCAAAACATTGACTCGAAACAAAATATAATTTTGAACATAGGAAGACTTGAGGAACAAAAAAACCAAATGGCTTTAATAAGGATTTTTGGAAGAATAAACATGATGGATTGGGAACTCCATATTTTGGGTGAAGGGACAATGAGAAAGTCATTGGAAGAGGAAATTGGGCATTTAGGCTTGGAAGATCGTGTTAAATTACATGGAGTTCGCCAAGATGTAGGCGCATTCATGTCAAAGAGCAGTATTTTTGCCATGACATCAATCTTTGAGGGGTATCCTAATGCTTTGCTGGAAGCCATGGCCTTTCCTCTTGCCTCAATCAGCTATGATTGTGATACTGGCCCGAAAGAATTGATAGAGGACGGAAAAAATGGTTATTTGGTGGAACTTAATGATGAGGATCAATTCGAAAAAAAATTAAAACAACTTATGAATTCCCCCAACATAAGAGCAGGGTTTGAAGCAGAATCTTCCCTGATTGGAAAGCAACAAACAGTTCCCCAAATAGCTGCCAAGTACTTAGACTTTCTTTTGCATGAGAATACTCATTAACGTTTCAAACTTAGTCAAAGGAGGCGCTTTGCAAGTTGCCACATCATTTATCCAGGAATTGCCACGACTTGGCAATAACCATGATTATTATGTTGTTGGCAAAAAAGCTTTTTTGAACTCCCTAAGAATTTCTGACTTCCCGAAAAACCAATTCACTTTCTTAATGGTCCAACCCAGTTCAATACCATTTGGGCTTAAAATGGCCAGACAATTGGCCAAACATGAGCTGGAAGTAAAACCTGATATCGTTTTCAGTGTTTTTGGCCCCACCTATTGGAAACCAAAAACGCTACATGTGGCCGGTTATGCAATTCCTCATTACTTATATAAGGAGTCCCCATTTTTCAGAAAAATAAAATTCGGTAAAAAAATGGACATCCTTATAAAGGAAACAGTGCATAAATTTTTGTTCAAAAACAATGTGGATTACTACATCACCGAAACAACAGATGTAGCCAATCGACTTTCCAGATTCCTTGGTGTGGACAGAAGTAACGTTTTTACCGTTAGCAATTCATATCATCAAGTTTTTGATGATGCGCGGAACTGTGATAAGTTTGGTTTTATAAGGAATGATCACCGATTTAAGCTGCTTACCGTTAGTTCCTACTACCAGCATAAAAATCTAGACATTATAAAGCAGATTATTGACTTAAACCTTCTTTCCACAGACACTGTATTCGTTTTAACCCTTGACCCATCGGATTTTGAAAAACACTTCGAAGGGTATAATGACCAAATTATTAATGTAGGCCCCACTCCAATAAACGAAGTCCCCTGTTTATATGAGGTATGTGATGCAATGTTTTTACCAACGTTATTGGAATGTTTTTCAGCATCTTATCCAGAAGCAATGATTTCGGGTTTACCTATCTTGACATCTCAGCTCTCGTTTGCAGAAAGCATATGTGGCAATGCGGCTTTATACTTCGACCCCATGAACCCCAATGATATCATTAAAACAATCAAAAGGTTGCTTAATTCCCCTTTGTTGTATAAAGAACTTCAGGCAAAAGGAGAAAATCAATTGGACAAGTTTGAAACTTCAACTTCAAGGGCAATAGCTTACCTTGAAATTATTGAAAAGGTACATGCTGCTTCATAGTTTTTCTGTATGTTAGGGATGCTTCATTTTTTTATGGAAGATAATTTGAAAGAGCAGCAATATGCATGAAAAATTCAATTTTGAAAAAATACCTTTTATTGCTTTGGCGCTTATCTTCTGTATGATTCCTATCGGAGGAAGACTAGTAGTTTTATCGATACTATTGTTTGTGGCAGTAACACTTCTTTTTGGGAATTGGAATAAGTGGAAGGTTAGATTTAGAGAGTTTTTACCAGACAATATTCCCATTTTGCTCTTTTTTCTGATTTATTTATTGGGCTTATTAATATCTGACAATACTGAAAATGCGCTGTCTCAAATAGAACATAAATCATCGCTGGTTATATTTCCATTAGTACTACCATTCCTGAACATTCAGAAAAAACATGTCCATGAATGTTTTAAAATATTTGTTTTAAGTTGTTTCCTGATACTGATTATAAGCTTCCTAAATTTTTTATATACCACTGTTGTTATTGGTGAATACTGTATTTTAGGAGAAAAACCTGAAGGTAACCGAATAGGAACTGTTTATGAATATCTTAGTAAACACTTCATTGTTGTCGAAATCCATAGAAGTTATTTTTCGATTTACTTAATCTTATGTTTGGCATATATATGCTGTTATTTTGAAAACTTCAATTTGGCCATAAAGAAAACCCCAAAATGGTTGGCAATTATAATAGCTTTTTTCTTTTCATTATCGATTGTTTTTATTCAGGCAAAAATGGCTTGGATAATTCTTGTTGCGACGGGATTGGTTCTTCTTTCATGGAAAGGAACTGGTTACAGAAGATATTTATTAGCTATCATTCCACTTCTAATTGTAAGTTCAATTGCGCTTAAAAATGTAGTTAAGGATAGGTTTGAACCAATGCTTCATCAGATAGAAAATGTTTTATCAAATGGGGATGATAGCGAAAAAAAGTTTGCAAAAGAGTTAAGGCCAGGGAGTACGGAGACTCGATATATGCTATATAAATCCTCCTTTCAGCTAATCAAAAAAAAACCTTGGCTAGGATACGGAATGGGGGATGTGAAAGATGTTCTTAGAGCTCAAAATGAACAAAATAGGTTTAAATCAATAGCTCATTTAAATTATGGCCCCCATAGCCAATTTTTATATAGTTGGCTAGGATTTGGAGTTGTGGGAGTATTAATTTTTTGTGTGTTCATACTTTCTCCCATTTGGCGGGGTTTCAAAAGGTCCAATGGTTTTGTTTTCGTTGTTGGTTGCATTTTTGGATTGGCATGTGTTGCAGAATCATTTTTAAGTAGACAGGAAGGTATTGTCCCAACAGCATTAATATTGTCTGTTATACCTACCCTTATTAGCAATTTTCAAAGTACAGTTGTAGATTAAACTTTAAACTGAAGGGAGTTTGAAAAATGTAAACATACCATTGTTTTTAATATAATACTAAGTCATGATTTTTGTTGGAGACATTGCATTGCCCTATAAAGATGCCATCAAAACCAAAATTCCAAAAGAACTCGAAGAAAAACAATGGTTTGGAAATTTAGAGGGTCCCTTGTTGAAATCTTCCAGCGCTGAACTTAAGAACCCAATTGTCTTCAATGATTATGATGCAATAAAATATTTAACAAACACCCAGAAATTTGCTTTCTCGTTGGCCAATAACCATATAATGGATGTGGGAGAAATTAATGGGACTATACAAAGACTTAGTAATTTAGAGGTCGGATTTTTAGGAGCAGGGAACAATTTAGAAGAAGCATCCAAACCGCTTCACTTGAAGATGGGCAATGAGCATATGATTATTCTGTCATATGGCTGGTCTCCAATCCAATGTGAACCTGCCAAGAAAAAAAAGCCAGGTGTAAATCCTTTAAAAAAGCAAATTGTGCTTAAGGAGGTTAAAATGCTGAGAAAGGAGTTTCCCCAATCGCATATTATCCTTTATGTTCATTGGAACTATGAGTTGGAAAAATATCCAATGCCCTTGCATCGGGACTTGGCATTTAAATCTTTGGATGCAGGTGCAAATGCAGTTATTGGTGCTCATCCTCATAGAGTTCAAGGAGTGGAGGAATATAAAGGGAAACCAATAATTTACAGTTTGGGCAATTGGTTGTTCAAGCAAAATTGTTTTATGAACGGAAAAGTCTCCTATCCTGATTTTTCCAGGGATCAAATGGCTTTTGAGTACGATTTTAACAATAAACATAAACTTCACTTTTTCAAGTATACAATGGATGATCAGGTAAAATATGTGGAGAGTGTAAATTGGAATAAAAAATCTTCTGTTTCATCCTTGAGTGATTTTCCAAAAAACTCAAGTTTAGATTATCAGAAATGGTTTAAGAAGAACAGGGAAAAGAAAAAAATGTTGCCCATTTATAAGTATAATGATTCAACCTTTATGGAAATGTTTAAAACCTTATGGGTCAAATATTTTAGGCATTCTTTAGTTTTGTGGTTAAAAAGGTTTAACTAAAACAAAGAAATTTGGTTTGGTAGAAAAGATATATGAGAATTCTCCTGTTTTTGTTCAAAATTTATTTTGCTCAATTTATGGGTATAGGGCAAAACAAAAGAGATTCAATGATTACTACAAAAAAAAACTAGCGTCCCTTTTGGAAAGCCAGTGGTTAAGTGCATCCGAAATAAAAGAGTACAAGGATGAACAGTTTAGAAAACTTATTGAACATAGTTTCAATACCACAAAGTTTTATAGAAAAAGAATGACATCCATAGGCCTTACTCCTGCAGATTTTCGAACCATAGATGACATTGTAAAGCTGCCGATTTTAACGAAAGAAGATGTTAGGTTAAACTACAAAGACATGATATCTACAAGTTATAATCCCAAAAAGCTTGAAAAGTATCATACTAGTGGAAGTACTGGAAAAGCATTGGATTTTTATCTTACTAGAGAAGCTGTACAATTTCAGTGGGCTGTCTGGATGAGATTTAGAAAAAGGTTTGGTATAGAGCTATATGATAGGTCATGCAATTTCACAGGAAAGCTTGTAGTTCCCATAGGGCAAAAAAAACCTCCATTTTGGAGGTATAACGCACCCATGAATCAACACCTTATAAGCATGCAACATATAAAACAAGAAAATATATGCTCTATAATTGCCTTTTTGGAGGATAAAAAGTTTGTGTTCTTTTCTGGGTACCCGTCAATAATATATAGCTTAGCTCTTTTGATTGAACAATCAGGTAAAAAGCTGGTGAATACACCCAAATATGTTTTTACTGGGGCCGAGGCATTACTTCAGAATCAAAGGGAAAAAATTCAAGAAGTGTTTAATTGCATTGTTACTGACCAATATGGTTTTAGTGAATGTGTGGCCAATGCTTCTCGTTGTAAAGAAGATGTATTTCACGAGGATTTTGAATTTGGGCATATGGAATTTGAAAATAGAGTTCAATTAAGTGAAGACATATTCATGGGAGATATAATTTCCACTGGTTTTGCCAACTACGGAATGCCATTTATACGATATAAAGTGGGAGATTCGGCGGTTGTTTCAACAAGTAAATGTAGTTGTGGTAGGAGCTCTATGTCCATTTTATCAATTGAGGGGCGATCCGAAGATTTTGTGATTACCCCTGAAGGAACAAAAATTATGAGGTTTGATTATCTCTTTAAAAGCCATACAGAAATAAAGGAATGCCAAGTAATGCAAATCAAAAAGGACACTATAGTGTTTAGGATTGTAAGAAGGAAAGGTTATACGGAACGAAATGAAGAACAGTTGAAAAAGGATGTGAAAAAATGGATTTCACCGACTTTGAAGATACAATTTGAATATTTAAATGAAATAGAAAGAACACAGACAGGTAAATTTAGAGCTGTCGTCTCAAATATCAATTGAATTTTTGTTGCCCAGAATGGATTTCATTTAAAGCAACTCTGTAATTGATAAGTTGTATAGAAACCTTCTTTACTTGAAGTGACAAAACAGTACTTTTACTAAGTGGGCCAGCACCTAATATTTTCCCTAAGAAACTAGGCTCAAATTTTTGAATAAGATTCCCTTACATGAAACAAATCGTCCAAGATCTTAAAAATGGAGAAACCATTTTGGAAGAAGTACCGGTACCAATGCCAAAATCAGGACATGTTCTAATCAAGACCACAAAATCATTGGTCTCTCTCGGAACTGAAAAAATGTTGGTTGAATTTGGCAAGGCCAACTTTATCTCTAAAGCTCGACAGCAACCAGACAAGGTGAAAATGGTCTTGGACAAAGTGAAGACAGATGGGTTAAAACCCACGATGGATGCCGTGTTCAACAAACTAAATCAACCTTTGCCGTTGGGTTATTGCAACGTTGGAGAAGTTGTGGCCATAGGAAAAGGGGTTACCGAATTTAAAGTTGGAGATCGAGTGGTATCAAATGGCAACCATGCTGAATTTGTGAATGTTCCCAAAAACTTGGTGGCCAAAATCCCTGGAAACGTTACAGATGAGGAAGCAACGTTTACGGTTATTGGTGCTATAGGTTTACAGGGAATTCGTCTTTTGGATCCAACTTTTGGAGAAACCATAATAGTCGTTGGATTGGGACTAATAGGATTGGTTACGGCAGAACTATTATTGGCCAATGGATGCAATGTTGTAGGGTTCGACTTTGACCCGGAAAAAGTGCGCATTGCCAATGAAAAAGGTATTGTGGCCATAAATCCCAGTGAAGGCACGGACCAAGTGAAATTTGTAGAATCATACACAAAGGGAATTGGTGCAGATGGAGTAATTATTACTGCCTCGAACAAAAGCAATGAAATTATCTCGCAATCAGCTCAAATGTGCAGGAAAAGGGGCCGGGTCGTCTTGGTTGGGGTAATTGGTTTAAACATAAGCAGAGCGGATTTTTATGAAAAGGAAATATCCTTTCAGGTATCCTGCTCCTATGGTCCAGGAAGATATGATGAGGAATATGAGCAAAAAGGAAATGATTACCCCATTGGCTATGTTCGGTGGACAGAAAAAAGAAATTTTGAAGCGATCTTAAATTCAATTTCGAAAGGGACATTAAAAGTAAAACCACTAATAACGGAACGGATAACTTTGCAAGATTTCCAAAAGATTTATGGGGATATGGGCAATTCCAAATCCATTGCTTCAATTTTGGAATATGGTAATACCGAAGACCCTGCCCGAACTGTTGGCATACTAGATAAATCTTTTAAGGGAAAAAAAGGGGTAATTGGAATTATAGGCGCTGGAAACTTTACCAGCTCGACGATTTTACCCAACCTTAAAAAAATAAATGCAGACATAAAATATATTGCCAGTTCCGGGGGTTTATCCTCCACAATCATGGCAAAACGCCATTCCATCGCAAACTCAACATCAGATTATAGGGAGATTTTGGAGGACGAAGATGTAGATTTGGTTTTTATTACAACAAAGCACAATATGCACGCATCAATGGTATTGGAGACCATTCAGGCAAACAAAAGTGTTTTTGTTGAAAAACCATTGGCTTTGACCGAATCCGAACTTGATGCAATAGTGACGGAATACCACAAACAAAATGTGTCAATAAACGTTGGGTTTAACCGACGGTTTGCCCCATTGGCCAAAAAAATGAAGAGAGCCTTGGGCAGCGATAATACCCCAATGAATATTGTGGCCACTATGAATGCTGGGTTTATAAGTTCCCATGTTTGGGTGCACGATATGGAATTGGGTGGTGGCAGAATTATTGGCGAGGCTTGCCATTATATTGATTTATGCACATATTTCGTGGGGAGTAAGGTCATTGCCGTATGCATGAATGCTCTAGGACCCAATCCACAGGAAAACACAGACAATGCTAGCATTCTATTGCGATATGAGAACGGTTCCAATGCGGTGATCAATTATTTTGCAAATGGAAGTAAAGCTTATTCCAAAGAGCGTGTTGAAGTATATTCACAGGAGCGCACTTTGGTTATGGACAATTGGAGAAAGCTAAAGTCTTATGGGTTCAAAGCAGGGAAAAATTCTTCTTCCAAGCAAGACAAAGGACATTTTAACCAGTTTCAAGAGTTGATTGGGCAGCATCAAAAAGGGGAAAATGCCATTATCCCATTCGATGAAATTGTAAACACGACCAAAGCTTCATTCGCAGCCATTGAATCCCTGAAACTGAATAAATGGATAGACATAAATTAATATTACTATTCCATACAATCAGATTTTTAAGGTTTAGGCAAATTTATTATCGACTGTTTCATTTCATCAGGGGCAGGTTCTTCAAAAAAGATTACCGTGTTGATTTGCCAAAAGACCCCGCACCCATAGTGTGGCAGGGAGGAATCAGTAATAGTTCGTCTTATTTAAATGACAATAGTTTTCGATTTCTGAATATTACCCAAAGTTTTGGAGAAAACATTGATTGGAATTTTGACGGTTTGGGAAAACTTTGGACATATAACCTTAACTATTTTGATTTCTTGAATCAACATCAAATAGATCAGGATAAAGCCAGAAAACTTGTTGAAGATTATATTGAAAAAGATAATTCTTTAAAAGATGGCCATGAACCCTATCCAATTTCGTTAAGAGGTATCAATTGGATAAAGTTCTTGGCCAAGAACAGGATATCAAGCAGTAGCATAAACCAAAAGCTGTATCAACATTATCTTAGGTTAAAAGATAATTTAGAGTATCATTTACTTGGAAACCATCTGTTGGAAAATGGATATTCAATGCTTTTTGGTGCCTACTATTTTGAAAACGAAAATTTTTACGGAATTGCCCATAAAATTTTAAAAAAGGAACTAAATGAACAGATTTTGGAGGATGGGGCCCACTTTGAACTTTCACCCATGTACCATCAAATATTGCTTCATCGATTGCTTGATTGTATCAATTTGATAAAAAATAATCCATGGAAGAAGGACGACCTGCTTGCTTTTTTATTTGGTAAAGCAAAAAACATGGCAGGATGGTTGAAAGCAATCACATATAAGAATGGGAATGTTCCAATGGTGAACGATTGTGCTTATGATATTGCGCCAACCTCAGATCAATTGTTGGATTATGCCAAAGAATTGGAGATCCGGTTTGATGAAACTATTCTTGGGGAATCTGGGTATAGAATGATTCAAGTAAAGGATTATGAGATGTTTATAGATGTTGGCAACATTGGGCCAGACTATCAACCTGGTCATGCCCATTCAGACACTTTTAGTTTTGAATTGCTCCTAAAGAAAAAGCCGTTTATAGTTGATGTGGGAACATCTACCTATGAAAAGAATGAAATACGACATAGGGAACGTCAAACATCATCCCATAATACGGTAATGGTGGAGGATAAGGATCAATCCCAAGTTTGGGATGGATTTAGGGTGGCCAGAAGAGCAAGAATAGCATATCTAAAGGAAGGTTCTGATACAATCACATCTGCCCATGATGGGTACAAATCAATTGGAGTCCTGCATGAGAGAAGCTTTAATATGGCCAATAGCATAATAATTCGTGATAAGATTTTGTGCAAAAGGGGCCATAAAATAGCATCTAAAGCATATTTTCATTTTCATCCATCAATAAAGAGGATAGAAATAGATAAGAAACAAGTGGTTTTCGAAGGAACAAAAGCCCTCATCGATTTTGAGGGAGAAATCAACGACATAAAATTGCAAGAATATGAGTATTGTGCAGGTTTCAATAAAACCGAACCAGCACAGAAAGTATGTGTTTCGTTCGCAAGGGAATTGAAAACAACGATTTTGTTATGAAGCTACTTTTTTTAACTGATAATTTTCCTCCAGAGGTGAACGCCCCTGCGACTAGAACTTTTGAACACTGCAGGGAATGGGTTAAGCAAGGCCTGGAAGTTACTGTTATAACTTGCGCTCCCAATTTCCCTGAAGGCAAGGTTTATGATGGATATAAAAACAGGTTGTATCAAAAAGAAGTTGTAGAAGGAATTAAGGTCATACGTGTTTGGACCTATATTGCAGCTAATAAGGGCTTTGTAAAAAGAATTGTCGACTATCTAAGCTTTATGCTGATGGCTTTTTTAATGGGATTGTTCATCAAAACTGATGTGATTGTTGCAACATCCCCCCAATTTTTCACTGCGGTGGCCGGCAAATGGCTGGCCTTTTGGAAAAGGAAAAAATGGGTCATGGAGATTAGGGATCTTTGGCCGGAATCAATAAAAGCTGTGGGTGCAATGAAACAAAACCTTGCGATACAATACTTTGAAGGTCTGGAAGACAGAATGTACAAATCAGCGTGGAAGATTATTTCTGTAACCGATTCCTTCAAAAAAAGATTGGAAGAAAAACACGACATCGCCCCCCATAAGATTTCGGTTGTGAAGAACGGGGTCAATATGGATCTTTTTTCACCAAGAAAAAAGGACGAGGAATTGTTGCATAAATTAGGATTACAAGGGAAATGCATTGTTGGATATATTGGAACACATGGAATGGCGCATGGCCTCAGCTTTATCTTGGATTGCGCCTCTCTCACAGACAACACCATTCATTTTCTTTTTATTGGTTCTGGCGCTGAAAAGGAAAAGCTAATGGCTTATAAAGATGAACTGGGGCTAACTAATGTCACGATGCTGGAATCAGTTCCTAAAAATGAAGTTAGCAGGTATATCTCTATCTTGGATATTGCTTTAGTGAATTTAAGAAAGTCAGATACTTTTAAAACCGTCATTCCTTCCAAGATTTTTGAATTGGCCGCAATGCACAAACCTATACTTCTCGGTGTTCAGGGTGAAGCCAAAGAATTAGTTGAAGAATACAACATTGGACTACCTTTTGAACCAGAGAATCGGGAAGACTTTTTGGACAAACTTACTGCAATGATTACTGATGATGACAAATCCTACAATTTTGAAAAGCTTGTGTTGGAGTTTGATAGAGTCAATCTTGCAAAGCAGATGCTCGAATTTATAAGGGACTAAATTTTGTTTTCTACCTTTGAATCATGAATTTCCTTGAAACCGCGGTACTGTTGTTTATTGGGTCCTTCCTTCTGGTATATCTAACCATTCCGAAAATTATTGGTGTTGTTGAGTATAAAAGACTAATGGATGACCCGAATAATAGAAGTTCACATAAAAACAGAACCCCGACTTTAGGGGGAGCTTCTTTTTTCTTTACCCTCATTTTTGCATTTTTCTTTATCAAAAATTGGCAGCTCAACGGTGAGGATATTTATATAATACCAGGACTGACCATATTATTTATAGTAGGTCTTAAAGATGATCTAGTAGTGCTTTCGGCTGGATCAAAGTTGATAGCTCAATCGCTTGCAATAGCCTTTGTTTTGGCCAACGATAGTTTTATCATCGAATCATTAAATGGATTTTTGAATATTTATGAAATACCGTATTTCCTTTATTTAGCAATTGCCGGTTTTTTGATGCTGACAATTATAAACTCCTATAATTTAATTGATGGGATAGATGGTCTAGCCTCGGTGGTAGGTATTGTTATCATGATGATTTATACCACTATATTCTATCTGTCCGGCGAATATTTCTTTGCATTGATAAGCATAACAATGAACGCCTGTCTGATGGCCTTTTTTGGGTTTAACGTCTCATCCGATAAAAAAATATTTATGGGAGATACAGGGTCGTTGATAGTTGGATTTGTCATTAGTGTTTTGACACTAAAATTCTTGGCCCTAAAGCCTGAGGCCTACGAAGGACTGCCGTTTCTTTTGGAAAATGCTCCTTTAATAGCCATAAGTATTTTGATTGTTCCACTATTTGACACGGCCAGGGTATTTGCCATCAGGATTGCCAACAAAAAGGGACCATTTTCACCAGACAGAAATCATGTACATCATGTTCTTATAGATTTTTGGGGCTTGTCCCACAAGCAAGCAAGCTTCATAATAGGGTGCTTTAATTTGATTTTTGTTGTCCTTTTCATAATTCTTGGCAGTAAGGCCAGGAATACTGGAATGGTGATTATGCTTGTTAGCGTAGTGATACTGCTAGGATATGTATTCTTTAGATATAACTATAATATTTCGACTTTAAAGCAGAAGATACTACTTAAACGAAAAATAGAATCGCTAAAGGGTAATCAGGAAAAAGTGGAGAAAAAGAATAAGAATAAATCTTGAAAAAAACCCTAATCACAGGAGCAGCAGGCTTCCTTGGATCCCATTTGTGCGATCGGTTTATTGCCGAGGGCCATCACGTGGTTGCCATGGATAATCTGATCACCGGCGACCTCAAAAATATTGAACACCTATTTCCTTTGGAACGTTTTGAGTTCCACCATCACGATGTATCCACGTTTGTGCACTATGGCGGCGATTTGGATTACATCCTTCATTTTGCCTCCCCGGCGAGTCCAATAGATTATTTAAAAATTCCCATTGAGACTCTAAAGGTAGGCTCCTTGGGCACCCTCAACCTTTTGGGTCTTGCCAAGGAGAAGAATGCCCGCATCTTGGTTGCCTCAACCTCTGAGGTGTATGGAGACCCATTGGTACACCCACAAAACGAGGACTATTATGGCAATGTGAGCCCTATAGGTCCGCGTGGGGTTTATGATGAGGCCAAGCGCTTCATGGAATCCATCACAATGGCCTATCATCGCCATCATGGACTGGATACACGTATTGTTAGGATTTTTAACACCTATGGATCGCGGATGCGGTTGAATGACGGCAGGGTGGTTCCAGCCTTTATGGGACAAGCATTACGAGGTGAGGACTTGACCGTTTTTGGCGATGGATCACAAACACGCTCCTTTACCTATATTGACGATCAGATTGAGGGCATTTACCGTTTATTGATGAGCGATTATGTAGAACCCATCAACATTGGCAATCCAGATGAAACCACCATTCTGGAATTCGCGGAGGAGATCATTAAGCTAACGGGTACGGACCAGAAAATTATTTTCAAACCCCTGCCCCAGGATGATCCATTGCAACGGCAACCGGATATTGGCAGGGCCAAGGAAATTCTGGATTGGGAACCCCGTGTCCATCGTTCGGAAGGCTTAAAGAAAGTCTATGAATATTTTAAGGGACTTTCCACGGAAGAATTGTGGAAAGAGCATAGAGATTTCTCCGCAAACAAATAGGCAAATCCCTATCAAGCTGTATTTTTGCCAAAATTTAAACCATGAACATTCTAGTCCTTGGCGCTGGTGGGCGGGAACATGCCCTTGCCCACAAAATATCCCAAAGCCCAAAAACCAATAAGCTGCTCGTTGCGCCAGGCAATGCAGGCACTTCCGAAATTGCCACCAATGTACCGGTAGGGGTAAATGATTTTGGGGCCATTAAGGACTTGGTCCTTGCCGAGGAAATTCAGTTGGTGGTGGTAGGCCCGGAAGATCCACTTGTAAATGGGGTTCATGATTTCTTTTTAAACGACCCAGCACTTCAAAATATCACTGTTATCGGACCTCAAAAGGCGGCAGCAGCATTGGAAGGCAGCAAGGAATTTGCCAAGGAATTCATGATGAGGCATCAAATTCCAACCGCCGCTTACCAAAGTTTTACGGCCGGGACCCTGCAAGAAGGATTTGCGTTTTTGGAAACATTAAAACCTCCTTATGTACTTAAAGCTGATGGTTTGGCAGCCGGAAAAGGGGTTTTGATTCTTCAGGATTTGGAAGAAGCCAAAAAGGAATTGAGCGCTATGTTGGTCGATTCCAAGTTTGGTTCCGCCAGTGCTACAGTGGTCATTGAAGAATTTTTGGACGGTATTGAATTGAGCTGCTTTGTGCTCACCGACGGCACCAACTACAAGATTTTACCAACAGCAAAAGACTACAAGCGCATTGGTGAAGGTGACACCGGATTAAACACAGGGGGCATGGGCGCTATTTCCCCGGTTCCTTTTGCCGATAAAGCCTTTATGCAAATGATCGAGGACCGAATTGTTAAACCTACCGTAGATGGACTCAAAAAAGACAACCTTCCCTATGTTGGTTTTATTTTCATAGGGCTTATCAGGGTGGATGGACAACCCAAGGTAATTGAATACAACGTTAGAATGGGAGACCCGGAAACAGAAGTGGTCATTCCAAGGGTAAAGTCAGATTTGGTTGAGGTTCTCCAGGCCATGGGCAATGGAACCTTGGATTCCATAGATCTTGAAATCGACCCTAGGGCCGCTACAACGGTAATGGCGGTTTCCGGTGGGTATCCAGAGGCTTATGAAAAAGGCAAGGAAATCAGTGGGATAGAAAAGATTGGGGACTCGCTGGTGTTTCATGCCGGCACCAAGGAACAAGATGGCAAGGTCTTGACCAATGGCGGTCGTGTTATAACCGTCACCTCATTCGGGAATAGCTTCAGGGAAGCCTTGGCAACATCCTATAAGAACATCGAAAAGCTTCACTTTGATGGAATGTATTATAGAAAAGACCTAGGGTTTGACCTTTAGGTCAAATCCTTCTCTTGGCTAAATAAAAAGCTAGTAGTACAATCCAGAACCGGACTATAGGTAGGAGTGGGAGGAAATACTCTTGTCCTCTTCCCCGTTGTCATTGAAGATCTTCAATTCTTTCATCCAGTAGAACATGGCAACAAAACAGATGATGGTAAATATCCAATTGATGCTATTGGAGGCCCACCAACTATCCATAAATCTCCATGGGTCGTACAAATACTTAAAGAATATGTTTACGAAAAAGTCTTCAATGCCGTAAAAAAACTTGCTCATGTTGGCTATATTTACTTTGCAAAAGTAGTAAAACCTAAGATGATTTCAACGTTTTTCGGAAAAACAAAACCTATTAATTACATTGTTTTATCCGTCTTTTTGTTTCTTTTTTACTGCTTGTTCATTTTCCTTTATCTCCATGAAAATGGCGGCGCCATATCCATTGGTCTGGAAGTCTTGAGTTTAGGGGTTCTTTTATTGATGATCTTTGTCATCAATAGGACTGTTAAGACGGAGAAGGTCACGGACTTTAGCTCCTTTGCGATGTTGTTTTTTGTGCTGCTATTGGTAGCCTTCTCGGATGTGCTGTTGGATAAAAATGCCATTTTCATGTCATTTTTTTTACTGCTGGCCATTTGGCGCTTGCTCGCCATTAAGTCCATAAAAAATGTGAAGCACAAACTTTTTGATGCTTCTTTTCTAATATGCCTGGCCAGTTTGTTTTACAGTTGGGCCCTTTTGTTCTTGATCTTGGTTTTTATCGTGATCAATGTATACGAGCGCAAGACCGTTAAAAACTGGATGGTACCATTTTTGGCCCTGCTCTCCGTGTTTGTTTTGGTCTTTGCCGTAACCCGTCTATTTGGGTGGCCGGATTTTTTTCTGGGGCACTATAATTTTTCCCTGGGATTTTTGGATAAGGAGTTTCTGGCGCAGTCAGAAATACCAAAAATTGTAATCTATATCTCGATCATTGGGATTGTTTCATCCTTGATTTTTTTGAAGGTAAGAAGAAAGGGCGGAGGAAAGTTGGTCCCATTGAGAATCTTGTTTTTGTCGTTCATACTTGGGGTGGCCATCAGCTTTTTGACAGGGACGGTAACCACGGCCATACTGATTACTTTTTTCCCTGCGGCGGTATTCATTACCAATTACCTGGAAACCATCAAAAAACCAAGACTCCGGGAGCTGGTGGTTGTACTTTGCATCATTTTTCCATTATTGCTTTTTGTGCTTGGGCTAAACCCATAAAGCATATCTTTGCCGCAAAGAATTTTACCATGTTCAGTGATTTTGCTTTTGCCATTTTTCAAGAAAGTATCAACACCTATCACATCAAGGACGATGTGTACCAGGAATTTGCAAATCCATACCCAAAGGATAAGGTGGAGCATTTGCTTTATAGAAAAAACTGGATCGATACCGTGCAATGGCATTATGAGGACATTATCCGCGATCCGCAGATAGATCCGGTTTCAGCCTTGGACCTTAAGCGCAAGATTGATGCGAGCAATCAAGACCGCACGGACCTGGTTGAGTATATAGACAGTTACTTTTTGGACAAGTACAGGGATGTTGCGGTCAAAGGAAATGCTACCATCAATACCGAAAGCCCGGCCTGGGCCATAGACCGTCTGTCCATTTTGGCCCTAAAAATATACCATATGCAGGAAGAGGTAGATCGTGCAGACGCCTCCCCGGAACACATTGCCAGATGCACGGAAAAGTTAGCCGTGTTAAAAGAACAAAAGAAGGATCTTTCTTCCGCAATAGACCAGCTGTTGGTGGACATCGAAGCTGGGAACAAGTACATGAAAGTCTATAAGCAGATGAAAATGTACAATGACGATGAACTAAATCCGGTGCTTCGTGGACAAAAAGGGTAAACCGACCCATCTGCTTGTCATCCGACTTTCCGCCATGGGCGATGTGGCCATGACGGTGCCTGTGTTACAAGCTGTCCTGCAAAAATATCCCGGGGTCAAACTCACTGTTTTGACCAGAAAGCAATTTTTTCCCATTTTTTCACAGCTGGAGGGCGTTTCGGTTATTGGTGCTGATGTAAAGAAGAAACACAAAGGCCTCATAGGCTTGTGGCGGCTGTATAAAGAACTAAAAACATATGCTTTTGACGCGGTGGTGGATCTGCACAATGTGTTGCGAAGCAACGTATTGAAGAAATATTTTGCCCTGGACCGTGTGCCTTTCGAACAAATTAACAAGGGGAGGGACGGAAAAAAAGCCTTGACACGTGCAAAAAACAAGGATTTTGGACCATTGAAAAGCACCCATCAAAGATATGCGGACATCTTTGCCAAAGTGGGATTTCCGGTGGATTTGCAACTGGCCGGATTGTTGAGTAGACACAGATTATCAGACCAAGTGCTTGGGATAGTGGGCACTGATGCCAAAAAATGGGTGGGTGTTGCTCCATTTGCCGCTCATGAAGGTAAAATGTACCCCCTTACCCTGATGGAGCAAATTATCACAAATCTCAACAATACCGATAAGTATAAAATATTACTGTTTGGCGGGGGAGCCAAGGAATCAGCGCTTTTGGACAGTTTGGCGCTTGGGCATGAGAATACCCTTAACATGGCGGGGAAACTAAGTTTTGATGAAGAACTGCAGCTAATTTCCAATCTGGATGTAATGCTCTCCATGGATAGTGGCAACGCACATTTAGCTGCAAACTATGGAATTCCGGTGGTCACCCTTTGGGGAGTTACGCATCCCTACGCAGGTTTTGCCCCCTTCCGGCAGCCAGAATCCAATGCCTTGTTGAGCGATAGGGAAAAATATCCCTTGATTCCTACTTCAGTGTATGGGAACAAACTCCCACAGGGCTACGAGAACGTCATGAAGACCATTCCCGTTAACAGGGTTTTGGACAAACTATCGGAAATTTTGGATCAATAAACCGTTTCATGCTGCATTCGCAATGCACCAAAATAGGTTTTTAGCTGCTGCATGTACTGATATTTCAACTGACGGTTGTTTTGCTCGGCAAATAAAGTCCTAATCCCTAAGTAGGAGGCAATGATATAGGCTGCAGCACCTTCACAATCCACGTGGCGTGCAATATAACCATCCACCTTTCCTTTTTTCAATACGGAAACCAGGTTCACTTCCCAGACCTTGATGATATCCCGCAAATAACTGCTGATCTCGGCATTTCGCTTGTTGAATTCGGAGATAAAGTCGTTCAGCATAAAGCCATAGACCATTTCATTCTGTTTGCCTGGCTCAAGTGCCCGCTCCAAACTGTCCATAATTACCGGAATAGGGTCTTCATGGGTGTTCAGGGGCTCTACCAATAGGGCGTATACTTTTTGTACCACCAGGTTTTGCACAATGCTGATAAAATAATCCTCCTTGGATTTAAAATGGTGGTAAAAGGCTCCTTTGGATAACGATAGCTCTTTAAGAATGTCATCCAAACTAGTGTTGTAGTATCCTTTTTCGTGAAAAATTTCGAGGCCAGTGGCACATAATCGGAGCATGGTCTCCCTCTTTTTTAGGTTATTGTCCATAAGATTTGGGTTTTGGGTTAATCAGACCGCTAAGTCTGTTACAAAGTTCCGGCTGAAGCGTAGTTGATTAAAGAATTGCGGATGTAGCTGTAGGAAAAATCGGTGAAAAGCCCAAATCTTGCCCAAAACCCATTTCATCCAAAAGCAATACCGACCGGCGAGTCGGTTTAAGCGTATGAATTTTCGGTTTAAGCGACCTCATTTTTTAAGTCTCCAGGCTTTGTTCGCCTAAAATTCAGTATCCGTCAACTTAAAAGGGGCATTCATCAATTACTGTCCGGGCCACCTGGGATAATCGGGTTAATTAGGGCCTTAATCCCTAAATAACAAGATCATGAAAAAAATTGCATACCTAGGAATGCTTACCATAACACTAATGGGGCTCTTTTGGGCCTGTACTGATGGTGACGAAGTACAGGCCAGAGGCCCCCTTATTGAATTAATTGAACCACTCTCCGGCACCGTGGACACCAAGGTTAGGATAGAAGGTTCCGGTTTTGAGAAACCTTTGACGGTCAAGATCGGCCTACGCGATATGGTCGTTGAAAGTGCTTCGGCCACCGAGATAAGTGCCATAGTCCCCATTGGTGCCACCACGGGGGAGATCAGTGTTACCTCCAACGAGCTTAGGGCCACCGGAGAAACCTTTACGGTTACTAAAGCACCCCTTGGGGAACTGATCAGTCTGGATTGTGCCAGTATCACCACCTTAAATGTAAACGAACAGACCAGTCTTACTGCATTGACCAACCCCGTTGGGGCTTCCGTAAACTGGAGCAGCAGCAATACCGAGGTGGCTACTGTGGAAAATGGGGTGGTAACGGGTGTGGCCGCTGGTGAGGCTACCATCACTGCTACTTCGGGCAGTGTATCTTACACTTGTGATATAGTTGTAGTGGACGGACCTGTGCTAAGTTTTGTGGTTACCCCAGACGCGGTGCAACTCTACCGAGGGGAAACCGCCCAATTGACCATTTCCGACATTATGGTGGAAGAAGGGTATAGCTTGGCCGATTTGGAGGATGCCACCTTTGCCTCAGACAATGAAGATGTGGCTACCGTGAGTGACACTGGACTAATAACAGCCGAGGGAGTTGGTGAGACCATGGTTACGGTTGGTCTGGCAAATAAAAACGTAAAAGTTTCCGCCTTGGTGAAGGAGGATATTTATGTGGCAGGACAATATGGGTACAAAGCAGTGTATTGGAAGAACAATGTTGAAACGATTCTACCATCAGACAATGATGCACAGGTAAATGTGATCAAAGTAGATGACATGGGCAACGTATATTCCTTGGGAACAGATGGAACTGACAAGGCGGTTCTTTGGATTAATGAAACAAAGGTTGAGCTCATTGAAGGAAATATATCGAATCATAATATGCAATTGATCCAAAAACCTTTAGAGGGAGGTGTTTTCGTAATTATCAATGAAAAGCCGGATGATTATATTTACAAAGTATATAATATTGACTTGGGAGGCATAATTTTGTGGGAGAGCCCTGAGGACATTTTGGGTCTTGCAAATTCGATGTCAGCTGATTTTACTAATGGGCATTTATATGTAGGAGGGAACAAACAAAGCGGCTTGGAAGCTGACTTGAAAATTTGGAAAATAAATGCAGATAACGGTTCTGTAGACGATGAAACCTTATTACTTCCAAGCAAAAGTAATGACATCACGGCTTTAAGCGGGATAGAGATAGATCATATGGGTAATTTACAATTGGTTGGAACATGGCAGAATGTGGACACAGACGAATTCACCATTAGCCAGTGGACTATGAACACCAATTTGGAGATAATTCAATCGGAAGACCTAACTGAAAGTGCATCACATTTAATACTATCTAATCCGCTCCCTTCTTTGGTCGTTGATGACCAAAATAATTATGTTTTAGCGAAAGAAGATGGTAATATACCTGTAATATGGAAAAATGGAGTGGCAACTTCTTTGTTCCCTAATGAACCAACGTATTATCCTGCTTCCATTGATACAAAGGATGGTATAATATACGTTTGTGGAGCACAAAATGATGACACCTTTGTGGTCTGGAAAATACAGGAGAATGGCGAATACGAGTTGATTGAAGTTAAGAATGGTATTGACACCGAAGAAGACTATATCAATTCTATATACGTAAGGTAAGTTTTATTTTAATTAGGGAGCGGCCATGGCCGCTCCCCTATTTTTTAAAATTATTGAGGTAGGCTAAACTTAAATTCTAAATTGTAGTGCAACTCTTAATAGTGGCATCAAATAAAGACTCCAAAAAATAGTTATTATTGTTCCATAACTTTTTGATCAACCTTAAACCACTTTTAGTATGTCCTTGACCTACTATCCCTCCAGTCCTGTGGAGGTGCCCAAAAAACTTACTGCCCTAACTTCTTCTTATCAGTTAAAAGCCTTCTTGGCAGTATTGGCCATCATTCTATTTTTTGTATTGTACACGGCCATGGTCCTGGCCCTTGGCTATTTGTTTTACTATGCCATTATCTACGATATGGGCCATGTGAACAAACTCACCATTCTAATGAAGGTAGGGGCCATTGCCGGGGCCGGGATGCTGTTCATTTTTACCTTGAAGTTTATTTTTAAGTTAAAGAACCACAAGCCCAACAACCGAATTAAACTGGACAAGGCCCAGAATCCCGATCTATGGAATTTTGTGGAACAGATTTGTAAGGAGACCGGGGCACCCAGGCCCAAATCCATCTATGTAGACCCGGATGTAAATGCCTATGTGGCCTATTCCAATGTGTGGTTGAGTCTGTTTTTGCCCGTTAGAAAGGAGCTCACCATTGGCATGGGATTGACGGATTGTTTGAACCTTTCCGAATTTAAAGCGGTCATGAGCCATGAATTTGGCCATTTTGCCCAACGCAGCATGAAGATCGGGAGCTATATCATTTCGGCCAATACCATTATCCATGATATGATCTTTGAGCGGGACAAATGGGACAACCTTTTGGACCAATGGAGGGCTTCGGACATTAGGTTGTCCGCAGCGGCATGGGTCATCACGCCAATTATCTGGATCGTTAGACAGATGCTGAACCTGTTCTATCAGTTTTTGAACATCATGTATTCCTCCCTTTCCCGAGAAATGGAATTCAATGCGGACAAAGTTGCGGTGCACACCTCCGGAAGCGATGCCATCATATCTGCCCTTTGGAAATTGGACGGTGGGTCCAATGCATGGATGGGCACCTTAAACCATGGCGTATTGGCCGGCAAAAAGAACCTATTTGTAAAAAACCTGTACACCCACAATGCCCTTTCCCTACGTAGGAATGAGGATGTCCAGCAAGAGCTTTTAAAGGCCCTGCCCTCAGACCCAAGAGGGGGCAAAAAATATTTTTCAAGCTCGGAGCATTCCATGGTGGGCATGTACGCAAGCCACCCCCCCAATGATATGAGAGAGGACAGTGCCAAAGTGCCCTACGTGGCCTGCGAAATGGACACCCGCTCTCCCTGGATTCTTTTTGGGGACAGGGAAGCACTACAAGAGGAGATGACCCAACTCCTTTATCAATTGTACCTTGAAAAAAAGCCCACTGAACATAGCAGTGAACAAGCCTTTGAGGAGTTTATAAAATCGGAGACCCAAGGTGCGGATTTGACAAAGGAATATCTAAATGCGTTTCAAGATAGATTTTTGCTGGTTCCCACAGAGGAAAAGCTACAGGCAAAGCTTTCCAAAATGGGTGCCCCTACAACGGAAATGCTCAATGGATTAAAAGCGGAACTAAAACAGCTAATGGAACCTGTTGGTGAAATCGAGGAACTGATGACCAAAGCCCAACAAATTGCCCAAGGAACCACCAAAGAACGCTCGTTTACTTATAAGGGAGTGGAATATTCAAAGAAAAATCTGGAGAGCGGGTACAATCTTTTGATGACAAGCAGGGAACAACTGTTCAACACCACATTTGAGGAATGGGACACGGATTTTTGCGCCTTTTTTATGGCCTTGGCCACAAAGCAGGGCAAAGAACGTCAGCTCATGTACCTCTATGAACAACATCGGGCACTTTCCGACTTTTATAGATTGGCATCCAACTCCAAAAATGGGATATATAATGCCGTTATGGACCTACAGTCAAGAGGGGAGGTCACCAAGGAACAATTGCATTCGTTGACAGCAAGCGTAAAGGACTCGTTTAAAAAGCTGAATGGGGCCTTGGAACAAATGGACGGTTCAACCTTTGTAAAAATGCCCAATGTGGAATCTCCACAAGAGTTAAAAGAAGCCTTGGTGGATAATGGCGAGTTTAAAATTGAGCATGGACTTATTTTTGAGAACGGGGGATTTCAAAAAATGATGGAACAATTGGAAAGCACCATTTACAATTGCCAACGGATAGATCAAAAGAGTATCAGCTGTATACTTGTGCAGCATAAGGAACTGGAAGCCCTTCTTGAAGATTAACGGCGCTTTGTTTACATAGAGGAATCAAGCACCAATCTAACATTTTGGTCTTTATTGTTGTCAAAATTTTCACGAACTTGACCTGGACGGGCCTAGCTTGCGGGCACTGAATTTATTTCAATGTTTCAGCATTGATGATCATCGGACTACTTTTAGCTTGTCATCTGAAAAAACAGGAACATGGGTTCAAGTTTAAAATTCCGTTTACTATACGCGTTAGGGTACATCCTATGTTTGGTGGTATTGAAGTCCTGTGCCCAAGACCAACCCAAAACTATGGAAATCAGGGGTGTTTACGGAAATCCCAAACCTTTTTGGGACAAAAATGTCAATCTTCAGGATCTTGGGGTCAATGCCATTTTTGTTCATAGCGGCTCCATTGATACGGCCATGATCCAAAGGGCCAGGGCAGAGGGATTGTCCATCTATGCTGAGTTTGCCACCTTGAACGGTAAAAACTATGTGGAAACCCACCCTGAGGCGTGGGCCATCAATGAAAAAGGAGAAAAAGTAGAGGCTGCCACATGGTTTATGGGGGCTTGTCCGACCGAACCAGGTTTTCGCCAATATCGATTTGACCAGCTACGGGACTTACTTTCAACCTATGACCTTGATGGTGTTTGGATGGACTATGTGCATTGGCATGCACAATTTGAGGACCCCGAACCCATTTTGCCGGAGACCTGTTTTTGCGATCATTGCCTAAAGACATTTTCAAAAGATTCAGGAATTAATATCCCAGAGGGCACCAGCCCCCAAAAAGCAGCTTGGATATTGGATAATGAAGACGTAACATGGCGCAAGTGGCGCTGCAAGGTAATTTACGATTGGACGTATGAAATGAAAAACATCATCAAAGAGATTAAACCTGGGGCACTCTTGGGACTGTACCATTGCCCATGGAATGATAACGAGTTTGATGGGGCGCGATATCGCATCTTGGGACTCGACTATGATCTATTAAAGGAAACCATAGACGTATTTTCACCTATGGTATACCACGGTAGAATGGAAAGGGACCCCAATTGGGTAAAGGAGAACATTGAGTGGTTCAGCAATCGGCTACAAATCAAAAAAGACACCTATCCAAAGGTATGGCCCATTGTTCAGGCCCATAATAGTCCCGGTATTGTTTCCAAGGAGGAGTTTGAAATGGTCCTAAAAGGAGGGCTTGCAGGGGGATCCAGTGGGGTGATGATGTTTACCACGTCGGCCGTGGCGGAAGATGAAGATAAGACCGCAGTGATGAGAAAAGTATACTCCGAAATATTGGAAAAATCCACTGATTAGAGGGTATCTCCTGCAAAACATTATGGTTTTTAGGGCAACCGACCAGGGAGTCTGTTTTACAAATTCCACAAAGTGGACCCAACATCTTAATTCAAGGATGTAATTGTGGAGAAAATCGGTAAAATGAAATAAAGGAGGCGAATGATCTACAGTTTACATGATCCACCGACCGGTCAGTCTGGTTTAAAGCATAAAAATGTATGAAAAAGTCCGCAGTGTTCACCGCAAAATTTCCGACGGACCATTGGGTTTTACTTAAAAACTGAATTTCATTTCAGAGATTGGCCCTTTAGTACTATTATTGACTAAAATATATTCACCCAACTAAACTTATAAACCTATGAAATGCACTAGAGGTATTTTCTTTTTTATCATGTTTTCATTTGGAACATTAAGTGCTCAAGAAGTGCATTATGGACCAATGCTGGCCTATGCCAATACCACAATAACCGTTGCAACGGGCAATATAGTCATTGGACCGAGCGGTGGAGGTACGGAAAAGAAGAATACGGGGTATCAAAACAATGTAGCCTTCGGGGGTTATTTTACAATTCCATTTTCTTCGTCAGTTGAGGGTTTTTGGGGAAGTGAAATATTTTATAATAGGACCACATCAAAAGATTTGGAGGACATAAGTCTTGCCCACTTGCATATAATCCCAACGTTGGGAGTTTTCCCGCTCAGGTCAAACTTCTATGCCGAGATTGGCGCAGGTGCGGGAATTATGCTGGAGGATCAAGGATTGCAGACCAATTTTGGCGATGACATTAGGAGGGTAGATTTTAGCGGGAAACTGAGCTGCGGGTATCATTTTAGAAAAATTGGCAGAGTGGAAATAGGATTTTATGGCTCTTCTGAAATGGTTAAGAGCCAAGCAGCAAGAATAATGTTTTTGGCCACAACGAAGCTGCAATTGGACGGCCTGCTTAAATCCATTTAAGGCTTATGAGACATTTTCTGGCAATATTCTTTCTATGCAGTGTTTTTTACGGTCAGGACAAGCATGAAGGAACTATATTTTTAAGTGATGGACAAGCCTTGGAAGGATTTGTTTCCTTTTCTACGGTATATGCGGGGATACAGAGAAAGAACCCCAGAGTTTTTTATTGGGAAAATGAAGAGGACGGCAAAAAACAAACATTTAAAGCGGCACAAGTTGATAGTGTGGTCGTTAAAAGTGGGATTATCTATGCCATTCCTGTAGACAAACCATGTAAAAAATTATTTTTCAAGGTGTTGTGTGAAGGGAAGTTTCCATTGGTGGTCTTTAACATGGTGCATGCGGGCGGACCTAATTTTGGATTTGTAACAAACGGCTCGTCTGAATATTGGATTTGGAAAAAGAATCAAAACAAAGCATTCCCGCTCAAAACTGTATATAGTTCAACAACCTCGTTTAAAAAACAGGTTAGAAATTACCTGAGTGAATGCCCTAGTTTAATGGACGGGCATAGCTTGAAAGAACTAAGAAATATGGAAGCCGTAGAGCTTTACAATCTTTATAAGGCTTGTATTGAATAAGTACTGTCCTCAGGTCGTCACCATACGCTTTTGTCTACAATTGACCCCTTGCCAAGCTTTGATTTTGTTTTAAAACCGATAACTCGCCCCAAACTGCATACGCCAACGCGAGTTTTGGTTGTCCACCACCCAAGGGGTAGCATCGGTGTTACTATATTGAAATTGGGGTTGATTGTTTTCTATCCCTCGAAACCGCAACAAGCTGAAGTTGGAGTTGACCACATTGGGCACAAACACCAAGCGGCCCCAATCCCGGTTCACCAAATTGAACACATTAAAAATATCCATGGAAAAACGTAGTTGCTTGCTCCCTTTTAAGGGAATGTTATAGGCCAGTTTGGCATCCAACCTGTGGTTCCAAGGTGTTTTGGATTCGTTGCGCTCGGCATAACCGCCCCGATGGCGGCGCAAATAGTCATTACTTTCAATAAAGGCATTCAATCGCTCCCATTGTTGGGCTGCGGTTTGAGTGACCGTTCCACTGCCATCCACAATGTCGATAAGGTTAATTTCAGAAGCATCCCTGGGAATATAAATCAGGTCGTTTCGTGAAGAACCATCCTGATTCACATCGCCTTGGTACACAAAAGAAAATGGACTGCCGGAGGTGCCGTTATAGAGTGCAGAAACCTCCAATTGTCCTGTTTTGCCCAAATCAAAACCGTAGGTATGGGTGCTCACAAACCGATGTCTCAAATCAAAGTTGGAAGCGGACAAGCGTGGGGCATTGGGTGTGATGGATTGGTTCCATTCAAAATTGGCAGCAGGAGAACTCCGTACGGTACTGGAAATATCTTTGCTTCTTCCAAAGGTATAACCGAGATATCCGTTGTAGTTGGAAGTGGATTTGGAAAGTCCCAAGGTCAAATTGTAGCGGAATCCGTTGTCGGAATTCGTCAACAAAAACACATTGGTGAAATTCGGATTGATTTTAATTGCATCTCCGGTTTCCAAAAAATAGGAACGGGTATCCGCACCATCAAAAGTCCCCAAATTATCCCTTCTATTTATGGATTGAAAGAAAATCCCCTTAAGGACCCTGGTATACGAGGCATCAAAAGTAAGGGCGTAATTCTTGGGCAACTTCACATTTAGGCCAATATTGCTTTTCCAATCCCGAGGCAGTTCAAAATCATTGTCCACCAAATTTATTTCTGCAATGGGTGAATCACCGGCCAGATCCGAAACATCGTTTACTATGGTCTGGACACCATCGGGCCGCACATCCACATTAAAATATTGGGTGCCGGAAATATACTCCGCATAGGCAAACCATAAATAGGGTAATCGTCCCGTAAAAAGTCCGGTTCCGCCATGCAGTTTTATCTTTCGGTCTTCATCAAAGGCATACTCAAAACCAAACCTGGGATTGATATGGGGAGCAGTCCTGATCTTATTGCTAAACTGACTGAACTCTGGGGTTTGGGTCACTTCTTCACTCAAGGGAATATCGTTCAACAAAAATTGGGAATCCAAGCGCAGCCCAAAACTCAATGAAAGCCTGTCTGAATAGCGGAATCGGTCTTGGGCATATAGTCCGGCAACCAAAATATCCACTGTTGCGGAGGGGGTGTTCTGCACAAAATCGAAATTATTGTCGCTCAGGCGATATACGCCCCTAATGCGCGATGGGCGGTCATTTAGGAAATTATCCACGGAGCTATACTCCCAGCGACCGTTCCAAGCGGATAAAAATCCATAATCAATGTCGTTGTATTGTGCCAGACCACCAAAGGTGAAAGTGTGCTTATTTTTGAACAGGGTGAACTTATCCGCGACTTGAAGCGTGTTTAATTCGGTGTTGTACACAGAAGCTTCCCGATAAGTTCCAGCAAAGATTCTGTTGGACGCATCAGAAATTTGAAGATGGGGGAAAACTTCCCCATCAAAATCACGACCTTCCTTCCCATAATTATATCCGATACTTAACAGGTTTGAGCTTGAATTCTCAAAATTTGATTTAAGTTCTGCCGTAAAACTGTTGGCCACACTGTTATGCCTGAATCCTTGATTGCCAAAATTGAAAATGGACTCGTTCCATTCCAAATTATCGGCAAAGCTGTTCACATAGTTGTTTCGTATAGTTAGTTTATTATGGTCTGAAATGTTGAAATCGAATCGCAAAAAGAGTTTTGTGCTATTGGTTTTTAGGGCGGCATCAGTAAAAGTACCAGGATTGTAATTGTAGTCCGTTTGCAGTTTGTCCACAATTTGATTGATGGTCTCAACGGATATATTTGAACTGGAACTTCCTGGGGCATTCAAGACCGGATTGTTGGAAGTGGCTTGTTCAAAGTTCACAAAGTAGAAGAGCTTATCTTTTCTAATGGCCCCTCCTTTGGAAAACCCCACTTGAAAATCATAGAACGATTGTACGTTCTGCTCCGTGCCATCCGAATACCTTCCAACCAAAGCCTGATTGTTGCCATAGGCGTATACCTCTGTTTCCCCCGTATTGGTCCCATTTTTGGTGACCACATCCAGATTCGCTCCTGAAAAATTTCCTATGCTGACATCAAAAGGGGTGGTTTTAACAGATAATTGTTTGATGGCCCCAAATCCAATGGGCTGGGTGCGTGCCAAGCTCCCTGGACTTCCATTGGCTGAAGAACCTGCAGCCCCGCTGGAAGGTTCTTGAAAACCTATAACGTCGTTGTTGGCCACACCGTCAATGTTGAGGTTGTTGAATCGGTTGCTGGCACCGGCAAAAGAGTTTAGGTTGGCCTCCGGCAGGTTTCGGGTCAGATCTTGGATGCTTCTGGTAATGGTAGGGGTATTCTTTAAAGCCTCGGAATTAATGGTTTGCTCAAATTCTGAAGGGGTATTCTGATTGGCAATAACAACAACCTCATCCAAAGTTTCGCCCTGTTCCTTCAAAACAAAGTCCTGATGCGTGATTTCACTAAGGTTTATGCTGATATTCCGCATGGATACCGATTGGTATCCCAAAAAACTGACCATAATGGTGTATGCATTTCCCGGCGGGATGTTCAACACGGAATAGTACCCGGATTCTTGCGAGATGGCACCGAACTTAAAATTGGTTTCGGAATCGGTAACCACTATGTTGGCAAATTCCAGAGGAGCGCCATCAGCGGTCATTATTTTACCTTCCAGTTTACCGGTGGTTTCCTGGGTATAGGATATAGTTGCCCACAACAGGGCAGCTAACAAAATGCTATTTTTCATGATGTATTGCCTAAGCGTTTAGCGTAATTTGGTGGGTTGATTTAGTTTACGCCACGGTACCTTGACAACTGCTTCCCGCTCCCGCGGTGCAGCCATAGCAATGTTGGGATATGATGATGTTTCTATCGTTTAAAATGTCTTCATTGTAATCTTTGATGTGCTTTACCTTGCTAGCGACCTTTAGGTCGAGCATTTGATTAAAGTCGCAGTCGTACAGCCATCCATCCCAACTTACCGAGATGGTGTTGGTGCACATGACATTGGATACTGCCGCAGGGTTATAGGCCTCTACCAAGGCATACATATAATCCTCATAGTTGTCCGAAGCAATCAAATAATCCAAAAAGCGGGAAATGGGCAGATTGGTTATCGCAAAAAGGTTGTGGAACTGAATCCCAAAATCCTCGTCCAAAGCCTTTTTAAAATCGCGTTCCATGGCCATTTGGTCCCCTGGCAAAAATGCACCTGAAGGGTTGTAGACCAAGTCCAACCGCAAATCACTTCCCGGCATCCCGTACCCAACCGCATTCAATTCCTGTAGGGCTTTAATGGACTTGTCAAAAACCCCATCGCCACGTTGCTTGTCCGTTTTTCCACGCGTATAGTGTGGCATGGAAGAGACCACATGTACATTGTGCTTTTTAAAAAATTCCGGTAGGTCATAGTACTTTTTGTTCGCTCGGATAATGGTCAAATTGGACCGAACGATAAAATCTTGGATACCCGCTTTGGCCGCTTCTTCCACAAACCACCTAAAATTGGGGTTCATTTCAGGAGCACCTCCTGTTAAGTCCAAGGTATGGGCGCCGGTGTTCCGAATTACTTCCAGACACAGTTCCATGGTTTCCCGGGTCATGATTTCCTTGCGGTCCGGTCCCGCATCAACATGGCAGTGCTCGCAAACTTGGTTGCACATATAACCCACATTGATCTGGAGGATTTCCAGTTTATTGGGGCGAAGTGGAAAATGACCTATTTCGGAAATTTTATCCTTGAAATATGGAAGTTCACCATCAGCAAAGATGCCCCCATTCAAGATTTCCAATTGTTTATTGGTTTCCGCCAATTCATTTTCCCTTGCTTTTAGGGATTTTTTGGCAGCCTTTTTAATTTGGGGTAATATACTTTGTTCCATTTGTGTAAACTCAATTATTTTATCTAATTTCTTGAAGCGAAGGGGCCTGACATCCAATAGCGCAGCGTGCCCATGCTTACATGGATAATTTGTTGTATTTGTTCATCATTTGAACCCCATGCACCAAAGTTGCACCACTTTCAATAGCGGCACCGGCGTGTACGGCCTCCATCATTTCTTCTTTGGTGATGCCCCGCTGTAGTCCGTCTTTAGTGTACGCATCAATACAATAGGGGCACTTAACTACATGGGCCACGGCCAGGGCTATCAGGGATTTTTCCCGGGCGCTTAACGCACCTTCTTCAAATACTTTTCCGTAATAATCAAAGAATTTAGTACCCAATTCCTCACTCCATTCGGTGATTTTTCCAAATTTTCTAAGGTCTGCAGGGTCGTAATATGAATTTGCCATTTGTTTTGCTTTTATGGTTAGAAACCGGGCATACGATGTTCGCGTTTGCCCGAAATTAGTTGTCTGGATCTCAAAGGTCCATGTAAAATCTATGCAAAACTGGCTGGTGAGCCTTTGTTAAAAGGAATGTTGAATTGAAAAATTGAAGGGGAGCCCACGGGTCTTTCCAAGAATTCTTGAAAAAAGAACATGAGCTTTGAAAAAAGCGCTATCCATTGTTTCCCAAGGGTGGAGATAAAAGAGGTGAGGTGCTTTATATCCTCCAACGAATCGATATCCGCCAAACGCTGCAGGGAAACGACCTGGTAACCCTTGGTTTCAAAATACTTGCTGGTAATGCCATAAAGCTTTTGGGTTTGCCATGGCAAACCTTGAAATTCCAAAGCACTAAAATGGGATTTATGGAGGCCCATTAAATAAAATCCACCATCAAGGGAGGGACCCAATACCAAGGATTTCCTTGATAACGACTTGCTGGCACTAAGAATATGCTGCTTATTTAAGTGGGGACTGTCATTCCCTATCGTAATGACCTGCTGGAAACCTAGTTCAAAAACCCGATTGATCGCGTTTGCAAACCGCTCACCAAAAGTTTGCCCTATTTGCTCTTTTTCCGTGACCAAAAAGTAAGGCAAGCCAGTGGATTTGGCCACAGCAACGGTATGATGGTTCAACGACTCGAAAAGGCCATGCCCCAACCCAACACCTTTGGTACGAATATCCTGCTCAGAGGAATTGGCAAAAATAAGGATGGCGGTATGTTGTGAATTTGGATGTTTCAAGCCGGGTTCCAGATTGATTTCCCTGTTAAATTACATCAATTTTGGTCGAGAATGGGGTACACCTATTACATTCAGCCCCATTTTTTTCCAATTTTAACACACCGACTGGCTGGTCGGTTCCTAATATCAGCTTCGTTAAAATGCTGGGATTAAAACCGATGGGAACTCGATAAAGTGTAAATTTTGCCAAAAATTATTAGGTGCACAGACCGGCTGGTCGGTGAAATCCCCGTTAAATTTTACCAGGAAATTAAAAATATGCCGTGCAGCCATTAATTTTATGCTATCTGAAGAGCAATTTCAATGCAAAATGCCATGAATAGCGACACAAACATAGGATTGGTCCTATCCGGAGGGGGAATTAGGGGCATGGCGCATATAGGTTTGCTGAAGGCCATGAACGAATTTGGGATGGAGGCCAATGTCATTTCAGGCTCCAGTGTGGGCGCACTTGTGGGCGCTTTGTACGCCAATGGAAATAGCACAGATGAAATGCTCCAATTTTTTAAGGAGACCCCATTGTTCAAATATGACTTTTTTGCCATCAATAAGCCTGGATTTATTGATACAGACCGCTATTACAGGATTTTTGAGGGGTATTTTCCGGAAAATACCTTTGAATCCCTTAAAAAACCCCTCTTTATCGTGGCCACGGATCTTTTAAAGGGGGAGGAAAGGGTATTCAGTAGCGGAGAATTGATAAAACCGCTATTGGCCTCCGCAGCCTTACCTCCGGTTTTCAGCCCTGTGGAAATTGACAAGGTATTGTATGCAGATGGCGGGGTAATGAACAATTTTCCAAAGGAATATGTGGACGACAAGTCGGATTTTATCATTGGAAGCAATGTTTCCATAGCAGGTGAAATAGATAAAAGGGCGATTCGAAATTCCATTTTATTGGCTGGAAGGGTGACGGGACTTATGATTTACGCTTCCAGTCACAGAAAACTGATGGAATGTGACATCCATATAGAGCCCAAAGAGTTGGAAGACATTGGTGTTTTGGACAAAAAAGGCATTGAAAAGGCCTTTAACATCGGATATGAACAGGGATGCAAAGCCCTGGACAGGGCGCTTACCTTAAAACCAAGTCAAACGGGTACTAATTTTTCGAGCTAGGGGATTATTTGAGGATGGTTCCAAAGGTCAGCCTTCAGCCAGCACTTTCAGCCTTTCGAATTTTGCCCATTTGCCCATTTTTTAAGCATTAAACATCATCGTAGTCCACTTTTAAGGTGGGGGTCAGGGGATGTGCCTGGCAGGTCAGGATTAAACCTTCCTCAACTTCACTGTCCGTTAGGATTTGATTTTTGACCATCTCGGCTTTTCCTTCCGTAATCCGGGCAATACAGCTACTGCATACGCCACCCTGACAGGAATAGGGGGCATCAATGTTTTCTTTGAGAACAGCATCCAACACCAAACTTTTTTGGTCCATGGAAAAAGAAAAAGTTTCATCATCAACCACCACTTCCACCTGGGTTTTGCCATCCAGGGTTTCAGCAATCGTATCTTCGGTATCCGTTGTGGAGAAAAGTTCAAACAGAATCTTCTCCTCGGTAACCCCGTTGTTTTTAAGGGTATCGGTAACCGTATGGATCATTGCCTCTGGCCCACATAAATAAAATGCATCAAAGGTGGTTCCCTTGAATTTGTTTTTAATGATAAAGTTTACAGTGGAGGCCTCAATTCTTCCAAAAAGGGCACCTTCTGCTTGCGCTCGGCTGTATATATGCTGAACAAAAAACCTATTGGTATATTCCTCTTGAAGACTTTGCAACTCCTTGTAATACATGGTTTCCTGTGGATTCTGGTTGCCAAAAACCAGGACAAATGTACTATCGGGATCGGACTCCAGAACGGTTTGGGCAATACTCATGATTGGGGTAATCCCACTCCCAGCAGCAAAAGCGGCCACATGTTTTGAAGTATTGGAATCGAAGACAAAACGACCTTCCGGAATCATTACCTCCAGTTCATCGCCAACCTTGATTTCTTCATTGGCATATACTGAAAATGTTCCGCCAGGTACTTTTTTGATGCCTACGGTAAGCTTTCCGGAAGAAGGTGCGGTAGAAATGGAATATGCCCTGCGCAACTCAGTGCCATTAACGGAATGTTTTATGGTGATATACTGACCTGCCTTAAAGGAATAATTTTCAGCTAGATGGCCAGGCACTTCAAATGTTAATGTCACTGCGTTTGGGGTCAAAGCATCAACAGCGGATACTTTTAAAGCATGAAAGTCGCTCATTTTGGACAATTTTTGTGCAAAACTACGCATTCATGCTATTTTCAGGTAGCAATTTTGAAAAAAGGAGACATTTTGTAACAAAAGACAGCATTGGACTACTAACCATCTGAAAAACTACCAACCATGTTTAAACGATTTATTGGGCTGCAATGGAAATCCTTTTTTAGATCCTCCTCCTTTGGCCAAGGACTGGCCTTAAAAATTGTGATAATCTTTTTTGGGATTTATATGTTGTCCGCCTTGGTTGGTTTGGGCATATTTTTATATACCATACTCCGAAAGATTTTCCCGGACCAAGGGCCCATGTGGGTGCTCAGTCAGTTTATGGTGTATTGGGTGCTTATCGAGCTTTTCTTCAGATACTTTATGCAAAAGTTACCGGTAATGGATGTTAAGCCCCTGTTGTCTCTGCCCATTAAAAAGAGCAGTATAACACATTACATATTGGGTAGGTCGGCCGTATCTGTCTACAACTTTATGGCCTTTTTTCTGTTTCTTCCCTTTTGTATAGTGTTAATCTATAAAGGTTATCCCGCGCTAAATGTAGGACTGTGGTTTCTGTCCGTTATGGCCTTGGTGTTGTGTGTCAATTATGTAAACTTCATTATTAACAAAAGCGATACGGCCCTTGTAATTATTGGTGGCTTACTGTTAGGCTTATATGCCCTTGATTATTTTGGGGTGGTAGCCATGACGGAATTTTTTGGTCCGTTGTTCCATGGACTTTATCAGTATCCGCAGATGGTTTTGGTCCCAATATCCATGGCGGCCATAGCTTACTGGATCAATTATAGCTATTTAAAAAACCAGATTTTTTTGGATGCATCCCTCAAAACCAAATCCAAGGAGGTAAAGACCTCGGATTTGGCATGGACCAAGCGGTTTGGGGATTTGGGCACTTTTTTGAAACTGGATTTAAAAATGATATGGCGCAACAAACGAACCAGGGCACAGGTTTTTATTTCGTTGCTCTTTGTGTTTTACGGCTTGATCTTTTACACGCAGGAGGAATTTGTTAGTATGGTACCAATGCTCGCATTTTTGGGCATTTTTATGACTGGGATTTTCCTAACCAATTTTGGACAGTTTGTACCTGCATGGGATAGTAGTTATTACGGGATGATGATGTCGCAGAACATTCCCCTTAGAAAATATCTGGAATCCAAGGCTTCGTTGATCTCTGTAAGTGTTGTGGTCATGTTCTTGCTTACCATACCCTATGTGTATTTTGGTTGGGATGTTTTGGCCATCAATTTTGGAAGTGCCCTATATAATCTTGGGGTGAACATACCAGTCATTCTCTACTTTGGGTCATTCAATAAAAAGCGAATAGAGCTTGATAAAAGTCCATTGGGCAACATGCAGGGAACAAGTGCCACACAATTCCTGATCATAATTCCGGTACTTGGCTTGCCCATTTTGGTTTTTAGCTTGATGTACTATCTGATATCTATTGAAGCGGCAGTTGTAACCCTAGCCTTGCTTGGAATTTTAGGATTTGCAATGAAGGGCAAATTATTGGACCGGATCACTGAGCAATATCGAACCAAAAAATATGGCATGCTCGCTGGATTTAAAGAAAAACAAAATTGAAAAGCCCTATTGGACTTAAACTATTATTTGAAACCTAGAACTCATGATAACCGCTAAAAACCTCACAAAAAAATACGGCTCCCAACTGGTACTGAACATGGAGTCTTTGGAAATACCCAAAGGACAAAGTTTTGGTCTAGTGGGCAATAACGGAGCGGGCAAGACTACCTTTTTTAGTTTGTTGCTCGATTTGATACAGCCTACAACCGGCCATGTCATCAACCATGGGATACAAATAAATACCAGTGAGGAATGGAAGCCCTTCACTTCTTCCTTCATAGACGAATCCTTCCTAATAGGCTACCTCACCCCAGAAGAGTATTTTTATTTTATTGGGGATCTGCGCGGAAGGAACAAAGCGGATGTGGATGCACTTTTGTATTCGTTCAAAGACTTTTTTCACGGGGAGATCTTGGGCCAAAAAAAGTATTTAAGGGACCTTTCCAAGGGAAACCAGAAGAAAGCTGGAATTGTGGCATCCTTTATAGGCAATCCTGAAGTGGTGATACTGGATGAACCATTTGCCAATTTGGACCCGACGACCCAAATTCGGTTAAAGGCCATCATTAAGGAACTGGCAGCTAAAGAAGGAGTTACGGTTTTAATATCCAGTCACGATCTTTTGCATGTCACGGAAGTCTGTGAGCGAATCGTGGTATTGAACAAAGGGGAGATTGTAAAGGACATCCAAACCTCGGAAGAAACTTTGCAGGAATTGGAAACTTTTTTTGGCGGGTAAAATCAAAAGGGAGCAGAAATATACGTCAAGATGCCGCCCCCTTTATTAACTTCCAGATAACTTATCCCATCACGGAAGGGTCATAGAAAAACTGTGCCTTGGTAATTTTCCCATTTTCCACCTGGTACATACAGAATTCCTCCATATTGATACGACCACCTTGTTTAAAGGTCACATCACTGGTCATGGGAACCACAAAATGGTTGCCAACCACCATGGGATCTCCAACAGTTCCCCCATGGGCCTCTGCAATGTTGCTGGCCCATTGGGCATACCCTTGCATAATATTGTCCAATCCTTCCGTGCGCTCGTTGGGCACTCCAGGCATTTCCACGCTCACGGCGTCCTGGGCATAAAGCCCATAGGCCTCTTCATATTTGCCTTCTCGGCATAGGCCAACCAATTTGTCTGCAACTTCTTTTGTAGTCATTTTGTTTCTGTTTTTATGATTAATAAATAAACTCGAGGTTATGCAAAGGCTTGGTTGAGATATTCATTTAAGGGCTTAATGGCCTCAAAATGCGAAAGAATCTCATCCTTTAGCTGCGGATTATCAAAGTAAGGTTCAATGGGAAATTCGGCCATGGTATAGAACTGCTTGTGGAAAATAAGGTCGGTTGCTTTACCGATTTCCATGAATTCACGGTCCAGTCGTTTGGATTTTTCGCCCTTTAATTTTCCAAAATTCTGTTTAAAGTTGGAATGCTCCACTATGGCAATAAGTGCTTCCGCATTACCGGCAATATGCTGCCTTACTTTTTTGAGCTCAGGGCCGCGTAACATAAACAAACCTCCGCCCACATGCACGTTTTCTGCATCAATGCCCAAATAATAGCCCGGTAAAATGGACTTCTTTCCCAAGGGTGAAAATCCAGCCTTCATAAGGGTGTTGTAAGGCGACTTGTCTTTTGAAAAACGGATGTCCCGGTTAATTCGGAACAGGGCGTTTTTGGGGTCGGCCAATATTCGGGGGTCCCATTCGGTCAAATCGGCCAAAAGCTGATCAAGTAATTCAACAAAGGGTGCTTTTACCTGGTGTTCGTAATCCTTTTTATTGGCGTGGAACCACTCTTTGTGGTTATTCTTGGCCAATTTCTTAAAAAAGGAAGTATAGGCTTCGGTAATCATGCTTGCTTTATTTTTTCAAGGGCGATACGGGCCAATTTTTCCCAGCTGTCCCTGTATTGGTGGTCAACCTCGAACCATCCCTTGAGAGGCCCTTTGTTCTTAAAAGGATTAAACTCGGAGCACTTTAGATCAAGCTCCTTTATGGGATAATCCGAACCCAGTTTAAAGACCATTTTATCTTGTTTTGAGAAAAAGGCAAAGACCTTTTTTCTATAATGGATGGCAGGAGAACTCATCATTTTGCCTTCGGTAACATCTGCTTCCTTTAGGCATAGTCCGGCACGTATATCCAAGAATTTATCGAACTCCATATTCCAAAGCTACAAAAGAGGTCTATGCAGGGTTAAGGGCAAATAAGACACTTTTAAGGGTTGATTATGCCATGTATTCCAATTACATTTATAGCTCTAAAACAGAGGGTTATGAAACATGTCAGCATTTTGGTTCCAAAGGGCAATGCCATTTTGAGCAACGTGGTAGGACCATTTAAGGTATTAATGGCCGCCAACCAGTTTCTGAAGAAAGCTGGGGTAAGCGATTCGGATTTTTTCGAAATCCATTTGGTGGGGTTGGACAAGGACTATTCCCTCTACGAAGGATTGTTTAGCATACACTGCAACAGCACTATCCATGATATAGATAAAACGGACCTGATTATGATTCCTGCCATAAGACCGGATAAACTGGAAGAGGACCTCGATTTGAACAAGGATTTTATTCCATGGATATTGCACCAAAGGAATGTGAACAAGGCCGAAGTGGCCAGCATGTGCATGGGTGCTTTTCTGTTGGCCCAGACCGGATTGGTGGATGGCAAACAATGTTCCACGCATTGGGCGGGGATGGAAATGTTCCGGAAAATGTTTCCCAAGGTCCACTTGGTTTCCAATAAAATTGTCACCGATGAAGATGGGATCTATACCAGTGGCGGGGCCTTTTCATTTTTAAACCTTATGCTACACCTTGTTGAAAAATACTGTGGCCGACCCACAGCCATTTATTTGTCAAAGTTTTTTGAGATTGACATGGATCGGGTGGACCAAAATCAATTTGCCATTTTTCAAGGGCAGAAAGACCATGAGGATGATGCCATCAAGGAAGCGCAAAAATACATTGAGAACAATGTAAAAAATCGAATCTCTGTGGAGGAACTCGCACGGAAATATGCGATCAGTAGTAGAAATTTTGTTAGGCGTTTCAAAAAAGCCACCCAAAACACGCCCTTGGAATATATACAACGGGTGAAGATTGAAGCGGCCAAGCGCAGTTTTGAATCCACCCAACAGAATGTAAACGAGGTGATGTACCAAGTGGGCTATGCGGACCAAAAAGCATTTAGGACCGTCTTCAAAAAATATGTGGGATTGTCGCCTGTGGCATACAAATCAAAATACAATAGGAGTGTGGCCCATTATGAACGTCCAACAGCTTGGTGACGGGCTTTTTTCACCCCTATTTTTGAAGCGCGAAAAAATAATTGCATTTTACCGATGAGCCTTATAATAATCTGGCTGTTTTTTAGTTAAGGTTAGACACGATTATCGATAATTTTGAAGCTTCGACACTTAATTTTTGGCGCCACCGTTTTCTGTGGATTGGTTTTTACTTCCTGTTCTACCAAAAAGGACAAGTTCCTTAACCGCAATTGGCATGCCCTGAACACCAAATACAATACCCTGTTCAATGGCAACCTCGCCTTTGAACAAGGAAGGGAAGAATTGAATACCAATTACCGGGACGACTACTGGGAAATTCTTCCTGTGGAACGTTTGGAAGTGACCGATGAGGTAAAGCTGGATTCCGAAAACAACAACCCGAATTTTATCATTGCGGAGGAAAAGGCCACCAAGGCCATCCAAAAGCATAGTATGGATATCAAGGATGAAGAGCGCAATCCACAAACAGATGAAGCTTTTCTGCTCCTGGGCAAGGCCCGCTATTTTGACCAGCGCTATATTCCCGCTCTAGAATCCTTCAATTACATTCTAAGAAAATATGTGGAAAGCGACAAGCTGAACGAAGCCACCATCTGGAGGGAAAAAACCAATATGCGATTGGACAATCCGGAATTGGCCATCAAAAACCTTCAGAGAATGTTCAAGTTTGAACGATTGAAGGATCAGGAACAAGCTGATGCCAATGCCGTTCTGGCGCAATGCTATATCAATTTGAAAGCACCTGACACCGCCATCCAAAAACTAAAACTGGCCCAGGCCTATACCAAAAAGAACCCTGAAAAAGGAAGATATCTCTTTATTATTGGCCAATTGTACAATCAATTGGGTCATAAAGACAGTGCCAATTATGCTTTTGACAAGGTCATTACCTTAAACCGTAAATCGCCCCGGGTCTATATGATCAATGCCCATTTGAAGAAAATCCAGAACACGGTAATCACCGATACCAATCAGGAAGTGCTTTTGGAGTATTTGACCGATTTGGAGGAAAACAGGGAAAACAGGCCCTTTTTGGATAAGATCTATAGGGAGAAGGCCCAATTTTATTTGGCCACCCAACAAGATAGTTTGGCACTGGCATATTATAACAAATCACTTAGACAGAATAGCGGGGAGCGAAAATTGAATGCGCTCAACTATAAAAATTTGGCAGACTATTATTTTGACCAGGACGAATACAAGACAGCTGGTGCCTATTACGATAGTACGCTGACCAACTTGATCGTGAACACCAAGGAGCACAGGCGGATCCAAAAAAAATTGGACAACCTGGAAGATGTGATCAACTACGAGGATATTGTGCAACATGCAGATAGCGTAATTACCCTGTATGAAATGCCGGAAGCCGAACAAAAGGCCTACTTTGAAGAAGTTATTGCCGAGTTGAAGCGCAAGGATGAAGAGGAAGCGCAAAAAGAATTGGACCGCATCAGTGCCGGCTTTGCCACCTTTGCCGAATCCAAAGGAGGAAAGGAAAACCAGGGCAAGTTTTATTTCTACAACATTACCAGTCTTGGATACGGTAAAAACGATTTTAGAACCCGTTGGGGAGATCGAGTGTTGGAAGATGATTGGCGGTGGAGCAACAAGGCCCGTACCCTTCCATCTGAAGCAACAGGAACAGAGGTGTTGGCCAATGGCCAGCAACAGGCACCGGTAGGCGATGATCAAAAATACAGCCTGGACTTTTACTTGGAAAAAATTCCAACTGACGTTGCCGTGATTGACAGCCTCAGGGGTGAACGAAATTTTGCAAACTACCAACTTGGGTTGATCTATAAGGAGAAATTCAAGGAAAATTTATTGGCCGCCGGAAAATTGGAACGCGTATTGGCCTTGGACCCGGAAGAGCGTTTGATCCTGCCATCCAAATACAACCTATTTAAAATCTATGAGGAAACGGGAAGTCCATTGGCGGAAGGGATGAAGCAGGACATCATTGCCAATCATCCAGACACCCGCTACGCAGAAATCCTTTTGAACCCACAAGCGGTATTGGCGGGAAACACGGATAGTCCAGATGCGCGATACGCCTCGTTATACAAATTGTACGAACAGCAAAGGTATTTGGAGGTCATTACACTGTCTCAAGACTATATCAATGCGTTTACGGGCGATCCCATTGTTCCCAAATTTGAAATTTTAAAGGCCAATGCCATTGGTCGTCTTCAGGGGTTTGAGCCCTTTAAGGAGGCGCTGAACTATGTGGCCCTCACCTATCCGAACAATCCAGAAGGGAAAAAAGCGGAGGAGATCATTGCGGAGCAATTGCCCAAATTGGAAGCCCGGGAATTTTCACCCGAAACAGGTTCTACTGGCGCTGGAAATTGGAAAGTTGTGTTCCCCTTCAAAATAAAGGACAATGAAAAGGCGTTGGAATTAATGAAGCGGTTGCAGGAATCCATCAAGGACCTTAATTATAAGAACAAGATTTCCAAGGACATCTATAATTTGGAAGACCAGTTTGTGGTGGTCCATGGATTTAAGTCAAAAGACTTTGCCCTGGGGTATACCGAGCTTTTAAAAAAGAATCGGGACTACCGAATCAACCATGAGAATTTTGTAGTTTTATCCAACAATTACAAAATCATACAAGTACACAAAAATTTAGAAGCGTACAAAGCGCAGATTTTAACCCCAAAACCCTAGAAAACAATGTTTTCAGACAACAAAAAACCTAGAACTATGAACGAGTTTGGAGGACAGCCCAACAGAATTGAGAAGAACACCAAGATCAAGGGAAATATTACTTCAGAGGCCGATTTTAGAATCGATGGTAAACTCGAAGGAAATGTAAAGACCTCCGGAAAGGTGGTCATTGGAAAAGATGGCTATATCAACGGAAAGGTAGAATGCGTAAATGCAGATATTGAAGGCAAGTTCAACGGCGAACTTATGGTAAAGGACCTGTTGTCCCTTAAATCATCTGCCACTATAGAAGGTACGGTACAGGTTTCCAAACTTGCCGTGGAACCAGGCGCCACTTTCAATGCTGCTTGTACCATGGGCAAAGGTGTGGGAGCACCGGCTGCTTCGGCTCCAAAATTACAGCCCACCAAAACCAATGAACCCGCAAAAGTCTCCTAAAAAAAAGCGTTCTTTAAGTAACTACGCCAAATTTTCGGGTATCGCAATCCAAATGGTTGCAATAATTGGAGGAGGGACCTATTTAGGAGTTTTTTTAGACGAAAAATTTCCAAATAAGCATTCCCTTTATACGGTTTTTTGTTCTTTATTTGCGGTTTTAATATCCATTTACTTCGTAATCAAGCAGATTACAAGGATGTCTAACCGTTAATGTTTATGGATCAATCTTTTAGAAAGCGGCAATTGCTTTTTATGGTGCAGTTACTTGTAGGAGCGGCAATTCTATATTTGCTTCATGCTTACTTGTTAAAATCCCTACTTCCAACCAAAGAATTTATCATCCCCTTGTGGAACACTTATATGTTTCATGCCATTTCCGTATTGGTGGTGTATTCAATAATCAATTTTAGATTTACCAATGGAAAAACCCAAGTGTTCAATCCATTCATATTACTAATGGTTTTGAAGATGTTTTTGGTTGTTATTTTTCTATTGCCATTATTTCTTTCCAATGCCCCGGACAAGATTGGTGATGCCGTTAATTTTTTCATTCCATATTTCATCTTTTTAGCGTTTGAAGTTTACAGTATAAACCAGTTTTTATCCCGCAAATAATCCGTGTTATTATTGTTTGTCAGTTAATATAATGTAATGTACATTTGCACCGAATTTTTGAGAGCGGTGTTTTTTAAACTGACCAACGAATGCGAATAGGTACTTTAAGTGCAGTTTTTTTAGGGCTTTTATTGGCTTTCCCGGTAACTGGGTTTGCCAAGGATAACGAAGCTGAAGAATCAGGCAAAAAATTTGATCCCAATGAAATGATCATGCATCACGTAAAGGATGCACATGAATTTCATATAATTGACATCAATGACAAGCCCATTTCGCTTCCGCTACCCATAATTTTATGGACGGAAAACGGACTTACCACCTTTATGTCCAGTGCGTTCCATCATGATGACAGCGGAGAGGTAATTGTTGAAAAGGATGGCGGGAAGTTTGTTAAGGTCCACGAGAAAATATATCAGTTGAATGAAGGTTCCACATCCGTGGAATTTGACGATAAACACCATCCCGTAAACGCTTCAAAACCATTGGATATTTCAATAACGCGAAATGTCTTTATGATGTGGGTCTCGGTTTTGGTATTGCTTTTTGTTTTCATTTCCGCTGCTAGGGTTTATAAGAAATCGGAAAACAAAATTCCAATAGGCATTGCTGGCTTTGTGGAACCACTCATTGTGTTTGTCCGAGACGACATTGCAAAGCCAATGATTGGGGAACACAAGTATAAAAGGTATATGCCTTACTTGTTGACCATATTCTTCTTTATTTGGATCAACAACATCTTTGGCCTTATTCCAATATTAAATGGTGCCAACCTTAGTGGTAATATTGCATTTACCTGTACGTTGGCGGTTTTTACTTTTATTATTACCACATTCAGCGGCAACAAAAATTACTGGAAGCACATATTCTGGATGCCAGGGGTTCCGGTGCCAATGAAAATATTTTTGATGCCCATTGAGCTTATCGGGATTTTCACAAAACCGATTTCCCTAATGATTCGTTTGTTCGCCAACATTACGGCCGGACATATTATCATTCTAGCTTTGATGTCATTGATCTTCATTTTTGAAACGGTTTGGGTTTCCCCAATCTCAGTGGCATTTTCTCTATTTATTACAATCATTGAAATTGTCGTTACGGCAATACAAGCGTATATATTTACAATATTGTCTGCCCTTTATTTTGGAATGGCAACTGAGGAAGAACATCATTAATTTAAATTTTGCAATATGACTATTTATGGAATCGCCGCTATTGGTGCTGGTTTAGCCGCAATCGGAGCAGGCGTAGGTATTGGTAACATCGGAGGTAGAGCTATGGAAGCCATGGCTCGTCAGCCAGAAATGCACGGAAAGATTCAATCTTCTGCGCTTATTCTTGCAGCTTTCGTTGAAGCCGTAGCGTTATTCGGTGTGGTTGTTGCTTTGTTGCAAGCAGCTCCTGCAGCCTAATGATCAAGGTACAGAAGTAACGGTTGGTTACTTCTGTATCTATTTGTTTAAAAATAGTTAAGTCAAGATTAGAATTAGAATAAAACAATAGAAAATGGATTTAGTAAGCCCTGGTTTTGGATTGGTCTTTTGGACAGCGATTACCTTCTTGATTCTTTTGTGGATATTGAGAAAGTTTGCTTGGAAGCCTATTTTGGGAGCCGTTAGCGAACGAGAAGAGTCTATTAAGAGTGCTCTTCAATCTGCTGAGGATGCCAAAAAGGAAATGCAAAACCTTCAAGCGGATAACGAGCGCATCCTTAAGGAAGCAAGAGCGGAAAGGGATGCCATGCTCAAGGAAGCACGGGAATTGAAAGAGGGGATCATTTCTGAGGCAAAGGAACAAGCCAAATCAGAAGGAGACAAAATGATCAAACAGGCCCAAGCCACCATCGAAAGTGAAAAGAAAGCTGCAGTAGCAGATATCAAAGCACAAGTGGCCAACCTTTCCATTGACATTGCAGAAAAAGTAATCAAGGAAGAACTGTCCGATAAGAAGAAGCAAGAAAAGCTTGTTCAGGACATGTTGGGCGACATTGAATTAAATTAAGTTATTCGGTTATTGGTTGTTGAGGAAACTTAATAAACCATTAACCAAGAACCAATAACGACAAAATGAACGAAAGTAGGGCAGCCGTACGCTACGCAAAAGCAACCTTGGATTTCGCGATCGAAAAGAAGGCAGCAGACGCTGTTGAAAAAGATATGCGAAGCATTGCCGCTACCATTGATGAAAATGCAGAGCTTCAAAATTTATTGGGAAGCCCGGTCATCAAAGGAGCTGTAAAAAAAGAGGCGCTGAGCAAAATTTTCAAGGAATCGAATCAAATTACCTTGGGCTTGATCAACACTTTAACAGACAACAAACGAATTGGCTTGTTGCGGGAAGTGGCCTTCAAGTATATTATCTTAAGCGAGCAGCTTAAAGGAGAGGACGTGGCCTATGTGACAACTGCTGTTCCATTGACGGCAGCTTTGGAAAAAGAAGTGTTGGCCCAAGTCAACAAGATTACGGGCAACAAAGTCACCATACAGAACAAGGTGGATGAAAGCATCTTGGGTGGATTTGTGCTTCGCATTGGGGATATGCAGTACGATGCCAGCGTCTCAAATAAATTGAACAGTTTAAAAAGAGAATTTACAAATAGTCTTTAAATAAAGGTACGGGGCCAAGCCCTGTATCCAACTTCTTATATCTAACAAAATGGCAGGAGTAAAAGCCGCTGAAGTATCAGCAATTTTGAAGGAACAATTATCAGGTTTTGAAGCATCCGCTTCCTTGGACGAAGTAGGTACCGTATTACAAGTAGGTGATGGTATCGCCCGTGTCTATGGACTTTCCAATGCTCAATATGGTGAGCTTGTAGAGTTTGATGGCGGAATGCAAGGGATTGTGTTGAACCTGGAAGAGGATAACGTGGGTGTGGTATTGTTGGGGCCATCCAAGGAGATTTTGGAGGGTGCAACCGTAAAAAGAACCCAACGTATTGCTTCCATCAATGTAGGTGAAGGAATTGTTGGTCGTGTGGTGGATACCTTGGGTAACCCCATTGACGGTAAAGGACCTATTGCTGGTGACACTTACGAAATGCCATTGGAGCGTAAAGCTCCTGGGGTAATCTACCGTCAACCCGTAAACGAGCCTTTGCAAACGGGAGTTAAGGCCATTGATGCCATGATTCCAATTGGTAGAGGTCAGCGTGAGTTGGTAATTGGTGACCGTCAAACAGGGAAGACCACCGTTTGTATCGATACCATCTTGAACCAAAAAGAGTTTTACGATGCGGGGGAGCCCGTTTATTGTATCTACGTTGCCGTAGGTCAAAAGGCTTCCACTGTTGCAGCTATTGCCAAAACTTTGGAAGATAAAGGAGCTTTGGCTTATACCACTATTGTAGCAGCTAACGCATCCGATCCTGCTCCTATGCAGGTATATGCTCCTTTCGCAGGTGCTGCGATTGGGGAGTACTTTAGGGATACAGGTCGCCCTGCATTGATCATCTACGATGATTTGTCAAAGCAAGCTGTTGCCTACCGTGAGGTTTCCCTTCTCTTGAGAAGACCTCCAGGACGTGAAGCTTACCCAGGTGACGTATTCTACTTGCACTCAAGATTGTTGGAGCGTGCTGCAAAAGTGATTGCGGATGATGATATCGCCAAGAACATGAACGATTTACCAGAAGCGCTTAAGCCAATGGTTAAAGGAGGAGGTTCCTTGACGGCGCTTCCTATTATTGAGACCCAAGCGGGTGACGTTTCCGCTTATATCCCAACCAACGTAATTTCCATTACGGACGGTCAGATTTTCTTGGAGCAGGATTTGTTCAACCAAGGGGTGCGTCCTGCGATCAACGTGGGTATCTCCGTATCCCGTGTGGGTGGTTCGGCCCAGATCAAATCCATGAAGAAAGTGGCAGGTACCTTGAAATTGGACCAAGCCCAGTTCCGTGAATTGGAAGCTTTTGCCAAATTCGGTTCTGATTTGGATGCTGCAACCTTGAACGTAATTGAGAAAGGCCGTAGAAACGTTGAGATCTTGAAGCAGGCACAGAACGATCCATTTACTGTGGAAGATCAGGTGGCTATTATCTTTGCAGGTTCCAAAAATTTGTTGAGGGATGTACCTGTTGATAAGGTAAAAGAATTTGAAAGAGACTTTATTGAGTTTATGAACGCCAAGCATAGAGGTGTATTGGACACCCTTAAGGCGGGCAAGTTGACCGATGAGGTTACAGATACTTTGACAGCGGTCTGTAAAGACCTGTCTGGGAAGTATAGCGCATAAAGTTGTCATTCCCGCGAAAGCGGGAATCCATAATAATAAGATTCCGCATCAAGTGCGGAATGACAAATAATAAGAATGGCAAACTTAAAGGAAATACGGAATAGGATAGCATCGGTGAAGTCCACCATGCAGATTACCAGCGCCATGAAAATGGTTTCTGCGGCCAAATTGAAAAAAGCCCAGGATGCCATTACTGCCATGCGACCCTATGCGAATAAATTAACGGAGCTATTACAGAATCTTAGTGCCAGTTTGGATGGTGAGGCCGGAAGCAAGTTTACGGATAACCGGACCGTAAACAAAGTTTTGGTTGTGGCCATAACTTCAAACAGGGGACTTTGTGGAGCTTTCAACTCCAACATTATCAAGCAGACCAATGCACTTGTCAATGAAACCTATGCAGGAAAGCAGGTGGATGTTATTGCTATTGGGAAAAAAGGAAATGATATCTTGGGCAAAGCAGGTAACGTAATTGCCAACCATAGCCAAGTTTTTGACGACCTTACTTTTGATAATGTTGCTACCATAGCCCAAGATTTGATGAATCACTTCACTGAAGGGGATTATGACAAAATTGAATTGGTGTACAACAAGTTCAAGAATGCCGCCACACAGATTGTGATGACCGAGCAATTCTTGCCACTGGTACCGATGGAAGGGGATACTTCTGGAGCTGCTGACTATATTTTTGAGCCATCAAAACCAGAGATTGTGGAGCAATTGATTCCAAAATCCTTGAAGACCCAATTGTACAAAGCAGTTCGTGATTCCTTTGCCAGTGAGCACGGTGCCCGTATGACCGCCATGCACAAGGCAACGGATAATGCTTCTGAGCTTAAAGATCAGTTGACACTTACTTATAACAAAGCAAGACAAGCTGCTATTACCAATGAAATCCTGGAGATTGTTGGAGGTGCGGAAGCACTTAACAACTAAACAGGGAGGTAAACGCTTATCAACCATACAAAACGGCACAATCTTTAAACAAGATTGTGCCGTTTCTTTTTTATCTTGATTCCTGTTAATTTAAGTCATCGGAAAGTCCTAATGGAAAATGTGGTAGTAAGAACTGTTTCTCTATTCCTGGCAGTGACCACTTTTTTGGGTTCATGCGAGTCAACGTCATCGCCAAACAAACAAGAGCGGCCCAATATAATCCTGATTTTGGCGGATGACCTGGGCTGGTCTGATGTGGGCTGCTACGGTGGCGAAATCCAAACACCACATATAGACCAACTGGCAGCGAACGGAATTCGCTATCTCCAGTTCAGCAATACCTCAAAATGCTTTCCGTCCCGGGCAACCTTGCTTACCGGGTTGTATGCACATCAAGTTGGATTCGCCAAAACCCATACCAACCCCATTCAGAATGGCATTACGCTTGGGGAACTATTAAAACCAACAGGCTACCGCACGCTTTGGTCGGGAAAACACCATGGCATTGAAAATCCGATTGACCGGGGTTTTGATCGATACTTTGGATTGGTGGACGGAGCCTCCAACCATTTTAATCCGGGAATACAACGGGATGGAGAAGCAGTTCCGGCGCAGAAAAGACCGGACAGGACGTGGTATATGGACTCAGTATTGCATAGGCCGTATAATCCAAAAAAAGGATTTTATACCACGGACACTTTTACTGATCAAGCTTTAAAATGGATGGAATTGTATAAGGATGATTCTTCTCCATTTTTTCTATACATGGCTTATACGGCTCCCCATGACCCATTAATGGCATGGCCCGAGGACATTGCAAAGTATAGGGGGAAATACAAAGTAGGCTACGGAAAAATACGTGAGCAAAGGTTAAGAAAACAAAATGAGATTGGACTGTTTGATCAACCTAATCCCGCTTCCCCAATTGATTTTGACCTTTGGGATTCCTTATCACCGGAAGAACAGGATAAAGAGGATTTACGTATGGCCGCGTATGCAGCAATGGTGGACAGATTAGATCAAAACATAGGTAGGATCATCCAAAAATTAAAAGAGCAGAACAAGCTTGAAAACACCTTGATCATTTTTATGTCCGACAATGGTGCGTCAAGCGAAGTGGTGAAAATTCCCGGGAATGGTAAGATTGGTACAGTGGGCCATTGGGAATCCCTTGGTAAAAATTGGGCCAATGTTAGCAACACGCCATTTAAGTACTACAAAAATTATAGCTATCAAGGAGGAATAGGAACTCCATTAATAGTGTCTTGGCCAAGACACATCAAAAATGTAAGTGCCATCAATACGACCCATGTAGGCCATTTTATTGATATCATGCCCACCTTGATGGAGGTGTCGGGGGCAACATACCCTAAAAACTATGAAGGCATGGATATCGTCCCGTTTGAAGGAGTTAGTTTTTATCCAACGTTTAGGGGAAACACTGTCCAAAGAGAAAAACCCCTATACTGGAACTGGTCTGATGGCAAGGCAATCCGCCAAGGAGATTGGAAACTGGTGGCGGAAGGAGAACAATCCAATTGGGAACTTTATAATTTAGAAAAGGATCCCACGGAAACCAATGATTTGGCCAACGAGCACGCTGCAATGGTACAACAATTGGATTCCCTATATCGTCTTTGGGAGGCCACACATGAGTAGATGGACTACTTATATCCTATGACTAATGGGATGCAGCCCTTCTTTCGTTGTGCAAATCAATATAATGCTGGTTCAACTCGTCTGAGTCTTTGTAAAGCAGCCTTAATTCCTCCAGTTTTTGATGTAACCCCTTAACAATATCGGCATAGGCTGGATTATTGTACACGTTTTTCATTTCCTGGGGATCCTTTTTGCGGTCGTACAATTCCCAAACATCAGCATCGTAATAAAAATGGGCCAGTTTAAAATCAGTGGTCACAATTCCGTAGTGCCGCATCACCTGATGCTCTGCTGGGTATTCGTAATAGTGATAGTAAACCGCATCACGGCTCCAGTTTTGTTCTTGAGAGGTCAAAAGGGGCATCAGGCTCTCCCCCTGCATATCGTCGGGAGCCTCTATTTGGGCGGCTTCCAGGAAAGTCTGTGCAAAGTCCAGGTTTTGTACCATTTCCGTATTGGTAATTCCAGGTTTGATTTTGTTGGGCCAGCGAATCAGCAATGGGGTTTTAAAAGATTCATCATAAATAAAGCGTTTATCAAACCAACCATGCTCCCCGAGGTAAAAACCTTGGTCTGAGGTGTAGACCACCAAAGTATTTTCTGTAAGTCCATTCTCGTCCAAATAATCAAGAACCCTCCCTACATTATCATCCACGGATGAGATACAGCCCAGATAATCTTGCATATAGCGTTGGTATTTCCAAATCATCTTTTCTTGGTCGGACATCGAGGACCAGTGTGTTTCAAAGTCCTTGCTAATGGAATCCAAAACAGGTTGATATGCTGCTTTTTGGGCATCCGTCATTCGCGCTACAATATTGTTGAAAGCATTCACCAGATCGGGAACCTCTGGCAATACGTTGTCCATCTTGGCAACTGTTTCTGGCCAAACCTTGGTGTCATAGGAATATTTCATATGGGTCAGGAGATTCATCTCCGCGGTTTTGGCAGCAGGACCTCTATTGCTATAATCATCAAACAGGGAAGCCGGAAGCGGAAATTCCTTCCCATAAAACTCTTGAAACTTTTCTGGGGTTGGCCACCAAGGTCTATGGGGTGCTTTGTGAAGGTACATCAACATAAAGGGTTTCTCGGGGCTTCTTTTTTTATCCAACCAATTTATTGTGAGGTCCGTAATGATATCGGTAGCATATCCTGTTATGGTGGTATCCCCTTTTGGTGTAATAAAATCCGGGTTGATGTAGCTTCCTTGTCCAGGTAGGATCATAAAATCATCCACGCCTTTGGGATTGTTTCCAAAATGGAGTTTCCCAAACATCGCGGTCTCATATCCGGCTTTTTGAAACAGCTGTGGAAAGGTAACCTGCGTGGTGTCAAAAGGCATTAAGTTATCTACTTTTCCATTAATGTGCGTGTGCTTCCCGGTTAAAATGGTGGCCCTAGAGGGCGCACATATGGAATTGGTTACACTGGCATTGGTAAACAGGATTCCTTCTTTTGCAAGACGATCAATATGGGGGGTTTGGATTAAATGGTCACTATAGGCACTAATGGCCTGATAGGCATGATCATCTGACATGATGAACAGGATATTCGGCTTTTCCGAAATGAGGGTTTGGGATTCTTTTTCCTTTTGTGTGCAGGACAACAAAACAAGGAAAATACAGGCTGCAACTAGTGGTTTGGATATGGTTTTCATGGAAGGGTCAAATATTTGCAAAAGGTACAAATTGTAATCCAAAACTTATACGTGGGGGGTTTTGTGTAACTTGCAATTTCAAGAAGACGCTTCAAAAAGAATTAATCCGCTTGAATCCGCTAAAAAGGTTATTTAAACAAACGTTCATTTATGGGCTGGCAACGGTTTTGCCCCGGGTTCTTTCCTTCTTTTTGCTCCCGTTGTACACCTCCGTTTTCGAAAATGCCGCAGGCTATGGCCAATACATCAATATATATGCGTGGATCGCCATTTTCAATGTTTTTCTGGCCTATGGTATGGAAACCGCTTTTTTTCGTTTTTATCATAAACAAGAAGAAAAAGAACGGGTCATTTCCACTTCTTTGGTTTCCCTTTTGTGTTCCTCCCTTTTGTTTTTGATGGTGGCACTTTTGGTCAAGGAAGACTTGGCCAACCTTACCAACATCAATATTGATTACATTAAGTTCACCACCTATATTTTAGTGCTGGATGCCTTGGTCATCATACCTTTTGCCCTTTTGCGCGCGAAAGAAAAACCAATGAAGTATGCCGTCTTAAAGACCATTAATGTGGCGGTGAATTTGGGCTTCAACATTTTCTTCTTGTTGTTATTGCCACAATTGGCACAGCAAGGGGAAGGGTTCTTTAAAAGCATCTATCAAGAAGGATGGGAAATCCAATATATTTTTATCTCCAATATCATAGCGAGCGGCATTACCCTGCTGCTCCTGCTGCCAACGTATTTTAAAACATCCTATGCGTTCAGTTTTTCAATATGGAAAAACATGTTGAAATATGCCGGCCCCGTTATGTTGGCCGGGGTTGCCTTTACCATCAATGAAGTATTCGATAAAATTCTTTTAACGGAACTCCTGCCACCCGATATTGCTGAAACAGAAGTGGGAAAATATGGGGCGTGTTATAAGTTGGCCTTGTTCATGACCTTGTTTGGCACTGCATTTAGAATGGGCGTGGAGCCATTTTTCTTCAGTCATGCCAACTCGGAAAAACCACAAAAGACCTATGCGCAGATTACCAATTATTTTGTAATTCTGGGCAGTGTGATCTTGTTGACCGTGGTAGTTTTTATTAACCCTCTAGGCAAACTCTTTATCAGGAACGCAGCGTATTGGGAAGCACTCCAGGTAGTGCCGATCATATTGCTGGCTAGTTTTTGTTTGGGGATATATCACAACCTATCGGTTTGGTATAAAGTAACGGATCAGACGAAGTTTGGCGCGTATATTTCATCTATTGGCGCCTTGATTACCTTAATCATAAACCTGGCCTTTATAGATAAGATTGGCTATATGGCGTCTGCCCTGGCAACGCTTGCCGCCTACGGAAGCATGATGTTGATGTCTTATTACTTTGGAAGAAAGTACTACCCCGTTCCTTATAACATGCGTAAAATAATTTTTTACCTCAGTATATCCTTGGTGTTTTCTGCTCTTTCCTTTTATGCTTTTAACCGAAATTTAATAGCCGGAGGGCTGCTACTTTTGTTATTTTTGATGTTAGTTTATAAAATGGAGGGCGATAAGCTCAAAGCCATATTTCTACAGCGTGAAAGTTAAGATCATCAACAAATCAGACCATCCATTACCCCATTACGGGACCTTGGCTTCGGCGGGGATGGATCTCCGGGCAAATCTTAAGGAACCAATAACCCTAAAAACTTTGGAAAGGACCATTGTCCCCACTGGACTCTATTTGGAACTACCCGTTGGTTTTGAGGCCCAAGTACGCCCCAGAAGCGGGCTGGCAGCCAAAAAAGGGATTACGGTACTAAATGCACCCGGTACAGTTGATGCCGATTATAGAGGGGAAGTGGGAGTAATTTTGGTAAACCTTTCCCATGACGAATTTGTAATCGAAAACGGGGAGCGAATTGCCCAAATGGTAATTGCAAAGCACGAGCGGGTGGATTGGGAAGAAGTGGAAATGTTGACAGATACGGAAAGGGGAGCAGGCGGATTTGGAAGTACCGGCACCCAATAGTAAAACCTAACTACTTTATATAAAATTGAAATGAAAATTATTGTACCCATGGCGGGACGTGGTTCCCGTTTAAGACCACATACATTGACCGTGCCCAAACCTTTGATTCCTGTTGCAGGGAAGCCTATCGTACATCGTTTGGTGACCGACATTGCCAGAGTACTGGGCGAGCAAATCGAGGAAGTGGCTTTTATTCTGGGAGACCCTGCGTTTTTTGGAGAAGATGTGGTCCAAAGCTTAATGCAGCTTGCAGAAGAACTCGGGGCCAAAGGATCTATTTACAGGCAAGACCAGCCGCTTGGAACCGGGCATGCCATTATGAGCGCCAAGGAATCCTTGAGTGGTCCGGCCGTGATTGCCTATGCAGACACCCTGATCAGGGCAGAGTTTGATCTGGACAAAAGTGCTGATAGCGTAATATGGGTAAAACAGGTAGAGCATCCCGAAGCTTTTGGAGTAGTAAACCTCAATGATAATAATGAAATAGTGGAGTTGGTGGAGAAGCCCAAGGAATTCGTTTCTGATTTGGCGGTCATTGGCATTTACTATTTTAAGGATGTAGGGGTATTGAAGAATGAACTCCAATATGTATTGGACAATGACATCGTACATGGCGGGGAGTACCAAATTAATGATGGCATCAAACGAATGATGGAGAAGGGCATGAAATTTGTGCCTGGAAAAGTGGACGAGTGGATGGATTGTGGCAACAAAAATGTTACGGTGGAAACCAACCAACGGATGCTTGGATTTTTGGAGCACGATGGAGAAAGCCTGATTTCCGGTTCGGTAAAACAGGAAAATGCAAACATCATAGAACCCTGTTTCATAGGCGAAAATGTTGTTCTAAAAAATACAACGGTTGGCCCCTATGTTTCCCTTGGAGCTGACACCATAGTGGAGAACTCCACCATAAAGAACAGTTTGATCCAAAGCAACAGCAAGATCAGCAATGCCAATTTGGATAATGCCATGATCGGCAACAATGTGGTTTTTGATGGAAATTTTGAATCCATCAGCATTGGGGACTATTCAGTTTTGGTATAGTATAAGAAGCTTCTTAATTGAAGATATTTTTTGGAAGACGGTAGTATGAAAAGGCATGTCAAGTTTTGGATTATTGGAACCCTGCAGATAATTGCGGTTTATTCGGCTTGTGCCCAAGAACAGGAAAGTGCCGAGCTATATCTTGAAGCCTATACTGATGAATTCCAGGAGAACTTTTTTGAGGCCCTAAAGCAAAAAAGCATTCAAAACTATGATAAAGCCATCAATTTGTTCCTTGCCTGCAAAAACTTGGACCCGTCCAATCCTGTTATAGATTACCAGTTGGCAAAGACGTATTTCTTGGACCAAAAATATGTTGTGGCACAGGATTATGCCATAAGCGCGCTTCAATCCACCCCTTCGGATTTTTGGTATTTGGAAAACCTGGTCAATATTTCTTCAAAATTGGGGAGTCCCATGGAGACTTACCGTAACCGAATCCCATATGGGAACATTAAACTCCAGGAAAATTTGGCATTGATTTATTTCAAACAGGATAAATACAGTGAGGCGCTCAAAATTTTGGAAGCTTTGGGAGATTCAGAATTTGCCCACGAACTGGGATTAAAGATCAAGGATTCGCTTCAGCAAAGAAGCCCATCCCAAGAAACGGCAAGGACCAAAAAAACGGTTGAGGCAGATGACCCCATTGCTGGGTACAGATCCAGAATGGAGGAGCTCATAAAATCCTCCGACTATGTCGCTCTTGAAAAATTGACGAAGGAAGCTTTGGAAAATTACCCCTTGCAGGCCTTTTTCCATTATGGCTATGGCACGGCCCTTAATGGGATGTCAGACACTGCAAAGGCCATAGAAGTTTTGGAAAGTTCTTTGGATTACGTATTTGACGATGATGCGCTGTCCAACAAGATCTATAAAGAATTGGCCAAAGCGTATACCACCTTGGGAAACACCACGAAAGCAACAGAGTATCTAAATAAAGTAAAAACTGGCTTATGAGGTTTGATAGTTCATTTTTCACAAAATGGGGGTTATGGTCAGCCTGTTTGGGGATGATGTTTTTATCCGGATGCAAATCGGGCAAGGCAATATCGGGAGGAGAAATAGATTCCCGTTTGTCCAGCAAACGCATCATAGAAAACCATTATGCCAATGAGCTCGATTTTAAGACCTTGAGCGGGAGGGTCAAAATAGATTACGCCAATGGAAAGGAAGAGCAGGGTGTTACCGTGAGTCTTAGAATGGAAAAAGATTCGGTCATTTGGATCAGTGCGCCTTTGGGAATGGTAAAAGCCCATATTACTCCTCAAAAGGTGTCATTCTACAACAAATTGCAAAATGAATATTTTGACGGAGACTTTGCCTACTTATCCAATCTGTTGGGAACCGAGTTGGATTTTACCAAAGTGCAGAACCTTCTTTTGGGATCTGCGGTATTGGACCTTCGGGATGAAAAATATAATGCCACAATAAACGGGGACCATTATGAGTTAAAACCTAAGAAAGCCAGGGAATTGTTTAAAATTTTATTCCAATTGGAGCCCAGAAATTTTAAGATTCTTTCCCAGGAAATTTCACAACCAGAGGAGAACCGACAATTAACAGCAAAATATACTTATCAGGATATTTCTGGAAAGATCATTCCGAGCGAAATTAATATTGTGGCACTGGAAAGCGATGGGAATACTAAAATAGATCTTAGCTTTAAGAGCCTTGAATTGAATAAATCCCTAAATTTTCCATACAAAATCCCTAAGGGGTTCGATGAAATTATATTAAAGTAGTATGTTCAGTAATCGTCCATATTGGATTTACTTATTGGTCTTTACCCTGCTATCATGGAATCCTGTGTTTGGGCAAACCAGCGAACAGAAAGCGCTTGAGGCCAAGCGGGAACGACTACAAGAGGAAATCAAGGAAATAAACAGACTTCTCTTCGCAGAAAAGAAGGAAAAAGGCAATGTTCTAGATCAAATGGAAGCTCTGGACAAACGGATCAATGTACACCAGGAGTTAATCCGAGTCACCAATCAACAGTCCAATTTGCTCAACCGCCAAATCAATGTTAACATAAGGAGCATAAGTAAGCTTAGGGAAGATCTTAAGATCTTAAAAGAAGATTATGCCAAGTTGATTAAAAAATCCTATCAGAACAAAACACAGCAAAACAGGTTGATGTTTTTACTCTCTGCAGACAACTTTTTCCAAGCCTTTAAAAGGCTTCAGTACATGGAGCAATATGCAAAGCATAGAAAAAAACAGGGCGAGGATATTCAAAAAAAGACCGACCAATTGGCGAGTTTGAATCAGGAATTGGTGGAACAACGTAAAGTGAAGGAACAGTTGCTGGCGGAAAATAGACAGGTAAAAGCCGGACTTTTTAAGGAGATTCAAACCCAGAAAGATCTTTTGACAAGCATTCGTCAAAACGAAAGTAGGTACACTGCTGCCATTGAAAAAAAGCGAAAGGAATCCCGACAAATAGATCGTGAAATAGAAAAGCTGATAAAAAGTGCAATTGTCAGCACCAATAGAAAATCAGGTTCTTCGGGAAGCAGAACGAAATTTGTGCTTACCCCGGAGGCCAGATTGGTGGCGAGTAATTTTTCCGCAAATAAGGGAAAGTTGATTTGGCCAGTAGAAAAAGGAATAAAAAGTCAAGGATATGGGGTGTACAGTGACCGTCTTTATCCGGGAATAAAACACCGCAACAATGGAGTTACCATTGCAACCGATAAAGGGAGCAAGGCCAGGGCTATCTTTGAAGGGGAAGTGATTGCAATTTTTTCCGTTCCAGGGGGAAGTAAGGCAGTTTCCATTAAACATGGAAATTACATTAGCACCTATTACAATCTATCCAATCTATACGTTAAAAAGGGCGATAAAGTAGCGGTTAAGGACCAATTGGGGGACATTTATACCAATCGGTTTGACGGTACCACAAAGTTGAAGTTCTATTTGTACCAAGACACCAATCGTCTTAACCCGGAAGATTGGATATATCAACTATAACATGGGAAAAATAACAGATTTAAAAGGGACATTTGAATTGCATAATGGAGTTCAGATGCCCTATTTTGGTTTAGGAGTGTATTTGTCGCAGGATGGGGATGAAGTGTCCAATGCGGTCAAAACAGCCTTGAACCATGGCTATAGACATGTTGATACGGCATCCATCTACAACAATGAAAAAGGTGTTGGCCAAGGCATAAGACAAAGTAACATTGCCCGAGATGAGGTTTTTGTAGTGAGCAAGGTCTGGAACAGTGATCAAGGATATGATACCACGCTCAAGGCCTTTGATGCAACTTTGGCCCGTTTGGATTTGGACTATCTGGACCTCTACCTGATCCATTGGCCCAAAGGGGAGCTTTCAAAGGAGACTTGGAAGGCCATGGAACGACTCTACCGGGAAAAAAGGGTAAAGGCCATTGGCGTTAGCAATTTTTTGCAGCACCACTTGGAGCATCTTTTGCAAACTGCCGAAATTGTGCCCATGGTCAACCAAATGGAATTCCACCCCTATTTGGTGCAACAGGATTTGGTGGAATTTTGTAGGGAGAGGAACATTCAATATGAAGCTTGGTCGCCCATGATGCAGGGGCATATTTTTAAGTTGCCGGAATTCCAGCAATTGGCCAAAAAAAATAAAAAGACCATTGCCCAAATTGTGTTGCGATGGGACCTTCAAAAAGGAGTGGTCACCATCCCAAAATCTTCCAAACCGGAACGTATCGTTTCCAACTCGGAAATATTCGATTTTGAACTAACTGATGATGACGTTTTACTTTTGGACCGCTTGGACCGGGGAAAACGCTTTGGTCCTGACCCTGACAATTTTGATTTTTAGACCATAATTAACAATAACTTAATCTACAAGACCGCTACTTTTAGCCACAGCAAGCATCTAGGATTTACCATGCCAAGAATTTACCTGTTGCTTTTGATATTCCTGCTGTTTTCCTGCGAACTCACATACGAGCCCAACAGAAGGCTGTTGATCAAGGGACAAGTGGAAAATCAGGAGAATATTGACTTTCCAACCCTGCCCGTTGATGTATATGCTTCCGGACGCTTTTTTTCACCCTTGATCTTGTTTCCTTTCGGCTACTCCAACACTGAAGATATTGACCGCATCGGGAATGGAGAACTTAATGCTGATGGGAGTTATAACATTACCACCATATCACCATCCAATGCCTATAACATTTTTTTGGTGGTGAATGGGGAAGACGCCATGGGGTATCAGACCCAATGGCCAACCCTTGTAATACAAAGGCTTAATGTTGAACCATTGGAAACCCATACCTATGAGGTGCCTGTAGAAAACATAAACCCTATTGTTGAAACACAATTAAGAGTGTCCCGTACGAATAACCAAACGGACACCTTGCTCCTTACCCTTAATTTTAATGGGTCTGTCAAGGAGCTTAGCTTAGATCCGGAATTGGAGCTGGAAGCACCATATCAGGGATTACTAGGGATACAACTGAACCCCACGGAAACTGACGGCAGTCTCAATTTTGAAAATATAGGTAGGGAACCCGTACAGGTCCATTATCAACTGCTGAACAATATTGTGGTGGAGGAAATGGAAGTGCTGCTACCCTACAATCCAGAAACGAACACCTATGAATTTGATTTTTAGATTTAGCTGTGTCCTTGTAGGGCTGTTCGGCATGGGGGTTACAAGTGCACAGGAAAATACCGCGACACTGGATTGGGATGTGTTAGGGGAGATTGGCATTTCTTATGCTGTTCCCCACGCTTATGGAAGCAATTTTCTTTCAGATGGGTACGATGTCAAACATGGCTTTACGTTGGACGGATTGATTCGGCTGAAACCGAAATGGTTTGCCGGGGCCCAGTTTAATTATTTTGGTGCGGACGTGACCAATACTGAATTGATTGGCGAGATTAACCGGAGCCAGATTTTTCACTTTCATGCTTTTGGGGGTTATTCCGTTGGAAATTCCAAAAAACGGACCTCACTAAAAGCAGCTTTGGGTCTAGGTTATGTCCGGTTTCGGAATGAGCAGAACGTCTCCTACTTTCGGGATGACGGATTTTCCTTGATGGGTCAGCTCCTCCTTAGTTATAGGCTGAGCAACACCCTGGGCATCTATTTAAAGATGGATAATTTTTGGGACTTCATGGCCATCGATTCCCCATCAGAATTAGAGTCTGTTTTTGACCAGGCCCAACTTTTTGTTCCCTCCTTGGGAATCAGGGTCTTTACTTTTTAATCTGAAATAAAAAGGGCCTTAAGTTCGGTGGCATCTGAAGGTTTTAACTTTCCGGCCAGTACCAAACTCAATTGTTTTCTTCGTAATGCTCCGGCAAATCGTTCCTTTTCCAAATCGGTTTCTGGCTCCAAAGGAGGAACCTCTGTTGGAATCCCCGCATCATCAACTGCCACAAAAGTATAGATGGCCTCGTTGGCCTTGGCGCGTTCTCCGGTAAACCTGTCTTCCATCCAAACATCAATAAAAATTTCCATGGAAGTCCTGAACGCCCTGGATACCGCAGCTTCAACTGTTACCACACTGCCCAAGGGAACAGATCGGTTAAAGGCCACATGGTTCACAGATGCTGTAACCGTTATTCTTCTACTGTGCCTTCTTGCGGCTATGCTGGCAGCCCGGTCCATTCGGGCCAATAGTTCACCCCCAAAAAGATTTTTCAACGGATTGGTTTCACTGGGGAGTACCATATCGGTCATGACCGTTCTGGACTCACTAGGTTTTTTTGCGCGCATACGTCAATTTTTGCGCAAAGATATTGAAGTGAACAATGGAATTAAAGAAATGGAAGAGGGATTATTTTTCGGAGAGCAACCAAGCATCCGGGGATTCTTCCCGTTTTACTTTTTTTAGAAATGCAAGTGCCTCTTTGGGGTCTTCAAAACTATCATAGGCCACTTGGTGCAGTCCAAATCGGTTTGCACCGAGATAAAATGCATTGTAACCTTGTTTTTTGAGTTGGGCGACCTTCTTTTCGGCATTTTGCTCAACCCGGAAAGCACCGGCAATAACATGGTGTTTGCCCAAGCTCTTTTTGGAAACTTCAATGTTTATGGCGGGAAGCTCCATGGGAACACGTTCAAAGAAAGTTGCCTCCTGAATGTGTTTGGCAACTTCTTTTCTAGCTTCTTGTTCGGCCAATATCTGATCTTGCTGCCACTTCTCATAGGTTCTGAAAGAGGTGGTGCCCAATGAAAAGGCCAAAAGGATGACCGCGGCATATTTGAGCCAGGGCCTAAAAGAGTTGGCCTCCCTTTTTTCCGGAGTAATAATGAACGGAATCCGTTCTTCGAGCTCTTCAACTTCCTCTTTCAAGGTTTCACGCTGCAATGGAGTGGCGGCAAAGGCGGAAAGTCCAAATGAGGAGGTAAGGTAGTTGATCTTATTTTCAGGTTGGAACTGAATCCGGTGTTCACGACCCATGGACAGTTTTCCAACGCCAAAGACTTCAATACTTTCCCCTCGGTTCAACTGCTTTTTCCAATTATCGGCAACGGCTTCAACTTCTTGGAGAAGTTCATCGTATCCCAAACCTTTTTCCTTCGCAATATGCGATACCAACAAACCATCATTCTTGCTTAATTGCGCATTGAAGGAAACCGTTTTGGTTGGAGGCAACAAGGTGTTAGTGGTCAAATCCAATTCCGCGGACTTGCCGTGCGCCAAAAAAGCCCCAAAACCAGGGACCACCACGCAATTGTAATCGTACAACAGATTTTCTATGTAGGCATCTATCCGCATTCCCACAAATATTGCAAAAAAACCTAGAGCACAAAATATGCCCCATAACTTTTTATTAACATTTGAAAATCTGTATTTTGTGGACAACTTAACCTAACTTTTCAAATGACTGAGGATGAAATTCTTGCAGTGCTCCGCCTGCAGGCTGTCCCAAATATTGGCGATTTAAAGGCAAAAAAACTAATTGCGCACTGCGGCGGTCCAACAGCAATTTTCAAGGATAAAAAACAGCACCTTTTAAAGATTGAAGGTATTGGCCAACACACGCTTAAAGGCCTTTTTGATACCACTTATGCCCATGAAGCTGAGGCAGAATACGAATTTGTGCGGCAGCAAGGAATAAACCTCCATTATTTTCAAGATCAGGACTATCCCGAATATTTAAAACACTGTTTGGACGGACCAATCCTCTTATTCCAAAAAGGGAATATGGAATTGGAGAACAAAAAAATCATCAGCGTGGTGGGTACCCGAAACATCACCAAATATGGCAGTTCTTTTTGTGAGGCATTTATTGAGGAACTAACTCCTTTGAACCCTGTAATCGTTAGTGGATTTGCCTACGGGGTGGATATCACCATCCAAAAGGCGGCCATGGACCATGGACTGCAGACGGTGGGATGTTTGGCGCATGGTCTAAACCAGGTGTATCCAAAGGCGCACCGAAAATATGTTTCCAAGGTGGAGGAATATGGGGGATTTATCACGGAATTTTGGAGTAGTAGTAATCCGGATAGGGAGAACTTTTTAAAGCGAAACCGGATTATTGCCGGAATCAGCGAGGCTACCATTGTTGTGGAATCCGCAGAAAAAGGCGGAAGTCTTGTAACGGCTGATTTGGCCAATGGGTATAATAGGGAAGTTTTTGCCGTACCTGGCCGCACCTCAGATCAATTTAGCAAAGGCTGCAACAACCTGATCAAAAAGCAGCAGGCCCATTTGCTAACATCGGCTGCGGAATTGGTATACTTACTGGGATGGAAACTGGAAGAGCAAAAATCCAAAGAGGTGCAAAAACAATTGTTTGTGGAATTGGAAGGCGCCGAAGAAACTGTTTATAACTTTCTGCAAAAACAAGGAAAACAGTTATTGGATACCATTGCATTGGAATGCCATCTTCCCGTTTTTGAAGTGTCGTCCATGCTATTGTCCATGGAAATGAAAGGCTTGATCAGAGCGCTACCCGGGAAACGGTTTGAAGCAGTTTAAAAATCTTTAATACCCTACTTTCCCGCGAACACGGGCAAGGACACCATTGGCAACTTTTTTGGCTTTTTCGGCGCCAACAGCCAACGCCTCGTCCACTTCCTCCAAATGGTTCATGTAGTACTCAAACTTTTCCCTGGGCTCTGCAAACTTCTCCATGATAACTTCAAAAAGGGCTTGCTTGGCATGACCGTAGCCATAATTTCCCGCCAAGTAATTGGCGCTCATTTCCTCCACTTGTTCTGGTTGCGCCAAGATTTTGTAAAGTGCGAACACATTGTCGTTGGTAGGATCTTTTGGATCCTCCATGGGAGTGCTATCCGTAACAATTCCCATGATCTGCTTCCGTAGCTTTTTATCTGGCTGGAACAAGTTGATGATATTGCCTTTGCTCTTGCTCATTTTAGCTCCATCAGTTCCAGGAACGTACATGGTTTCTTCTTGCAGGATAATTTCAGGTAGAACAAAGGTTTCCCCAAACTGGTTGTGAAACCTTGAGGCTACATCCCGGGTCATTTCCAAATGTTGTTGTTGATCTTTTCCAACCGGAACGTAGTCAGCATCGTAAAGCAATATATCCGCTGCCATTAGCATAGGATACATGAATAGCCCAGAATTTACATCTTCCAGGCGATCGGCCTTGTCCTTAAAGGAATGTGCCAGGGTTAGTCGTTGGTAGGGAAAAAAGCAATTGAGGTACCAGGCCAATTCCGTTACTTGGGGAACATCGCTTTGGCGATAAAAAACAGTTTTTTCAATATCAAGACCGAAGGCCAGCCATGTGGCCGCGGTGGCATAGGTATTGTTCCGGAGCTCTTCCCCATTTTTTATCTGGGTAAGCGAATGCATATCCGCAATAAATAGGAAGGATTCATTGTTGGGATCGTCCGCCATTTGAATGGCAGGGATTATGGCCCCTAAAATATTTCCCAAATGCGGGGTGCCCGTACTCTGGATTCCCGTTAAAATTCTGGACATGCCTAATTTTTGGCGGTAAAAGTAACAATCCGATAGGGATTAAAAAAGTAGCGAGGCAACGGGATTGAAAAATGTGCCGTAATATTTACTTTTTAAAGAGTCCGGCCACAAAGAGAATGACGACCGCACCGATAACTCCCGTTATAAGATCACCCACAATACCAGATCCCACATGGATGCCCAAGGTGCCAAATAACCAGTTGCCCACAGCGCCACCCACAATACCCAGGATGATATTGATCAAGGCCCCGAAGCCACCACCTTTCATAATTTTTCCGGCCAGCCAACCGGCTGCTGCTCCAATAAGAATGGCATACAAAATTCCCATAATCAAGTTTTTAAGGTTGTTTCTTTAAAGATATTCAAAAATTCTACTTTTGGGGCATGGTTCAGTTTTTCCGGAACATTGGGCATGTCCTATACCGAATTTGGTTCTACGTATTGGTGGCCCTGCCCATTTTTCTCTTTTTCCCATTTTTATTGCTTAGCGTTCTTTCAGAAAAGACGTACCCCCAATTTTTCTGGTTGGCCAGGAATCTGTGGGCCAGGCCCATATTGATCGGTATGGGATGTATTCCCAAGATCAAAAGGGAACAACGAATGGTAAAAGGAGAAAGTTATATGTTGGTATCCAACCATACCAGTATGCTGGATATTATGTCGATGTTGGTAGTGAGCAAGAATCCCTTCGTATTTGTAGGAAAAAAAGAATTGGTAAAGATTCCGGTGTTTGGATTTTTCTATAAACGCGTTTGTATCATGGTAGATCGGGAAAGTATTAAAAGCCGAACCGGAGTATATCTGCGTGCACAACGGAGGTTGGATCAGGGGCTGAGTATTTGTATTTTCCCCGAGGGTGGGGTGCCGGAGGAGCACATAGTGCTGGATGCCTTTAAGGATGGCGCTTTTAAGATGGCCATTGCTCACAAGATCCCTGTGGTTCCCATTACATTTTACGATAACAAAAAGCGTTTTTCATTTACTTTTTTTAGCGGGGGACCAGGTGTGATCCGTATTAAGGTACACCCGTTTTTTGAGACAGGTATTTTGGCGGAAGAAGATAAGTCCACCCTACGTGAAGAAGTTAGGGAGGTTATTTTGAAGGAACTTGTTCAAACAAGCTTCGCAAAGAAATGACTTCTTCAGTCACCCTTGGATGGTTTTGAGATTGGGCAAGGTCAAAGTCACTGTTCCGGAATCTGAATCCTGCTCCTTTCGTTCCTGTTTGGTAATCTGGTATCCTTTGTTGGAGTTCAAAAGTCTAATTTGGTCCTCCAACTGTGAATAGCGTTTCAAGTATTCCTGTCTTTGTTCCGTCATCATGGTTGGGCCATTTCTATTGTACGATATTTGAACATCCACCGTATCTTCCAAAACCACGATAAGGATATGTAGTAGTTCTTTGGAAAAAGTGCTGGACATGGCTTCCTCGATCATGTTTTCCAATAAGATTTGGATAAGATTGGACGGAATGACCGCATCCCATTTTCCAACCGGATTTTCAATATTGATGGCATAGTCAAAATGGTCGTCGTAACGAAGTTTTTGAAGCTTTAGATACCATTCCAACATCTTGATTTCTTCCTTTAGAATAACGGTTTCCGCACCTAAATTTTTAAGGTTGAACCGTATGAGTTTACTAAAGGTAGATAGGTATTCCAAGGCTGATTTCTTGTCTTCCGAAGTAACATAGTATTGGATTCCATTGAGTGTATTGAAGACAAAATGTGGATTAAGATTTGAATTTAGGGCCTTGATTTTGAGCTCCATCATTTCTTCTTTCATCTGTAGCAATTTGTCTTGCTTTTCCCGAAGTGCCTTGTGGGTACGGACACTTTTTATTTTAATGGAACAAATGGAGGCAATGGCCGATAACATTTTAAGATGGTGCTCGGTAAAAAAACCGATTTTGGGATGTTCACAATCGATCACTCCATAAATGATATCCTCATTGGAAATGGGAACGCAGATTTCGGACAAACGCCGGTCGTCGTCAACAATATACCTGGCATCTTTGGAAGTATCAGGAACAATCTCAGGCTTTCCCGAAACAGCAACAGAACCCGTTATCCCCTGGCCTAGGGCAATTTCCACAGGTTTGTACAGATTATGATCTTTTGGATTCTTGGGGCCATAGGCCGCTATTTGGACAAGTGCTTGCTGACCATTGTCCACCAAATAGACCACACAGTCCACAAAACCGAGCTTGGCGATACAATTTTTGGCAAGGTCCCAAAGAATTTCCTCCTCGTTTTCTTTTCCCAATAGCGATTTGGAAAAGTAGATTAAGATATCTTCAAACTGCTCGGCTTTCAAGTTAATGGGACTTTGTGTTGCAACAAAATAGTAAATATTTCACTACAGCACAGGTTTTTACTACTTTATATAAATGTAAATTCTGTCGAAAAATAAGCGGCCTAAATTGGGCCATAACAGAAACACCCCGCTGGAACGCGGGGTGCTTAACGATTGCCTAAAGGGGCAACCATCCTAACCAACTTCTTGGATTTCTTTTAGACTCTTAAAATTTGAAACTGAAGCCACTGTACACCCCCACCGAAAAAGGCCTGAACGAACCGGCGGTATCGGAAAAAGTATTCAATTGGTATTTAAACATGGGCTCTAAGTTCAACTGTACTTTGGGAGAAAATTGGTAGTTAAACCCAACACCTATATTGGTACTGAAATTTGTTGTATTCACGTTATTGGCTTCCCCCACTTCTGTAACCAGCCCTTCAGACTCCAATAGTACAGCATTGTCCACCAAGAACAGCGAGCTTAGCCCACCAATTAGATCCACGCCAAATTTCTTGTCGATCAAACTATAGTTCAGTTCCAAAGGAATTTCCAGATATCCCAGATTTTGAATCATTTTACCATCCAAAATAGCACTGGCATCTGAGGCCAATTCAGCTTTTTCCACACTCAAGGCTCCTTTGTTCTTGCTTTCCAAAACAATATTTTGGGAGTCACTACTATAGTTGATGTTATCAATTAGGTTGACCGAACCATCCAGGGAAGAAGTAAAGACAACATCGTTGGTATCATAACCATAATTTACACGATGCACCCCCGTACGTATTTTCAATTTTTTGCCCACCTCATAGGCAACGGTAAGGCCGTAACTAAGGTCAACGTTGCCGGATTTTGAATTGGAGGCAAAAGTTGAATGTACGGGAGACCCTTCTCCAGAAGCACTGAAATAAACCGGGGCCACTGTGGGACCAATAGACCATTTGTCACCATTAGTACCGGCGACCACTTCCTCTTCTTGCTCCGCAATCACATCAAAAATAGATTGCTTTTCATCTTGTTTTGCCTCATCATTTTGGGCCACAATCTCCTTCTCCTTTTCAGGAATTTCGTTGTTTAAGACAGTATTGCCATTTTCTTTGGCCGGTAACTGCTTGTTGGCTTGGTTTTGTGCTACAGCCTCAGTTTCCGTTAAGGTTTCCATTTCATTTTTAACGGGATCGGAATCTTGATTTGTTTGGGTAGCTACTTTGGCATTATTATTTGTTGCCGTTGCCAGGGCATTACCGGAATTTTCTTGAGTGTTGACCAAATCCGATTCGGATGCTTTGTCATTTTCCGCCAGGGCATTTTCAGTAATTCCTGAAGGAATGGACTGAAGACTTGGATTGTTTCCTTTGGTATTTGATTTCCCTGATTTCGATTCCGTTCCTTCGTCACCTGTTGTTTTGGTCGGGTTAGCATCTTCCGTATTGACCAAGCCATTCCCATCGGGAACAATATTGGGATCGCTAATGTCCTGAACCTCATTTTGTGGATCTGCCATTTCAGGGTTTTCCGTGTCCACAATAATCTGTCCTTCATTGTCTGCGGCACCAAATGGATTGATGACATACAATAGGATGGCCAATACTGCCGCAGCTCCCCCAAGACGCCACCATATTGGTATAACCCTTCTCTTTTGCTTTTGTTTGTCCAAAGAGGTTTCAATGGAATTCCAGACCTTACTGTCCGGGGTTTCCTGAAAGTCCCCCAACTTTTCTTTGAACAATTGCTCTAAATCCTTTTTCCCCATCTAAGCAATGTTTATGTTTTCCTTTTCGATTTTTTCCCTCAAGATCATTTTGGCCCTGGCCAAATTGCTCTTGGATGTTCCTGTGGATGTCCCCAACATCTCACTGATTTCTTTATGGCTATAGCCATCCAACACATACAGATTAAATGTCAACCTGTACTTGTTGGGTAATTCCTGTATATACCCCAATAGGGTGGAAAGACTAATGTCTGCCTGTTCCGTATCCACTTCAACTACCTCGCCCACATTTTCCGAAACCACGTCCATGTATTGCTCCTTCCTATATTTCTGGAGCACGGTGTTTACCGTAATCCTTTTTATCCAACCTTCAAAGGAGCCGTTAAACTTGTACTGATCTATTTTATTGAAAATAGTCATAAAGCTGTCGTGCAAATTGTCCTCGGCCTCCGTTTGGTTCCTGGAATATTTTAGGCACATACCAAAGAGCACACCGGAATATTTTCGGTATAACTCGGCCTGCGCCTGTCGTTTTCCTTTTTTGCAATTATGTATCAGCTCTTCAAGATCCAAATGTTGGTCAATTTTGGATTAGGGTTGTCCCAAAATCAGGGTTATTCTATTACTGGAACGGTGAATTCCAAAAATTGGGAATTATCATTTTCATCCCTGCCACTAAAAAATCTAAAGTGGTATTCCCCTGAAAATAGCACAACAAAATCAAAAGAGGCAGTAACCTCTTCAATTACCTGGGCACATGCTGTTTCATCGGTAAGTACGGAGCCAATAACAACCACGTCCCTGTCGGTTTGGGCCGTTCTGGCAATATCAAAACCTTCAAAGAAGGTACAGGCATCCGGTCGTACATAGGTCACCTCAATGCTGTAAGTCTCATTCAATTCAAAGGATTCGGGCAACTTGGCGTCAACAATGGCCAAGGTGGTAAATCGAAAATTCTGTCCGTCATCCAACTCACAGGCATTAAACAGCAATGCTGTTCCCAAAAGCATGATCAGCATTATTGCCTTTTTCATCATAAAATTCCTTTTTTATTTCCTAGATGAACAGCAATCACAAGGGTTGCGTAAGATTTGCAACCTAAAATACAACGGTTCCAGGAATGGATCAGGCGCTTACCAGGGCAATGGCCTCCTTGATTTTGGCCTCCAGTTCCTCGGATAGTTCAGGGTTGTCTAGCAACAAGGCTTTAACGGCATCCCGTCCCTGTCCTAATTTGGTGTCTCCATAACTGAACCACGAACCGCTCTTTTTCACGATTTCATAGGCTACTCCAAGATCAAGAATCTCTCCAATTTTGGAGATTCCCTCTCCGTACATGATGTCAAATTCCGCGGTCTTGAATGGGGGTGCCACTTTGTTCTTCACCACCTTGACCCGTGTCTTGTTTCCTTGCACCACCCCATCTGTGTCCTTGATCTGGGTGGAGCGGCGAATATCCAAACGCACCGAGGCATAGAATTTTAGCGCATTTCCTCCTGTGGTGGTCTCCGGATTCCCGAACATGACCCCGATTTTTTCCCTTAGCTGGTTGATAAAGATCACGGTACAATTGGTCTTACTAATGGTAGAAGTCAATTTCCTAAGAGCTTGTGACATCAATCGGGCATGCAGTCCCATTTTTGAATCTCCCATTTCCCCTTCGATCTCACTTTTTGGGGTAAGGGCCGCCACGGAATCCACGATTACAATATCAATGGCGCCAGAACGAATTAGATTATCGGCTATTTCCAGGGCCTGCTCTCCGTGATCGGGCTGGGAAATGATCAAATTGTCAATATCTACTCCCAATTTTTGGGCATAGAAGCGGTCAAAAGCATGTTCTGCATCAATAAAGGCAGCAATGCCACCATTTTTTTGGGCCTCTGCAATGGCATGAAGTGTTAAGGTGGTCTTACCGGAAGATTCGGGTCCGTAGATCTCGATCACACGTCCGCGCGGATATCCGCCAACGCCCAAAGCAATGTCCAGCCCCAAAGATCCAGAAGGGATTACTTCCACATCTTCCACCACACTGTCACCCAATTTCATTACGGCACCTTTGCCATAGGTTTTGTCCAGCTTGTCCAGTGTTAGTTTTAAGGCTTTCAGTTTCGCATCTTTCTCGTTACTCATGGTCTCTACGTATTTGGAAGGCTAAAAATACCATTTCTTTTGGCATACAACAACAAGGTCACGCAACCTTTTTGAACAACCGTATCTAGAGGGTACTAACTCGTATTATCATATCGGGCCCAACTCGGGCTCGTTGCCTTTGGGCAAAAGGGAAATTTGCGCTATGAAAAAGGATTAATCGGTTGGGAGGGGTTTCTTTTTAGAAACCCTTTTTCTTTTTTAGCACCCTGGATTTTTTAACTTTGTCGCACTTTAGGACAATCTATTCTTTAATCTTAACTATTGGTATAGCATGCAACTGTACAATACATTAAGTGCAAAGGAAAGGGAGAAACTTATTGAGGAGGCCGGCAAGGATCGGCTGACCATCTCTTTCTACAAATATGCACACATTGGAAATCCACAAATTTTAAGGAACCACCTATTTATTGCTTGGAACGATATGGATGTTCTGGGCCGGATCTATGTGGCCAATGAGGGGATAAATGCCCAACTTTCTGTTCCCGCTGAAAATTTTGAAGTCTTTAAGTCCCATTTGGACAGTATTTCCTTTTTGGAAAATGTTCGTCTGAACATAGCAGTGGAGCAGGACAACAAATCTTTCCTAAAGCTCAAGGTGAAGGTCCGCCATAAAATTGTGGCCGATGGATTGAACGATGACACCTTTGATGTTACCAACAAAGGGATTCACGTGGGGGCCAAAAAGTTCAATGAGCTCATTGAAGATCCCGATACCGTTTTGGTGGATATGCGCAACCACTACGAAAGTGAGATAGGCCATTTTAAAAATGCTGTTACCCCGGATGTGGATACTTTCCGGGATTCTTTGGATATTATTGAGAACGACCTAAAGGAGCACAAGGAGGACAAAAAATTGGTGATGTACTGCACCGGCGGTATCCGTTGCGAAAAGGCCAGTGCTTATTATAAACACAAGGGCTTTAAAAATGTATACCAATTGGAAGGTGGAATTATAGAATACACCCGCCAGGTAAAGGCTGAAGGTTTGGAAAACAAGTTCTTGGGCAAAAACTTTGTGTTTGACCACCGCAGGGGGGAGCGTATCTCGGAGGATGTAATTGCCAATTGCCACCAATGCGGCAAGCCCTGCGACACCCATGTAAATTGCGCCAATGAAGCCTGCCATCTGCTCTTTATCCAATGTGAGGAATGCGCCAAGGCCATGGACAATTGTTGTTCCGCTGAGTGCCAAGAAGTACATGCATTACCTTATGAGGAGCAAAAAAAACTACGGAAGGGCAAAGAGGTCAGCAATAAAATTTTTAAAAAGGGACGTTCTAAGGTGCTGAAGTATAAAAAGTGATTTTCATCCCTGCCCCAAATTATGCTATCTTTACCTCAAGATTATTTTATGAACCCTTTTTAGGTGTGGTCTGGGCCACACTCTAAATCAAGATATTAAATATGGGATGTAGCAGTTGTTCAACCGGCAAGGATGGACAACCGCGGGGTTGCAAGAACAACGGAACTTGTGGCTCAGATGGTTGTAACAAGCTTACAGTCTTTGACTGGCTTTCCAATATGGCGTTGCCCAACGGTCAAAAACCTTTTGATTGTGTTGAGGTACGTTTTAAAAACAGTAGAAAGGAATTTTTTAGGAATGTGGACAATATACCCCTGTCCATTGGCGATATTGTGGCCACCCAAGCCAAATCAGGGCATGATGTGGGCATTGTGACCCTTGTTGGGGAACTTGTCAAAGTCCAAATGAAACGGAAAAAAGTTTCCGCAGACGACAAGACCATTCCCAAAATCTACCGAAAGGCCTCACAACGTGATATAGACATTTGGCAAAAAAGCAGAAGCAAAGAGGCCGAGGTACAAAAACGGTCCCGTGAGATTGCCATTTCCCTCAAGCTACAAATGAAATTGAGCGATGTGGAATTCCAGGGAGATGGATCCAAGGCCACTTTTTATTATACTGCCGAAGAACGGGTGGACTTCCGCCAGCTGATCAAGGATATGGCCAAAGCCTTTGGCATTCGAATTGAGATGCGGCAGATTGGGTACCGCCAAGAAGCGCAACGATTGGGCGGCATTGGCTCGTGTGGTAGAGAGTTGTGCTGTTCCACTTGGCTGACGGACTTTAGGTCGGTAAGCACCTCTTCCGCCCGGTACCAACAATTGGCCTTGAACCCGCAAAAACTTGCAGGTCAGTGTGGGAAGCTCAAATGCTGCCTCAATTACGAGCTGGACATGTACTTGGAGGCCCTAAAGGATTTTCCACCTCAAGATTGCAAATTGCAGACCAAAAAGGGCGTTGCTTTTTGCCAAAAGGCGGACATCTTTAAACAGACCCTCTGGTTTTCTTACCGGGACGACCCCGCCACTTGGCATGCCTTGGACAAAGATCATGTGCTGGAAATCCTGGAAATGAACAAGAAAGGAGAAAAGATAGATAGTCTGGAGGAATATGCACAGGACAATGTTAGCGAGGAAAAAATGGCCTTCGAAAATGTGGTGGGTCAAGACAGCCTTACCAGATTTGACCGGCCCAAGAAAAAGAAGCGCCATAAAAAAAGAAGAAAAAACAAACGAAAAGCTTCCCCCAATGCACAATAAAATTTGCTATGCCTTGGTTTTCTTCATAAGCCTGGTCTCGTGTAACAGCGACCTTGTTTTTTCAAAGTTTGAGTCAGTAGGTAATGGGAATTGGGAAATGGACAAGACGATGGAATTTGAGTTTTCCCAACCGGATTCCTTGCAGACCCACCATATGTTCATCAATGTGAGAAACGACAATTCGTTTCCCTTTGCCAATCTCTTTTTGATCACGGAACTGGAGTTTCCCAATGGCGAAACCCAAAGGGACACCTTGGAATACAAAATGGCCGAACCTACCGGTGAATGGTTGGGCAAAGGTTTTGGGAGTATTAAGGAAAACAAGCTTTGGTACAAGGAAAACATCGTTTTTCCAGAATCTGGCGTATATAAGTTGAGCGTGACACACGCCATGCGAAAAAATGGGGAGGTAAACGGTCTCCACATTTTGGAAGGCATAACCGATGTAGGTTTGGAAATTGAAAAAAGTACCCCATAGCAATGGCAAAGACAAAACAGAAACAAAAAAGCTTCTTTCCCTTTATTAAATGGTTTTGGATTCTTTTTGGAGTTGGGATTCTCTCAGCCGCAATGATTTTTTTATTGGCATCTTGGGGCGCTTTTGGGGAGATGCCCACCTTTGAGCACTTGGAAAACCCAGACACTAATTTGGCTACCGAGATTATTTCCTCGGACGGCGAAACCTTGGGAAAATTATACCTGGATGACAACCGGACACCAGTTGCGTTTGAAGAACTACCGAAGAATTTGGTGGATGCCCTGGTAGCCACAGAAGATGCGCGTTATTACGATCATGCAGGTATTGATGCGCGTGGTACAATAAGAGCCTTCGCTTATTTAGGAAAAAAAGGTGGCGCAAGTACAATTTCGCAGCAATTGGCAAGACAACTTTTTATTGGGGTGAGGGACAAGCGTAGCACAACCAATGCCCTTTTTCAAAAAATAAAGGAGTGGGTTATTTCTACAAGATTGGAACGCAATTATACCAAACAGGAAATAGTTGCCATGTATTTGAACATCTATGATTTTGGATATGCTGCCGATGGAATCCGCTCAGCAGCCCGAATCTATTTTGGAAAGGAACCGACTGAGCTCAAAACAGAAGAGTCCGCGGTTCTGGTGGGTATGCTGAAAAACTCTTCACTTTACAATCCTATCAGACGACCGGAAATGGTCTTGAACCGTAGAAACGTGGTGCTGGCCCAAATGGCAAAGTATGATTATATCACCAGTGCTGAAAAAGACTCTCTTCAAAATCTGGAGATGGACATCAATTTTAGCCCGGAATCGCATCGGGAAGGGCTGGCCACCTATTTCAGGATGTATGCCCAGAAATGGCTCAACGGATGGGTAAAGAACAATCCAAAACCAAATGGAGAGAAGTACAACATATATCTGGATGGATTAAAAATCTACACTACCATCGATTCGCGGATGCAGAAGAATGCGGAGGAAGCCGTGGAGGAACACATGAAAAACCTTCAGGCGGAATTTTTCCATCAAAACACCCCTAAGCGAAATCCAATCGCACCTTTTTTGGACATTACCAATGGGGCCATTGATACCATCATGAGGAGTGCCATGAAACGTTCCGCTCGTTGGAGGAGCATGTCCAGAAAAGGAAAGAGCGAGGAGGAAATTAAAAAATCCTTCCACGAAAAAACAGAAATGACCGTCTTTGATTGGAATAGTGATTCCTATGAAAAAGACACCATCATGACACCTTTGGATTCCATTCGCTATTACAAAACTTTCCTTAGGACGGCCATGATGTCCATGGAACCACAAACCGGCCATGTAAAAGCTTGGGTAGGTGGAGTGGACTACAAACACTTTCAATACGACAATGTGATTCAAGGCGCAAGGCAGGCAGGATCTACTTTTAAGCCTTTTGTCTATGCTGCTGCCATTGATCAATTGCGGTATTCGCCCTGCGATTCGTTACCAGACAACCAATATTGTATAGAGCCGTTAAAACACGGAAATATGGAGGCCTGGTGCCCCAAGAATTCCGATGGAAAATATTCCGGAAAGAACCTGACCTTGAAAAATGCATTGGCCAACTCCGTAAACACCGTTACGGCCCAATTGATTGATCAGGTAGGTCCGGGCTCAGTGGTAAATATTGCCAAAGGAATGGGGTTAAGGGACGATATTCCGGAAGTACCATCCATAGCACTGGGAACCCACGATTTCAATGTATATGAAATGGTAGGGGCCTATGGTACCTTTGCCAACCAGGGCGTATATGTGAAGCCAGTAATGTTCACGCGGATTGAGGACAAAAATGGCACCGTGCTCTACGAATATGTTCCCGAGACCAAAGATGTGCTCAGCAAGGATGTGGCCTATGCCATGGTAAATCTGATGGAAGGCGTGACCCAAGGTGGTTCAGGAACCAGATTGCGACACACTTTTGCTAAAGAACAAGCGGTGTACAAAGACATCATTACCGGATATCCATACGAGCTTTCCAACCCTATTGCCGGTAAGACCGGAACCACCCAAAACCAAAGTGATGGATGGTTTATGGGGATGGTGCCCAATTTGGTCACGGGAGTTTGGGTTGGTGGCGATGACAGGTCCATTCACTTTAAAAGTCTAGTATATGGCCAGGGTGCATCCATGGCCTTGCCCATTTGGGCCTTGTACATGAAAAAGAACTATGAAAATGAAGAATTGGACGTTTCTGTAGAAGCCTTTGAGGAACCCGAGGAATTGTCCATTAATGTGGATTGTACCAAGGTGCTGGAAAAACTAAAAGAAGAAACGGATATTGAGGACGATCTTGAAGATGACCTAAGTTTTTAATCCAACAATAAGATTTTTTGTGAATGGCCCTGGGAAACAAAATGTTTCTTGGGGCTTTTTATTTAAAGCGAAATTTTTTTGGTATTCCCAATGGGTTTAGTCCAAAGAACATACAAATAGAATTCCCATTCGGCATGAAATCAAACCTTGCTTTTGGTTGCAAAACGGTTTCAGGAAATCTTTAATTGTTGTAATTTCAAACGATCTCAAAATAAAGACCGAATGATCAAAAAAACAGTTTCCAATGTACAGGAAGCCTTGGCAGGGGTTAAAGATGGGATGACCTTTATGCTGGGCGGTTTCGGGCTATGCGGTATACCAGAGAATGCCATAGCGGAGCTCGTTAAACTGGGGATAAAGGACATTACCTGTATCTCCAATAATGCCGGTGTGGATGATTTTGGACTGGGACTTTTGTTGCAGCAACACCAAATTAAAAAAATGATTTCCTCCTATGTGGGGGAGAACGACGAATTTGAACGTCAGATGTTGAGTGGGGAACTGGAAGTGGAACTGACCCCCCAAGGAACATTGGCGGAAAAATGTAGGGCGGCCCAAGCTGGTTTTCCAGCATTTTATACCCCGGCAGGATATGGAACCGAAGTGGCCGAAGGAAAAGAAACCCGTGAGTTTGACGGTAAGATGTATGTTTTGGAGCCTGCGTACAAGGCAGATTTTTCATTTGTGAAGGCCTGGAAGGGAGATGAAGCGGGCAACCTGATATTTAAAGGTACCGCCAGAAACTTTAATCCATGTATGTGTGGGGCGGCAAAAATTACGGTGGCCGAGGTGGAGGAGTTGGTTCCGGCCGGGAGTTTGGACCCCAATGAAATCCATATCCCAGGGATATTTGTTCAACGTATATTCCAAGGGGCACATTACGAAAAGAGGATTGAGCAGAGAACTGTTCGGGCAATTAATTGATTCCCCAATGTGGAAATTTGAAAATGAGCTAATGTAAAAATGGCCTAATGAGTTTGTGGGAATGAAGGAGAACGTCGTTGTGGTAAAATCTACGGAATTGGCTTTGGAGATAATTTCATTTTGCGAAGTGCTTGAAGCAAAAAAGAAATTTGTTGTGGGCAAGCAACTATTAAGGTCGGGAACAAGTGTTGGGGCAAATATTCGAGAAGCGCAACATGCAGAAAGCAGGGCTGACTTCATCCATAAACTAAAAATTGCAGCCAAGGAGTTGGAAGAAACCAAATACTGGTTGGAACTTTGTGAAAAGGCCCCTACGTATCCATCAAAGTCCAAACTGGGTCCAATGACCAAGGAATTGGGATTGATTTTAGGCAAAATTGTAAGTACAAGTAAAAGAAATTCAAAAAAGTAGAGAATTGGCACATTGCCAAGTTGAAAAATTAGCATATTAAACATGTTGGATAAAAACGGAATAGCAAAACGCATTGCAAAAGAGGTAAAGGACGGATATTACGTAAACCTTGGTATTGGAATACCCACGTTGGTGGCCAATTTTGTCCGCGAAGATATCAGCGTGGAGTTCCAAAGTGAAAATGGTGTTTTGGGCATGGGGCCTTTCCCTTTTGAAGGAGAAGAAGATGCCGATATCATCAATGCGGGAAAACAGACCATTACCACTTTGCCAGGAGCTTCCTTCTTCGATTCGGCATTGAGTTTTGGAATGATCAGGGGCCAGCATGTGGACCTTACCATTTTGGGTGCAATGGAAGTGGCGGAAAACGGGGACATTGCCAACTGGAAAATTCCCGGTAAAATGGTAAAGGGGATGGGAGGCGCTATGGACCTGGTGGCCTCTGCAGAGAATATTATTGTGGCCATGATGCACACCAACAAGGCAGGAAAGTCCAAACTGCTGAAAAAATGCACACTACCCTTGACCGGGGTGGGCTGCGTCAAAAAAATCGTGACCAATTTGGCTGTTCTGGAAGTAACGGATAATGGGTTTAAACTCTTGGAAAGGGCGCCCGGGGTTTCCGTAGCACAAATAAAGGAGGCAACCGAAGGGAATTTGACCGTTCCTGACGCGGTTCCAGAGATGGTCATCTGACCTTTTCAACGCCTTTTTTGACCACAATCCCGGCCATTTTCACAACAATTATTTTTATTTCTTAAAACTTTGATGGTATTTTGGTTTATTAGAATATTTTTCCCAAATTAACTCCATTAAAATCAACACCATGGCACCCAAATTTACCCACTCCTCGGTAGAGGACAATGTTCAAGTTTACAGAAACGATTTTTTCACTGGATTTATGCAATTGATCAAAAAGCTATTTATGCTTTAAACATTCATAAAGAATGAAAAAATATAAGGGCCAACAATTTGTTAGGCTCTTTTTTTATTCCATAACTTGAGGGAATGAAACCAGTTTCAAACGAACGCTATTACCGTCTTTGTACACTGGCCGACCTGGACATGTTGGTCAATATTTCCAAGGAAACCTTTATTGCTGCATTTGAAAAGGATAACGACCCTAACGACTTTGTGGATTATATCGGATCCGCGTTCAGCCCGGAGCAACTTCGCCAAGAATTGGACACCAAAGGCACCCGCTTCTATTTCGTATATGAGGACATGGACCTGGTAGGGTATTTTAAATTGAACACGGGCAAGGCACAATCCGATATTAAGGACCGTGTTTCCCTGGAGCTGGAGCGCATTTATGTATTGCCCAACAAGCAGGGGTTGGGAATAGGTGCCTGGATTTTGGAGCAGGTTATTGCCATAGCCAAAAATGACGCTTTGGATTATGTTTGGCTAGGTGTTTGGGAGCACAATCCAAAGGCCATAAGGTTTTACCTGAGATATGGGTTTACAAAATTTGGCACCCATCCCTATTTTATTGGTGGGGACAAACAAACGGATTGGCTGCTTAGACTAAAGGTTTAGCAAACTATCCAAGAACATCATATCCCCTTCAGAGCGTAATTTATAGCCAATGGAATTTTGATAGGCCGCGTGAACCAACAGACAAAGAGCCTCTGCATTGGCAGGCGTTAAGCTATTGGTCCGGTACACCACGTCCCTAACGGTGGAATAACTCATGTTGGTGCTGGAAGCAATATCGGCCATATTGTTTTTGTCCAGGTTTCTTCGCAAAATCGTTGAAAGTTCTTTGCTGATCGGTTTGCCATATTCAGATTGGTCAAACATTTTGTCGCTGTCTAGCTGTAGGTCTGATGACTTGAGACTACCCATAGTTTTAGAGTTTATTAAACAAGTTTTATTGAAGTAATTCCCTTTTTCTATATTTGATCGTAAGTGAATTACAGAGGTGAGGTTGAAGGTTGCGCATTTAGCGTTAAGCGCAATAATATTACACAAGATAGTAAATTTATGTTCATAATAAAACAATTAAGAAGAAAAAAAGGATTAAGTCAGTCAGAATTTGCAAAGGAAATAGGAGTAAGTTTACGTACAATACAGCTTTATGAGCGGAAAGGGGCGAATATTCCTATGAAAAATCTTACAAAAATTGCCAATTTCTTTGATATGAGCATTGATGAGATGTACTTCAGGGAATTTAATGACCCACAAGCTTCCTATGCCCATAAAAAACCATTTGCCAAACACGGAAGTGCATTTTATCCCTTGGACCATGGAAAATATTTGATCATGTCGCACCTGGTCCATATGGAACAACAAAAAGAATACATAGGCATGGTAAAGGCGCAAATTGAGGCCAAAAATGCCTATCAGACCGGTTTTGTGTTGGACGCATTGGATGATGGTCGCCATATGGCCTTTGAGATTACCGGCGATTCCATGAACGATGGTAGCATAGCATCAGTCCCCAACAAGGCCATTGTTCTGGGAGTGTTAGTGGATACCAAAGACATTACCACCCCCAATTCAAGCTATTTGGGCAAACCTTATATTTTAGTCTGCAGCGACCGCATTATTTGCAAACAGATTATGGATTACAACAGTGAAACCCATTCCATTCACTGCAGTAATCTGAACAAATCTCCCGAATACCAAGATTTTGAACTTCCTTTAAAGGATATCCTACAGATCTTCCAGATTGCCAAAAAGCAGCTGTAACCACTAAATCCCATTCAGGATTTCCGCGGCTTTTTCCAATACTTCTTCCGTTTTCCCAAAACAAAACCTAAGGATTTTTTGATCGTACCCAGGGCCACAGAATACAGAAATAGGAATACTGGCCAATTGGTGTTCCTTGATTAAGAACTCCGCAAAATCAGTATCCGATGCATGCGAGATTCCACTGTAATCCATGAGCTGAAAGTAGGTGCCGGAAGATGGTACCGCCAAAAATTTTGAACCAGTAATGGCATCTAGGAAATAATCGCGTTTTTTCTGATAGAAGCTACCAAGTGTTGTATAATGCTCTGGATGTTGCAAGTATGCATCAAGGGCAATTTGGGCCGGATGGTACACCGAAAAAACGGTGTATTGGTGCACCTTGTGAAATTCTTTCATCAATGTTTTTGGTGCCACACAATATCCAATTTTCCATCCCGTGATATGAAATGTCTTTCCAAAAGAGGAACAAATAAGGCTTCGGGAGGCCAAATCTGGAAACTTGGAAGCGCTCTCATGCGGTTGGCCGTCAAATACAATATGTTCATATACCTCATCACTGAGCAAGATAATGTTGGTCTCACGAAGAATTTCCTGAAGACGGAGCATGTCCGATTCCGTCCAAATCGTGCCGGTTGGATTGTGTGGGGAATTTATGACCACCATCCTTGTTTTCGGATTGATGGCGGCTTTAAGAGCTTCCCAGTCCACCTTAAAATGGGAACCCACCAGATCTAGTGGCACCACTTTCCCACCAAAAAGCTCAATGGCCGGAACGTAGCAATCATAGGCAGGCCTAAATACAATAACCTCATCTCCAGGATGCACAAATGCCCCAAAAGCTGAAAAAATAGCTTGGGTAGCACCCGCCGTTATGGTGATTTCCGATTCGGGATGATACACCCTACCATATAGGGATTCTGTTTTTTCAGCGATGGTTTCCCGCAATTTCAAGGACCCCTGCATGGGGGCATATTGATTGTAATTACCCGCCAACGCTTTTTGGGTGAGGCGAAGTAATTCTGGATCCGGACTGAAATTGGGAAATCCCTGGGATAGGTTTACCGCATTGTATTGTTGTGCCAATTGGTTGATGACCGTGAAAATGGTGGTGCCTACCTTGGGGAGCTTGGAAGTTGGTCTAATCATCTACATGTTTTTTTTCCAGGGAATCAATTACGGTTTGAAGACATTCTTCCAAATTTTTCTTTACCTCACTTTCCCAAAACCTAAAAACCGTATAGCCCAGCATTTTTAGCCCGTTATTCACTTCGGCATCGCGTTGTATGTTCCTTTCAATTTTTGGGATCCAAAATTCCCGGTTGGTTTTGATTCGTTGTTTGCGTTCTTCCCAATTGTGTCCGTGCCAAAACTCCCCATCAATAAAAATGGCGGTTTTGTATTTGTTCAGGACAATATCAGGTTTGCCGATCAACTTTTTATAATCAATTCGATATCTATATCCAGCAGCCCAAAGGGCCTTTCTAAAAGCAAGTTCAGGCTTGGTGTTTTTGCCCCTTATCTTTCCCATGATCTTGGAGCGTTCCGGAGTGGTATAAAACCCGGATTCCTCATTAAATCTTGGGACCTTGATGCGTTCTTTGGGGTAGTTTTGGGACATATATTAAGGTTATCGTTGGGATTGCTTGACAATTTCCAGCTTGTATCCCACTCCATGTACATTGTTCAAGTTGATATGTTCGTCATCTTTGAACTTCTTTCTCAATTTGGAGATAAAGGTATCCAGGCTTCTCCCTACGAACACACCTTTGTTTTCCCAAACCTCTTTGAGCAATTGATCTCGGCTTACCACCTGGTTTATGTTTTCAGAAAATATTTTGAGCAATTCCGTTTCCTTTGCGGTTAACTTGATCTCCGTCCCGTCCTTGACCAGCTTATTCTGATCTTTGTAGAAAGCATAATTGTCAATGGGCACATAGGACAATGCATCTTGAGGTTCCATGGTTTCCCTTCGCCTTACCAAGAAAAACAGACCTATTCCCAGCGTGCCAAACACCACCAATGTGTACCAGGGCGCATTTAATTTGGACTCTTTCACTTCCGAAGGATTAGGGAAAATCACATGAATGGAATAGCAATTCATGGGGAGATTTCTACCCAAACAGGGCACAATGTTTCGTTCCTCATTATCTGATACCGCATAGCTATAATTCACTTCCTTCTGTTGGCAGTCCACCACTTCCACCAAATAGTCGCTGGGCAGATTCATGGCCCTAAAATTTCGCTCTACCGAAGCCACTAAACTGTCGGGTATTATGGGCAACTCCATTTCAAAAGTCAGCTGAAAACTATGGGGTCCGTTTTGTAATACGGGCAATACTAAGGAGCTGGAATCCCGACTTTGCAACAGCAAGGTGTTTCCCGTATTTCTAAGCGCGATTTTTACCCGGTTTGAAAATGTATCATCTTGGTTTTTTGGCTCATTTTTGAGTACCGCAAAAGAAAGTGCAATCAGGAAAAGGGTGCTATATACATAGAGTACAACTTTCATGTATGCTGGATTACTGTCAATTTAAAAAATTGCAATTTTTTGCACTTCATTTACATTTTATTCACCTCTCCCAAGGCCCTCAAACCTAGATTTGTCCAAAACAAAACAATGAAAAAAATCATCTTATTAGCGGTGGGCATTGGATTTAATGCCTTTATGTATGGACAAGGTACCATAAATATTGATACAGAAAAGAGCGTTATCAAGTGGACAGGCTCCAAATTGTTCCGGTTGGATGAACATTATGGCACGGTGAAGTTTTCAAATGGCACTTTTTATTGGACCGGGGACAGGGTCGCGGGGGGCGATTTTGAGGCGGACATGAAATCCATTGTCAATACCGATGGCAAGTTCAATGAAATGCTGGTTTCCCATTTAAAAAACGAGGATTTCTTCGATGTGGAAAACCATCCTGCGGCCCAATTGAAGATTCTTAACGCCCAATACGTTGATTATAATGAAATAGGTGTTGAAGCAGAGTTGACCATTAAGGAGGTAACCCATCCCATAAAATTCAGGATGAGTGTTGAAAAACAAGGCCCAACCCAGGTCTTTAAAACTAACTTTGTTATAGACAGAACCCGCTGGGGAATACAATATGAATCCCAAGGTTTGCTGGGAACCGTAAAGGAAAATATCATATCTGACGATATTGGGTTTGAGGTGGTTCTCGTAACCAAACCAGGGTGTTGAATTTTCGACAATGGTCTTTTTCCTCATGACGCTACAATAACCCTATGAAATACCCTCTTGGTAAAAATGAAAAGCGTGGAAGTGAAGAGGCGCCGAAAGATTTATTGAAGTCGTTAAATGGGATTGTGAATGAATCTACCTCTTAATAAGGTCTTTCAAATGGGAAAACTCCTGACCACCATTTTCTTGATTCTTGCGATATCCAATGTCTCAAGCCAGCAAGCGGACAAAAAAACACTTTGGACCATAGCTTGGAGTCAGGATGGAAAATATTTTGCAACAGGGGGCAATCAAGATATCCTGAAAATATTTGATGCCAAGACTTTTCAGCTATGGAAAACGTATCCGGTTAAAGGTGTGCAACTAAGCCGTCTGAAGTGGCATCCCACCAAACACCTTTTGGCCGTTATAACACAGGGGAGGACTTTTAAAGCCAAAATACTCGACCTTCAAAACGAAAAATGGACAGATCTACAAGATTTGGAATCAAGTTTTAGGGCATTGGACTGGAATCATACTGGAGAATTGCTAGCGGTTTCAGAACTTGAGGACATGGTTTCTGTTTATGCCCCGGATGGAAAACGCATAAGCAGGTTTCGCGCAGATGTTAAGGGTGTTGCGGGATTGGATTGGCATCCAACCAAAAACATTATGGTAACGGTTGGGACGCAGATAGGAATTTTTACACAACATGGGGATACCATCAATGCCTTTGAGCCTCGTAAAGTGGAGACATTTCTACTTTGTGTTGAATGGCATAATTCTGGTGAATTCTTTGCCGTTGGCGACTATGGGGATTTAGAAAAGGCCGAAGTCAAACTACTTCAGTTTTGGAATGAGGGAGGAGATATGCTGAAAACAATTGATGGAAGTCCCGGAGAGTATAGGAATATTAGATGGAGCCCTGATGGCGGAAGATTGGCCAGTGCCAGTGATGCACTTAGAGTATGGTCCAAAAAAGGCAAGCTGCTGGCACAATCTGAATCTACGGAAGATTACCTGTGGGGGGTGGACTGGAGTCCTGATGGTAAATTTATTCTAACGACGAGCAGCGAAGGGAGGATTGCTTTATGGGATGAAAATGCCAACCTCCTTAGAATAATTGAGTAACAAAAAACCCGAACGCCTATTGGTGTTCGGGTTTTGTTTTTTATGTATTAAAATACTATCCCTTAATAGAGGCAGATAGGTACTCCCGGTTCATTCTGGCAATGTTCTCCAAAGAAATTCCCTTTGGGCACTCTATTTCACATGCTCCTGTATTGGTACAGTTGCCAAACCCTTCAAGGTCCATTTGGCGCACCATATTTTCCACACGTTCTGCCGCTTCTACCTGTCCTTGCGGTAACAATGCAAATTGGGATACCTTGGCTGAGGTAAATAGCATGGCACTGGCATTTTTACAGGCCGCTACACAGGCGCCACAACCAATACAGGTAGCAGCATCCATGGCTTTGTCTGCATCCTCCTTACGAATGGGAATGGCATTGGCATCCACGGTATTTCCGGAAGTGTTCACTGAAATATAACCACCCGCCTGTTGGATACGGTCAAATGCGCTGCGATCTACGATTAAATCTTTCACTACTGGAAAAGCCTTGGCCCTAAAGGGCTCAATAACGATGGTATCTCCATCGTTAAATTTGCGCATGTGCAACTGACATGTAGTTATCAATCGGTCCGGACCATGGGGCTCTCCATTGATTTGCAAAGAGCAGGTTCCGCAAATTCCTTCACGACAATCGTGATCAAACTCTACAGGTTCCTCTCCTTTTGAGACCAGTTCCTCATTGAGGATATCCAACATTTCCAAAAAAGACATATCGCCCTCAACGCCATCCAGCGTATAATCTACGATTTGGCCTTTGGTTTCGGCATCCTTTTGTCTCCAAATTTTAAGTGTCAGTTTCATAGCTTCGCTATTCTTAAGTTATATGTTAATGGGTTATTTCGAATTTGATTCCTTCAAATATTTGATGTACCCATTGAGTATTTTCAAAACTTTGTTGTGTAATTTCCTTAGTTCGTTGAGCATTTCTTCTGAAATATATTGTTCATCAAAAGCAACAATTCCATGATCTAAGGTCTCGCAAAGAGAACCTCGGGCTATCCTACAGAATTGAATGTTTTCTTGATAGTGGAATCTTCCAAAACCCTCCGCAATATTATTGCCAATGGACCTGGAAGACCTTTTAATTTGACTGATCAGGCCATAGTGTTCAGATTTGGGAATCAGTGGAACAATTTCTTTTTTCACGTAATTTCGAAGAATTCTCGCCGCTCTCCAACATTCCAATTCTTCAAATGATCTTAAATTTCCCACATCAACTCCTGCTCAGCAACTTAATAACTCAATCAACTTAATAACTCAATCAACTCAACAACCCAACAACTATTTATATGAACGTGTCTTTAATTCAATATTCTCATAAACCAAATCCTCTTTGTGAAGCACGGCATCTTTGGGTTCTCCCTTAAATTCCCATGCGGCCACATATTTAAAGTTCTCATCATCCCTTAAGGCCTCTCCTTCAGGGGTTTGGTATTCTTCGCGGAAATGTCCGCCGCAGGATTCATTTCTATGCAGCGCATCTTTGGCAAACAATTCTCCCAATTCAAGGAAATCGGCCACTCTCCCAGCTTTTTCAAGCTCTTGGTTTTTTGACTCCGCAGTGCCAGGAATCTTTACGTTTTCCCAGAAGTCCTTTCGCAAAGCGGCAATTTCCCCAATGGCTTCTTCTAGCTCTTTGGCATTTCTTGACATTCCACATTTGTTCCACATGATCTTGCCCAGTTTTTTGTGGTAATAATCCACAGAATGGATACCAGCACCCGACATCAATTTATCCAAACGTCCTTTCACCTCGTTTTCCACGGCTTCAAATTCTGGGGAATCCGTTGAAATGGGACCTGTTCTAATGTCATTGGACAAATAATCCCCGATGGTGTAGGGCAGGACAAAATAACCATCGGCCAAACCTTGCATCAAGGCCGAAGCCCCTAAGCGGTTGGCACCATGATCACTAAAGTTGGCCTCTCCGGCGCAATAGCATCCGGGTATGGTGGTCTGCAGGTTATAATCCACCCAAAGTCCCCCCATGGTATAATGCACTGCCGGGTAGATCATCATTGGGGTTTTATATGGATTTTCATCCACGATTTTTTCATACATCTGGAAGAGGTTACCGTACTTGGCCTCGATAATTTCCTCACCCAGTTTTGTGATGGTTTCCTTATCCGGATTTTTGATTCCGGTGGTCATGGCCTTTTCCTTACCGTACCTTTCAATTGCTGCCGCAAAATCAAGGTAAACGGCCTCGCCAGTTTTGTTTACGCCAAACCCAGCATCACATCTTTCTTTTGCAGCTCTGGAAGCCACATCACGTGGAACCAAATTTCCGAATGCCGGATACCTGCGTTCCAAGTAGTAATCGCGTTCTTCCTCCGAAAGCTGGGTAGGTTTCAATTTCCCTTCCCTGATGGCCACGGCATCCTCTTTGCGTTTTGGCACCCAAATACGGCCATCGTTTCTAAGGGACTCGGACATCAACGTCAACTTGGACTGATGCTCCCCGGAAACCGGAATACAGGTAGGGTGGATTTGCGTATAGCAAGGATTGGCAAAAAAGGCACCCTTTTTATGGGCACGCCAAGCGGCCATTACGTTACTGCCCATGGCATTGGTAGATAGGAAAAATACATTTCCATAACCTCCAGTGGCGAGCACCACCGCATGTGCAGCATGTCTTTGGATTTCACCACTTACCAAATCCCTGGCAATGATACCTCGGGCTTTACCATCCACAAGCACGAGATCCATCATCTCATGACGGTTGTAGGATTGTATTTTCCCTCTGTTGATCTGTCGGTTCATAGCGGCATATGCTCCCAAGAGCAACTGCTGGCCGGTCTGTCCTTTGGCATAAAATGTCCGGGACACCAAAACCCCTCCAAAAGAACGGTTGTCCAAAAGACCACCATATTCACGGGCAAAAGGGACTCCTTGCGCCACACATTGATCAATGATATTGGCCGATTCTTCAGCCAATCGATAAACGTTGGCTTCACGGGAGCGATAGTCTCCACCTTTGATGGTGTCGTAAAATAAACGGTAGGGGCTGTCTCCATCCCCCTGATAATTTTTAGCTGCATTGATACCCCCTTGGGCAGCAATGGAGTGTGCTCTTCGAGGAGAATCTTGATAACAAAACGTTTTTACATTATAACCCAATTCGGCCAGGGTGGCTGCAGCGGCACCTCCTGCCAAACCTGTTCCTACCACAATCACGTCTATATTGCGCTTGTTGGCAGGGTTCACCAGATTGATGTCATTTTTATGTTTGGTCCATTTATCGGCCAATGGACCGGATGGAATTTTAGAATCCAATATGCCCATAATTAATGTGTTATTGGGTTAAGGTGATGGTAGAGGGCTATAAAGACAAACGCCAACGGAACCACCACGGCAAATATTTTTGTAAAGGATTTTATGCCTGGAGTGTATTTGTTGTTGACTCCCATGGACTGGAATGAGGAGGAAAACCCATGCCAAAGGTGGAGGCTCAACAGCACAAAGGAGATCACATAAATGATGGTTCTCCAAAACGGCTCAAATTTTTCTACGGTTTCCGCATAATAGCGGGTTGGGTCCTCCGGGTTCACCTCAATGTATTTATAGGTCATTTCATGAATCCAAAAATCGTAGAAATGCAAAAACAAAAAGGCCAAGATCACCAATCCGGAATAAATCATATTCCTTGACACCCATGGCGCATTGGCACTTCCTTTATATTGTACATAGTTTACTCCACGGGCCAGTTTGTTCTGCCGCTCTAAATAAAAGCCCATAACAAAATGCACAATGACCCCGACAATCAAAATGGGCTGCATGATATATTGCACCAAAGGATTGTATCCCATAAAATGGGATGCTTCATTGAAAAAGTCAGGTGAAAATACCGATGCTAGGTTGATGGTTACGTGCAGTACCAGAAAAATTACCAGAAAGAGACCCGAAAGTGCCATCACTACTTTGCGGGCAATCGAAGATTTTATCAATCCACTCATTAGCGTTGGTTTAAGTAACAAATTTACGGCACGATGGAGTTTTTAACAAGTTTTCAATATTCTTAAACGGCTAATTTAGACCGATTATAGCCAACCTCCTTGATTCGCTCAAAATGAAGGATTTATTGTGGTTTATTTTCCAACAACTGGGAATTTTAACCGATATTACCATTGATTTTAGCATCATACCAAAACGCAATGGACATTGCCATTTTATCCGTAAGCCTCAATGTGCACTCTACCAAAAGGATTGTTGAGGAAGCACAAAATGCAGGACATTATGTGGAACTTATAGATCATACCAAATGCTCGGTGAAATTGGGAGAGGGTAGGCCCCAGATTTATTTGGGGGACGAAAATGTGACCAACGAATTTGATGCTATCATTCCAAGGATCGGTGCCAAGGTTACCCGTCACGGGGCGGCCATCGTTAAGCAATTTGAAATGAACAATGTTTTTAGTACCGCAAGATCGTTGGGCATTACTAGGGCAAGAAATAAGGTGCGAACGCTGCAGATCATGGCCAGAAAAGGGATTCCCATTCCGGAGACAGTCTTCTCGATCAACCCAGACAACATTGAAGAGCAGATTAAATTATTGGGCGGCCCCCCAGTGATTATCAAGTTGCAGGAAGGCACCCATGGCATGGGAGTAATTTTGGCAGAATCAAAAAAGTCGGCCAAATCCATAATAGATACCTTTTACAAAATGGATACCAGCATTTTGCTGCAGCGCTACATTGCTGAGGCAAATGGGGAAGATATTAGGATCATTGTGGTGGGCAATAAGGTAGTGGCCAGCATGAAGCGCATGAGCGATCTGGACGATTTTAGGTCCAATGTGCATCGCGGGGCGGATACCACCGCGATCAAACCCACGGCCAAAGAACAATTTATAGCCTTGAATGCCACAAAATATTTGGGTTTGGGTGTTGCCGGAGTGGATTTGATGCGTTCCAAAAAAGGACCTGTGCTCATCGAGGTCAATGCTTCACCTGGCTTGCAGGGCATTGAAGCGGCATCTGGGGTTAACGTGGCCAAGCACATCATTCAATACGTGGAAAAGAATGGGTACCGACGAAGAAAATAAGATCATAAACATTAACGGGGAGTCTGTGGCCCCAGGAGAGAACAAGCTGGTGCAGATCAACATCGCCCGCTTGCCAACAGGCACCTTGATCCATATACCCGTGCATGTGTTCAACTCCAAAAAACCAGGTCCCACCGTGTTGGTGCAGGCCGGACTTCACGGCGATGAGATCAACGGAGTGGAAACCATGAGACGGATGCTTCAGGAAAACATGTTCCACATAAAAAAGGGCGCTGTAATTGTAGTCCCAATCCTCAATATTTTTGGGTTTATCCATTTCTCCAGGGATGTGCCTGATGGCAAGGATGTAAACCGAAGTTTTCCCGGAAGAAAAACCGGATCGCTGGCCAGCAGGATAGCGTACACCTTTACTTCAGAACTCCTGCCCCAGGTGGATTATGGTATTGACCTACATACAGGAGGCGGACTGCGGTACAATTTTCCGCAAGTACGGTACTCGGCCGAGGATGATCGGAGCAAGCAGTTGGCGGAAGCTTTTAATGCCCCTATGTATTTTGCGTCCCGTTTAATTGCAGGCTCGTTTCGAAAAACAGCTCTAAAAATGGGAATCCCGACCATAGTTTTTGAGGCTGGTGAAAGCATGCGCTTCGATGAAAGCTGTATAGAGGAGGGTATCTTGGGTGTCACCAATGTTTTGGCCAATTTGGGGATGTTATCCAAAAAAGCGGCCACCAAAAAGCGTAAATCCATGCACCTTGTCCAAACCCGTTGGATACGGGCACCCAGGGCGGGGATGTTCATCCCCCAGGTTATCAATGGCAGTTTGGTGAAAAAGGGCCAGATCATAGGATTGGTAACAGATACGGATGCAAGAAAAAACAAGAAAATCAAGGCGCCGTTTGACGGACTGGTGTTTTGTATCAACCATCAAGCAGTGGTAAACCAGGGTGATGCCCTGTTCCATTTAGGAAATTAATCCTGAAGACTTTCCTTTTTGGCCTCCAGCTTTGACAGGCTCCACTTAATGGCACTTTCCAAATCGGAAAACTGTCGGATACTGTTCTTAAAGAACATCCGCTCCAAAATTAAACTGGCCAATCCGCTTTTGGAATAGGCCACCACAGAATAGAGTTCCAGTTGATTGCGATGGGTATAGAATTTGATCCAATCGGTAGGAACCACGGAATAGTTGTTGATCCTATTGGAAATGTAGGCAATGGGTTTGTCTTTGCCAATAATCTCATAGGCGGCATCAATGGCCTTTTTGGCCATGCCCCAATTAAAGACCACATCTTCCTTGATTTCGGAAATGACCAATCCATCAAAGAAATAGAATATTCCAAATTCATATTCCCTGATTTCCCTGATATTCCTGAAAAACTCTATTTCCCGTACCCTTTGCATAGTTCCCAGAATCGAGTATGTATCAATTGATTCAATAAGGTTGGTTGGAATATGCAAAATTAGAAATAATTCAATTGAAATACAGGGTCCAACGGGAATTAAATGGCAAGTTTTCAGAGGGGTTACATTAATTTTTAGAAAAATAAACATAAACCCATGCCCTGATGTATACTTTCAAGGCATGGGTCATCATTGGATTGTTAAAACTTTAGTGTTTTTCGCTTACTTCCATGTTGAATTTGGATTTTATACTCCTTTTTGATCGGAGATCCTCTTCGAAAATGAAGAGTCAACAGGCTGTTTTTTAGGTTCCAACCAGGATATTCCAACACGATCTCCCTGTTGATTTTATAGGGAATCCGGGTATTCTTATATCGTTCAATACTCGATATCAAGTTACCGGAGGCATCATATCTGGCATGAATGCCCACATTTTTATCCCGTAGCACCACCTCATATAAAGAGGGGTCCTCAGGAACATGAATGGCCATTTCGTTCAGGTTCAACTGTGCAATTTGCGTTTGCCACGCATTGACTGTTTTACCAAGTTTCAAATGGGAAACCTCGGAAATATAGCTGCTATTCCTTACTTCCCCACTTTTCTTCAACCCCATTGAACCAACAGATGGTTCGGGAAGTTGGTTGTAGGCCAAAAGATCCGATTGTTGGCCAAGGGCCATTGCTGTTGTGATATATCCCAAGAAGGCAATCACTTTAAACTTTGTTTTCATATTTTTTGATTTTAAGGTTGTTTCTTATTTCTACTCCAACAAATGGCTGCCCGTAAATTCATATTGATTCCATTTGGGCAGTGGGTGGAATTGCGAGGCTTGCACATCCCTGAACAAACGCTCCAACAAATGCTTTTTATAAAAGCTTTGTCCTCCTACAATCTCCATAGCTTCCGCAACGGTGTTCCTTGCCAGTTCCGAGACATTGGTCTTATAGCTCAACATATTGGCGGTAATCGCTTTGTCCGGAGAAAAACCCAGGTTGTTGGCCAAGACTTGCATGGAGTTCCATTGCGATTTGCATCCTAAAAATGTGTTGTGCAGCTTGCCCACGCTATAGGTCAAATGATTTTCATTTCTTTTTTTGGCGCTATCAATGGCCAGCTTTTCAGCCCGTTCCGCAATGCCTGCATAAGCAGACATGATCAGGGGCATGGCTACGGTCAACACCACATTCCAAACAGGATGAAACTCATTGCGCTTTCTTATAAGGGCAATGCTGTCTTCTGGTACAAATACATCGTCAAATACCAAGGTTTGTGAACCGGTGGCCCGCATGCCCAACGTATTCCAATCATCCAATTGCGATACGCCTTCCTGCTTTAAGGGGATGGAAAAATGGAATACGGATTCCGCTCCATCTTCAGCCTCGTACACCGCACTGGTCACGGCAACATCACCTGCCACCGACTGACTTGCAAAGTACTTTTTGGCCGTGAACAAATATCCGCCCTCCACTTTTTTTAGGCTCCCGTTGGAATCCAACCAGTCTTTGGCACCTGTGCTGACCAATACCAATTGGTGCTCCGCAATTTTGGCCAAGGTATCCGCACCTTCGTTTTTATGCCTGTATTTCCAAACGGCGGCGGCCACTAGGTGCTGGTGCATGGAAAATGCCAATGCAGTGGAGCCACAATGGTTGCCAATGATTCGGATTATATGGCATACGTCCTGGTGGGATAGTCCACTTCCTCCCAGCTCCGTCGGGATCAAAAGGGAAAAGAATCTTTCAGCTTTTAAGTCCTCATAGTTTTCATGGACGAAAGCCCTGTTCTGGTCTTTTTCTGCAGCCCTTAGCTCAAAAGTTTCCCCTAGCTTATGGGCCAGTTTTATCCAGTGTTTTGTTTCAATGATGGTTGCTTGCATGATCTTCTGTTTTGGTTACCATGCAAAATTGAAGCAACTGCGGCAGCAAGGATTTTCTTAAAAGTCCAAATGATTTGTTATGGGGTCCAACTGGGTTTACTGGCATTAAACCTTGGCGCTGGACCTAAATTGGAGTGGGGGGAGGCCGTATTTATCCTTAAATGTTTTATTAAAGTGGGAGGGATTTTTAAAGCCGCTTTCGTAGCAGACTTCGTTGACCGTTAGCTCGGATTGGTCCAGTAGTGTTTTGGCATATTCCAACCTTTTGGTCTTGATCCATTGACCTGGGGTCTGTTGAAAATGAAGTTTGAAATCGCGTTTAAAAGTAGAAAGGCTCCTACCACAAAGTCTGGCAAACTCCTCCATGCCCAGATCATATTGAAAATGCTTGAGCATGGTATATTCCATTTCTGCCTTTTGGGTGTCCAATAGGGAATATAGGTATTGTGCAAGAGGTCTGTTTTTGGGATTTAACAACACATTGAACAACAATTCCCGGAATTTGATTTCAACAAGACTCTTGGGAATTTCCCCTGCTTGTTTAAAGTAGTTGAAAATGCTCAGGATCAAGGATTCAAAAGAATCATTTACCTGTATTTCAAAAATTTGGGGATGATCTTCTTCGCTGGCAGGAAATTTGAGTTTGGGATGCTCTTTGAAAAATTTGGTGATAAAATCGTCGGTGATAAAAAATAGAATCACGCAGTAATCCACTTCAAAGTATTGCTTGGTGGTATATACCCCCTTTCGAACAAAAAGGGCATCGCCCCCTTCAATAGCAAATGTTTGTTTGGGGCCAAACCAGTCTTTTTTTCCGCTGATCACATAATTGATGATATGGGAATCCGTGAACAACTGGAATTTTTCAATGTCAATAGGGCATTTGTATTCCACAAATAGATAATCGTCACCCACCAGCTTGTTGAAAGCCGTATGCTTTCTGAAATACTGTTGGATATCTACGATCATAACCTAAAATTAGCAATTTTACCTGTCCCTTCCAGTTACAAATACGCCAGCCACCACTTTTCCCTATGGGCCGTTTTATAGTTGTTGTACCAATTGCAAACGGGATAAAGGGCGATAGTAAGCACTGCCCAGATAAGATAGACCACCCCCAAATTGAAACCATAACCTCGCAGTTCCGGTTGCAGGGTGATCCAAAGATCAATGACCATATCCGAGAAGCTAAACCCGGTGAGCATGGCGGCAATGACAGCCAACCCGTGAATCACATAAATATGAACGATATAGAAAAACATGGGGACCCTTCCTATGACCACAACTTTTTCGGTTATGCGATTGCGCCAATTTTCCGCAAGGGCAAGAAACACTAGAGATGGCCCCAATGTAATCAACAAAAATTGTAGGGAAGGGGGATATTTGGTTACGTTAAAAAAGGACGCAATGGTGAGTCCCAATGTTTCTTGAGTGGACCACGGTACCATATCCCCATAAATATTTATGGCCCTGAGGGCAAAGAACAGCACGGTACTGCCCAGACCCAATTGCAACAACCATTTTTTTCTGAGCGCGGGATCAAATGTTGGTTTGTACAATTCACCCAGATAATACCCCAAGGGCATCACAAATATCCAAGGGATCATGGGGTAGCCTACAAACACCACGAATCCACCCATATCAACAAGATTGAATACATGAAGGAAGGTCCATATTCCATTGGCAACTGGCGAGGTAGGGGCAACGGAATCCAGCAAATTATGTCCGAACACGACAAGTAAACAAATCACCAGCCCCACTTTTTTGGGAAGATGGATAACTCCCGCCAAGAAAATCATTCCTACGCCCAGCACCCAAATAACCTGAAGTAGTATTCCCGAGTAATCCAATTTAAACATCCAGGCCAGCTTAATAATGGTGATTTCCGCAATTATGAGCCACACCCCTCTTTTCAATAACCATTTGGATAGTGATTTTTTATCACGTCGTTGCCCGACAAAAAAGGCTGAGGTTCCCGCCAGAAAGACAAATACTGGTGCACAGAAATGGGTTACAAAACGAGTCCAGAACAAGGGAACATTGGTTTGACTTAGGTCGGAGGGATCAAACATAAAGGCATCAACGTGAAAGTAGTCCCGCACATGATCCAAGGCCATGATCACCATGACCAATCCACGGAGCAGGTCAATGGATTTGATACGTTTTCGTCTATCGTTTTCCATGATATACAGTTTTTGGTTGGTAGAACAAGAGGATTATGCCAGGTACAAGCGGGGAACAGTACGATTGACGCACCTGGTTGCCTTATAAAAATAAGGAAATCCTAATTCCTATGGCATTGATTGGCAATAAACTCTTCAACCAAATGGGAAAACTTCCGCACTTGTAAAGAGTTGTCTTACAGCTATAGGGAAGATTATTCTATTTTAAACTGAACGGACTCCACCTGCCCATTCCCGCTAATTTCAACTTGGTATGTTCCCTTGGGGAGATACGTTTTCCCATTTTTGGCGGGAACGAGCTTCATTTTGTTTCTTTTCAGAAAATTGCTCTTACCCTTTTTGGAAAAGGCAAGATCATAGGACAAAATATTTAAACCTTTATCGGCCTGCATGTTTACCGAACTGACCTCCGTTCCATTGGCGGTCATCACTTTGGCCGAACAGGGCCCTGCGGAGTTACAATAGAATGGAATATCCAAGCCAGGGGTATTGGGCTTGTCCCATCCATATGTGGCATTGCCCCAATTTTTGGAATGTTTGATAGGATCTACTTCAAAAATTGCCAAGGCCGTGTTTATGACTGTTGGGGTCATTTGTTGTAAAACGGAAATATCAGCCTTGTAAATGCTTCGGCCGTGGGTACCTATCAAAAGATGTTTGGCCTTGGGCTGTATCACCAAATCGTGCACTGCAACATTGGGCATTCCATTTTGAAACAGCTCCCAACTGTTCCCCCGGTCAAAACTGACATAAAGACCATTATCCGTTCCCACAAACAAAAGATTCCCGTTACTTGGGTCTTCCACAAGTGCATTGACCGGCGAAGCGGGGATTCCGTTACTGATGGACTTCCAGTTTTGGCCATAATCATCACTTACATATATATAAGGAGTAAAATCATCCCATCTATAACCGTTTAAAGTGGCATACACCCTTTCCTTTTTATGTTTGGAAGCAGCCACTTCACTCACCCATAGATTTTTGGGAAGTTTTGAGCCAATGGACTCCCAGCTACCACCCCCGTTCTTGGAAACATGGATAAGACCATCATCGCTCCCGGTGTACAACAAACCAAATTTAAAAGGCGATTCGGAGATTGAAGTGATCGTACCATAGGCCACATTGCCAGTTTTGCCGCCCAAAGTCAAATCCTCAGAAATGGTTTCCCAGGTATTTCCTTGATCTAAGGAACGATGTAGTTTATTTCCCCCTAAATACAGAATATCCTGATTGTGATTGGATAGGAGAATGGGGGTTTGCCAATTGAAGCGATAAGGTGATTCACCCAGCTCGTGTTTGGGCTGGATGTAAGTGCGCTTTCCTTTGGAAAGATCCAGACGATAGTAGTTCCCAAATTGAAAACCTGTGTAAACAATATTGGAATTGCGGTTATCTATTTGCACTTGCATACCGTCTCCGCCCATAATGCTTTGCCAAGGATTTTTTCCGTTTTGGTGCCAGGCCGAATTCTCCTTATTGTTATGTGCTCCTTTCCACACCCCGTTATCCTGGAGTCCACCGTAGACATTGTACGGTTCTTCATGATCTACATTGATGGCATAAAACTGACCCACTTTGGGACTGTTGTTTTTCATCCAATGTCCACCATCATCATAACTGATGTTTACCCCGCCATCATTTCCATTGATCAAATGTCCGGACCGTTCTGGATTGATCCAAAGTGCATGATGATCCGCGTGCACATTTTCCTTGCTGATGGATGTAAAGGTGTTCCCTCCATCCTCCGACTTGATCAGAGGGACTCCGGCAAGATAAATTCGGTCTTTGGCATTAGGGTCTACCCTGATCTGGGCAAAATAATACCCGTAGCTGTAAAATAGATCATCAATGTAGTTGGAATTCATCTTTTTCCAGCTAGAACCAGCGTCATCACTCCGATAAACCTCAGCACCCACAACCGGAGTATCAAATAAGAGCGAATTTGCATTTTCAAGATATTTGGCAAGATCTTCCGGTTTTACTGAGCCGCTTCGCACCATTTGTTTCACATTTTCGGAGCGATATTTTTCCTGAAAGCCATTGGTTTTTAAATAGTCGTTGAGTTTTTTATCATCCAGGGCCAAAAAGGTTTCAACGTTCATGCGCTTAAAATCGGCTTTTGTCAATTCCTCCTTTTTTTCTTCTGTTAATTTGGCACGCCTAAATTGACTATCGTGTACGGCATAAACGGTGTTTTCGTCAAATACCGCCAAACCTATACGACCTACTCCCTCACCGGTAGGAAAGCCACTTTCCTTGGAGGAAACCAACGTCCAGTTACTACCGCCATCCACACTCTTATAAATTCCGGATGCCTCGCCATTTCCAATAAAATTCCATGCTTTACGGTCCTTTTCCCATGCCGCTGCAAATTGTACATTAAAATTGTTTGGCGACATGGCCATATCAATGATTCCGGTGGCTTGGTTTACAAAAAGCGTCCGTTTCCAACTTTTGCCTCCATCCGTGGTTTTATAGACCCCCCGTTCAGTATTGGGAGAATACAAATGTCCTGTAACACCTACTACTACTTCATCCGGATTGCTGGGATTGATCAATATTCTTCCTATGTGATGGGAATCATGAAGGCCCATGTTTTGCCAGGTGTTGCCTTTATCTGTAGATTTAAGAATCCCGATGCCCGCATAGGAAGAACGGGAGGAATTGTTTTCCCCCGTACCCACCCATAGGGTGCCACTTTTCCAGTCCACGGCTATATCGCCAATGTTTTGGGTATCGGAATTGTCCATCACAGGGTCAAAGGAAATCCCGTTGGTATGGGTGTACCAAAGTCCACCGGATGCATAGGCCACATAAAATTCCGTTGGATCTTGCGGATTGACCTCTAGATCTACCACCCTACCACTCATGATGGAAGGTCCGATGTTCTTAAGCGGAATATTTTTAACCAGGGAAGTTTCGGCCATTTGGGCCTTTTGTGTAAGTGCCGAAGCAATCTGTTCCTTGGATGTAGGTTTTTGTTGGCCAAAAATGGGAGTTACCAGGACTAGGAGTCCAAGACAAAGCAGTTTTTTCATGAAAAGGCGGATTGCATTCTTTTGGTCAAGGTATGAATAACAAACTACTGGCACAAACTGCCAATAGTACAACTGTTGTAGCTTATTTCTGAAGAATATCCAACAAACTGCCATGAATTTTGACAAATCCATTAAAAACCTGTTTATTTATTGCCACATAACCATTAAATACTATAAAAATGGAATCTTATTTACCGTTGATCATTCAACTGATCGCAGGGGCCGTAGGAGGTAACCTTGCAGGAAAATTAATGCCCAAGCTCAGCCTTGGATCTCTGGGAAATTCCCTCTCGGGAATATTGGGGGGCGGACTTGGAGGCTACCTTTTGGGAATGTTGGGACTGGGAACTGATGGAGGGATGGACGTTGCCGGGATTATTGGCAGTATTGCCGGCGGGGGCGTTGGTGGAGGTGTTATCATGGCAATCATTGGCGTCATAAAAAATGCCATCTCCAAATAGGAAATGTAGGACCAAAGTTTAAAGGAGCCATTTAGGCTCCTTTTTTTGTTGCCGTCCGACGGTCAAATCTTTACATTTGGAGAAACGAATTGAACAATGAAATATCAACCTATAAGCAACCAGCTTTTTATTAAAAATCGCAAAAAATTTATGTCCCAAATGCAACCGGGAAGTATTGCGATATTTAACTCCAATGACATTTATCCCATTAGTGCGGACAGTACCATGGCCTTTGAACAGCATAGGGATATTTTTTATTTGAGCGGAGCCGATCAGGAAGAAACCATCTTGTTGTTGTTCCCGGATGCATTGGATAAAAAGTTTAGGGAGGTGTTATTTGTAAGGGAGACCAACGAACACATTGCCATATGGGAAGGAGCCAAGTTAACAAAGCAACAGGCCACTGAGGTTTCAGGAATTGAAACCATTTACTGGTTGACCGAATTTGACAAGGTCTTTTTCGACTTGATGACCGAGGCCGATACCATCTATTTTAATACGAACGAACATTACAGACAAGCCGTGGTGACCCAAACCAGGGAAGACCGTTTTATTGAAAAGTGCAAAAAAGATTTTCCAGCCCATCGCTGGTCAAAGAGCAATCCCATCTTGCAGAAAATCAGGGGAATCAAGGAGCCGGAGGAAATAGCTTTAATGCAGCAAGCCTGCGATATCACTGAAAAAGGGTTTAGGCGACTTTTGTCGTTTACCAAACCCGGAGTTTGGGAATACGAAATGGAAGCTGAGTTGCTCCATGAATTTGTACGAAACCGTTCCAAGGGATTTGCCTACACCCCGATTATAGCTTCTGGAAACAATGCCAATGTGCTCCACTATGTTGAAAACAATCAACAAGTAAAAGATGGGGATTTGATATTGATGGATGTTGCTGCTGAATATGCCAATTATTCCAGTGATCTAACGCGGACCATCCCTGCAAATGGAACATATACCCCACGCCAACGAGCTGTTTACGATGCAGTGCTTAGAGTGAAGAATGATGCCACCAAAATGTTGGTTCCAGGAACCATTTGGGCGGAATACCACAAGGAAGTGGGCAAATTGATGACCTCAGAACTTTTAGGCCTTGGGCTTTTGGATAAGGCCGATGTGCAAAACGAGGACAAGAACTGGCCTGCCTATAAAAAGTACTTTATGCACGGTACCAGTCACCATATTGGTTTGGATACCCATGATTACGGAGAGCTAAAAACTCCTATGCAAGCCAACATGGTATTCACGGTAGAACCAGGAATTTATATTCCCGATGAAGGATTTGGCGTACGATTGGAAGATGATGTGGTGATTCAAGAAAAAGGGGAGCCGTTCAACCTAATGAGGAACATTCCTATTGAAGCGGAAGAGATAGAAGACTTGATGAACAGCTAAACCAACCGCAAATATAGTTGGACTCTTCGCTGCCCAGCGTGACAATTCAGATACAAGGATACATGCCACTTTTGAGCTTATTTCAAATAGACATAGAGAAGAAAATGGAAGAGGCCCCGGACCAATGGTATGAAATTGGGGTGGTCATTGGATCGTACATTCCATTTGTGGTCCTCGTGGTTCTTGCCTATACCATTTATTATTATAGTAAAAAGAAACAGGGTGAATAGGGAAGGAATCCCTGCCAGGGATTTTCGGATGGAAAATAGCGTGATGATATGAGTTTCTTAATTGCGGAGTGGAGAAAGTTGGCCATTGCCAATTATGCGGTGGACCGGGTTGTTCTGAAGAAATATGTACCGGCCAAAACCGAACTGGATCTGTGGAATGGAACCTGCTATGTTTCCTTGGTCGGATTTATGTTTCTGAATACCAAACTATTGGGGATCCCAATCCCATTTCATAGGAATTTTGAAGAAGTGAATCTTCGTTTCTATGTGCGATTTAAAGACGGACCAACATGGAAACGAGGAGTGGTTTTTGTTAAAGAAATCGTGCCAAAACCAGCCTTGTCCTGGGTGGCCAACACCATTTACAAGGAGCATTACGAAACTTTTGACATGTCCCATCAATGGGCTGAACACTCAAACGGCAGATTGGTGGAATACGCATGGTCCAAAAATGGAAAGGAACACCGGTTTGCCGTGACGGCCGAATTGGAACCTTCAACAATTGTTGAAGGATCGGAAGAAGAATTTATTACAGAACACTATTGGGGATATACCAAAAAAGATGACCTCACCACTTTTGAGTATGAGGTAACCCATCCTAAATGGAAAGTGTATCCAGTGTTGGATAGCCAAATCCGGGTAGATTTTGGTCAATTGTATGGAAATGACTTTGGTTTTTTGAACCAGGAGCTGCCTAAATCCGTCATGTTGGCCGAAGGATCCAAAATTACCGTGGAGAACAAAAGGAGGCTTTAAAAGATATCGGTTGCCATCAACTGGTTTGGTATTTAAATATGCTGTTCGGGCATACATCAATTCAAAAGCAGTATTCATCAATTTCAGGGCTTGCAAGACTTGTGTAAACCTTAAACTCGGAGTTTACAAAAATCAAGTTGAAGCTTAAATAGTAATTGATGAGATTCAAATTACCCTCGGAACTTATGAGATTTCGGGTATTGGTCCGGAACCAAAAGATCAAACAGCATCTTAAATCCAATAAGAGTCCCAGATTGCATATTGGATGCGGATCAAACCATGTGGTTGGCTGGTTGAATGCCGATAAGTTCAATCCTGCAGCCGATATATACTTAAATGTCTATAAAAAAATGCCTTTTAAGGGAAACACATTTGACTATTTGTATTCGGAACATACATTGGAGCACTTGAACATTACCAAAGTGAAGTTTTTTTGGAAGAATGCCTAAGGGTTCTGAAACCAGGAGGAATATTAAGGATAACTGTTCCCGACTTGGAACTTTTGGCCACAAAATATGTTCAGAAGGACCATAGTTTTTTTGCGCCTTATTTGGAAAAATATGAACCATTGGGGAAAAGCGGCAAACAAAAATTTTGGATGGTACGTTCGGCCGGTGGCGTTTTAAATTTATTGGGCACCAAACATTTTTTCAACCATAGATGGTTTTATGATTTTGAAACCCTAAAACTTTGTTGTGAAGAAGTTGGGTTTCGAAAAATATCCAAGCAATCCTTCGGGCAATCAGAGTCTGAAGTTTTATCAGTGATGGATTTAGAGAATAGAAATCGGGAAACACTTTATGTAGAGATGTCCAAATAGATATAGTGGTTGCTCCTCACTCGGCATTGACAGGGAAGTACCAACAGGTCGTTTTATTGGTTTAGGCCCTGCTAGCTTTCAGTGTTAGGTTGGCTATGGCAAAAACCACCAAAGCAGGTAGCACCCAACCCATATGGGCTTGACTTAGAGGAATCCATTGGGTAATTCCTGAAATAGATTCGCCCCAACCAATACTTCCCAAAAAGTCCGGAATGCTAAATAGGATGGTAACAACCACCACCCATCTAAAGACGGTGGGGGAAGCCCACTTTTCCGGGAGTACATTCAGCAATATCAATACTATGGTAATAGGGTAAATGAACATGAGTGCCGGGAGGGCCACAGCAATGATATAGCCCACGTTAAACTGGCCCATGAGCACACCCATAACACAGCCAACAATAGCGGTAAACATATATGCTTGCCGGGAATTGTTAAACCTGCCCCGAATAAAATCAGCGGTGCCCGTAACAATTCCCACAGCCGTTGTAAAACAGGCAAGGCTCACCAAAATACTCAACAATAGTGACGCAGTGTTGCCCCATGTTTTTTGACTGATTCCACTAAGTAGGGAAGTACGGTTGATCTCTGGATCAAACGCATCACCGAACAAAGACCCCGTCAGGATCAAGCCGGCATAAATTAGAAACAATCCCAAGCCTGCGAACCAGCCCGCTTTGGCAATGAGCTCCTTTTTAGCTGCATAGCTTGCTTTTTTATCCTTTAGATTAATGGATATGATAATGACCCCGCCAACCACAACAGCACCAATGGCATCAAAAGTTTGGTAGCCTTCCAAAACCCCAGCGGTAAAGGAATTTTTAAAAAGGGAATCACCAAAATTAAAGTCCAATGAAAACACGGCTACCCCTATGATCAAAACCAACACGATCAAAATTCCCGGAGTTAGAAATTTCCCTACCACGTCTAGGATCTTGGAACGGTTTACCACAAAAACATAGACCAAGGCAAAATAGATAATGCTGGTCACCAAAGAAGACGAATCCCAATTGGGCTGAATGGCCATTTCGTGTGTAACGGAAGCAGTTCTCGGGGATGGAAGCGCTATGGAAATGGCATAAACAATATAACAATAGACCAAGCTAAATGCTGGGGATACTTTTTTTGCAAAATCGAACATGGTGCCTTGGATCTTGGCATGGGCCAGAATGCCCAAAATGGGAATCAGCACTGCGGAAAGTGTAAATCCCAAGGCTACCAACCACCATAGATTTCCAGATTTAAATCCGAGCAGCGGAGGTAAAATAAGGTTGCCCGCACCAAAGAATAGAGAGAAAAGTGCGAAGGCGGTGACCGCAACCGTTTTTTTGTTCATAAAGTGTTAATAATTTTTTGTTAAAATAAATCAAAATAGTATATTTCGAACTAGTGATTCATCGGTTGAATATCACATTTTATCGAAAGCTGTGCATTTCATCGAAAAAAGACAATTTCAAGTTGCGCAGCAAAATAAAAAGTTATCAACAGCCGTTGCTAAATTAAATGTCCAATATAATTTTGACCTTATAAAATAAAATTACAACAAAGTTTTTCGGCATTTACCGATCCCCAAATCGAACGATGCTCTCCCCAAACAACACCAACTTATGAAGACTCCCACTCACCACCATGGCAACAAATTCTCTTCTTTCTTCTGCAATCTTTTCGGACACCACTATGTAGTGTCAAAGAAAGTAACGGAACATATTAAGGAATACAAATGTCTGCATTGCGGCAAAGAGGTAACTACCGATGCAAGCGGACAACTTTCTGTTCTTACCCCAGAGATGCAGGATATCAACAGTACGTTGGCGGACATGTACCGCAAAAGAAGAGGTAGACAGGTTCAGCACGTAGCTTAGTCTGCACTTCACTTTTATACAGTCTTCACCGGTTATCCCGGAGATTGAGTAAGCAGCTCGTTCCATTCAGTCAAGTGCCCCAAGACCGTTTAATGAGATTTGCCCTTGGTTTTCGGGATTTTTTATTCCCCAAATGAATTCCAACCCTGAGCCGTAAGTTCAATCTTGGTGTTGGCCCGGGTAACCAAATGGGCACCTTCCCCTTTGGACGTCATATGTCCGATCACCGTTAAATTCGGGTTGCCCTTGATCTTTGGAAAATCCGCCTGATCAATGGTAAATAGTAATTCATATTCCTCGCCGCCTCCTAGGGCGATCATGGTGCTGTCCATGTTAAACTCCTCTGCTGTTGAGATCACAGTGGGATCCAAGGGAATTTTATCCTCAAAAAGGTTGCAGCCCACTTGACTTTGGTCGCAGAGATGTAATATTTCAGAAGATAGACCATCGCTAATGTCGATCATGGCAGTTGGCCGCACTTCCAACTTCTGTAGTAACTCCACAATGTCTTTTCTCGCCTCCGGCTTTAATTGTCGCTCTACTATGTACGAATAGGGTTCCAGATCGGGCTGGCTATTGGGGTTTACTTTGAACACTTCCTTTTCCCGTTCCAAAACTTGCAGGCCAAGATAGGCGCCTCCCAAGTCGCCGGTCACTACCAACAGGTCGTTGGGCTTGGCGCCGGTACGATAACTTATATCCTTTTCATCTACTACCCCAAGGGCGGTAACGCTGATCAACATTCCCTTGGTGGAAGAAGTGGTGTCCCCGCCAATCAGGTCAACCTTGTACATTTTGCAAGCTTGGGCCACACCGGCATAAAACTCTTCCAATGCTTCCAACGGAAAACGGTTGGACACTGCCAGGGAAACTGTTATTTGGGTGGCTTGGGCATTCATGGCATAGATATCGGATAGATTTACAATGACCGACTTATAGCCCAAATGTTTCAAGGGCATATAGCTAAGGTCAAAATGAACGCCTTCCACCAACAAATCTGTGGAGACTACCGTTTTTTTATCCTTAAAATCCAAAATGGCGGCATCGTCCCCAATACCTTTGATTGATGAGGGTTGAGCCAATTCAAAGTGCTGGGTAAGATGTTTTATCAACCCAAACTCACCTAAATTTTCCAATGATGTCCGTGCCGGATTTTTGTCTTCTAACATTTGGCAAAAGTAAATAGGATAATTATAAAATGGTATCTTTAATTTAAACTTAAAATTGCTTTGAAATGGTAAGACCTCAAATTGCCATCGTATTGGCTTTTATCTTTTTAGGCTGCTCCAGCGATGGTGGAAACGATACCCCTCCGGACGACAATGGGAACAATGGCGGAAATTCCTCCAATATAGGAACGGGTGAAGTTGTCCGTAGCGCAACGCCATGTGCGAGCGGCATGGCAAGCATATTTCCTTGTGATGGTTACGATTTGTTGTTCCAAATGGAGATAAGTGCTTTTGCAGGAGCTGCCGGAAATGATATTTGGGGCTGGACCGATACCGCCAACAATAGGGAATATGCCTTGGTGGGATTGGATAATGGTACCGCTTTTGTGGATATTACCGATGAAGATGACCCTACCTATTTGGGAAAATTGCCCACAGCCACATCTGCCAGTACTTGGAGGGACTTAAAAGTATACGGAAACCATGTCTTTATTGTCTCCGAGGCGCCGGGCCATGGCATGCAGGTGTTCGATTTGACCCGCTTGAGAAATGTTCAAAATCCACCGCAGGTTTTTGAAGCGGATGCGAGATACACAGGAATTGGCAATGCCCATAACATTGTGATCAACGAAGAAATGGGATTTGCATATCCTGTGGGCACGGCGCGAAATGATGCTTTCAATGGCGGGGTGCACTTTATCAATATCCAAGACCCAACAAGTCCAATTGGTGTTGGGGGTTACGGTGCCAATGGATATACCCATGACGCGCAAGTGGTAACCTATCAAGGTCCGGATACCCAGTATACTGGGCGGGAAATATTTGTTGGAGCCAACGAAAACCAGATTGCCATTGCAGACTTTACAGACAAGGACAATCCAACTGAAATTGCCACTTTGGGATACACCAATATAGGGTATACACACCAAGGCTGGTTTACAGAGGACCATCGCTATTTTATCTTGGGAGATGAACTGGATGAAACCGATTTTGGTTTCAATTCAAGAACATTGATTTTCGATTTTTCTGATCTTGATGATCCTGTCTTGCATACCACTTACCTTGGACCCACCGGAGCCATCGACCACAATGGATATGTTTTGGGCGATGAGTTCTATTTGGCAAATTATACTGCTGGGATGCGGGTACTCGACATATCGGATATTGAAAATGCCATAATCACTGAAAAGGCATTCTTCGATACCTTCCCTGCGAACAATACGGCCGGGTTTAATGGGGTGTGGAGCGTATATCCCTATTTTGAAAGTGGCAAGATCATCATCAACGATTCCAACAACGGACTTTTTGTGGTCCAAAAATCCAATTGATTCAACGCTATGAAAAAGTATTTGGCCATATTGGCCTTGATTCTGACCGGATCATGTGCTGATGATGACCCAACAGGGACACCACCGGACTCCAATAGGTTTGAAGGCACACTGGACTGGGTAAAAAGTTATGGGGGAAGTGGTGAGGACACGGCTCAATCAGTGATTCAAACCACAGATGGGGGCTATGCCATTTTGGGATTTACCAACAGTTTCGATGGAGATTTGGTTGGGAAAACCACCAATGTTAACGACTATTGGTTATTGAAACTGGATGAAGAAGGTAACTTACGCTGGAGCAAGACCTATGGGGGAAGCAAAGATGATAGGGGTCAATCTGTGATTCAAACCACAGATGGGGGCTATGCCATAGTGGGATATGCCATGAGCGATGATGGGGATGGAAGCAACAATGAAGGATTTCATGACAACTGGATTCTCAGATTGGACAATGCCGGCAACATCCTTTGGGAGAAAAGCTTTGGGTTTTCTGGCCATGATCACTCCTATGATGTGGTGGAGACTTCGGATGGAGGCTTCTTTTTTTCTGGTTTTTTGGATGTTACCTCTTCCGGCGGAGCGGGCAACGAAGGCAAGGGCAATTATCTAACCCGCCATGGGGTGGGAGAGTTTTGGGGCACCAAACTGGATGCCAATGGGAACCTGCAATGGCGCCGATATTTTGGAGGCACCAACAACGATCGCTCCTACGGGGTTGTGCAAGCAGATGATGGTGGCTTTGTGATGGCCGGAGCATCGGAAAGCGATGATTTTGATGTGACCGACCCAAAAGGGAGCTATGATTTTTGGGTAGTAAAGGTTGCCGGAAATGGAGAAATGCAATGGCAAAAATCGTTTGGAGGAACAGGAATTGACAAAGGATATGATATTGCCAAGACCCTTGATGGAGGATACGTGGTAACTGGAAATACCTTTAGCACGGATGCCGATATATCAGAAAACAAAGGAGAATCTGACCTCTGGTTGATCAAGTTGGATCAGAATGGGAATTTACTATGGGAGAAGACTTTCGGCGGCTTGGAATTTGATGCAGGACATGGTGTCAATGTTACTTCCGAAGGGGGATTGGTGTTGGCAGGCAACTCCAAAAGCACAGATGGGGATACGAATGAAAATGGAGGTGAAAATGACCTCTGGATCATAAAGACCAACGCCGAAGGCAATATTGAATACCAGCAGACATTTGGTGGCTCGGGAATAGATTTTGGCTTTGATGCCATTGAGACTTCAACGGGGGGCCTTGTACTGGTTGGGGAAACTGCCAGTGAAGACTTTCCTGGCCTGTCATCCAAAGGATTGACCGATCTTGTGGTCATCAAGATAAAATGATCTTCCAGCACCATAGATAACCCCTATTGGATCATTCGTTATTATAATGTTAGGAAATGAGGTAAAACCCCACTAATGACCTATATTTGTAAGCTATTTAGAATAAATCCAAGTAAGAATGATAAAAGTTTCAGAATCAGCTAAGCAAAAGGTCGTCAACCTGATGACGGAAGAGGGTTTTGATGCTGCTACCGATTTTGTTCGTGTTGGGGTAAAAAGTGGAGGTTGCAGTGGATTGTCCTACGAGTTGAAATTTGATAAGTCCGCCGCGGAAAATGACAAGGTTTTTGAGGATAATTCAGTTCGTATCATAGTGGATAAAAAGAGTTTTTTGTACCTCGTTGGAACCACCTTGGAATATTCTGGCGGCTTAAATGGAAAGGGCTTTGTCTTTAACAATCCCAACGCCCAGCGCACTTGCGGATGTGGAGAAAGCTTTTCCCTATAGTACTATCGTTGATCGTCCATTGGTCATTGACTAATTGTTAATTATGGCTTACACAGAGGAAGAATTAAAAAAAGAACTGGAAACCAAGGAGTATGAGTATGGTTTCTACACCGATATAGAGTCCGATACCTTTCCCAAAGGATTGAGTGAGGACATTGTCATTGCCATTTCGCAGAAAAAGCAAGAGCCGGAATGGATGACCGAATGGCGACTGGAAGCATTTCGCATTTGGAAGGGAATGGAAGAACCTGAATGGGCCAATGTACAATACGAAAAGCCCAATTTCCAAGATATTTCCTATTACTCTGCACCCAATAAAAAACCCAAGTATAACAGTTTGGATGAGGTAGATCCCGAGTTGTTGGATACGTTCAAACGTTTGGGAATTTCCTTGGAAGAACAAAAGAAATTGGCAGGAGTCGCCGTAGATATAGTTATGGATTCCGTTTCCGTGGCCACTACCTTCAAAAAGACCTTGGCCGAAAAGGGGATTATTTTCTGCTCCATGTCCGAAGCTATCCAAGAACATCCAGACTTGGTGAAGAAATATATTGGAACCGTGGTGCCACAAAAAGATAATTTTTATGCCGCTTTAAACTCGGCCGTGTTTTCTGATGGATCTTTTTGCTATATCCCAAAAGGCGTACGATGCCCCATGGAACTGTCCACGTACTTTAGAATCAACCAAGCCGGGACAGGACAGTTCGAAAGAACTTTGGTAGTAGCGGACGAAGGGAGTTATGTAAGTTATTTGGAAGGTTGTACCGCTCCATCACGGGATGAAAACCAACTGCACGCAGCAGTGGTGGAACTTATTGCATTGGACAATGCGGAGATCAAATATTCCACCGTCCAGAATTGGTTTCCTGGCGATAAGGAAGGTAAGGGCGGGGTGTTCAACTTTGTGACCAAAAGGGGGATTTGCGAGGAAAACGCCAAAATTTCCTGGACCCAGGTAGAAACGGGTTCGGCAGTTACCTGGAAATATCCTTCCTGTGTGCTGAAAGGCAACAATTCAATTGGGGAGTTTTACTCCATCGCCGTGACCAATAATTTTCAACAAGCGGACACCGGGACCAAGATGATCCATTTGGGAAAGAACACCAAAAGTACCATCATTTCCAAGGGAATTTCCGCAGGGCAATCACAAAACAGCTACAGAGGATTGGTGCAGGTGAACAGCAGGGCAGAAAATGCCAGGAACTTTTCACAATGCGATTCCCTGCTCATGGGCAATAAATGTGGAGCACACACTTTCCCCTATATAGAAGCAAAAAACAAATCAGCACAAATAGAACACGAGGCCACTACCAGCAAAATTGGGGAGGACCAGATTTTCTATTGCAACCAAAGAGGTATCGATACTGAAAAAGCAATTGCACTGATAGTGAACGGATTTAGTAAAGAGGTCTTGAACAAGCTTCCGATGGAGTTTGCAGTGGAAGCCCAAAAACTTTTGGAAATCAGTCTGGAAGGATCAGTAGGGTAAATGAAGTAAAAAGGCGAAAGTCCGATGTTCAAAGTGTTGATGGTTTTAGGGGATGGGGAAAATTGAATGTTTTGAGGAAATAAAAGCATGGGCCAGAGCAAGAACATTTACCAAAAAGTTGTACGCCGAAACTGAAAAGGGTGGTTTTAAGGTAGATTTTGAACTAAAAAAACAGATGCGTAAAGCAGCAATATCGATAACATCAAATATTGCTGAAGGGTTTGAAAGAAATACAGATAAAGAGTTTAAACAATTTTTATTCATAGCAAAGGCATCAGCAGGAGAGGTGAGATCTCAATTATACCTTGCCTATGACTTACGCTATTTGAAGGAAGAGATTTTTGAGGAACTAAAATTTGAAATAACGGAAATTTCAAAGTTGATATCAGGATTCATCAAGTATTTGGAAACCAAAAACAAATAAATGCTTATCAACTTTTCAACTTTGGACTTTTAGACTTGGAAATAATGCTAGAAATAAAAAATTTACACGCCAGCGTAGAGGATAAGAAGATTTTAAAAGGAATCAATCTTGAAGTAAAACCAGGCGAAGTTCATGCGATCATGGGGCCTAATGGTTCGGGAAAAAGTACTTTGGCTTCCGTAATCGCCGGGAAAGAGGAATTTGAGATTAAAAAAGGAAGTGTTTCGCTCGAAGGGGAGGACTTGGAGGAACTGGCCCCTGAAGAAAGAGCACACAAGGGAATCTTCCTTTCGTTCCAATACCCTGTGGAAATCCCCGGAGTTACGGTCACCAATTTTATGAAAACGGCCATCAACGAATCCAGAAAGGCAAGGGGATTGGAGGATATGCCCGCCAATCAGATGCTGAAATTGATTCGTGAGAAGTCAGAGCTGTTGGAAATTGACCGCAAGTTTTTGTCCCGTTCCCTGAATGAAGGTTTTTCAGGGGGGGAGAAAAAAAGGAACGAAATATTCCAAATGGCGATGATGGAGCCCAAACTGGCCATTCTGGATGAAACAGATTCAGGACTGGATATCGATGCACTTCGAATAGTGGCGAATGGTGTCAACAAATTGCGCGGGAAAGACAATGCCATCATTGTGATCACCCACTACCAAAGATTATTGGAATACATTGTTCCAGACTTTGTTCATGTGCTCCATGATGGAAAAATTGTTAAATCGGGCTCGAAAGAGTTGGCCCTGGAACTGGAAGAAAAAGGATACGACTGGATAAAGCAAGAAACGGTTGTATAAGTCCTATGTCGTTCCTACTTCAGCAGGAATCCATGGATGTGCGATAAACCGATAATTTTAAGATCCCCGTTTTCACGGGAATGACAACGAGAAAGAAAATGGATTTAAAAGATAAATTACTTTCTTCATTTATAGCCTTCGAGAACAATGTGGATTTGGATCATCCTGTCCATGAGGTTCGTTCAGAGGCCATAAAAAATTTTGAGACCAAGGGCTTTCCGTCCAAAAAGGAAGAAGCTTGGAAATATACTTCTTTGAACAATCTCCAAAAGGTTGATTTCAGCATTTTTCCCAAGCAAGAGGCCGCACTGGACTACAAAGAGATCAAAAAGTATTTCCTCCATGAGATAGACACCTATAAAATTGTGTTTATTGATGGGGTTTATAGCTCTTATTTATCAGAGACAACCCATGACGGTGTTGATGTGTGTCTGTTGAGCGCTGCTTTGACCAAGCCACAGTACAAACAGATTATAGATGTGTATTTCAATAAAGTGGCCTCCAAAGATGAGTCGCTTACAACCTTGAACACCGCATTTAGTAGGGAAGGAGCCTATATCTATATCCCCAAGAACAAAGCACCGAGAAAACCGGTTCAGATCATTCATTTTGCCACCGGTAACGAGGCGGCCTTGATGCTACAGCCCAGAAACTTGATCATTGTGGAGGAAAATGCCGAGGTGCAGGTTATTGAACGTCATCAAAGCTTGACCACCAACGAGGTATTTACCAACTCGGTCACTGAAATTTTTGCAGGTAAAGACGCCCACGTGGACTATTACAAAATGCAGAATGATGCAAAGACCGCATCACTGATTGATAACACCTATATTGCCCAAAAGGATAAGAGTGTGGTTCGGGTGCATACCTTTTCGTTTGGAGGTAAGCTGACCCGGAACAATCTTAATTTTTACCAAAACGGGGAGCGAATAGATTCTACCTTAAAAGGGGTGACCATCTTGGGCGAAAAGCAACATGTGGACCACCATACCTTGGTACACCATGCGCAGCCAAATTGTGAGAGCCACCAAGATTATAAGGGAATTTTTGGTGAGAAATCCACGGGAGTGTTCAACGGGAAGATTATTGTGGACCAAATTGCTCAAAAGACCAATGCTTTCCAACAGAACAACAATATATTGTTGAGTGACAAGGCCACGATCAATACCAAACCCCAATTGGAGATTTTTGCTGATGATGTAAAATGCTCCCACGGCTGTACCATTGGACAATTGGATGAGGATGCACTCTTCTATCTGCAGTCCCGCGGAATCCCCAAAAAAGAGGCCACGGCCCTGTTGATGTATGCTTTTGCCAACAATGTTTTGGAAAGTGTTCGGATTCCCGAACTTAAAACACGCATCAACAAGATCATAGCCAATACCCTTGGCGTTCGTGTTGGATTTGACCTGTAAGTTATGTTGGAAATAGGATTGGACATTCAGAGAATCCGAAAGGATTTTCCCATCCTCCAAAGAGAGGTCAATGGTAGACCGTTGGTGTATCTGGACAATGCTGCCACCTCCCAGACCCCGCAGCAGGTCATAGATGCAATTGTAGAGTATTACCATGGCTACAATGCCAATATCCACCGGGGAGTACATACATTGTCGCAAGAAGCAACCGATGCCTATGAAGAGGCACGGAAAAAGATACAGGCCCATTTTAATATTGCCAGGTCCCACGAGGTTATTTTTACCTCGGGCACAACCCATGGCATCAATTTAGTGGCTCAAGGCTTTTCTTCTTTTATAAGCGAGGGAGATGAGATACTGGTCTCTGCCATGGAGCACCATTCCAACATTGTACCCTGGCAGATGCTATGCGAGAGAACAGGAGGTGTTTTGAAGGTCATTCCCATGAACGAAAATGGAGAACTGATCATTGAGGAATTTCACAATTTGTTGTCTGATAGGACCAAGCTGGTGTTCTGCAATCATGTATCCAATGCGTTGGGAACGGTCAACCCCATTGAAGAATTGATTGATGCCGCCCATAAAGTGGGAGCTGCCGTATTGATAGATGGTGCCCAGGCCGCACCTCACATAAATGCGGATATGCAAGCTTTGGATGTGGACTTCTATACAGTGTCTGCCCATAAAATGTGCGGTCCAACCGGAGTGGGGATTCTTTACGGAAAAGAGGAATGGCTGAACAAGCTACCGCCCTATCAAGGTGGAGGCGAGATGATTGCGGAGGTGACATTTGAAAAGACCACCTATGCTGATTTGCCCCATAAATTTGAGGCAGGAACCCCGAATATTTGCGGTGGAATTGCTTTTGGTGCGGCGCTGGATTATTTGAATGGGATTGGAATGGACAACATTGCCCAGTATGAATCAGACTTGCTCCAGTATGCCACGGAACAATTGTTGGGTATTGAAGGACTTCGTATTTATGGGACGGCCAAAAACAAGACTTCGGTGATTTCATTCAATATAGATGGCATTCATCCCTATGACATTGGAACGATCTTGGACAAATTGGGAATAGCCGTAAGAACAGGTCATCATTGTGCCCAACCCATCATGGATTTCTATAAAATTCCCGGTACGGTTAGGGCAAGTTTTAGTTTCTATAACACCAAGGAGGAAGTGGATATTTTGGTGGAAGGGGTAAAAAAGGCCAAATCCATGCTCTTGTAGCACCAACGTTATCTTTATCTTAAAGGTTTGATGGACAATGGCCTGAGTCGTATTTTTGAACAAAATTTTTAAATGACCATAACAGAGATACAGGAAGAAATTGTGGATGAGTTTTCCATGTTCGATGATTGGATGCAGCGATATGAGTACATGATTGAACTGGGCAAATCCCTTCCCTTGATCGAAGATCAATATAAAGTTGAGGACAACATCATAAAAGGTTGCCAAAGCAAGGTATGGGTACATGCCGAATTGGATGAGGACAAATTGGTGTTCACGGCAGATAGCGATGCCATAATCACCAAGGGCATTATTGCCATTTTGATCCGGGCTTTTAGCAATCAAAAGCCGCAGGATATCATAGATGCAGACACTGAGTTTATAGATGAGATAGGCTTAAAAGAACATTTATCGCCCACAAGGGCCAATGGTTTGGTAAGTATGATCAAGCAGTTGAAGTTGTATGCCGTGGCCTATCAAACCCAATTGAATTAAAGAAGAATGAGCGAAGAAACCACAATAGATACCCAAGAGCTTGGTGAGAAAATCGTAGGGGTGCTGAAGACCATTTATGATCCTGAAATCCCAGTGGATATTTACGAATTGGGATTAATCTACGACGTGTTTGTCAATGAGGATTATGATGTGAAGATTCTAATGACCCTGACTACTCCTAATTGCCCGGTTGCAGAAACCTTGCCGGTTGAGGTAGAGGAAAAGGTAAAATCCTTGGATATTTTAAAAGATGTGGAAGTAGAAATCACTTTTGATCCTCCCTGGACCCAGGACTTGATGAGCGAGGAAGCGAAATTGGAGTTGGGGTTATTGTAAACTTTCCGACATCCGACATCCGACATCCGACATCCGACATCCGACATCAGAGTTCCGAGTTCCGAGTTCCGAGTTCCGAGTTCCGAGTTCCAAAAAAAGAAACACAAAATTAGAAACAACAACTGATATCATAACCTCGGATATCCTAAAATGGCAAGTACTGTTATGGATAAGGGGTTTGAACAACTAGTTTCCTGGCAAAGTGCTAGAAAATTGAACAAAGAGATATATAGATTAACCAGTGACAATTCATTTTCAAGGGATTTTGCTTTACGAGATCAAATTAGAAGAGCCTCCATTTCGGTTTCCTCAAATATTGCAGAAGGCTTTGGAAGAAAGTCGAAAAAGGAGTTCATTTATTTTCTAAATGTGGCTAAAGCTTCTTGCTATGAGGTAAAATCCCAATTGTATTTGGCGGTTGACGCAGATTATATCTCCACTACACAATTTGAAAAGACATATGCCATTTGTGAGAAAGTTTCAAAGACCATTTTTGGATTGATCAAGTATTTGGAAAACAAGAGTTAAATTTACGTTTCAGATGGCAGAGGTCAGAAATCAGAATTTTATGCCTAGGGCGTGAACTACTGATAAAGGAAATCCGAGCACTGGTTTCTGATAACTTACCACCGATTACTGAATACCGAAAACCGATATCCGAAATCTGACAACTGTTTAGAGATGGAAGAAATAAGAAACCGAGTGGCAGAAAGCAAACTGATCACCTTTGACCTTGAGGATCTCTACCAAGAAGGTCGCAGGGAAGTATTGGATATAAAAGACTGGCTGTATGAAGGCTTTATTCTTCGCGAAAAGGAGTTTAGAACCCACTTGGATGATCAAGATTGGCCCCAATACCAAGATACATATGTTGCCTTAACCTGCTCTTCAGAGGCTATAGTACCTGGTTGGGCCTATATGTTGGTGACCTCCAAATTGGCATCTTACGCCAAAAAAGTGGTGGTTGGGGATTTGGAAACCTTGGAGACTTCGCTGTACCAAGAACAACTCTCCCAATTGGACCTGGAACCTTATAAGGAAAAACCTGTGATTATTAAGGGTTGCTCAAACAAACCCGTACCGGAAAACGCCTATATCTTGGCCATGACCCAAATACAACAGGTGGCCAAAAGCGTGATGTATGGTGAAGCCTGTTCTGCGGTGCCGTTGTACAAAAGAAAATAAAAAAAACCGCCCAAGTGGGCGGTCGCTTATTATGGGCTAAAATTTCAATGTCTATTTTTTAATGGCCAAATCGGTAAAATTAACTGATTCTGGTAGTGGATATACAGGAACCGTGGTTACTTTACCCGTTTCCACATTGATACGAACTATACTTGGTGCAGTTTCTTGGTTTTCATTGTCCATTTGAAACCCAATGATTTCGTTGTTGACGGGATGATAAACCATTCCTCTGGTGTTGTTACCATATCCAATGTTTTCACCTATTCGGGTTAACTCTCCATTGTTGATGTCTATTTTTACCAACCGATCTTCCGAAGAATAGTATGCATACAAATTATCATCATCGTCAATAGCAAAGTCATCAAAACTCTTTCCTGCAGTCAGCTCGTTTTCTGGAATAGGTACTATGGTTGCTTCTCCAGAATCTAGGTTAATTCTGACCAGGGCGGGTTCCGTTTCATAATCGGCATTGTCTATTGCAAGGCCAACATACTCGTTATTTCCGCTGTGATAGACGGCCCCCCTGGTATTGTTTCCATATTCGGGGACATTGATGGTTCCAATATCAGCAAATGTGGCATCATTAGGATTTATTTTTGCGACTTTATGGCTTTGGGAATCTTCATTCTCATGAAATATTATTAGCTCATTATCGTCATTTAAAGTCATATCATCAAATGAATCTACTTCACCCCATCCTTGAATATACGTTGTGGTAGAAACGCCAGTTTCCAAATTTATTTTAACTAAGCTTGGTTCTGTATTGAGCTGAGGATTGTCCATCTGAAATCCAATGTATTCATTATCCAAAATCACTGCATTCAGAGTATTGTAACCATAAGGAATGTCCTCCCCAATATAGGTAAGTTCCCCTGTTTCAATATTTATTTTGGCCAGTTTGTCTAAGGTATAATCAAAAATGTAAAGCTCCGGGATGACTACTTCGGAAATATTTAAGGAACCGATGGTATCCGTTTCATTGTTTACGGAAAGGGTAATTTCTCCGGAAGCAGCATCTTCTGGGACCTCTACCTTTATATGGTTTTCGGTTATTTCTGTAATGGTGCCCTGTACATTGTTGGAAAATGTAACCACATAAGTGGCATCGGGATCAAATCCGCTTCCTGAGATGGTAAGGACATCGCCAGGGCCGAGTTCGGTGTCGCTCAAACTGTCCACGGTCGGAAAAGATGATTCTTCATCCTCGGTCACTTCAAACTCGCCCCCGGTATAGGTATCGCCGTTTGCAGTGACACTGATTCTTCCCGTGGTTGCTCCATCAGGAATAAATGCGAATATCTCCGTATCGGTAGGAGTGCCATCAATGGTCATTATGGCATTACCTATTTTAACGGTCGGTGCACTCCCAAAATTTTTA
>NZ_JANQLX010000005.1 GCF_028280385.1 Allomuricauda sp. | reverse complement strand
GCTCACCGTGTAGCCCACCGTTATTGTCCCGCCACTGGTGTTGGTAACGTCCAGCTCAACAAGGAACGAGCCCGAGGTCGGGCCCGCCTCAGTGGCCGTGCCATCGCTCGCCGTGACCGTGGCGACCTGCGACCAACCAGTGCTGAAAGCAAATAGGACCAAAAACAAAGTGACTATACCCCTAAAGTGGTTGGAATTAATGACGCATGAGGTTTTTAAAAAGAAGGCTAACATTACCTATTCAAGATTTTCAGCAGGGTTCTTTACTCCATGATAGGTAGGTTATTTGGGAAGAATCAATATTACTAAAAATTAAAGGAAAGCCCCAACTTTGTGGATTAAAACTGGGTTTATTGGCTGAACTGTGCTAATTGACAGATAAACAGTATTCTACAAGGCCGCAGAAGCGGTTTCCACATCAGATTCTATCTTCCTGACCAATCCTTGTAGGACTTTTCCTGGGCCTACTTCAGTAAATGTTTTAGCACCATCCTTAACCATGTTTTGAACACTCTGGGTCCATTTAACCGGCGCCGTCAATTGTAGTATCAAATTCTTTTTGATTTCATCCGCACTTGTCACCGCTGTTGTGGTCACGTTTTGGTAAATTGGACAGGATGGTTCACTAAAATTGGTTGCTTCTATGGCTGCGGCCAATTCTTCCCTCGCCGGCTCCATCAACGGGGAATGGAACGCGCCGCCCACAGGCAGCAGCAATGCTCTTCTGGCTCCTGCTTCCTTCAACTTTTCACAGGCAGCGTTAACCGCTTCTATTTCGCCGGAAATCACCAACTGCCCTGGACAATTGTAGTTGGCTGGAACTACGATTCCATCCGTACTACCACAAATTTCCTCAACAACCTCATCGGCCAATCCAAGTACAGCGGCCATTGTGCTTGGCTTTATTTCACAGGCTTTTTGCATGGCCAACGCACGTTGTGATACCAGCTTGAGCCCATCTTCGAAATCCAAAGTACCGTTGGCTACCAAAGCCGAAAATTCCCCCAAAGAGTGCCCAGCAACCATATCTGGACTGAATTGATCTCCAAGTACCTTACTTAAAATCACTGAATGTAGGAAAATAGCGGGTTGGGTGACCTTGGTCTGCTTTAAATCGTCGGGAGTCCCCTCAAACATAACATCGGTAATGGAGAATCCCAATACATCATTGGCTCTTTCAAACAACTCTTGGGCCAATGGATGATTTTCATAAAGGTCCAGTCCCATACCCACAAATTGGGCTCCTTGTCCGGGGAAAATATATGCGTTCATTTAGTTCAGTTTTGATTTGGCTAAAATAGGGATATTTTGGACTTGGGAAAGGTGGGGTTTTTGGATTGTGGGAATATTTGGGAGATGGTGGTCGGTGATTTTGGTTATTTGGTTATTGGTTATTTGGTTATTGGTTATTGGTTATTGGTTATTGGTTATTAAAAATTATGTTTCTTTGAACCAACTTGAATAGGTAACATAGGCATTGGCTATGCGGTCTATTTCACCTTGGCTCAACTCTGGACTTATGTCCTTGATTTTTTTTGCAGGCATTCCGGCGTAAATACTTCCTGCTTCCACGTGGGTACCTTGGGTAACCACCGCACCAGCAGCGATAATTGAATTGCTCTCCACTACACAATTATCCATTATTATACTACCCATGCCAATAAGCACATTATCTTTCACCGTGCATCCATGGACCACCGCATTGTGCCCTATTGAAACATTGTTGCCAATTGTGGTTGCCGCTTTTTGGTAGGTACCATGAATTACCGCGCCATCCTGTACGTTCACCTTGTTACCCATTTTAATATAATTCACATCTCCGCGAACCACGGCATTGAACCATATACTGCATTCATCTCCCATGCTGACCTCCCCAACAATGGTTGCATTTTCCGCAATAAAACAATCCTTTCCAATTTCAGGGCTTTTGCCCCTTACTTCTTTAATGATCATAACTTAAACTCCTATTGAAAATAAGACAGCAAAGCAGCTTTTTTGGATGCTGAAACCGAAAGTTCCTTTCCATTGGACAGCACCACACTTCCTCCTTTTCCCTTTTTATATTTTACCACCTCTCCCACATTTACCAAATACGATTTATGGATTCTCGCAAAGGAATAAGCATTAAGCGCATCTTCAAAATACTTCAGTGTCTTGCTCACCACAATCTTTTTATTTTCCAAATATATTTCGGTGTAGTTATCATCGGCTTTGCAAAAATATATATCCCCAACTTCCAACACCTGAAACCCATCTTGTTGCGGCAGGGTAATTTTGCCCTCAGCCTTGATTGACTTTGCTCGAAGCACCTGACCTTCCAGGGCATTTTCCTTTTCCTTGATCTCTTTCACATACCCCACGGCCTTTATCAATTCATCAATGTTGATGGGTTTCATCAGGTAATATGCTGCATGATTGTTCAAGGCATCCATGGCATACTGGTTATAGGCTGTTACAAAAACGGTCTCGAAAGTACGGTTAGGAATTTTGTCCAAGAGATCAAAGGCGTTTCCAAAGGGCATCTCCACATCCAAAAAAACCAAATTGGGTTGATGCTGTTTGATCAGTTCAAATCCCTGATCAATGTTGGAGGCCTCCCCCAACAATTCCACGGATGGACAATATTTTGCCAGATAATTTCTTAAAATCTCCCGGCTATTGGCCTCGTCCTCAACTATTATCGCCTTAAGTTCCATCAATCTTTTCTCAATTTTAAGGTTACCCGAGTACCTGTTTGGTCTTCAAAAACATCCGAAATACTTACATCGACCTTGTTTTTATACATATCATTCAAGATTTGTATCCGCTTTTTGATATTCCCCATTCCTTTGGATTTTTGCTTCTTTTGGTTCTCCGTTTTTAATCCTGCGGATTTCTTTCTACCGATGCCATTATCCTCAATTTCAATCTGAAGGGTGTTGGTGTCCAACTCCTTGGCGGATATCTTTAATAGTCCTTTTTCTTCCTTGTAGCGTAAACCATGCCATATAGCGTTTTCAATGTAGGGTTGCAGCAACATGGGTGGAATACCATAAGCCTCTATATCTATTTGTTTGTCGATATCAATTTCAAAGTCGAACTTATCCGCAAATCTGGAGTGTTCCAGTTTTACATACAATTCCAATAGTTCGAGTTCCTTGGAAAGTGGGATAAAATCCTCTTCTGAATTTTCAAGTACACTTCGCATCAACACCGAAAAATCGCTTAAAAAACGATTGGCGCTTCGTTCATCGCTCTTAGCAATGAAATTATTGACCGAATTCAACGCATTAAAGATAAAATGGGGATTCATTTGGGTACGAAGCGACTTGAGAGCCAACAAATTATTGGCCAGTTTTTGCTGCTGATTGCTTCGATAAAACAACATGGCGGTCAGGGCCAAAAGTACCATTCCAAAAATTAGGGAATAAATGATCCACTTTTGTCTTTTGCTCGTCTCCTCGAACAATTGTTGTTCGGTTACCGCCAAACTATATCTGCTTCGCGATAACTCCCTTTCCTGTTCCAAGGTGGTAATTCGGTTCTGCTGGGTGGCAATTTCCCTGTTAAAACGGGCAGCCCTAGAAATTTCCTGCTCTTTTCTCGCATACAGACTATCTACCACCGCCACATAATCCTGATAGGTTTCCAAGGCTTTGGTAAAGTCCCCTTTGTACCTATATACTTCGGATAAACGTCTGGTAGCATCCTTTTGCACCACCAAATCGTCTTCACTGTCGGCCTCAATAATACTCTTTTGGAGGTAGGGAATAGCCTCATCCAACTTGTCCTGGGCAATATAGGCCCTCCCGATTTTGTAGTTGATCTGTTGGGAAGTAATGGAATCGGGCAATCCTACACCCTGGTTGTCCTTATTGATCATCTGCCCTGGGAGCTGCTTGAGTTCATTCAAGCTTTGCTTGCGCAATTGGATTTCATCATCGTAGCGGTTCTTTTCACTATAGAAATCGGCCACTTTCTCATTTTCCTGAATCTGCCGTTCTGGCGCCACCTGTTTGGAAAGACTCAAGGAGTTATTGAAGAAACCTTCTGCTTCCACCAATCGGTTATCGCTGGCATAGGCCGCCGCAATTTTCGAGTTCAGGTCGATCACCTTGGGGGAAATTTGATTTTTTTGGGCAATCTGAAGACCCTCATCATAATAATCCAGTGCCTTTTGAACCAAGCCGAGGCCCTTGTTGGCATCGCCCAATCCTTCATATATCTCAATGCGTAGGTAGGGAACAAGTCCTTGGATATCCACCAAATCCGATAAAACGGCTTCCCCGTTGGTGAAATCCCCGCTCAAAATATAAGCTTGACCCAGTAGTAATTCGGTTTTTACGGTTCTTCTAGCGGTTAGGGCATCATTAAAACTGCTAATGGCCAAATCGTACTGCTTGTGGTATAAATAGATTTCACCCAGGGTTGAAAACGAATTGGAAAGTTCTTTTTTATTCCCCTGCTTGCCCAGTTCCGCCATGGATTGAGCAACAAAATCAATGCTTTTTTCCAGGTCGCTACGTTTGTAGTGCAGTGCGGAGTCCAACAAACGACTATGATTATTCAATCGTTTGGATACAATACTGATTTTTTTCTCCCTTTTGCTTCTTTGGGAAGGGGAATACCCTTCTACCAAAACACTGACGTCCTCATCTGATGTAATGCGATGGCGTACCGTTTCAAATTCGGTACTTTCAAAGATGAGCAGGTCGCCAATGGATGCCCTGATGCGAAACTCCCCCAACTTATTCGTTGTGGCATAATACCCGGTATCGGTGGATACATCAACTCCGGCGATCGGCTCATAGTTTTCCTTCCCCTTAACGGTACCTTGGATCTCCACCTTTTCGCGAGCAGGAACAGTGCGTTGTTGGGACCAGCCCACAAAGGTGAACAACAGCACAAACAGTATTATGAGTTTTGCGGTCTTCATGCTAGGATTATACTCCGGTAAACTTAGTTCATACAAAGCGTATTAAAAAATGGGAGATTCCTAATTTTAGCTCATTTGAGCACACATTGTACCTGTTCACAAAGTTATGGGTCACTTTCACTCAATAAAATCCTTAATTCACTCATTGTCGGTTTTTTAAGATAAAAGTTGGAAATAGTTTTATCCTATTAACAAATGAGATTTATGAAATCGAAGTATAGCAAATTGAAAAAGCCAATCATAAGGTGGAGTGCAGGACTAATCATTCTATTCACTTTTAAGTTGATTTCCGGCTACTTGCAGCCTCCAAGCTCGATGCCCCCTTTTGAATCTGAAATGTTTATGGAACTGCCCATAGAAATTGGTGTTAGAAAAAACTACGCTACCACAAAATATCCTTCGTCCAGCCCATCTGCGGTAAATATGGATCAGAAATATGAAAAAGTAGCAAATATCAATTCAAGTTCGCAACAGTTTGAGGAAGACGAAAAACAGCTCAAGCATCATATTGTATCCTTGAACGGGCTTGTTCAATTTGAACACAGTACAGGTAATAAGGGTTTCCGAAGATTACATCAGATTATAGGTGTTCCTCCAAAAAACTTTGACAAGCTCTACGAACAGCTAATTGCAATTGGAAAGGTAAGTTCCAAAGAGATATCCAAAAAGGATAAAACCAATGAGTACAATGAACTTAAAGCCCAAAGAGCCTCTCTTAATAAAACAAAGGAATCGCTATTGAAATTGAAGGAAAAAAGCGGCGAAATAAATGAATATATGCTTTTGGAAAACAGAATTCTTGAGATTGAACAACAGCTTCAAGGGTTAGGAGTAAGTTTAGGAAGCTTTGATTCCGAAAATGAATTTTGCACCATCAAGTTTGAACTATCTGAACGCCAGCCAAAACAATTAAACCATTTACAAATTATCAAAAATGCTATGGAATGGAGCATTATCACCTATCTAAAACTAATGGTGGTACTGACCTTTATAGGAGTGGTCTCATATCTCATGGTATTAATCATAGAAAGAATAAAAAACAATATATAAACATTGAACTATGAAACTTTTGAAACATCTATTCGGAATAAGCTGTATGATCATATCCGCAGGAACTATCTACGGCTGTAACCTCAAGGCACAGCCTCAAGAAACAGCGGCCCTTGTAACCACTGCCACCATTGAAAAACCAGTAAAGCAATATGTAAAAATTGCCCTGCTTCTGGACACCAGTAACAGTATGGACGGACTTATTAACCAGGCCAAGGCGCAACTTTGGGACATTGTAAATGAATTTACCCATGCGCGTTGTGGCAATGAGGCAAGACCCTCCCTTCAAATTGCGCTTTACGAATATGGCAATGACAACCTTGCTTCCAATGAAGGTTATATCAGGCAGGTATTGGGTTTCAGTGATGACCTCGATGAAATATCGGAAAAACTGTTCTCGCTGACAACCAACGGGGGTGAGGAATTTTGCGGAGAAGTCATCCATACCTCCCTCAAACAACTGAATTGGGGCAAAAACGCCGATGATCTGAAAATGATCTTTATTGCGGGCAACGAACCTTTTACCCAAGGCAAGCTCAACTATAGAGATGCAGCGCAAAATGCGAAGGAAAAAGATGTGATCGTAAACACCATATTTTGTGGCAACTATGAACAAGGTATCTCCACAGATTGGAAAAACGGCGCTACGCTAACGGGTGGAGATTATATGGCCATAGACCACAACCGACAGGTGGTCCATATAGAGACCCCATATGATGATATCATTATCCAATTGAACGGCAAATTGAATAAGACCTACATCTCTTACGGCAGTCTTGGTTCACAAAAGGCATTGGCCCAAGTTGCTGAAGATTCCAAAGCCTATAAACTAAACAAGGGTGTGGCGGTAAAACGTTCCGTTAGTAAAAGCTCCAGGCTCTATAAAAACTCCAAATGGGATTTGGTGGATGCCGTTGAATCGGAAGAGATGGCTATCTCAGATATTGCCTCCGATGAGCTTCCCGAGGAACTCCAAGGGAAATCCGAGGAGGAAATCAAGACATACCTGGAATCCAAAAAGAAAGAACGGGAGGACATCCAAAAACAAATCCAAGAGCTCAATATTAAGCGTGAGGCCTATATTGCCAAAAACCAAAAAGAGGAAACTGGGGAATTGGAAAATGCCCTATTGTCCGCAATAAAGGCGCAAGCAGCCAAGAAGAACTACAAGTGGGATTGAATGGTTTGTGTTGATTGTAATTGTAGCGAAAGTGGTCCATCCAAGGTACGGATGGGCCATTTTTAGTTATTGGCAGCCGGACAGTAACAATCGTACCTACTTCCTTGGTCGCTCTGACCAAATTCATAGCCCAAGGTTATCTGGTGAAATCCACCATTGTCAAAACGGATATCTCCAGATTGGTAGGAATAGTTATAGGAAAATAGGAACTGGTTCACATTTACACCGATAATGGGCGTAAACAACTGTAGTCTTTGCTCGCCAAAACCACCATTGGTCTGGAACTGCGCTCCGTCAAAGCTTCTTCGGTACGACAAACCGCCCCAAACCGTTCCAAAACTCACGTCTTTATACACCTTGGCATTGATATCCACCGTTTTCTCGCGGGTAAAATCCGTCAACTGAAACAAAACCGAGGGTTCAATCCTCGTTTTTCGTCCAAACACATATCCTGCTGAAAGCAAATAACGTCTTAAATTGTCAAATTCAGCCGCTGTATATAGATCACGTCCGCTACCGAGCAAATTCAATACTGCGGCATGGGCGTAGAATTCCATAAAGTTGTAGGAAATGCCCAAGTCCACATTAAAATAACTAGTGGTATTCTTGGTTCCGGTGATGATGGGGTCAGGAATAACGGAGCGAAACTCGGTTTCATCCAAGCTGCTCAAAATGACGCCGGCACTAAGTCCTAGCGATATTTGGTTCAAGGTCCTAAAATCCCCTCCCAATTGTAAATGGTGCGCATAGGTCCCCTTAAAACCCGTTTGGGAATGATAACCATTACTGTCGTTGAACAAGATTGCCCCTATTCCACTTTTGTCCCCTACCCTAGAATTGAAATTCAAGGTCTGCAGGCTAGGTGCCTCATCCACATTAAACCATTGTTTTCTTGCGGTAAGCCTGATCTTGGTACCTTCTGCAATCCCTGCCATGGAAGGATACACCAAATAGTAATTGTCCGCTAAGTAGTCAAAATATACGGGTATGCCTTCTTGGGCCTTGGCTGAAAGGCCAAAAAGCATGGTTATCATCAGTGAGGTTAAATAGCGTCTCATGCAGTGTTTGGGGCTATAGTTGGGGTTTAAAGGTAATCAAACATTTAAATAACGCCCGGTACCCCACATTATTATATATTTTGCGCCTCATATTTACTTTGGTATTTTTGTACAAATTTTCGCTATGAACGAATACAACATCACGGTTGTGGCCACAAACAACCCCAAAATACTCAAATTTGAGGCCAATCAGTTCCTTGTAAGGGGCAATTATGAGTTCAAAAACATTGATGAAGCCAAGAATTCGCCCTTGGCCCAGCAGTTGTTTTATCTTCCCTTTATTAAGACGGTATACATCTCTGGAAATTTCATTGCATTGGAACGTTTTGATATTGTGGAATGGCAGGATGTAAAAGACGAAGTGGCCCAACAACTTGTAGAATATCTCAATGCTGGTGAACCGGTCGTAAAAGAGGATGAAGCTCCCAAAAAGCAACCTGTTACGGTATATGCCGAAGTGACCCCAAATCCCGCAGTCATGAAATTTGTGTGCAACAAAAAAATAGTACCGGACACCTTTGAGTTCAAGAACATTGATGAAGCCAAAGACAGCCCCTTGGCACTTGAACTGTTTCATTTTCCATTTGTTAAGGAGCTCTTTTTGGACCATAATTACGTTTCCGTTACTAAATACGACATGGCCGAATGGGAGGACGTGACCATGGAAGTCAGGGAATTTATCCGGGATTACCTGGCCGACGGCAAAGAGGTGGTTTCCGAACAGCGCATTCAAAAAGACAAGGAAAAAACGGAAACCCAAGCTACTGAAGGGCAATACGACGATACCTCCAAACAAATCATGGACATCCTGGACGAATATGTGAAACCGGCCGTGGCGAGCGATGGGGGAAACATTCTGTTTCAATCTTATGAAAAGGAAAGCAAAACCGTCAATGTTATTCTTCAAGGGGCCTGTAGCGGTTGCCCATCTTCCACCTTCACCCTTAAAAATGGCATCGAGACCATGCTTAAAAACATGCTGGGCGACAAGGTCAATGAAGTAGTGGCGATCAACGGCTGATTTGGATTAGCAGTGCTGCCAAGTATGGTCAATTTTTCCTAACTTGAATAAATTTAAAATCATTAACTATTATGGCAGTATTAAAAGTAATCGAAGTATTGGCCAATTCCGACGAGAGTTGGGAACAAGCGGCCAAAAATGCATTGGAACAAGCATCCAAATCCGTTAAAAACATACGCTCTGTATACATCAATGAGCAAAGTGCCTCTGTAAAAGATGGCAAAATTGATGACTACAGGGTCAATGTAAAAATCACCTTTGAGGTGAAATAATAGAAGGGCAAAAAAAGGCGCCCATTTGGGCGCTTTTTTTATGTTCCAAAATGTTGTTATGATCAAAAGAATCTTCCTCCTTACCGTGCTGTGTTCCTTTACGCTGGGATGCACTCAAAAAAAAGAAAAAGTGACCCACAAATACACCAATGCCCTTGTTAACGAAACCAGTCCCTATCTCCTCCAGCATGCCCACAACCCCGTGAATTGGGAGGCATGGCGGCCGGAAGTCCTGGAACGGGCCAAAAAAGAGGACAAACCCTTGCTCATCAGTATTGGTTATGCTTCTTGTCACTGGTGCCATGTAATGGAAAAAGAGTGCTTTGAGGACGAGGAAGTGGCCCAAATGATGAATGAAAATTTTATCAATATCAAAATTGACAGGGAAGAAAGACCGGATGTGGACCAAATTTACATGGATGCCATTCAAATGATGTCTGGCAATGGGGGTTGGCCCCTGAACATTGTGGCCCTGCCCGATGGGCGGCCATTTTGGGGTGCTACTTACCTTCCTAAAGACAATTGGATCAAATCCCTGACCCAACTCATCGACCTATACCAAAAAGATCGGTCTAGAATAAACGATTATGCTTCCAATCTGGCCAATGGTATCAATGCCATCAACCTGGTAGAGCATAAATCCGATTCCGGATTGTTCAATATGGAGGAACTGGACGGAGCTGTGCAGAATTGGTCACGGCATTTTGACAATTTCCTTGGAGGCCACAAACGGGCACCTAAGTTTATGATGCCCAGCAATTGGGACTTCTTGATGCACTATGCCCAGACCAATAACAAACCGGAGTTGATGGAACAAGTGGACGTAACACTCACCCGTATGGCCTATGGCGGTATCTTTGATCATGTGGGAGGCGGTTTTTCCAGATATTCTGTGGACGCCAAATGGCATGTGCCCCATTTTGAAAAAATGCTCTACGATAACGGTCCGCTCACCAGTTTGTACGCACGAGCTTATGCAGTCACCAAAAACGAACTGTACAATGAAACCGTGAAACGTACCATTGCTTTTGTTCAAGAAGAGCTGTTGGATGAAAATGGCGGTTTCTATTCTTCGCTCGACGCTGACAGCCTAGACGAAAACGGGGAGTTGGAAGAAGGCGCCTACTATGTCTGGACCCAAGAACAACTGCAACAGCTCCTAGGCACTGATTATGAAATTTTCAAGGATTACTTCAATATCAACTCCTATGGTTTGTGGGAACACGGAAACTATGTCTTGATAAGAGATAAAGATGATGGGCAGATTGCTGATAAGCATCGTATTTCTGTGGAAGAGCTCAAGACTAAAATGAAGGACGCCCTGCTTGTTTTGAAGCATGAAAGGGCCAAAAGGTCCAAACCTCGACTTGATGATAAAATCCTCACTTCCTGGAATGGCCTAATGCTTTCCGGATTGGTGGATGCCTACAGGTACTTGGGCAATGAGGAGTATCTTGAAATGGCTTTGAAAAATGCCGGTTTCCTAGAGTCGGAAATGATCAAGGAAGACCATTCGCTCTATAGAAACCACAAGGATGGCAAAAGTGATATCGATGCGTTTTTGGAGGATTATGCTATCATAAGCGAGGCTTTTCTAGGACTTTACGAAGTAACTTTCGACGAAAAGTGGCTCCAGCATGCCAGAAAATTGATGGAATATGCCCAAGTCCACTTTTTTGATGAAAAATCGGGCATGTTCTTTTTTACCCCCAAATCGGATACTTCCCTGATCAGACGTTCTGTGGAAACTGTGGACAAGGAAATATCTTCTTCCAATTCCATTATGGCCAAGAATTTATTGAAGTTCCACAAGTTGTTTCCAAACGAGGGGTATGGGGATATGGCAAAACAGATGCTCAAAAATGTACAAGGCGATTTTCCGGAAAGTGCCCAAGGATATGCCAATTGGATGAACCTGGTACTGTTTGAAAACCAGAATTTCTATGAAATTGCGGTTGTAGGTGACAATTATAAGCAGCTGGGCAAGGAAATAAGCCATAGTTACTTACCGAACAGTGTTTTGGTAGGTTCCAAAAAAGACGGCCCGGTAGAGCTTTTAGAAAACAGGTATGCCGAGGGCGAAACCTTTGTATATGTCTGTATTGAAGGGGCATGTAAACTACCTGTCCGAACCGCAGAGGAAGCTGTAGCCTTGATCAAGAACTAAAGATTCTTTGGCCGTTGCCTGTTGTCAATAAAGGAAGAATCTATTTTATTTGCGCTAAATTCTTAATGCTATGAGAGAATTACAAAGTTTTGAAAAACATCTGGAAAATGCCATAGATTGGTTTTGGAACTTCATGCCCAATCTGATATTGGCCATTGTAATTTTTGTTGTTGGACTGTGGATCGTACGCTTCATCAACAAAATGGTCCACCGTTTTTTCGATAAAAAGGACTACGACCCTACCCTGGAGAGTTTTCTGCAGAGCTTTATCAGTATTGCATTAAAAGTGCTGCTTTTTGTAGTGGTCATCACCCAATTGGGCGTTAAGTCATCTTCCTTGGTGGCCATGGTAGGTGCTGCTGGTCTGGCCATCGGCCTTGCCCTACAAGGATCATTGGCCAATTTTGCCGGGGGTGTTCTTTTACTGATTTTTAAACCCTTTAAGGTTGGGGATTGGATTTCTGCCCAAGGACTGGAGGGAACCGTTAAACAGATCAGTATTTTCAGCACCAAGCTCAACACTTTTGGAAACCAAGTGGCCATTATACCAAACGGACAGCTTTCCAACGGGAGCATTGTCAACTACAATATGGAAGACACCCGTAGGGATAAATTTGATGTGGGCATCAGTTATGGCTCCAACATCAAGGAGGCCAAGGATATCTTGCTACAAATCTGTGCGGAAAGCGCCGATATCCTTACCGAACCGGCCCCTGAAGTCTACGTTGGTGCCTTAGGGGATAGCTCTGTTGACCTTACATTGCGATTTTGGGCCAAAAATGACGTTTTCTGGCCTGCACATTTTTATGTGATCGAAGAAACCAAAATGCGTTTTGACAAGGCGGGCATTGAAATACCCTTCCCACAAAGGGTGGTGCACAGCGTGGACTAACCTTTTTTCTTGGTCTGCAATACGAAATCCTTTAGGTAATAAGGCTCAAAATAGGCAAGGTCCTCAAATTGTTCCTTTTGGAACTTTTCATGCGCTAGAGAGGCCATTTCCCTTGCGGAGGGCACAACAGAGGTATCAAACTGAAAAGATGGGTGGTTTAACACCTCCTGGCATTTTTCGGCCCCGCTGCCCACAATATGTACTTTGCTGTTGTTGGCAAATTCACCAAAGGTGTTTTCATCCACAATCTCTGCCCTGGTTTCCCTTATTTCCTGGTTATCTGCATTAAAAACAGCCGAATACACCTCCATACGTCGGGCATCCAAAACCGGTATCGCTACATCGTCCGAAGACAATTCAAGTTGATTGGCCATACTTTGTAAGGTAGGAACTGAAATCAAGGGGAGATCCAATGAAAAACAAAGCCCTTTGGCAGCAGAAACCCCAATACGCAAACCGGTATAAGAACCGGGCCCCTTACTGACCGCAACGGCATCCAAATCGGAAAAAGACAAGGAAGCTTCTTCCAAAACTTCCTTGATATATACATGCAATTGTTCCGAATGCGAATAATTTACTGCATTGTTTTCCTTTAGCACTACAGTTTCCCCATCCTTGGAAACACTAACGGAACAGTTGGTGGTAGCGGTCTCTAAACTTAATATTATGGCCATAGCGGCCACAAAGATACTAGTTTAGACTAATTGGTATTCCAAAGTAGAATTCCAAAATTTTCAACCTAAAAATATAATCGTACTTCGTACGGATCACATCGGCCTCTGCATTATCCACACGGGATTGCGCCTGGCTGAAATCGAAGGAATTCATCAAGCCCACATTAAAGCGTTCCTTGGCATAGTCATAGGCAAGTCTTCTTGCTTCCAAGGTTTTTTCCGCAGCTTCGTAGGCCTTAAAGAAAGTGGTCACATCCACATAGGCTTGTTGAATATTGGTTTCCAGGTCCAGCTTGTCCTGTTCAAACTGTAACTTGGCCCTTTCCAGATTAATCTGCGATCTTTTTACGTTGTTCTTGGTGCTCCATCCATTGAAAATAGGCACACTGAGCTGCGCCCCATAGGACACCCCATCAAAAATCCAAAGTTGATCTGTAAAACTTGGAGTGAATGGTACGCCATTTTGATCAGGAATCTGGGTAACATCTGAGTATCGTGTTCCATACTGGAAAAATGCGGATAGGGATGGATAATAGGCCCCCTTGGCAATTTTGAGGTCCTCTTCCGCCAACTTTACATTGGATTCCGAGAATTTGATATCGTTTCTAAAGCCCAAAGCCTTGTCAAAAATAACCTTGGCCGAATTGTTTAGAATATCCGATGGTGGAATTTCAAATTCCTCATCCGCCACATCAAAGTTCTCATAATCGGTAATTTGTAGCAATTGCGCCAGATTGATCCTCGAAATTAGCACCAAACTTTCACCGTTAACAATCTGTTGTTCTTGATTGGCCGCCGTGGCTTCAATTTCCAAAAGATCGCCCCGGGGCACTACGCCCGACTCCACCAACTCCTTGGTCCTGTTCAAATCTTGCTCGGTAACGGCATATTGCGCCCTAAAGGTCTTTAATTGCTCCTTATTGGATATAACCTGCAAATAGGCATTGGCTACATTTAGGCGAATATCATCCTTTAAGTCGTCCAACCGGTATTGGCTTGATATCGCATTGAGTTTGGCCCTGTTCAACTGCCTAATGTTGCGAAGCCCATCAAAGAGGGTCACGTTGGAACTTACGCTTCCATTTACGTTGAAAGCAGTGCTGTTCGTTGGCAAGTTGTTGGTAGGGTTAATGGAAAAACCGGTATTGCTCGACATGGATGCGGAACCGTTTACGCTAGGAAGTAGATTCCCGATGGCATCTGATCTATCGATGCTGGCATCTTCCAAATCCAGCTCAAATTGCTCAATGGTCAGGTTATTTTCCACCGCAAAGGTGACGCATTCCTGCAAGGTCCATTTGCGCATTTGGGCCTGACTGGCAAATACAGTGCATAGCACGGCTATTAAAGTGATCTTAAGTCTCATTCGTTTTTTGATTTTTTGATTGATTACTGATCGGCCGATATTAAGAATCCTCATCGTCCTTCTTCTCCAATTTATTCCAAACCTTGACCTTGGCCCCTTCTTCCAAACCGGATACCACTTCCACATCAATTCCATCGCTGACACCCAATTCCAAATCCTTGCGCTCAAATTCGTTTTCCCCAACTTCCACTTCAACATAGGGCTCATCGGTTTCCTTATCAAATTGCAATAAGGCTTCCTTAATGGCCAGCACATCTTTTTTCTCATCAAGAACAATGGAAGCATTGGCACTATATCCGGCACGCACATAAGTGCTATCGTTCACCACCAAATCACCTTCGATCTTAAACTGTACGGCACCTTCTTCCTCCACACCTTTTGGGGCAATGAATTTTAGTTCAGCATCAAACTTATTTTTTTCAAGGGCGCCCAAACTGATTTCCAAAGGCATGCCCAAATGGAGTTTTCCAACTTCAGCCTCATCCACTTCCCCTTCAAATATCATTTTGGTCATATCTGCAATGGTGGCAATGGTGGTTCCATCGTTAAAGTTGTTACTTTGGATGACCTGATCGCCTTCCTCCACAGGAATTTCCAGGATGGTCCCCGAAACGGTGGCCCGTATGTTGGTATTGGCGGTGGATGAACCTCCTGCTGAACCTATCCTTATAATTTGATAGTCGGCCCTAGCATTGGTAAGTTCCTGCTTGGCCTGGTCATAGGTCAACTTTTGATTGTTGAAATCCTGGCTGGAAATCACTCCTTTGTCAAAAAGGGCCTTGTTACGATCAAATTCGATGGTGGCATTGTTCAAGGAAAGTTCTGCATTTCTGACCCTACCGGCCGCCTGGTTCAAAGACTGCTCGTTGGGCACCACTTTGATCACGGCTATCAGGTCGCCGGCCTTCACCTCAACACCTTCTTCCAAATAAATTCTGTCAATAATCCCTGAAATCTGAGGTTTAATATTGATCTCATCTTCTGGAATCACTTTTCCCGTCACAATAACCTTGTTTACGATATCCTTTCGTTCCAAGGATTCCGTCTCATAGATTTGTTTTGGGGTACTATTCTGTTTTAAGAAGTAAACAACAGCCCCTAAAATTCCGACTGAGACAATCGTGATTAAAGCGTATTTAACGTACTTGTTCATTTCGTTGTATTTGATCGTTATTTAATTTTTCATTTTCGATTACTCCTCCCGGAGCGCCTCTATAGGTCTCACTTTAATAGCCCTATTGGCCGGAATCAACCCGATCAGCAAGCTTAGGCTCACCATAAGCAGGAATGATACACTAAACTGTGTAATGCTCACCATGGGTTTTACAAAGGGAAAATCTTCCCCGCTTCCCCATTTGGCATCCAGCCCCGCTAGAATTCCCACCGAAATGGCAAATCCAATAAGCCCGGCAAATGCGGTCAACACAATGGCCTCTACCACAATTTGGCGTTTGACCACCCGTGGGGTTGCACCCAGGGCCCGTCGAACCCCAATTTCCTTGGTTCTTTCCTTTACCGTAATTAGTAGGATGTTGCTAATCGCAATTACCCCTGCCAGCAAGGTAAAGATGCCCACGAAAAAGGAGAACCCTTTGAGCACATTGGTGAAAGCTGAGATATTGTTGAAAATCTCAGACATATCAAAGCTTCCTATGGCTCTTTGGTCATCGGGATGGATATCATATTTGACCTTAAGGATATCCTTAATTTTCTTTTCCACAACGGATACCTTGGTATTGGGTTCCACTGCAATGGCCATCCAACCCATCCGGTCTCCGGAGTTAAATGCTTTCTGGAAGGTGGTGAATGGGATAAACACCGCATTTTCACCATCTATATTGATGTTTTTGTTGGGTTTGTAGATTCCTACAATGGAGAAAAACACCCCGTTGATACGAATGTCCTCGCCAATGGCTTTCTCCCCCTTGTCAAAGAGCAGTTTGTAGGTTTCCTCCCCGATTACACAAACCTTCTTTGAGTTTTCAATATCGTTGTTGTTCAAAAAGCGCCCTTCCACCAAGCGTTTTTTGGTGATGTTATCAATCTCAGGATAATCCCCATACACGGATGACCCACTGGTTTGTCCATTTCTATAGACCGTTACCACACTCCTATGGCTACCCAGCTCAATTCGAGGTGCCAATACTTCAATTTCAGGGATTTCCCTTTTTAGGATCCCCGCGTCCTCAATTTTGTAGCGAATGCGTCTCCCACGCTCAAAACCTTTGTAGGGCTCCGAAGTGGACTGTCCCCAAACAAAAAGACTGTTGGAAGCGGTTCCCGCAAAAACCTTATCAAAGCCATTGCTCATGCCATTGGCGGAACCCAGTAACAGGATTAAAATAATCATGGCAAAAATTACGCCCAGCATGGTCAAGAACGTCCGGAACATGTTCTTTCCAAGGGTGTGGAAAACTTCAATCCATAAATCTCTATCGAACAACCACATATTACTTATCGCTTAGTGCCACAATAGGTTTAACATTCGCTGCCTTAATGGCCGGTATCAAGCCTGCCAGGACTCCTGCCACAATCAAAATTATGGTGGCGGTTACCACGGTGGATAAACTTACCGATGGGTTGGTAAATGCCGGAGTGTTTATGGTAGGGCCTATGACCGAAAGTATGATCCAGGCGAAAATCAATCCTATAAATCCGGATAGGGCGGTGATAAAAGTGGACTCCAACAACACCAAATTGATGATTTGCTTGGGTTGTGCCCCCAGTGCTTTTCGAACCCCGATCTCCTTGGTGCGCTCCTTAATCGTAAACACCATGATGTTCCCAATGCCCACGATTCCGGCTATCAGGATCAAGAATCCAACGCCTATACTGATCGTATTCAAGACCGCAGAAAAACTGCTGATATCGTCAAATGCCTCCGCATAGTTCCAAACATTGATCCCTGCTTGATCGTCAGGTGCCACTTTATGCCTTCTTTTCATCAGTTCCTCCAAACGCCCGGAGAACTCCAACGCCTTGGTAAGATCATAGGTAGGGTTATAGGTGAGCACCAACTGGTTGATCACGTTGGTATTTCCATAAATTCCCTGATAGGTTGAAATGGGCGCGTAAATTCTTCGCTCCGCATTATCGTCGCCGTCATCCGTGAATATGCCAATTACCTTAAACGGCAGTCCGTTGAACTCCACATATTTTCCCAAAGGCTCTTCTTTTTTGAAAAGGTCTTCCGCCACTTTTCTCCCAATTACGGCCACTTTGGCTTTGTTGAGTACGTCGGCATTATTAAAGAACCTACCTTCGGTAATTATGGTCTTCTCTATGATCTGATGGTCCGGGTGCACGGCCTGGACGGAATAACTTCCGGTTTCGCTCTTGTACCTTGCCGTGGTGCCGGTAAAATATCTGGAACTTATGTATTCTATGTCTTTGGGAAAACTGTTTTTGACGTATTCAAAATCGTCGTTTTTCAATTGGATCCTCCTCCCGGCTTCAAATCCGCCATAAGCTTTGGCCGTGGTTCCTGGACGAATGAAGATGGAATTGGTGGCGTCGTCGTTGAATTGGCTGGTAAAGCCGTTTTGCATCCCGTTTACGGATGCCAACAGCATAACCAAAATAAAGATGGCCCACCCCACGGAAAATCCAGTCAAGAACGTACGAAGTTTGTTGTTCTTGAGGGTATGGAAAATCTCTTGCCAAATGTCCCGATCAAACATGTTGTTGTGCCCTTACCTGTTTAATTTTCTTGTCTTCCACAATTACGCCGTCCTTTAGGTGCACTATGCGCTTGCACATATGTGCAATATCTTCTTCGTGGGTAACCACCAAAATGGTATTTCCCTCATCGTTGATTTTTTGTATGAGGTCCATTACCTCATAGGAAGTGGTACTGTCCAATGCACCGGTTGGCTCATCGGCCAAAAGTACCTTGGGTTCGGCCGCCATGGCACGTGCTATGGCCACACGTTGTTTTTGACCCCCGGACAGTTCGCTGGGCAAATGGGAGGCCCACTCCTTCAGCCCTACTTTTTCCAAATAGCTCATGGCCTTTTCCTGACGTTCCTTTCTACCTACTTTTTGGTAGTACAGGGGCAGGGCAACATTTTCCAGGGCCGATTTATAGTTGATCAAGTTGAAGGATTGAAAAATGAATCCCAGGAATTTATTGCGGTACTGGGCCGCCTTGGTCTCACTTAGATCCTTGATCGGCACCCCATCCAAGGTGTATTCCCCGGTATCGGCCACATCCAGCATTCCCAAAATATTGAGCAGGGTGGATTTCCCTGATCCGGAAGATCCCATGATGGCAACCAATTCGCCATCCTCGGCCTTAAAATTGATTCCCTTTAAAACGTGAAGGGAATTGCTTCCCATTCTATATGATTTGTGAAGGTCCTTGATTTCTATCATAATTGGTGCTATTGGCTATCCCGAATTTTGACTTCGGTAATAGGACTAACAAGTTGTTAAAATGTTACAAGAAAAGTTGAAATATTTTGTTAAAAGAACTAGTTGGCTTCTTCCTCTGGCTCAACGGCATTCCACACCTTGACCTTGTCATTTTCTGACAAACCGGATTTTACCTCAACAAATATCCCATCGCTGATTCCCAATTCTATATCCTTACGCTCAAATTGCTGTTCGGATGTCTCAATTTCCACATAGGGTTCCTTGGTGTCGCCATCAAACTGGACCAAAGCTTCCTTGAGCGACAAAACACTGTCTGCCCTGGCCAAAATAATGGAGGCATTGGCGCTTAATCCTGCTCTAATAAAGACGGTATCTTGTTTTTTAAGCGTTCCTTTAATCTCAAATTGAATAGCTCCATTTTCCTCTTTGCCCTTGGGTGCTATATAGTCCAGAACAGCGTCAAAGACCATATTTTCTATGGCGCCTACCGTAATTTCCAGGGGTAGGTCCTCCGAGATCTTCCCTACTTCGGACTCATCCACCTTGCCCTCAAAAATCATCTTCTCTACATCGGCAACAGCGGCTATGGTGGTCCCTTCATTAAAGTTGTTGCTTTCAATTACCTGATTGCCCACTTCCACGGGCACTTCCAAAACCATTCCGCTCACCGTGGATCTGATCAAGGTATTTGCGGCGTTGCTCAATCCCCTAGTGGTTCCAGTCTTTACAATATCGTAGCGTTTATTGGCAGCTCTATAGGCTTGTTGGGCTTGATCAAAAGCGACCTGGGCGCGCTCCAAATCGGCCTTGGAAATGACCCCTTTATCAAATAAGGATGTCTGTCGGTCAAAATTTCTTTTTTGGTCATCCAGATTGATCTTGGCCTCATCAATGGCATTTCTAGCGTCGTTGAGCGCATTTAGATTGGGCACCACTTTTATTTTGGCTAAAAGGTCCCCAGATTTTACATAATCGCCCCCTTCCACGTAAATCTCTTCAATGACCCCGGAGATATTGGGTTTGATGAGTACTTCTTCCAAAGGAAGAATACTTCCGGTGGCCACTGCCTTGCGCACAATGTTCTGTTTGGAAGGTTTTTCGGTTTCATAGACCACAGGGTCTTCTGAGTTTTTTTGATATAGATAATACATGGAGCCCCCGAATACAACAACGATGAGCAACAGAATGATGATGGTTACTGACTTTTTCATTTTAAATCCTTATAGTTATTTTGATTGATTGCGTTCTTATTCGGTTCTTAAGGCTTCTATGGGTCTAACCCTAATGGCGCTATTGGCAGGAATAAATCCTGCTAGAAGCCCTGAAACAATTAATATGACCAAGGCCCCACTGACCACTCCAACACTTACGCTGGGGTTGATGAACATATCCACGGGTCCTACGCTATCCAATAGCGAATTGATGCCATAAATAACCAGCGAGCCAAAAATGATTCCCGCCATACCTGATATGATGGTCAAGAAAATGGATTCCATCAAGATTTGCATTTTAATGGACCATGGTTGCTCCCCCAATGCCCTACGGATACCAATTTCCTTGGTTCGTTCCTTAACCACGATCAGCATGATGTTGCTCACCCCAATAATTCCGGATAGAAGTACCATGATCCCAACGAGATAGGCAATGGCCTTAAGGCCCACAAATAGACTCTCCACCCTGTTGAACTGTTCGTACAGATCAAAATGGCCTATGGCACGATTGTCTTCTGGGTGTACCTTATGTCTTTCCTTCATAACCTTGATGATGTTCTCCTTGAGCCTGGAAATAGAACTTCCATCGTGTGCCGTAATGGCCATCCAACCGACTTCTTCCCCACGGTTAAAGGCTTGGGAAAAAGAAGTAAATGGAACAAATATCTCTTTTTGGGATTCTTCTCCATCACCGTCATTGCTGTTTTTCTTATAGGTGCCAATCACCATAAAATTCACCCCTTGTATTTTAATGTACGACCCCAAAACTTCTTCTCCTTTTTCATACAACTCGGACTTCACCCCTTGTCCTATGACGGCCACCTTTCTCTTTTCCCGAATATCGTTGTGGTTAATGAACCGCCCTGATGTAACGGTCATGGGATCCTGGTTGATGATCTCAGGATAATCCCCGTATACGTTATAGGCCCCCACCCGGATACCCCGGATCACATTGCCCCCACCTTGAAAACCTCCCAATTGGTTTCTTGGGGATACAAAACGAAGATTGGGTACATGGTCCCAAATAGCTTGTACATCGCTCACCTTAAATTCAAAACTGCGATCTTTTGGTAAGCCTTCGTAGGGTTTGGTGGTCCTACGGGTCCACATAAACATGGTATTGGTGGCTATATCGCCAAAATCGGCCCTAATGCCATTTTCAAAGCCTTGTCCGGCCGCCAAGAGCACAATAAGGATAAAGATGCCCCAGCATACCCCAAAAGCAGTTAAAATGGTCCTACCCACGTTACTGGTGAGCACTTCAAGTATTTCTCGCCATCTATCCCTGTTGAACATCTTTTTTGGATTTAATGGTTGGTTACTTATTCATCTCTTAATGACTCCACTACTTGCACCCTGGCGGCCCTCAAAGCCGGTACCAAACCGGCCAGTGCTCCTGCCAGCACCAATACAAGCACCGTGGAAAAGGCCACATTAAAATTCACGGATGGATTGACTATATACTCTATCTGCACATGGGGGCCTAAAAATTCCAGAATGGTCATACTGAAAATCAATCCTGTAAAACCGGATATGGCGGTAACAAAAATGGATTCATGGAGTATCATTCCCACAATGGACCATGGTTTTGCCCCCAGGGCCTTTCGTATTCCAATTTCCCTGGTGCGCTCCTTGACCACAATGAGCATAATGTTGCTTACCCCAACCACACCTGCAATAATGGTACAGCCACCTACAAACCAGAAGAATATTTTCATGTTGTTGGTTATTCCATAGTAGCGCTTTGCTTCTTCCATGGCGCTCCATACCCGCACACCTGATTCATCTTCCGGGGCAACCAAATGCTCTTCCTTTAGGTATTTTCTCAGGTTGTCCTTAAACTGGATGGCCTGGGCCACAGCTTGATCAAAATCCTCTGCTGGTGGAAGGGTGTACGAAAGGGTGTTCAGCTTGTCGTCCCCATTAAAAACCCTCTGCGCTGTTGTTATAGGAATATATATGCGTTCTTCTTCCCGTTCATTTTGTTCATTGAATACCCCGATAATGGTGAATCGGATTCCAGCAATATCTATGAGTTCGCCAATTGGCGACTCTACTTCCTTAAATACATCTTTTTTGATTTTTTTCCCGATGATGGCCACCTTGCCCAAGGAAACCTCATCCTTATAGTTGATAAACCTGCCTTCGATAGTGGAGAATCCCTCAATAAATTGAAATTCTGGGGAGACTCCTTGAATGCTGTACACCAGTGACTCACTTCCATAATTGATGTTCACATTGCGCACAAACACCCTAGGGGATTCGTATTCAATGTTTTCTTTGAACATCCTGCCCGCTGTCTCGTAATCGGTGTTCTTAAACTGAATCCTGCGACCTGGATTTAATCCTTTGTAGGCCTTGGAGGTAGTTTCTGGCCAGGCCCAAACACTGGTAGTGGCATCCTGTTTGAACTCATGCTCAATTCCATTGCGCATGCCCTGCCCAAAACCCAACAAAATAACAAGAATGAAAATACCGGAGGCTACGGAAAGCCCAGTCAAAAAGGTCCGCAGTTTGTTCTTTCGGATGGTGTCAAATATTTCTTGCCACCTTTCAATGTCGAACATGATGGTTGGTGTTTGATGATTGATGAAATACGCTAGCGTATGTCTAATAAGACAATTATACGGCCAAATTGTTACACCTAATTGTAAAAAAAATGTGAAAAACTTGAATTTTTCTTAAGCACGAAGTTTTTTGAACACGAAATAGAACAATACAGCCACCAAAATATAGGGAATGGCCATGAGGTAAACAATGCCGTTGTTTATTCCCTCCGCAGTATTGCCATTGGCTTCACTTTCCACAACGGCCCGGCACATGGCACATTGGGCTTCGGATAGTTGGGGAAGCAAAAAGAAAATCACAATTAACAACCATCCCCCCCTTTGTCCTGATAGCCTTATCGGGACATCTTCCCCATTACTAGGTGAAAAGCTTGATTTAGTTAGTTTAGTGGACATAATACGGTGAAATCATAAGATATACGACAACTCCTGTTATTGCCACGTACAACCAAATGGGAAAGGTAAATTTGGCCCACTTTCTGTGCTTGTCAAACTCCTTTAAATAGGCTTTGGAATAAGTGACCAATACCAAAGGTATTACCAAAATGGACAAGGCAATATGGGTGATCAAAATAAAGAAATAGATGTATTGGACAAATCCATCCCCGCCAAACTTGGTACTGTCCGAAGTCATGTGGTACGCTACATACATCACCAAAAACAAAGCTGAAAGCACAATACAGGTGGTCATTAGTTTCTGGTGCAGTTCCCTTTTCCCATTTTTAATGGCAATCACGGCCCAGACCAATAAAACAGCGGTTAACCCATTGATGCAGGCATAGATGGGCGGTAGGAAAGACAGTGGCTCCGCATTGGGAATTTTATACCCGAACAAAAGGGCCACAACCACTGGAATGGCAATGGAAATTATGGTTATCCAAGTTCTTATTCTTTTCTCGCGCTGTTCGTTTGCTTCCATCAATCTTCCAACAATAATTTTTGAATGTCTTCTTTGAGCATGGTTATTTGCTGTGCTTCCCCGTCTTGGTTCACTCCTTGTTTTTCGGTAATGGTACCACGGTAATAGATCAGCGGATTCCCAAATTCGTCGTCCCTGGAACGGATATATCCGTTTTTGTCCACCAAGGCAAACATCCCGGAATGTTCAAATCCACCTGGGGCATCTTCGGCTTCATTGGCCAAAATATAAAAGCCTTCCTGTGCCAATTTGTAGATGGCCTCCTTGGTACCGGTAAGTAAATGCCAATCCTCGTCCTCAATCCCATATTTGGCAGCATAGGCCTTTAGTACTGAAGGAGTGTCATATCTAGGGTTTATGGTAAAGGAGGCTACCCCAAATTCAGGGCGGTCCTTAAAGGTGTTCTGAAGCTCTACCAGGTTTTGCGTCATTATTGGACATATGGTAGGGCAGGTGGTAAAGAAGAACTCCACCACATACACTTTCCCCAGATAGTCCGAATTGGTAATGGTAATGCTATCTTGGTTCACAAAAGAAAAAGCGGGGACTTTACGTTTTTGACCATTGCTCACCACAAAGCCCAGAGGGGTCTTGGCCCTTCCAATGTTCATTCGGTCCGTTTCCACCACCGTCCCTTCCTTTAGTTTTTGCGTAATTTCACGTACTGCAAAAATGCCAAAGACCAGGATTACAGCCGACACCCAAACGTAGTTGTATTTCTTCTTATTTGTTGCTCCTGTCGGCATTGTTCTTTTTTAGCGCAAGTCGGTATTCGGCCAGGATGATCTTTACATCATCCTCCATTTTATTGTTAAGCTCGGCCACGGATATGGTATTGAACCCATACTTGGTGCCTTCATCCTCATCGTCTGTCCTTCCCCGTAAGTTTTGTTCCTTATCAATGATGAAGACATAGGGTGTGCCCAATTCCTGATCGAGTTCTAAGTTGGTTTGCAGGCTTTCAAACAAGGTATTGATTTCCGAAGGGGAACCAAAGGCAAAATTCCATTTTTTGATTTCCGACAATTTACCGAGTTCCTTTTTCAAGTCCTCAACCTTCTCCTCATTTCCCTTGGGTGCCACCATTATTATCTGGAAGTCCTTGAATTTTCCAAAACGCTTGTAGATCTTTTGGTTCAAGTTAAAGGCATTTCCTTTTTTTAGGTCGATGTTATTTCCCAAAAAACCAAGAATGGTAATATGGCCCTTAAATCCGGCACCACCCTCAAAATTGGTTAATTCGGGAATGTTCTCCGTCAATTTGGGCAGTCTGCCAAAGTTGTTCACCCCTGAAGCAAAAAACAAATAGGCCACCAAAGGAAAGACGAATAGGATGATTAAAACGAAGGCCTTTTTCATGATAATTTTGCTGAGTGCAAAAATAAAAAAAGACGGTCAAGAAACCGCCTTTTGTATTTGTTAATACTTGTGTTTTTCTAGAAATCCCAAGCCTTATACCCTTCTTTGAACACGGTATAGATATAGTCCGCCTCAAACAATAGGATAAAGATCAAATAACAGATCAAGAAAATTGGGGTCCATACGATTGCTCTTCGCAACGAGCTTTTCTCATCACGCAAGTGCATAAAGTCCCAAGCAATGTAATATGCCTTTACCAATGTAAGGATGATGAATATCCAGTTCAACAGCTTCATCCCTATGAAGTAATTCTTGGTCAAAAGTTCTGGCTTGGCTATACCCAGACCAACTTCAATAGCGGTTACAATGGTTAGGAAAATCAACACTCCCCAAATCTTTTGGGTATTGGACTTGAATTTTAAAAGACCTCTAAAAATTTCAAGTTTATGTTCGTGAGCCATAATGTGTTTTTATTTTGTTGGATTTCCGTTTTCACGGAAATGAAAATCAATTATACCAGATAGAAGAATGTAAATACGAATACCCAGACCAAATCCACAAAGTGCCAGTATAGACCTACTTTCTCCACCATTTCATAGTGGCCCCTTCTCTCATAGGTTCCCAAAATGATATTGAAGAAAATGATGATATTGATCACTACCCCGGAGAATACGTGAAACCCGTGGAATCCTGTTATGAAAAAGAAGAAATCGGCAAACAAGCGACTTCCGTATTCGTTATGGATCAAGTTGGCACCTTCCACCACTTGGGAGGCATCTGTTAGTTTGGCCAATGATTCTTCCCTGGACAAGACGGTTTTCTCACCTTCTTCGTTTATTGTTTCCGTTCTGATCAAGATACCTGGGCTGGCCTTAAAACCTTCCACCACCTCGTTTAAGGAAAAGGAAGTTTTATAGCCTTCCTCCATGTACCAAACACCTTCACTTTTTACATGTTTAACACGTTCTTCCGGTAAGGTTTTGGAAAAATCGGCCAAAGCCGCACGTTTACCAGAATCTGCATGGACAAACTGAAGGATCCTTCCTCCTTTGGTCTCAATAGCTCCATAATCCCCTTTGATGAATGTTGCCCATTCCCAAGCTTGGGACCCCACGAAAATGGCACCCCCAATAATGGTCAGGAACATATAAAGGATAACCTTTTTTTGCATCATTCTATGTCCTGCATCCACGGCCAATACCATGGTAACGGAGGACATGATCAAGATAAAGGTCATGAACGCCACATAGTACATGGGATAATTGCCATGGAAAAACGGAACGTGGGTAAACACCTCATCGGCAATGGGCCAAGTCTCAATAAACTTAAACCTGGAAAAACCATAAGACACCAAGAATCCAGAAAAGGTCAAGGCATCAGACACGATGAAAAACCACATCATCATTTTTCCGTAACTCGCATTGAGAGGTTGATTTCCACCTCCCCAAACGCTTTCTTCGCTACCGGTAGTTACCGTTGTATCCATATAAAAAAGGTCGTTTTAATAAAACTTTAGCAAAAATACATCTTTTGCTGTATTGAAAAAGACAAAGTTGAATGAAAACTGCTCTGTCCAAAATTTATTTCACGAAATACATGAAAAGTATAAGATAAACCCAAAGTAAATCCAGAAAATGCCAAAAGGTTGCCCCTAGTTCCAGCCCCAGCATGTTTCCTGGAAGATACCTACCGCGCAACTGTTGCACCATGACCACGATCAGCGAAATGATTCCCGCTACCAAGTGCACAATGTGCACGGCAGCGATCAAAAATACGTACGACATTTTAATATTGCTGGTAGGACCCGTAAAGTAGTATCCATTGGCCAACATTTGGGAAAACCCATTGAATTGCAATACAATAAACGTAATCCCCAAAACCAGGGTCGCAGATAGAAACAGGGTAGCCTTTTTTTGCGCGTTTACCGCAACCGCTTGTTTGGCCAATATATAGGTGACACTGCTCAACACAATTACCGCGGTACTAATAAAAAAAGACTCCGGAAGTTCAAGGTCACTGATCCAATCCTCTCTTTTGCTGCTCACTATATAGGCACTCGTCCAACCTGCAAAGCCCATGATCAAGCTTACAATGCCAAACCAGAGCATCATCTTTTTTGCCCTTCTTTTCTTTATTTCGATATCTACCTCGGTTACATCCATATGTTTATCCAATAAACTTATCTGCTACAAATATTATCTGAATCAATGAGATATAGGTGACACTGGCCAACATTAACCGCCTGGCCGATGGATTGTCCCTTTTTTCATATAATTTAAACCCGAACACCAGCATTACCAAACCGGCCAATAAGACCAAAATGGCGGCAGGAATTGATAAATGCAATCTCCCCGTAAAGCCAAATACCGGCATTATGGAAATCACAATCATCCAAATGGTGTACAATATGATCTGAAGTGCCGTTCCGGTATCTTTGTTTCCGGTGGGCAACATTTTAAAACCTCCCTTTTTGTAGTCTTCGTCCAACATCCAACCCAAGGCCCAAAAATGGGGAAACTGCCAAAAAAACTGGATCATAAAAAGAGTTCCCGGTTCAATTCCAAAATCGTTGGTGGCCGCCACCCAGCCCAACATAAAGGGAATGGCACCCGGAATGGCACCCACAAACACGGAAAGCGGGGTGATTGTTTTTAAGGGGGTATAGGCACAGGTGTACAAAAAAATGGAAATAGCCCCGAACATGGCAGTTTTGGGGCTTAAGATATAGAGTGCCACCACCCCGAGCAAGGTCATTACAATAGCAATGGTCATCGCTGTGGCAACAGACATTCGTCCTGAAGGTATTGGACGGTTTTTGGTACGTTTCATGAGCGCGTCCAAATCTTTTTCAATGACCTGGTTGTAGGCGTTGGAAGCCCCTACCATGCAATATCCCCCAAAAGCCAAGAGCAAAAGGGAAACGAGGTCAATTTGATTGGCGCCCAAAAAATATCCGGCAATGGATGAAAACACCACGCTCACGGCCAATTTGGCCTTGGTGATCTCCTTAAAATCAGCAAAAATCAAGGAAAGGGAAGTACTTTTTACAGAACCTACGGCAGATTTCATCCTCATTTTTTAGTGGCAGGCAAAGATACGTTCGTACTATCTCTTTTCCAACCTATTGAGGGGCTTTGTTGGATTGTTGTTGCTTGACGACCTGAAAAATGGAAAATGGTGAAAAATGGAAAACGGAAAACGGAAAATTCAAAATTGAACATTGAACATTGAGTTAAGGTGTCGAATGCCAATTATCCGAAGTCTGATATCCAATAACCCAAGAAACAAGATAAAAAGACCCTTGAGCTTGAGTTTGAACTTGAACTTGAACTTGAACTTGAACTTGAACTTGAATTTAGTTTGGAATGTCGAATGCCAAATTTTAAATGAAAAACATTCATAATTCAACATTAAGAATTGAAAATTGGACTGTTGAATGGTTAAATTTTTGGAATGTTGCCACATGATGAATTGACAATGGAAAACGGAAAATTCAAAATTGAATATTGAACATTGAGCTAAGGTGCCGAATGTCCATTATCCGTAGTCCGATATCCGATAACCCAAGAAACAAGATAAAAAGACCCTTGAGTTTGAGCTTGAGTTTGAATTTGAATTTGAACTTGAACTTAGTTTTGATTGTTGGATGGATAGTTCATTGAACATGAATCAATATCCTTAAAGTGAAGAAAAAAAAGCCCTGACGTTTCCATCAGGGCTTTTTCATTCCTGCCTCGACAGGAATCCTAAATCTAAATTTTACTGAAGCTTAAAGGTAATTGGAATACTGAAAGGAACCTTTACAGCTCTACCTCTTTGCTTACCGGGAGTCATTTTTGGAAGCTTTTGAATGATACGCAAAGCTTCTTTTTCCAAGTTTTTATCCGGTCCACGCATTCTTATGTTTCCAATGCTACCATCTTTTTGGATAACGAAAATAACGTTTACCCTACCCTGAACACCCATTTCCTGGGCTATCTCTGGGTAACGGAAATTTTTACGGATATGTTTTTGCATCATTTCCTGGAAACAGGCCTTTTTGTTACTGGCCCCTTCACAACCAGGGAATACCGGTACATCTTCAATTACGGCAAACGGAACTGAGATATCTTCCTCTACTTCTTCCACTTCAACTTCCTCTACTTCCATAACTTCCTCTTCCTGACTGGTCTCAGTGGATTCGATTACGGTTTCCTCAACTTCTTCCTCATCTTCCACAACCTCGATTACTTCAGGTGCAGCTGGCGGCGGTGGAGGTGGTGGAGTCTTGATCTGTTCGGTCATTGGAACTTCTTCATCCAATTGATCCTCAACGTTCAAGGCAATATCATAGTCATTGGCCTTGTCATATTTTTTCCATTCCATGGCTCCATAAACCAACCCCAAAACAGCGGCCAACCCTATTACAAAATAGAGCGAACTGTTCTTTCCTACATCTGCTTTTGGATTCTTTTTTAGTTCCATCGTTCTGAATTTAGTGTTTGCTAATTTAATTATTAATTGATGAAATAAACAATTAAAATCTCCATTTTAACTGCCTTTCTTTGGAAAAATACCATTTAATTAAGAGAACTCCTGCAATTGCCCCCAAAGTATTGGCGATCACATCCCCTAATTCTGCCATCCGATCATCGGTCAGTGTGTACTGAAGCACCTCAATAATTATACCATAAGTAATGGCGGAAACAAGACCATACCACATGGCATTTCCAATATCCATTTGGCCCCTGCTCCTTTCCCGCAGCGCCATGCAAGCCAAGGTGGCAAAAATGAAATAAAATATAAAATGGGTAATCTTATCGGCATATGGAATTTTAACGGTTCCCGTATCCAAATCCGAAAAAGAAAATAAGCTGAGTGTCGTCAAAAACAAGACCCAGCCCACAAAAAATAAGGTGAAAATATTTCTTTTAAGCACCAATCAATGCTTTGTAATCAGCATCGCTCATCAAATCATCCACTTCAGAACTGTCACTGATCTTGATCTTGATCATCCAACCTTCACCATAGGGATCGGTGTTCACTTTTTCAGGCTCGTCTTCCAAGGCCTCGTTGAATTCAATAATCTCCCCACTCAAGGGCAAAAATAAATCGGAGACCGTTTTAACGGCCTCAACGGTGCCAAACACCTCTTCCTTGTCCAAGGTCTCATCCACGGTTTCCACTTCCACGTAAACGATGTCCCCAAGTTCTCCCTGGGCAAAATCGGTGATTCCTACCGTGGCGATATCACCATCTATCTTGATCCACTCGTGATCCTTGGTGTACTTTAGTTCTGCTGGTATGTTCATTGTCAAATTGAATTAGTCCGATGACAAATGTAACGGATCATATAAAGATTCCAAGTAAACTTTTCAACAAAAATATTGGGCGCTAAAATTGGTCAAAACGTACTTGCCCAGACTAATTGCCAAAGTTGTAGCGAAGCGTAAATCCAGCGTTGATCGTTGTCTGTGGGAAGGCCGTGGAAACGGCAAACTTCGAAAAGGAGTGGTCATAGAAAAATAAGGCGTTCAAACTTTTGCTAAGTGCGTAATCCGCAGTGAACTTCAGGGAGGCCAATTTCTGACCGGAGGTAATCTGGTTGTTGTCTATATCCAAATTTCGGATAATGGTAATATTATCACGAAGCGATAAATCCGCCTTCAAATTCAAATCCCCTTTCAATCGGGTACGTTCCCCTCCTATATTGGTCACAAACTTTACATCCTTGAATCGGTAGCCCAATCCAAGGGTATATTCCTTACCGTTGATCTCAGTAAGTAGATTGTTGTCAAAACTCAAGGTCAATACCCTATCTGTTCTTACTTCTGCCAAAAAGCTGAAGGAGTTTTTCATTTCAAAGTCTACACGGAGCAACGGATTAAACTCGTCGTTCAGCACCACATTATTGATGATGTTCTCCGGAAGAAGATCTTCTGTTTCTGGATCAAATTGGTTGTTCTGTCGCTCAAGATTGCTCTGAATGGAGTTTACACTATAGGATGCCCTATAACCATGGGTGAGTGAGAACCGCTTAAATTTCTTTTTGAACCATCTGTTTTTCATCAATCCTGTGTACTTAATGTTCCAATTGGGTATTGGGATTTCCCTATACACATCCAAATTGACACGATTCACATCCTGCCCGGTATAAGCTGCAAAGAAGGCGGGCAACAACACCTCTTGTTGGGTCTTGCCATATCGTTGTGGAAATCCATCTTCGTCCAGGGTTCCTGGGCTTTGCCCCCTATCTGAAACCAATCTATTGGCAATGGTGATCCTGTTGGCCTTGAACTGCTCAAAGGTTTTGGAATCAAATTCGTCACTTTTGTTGAAAATGGTACCGATCATCAAGGTGGAAATGCTGAAATTCCCCAATTCGTTGATCAACCCGTTTTGTTCATTGATCCATTGTTCAGGACTATAGTTTTCCTGCGAACTACTGCTCAATAACCTATCAGCCGTTAAATCGATGGTCAGGTCCTGGGTAGGTTGGGCCGTTGCAGTAATGTTCAACTGCCGGTTGGTGTTGCGCATGTATTGCGAATTGAACTCGGGGAAAGTGGTCAACCATCCATTCCTGGCTGCTTCATAGCGCACATCGGCCTGGCTACCAAATACAAACCCCAAATTGGGTCTGGTGGTCCCGATAAAACCAATGGATTGGGTGTAACCTGGTAACACGGTACCGCTATTCCTACTGTAGTTCACGTTGACCCGCTTTACCATGGTCAATACATCCACCAAGGTGTTAAAGGCCTTACTTGTCTTTTTGGGCGGTTTTTCATCCGTATTGCCCGATGCTGGGTTCCCGGCCTTATCCCTGCGCTGTCTGGATTCTGCTGCTGTCACCTTTCCATCCCGTTTTTTCAAGCCCAAATAGTCGTAAAAACGCTGCATGGTCAAATTAGCGGTCAGGTTATGGGTGCTTGCATTTTGGACAGTATTGATGTTTTCTCCCGCCACTTCGAGCAAGGCATCCCCTCCTCTTTGCCAATCAAAATTACTGGTGTAACTATACTGCGCATTGATGAAATTCAAAAATGGGAATTTATTAAAGGGCAGGTCATAGTTCAATTGCATGTTCTGCTGATGGCGATTGGGTTCCCCGATATCAAAAAAGCCATCCCACAAATCCAAGGCCTCATTGATTCCTGAATCTGGGTCAGCATCCACATTAAAATAATTCCTTACGATATTATTATTGGAAGCGGTCAGGTTCAATCTTAGGGATTTGCTAATACTATAATTCAGGGTGTATTGCCAGTTGAACAGATAGTTTCGCTGTTGCAGCAAGGGCAGTTCCAAGGCATCCACGCCGGGTTCCAAGACATCCCTAAATCGCTGTTGATTAAACGAACGATTGTAATTGGCATTAACAGAAACACTTGTGGGCAACAGATTAAAGTTCAGTTCCTTGAGCCATTGCCAATATTTTCCGGTCAACAAAGAATCGTTTTTGGCGAAAGGTGCCACGGAGGCAGGTTTAAAGTTGTGATTGTACACAAAACCTGTGGTCACGTTCTGATCTCGCAAGTCGGCAACCTCAAAATCCCTGTGATTGGTCTCGTTATAGGAATAATTGAAGGTGAAATTCTCCACGTCAAAGAAATTTTCCTTGGCTTCGGGTCCTCTATTCTTGCGTACTCCGATAAGGTTGATACTTCTTCTTTTGGTATAGTCCTCGGCCTGTTCCTTAATGGTCTCTGCTTCCTCCGCAGTTGTGGCCGCAGCAATTCTGTCATCTAGCTTTAAATCGTCATAAACGGGATCAAATTCTGGAGTGATCAGGTTTTCGGATATTCCATAGTTAAACGGAATTTGCACTCCCCATTTTTTGGGTAGAAGTTGTCCTACGTTCACATTGGTCACCACATCATAGGAAATGGCATCTTCCCTAGATCTTTCATTGGGCATTTGGTCAATGGAACCAAATCCAGAGGTACTTTTGCTTCCTGTTGCGGTAACATTGGCAAAGTCGGCCATATTGGCGTCCAAGGCTGCTATTGCGGCCCAGCCTCCGTTGTTGTCCAGACCAGCAAGGCGAAGTTCATTGAACCATACTTCTCCTCGAGCCGGCAGTACGTCAATGTTCTTGACCCCCACCATCATCCCACGGATACTTCCCAGGGAGGGATTACCACGAATCCCAATACGCAGTCTCCCCAGCGTTCGGGGCGCAAATTCATCCACGGGAACGGCTTCCCCGTCCACTATTTCATAGTAGTTGATTTGGTTCAGGGTCTGTTCGGCAATTCCCCTGGATTTTACCTTGTTCAAATCGCTAAGGGCGACATCTATCTGGTTCACATCCGGCCAAATCTCTTCCGCGGAGGTCACGTTAAAGGAGGTAAACTGCAAGGGAAGTTCTATCTGGTAGAAGTTTTCGGAAAAGTCGGTTCCTATTCGAAGGAAACCTACTAAAGGTGTATCGTCATCCGAATAATCCCCATTTAAAATTTTCTCAGCATGCATGAACATTTTGATGCGTTCGTATTGTCTCACATCGATGTTCACATTCTTGAACACTCCCCGGGCATCCTGTGATTCCAAATTCTCCACTACAAACGAAAGCGATTGCTCATTCTGGCGGATAATGGTATTGTTGTTGTTCAACTGCTCCCGAACTACTCCAGGAGGTAGCACATATGGAATAGGTTGGCGACCAAAATTCTCTTCTATGTTTACAGTATTTACATCGGTGACGGTTCCATCGTCTGATGGGTCGTTGTCAACGTCCGGTTGCAACGAATTGGTATAGGTACGCCAGTCTCCCCTTACCAAGTCCAAGGTGGCGAAACGAAGCACAACATTATCCGTAAATCCGGTCATGTACATCCGCATAAAACTTATGGACCTAAAATCGGTTATACCACCAACGGCGTCCGTGAAATCGCTAAGTGGAATCTTATACTGAATCCATCTGCGGTTGAGCTGGGTTCCATTGGGCAGGTCCGGGGTAAGTCCTTCCCTGATATCGGTCACATACTGATCGTTAATGGTGGTATTTGGTCTGATTTGGATACGGTACTCGTAATAACTGTTTACCGTGTTCATGGTCAAATCACGGTCCACATCTTCTACATCGGGCAAGGTTGTAGATCCCCGATTGGTATTGGTTACAGCAACGGGGGAATTTCCATCCGGGTTATTGAAATCGTAATAGCGTTGCAGGATACCACCTTCCCTGTTCAGGTAGTACTGGTAGTTATCCAAGGCCGGGTCTTCGCTGGGACCGTTATAAACTGCGGCTTCCTCAGTATCGTTCAACCCATCAAAACCAACATCTTGAAGCGTTCTATTCGATTCATCCGCGTCAAAAGCGTATACCAAGGATTGGGTGGACGGGACCTGTCCCCAAATGGTAGGCCTTGGAATTTCATTGTTGGTGCTCGCAGGCAATCCATTTTCATATTGCTTACGGCCATCTTTTAAGATGTCCTCGGAAATATTACCCAGGTTAAGTACCAATTCCCCTGCATTTGCAGCATTGGTCTGTCCATCAATATAGGGATCTAGAACCCAAAACTGTACAAACTCGACGTTGGACTGTTCAAAGTTGGTACTGCTTAAAGGTCGCATAATACCCGCCCATTTATCGTCTGGGGTTTCGGCTGCAAAATTCGGATTGGCATTATAAGGACCTTTGTCGTTTGGATAGTACACCAAATCCAGGGTTCCCTGAACCTGGGTCTGCCCTTGGGCAATATCGGTTTCCGTAAAGACCTCATTGATAAAAACCCTTCGGGTTTCGTTTAGGGAAATATCATTGTCAGAAATACCGGATGGCCTCTGATTAGTATAAAATATAGGGTCGATGGTATACCAGGACATTTTGGCCCGTTCGTAGCCAACATCTATATCGGTGCGGTCTTCCAAAAATTCAACTGGTGGACTTGCCAGGGACCAACCAAGGCTGGAACGTATATCAATCAGGGCCTGTGCTCCTTCAAAGTCGTCGAGATAGGTGGTTGTTTCCCCTTGAAAATCGGCATTTTTTGGGGAATTGGGTTTTAAAAAGGCCACTTCTCCCCGAATTGATAGATTAGAGGGTACATCTGTATCAATGTTGGGGAGTTTATTGGCCAAACGGGTCAAAAATGGCAATTCGGTACTAAAATTACCATTCAGTCCAAAAATCGTATTGTTCACTGGTTCCACCCCAAAGTTGGATTTTTGGGTAAGTGGTCGCTCGTTGAGGTTTAGGATGGTTCCGCCCAATATAAATTTCTCATTGAACTTGTGCTCCACGTTAACTCCGGTAAATCTTCTTGTCTGCTGCCCAAATACCGCATTGTTTTCCACAGAAATGTTGATCGGGGTATTGGAAGCCGCCAGGCTTGGATCCAAGATTTGTACGGTGCCGGCCTGGTAGTTTACTGTATAATCTATACCTTCTTGGAGTTGTCTCCCACCTGCGGTAACGCGCACAGAACCTCTAGGCACATTAAAAGCCCCAATAGGAATACCGTTGTTTCCTTCGGACTTGTATCTACCTTTTATTTGGAAACGGTTCTTCTCTGCATCCTGAAGCGAGGCCGCCTTCGTCTTGGCGTACATATTCCGGAATACATATCGCTGCTGATTGGGATTGTAGCCCTGGTCATTCTCAACATCATAGGTTCCCCCTCCGAGCTCATTGAACAAATATTCCCCAAAGGGTTCCACCTTGGTAAAAATGATTCGTCCACTTTGGGTATCTACGGTTATCCCGGGAACATAATCAAAGAATCCATCCCCGCCCGGCTGAACGTCGTTGTAAATGTTCAGGCGATCTAGATTGAAAACATCAATCAATATGCGTTCTTCAAGTCCAGCGGGCCATCCAGCATTGGGGTCCACAGGTGTGATATAGTTACGCGGCGTAGGGTCTGAATAAAGAATATTCAGTTTAAAGTCTTCCTGGCTCAACTGAAATGCTCCTGTGGCGTAGATGTTTTTCATCATCAAATCCCAAATGGGATCATCCACATTGGTAATGTTACTTTTCAGCAATTTCAGAATCAAAGTGTTGTTTTCGATAATGGGATTTACCCCACCGGATACGGTAGTGGCATCCACACCGCCATTGGCAAACTCCCCTACCTGGTACACCTGATCTCCAATGGTATATTGAAATGCTACCCCTAAAACCTCATCGTTGCTCAATCTTTGGTTCAAGGAGATATACCCTAACTGGGTATCGAATTGATAATCCCTCCCTTGCTCCAATTTTCGGGCATTTTCCAGGATGGCGTAATCAAATCCCTGGTTCATTTGGTATCCCCCGGTATTGAAGCCTTGTTCCACGGTTGCGATATCCCTAATGGATTGGGTAAGTGCGCCTGTTCCAATTTGGGCAGGGTCAAAATCGTTAGCCCCATTTTGGGGTGGTGCATTGTTCCCAAAAACGTTGAAGAAGCCACCTGGAGCACCTCCGGCAATTCCGATTCTGGTTTTTTCCCTTCCGTTCTGGCCTAGTTCGGACTCCCCTAGATCTTGGATGGCCACCACATTCCTCACATTTAAGGTCTGTTGGTTCCTGTTGGTTACCCACACCTCCAATCTCGTAATCTGTACCTCACTTCGTATAAATGGATAGTTGGACAAGGCCCTGTCGTAATTGTCCCTAAAGTATTGGGCCAAGAAAAAGTGTTTATCCTCGTCATAATCCAAGGCGGTCAAGGCAAATTCATTTAAGGTTCCTCCTCCTTGGGCCACAACGGTGTTGTTTTGCGAGCGCTGTTCTGAGAACACGGCGGTCACCGTGGTTCTACCGAACTGTAACTGGGTCTTCACCCCGAACAGACTTTGAGCCCCGGTAATCAAGGAGCTATTGAGCGGCATGTTCACGTTACCGATTTCAATTTTACGGAGTATATCGTCTTCGGTAGGGGTGTAATCCAGTTTTACCAGGTTTTGAAAATCAAAAACAGCCTCAGTGTCGTAGTTTGCCGTTACTTGAAGTCGCTCTCCAACCTTACCCAAAAGACTTAGACTGATTCGCTGATCAAAATCAAAAGAAAGATTGGTCCGGTTTCTGGGCGAAAGTGCCGGGTTGTCGTTTTTTTGCCATAAAATTCCCAAGTCCATGGCAACAGAACCTTGTGGGATAACCTCAATGGTATTCCCACCAAAAATGGATTCAAAAAAGTTGCTGTTTACATAAAAGTTGGGCAAAAGGTTTTTTCGAGCCTCCTCCGTTCCTGCCTTTTGTCCTGTGAAGGCATCAATTTTTTCCTTAAAATAGGACCTCATCTGTTCCTTTCGGACCAAGTCGAAATACTGCTCCGGGGTTAGGATAATGGGATGCGTGATGTCAAAATCCCCAACGCTTTCCGTGTATATATAGCGATCAAGTTTGGGGTCGTAGGTGTATTTGGCAATAATGCTATCGGGGTTCTCCAAAATCAATCGGCCAAGTGCAACACCGGTCTTTACCGAGTCCTGAACCTGCTCATTGGTCTCCTGGCCCATTGTAGTGGCGGCCATCAGAAAACATATGTATAAGAAAAAGTACTTAAACCTAAAGGGTTTAAGCATTGGTTTTGCCCCTCTTTTCAAACTTGTTACAAATTTTTCAGCGCCAGTTTAATAATGTCCTCAACGCTTAATGTAGGATCCTCGGCCAGTACCTTGTCCACAACCTTTTCAGATTGTCTACGGACGAAACCAAGAACCTCTAAAGCAGATAACGCTTCTTCTTTGCTTGTATTGTTTGATTGAAGGGAAACTTCGCCCATATCGTACACTTTTAAAATCTTGTCTTTTAGATCCAAAATCACGCGTTGGGCGGTTTTGGCACCTATCCCCTTGATTGCCTGTATGGAAGGGACATCTCCGTTGGCAATGGCATCCCTGACCTGGGTAGGTGTTAAAGAAGACAACATGGTCCGGGCAGTACTGGAACCAATCCCGGAAACCGAAAGCAACAACCGAAATATCTCACGTTCCGATTTTTCCACAAATCCAAACAAAGTGTGGGCATCTTCCTTGACCTGCAAATGAGTGAAAAGTCGGATGTTTTCCTCATTGGGAAGCAACGAAAAAGTGTGCAATGAAATATTCAAAAAGTACCCAACCCCATGGCATTCCACAATGACATAGGTGGGATTTTTTTCGACCAGTTTTCCGGAAAGATGGGTGATCATGGTTGGAGTATTGGATTAAGGGATTGTTCGCTTATTGGATTTTTCGATTGTTGGATGCTAGATAAATGGATAAAAGGTTATTGTAAATTGTTCATGGTCCACTAAAGCTACGACCTAATCTTCAATATGCATATGGGCCTTTCTACGCTTTTCCCGTTCCTGGGCATCTATTACCGCCACCGCGGCCATATTCACCATTTCATCCACACTGGCTCCTAATTGTAAAATGTGGGCGGATCGTCTTAATCCAACCATAATAGGTCCAATGGATTCCGCGTTGTGCAGCCCTTTCAGCAATTTGTAGGTGATGTTGGCCGAATCCAAATTTGGAAATATCAGGGTATTCACTTTTTTGCCTGCCAGTTTGGAAAATGGGAAATTGTTATGGCATAACTCCTGGTCCAGGGCAAAATCGGTCTGGATTTCCCCATCAACCACAAGTTCAGGGTTTCTTTCATGCAAGATTCGAACAGCTTCCCTCACTTTCTGGGCGTTGGGATGACTGGATGAGCCATAGTTGGCATAGGACAACAAGGCCATTACGGGATTGAATCCAAAAGTACTGGCCACATTGGCCGTCATCTGGGCAATTTCAGCCAGTTCTTCTGCATTGGGGTCTACATTTATGGAAGTATCCGCCAAGAACAGGGGACCACGATCCGTAATCATGATATTTACCGTGGATGCTTTAGCCACTCCTTTTGCCCTTCCCAATACTTCAAAGACAGGTTTAAGCACCTTCGGATACGCCCTGGAGTAACCCGAGATCATCCCATCGGCATCGCCTTCCAAAACCATCATGGCTCCAAAATAATTGCGTTTCCCCATATTTATACGCGCGCTGTACTGGGTTTCTCCCTTACGCTTTCTGGATTCCCAGAGTTTCATGGCATATTGGGTACGTATTTCTTTGGACTCATCCGATCTTGGGTCTATTATTTCAACTTCGGCGTCAAATTCCAGTTCTTTCTTCAACCCCTCTATGATTTCCCTATTGCCCAACAATATGGGAATGGCGATACCTTCCTCATGCACAATTTGTGCGGCCTTCATTACATCCAACAATTCCGCTTCGGCAAAAACGATACGCTTGGGATTCAAACGTGCCCTGTTGTGCATCAACCGAACCGCCTTGTTATCGTTTCCGGACCGCTGGTACAATTCCTCCTCGTACTTTTTCCAATCCTGTATGGGTGCTTTGGCCACTCCACTTTCCATAGCGGCCTTGGCCACGGCAGGTGGAATCTTTGTAATCAATCTTGGGTCAAAGGGTTTTGGGATTATATAGTCTTTTCCGAACGCCAAACGGGTTGTATCATAAGCAATGTTCACCTGCTCTGGCACCGGTTCACGTGTTAAGTCCGCCAGCGCCCTGACCGCTGCCATTTTCATTTCTTCATTGATCTTGGTGGCCCTAACATCAAGCGCTCCCCTAAAAATAAACGGGAACCCCAACACATTGTTTACCTGATTGGGATGATCGGAACGACCAGTGGCCATAATAATGTCCTTTCTCGTCTTACATGCCAAACTGTATTCAATTTCCGGATCTGGATTGGCCATGGCAAAAACTATGGGATCCTTCGCCATGGACTCCAACATTTCCGGGCTAAGAATATTGGCTATGGAAAGGCCGATAAACACATCTGCATCTTTCATGGCCTCCTCCAAGGTGTCAATCTTGCGATCCGTTGAAAACTCGCGCTTTTCGTCTGACAAATTTTCCCGGTCGCTACGGATAACACCCTTGCTATCAAGCATAACAATGTTCTCTGCGCTGGCCCCAAACGCTTTGTATAATCGGGTGCAGGAAACTGCTGCTGCTCCAGCACCGCTGACCACAATTTTGACCTTCTCAATTTTTTTATGGGTTATTTCCAATGCATTCAATAGCGCCGCTGCGGAAATAATAGCAGTTCCATGCTGATCGTCGTGCATTACCGGAATATCCAACTCCTCTTTCAGTCGCCTTTCAATTTCGAAGGCTTCGGGAGCTTTTATATCCTCCAAGTTTATTCCTCCAAAAGTTGGCGCTATGGTCTTGACGGTTTCAATGAACTTGTCCACATCCTCAGTATCCAACTCAATATCGATACCATCAATGTCCGCAAATATTTTAAATAAAAGGCTCTTCCCTTCCATTACCGGTTTGGAGGCCTCCGGGCCAATATTTCCCAATCCCAAAACAGCGGTTCCGTTTGAGATTACGGCAACAATATTCCCTTTGGCGGTGTAGCGGTACACATCGGCCTTGTTCTTTTCTATTTCCAAACAAGGCTCGGCAACTCCGGGAGAATAGGCCAGGGCCAAATCGCGTTGGGTGGCATAGGGCTTTGTGGGCACAATCTTGATCTTTCCGGGTTGGGGCTTAGCATGGTATAGTAAAGCTTCCCTCCTGTGCTTTTCTTTGCTCATATAGATGGTTCTGAAATAAGGGGTAAAGGTAAGGGTATTCTCCATTTAGAAAAATACCCTTGATTCTTGATTGGTTTAAGGTTCCATTTACTCTTCCGTCGTACCCACATCCAATTTATTGTCCAGTTTTTCCTTGGGCAAATTGAGACGCATGGCAAGAACACCGGCAATGAAAAAGAATACCCCTGCAAATAGAATGGCATAGGTGGCATCATTGCTCAACACATTTTTGATAAGGGGACCAAAACTTACCGTTTGTATCAACATGGGTATTACGATCATCATGTTGACAATACCCATATAAACACCTCGCCGTTCTTCAGGAATAACCTTGGAAACCATGGCATATGGGATACCCATCATGGCCGCCCAGCCGATACCAAACAGCACCATGGGCAACAACAGCAACCATTTATCGGTTATGTAAGGCATACTCAACATAGCCAGCGCCGTTAGGAACAAACAAACGACATAGACCAGCTTAGATCCTATTTTGGTAGCCACTGGTACCAGGGCCAAGGCAACAAGCATGGTTACGAAGTTATAGGTTCCGTTCATGAGGCCGGCATGACCCAACGCTTGTTCGGCCAAAGATTGTATGTTTTCAGCAAAGGCTTGATCCTGTGCACTAATTTCCGCACCGGACTTAAAGGATTTCATTATTCCATCGAATTTTTCATTGTCCTCATTTGAAATCCCATATAAACTGGTCCTTAGCATCGGGGGCATAAACTGCCAATACACAAATAGGGCGTACCACTGAAAAAGGTAAACGGCAGCCAATTTCCACAGAAAACCAGGCATCTCACCAATTGCCTCTGCAGCTTCAAGCAGTGGGTCCAAGGTATCCCCCAATTTCGCAATGGTCCTATTGGATTTATTTCTCTTGATGATTCTATATAACATGAATAACCAGAAAAAGGCGTACACCAAAACGATGACTACCCAAAGATTGATATTATGCCAGAGGGCGGGCACCAGTTCTCCCGTTACATACCCCAATAACAAGGGAACAGAAAATATGACAAGAAGAACACTTAATATTTGAATGATTGGAGCCGGAGTATTTGCAGTATGCTCCTGAATTTCTTTCAACTCCTCATCTGATGGAGGAATCTCTGGTGTTTTCCAAACGGACCACATTACGGTTCCTATGGAGGCCAAGGCCCCTAAAAAGAACGAATAATACACCCATGTTGGAATGGATGAGGCCGTTTCAACCGTAGTGTCAAACAAACCGCTTGATTCCCCACTTACGCTAAACCAATGTTGGAAGGCAAATAGCGAAATATTGGCCAAAGTAATACCGGCCCCAACAAACAAGCTCTGCATTTGGTACCCATAGGTCAGCTGTTCGTCAGGTAGCTTGTCCCCAACAAAAGCCCTATAGGGTTCCATGGCTGTATTGTTACCTGCGTCCAAAATCCAAAGCAGTCCCACGGCAAACCAGAGCTCTGGGCTAAAGGGGAATGCAAACAGACACAAACTGGCCAAGATGGCCCCAATCAAGAAAAAGGGCTTCCGTCTACCTCCCCATTTTGGTGACCAAGTTTTATCCGAAATAGCTCCAATAATGGGTTGAATGAGTAGACCAGTAACCGGACCTGCTAAATTTAATAAGGGCAATTCATCGTGATGGGCTCCTAAAAAGGAGAAAATTGGGCTTACTGCAGTTTGTTGAAGACCAAAACTAAACTGGATTCCAAAGAATCCCACGTTCATATTCCAAATCTGCCAAAAATTTAACCGGGGTTTCTTTATCTTAATCATAGGGTTGGAGTATTTTAATGAGTAGCTAGCCGTAATTTCATAAATTCCTTGAATATAGCACTTTCCCTAGTCGATTAATAAAATATCAAGGGTAAAATTGGCAAATTCCTAACGAAAACGATTGAAATTTTGGAATCCTCTATTTCAAAAACTTGATATTCCGTTTTAGGCCTTCAAATTTGGTGCGTTTTACTGCCGATTTTTTAAACAGGGCCCTGAAGACATCCTCAGTGATTTCCTCCCAATCTGTTTTGGTCATGGTCAATACGTCCGGTTGTGGTTGAAACAAAGGTTCGTTATGGGCTTTTGAAAATCGGTTCCAAGGGCATACATCCTGACAAACATCGCAGCCGAACATCCAATCATCAAACTTCCCCCGGTAATCGCTTGGAATTTCATTTTTGAGTTCAATGGTAAAATAGGAAATGCACTTGCTGCCATCCACTACGTAGGGTTCTACAATGGCTTTTGTTGGACAAGCATCGATACAGGCCGTGCAAGTTCCGCAATGATCGGTAACCGGGGTATCATATTCCAGCTCCAAATCCACAATCAACTCTGCAATAAAATAAAAGGAACCAACCTGCTGGGTGAGCAAATTGCTGTGCTTCCCAATCCACCCCAAACCACTTTTGGCGGCCCAGGCCTTGTCCAATACGGGGGCAGAATCCACAAAGGCCCTGCCATGTACCTCCCCTATTTCCTCCTGGATAAAATGCAACAAGGATTTTAATTTATCCTTTATCACAAAGTGATAATCCGTTCCGTAGGCGTATTTGGATATCTTGTAAGACTCTTGATTTTGATGTTCGGATGGATAATAGTTAAGTAATAGGGAGATGACAGATTTAGAACCTTCCACCAATTTTGTAGGGTCCAAACGCTTGTCGAAATGGTTCTCCATATACCGCATTTCCCCATGCATACCTTGCCTGAGCCATTTTTCCAGGCGTGGGGCTTCCTCCTCCAAAAATTGGGCCTTGGATATACCACATGATAAAAAACCGAGGCGTTTGGCTTCGGCCTTGATCATTGTAGTATGCTGCTCCACTCCCACTATTGTTCCCGTTTTTCAAACTTTAAATTAATCCTTTGGGGCTTTAAAGTAATCAAAGGATTGATATCCACTGCTTCCATTGCCGTGGACAGTCTAAACTTTTTGACGATTTCAACCACAGCAATGAGCATTTCATAAGTGGCCATGGCATTTCCTATGCACATCCGTGGGCCGGCCCCAAATGGATAATAATAATCACTATAGGATTTTGGGTCCAATCCCACAAAACGGTCAGCTACATATTCCTCTGGATCATCCCAGCACGATCTATGACGGTGAAGCTCATACATGGATAGCAAAACCATGGTCCCACTTTTGATTTGATACCCGTTGAGCTCCGTAGCCTCAATGGCCACCCTATCAATAAAATAGGCCGGAGGATACAATCTCATGGCTTCCTTGATGCAGCTGGAAGCAAGCTCCAGTTTTCCCAACTCTTGCCATGTGTAGGACTCATTGTCCATTTCCTGTATTTCTTGGTACAACCTATCCTGCAATGCTGGGTCCTTTGCCAAAAAGTAAAGGGTAAAGGAAAGGGCGCTTGCCGTGGTCTCATACCCTGCCGTGAATAAAATCATCAATTCATCCAACAATTGTTTTCTTGACATACGCGTACCATCTTCGTAAGTGGCATTGAGCAGCATGTCCAAGAGGTCATCGCCATCGGTTTGCTGATCTATCCTGTTTTCCACCAGGGTATTTAGAATGGCCCGTGCCCGATCACTGAACTTGAGATGCTTTCCAATCTCTCCCGTGAGATGGAACCACCATCTAAAATAGGGCTTGCGCATTTCCTTGACCAGCATATTTTGATTGAGCTCGGTAATACGCTTTAACTCGGCCATGGGTTTTCTAATGTCGTTGTGACTGAACAGAGTCTTTGCCACCACCTGAAACGCCAAATCGCCCATTAGCGACAAGGCATTCTGTGGCGAATCTGGTTGGATACGCTGTAGTTCCTCTTGAATGGCCAGTTGCATGATCGTGAACAATCCCTTTAACTTCTTTTGATGGAATGCAGGTTGGATCATTCTTCTATGCGTACGCCAGTGTTCCCCACTGGATGTCAACAGGCCGTGGCCTATATATTTCGCCAAGTCCTTGGTCTGTAGTTTGGATTTTTCGAAACTTCTATGTTTTTTTTGAAGTACGGCCTTGACCATTTCAGGATCTCTGGAAAAAATAACCTTGCCTTCGGCGGGAATGGAAACTACAAAGCTATCCCCTAACCTTTCAAAATTGGTATAGTGAAACGGAAGCGGGTTCTTTTGGATGGTTTTTCTATTGGCGATGACCGTTAGGGCAGAAATATGGGGTAATTTCTTCATTCAAACAATCCGCCCTGGGTTCCCCCTTTTATTTTGCCCAAATGTTTGTAAGCAAGTTCTGTGACTTCCCTACCTCGTGGCGTTCGCATGATAAAGCCTTGCTGGATCAAAAAGGGCTCGTACACCTCCTCTATGGTCTCCGCACTTTCAGAAACTGCTGTGGCCAAAGTGGTAATGCCCACTGGACCGCCTTTGAACTTATCGATGATCGTGGACAATATCTTGTTATCCATTTCATCCAATCCATGGGCATCCACGTTCAGGGCCTTTAATCCGAACCTGGAAATCTCCAAATCTATATTTCCATCTCCCTTGATCTGGGCAAAATCCCGAACCCTTCTGAGCAAAGCATTGCAAATTCTAGGGGTTCCCCTGCTTCTACCGGCAATTTCTATGGCGGCTTCGTTGCTAATGGGCACTTTTAAAATATCCGCACTGCGCTCCACGATAGTGGACAATAGTTCTGTATGGTAATACTGTAAGCGACTCTGAATTCCAAATCTTGCCCTCATGGGTGCCGTAAGCAATCCTGAACGGGTAGTGGCCCCCACCAAAGTAAATGGACTTAGATTGATTTGAACGGTACGGGCGTTGGGGCCCGATTCGATCATGATATCTATTTTGTAGTCTTCCATGGCGGAGTACAGATATTCTTCCACAATGGGACTCAATCTATGGATCTCGTCAATAAATAGGACATCCCGCTCTTCCAAATTGGTGAGCAAACCGGCCAAATCTCCGGGCTTGTCCAATACCGGCCCCGAGGTGACTTTGATACCCACCCCCAACTCATTGGCCAAAATATGGGCCAAGGTGGTCTTTCCCAGTCCTGGAGGTCCATGAAATAGGGTATGGTCCAAAGCCTCGCCCCTTAGGTTGGCAGCCTGAACAAAAACCTTCAAATTTTCCAACACCTGCTCTTGCCCTGTGAAATCGTCGAAGGTTACTGGACGCAACGCTCTTTCAATATCCAGTTCTTCCTGTGAAAAATTCTGCGATGTTGGATCTAGGTTTTCGTTCATACCCATTTATTGTTCTTCTTTTTTAATCAATTGCGCGGTGTTCATGAACTCGGTGATGGCAATCCTGGGATTCCCGAATAAATAAATCCGAGTATTTCCAATAGCACTCAGTTCAAACTCCCGGTATGCATATACTCTTGCGGTGGATGCGTTTTCCAAACGGGCTTGAACAGTAGCTGCTTCCATCTTTTCTGCTTTTACCCTAGCATTGTCCGATGCATTTATCTGTACCCGGTCCGAGGTTCCCTCCATTGTTAGGGTCCCGTTTTGCTCCACATCCACAAGACCTACTTCATTAACTGCATAGACATAGGCTTCAGCCCTGTTGGTTACCCTGACATTCAATGAATCCACATCCAGATTGAAATCTGCCCGGCTGCTTTCCTCAAGATTGATATCCATCACCGCCGCGCTGGCCTGCAAGTTCAATCTCGCATTGGAAAAGGCGTCCACAAATAGTTCATCACTATTGATCATATCCCCAGCGACAATGCTGCCCTGTTTGGCCGATATGGATTTCAACTCTGTATAATTCACGGTGATGTCCATCTGCTTTTTTGCAGTGACATTATAAAATGAACTAATGACCAAGGTACTATCCTCCACTTTAAACTTAAGGATATCAATGAGGTTGTCATCGGCCACTATTTCGTAGCCTGGTCCAAAGGATTTTTTAAGTTCAATGTCCAAATCATCGTTTAGTTGTATGGCATTGAATGCCGGAAGTTCGCCATTGACCTCGGTGACTATTCGGCTTCCTTTTATCTTGGGCTTGCGTTGTGCCCAAACCGAAACTTGGCACAACAACACCAATAAAATTGCTAGTTTTTTCAAAAGTGTTCGCATTTATGGGTTATTAAAGATATTACAATTAGAGGTAACAATTGCCGTACCAAACCCTACAAACAAAAAACCCATCCGGGAAGGATGGGCTTGTTTTCTTGTATCACCTTAGTGGTTGAGTTCTTCTTCATTGTCCTGTAACGGAATGGTCTGCGGAACAAAGTCCTGACCAGCAATGATATACTCACCATTTTCATAGGTTTTGCTATAGTCGTATGCCCATCTGTGAACATGAGGTATGGCCCCTGGCCAGTTACCATGGATATGCTCATGCGGTGCGGTCCACTCCAAAGTGGTTGCTTTCCATGGATTCAATGAGCCTCTTTTGCCATAGAATATGCTGTACACAAAATTAAAGGCAAACACCAACTGTGCCCCTGCGGTAATAATGGCAAATACCGTCATTAACACCTGAACATTAGTCAATTCATCGAACATTGGGAACGCTGTATTCTCGTAATATCTACGTGGTACCCCTGCCATCCCAACAAAGTGCATGGGGAAGAAAATTCCGTAGGAACCAATTGCGGTAATCCAGAAATGGACGTACCCGAGATTTTTGTTCATCATTCTTCCCTGAAATAGTTTAGGGAACCAGTGGTAGACCCCGGCGAACAATCCATAGAGCGCAGAGATACCCATTACCAGGTGGAAGTGTGCTACAACAAAATAGGTGTCGTGAACATTAATATCCAATGCACTATCCCCCAAAATTATACCTGTAAGCCCACCCGTGATAAAGGTCGATACCATTCCGATGGAAAAGAGCATACCAGTATTGAGCTGAAGGTTACCCTTCCATAAGGTGGTTATCCAGTTAAAGGCTTTTACTGCGGATGGAATCGCAATCAACAAGGTTGTAAAGGTAAATACGGAACCTAGGAACGGATTCATCCCGGAAATAAACATATGGTGCCCCCAAACAATGGTAGACAGGAATGCGATGGCCAGGATGGAGGCAATCATAGCCCTATATCCAAATATTGGCTTACGTGCATTGACCGCCATTACTTCAGATACCAATCCCATTGCCGGAAGAATCACAATATATACCTCAGGGTGGCCCAAGAACCAGAACAAATGCTCGAACAGTACTGGAGATCCTCCTTGGTAGTGCAATACCTCACCCTGGATGAAGATATCGGAAAGGAAAAACGAAGTTCCAAAACTTCTGTCCATGATCAGCAATAAGGCCGCGGAAAGAAGTACCGGGAAGGAAATCACCCCGATTACAGCCGTTACGAAGAAGGCCCAAATGGTCAAAGGCAAACGTGTCATTGACATCCCTTTGGTCCTTAGGTTCAAAACGGTAACAATATAGTTTAGGGATCCCAGAAGCGATGATGCAATGAATATGGCCATGGAAACCAGCCACAGCGTCATCCCTGCACCAGAACCAGGTTGCGCCATAGGTAAAGCACTCAATGGCGGATAGATGGTCCAACCGGCAGCGGCAGGTCCTGCTTCCACAAAAAGTGAGATTACCATTACTACTGCGGATACAAAGAACATCCAGAAAGAAAGCATGTTCAAGAAGCCTGAAGCCATATCCCTGGCCCCAATCTGCAACGGAATCAAAAGGTTACTAAATGTACCACTTAAGCCCGCTGTGAGCACAAAGAATACCATTATGGTACCGTGCATGGTCACCAAGCCCAGATAGATGTCGGCATCCATAACGCCATCAGGAGCCCATTTGCCCAACAAGCCTTCAAATACCGAGAAAGATTCTCCTGGCCAGGCCAATTGCATTCTAAAAAGCAACGACATGGCAATACCAATGAATCCCATAATCAAAACCCCGGTAATAAGATATTGCTTGGCAATCATCTTATGGTCCTGACTAAAGATGTACTTGGTTATAAAAGTTTCCTTATGATGATGTCCGTGATCTTCGTGTCCGTGTTCGTGTCCAGTAGCTGACATAATCTTCTTTAAATTTTGTTATAGTTTTTTGCTGCCTATCTATTCCGCTGGGGCAATGGTTTCTTTGAAAGTTGCTTGTTCAGCAAGCCATTTATTGTAGTCCTCCTCGGATTCCACAATGATCTTCATCTGCATATTGTAGTGCGACTTACCACAAATTTTATTGCAAAGCAGCACATAATCAAACTCCCATGGTTCGGAATTAGGCTTCCCTTCTGCGGCCCATTTGGCCCTAAGGGTATTTGTTCTTTTTACTTTTTCCACTACATCCGGATTGCGTCTCATTTCTTCCGTGGTAATGGTAGGGGTGAACGAGAATTGTGTGATCATTCCGGGTACGCAGTTCATTTGCGCCCTAAAATGGGGCATGTAGGCAGAGTGCAATACATCTTGGGAACGCATTGAAAAGTTCACTTTTCTTCCTACGGGCAAGTGTAGTTCCTTAACGATCACATCGTCCGAGGCGTTAGGGTCAGCTTCATCCAAGCCCAGTACATTGGCACGATCAATATCAATCAAACGAACACTGGCATCTCCCAAAACATTATCTTCCCCGGCATATCTGGCCGTCCAGTTAAACTGTTGTGCATACAATTCCACAATCAAGGGATCGTCCTCCTCATTAACATCCATGATATTGGTCCAGGTGTACAAGCCCCAAAGGATGAGTCCGGCCAAAACAATTACTGGAATAATGGTCCAGATAAATTCCAAGCGGTCATTATCCGCAAAGAAAAGGGCCTTTTTACCTTTTTCTCCCCTGTATTTATAGGCGAAATAGTGCAACAATGCTTGTGTGATGGTCTGCACAACAAAGATGATAGCAAAGGACACCCACATCAATTGGTCATATCCACCACCATGGGCTGAAGATGCCTCTGGTAAAAGCATCTTGGAATACTTCACAAAGCTGAAGATGGTGATACCATAGATGAAGAACAAAAATGCAAACATGAGATAACCATTGTACCTGTTATCCTTGTCCGTTGCCACTCCAGTGTTTTCCGCTTTAAGTTGAGACAATTCAAAAATCTTGGTCATTTGCCAGATTGCAATTGCCACCAGTACTAAAACAGTCAATGTTAATAATGCAGTCATTGTATATCTCTCTAAGACTTAATCGTATTAATAATGAAATTGTCTACTTTCCTCAAGGAAGGGATTGCGCTTGGGCTGCAATGGCGCTTTGGTCAACGCTGTGAACACCCAATAAATGAACAATCCTCCAAAGAACAATATTCCACCAATTTCAGGTAATCCTATATGCCATTGGTCTCCCACGGTTGCGGGCATCACCATGTTGAACACATCCAAATAGTGCCCTAGCAATACCACAATTCCCGCCATAACCACAAACCAGTTTACCCGCTTGTAATCGCTGTTCATCAAGACCAACAATGGGAAAATAAAGTTCATGGCCAACATTGCGAAGAAAGGCAGTTTGTAATCTTCCAGCCTTGTCACGAAATACGTGACCTCTTCAGGAATGTTAGCGTACCAAATCAACATAAACTGGGCAAACCACAGGTAGGTCCAGAAAATACTGATGGCAAACATGAACTTGGCCAAATCATGGATATGGCTATCGTTTACCTGCTCCAAATATCCTTTGGATTTCAGGTAAATTGAAATCATTGCGATTACGGTAATACCAGATACGAACATACTGGCAAACACATACCACCCAAAAAGGGTACTGAACCAGTGTGGGTCCAAGCTCATGATCCAATCCCAGGACATCATGGACTCGGTTACTAGATAGAACACCAAGAATGCGGCGGACCATCTAAAGTTTTTTACAAAATTGGAGTTGTCATCCGACTCGTCTTGTGCCAAGGACAATTTTCTGGAATACTGGCGATAGAAGATCCATCCCCCCAAGAAAATTGCAGCCCGAACCAAAAAGAAGGTAGGGTTCAAATAACCTGCTTTTCCTTGCAACAATTTATCATTGGCCACTACATCGGCATCCATCCAAACAAACAAATGGTTGATGTGCAAAACGGAAAGCACCAAAATCACAAACACAATAATTCCTCCTGGAACCAAATAGGCCGTAATACCTTCCATAACACGGAAAAGCATGGGTGACCATCCTGCTTGGGCCGCCCTTTGTACAGCATAGAATGCCAATACCCCCAATGCGATCATAAAGAAAAAGAAGGCTGCAACATACAACGCTGCCCAAGGTCTATTCTGAAGTTGGTGCAGCAAGTGCAGGTCATGGGATGCATCATGCCCATCGTCATGGGCATCAGCAGCTGCGTGACCTTTATCCTCGCCGTGATGGGTTGCTTCTTCGCCATGTCCCCCTCCATGTCCATCATGTGCAGCGGCCACAATGGCTTTTGCCTCTTCCACAGTGCTAGGAGCCGAAACAAAACCGATGGTCAAGAAAATCAGTCCCACTGCCATAGCAATGAAAGATCCCATTTTAAGTCTGTTTGAAAACGTGTACATAGTCAACTAATCCAATTATTTTGTTAGGTCTTCCTTTAATTTCATCACGTACTCGGATACCTGCCACATTTCTTCCTCGTTAGCCAATTGGGCTGCATAGGAGCCCATGGAGTTCAGCCCATAATAGATGGTATGGTAGGTACTACCTACGGTGATGTTTCGTGCCACGTCGTCATAGCTGGGCACACCCAATATTTTTTCCCTTTTTACCAGGGTACCTTGTCCTTTTCCTTTTGGTCCGTGGCAGATGGCACAATAGATATCGTACAGTTCTTTTCCTTTGGCCAGATTGGCCTCACGGTCCAGGGAGTCCAATGGGCTTGGTTCCAAACGGGCCAAATCCTTTCCTTCAAGAGTATTTTCAAATTTGTAGGGAAGGTAACCCCTTGGCACGGTGTTTTCTGCCGGAAGCAGAGCCTCGGTTCCTTGTGGGAACAATCCATTGTCCACACCTTCATAGGTTTCGTAACCCACAGATTCGTACATATTGGGCATGTACTGGTAGTTAGGGCTATTTTTATCAAAGCAGGATGCCAAGGACATGGACAAGGCCAAGACAACGCTTATTTTACCTAAATGCTTCATATTATTAAGACTCCTTTTCTGTAACTTTTATTTCCACAGCTCCGGTTTCCCTGAGCAATGCGGTCAATTCTTCTTCGTTATCGTGCAACCCAATTTCCATCAAAAAATGGTCATCCGTTGTTCTTACATCTGGGTTTTCCGCTTTTTTAAATGGCCACATCCTACTTCTTAGGTAAAAGGTAATCACCATTAAGTGTGCCGCGAAGAAAACGGTCATTTCAAACATGATCGGAACAAAGGCCGGCATGTTTTCCAAATAGCTAAAGCTGGGTTTACCACCAATGTCCTGTGGCCAATCGGCGATCATGATGTAGTTCATCATGACAATGGCCACCGCCAATCCCAAACATCCGTACATAAAGGAGGTAATTGCAATTCGGGTATCTGCAAGTCCCATGGCCTTATCCAGACCGTGCACGGGGAATGGGGTGTAAACCTCTTCAATATGGTGATGCTCCGCCCTAACTTTCTTTACGGCATGCATCAACACATCGTCGTCATTATAAAGTGCTTGTATAACTTTTGAAGCCATAACTACTTTTTATCATTTAATTTTTTCGCCTGTCCGGCCCAATCATCACGTTGTGCCCTTCCTGGGAAGGAACCTGTAATGGAATCCAACAGGTTGTATTCTTTTTCGGTCATTTTACTCACCTGGGCAAAGGTGAAAATTCCGATTTGGTTCAAGGTCTCTTCCATTTGCGGACCTATCCCTTTTACTTTCTTAAGGTCGTCTGCGGTATCATTGTCCTTGTCAAAAGTTCCAATGGCATCCAAAAGTGAGGACACTTGTGCTGGGTCAGCCTCGGCTTTTTCCTCGGTAACCGCAGCTTTTTCAACGCTGGCAGCTGCCGCAGGTTTCTCGTACAAAGGTTTGCCCTCATCCCTTAGTTTCTTGAAGCGTTCCCCAGAGGATTTCAAGATAGACTTTACTTCCGCCTGTGCGATAACCGGGAATGTTCTTGAGTACAAGAGGAACAACACAAAGAAGAATCCAATGGTACCAATAAAGATTCCGATATCCACAAAAGTTGGTGAGAACATCGTCCATGAAGAAGGAAGATAATCCCTGTGCAAGGAAGTTACAATGATCACAAAACGCTCAAACCACATTCCAATGTTCACCACAATGGAAATAAAGAAGGAGAACATGATACTGGTACGCAATTTCTTGAACCACATAAACTGTGGTGAGAACACGTTACAAGTCATCATTGCCCAGTATGCCCACCAGTAAGGTCCGGTTGCCCTGTTCAAAAAGGCATATTGTTCGTACTCCACTCCAGAATACCATGCAATGAACAACTCGGTGATATAGGCACATCCTACAATAGAACCTGTGATCATGATCACAATGTTCATCAATTCGATGTGTTGAACCGTAATATAGGCTTCCAAGTTGCACACTTTACGCATGATGATCAACAGGGTGTTCACCATGGCAAAACCGGAGAAAATAGCACCCGCAACGAAATACGGTGGGAAAATGGTGGTGTGCCATCCAGGAATCACGGATGTGGCAAAGTCAAAGGATACAATGGTGTGTACGGAAAGTACCAATGGTGTAGCCAAACCGGCCAATACCAAGGAAACTTCCTCAAAACGTTGCCAATCCTTGGCACGCCCTGTCCAACCAAAGCTCAACAAGCTATATATTTTCTTTTGAAAGGGTTTGATGGCGCGATCACGAATCATTGCGAAATCAGGCAACAATCCTGTCCACCAGAACACCAAGGAAACCGAAAGATAGGTAGAGATGGCGAACACGTCCCAAAGCAAGGGCGAGTTAAAGTTTACCCATAGCGAACCAAATTGGTTGGGAATAGGAAGTACCCAATACCCCAACCACGGGCGACCCATGTGGATAATCGGGAACAATCCCGCCTGGATAACCGAGAAGATGGTCATTGCTTCTGCTGAACGGTTAATGGCCATTCTCCATTTTTGGCGGAACAACAACAATACGGCCGAAATCAGCGTTCCCGCGTGACCAATACCTACCCACCATACAAAGTTGGTGATGTCCCAGGCCCAGTTAACGGTCCGGTTAAGACCCCAAACCCCGATACCTGTGGAAATGGTATAAATGATACATCCCAGACCCCAAAGGAATGCCACAAGGGCAATGGTAAAGACAATCCACCATTGTTTGTTGGCCTTTCCCTCAACCGGAGCGGCAATATCCACGGTAACATCGTGATATCCTTTATCTCCGAGTACTAAGGGCTTTCGAATAGGTGCTTCGTAATGCGATGCCATAATTTATCTTCTAGTTACTTCTAATTTATTGATTAAGCCTCGTTGGTATTTCTAACTTTTACATGATAGAACACATTGGGTTTTGTACCCACATGCTCCAACAAGTGGTACATTCTATCATCTGCTTTCAACTCGGATATCTTGCTATGCTCATCGTTAATATCCCCAAATACCATCGCTCCACTGCCACATGCCGCAGAACAAGCTGTTTGGAACTCCCCATCCTTGATCACACGTCCTTCCCTCTTGGCATCCAAAATGGTTTTTTGGGTCATTTGGATACACATTGAACATTTTTCCATTACCCCACGGGAACGAACATTGACATCTGGATTGATGACCATCTTACCAAGATCGTTGTTCATATTGAAATCAAACTCATCATTGTCGTGGTACAAGAACCAGTTGAAACGACGAACTTTATATGGACAGTTGTTGGCACAGTAACGCGTACCTACACAACGGTTATATGCCATATGGTTCTGACCTTGTCTACCATGGGAAGTTGCCGCTACTGGACATACCGTCTCACATGGAGCGTGGTTACAGTGCTGGCACATTACCGGTTGGAATGCTACCTGCGGATTGGCTGATGGATCTTCCATTTGGCCAAAACCACCCAAGGCTCCTTTGTCCCCAAACAGGCCTTCCAGGCCATCTTTCTTCTCATTATCCTGCTCGAAGGTTTCTTCGGAAGAGTAATATCTATCGATACGTAGCCAGTGCATATCCCTGGAACGACGAATTTCTTCTTTCCCAACCACCGGAACGTTGTTCTCAGCATGACAGGCAATTACACATGCCCCACATCCGGTACAAGCATTTAGGTCGATGGATAGGTTAAAATGGTGTCCTATGGATCGGTCAAATTCTTCCCACAAATCGGCATCAGGTGACGTAACAGGAATCATTTCATGATTCAAGCTCACGTGCGGCATTGGGTTCCACTCTGCATGATCCTTGGTATTGAAGATTTCCAAAGTGGTTTCCTTGATGATGTCACCACGACCCATCAATGTTTTGTGTAATTGGACACATGCAAATTCGTGATCTCCAGCGGATTTTTCCACGGATACCGACTGTACATCGGAGAAATTCTTATATAAGGTATAGGCGTTAACGCCCGTGGCCATTTCCAATTTCATACCAGCCTCCCGGCCATAACCAAATGCAAGTCCAACGGTTCCTTGGGCCTGTCCAGGTTGAATGATCACAGGAACATTTTCCAAAACAGTTCCATCAACAGTAAGCTTAACATAGCTACCATTGAGTCCGCCATCTGCCACATTGTAGTTTTCCAATCCCCATTCCACTGCATCCGCCTTGGAAACCGAAAGATAGTTGTCCCAAGACACTCTGGATATCGGGTCTGGGAATTCCTGCAACCATGGGTTGTTGGCTTGTTTTCCATCTCCCATGCCCACTTTGGAATAGAGCACCAACTCGGTACCCGAACTAGTAGTGGCCGCCAAAGCGCGTACCGCCGCTGCAATGGGATCTATACTTGAAATTTCCTCTGTTTCTTCTGTTTGGGCTACCTCTTCATCAGCTGCTACCTCTTCACTAGCGGGCACAAATGCTCCATCTTGCAAAGCTTTGCTCCAATCCTCTCCTTGAAGAATATTGGTATTCCAATGCTCTTTAATGTATTCGTAATACGTTTGGTCTTTGCCCAACCAGCCCAACAATGAGTTTTGGAACTGACGGGTATCGAACAGCTCGCGAATGGCAGGCTGCATCAAACTATATTGTCCTTTTTTGAATTCGGCATCTCCCCAAGATTCCAAATAGTGGGAAGCTGCAGCAACAAACTGTGAAGATTGCGCGGTTTCGTCATTGTTAAATGAGAAACTTACCGAAACATCAACCTTTTCCAAACCAGCTACAAAATCAGCGGCATTCGGTAAGGAATATGCTGGGTTTACCCCGTCCATGATCAACAGCCCCACTCTACCCGCATTCATATCGGACACCAATTTGGATACCTTGGCGGCATCTCCCTGACGCACATACTTTGGGTTTTCAGCATCAAAAGCTTCACTGGCCAACAATTTATTGATGGCCAATACCACAGTTTGGGCGTTTATATCGTTCAATCCTGTTACTACAACAGCTTTACTACCGGCTTTTCTGATTTGGGCCGCAATACTTTCCACAGCGGGATCCACATCCGAAGTTCCTCCCCCAACACTGCTACCGTTTAACTTGCCATATAATTTGGCCAACGCTATTTTCTGTTGTGTGGGCGTCATTGGGTAACGCTTATCAGCATTCGCTCCTGACAATGACATATTGGACTCCAACTGGATATGCTTGGACATCTTGCCTTGCTTTGGCACACGACCTTTTGCGTAGCCGGTATCGTAACCGCCCCCTTGCCAATCCCCTAGGAAATCGGCACCAAAGGAAACGATCAAATCAGCTTTTTCAAAATCATAATCCGCCAAAGCACGTTCCCCGTATGCAGCTTCAAAAGCATTTAAGCCTGCCTCTTCTGAAATAGCATCGTAAACCACATGATTTACGTTGTCGCCGTACTCAGCCTTAAATTCGGCAATTAATTTCTCTGTGGATGGACTGGCATAGGTCTGGGTCAACAACGCTATCTGGCGATTGGAGCCTTTAAGGCTTCCCAGTTTCGCCTTTACATTGGCGTCCAGAATGTTCCATTCCACTGGCCCACCATTTTGGGTAGGTCCTTGTACACGTTTGCTATCGTATAATGATAAAACAGAAGCTTGCACTCTTGCGTTGGCGTTTCCGTTTACCTTGGCATCAGTGTTGTTTTCAATCTTAATGGGCCTTCCTTCGCGAGTTTTCACCAAAATACTGGCAAAATCAAAACCATCCGCTATGGTAGTGGCATAGTAGTTTGCAACACCCGGAACAATGGTATCCGGTTGCACTACATAAGGAATAGATCTATGGACCGGACCTTCACATGCCGCCACGGTGGCAGCTGCTGTACTAAAGCCCACATATTTTAAGAAGTCCCTTCGATTGGTGGTGGAAGCCGACAGATTTTCCTTGTCCCCTAAAAATTCATCAACGGGAATCTGTTCTGTAAATTCGTTGTTTCTTAGCGTCTCAACAATGGAATCGTTCGGATTTAACTCCGCTTCGCTCTTCCAATATTTTTTGTTTGATGCCATACGATATATCTGAGATTATCTTCTTTTTATTTTAATAGTGGCATTTACCACATTCCAACCCGCCCATCATGGCCGCGGTCAATTCCTCTACGCCATACTTTTTGGAAAGCTCGGCATGGATGGCCTCATAGTATTCGTTGCCCTCCATTTTAACATTGGTCTCCCTGTGGCAATTGATACACCAACCCATGGTCAACGGCGCATATTGGTACATGACCTCCATCTCCTCTACTGGCCCGTGGCACGTTTGGCACTCTATCCCGGCCACCGAAACGTGTTGGGAGTGGTTGAAATAAGCAAAGTCGGGCAAGTTATGGATTCTTACCCATTCAACAGGCTGGGTCTCCCCAGTATAGCGTTGGTTTTCCTCATCCCAGCCAACCGCCTTGTACAGCTTTTGGATTTCTTCATTATAGTCAACCCCAATATTTTTACCTTCTGCCAATGTTTCGTCTGCCACTTGGTAAATGGATTTATGACAGTTCATACAGACGTTGAGCGACGGGATTCCGGAAGTTTTGGAAACCCTTGCTGATGAGTGACAGTATTTACATTCAATCTTGTTGTCGCCGGCGTGAATTTTGTGGGAGTAGTGGATGGGCTGTACTGGAGCATAACCTTGATCCACCCCAATTTGCATCATCCAACCGTATGCAAAGTAACCACTTGCCAAAAGCAAGAAAATTGCCGTACATAGCACCAAGAATTGGTTTTTGGCAAATGCCTTCCAAATGGGAAGGCCCTTATCGGACTTTTCTTTTTCAAGATCAACCCCATTGGCTTCGGCAATTCTTCTAAGGGTATTGTTCACCAAAATCAACATGATGACCAACAGACCAAAGACAAGTGCCAAAGCACCCAATATCATTTCATTGGATATTCCACCTTGCGAACCCGTTTCTCCATCCGCGGTGGCCGTTGCGGCAGCCGCTACAGGTGCTGGAGGGGGTGCGGCCGTATAGGCCAAAATATCATCAATATCCTGATTGGACAAAGTGGGAAAAGCGGTCATCGCCGCTTGGTTGTATTCTGCATAAATTTTGTTGGCGTAGGCATCTCCGGATTTGATCATCCCAGGACTGTTCTTTATCCAAGTGTAAAGCCACTCCTTGTCCAATCCCTCGTCCTCAGCAAGTCTAGTTTCCACATTGGCCAACGCAGGACCTGTCATCTTCCGATCCAGGGCGTGACATGCAGCACAGTTTTGATTGAACAACTGCTTCCCCTTTACAGGATCGCCACCACCGGCGGCCTCAGCTACAACCTCCTCGGTTGAAGCAGCTTCTTCTTGCGCATAAAATGAAACAGAAAAAAGTAGGAGAGAGAAACCTAAAACTTTTGAAAATAGATGGCGGTATAAAACCTTTTTCATACTAACAGAATTTCTATCGAAATCTTTGGCACGATTATTCCAATTGATACTGAGAACAATAGCTTTTGGATGGCCTAAAATCGCAGACAAAAGTACGACATAAGGTCATTTTTCAAAATGTTAATGGATCTATAATTTCTAATTTATAAGGATTCTAAATAAGGTGAAAGTGGAAGGAATAGCCCTTAAAAATTTACATTTGTACATGGACAAAATTGATACGTCCCAAAAAATCATGAGAACCCTTGTATTTACTTTGATTTTAATTGGTTTTGGTTTTCAACTGTCCGCTCAGGAAGGTCGGATTACCATTGACCAAGACCCCCGAATAGATGAGTTGATGAAACTCTACGCCCAGGTCAATTCCAAGGCGGATTACTATCAAATCCAGGTAGGATTTGGAAGCTACCAAAAAGCCCAAAACCTGAAATCCAAAATAGATATTGATTTCCCCGGTTGGCCTTCAAAAATTGAATTTGAATCACCCACCTATCGCGTCAGATTGGGAAGATTCAAGACCAAATTGGAAGCCGAGCGCAAATATCTGGAGGTCCGCAAAAAATATCCAGATGCCATGCTTCTAAAACCAGAAGGCAGTTCGAGGTAACACCCTGTCTAGGTCGAAAATCAAAAGTCTAAGGAAAAAGGTTTGAGGTGTAACATTAAAAGTTAGAAATTCGAGGTACTAAGTTAGAATTCCGATGTCCGATGTCCGACGTCCGAAGAACAAAACCGAAGGCCAGAAGAACCAAGTTAGAGGCCTGAAGCCAAAGGTACAAAGTAAGAAGTGAGAAGTTAGAAGTCCAGCTACCAAAGAATACGGACTACGGACTACGGACTACGGACTACGGACTACGGACTACGGACTACGGACTAAAGCAAAAAAAATCCCGCCGAAGCGGGAATATAAATTTAGTAGGCGACGTTACAGTTTCTTCTTCACTGCAACTTCCTGGAAAGCTTCTACAATATCCCCTTCCTTAATGTCATTGTAGTTCTTGATCTGCAGACCACAATCATATCCTTTGGATACTTCCTTGACATCATCCTTAAATCGTTTTAACGAGGCCAACTCACCTGTAAAGATCACCACACCATCCCTGATCAAACGAATCTGGGAATTTCTGAACACCTTACCACTGGTTACCATACAACCTGCAATGGTTCCAATTTTGGAAATCTTAAAGGTTTCACGAATCTCCGCGTTACCGGTAATCTCCTCCTTCATTTCAGGGGACAGCATTCCTTCCATGGCATCTTTCAAATCGTTGATGGCATCATAGATAATGGAGTACATCCTGATATCAATTTCCTCCTTGTCGGCCACCGCACGGGCGTTGCCCATGGGTCGCACATTAAACCCTATAATGATTGCATCGGAAGCACTGGCCAACAACACATCAGATTCTGTAATGGCCCCTACCCCTTTATGGATGATATTCACTTGGATCTCATCGGTGGAAAGTTTCTGGAACGAATCTGTCAAGGCTTCCACAGAACCATCCACATCTCCTTTAAGAATGATGTTCAGCTCTTGGAAATCACCTAAGGCAATACGCCTTCCTATTTCATCCAGGGTAATATGACGTTGTGTCCTAACAGATTGTTCACGCTGCAATTGTGACCGTTTGGCAGCAATTTGCTTTGCCTCACGCTCATCTTGAAGCACATTGAACTTATCTCCAGCTTGTGGCGCACCGTCCAATCCCAAGATAGAAATTGGTGTTGCGGGGCCCGCTTTTTTGACGTTTTTTCCACGTTCGTCCTGCATGGCCTTCACCTTACCACTGCAGGTTCCTGCCAAGACATAATCCCCGATCTCCAAAGTTCCGGCCTGTACCAAAATGGTGGAAACATATCCGCGACCTTTATCCAAAAATGCCTCAACCACGGTTCCTGTGGCCAATTTGTTTGGATTGGATTTCAATTCGAGCAATTCAGCCTCCAACAGTACTTTTTCCAAAAGTTCCTTTATTCCCTGGCCTGTTTTGGCAGAAATATCATGCGATTGGATTTTACCTCCCCAATCCTCTACCAAAAGATTCATTCCGGCCAAACCTTCTTTGATCTTATCTGGATTGGCCGTTGGCCTATCAATCTTGTTGATGGCAAATACAATAGGTACATTGGCCGCTTGGGCATGGCTGATCGCCTCCTTGGTCTGTGGCATGATATCATCATCCGCAGCCACAACAATAATGGCAATATCGGTGACCTGGGCCCCCCTTGCACGCATGGCGGTAAACGCCTCGTGACCCGGAGTATCCAAGAAGGTTATTTTCTGGCCGTCTTCCAAGGTAACCCCATAAGCTCCAATGTGCTGGGTGATCCCCCCACTTTCTCCCGCAATTACATTCTCCTGACGGATGTAATCCAAAAGAGAGGTTTTACCGTGGTCCACGTGCCCCATTACAGTAACAATAGGTGCTCTTGGTTCCAAATCTTCCGGAGCATCCACCTCTTCTTCAATGGATTCCTCGATTTCCGCGGTAACAAATTCAACTTCAAATCCAAACTCCTCCGCGACAATGGAAAGGGTTTCTGCATCCAGACGCTGGTTCATGGTTACCATGATTCCCAAAGACATACATGCTGAAATTATCTGGGTGGTGGACACGTTCATCATGGTGGCCACCTCGTTCACGGTCACAAACTCAGTTACCTTAAGAATCTTGCTTTCAAGTTCTTGAAGCTCCAGGTCTTTTTCAGTTTGTTGACGGTGTTGGTCCCGCTTTTCCCTACGGTATTTGGCACCTTTTCCTTTATTGGATTTCCCTTGTAGTTTTTCAAGGGTCTCCCTTACCTGCTTTTGTACTTCTTCTTCGGTAGGCTCCACTTTAGACACGGAAGAACGTTGTCCTCTTCTACCCTGACCGTTGTTTCCACGTTGGCCTGGACGTCCATTTCCGGATTGTGCATTGTTCTTGCTGACAATCCTTTTTCTTCGTTTTCTTCTATCTGAACCAGCATCGCCAGAAGCAACTCCTTCCTTATTCTCCTCTTTCTTCTTCTTGGGTTTGTCAAACTTGGAAAGGTCAATTTTATCCCCGGTAATTTTGGGTCCAGAGAGCTTTTTATATTGCGTCTGGATGGCTTCTGGCTCTTTGGCCACCTCTACCTCAGGTTTTTTCTCCTCCACCGGTTTTTCCACCTTTTCGACCTTGGCCTCTACCGGCTTTTCCTCAACTTTGGGTTCTTCAACCGGCGCAGGTGTTTCCTCTTGCTTTGAAACTTCAGGTTTTTGTTCCAAATCAATCTTACCCACAGTTTTGGGACCAGAAAGTTCCGCCTTGGCCTTAATGACCTGGTCGGTACTTCTTTTTTCCCTGGCAATTCTTCGTTCTTCCTGCTCCTGTTCCATTTGGATCCTGAGCGCCTCCTTTTCTTTCCTCTTTTCCTCCCCTACTTCCTTGGAAGCTACTTTTTTGCTCTTATCCGTTTGGAATTCATCCAACAGCACTTGATACACTTCATCCGTAATCTTGGTGGTAGGACGTGCTTCTACCTCATGTCCCATTGACGAGAGATAGTCCACTGCCCTATCCAGTGAAATGTTCAATTCCCTGAGAACTTTGTTAAGCCTTATTGTTGGGTTTCCTGCCATAAATAATTTTTCCTAGCCCTTTAATTCGCTGCTAATATAAGTTTAATCTTCAAATTCCTCTTTAAGGATTCGCACCACTTCCTGAACTGTTTCTTCTTCCAAATCGGTACGCTTGATCAAATCATCCACTTCATGTTCCAAAACGCTACGGGCAGTATCCAGTCCAATCTTCTTGAACTCCTCGATGACCCATCCTTCGATTTCATCGGAGAACTCGGTCAACTCCACATCTTCTTCCACACCTTCACGGAACACATCAATTTCATAACCAGTAAGTTGGCCTGCCAACCTAATATTATGCCCACCTCTACCAATAGCCTTGGATACTTCTTCTGGTTTTAGGTATACTTGAGCGGTTTTCTTTTCATCATTCAATTTTACGGAAGTTACCCTTGCCGGACTAAGCGCCCTGGTGACCATCAACTGGGAATTGTTGGTCCAATTGATCACATCGATGTTTTCATTGCCCAATTCCCTAACAATTCCGTGAATCCTAGATCCCTTCATTCCCACACAGGCACCTACCGGGTCAATTCTATCATCATAGGAATCCACAGCAACTTTTGCTTTTTCCCCAGGGATGCGCACCGCTTTTTTAATCGTGATCAGGCCATCGAACACCTCTGGTATTTCTTGGAAGAACAATTGCTCCAAAAATACCGGGGAAGTCCTGGACATGATAATGGCCGGCTTATTGCCTTTTAGCTCCACACTTTCAATTACCCCACGTACATTATCTCCCTTTCTGAAGAAGTCAGAAGGAATCTGCTTTTCCTTCGGAAGGATGATCTCATTCCCTTCATCGTCCAACAAAATGATGGCCTTATGACGGATGTGGTGTACCTCAGCAGTGTATATCTCACCCTCCAAATCCTTGAACTGTTTATATATAGTGGTATTGTCGTGCTCGTGGATCTTGGAGATCAGGTTTTGGCGCAACGCCAAAATGGCCCTTCTTCCCAGGTCCATAAGTTTCACCTCTTCCGAAACATCTTCTCCCACCTCAAAATCCGGCTCAATTTTCCGGGCTTCCGTTAGTGATATTTCCTCATTGGGATCTTCGACTTCACCATCTTCCACAACCACACGGTTTCTCCAAATCTCCAAATCCCCTTTATCGGGGTTGATGATAATGTCAAAATTCTCGTCGGATCCAAACTTCTTTTTGAGCGCATTTCGGAACACATCTTCCAAAATCGCCATAAGGGTTACCCTATCTATAAACTTATCGTCCTTAAATTCTGAAAAGGATTCGATGAGCGCTAGGTTTTCCATTTTTGAACTACAATTAAAATTTTAATACAACTTTTGCTTGATGGATATCAGAAAAGGCGATTACCTCCTTTTTCTGAACCGTAACTTTTCCCTTTCCCACGGGTTTGGGCTCCCTGGCCTTCCACTCTAGGGTAATATGTTCATCATTGGCCTCGGTCAGCGTACCTTCCCATTCGTTGTCGCTGGTCCTGACCATTAATTTTCTTCCTACATTTTTTTTATACTGACGCCGCAATTGAAGCGGTGAAGTGGCCCCTGCCGAGGTTACTTCCAAGGAAAAATCCTCGGCTTCACGGTCTAAATTGTGCTCTATGGCCCTGCTCACATCCATACAATCCTGAAGATTGACACCTTCGTCCCCATCCAACACAACGCGAACCGTATTGTCTCCCGAAATGGTAAAATCAATCAAGAACAAAGCCGGGCGATCTTCCAACGCCTTGTTCAACAAAGACTCTACTTTTTCCTTAAACATTTGCCAAACAATAATTTAAAGTTTCACAATAAAAGAGGGGACTAGAAGTCCCCTCATGAATACTTTGATATCCGTTCAGTGGTGCAAATATAAGACATTTAATGCCTTATGCAACCCTGGCCCAAAGAAAAATCCCAGCCTAAGCTGGGATTCACATTTTGTTGGCCTACTAGGACTCGAACCTAGAATGACTGAACCAAAATCAGTAGTGTTGCCAATTACACCATAGGCCAGTACCATAATTGAGCGTGCAAATTTATAACAAACTTTGGTTTCGGCAAATAATTTAAACAGAATCCGAAGGATTTTTCGCGAGGCTCCCGTGTTAAAGCTTTTCCAAAATTCTCCGAACGTCTCTACTATATTTACTAAATTCGCCCCAACTGGTTAACACCACCTTTATGTTTGCAGAAAACTTCAAAAAATGGGACACCATTCTAGGATGGGTTTCCTTCACCATAGCATTTATTGTTTATGCCCTTACCGTAGAACCCACCGGAAGTTTTTGGGATGCCGGCGAGTACATAACCACTTCGGCCAAATTGCAGGTGGGCCACCCTCCCGGAGCACCCCTATTGCAGATGATCGGTGCCTTTTTTGCCATGTTTGCCTTTGGCGATGCAACCAAAGTTGCCCTCATGGTAAACGCAGTCTCTGTGGTATCCAGCGCCTTTGCGGTATTGTTCACCTTTTGGACCATTACCAACCTTACCCGAAAGTTGATCTCTAAGAAAAAACCACTATCCAATAGCAAGGCCATTGCGGTTTTTGGCAGTGGACTGGTAGGTGCCCTGACCTTCACATTTTCGGATAGTTTTTGGTTCAATGCCGTAGAGACCGAGGTGTATGCCATGGCCAGTTTGATCATGGCCCTATTGCTATGGCTTGGTTTAAAATGGGTGGACAATCTGGACGAGCCCAGAGGGCACCGATGGTTATTGCTTATCTGCTTTGTAATTGGGCTTACTTTTGGAATCCAGTTTATGGGCTTTTTGGCGATACCCTCCATTGGCCTGCTATTCTACTTCAAGAAATATCAAGAAACCACTTTTAGGGGATTTCTAGCCGCCAATGTTGCCGTTATTGCCATTTTGATGTTGGTCTACAAATTCTCCCTGACCTATGTCCTGAAATTGTTCGGATGGAGCGAAGTCTTCTTTATCAATAGTATTGGTCTTCCCTTTAATTCGGGAACCATCATCATGGGACTTTTGTTTGTGGCCGGATTTTATTTCGCGCTGCGATATACAAGAAAGAACAATTTCCAAACTGGAAATCTGGTGGTCCTATGCCTTATGTTCCTGATTCTTGGATTTTCATCCTGGTTGATGCTTCCCATCAGGGCCAATGCCAAAACAGTGGTAAACGAGAATGACCCTTCAGATGCACGTTCCTTGCTTGCCTATTACAATCGTGAGCAGTACCCTGGGGTGGAAAGTCCATTTTACGGAGCCTACTATTCAGATACCTTTGCTCCTGCTGGTGAAGATCAGGACGACCGTCCAAAATATGAAAAGGATGAAAAGGCTGGTAAATACGTAATTGTAAACAATTACAAAGGAGCCATTCAAGGCCCCAATGAAAAACATGTGGGTTGGTTGCCCAGGCTATGGAGTGACCAACATGCAGAAAACTATATGCGTTATTTTGGCGTATTGGATTTCAGGATAAAATCCGATTACATTGCCCGTAACGACCTGAGGGAAGCTGTCACACAATTTAAGGCCGCCTATGCCCGTGGGGAACTTGACACCGACCAATACATCAGGTTTCTTCGCGAATTTGGGGAATATATAGAGGTGGAACCCCCTACAATGGGGCAAAACATCCGTTACCTCATAGAATTCCAGTTTGGGTATATGTACATGCGTTATTTCATGTGGAACTTTGTTGGTCGACAAAATGATATTCAGGGCAGGTACGATGAAAATGGAAATTGGCTCAGTGGCATAGGATTTATAGACAGTCTTCGTCTAGGCAGTCAGGACAACCTTCCCAGCGATTGGAAAAACAACAAGGCCCGCAACACCTATTTCTTTTTGCCCTTGCTGCTGGGCATCATCGGTTTAGTGTTCCAAATTTCCAAGAACCCGAAGCAGTTCTGGGTCCTGTTCGTATTTTTTATGTTTACCGGACTGGCCATACAATTTTATACCAATCCCTACATTTTTCAGCCCAGGGAACGGGATTATTCGCTTGTAGGTTCGTTTTATGTATTTAGTATTTGGATCGGCCTAGGGGTCTATGGACTGTTTGATGAGTTCCGAAAGTTGTTATCGGCCAAAATAGCCGCTCCTGCATTGACGACCTTATGCCTTTTGGCAGTACCCCTCCTGATGGCCTTTCAAAATTGGGATGACCATGACCGTTCCGGTCGCTATACGGCAAATTCCACTGCAAAAGCCTATCTGGATTCTTGTCAGGAAGATGCTGGGGCCATTCTGTTCACAATTGGTGACAATGACACCTTTCCGCTGTGGTACGCCCAGGAAATAGAAGGGCACCGAACTGATGTTCGTATTGTAAATACCAGCTTGTTTGCCACTGATTGGTATATTGACCAAATGAAAAGAAAGGCCTATGAAAGTGACCCCATTCCGTCTCAACTAACCCATGATAAGTATAGATACGGGTCACGGGATGCGGTTTACTATCAAGGAATTACCGATAGCAGATGGGACATCAAGGATTTCATGAACTGGATCGGCAGCGATAAGCCCCAGAACAGATACCGATATCTTTTAGAAAAGCAAGGTGCCGATATTAGCCAGGTTCCCGAAGGGACTTTGAACATTATATACTACCCCACCAACAAAATCCGTGTTCCCGTGAACAAACAAAATGTGCTGGACAGCGGATTGGTAAAACCGGAAGATGCAGACCTAATTGTGGATCATATAGATATTGACCTGCCCCAAGGTGCCCTGCCCAAAAACAGGATATTGATGCTGGACCTATTGGCCAACAACGATTGGAAGCGTCCCATCTATTTCTCCGGCGGTAGTTTTGACCGTGCAGAGTACATCTGGATGAAGGAGTATTTACAACTTGATGGCCTGGTCTATAAACTGGTTCCCATTAAGACCGAGAACGAAAGCTCCTTTGAAATGGGCAGAATAGACAGCGACCTGATGTACGATATAGTACAAAAATGGGATTGGGGCAATTCTGGGGATACCAGAATCTACCATGACCCACAAACCCGCTCCCAAGGTCTTTCCTTTAGAAGCAACCTGGCCAGGCTTATGGAAACCTTGCTCGATGAAAACGAGATTGATAAGGCCAAGGATGTCATAGAAATAGCAATAGGCAATATGCCAGTGGAACAATATGGTTTTTACGCTTTTGTAGAACCTTTTGTGGATGGCTACTACAAAGTTGGGGAAACCGAGAAAGCCCACGCCTTGTTTGAAAAGCTAAAAAAAGTATACCAAGAGCGGTTGGAATACTATTCGGGAATCCCTCTGGACGAACAGTATGACAAAATTGATGATATCCTTGCCGATATGCAGGCCTATCGCAGAAACATTGACATCCTTATTGAAAATCAAGATCGCGAAAAAGCCGAATCCGAAACAGTGATTTTTAACGAGTACATCGATAAGTTCTCCCAGTTTATGGGCGATAGTGAGGATACTTTTGAATCTTCTGGCCCTGATCCAGATATGGAAGATTCCATTGTATTGGATACCATTGAAGCCATACAGGATTCAGCTCTTATCCAAGAATAAATCAAGAAACGGACAGGTTTTAAATGTATTCGTTCAGGATACCTATTAGGGTGTTGGCATCTTGCTCACCGCTCTGCCGCCAGACCATTTCCCCTTTTTTATAGATCATTAGGGTTGGCAAGCCTTTAATGCGGAGCGCTTGGGAAAGCTCCTTGTTTTTGTCAACATCTATTTTGATTACTTTTCCCTTGTCGCCCAAGGCTGCGGCCACATCGCGAAGTACAGGGTGCATAGATGTGGATTGTTCGTTCCATTCCGCATAAAAGTCCAGAAGCACTGGTACTTTTAAATCGATAAGTTCACCGAATTTAGACATGTATCAGTAGGGTTTACCAACCAAAAGTAAGAAAATTTGTTAAAATTTTGACGGGACCGCTATATAACTCGGCAAAGGCAACGTTAATTTCACGTTAAACCTTTCCTTTTCAAGGTTATCACTGTGATCTCCGGCCAGATTCCCACCCTTCCGGGATAGCCGATAAATCCAAATCCCCTATTCACATTGATGTACTGGTTGAGTTCTTCGTACACCCCCGCCCAATACTTATAGCGCCATTTTACCGGACTCCATTTTACCCATCCTGGAATCTCCACCCCAAATTGCATTCCATGGGTATGGCCACTCAAGGTTAAATGAAAATGATAGTCATCGTGTATGACAACATCTTCCCAATGCGATGGGTCGTGGCTCATCAAAATCTTAAAATCATCCTTGGAAACCCCGGCTTTTGCCTTTTCCAGGTCACCTGCTTTTTTGAAGCCGCCCCGGCCCCAGTTCTCCACACCCAAGAGCGCAATGCGCTGTCCGTCCTTTTCCAAAAATCGATGGGTATCCAAGAGCAAATCAAAACCCATTTCTTTTTGCATGTCCTTTAAATCTTGCAAGTTCTTGGACTTGGCCTCATCAGATGGCCATGAGGTATAGTCGCCATAATCATGATTGCCCAAAACGGAGAATTTCCCATCCTTGGCTTTCAATTGGGAAAACAAATCGGCCCAAGGTTCCATTTCCACGGCTTTATCATTGACCATATCGCCCGTAAAAAGGATTACATCGCTTTGTTGCTTATTGATCAAATCTATGCCATAGGCCACCTTGTTGCGGTTGTCAAAGCTACCACTGTGCACATCAGAGATTTGGGTAATCTTATATCCATCAAATGCTTCCGGAAGATCATCAAACTCCATTTCATAGCTAAGTACCTTATAGTTGTACTTCCCCTTATACATACCATAGAGCAATGCCCCAAATGGCAGCGATGCCAAGCCGAGTGCCAAACCGCTGATAAATTTTCTTCGTGCTGGTAAAAATTTGGTCTGGGGCTCCGTCAATCCCGCTATTTTGTTGTAACCAAAGACAAAGAGTCGAACCACATCCTCCAACAAAAGAACGATTCCGAGCACAAGGCCCAGCATCAAAAAAGAAAAGAATATGCCCCCGGCAACGGCAATCTGGCCTCGAACCCCATCTCCTGGGGTGTAATTGAGCACCCTTATAATAAAGTTGAGCCATGCGCCCAAAAACAAGACCCCATATAGCAATTGCACCCAGGTACTTTTGAATAAGGTTTTAAATCCTTGGAAACCGTAAATGGCCAGGATGATATAAATAATGGAAAGAACGATCAGAAACCTAGGCATGCCAATTTTTTGTAAAGATATTTCTAATAGGTGTGGAACATCTTTTTTTTGCTATTATTTAACGCTCCGTATCACTTGACGAACTTTATCAGTATTTGTTACGGCAACCCAATGTTCTTTTAAATGTTTGTCTGAATTCATGCTCAGTTTTCCATCAAGGTGTACTTCATTTTCAAAGTTGGTGCCGGACAGATGGATCGCTTTTAGTCCCGCTTCTTTGAACTTTTGGGCATTTCCTTCATTGATTCCTCCTCCGGCCATAACCATTGTGCCCAAATCCATCCCCAGCAGTTCTGTTAACAGGGGCAATCCATCTACCGCTGAAGATTGTTGTCCGGATGTCAACACACCATCCACCCCTAGCCCATTCAACTGTCTATATGTTTCCGCTGGATGGGACACCCAATCAAATGCGCGATGAAATATAAACTTCATGGGGCTGGAGATTTCAATCAGTTCGGCGGTAGTGTCAACATCCAAAGTCCCATCTGGGCCCAGGATTCCGCTCACAATCCCATGAACGCCCAATTTTTTACAGTACGCAATATCTTTTTTCATAACCTCAAGTTCGGTATCCGAATACGTAAAATGTCCTCCCCTGGGACGGATCAGCACATGCACGGGAATATCCAAGTGCTTTACTACTAGTTCAATCAATCCCAATGATGGGGTTATCCCACCTACACCGAGTTCCGAACACAATTCAATTCTATCTGCCCCAGCATGTTGGGCACGCAGTGCAGATTGCAAAGAATTGGCACAAACTTCTACTAGCATATTCCTATATTTATCGGGATTAAAAATAAACAACCAAAACATGCAAAGACGCAAGTTTCTTAAAAAATCGAGCCTTACCACCGCAGGTTTATTATCTGCCCCCATACTGGCCTCCTGTAAAACCGATCCAGAAACTGGAGCCGCCCCGGTAACCGAAACCATCAAGCCCGTTGTAATCTGCACTTGGAACTTTAGCAATGCCTCCGCAAAAGCTTGGGAGGTATTGGACCAAGGGGGAAATGCCCTAGATGCTGTGGAAGAGGGAGTAAAGGTGGAGGAAGCCGATGTAAACAACAGAACAGTTGGTGTTGGGGGAAGGCCAGATCGTGAAGGAAGGGTTACTTTGGATGCCTGCATCATGGACAAGGACAGCAATTGTGGTGCTGTGCTCTGCATGGAAAACATTGCGCATCCAGTATCTGTGGCGCGTAAGGTGATGGAAGAAACGCCGCATGTGATGTTGGCAGGCCTAGGAGCTGAGCTTTTTGCCTATCAACAAGGTTTTGAAAAAACCAACCTTCTTACAGAACAATCGCTCAAAAAATGGGAAGAATGGAAAAAGACCTCCAAATACGAAACCATCATCAATATCGAGAACCACGATACCATTGGTATGTTGGCCATTGACAAAAACGGGGATATTGCCGGTGCTTGCACCACTAGCGGAATGGGCTACAAAATGGCCGGAAGGGTCGGGGATTCCCCAATAATTGGAGCTGGACTTTTTGTGGACAACGAAGTTGGCGGAGCCACGGCAACGGGAGTTGGTGAGGAAGTCGTGAGAACGGTGGGAAGTTTTCTTATCGTGGAACTCATGCGTCAGGGAAAATCGCCCCAAGAAGCCTGCGAAGAAGGCGTAAAACGCATCATGAAGAAAAATGAGGGTCGCAAGGATTTCCAAATTGGTTTTATAGCAGTGAACAAACAAGGGGAAACCGGGGGCTACTGTGTCCATCCCGGATTTACCTACAGGGAATATTCCCCAAATGGACATGAAAACAAAGTGGTGAACAGTTTTTATGAAAAGAAGCAAGGTGACTAACCCCACTCTTCTCCCAGTTGTTGATTCCAGTTTCCGGTTTCCAACATCTTTTTCTACCTTTAAAAACTGTTCAATTGCAGTGGCGAAAACAAATTTAGTACGTCAACATTTACACAGCTAACCAATACCTATGTCCGAACAAAAACGACTTTTCCTATTAGATGCCTATGCCTTGATTTTTAGAGGGTACTACGCCCTGCTCAAAAACCCGCGGATAAATTCCAAAGGAATGGACACTTCGGCCATCATGGGGTTTGTCAATTCCCTTTTTGATGTGATCAAACGGGAAAAACCCGATCACTTGGCTGTCTGTTTTGACAAAGGAGGAAGCGTGGAACGCACCGAGCTTTTTGAAGATTACAAGGCCAATCGGGATGAGACCCCGGATGCCATCCGGATTGCCGTGCCCTATATCCAGGATATTTTAAGGGCCATGAACATCCCAGTGGTTGTTTTGGAAGGTTATGAGGCGGATGACATTATCGGCACCTTGGCCAAACAAGCGGAAAAGGAGGACTACAAAGTTTATATGGTGACCCCTGACAAGGATTTTGGTCAACTGGTCTCCGAAAACATTTTTATGTACAGGCCAGCACGTATGGGCAATGGGATTGAAATTTGGGGAATCCCTGAGGTTCAAAAGAGATTTGGCGTGGAACGTCCGGAACAGGTGATAGATTATCTGGGCATGATGGGAGATGCCAGTGACAACATTCCTGGACTTCCCGGAGTAGGTGACAAAACCGCCAAAAAGTTTCTTGCCGAATATGGCTCCTTGGAAGGCCTCCTGTCCAATACCGATCAGCTTAAGGGCAAGATGAAGGAGAAGGTGGAGGCCAATGCGGAATTAGGCCGTTTATCCAGAAAGCTGGCCGAGATCAAAACCGATTGTGATGTGACCTTTAATGCGGATGATTATGAGATGTCGGAACCTGACGCCACAAAGGTTCAGGAAATTTTCGATGAGCTGGAATTCAGGCGTATCAAGGAACAATTTGTAAAGATATTTTCTGGAGAGACCCCATCTTCAGAACCGGCTGCACAAAAACCCGCTGCCCCGGCCAAAGCACAAGTGGCAGGAAGTGGCCAATTTAGCTTGTTTGGAGGAGACCCCACAGATGCGCCAGCCACCATAAAAGATGTAAATAGTAGAAATACTGTGGCCGATGTTCCCCATTTGTACCAAACTGTTGAGCCGGGATTAGGTCTGAAGCTCTTTGTGCAGAAATTAATGGAGCAACCCTCGGTCTGTTTTGATACTGAAACCACCTCCATCAATCCCTTGGAAGCGGAATTGGTTGGAATCGCATTTAGTTGGGAACCCAAGAAGGGATTTTATGTCCCTCTTCCAGAAGATCGTGATCAGGTGATGCTGATCTTGGAAGAAATGCGTCCCTTCTTTGAATCGGAGGAAATTGAGAAAATAGGCCAAAATCTCAAGTACGATATCAAGGTCATGAAAAATTACGGCATTGAAGTAAATGGGAAGCTTTTTGATACCATGTTGGCCCATTACCTCATCAATCCGGATATGCGGCACAATATGGACGTGTTGGCCGAGACCTACCTCAACTACACTCCTGTATCCATTACGGAACTTATTGGCAAGAAAGGCAAAAACCAATTGAGCATGCGGCAGGTTCCCTTGGACAAACAAACCGAATATGCGGTAGAGGATGCCGATATCACCCTGCAACTTGCCGAACATTTTAGACCGGAATTGGAAGAGGCCAAAACCGATGGTCTTTTTGAAAGTATAGAAGTACCCCTTTTAAGGGTTCTTGCAGATATGGAAACAGAAGGCATCAATCTGGACAAGGATTTTCTGAACGAGCTCAGTACCCAACTCGATGCCGACATCAAGGCCCTAGAGCAAAAAATATACGAAGCGGCCGGGGAACAATTCAACATTGCCTCCCCAAAACAATTGGGAGAAATCCTGTTCGAAAAATTAAAGCTGGTGGACAAGCCAAAGAAAACCAAAACTGGCCAATATTCCACCGCGGAAGACGTGCTCTCATACCTCGCCAAAGATCATGAAATCATACAAAATGTATTGGACTACAGAGGACTTGCCAAACTGAAGAGCACTTATGTGGACGCACTCCCCAATGAGGTACAGGCCCACAGCGGAAGGGTACATACCGACTATATGCAAACCGTGGCAGCTACCGGAAGGTTGAGCAGTAATAATCCCAACCTGCAAAACATTCCCATCCGAACGGAAAGGGGCAGACAAGTGCGTAAGGCCTTCATCCCCCGTGATGAAAACCACACCTTGCTTGCCGCCGATTATTCCCAGATAGAACTCAGGATCATCGCTGCCTTGAGCGAGGAGGACACCATGATCGAGGCATTTAAAAATGGGGAAGATATTCATGCTTCAACAGCATCCCGTGTATTTAATGTGCCGTTGGAAGAGGTTACCAGGGAGCAGCGCAGCAATGCCAAGACCGTAAACTTTGGAATCATCTATGGGGTATCCGCCTTTGGGCTAAGTAACCAAACCGATTTGAGCAGAACCGAGGCCAAAGAGTTGATTGAGACTTATTATAAAACCTATCCCAAGCTCCGAAATTATATGGGGGACCAAGTGGATTTTGCCAGGGACAACGGTTATGTGCAAACCGTTTTGGGCCGGAGGCGCTATCTAAAAGATATCAATGCCGGCAATCAGGTAGTGCGGGGTGCCGCTGAAAGAAATGCCGTGAATGCCCCTATTCAAGGTAGCGCGGCCGATATTATCAAGATCGCCATGATCAATATCCACCAAAGATTGACAGAGGGCGGTTATAAGACCAAAATGCTGTTACAAGTGCATGATGAATTGGTGTTTGACGCCTACAAGCCAGAACTTGACGAAGTCAAGGAATTGATCAAAACTGAAATGGAAAATGCCTATGAACTGGCCGTACCCCTGGATGTAGAGGTAGGTATGGGAGATAATTGGCTGGAAGCCCATTAATATTAACATCAACCATGATAAAACTTAAATCCTTAACGATTTGCCTGCTTGTTTTGGCTGGCGTATCGTGCCAACAAAAAACACCGCAAAAACAACCAAAAAAACCAAACATTATCTACTTTTTGGCGGATGACCTGGGATATGGTGAAGTAGGTGCCTATGGTCAAAAAATCATTAAAACACCAAATATTGATGCCCTGGCAAAAGAAGGCATGCTATTTACCCAACATTATTCCGGTGCTCCCGTCTGCGCCCCTGCCCGATACATTTTGATGACAGGTCAACATGCAGGCCATGCCCATATAAGGGGCAATGATGAATGGGCGGAACGCGGTGATGTCTGGAATTATAAAAAAGCATTTACCGACCCCAATTTGGAAGGTCAACGCCCCATACCTGAAAGCACGGTGACCTTGGCCAAAAAACTTAAGGAGGCCAACTACACCACTGGGGTGTTTGGAAAGTGGGGCCTAGGGGCACCCAACACGGAAGGTGTACCCACCAAACAAGGATTTGATGTTTTCTACGGCTACAATTGCCAACGACAGGCCCATAATTTGTATCCAAGTCATTTATGGGAAAATGAGACCAAGGTATATCTGGACAATGAACTAATCGCTCCCCATACCCGTTTGGAAGAGTCGGCAGACCCCCTTGATCCAGCAAACTATGCCCCGTTTGAGCAAAAGGATTACGCCCCTACCTTGATTCACGAAAAAGCACTCGCTTTTATTGAAAACAACAGGGAAGAACCATTCTTTCTATATTATGCCTCACCCCTGCCCCATTTGCCTTTGCAGCTCCCTTCTCAACTTATGGCGGATTACCAAGAGACATTTGGTGCAGAAGAACCTTATGTGGGTGACAAAGGGTATTTTCCAACTCCAAGCCCAAGGGCAGCCTATGCGGGAATGATCAGTTATTTGGATCAACAACTGGGGGAACTGGTCGCCAAACTGAAGGAATTGGGATTGTATGAAAATACGTTGATCATTTTTTCGAGCGACAATGGCCCAACCTACACCGGAGGTGTGGACTTTGATTTTTTTGAGAGCTCCAAACCCTTTAGCAATGGCGCTGGCAAAACCAAGGGAAGTGTTAACGAAGGTGGTATTCGGGTTCCCATGATCGCTAGTTGGCCCGGGCATATTCAGAAAGGGTCGGTTTCCGATCATGTTTCGGTGTTCTACGATGTGTTTCCTACCTTGTGCGATGTAGCTGGGATAGATCCTCCGGAAAACATTGATGGCATCAGCTTTTCATCCGAACTGTTGGGAACCGAACAAAGCACACATGAGTTTCTATATTGGGAATTTCCAGGCTACAAAGGTCAACAAGCTGTCCGTATGGGCAAATGGAAGGGAATCCGAAAAAATATCTCTAAGGGCAACCTTAAAATTGAGCTTTACGATTTGGAGAACGACCTTATGGAACTAAATGATGTTGCGGAAGCGCATCCTGATGTAGTGGATAAAATTTCCAAGATTATGGAAGAAGAGCATGTACCTGCCACGATTCAAAGGTTCAAATTTTCCGAATTGGGGGACCAATAGAACATCTCCCATCCACTGGATTTGGATTTATTGCTGTTCTGAATAATAGTTGTACCCAATTTGATCCAGCACTTTCAAAAAGATCTCGAATTCTTCGCTATCCAAATTTTTTACCGCCAATTTGCGAAGGTTAATGGCGTGGGGCAGTACCAGTTTGATAATTTTTTTACCCTTTCGGGTAAGTTCCAGTTTATAGCGCTTTTGGTCCCCGTCAAAACGTGTCTTGCTGATCCATCCCTTGCTTTCCAATTTGCCAATGACCCTGGACGTGGTAGCACGGTTTCTAAAATTGGTCCTTACTATTTCACGTTGGGAGGCGGTACGTCCCAATTCTGATATACGGTGGAGAATTACCCATTGTTCAATGGTGAGGTCCACGCCCAACTCGTCAAACTTTTTTAGATAGGCATCCTGAATCTTACGAAGCACTAGGTCCAAGTGCAGACCAATTCCGGAAATTTCATCGATTTGATTCAACATACACAATACGGATTTGACCTTGGAAAGGTAGTCAAATTAAAGGCCTTTGCCCCCATTTTCAACCCTGTGGCCAGCGTTTTTTCAATTTTAACAAAAATTATGGATCCAGAATGCAAAATCCAAATCAAATTTCATAATTTTGTTGCATCAACAACAATTTTATATAACACATCAAAATATAGAACTTATGGAAACTACAGCTATCCCTAAAATTCATGATACCGCCCAGGATTTTATGCCCATCAACGGTACGGACTATATTGAACTTTATGTAGGCAATTCCAAACAAGCGGCACATTTCTATAAAACCGCTTTTGGATTCCAATCCTATGCCTATGCCGGCCTTGAAACGGGCCTCACAGATCGCGAGAGCTATGTGGTGGTGCAGGATAAAATCCGACTTGTTCTTACTTCTCCCCTTAGAAGCGGTACTGATATAGGTAGACACATTGATCAGCATGGAGATGGTATCAAAGTGGTGGCCCTTTGGGTAGATGATGCCGTTTATGCCTATAACACGGCCATATCCCGTGGTGCCAAATCTTACATGGAACCCGAAACCTTGGAAGATGAATCTGGAAAAGTGGTACGATCCGGAATCTACACCTACGGTGAAACCGTCCATATTTTTATGGAACGCAAAGATTACCACGGAACATTTATGCCCGGTTTCAAAAAATGGGAAACCCCTGACTACAATCCCGAGCCAACAGGTTTAAAGTACGTGGACCATATGGTAGGTAATGTGGGCTGGAACAAAATGGATTATTGGGTAGAGTTTTATGAGAAGGTCATGGGCTTTGTAAATATCCTCTCTTTTGATGATAAGGATATCTCAACAGAATACACCGCGCTTATGAGCAAGGTAATGAGCAATGGCAACGGCCGCATCAAATTCCCAATCAATGAGCCTGCCGAAGGCAAAAAGAAATCACAGGTAGAGGAGTACTTGGATTTTTATGAAGGAGAGGGCGTGCAACACATTGCCGTGGCAACGGATGATATCATCACCACCGTAAGGCAACTTCGAAGCCGCGGGGTGGAGTTTCTTCGTGTACCTGACAATTACTATGATGCCGTTACGGATAGAGTGGGTAAAATTGACGAGGACATTGCCCCACTTAAAGAATTGGGCATTCTTGTAGACCGTGATGACGAGGGTTATTTGCTCCAGATTTTTACCCGCCCCGTGGAACCCAGACCCACCATGTTCTTTGAAATCATTCAAAGAAAAGGGGCACAATCGTTTGGAAAAGGTAACTTTAAAGCACTGTTTGAAGCCATTGAACGCGAACAGGAAATTAGAGGAACATTACATTAACAAGTTAAAAGTGCAGCGTTATGGGTTAAAAACAGTATCGTTTACCCATAACCCTAAACTTTAAACGCTAAACTAGCATCCATGCCCATCTATCACAAACTCGGTAAAATTCCGCAGAAGAGGCACACCCAGTTCACAAAAGCCGATGGTAGTCTTTATTACGAGCAATTGTTCGGAACCATTGGTTTTGATGGTATGTCCTCCCTTATTTATCATGAACACAGACCCACACAGGTTGCCGCAATTGGGGAAGCGGTAGATGTAAGTCCGAAGATTGCCGTGGCCAAAAATATTGCTTCGCGTAAACTTATCGGTTTTGATGTGGCTCCCAAAGACGATTTTTTGGATGCGAGGGAACCTCTCTTGGTCAACAGTGATGTACATATTGGACTGGCAGCCCCACGGAAATCCTTGACCGAGTACTTCTATAAGAATTCGGATGCCGATGAAATGCTTTTCATTCACAAGGGCACCGGAACATTAAGGACCTTTCTCGGAAACATCCCTTTTGAATATGGGGATTACCTTATCATCCCCAGGGGGATGATCTATCAAATTGAATTTGACACCGAGGACAACCGCATTCTTTATGCAGAGTCATTCCATCCTATATATACCCCCAAACGATATAGAAACTGGTTTGGCCAATTACTGGAACACAGTCCGTTTTGTGAACGGGACTATAAATTGCCCCAAGATTTGGAAACCCATGATGAAAAAGGGGAATTCGTCCTGAAAATCAAAAAGCAGGGTATGTTGCACAGCTTGGTGTATGCCACACATCCTTTTGATGTTGTGGGTTGGGACGGATATAACTTTCCTTATGGTTTTTCCATCCACAATTTTGAGCCCATAACCGGGCGGGTACACCAGCCACCTCCTGTTCACCAAACCTTTGAGACCGGGGCATTTGTAATTTGCTCTTTCTGTCCTAGGCTGTACGATTACCACCCACAGGCCATTCCTGCGCCCTACAATCATTCGAATATTGACTCGGATGAGGTGCTTTATTATGTTGATGGGGATTTTATGAGTCGCACAGGAATTGGTCCTGGGTACATTTCCCTGCATCCAGCGGGAATTCCGCACGGTCCGCATCCAGGCACCTATGAAGCCAGTATTGGCAAAAAAGCCACGGAAGAGTTAGCGGTGATGATAGATACCTTTAAACCCTTGCAAGTCACAGAAAATGCCCTAAAGATTGATGATGGCACCTATTATAAATCTTGGGTGGAGTAATAATCCTCGATTATCATTCCCGCGAAGGCAGGAATCCAAAATTAATGATTAACAGACAGTTTCCCGTTTTCTCGGGAATGACATAAACTATCACATGATTATCAACATACCTGAAAATTCAGATTTTTCAATACATAACCTTCCCTTTGGGATTTTTTCAACCCAAGATAGAAGCCCTAGGGCCGGTATTGCGGTTGGAGCACATATTTTGGATCTCGCGGCAGTTGCCGAACTTGATGTGTTCGACTTTAATGTAGCCGTTCTGGAAAAAAACACCCTCAACGATTTCATCTCCCTGGGCAAATCCATCACCAAAAAAGTACGGGTGGATATTCAGCGATGGTTGCAGGATGATTCTTCGGTGCTGGCCGGAAAACCACAGTTATTCGTATCCCAATCCGAAGCACAAATGCACATGCCCATTTCCATTGGAGACTATACGGATTTCTATTCCAGTATAGAACATGCCACCAATGTGGGCATAATGTTTCGTGATCCAGAAAATGCGCTACTGCCCAACTGGAAACACATTCCGGTAGGATACCATGGAAGGGCTTCTTCCATTATTCTTAGCGGGGAACCCATCCATAGGCCCAAAGGTCAAGTACTCCCCAAAGATGCCAAAACACCGGTATTCCAGGCATCGGAACGTTTGGATTTTGAATTGGAAATGGCCTTTGTTACTGGAAAAAATACAAGTTTGGGTGAAACCATATCCACTTCTGAGGCAGAGGACCATATTTTTGGGATGGTTCTTTTTAACGATTGGTCTGCACGCGATATCCAAAAATGGGAATACGTGCCCCTAGGCCCCTTTTTGGCCAAGAATTTTGCCTCTTCCATTTCTCCATGGATCGTGACACTGGAAGCATTGGACCCGTTTAGGGTGCCAGGACCGGAACAAGAGCCCAAAGTGCAATCCTACTTGGAATTTGAGGGCGACAAAAACTACGATATCAATTTAGAAGTTGCTCTTCAACCCGATGGTGTAGCGGCGCAGACCATTTGCAATTCCAACTACAAATACATGTATTGGAACATGGCCCAGCAGTTGGCCCACCATACGGTAAACGGGTGCAACATCAATGTGGGCGACCTCTATGGCTCCGGCACCATATCAGGAAAAGATGAAAAATCATATGGTTCCATGTTGGAGTTGGCTTGGATGGGAACCAAACCATTGCAAATGAAAGATGGTACAGAACGAAAGTTCGTTCAAGATGGGGATACTGTTATAATGCGGGGATATGCCCAAAAAGACAATATCAGAGTGGGGTTTGGGGAGGTTTCCACCAAGGTGCTTCCCGCAAAATAGATTTATCTTAGTGGCACTTAAATCCATTTCATGTCCAGCATAAAAACGATTGACCCAAGCTCTATTTCACAACCAGAGCTACATTCCTATTTGCTCTCCGCAGTGGCACCACGGCCCATAGGCTTTATTAGTACCATTGACAGCAAAGGCAACGTAAACCTTAGTCCTTTCAGTTTTTTCAATGTCTTTAGTTCCAATCCCCCGATCATGATTTTTTCACCGGCGCGGGGTCGGAACAACATTCCCAAACATTCCCTACAAAATGTAAAGGAGGTACCCCAAGCCGTGGTCAACATTGTGGACTTTCCCATGGTAGAACAAATGTCTTTGTCAAGCACTGCCTATGACAAAGGGGTTAATGAGTTTATAAAGTCCGGCTTGACGGAAGTTCCCAGCGAAAGGATACGCCCGCCCCGAGTTGCGGAATCTCCTGTTTCCTTCGAATGCAGCATAGATCAGGTAATTGAACTGGGAGATACTCCAGGGGCCGGCAACTTGATTCTTGCACGGGTTGAACTGATCCATATAAATGAAAGATTCTTGGACAGGGATGGAAAGTTGGACCCTACAAAGCTGGATTTGGTAGGCCGTATGGGCGGCAGCTGGTATACCCGTGCCAGCCGGGATTCCCTTTTTGAGATTCCAAAGCCCATTAGAACCAAGGGAATTGGGGTGGACGGACTTCCTGAAGGCATTCGAAATAGCTCGGTATTAACCGGCAATAACCTGGGTAGACTGGGTAATATGGAACGTTTGTCCACCACAGAAGAAATTGATTCTATAGGCCAAGATGACGAGATCCGTATGCTTCAGAAAAAAATAAACGGAAATCCCAAAAAATTAAAAGCAGAACTCCACTGGTTGGCACAACGAGTTTTGGAATCCGACGAAACCGAAAAAGCATTGGCCATTCTGTTGTATGCAGAAAATATACAAGCATGAGCAAAGGCATTGAGACCATATTCAAACCCTATTTGCAACCCAAAAAAGCCTATGAAGGAGGCAAGGGCATTCCGGTCAATCCAGGGAAAAAGATATATAAACTCTCATCCAATGAAAATCCCATAGGGCAATCACCCGCTGCTACCAACGCACTGATCAGGGCAGCACAAAACGTCCATATTTATCCGGATCAAACCGATATCCGCCTTCGGCTAGCATTGGTCAAGGATTTTGACAATGGGCTCCATGAAGACCAATTTATTTGTGGAAACAGCGGTTCTGAAGTAATCGATATGATCTTAAGGGCCTTTATCAACGAGGAGGATGAGGTCATTTATTCCAATCCCTGTTTTTTACCCTATTCCGTTTTCTCCAGATGGTATGGTGCAAAACAGGTAGATGTACCCCTACTAAAACCGGATTACCAACTGGATGTGGAGGGTATTCTGAACGCCTTGACCCCAAAGACGAAAATCATCTTTTTGACCAGCCCCAACAACCCTACGGGCACCTATATACCAAAACAGGTGCTTGAGGATTTTCTAATGCGAATCCCAAAGGATGTTATTGTGGTTTTTGATGAAGTTTACCGTCATTTTGCCGATGCCCCCGATTATACCAGTGCCCTACCCTATGTCTTGGAAGGACACAACATTATTGGCCTCAATAGTTTTTCAAAAACCTACGGTTTGGCAGGGCAACGCATTGGGTATTGTTATACAACAAGCCAAATTGCCCAATACATCCGGCAGATACACAAACCTTTCTTACTGCCCATTACTTCCATTGAAGCTGGTATTGGCGCATTGAACGATAAGGGCTTTGTCCAAAAAACCGTGCAAACTGTGTTAAAGGGAAGAGCTTTTCTGGCTGATGCCTTTGAACAATTGGGTATTACTTATTGGCCCAGCCAGGCCAACTTTTTTCTCATAGACCCTCCTTTGCCAGAGTTTGAATTCACTGACTTTTTAATGGAAGAGGGGGTTATGGTTCGACCTGTTTCCCAATTTGGAGCTCCGGGAAAAGTACGGATTACCGTAGGTAACGAAGAAGCCAATCAGGCCTTACTGAAGGCCCTACAAAAAATAAAGCCCCATGCCTAGGGCAAGGGGCCTGTATTTGCTTATTGATTTAAGGTCTTATTCTTCCTCTACCTGTTTGACGAAGACAGCTACAGCTCCATCATAATTGTTCTCGTCCACATCCGAACCGTTAATCAGAAGGGTGTTTTCATCTTCCATAACCACGGTAATGGTTGCTTCTTCCATGGCTTCATCCACCAAAGTAAGTTGGTCATCTTCCAAGGACCAAGTGGCCGCTTCCTCATCAACTTCTGAAGGGCAGGGAATTTCCAGTCCGGTTGCACCAGCGTTAATGGACAAATGATCCACCTTGCTTTGGGAAACCGTAGATCCATCATCGTTGAAGGTCATGGTGATCAAATCGCATTCGTTTTCAATTAGATACTCCAAAATTTCTTTAGCAAAGTCCAACTGATCATTGTTCAAGGTTTCATCAAACCGTAAATCGGATAAAATCCAAGTACCGACCAAGCCATCATTGGAAACCATGTTTTCCACATCCTCCCCATTGGTATCGTCATCAGCATCAGCATCATCATTGTCGTTATCCGCTTCATCCTCCGACCCTTGTTCCATATTTGGGTCCGGATCAGGGCCATTTACACTTTCCACTTCACATGAAAACAGAAAAACCGAGGCCAGGAAAAGTAAAAGATAGGTTCGTTTCATTGTATTTAGTTTGTGGGGTTTACATTGCAGATAACGCAAAATCCACCTAAATAGTACAGAAATTAGGATATTAGGTTAGAGAACAAACCTATACGTGGCCTTTAGCAGGAAAATGTTTTGGGGCTTTTCCCCAAAAATATTGTCACCCAAACTGGACAATAAACCTTCATTGGGGTCCCCTGACCGGGAAACATCCTGGGACCAAACCAAAAATATCTCAGACCCTGGTATATACTCCCATCGGACCACCAGATTGGAACGGAACTGAACAAATGAAAAATCCGGGTCATCAAAGGTAAAATCCACATTGCCATCCAAATCTTCATCCACGGAATAGGTCTCGTCCATGTAGGTCAACTGGTCGGCACCATATAGGGTAATCCTATCATCAAAATGTTGGGCCGTGGCATCGGATACATGCTTGAAGTTGGAATACCTACCCCTTGAAATAAATGGCTGGCCCCAATATTGAATGGTCAGGTTAGGGTTGATATTGTAGTTTAACCTAACGGACATGCTCAATGTACGTTGATGGATCTCCCCATTGAGGTAACGCACCGAACCATTGACATCATCAAAATTGTCAATGTATTGGAGTTGGTTATTATTGATGCCCAAAGAAGGAAAAGCGGAAATCCTGATCGCATTTACGGGCTGATAGGTAAATCCACCTTCTATGGAATAAGACCGAAAAGAGTTGTCCACCGCCTTTCTGCCATTGTGGAACAGGCTAAATCGCAATTTTTTACGATTGTCGGTATTTATACTGTTCCAAAAACCCATCCACGGTGAAGATCGCAATCTGGGCCCGCCACGTAAAGCAAAGTTATCATACTCTATCGGGGCATAGTTGAATCCTGCATTAGTGAACCAATTGTTCTTCCAGTTTTGCCAGCTATTGGTATTGAACTGAAGGTAATTGTGATTTCCACCAAAGTCCCATGCGGTCCAATGGTTGTAGTTGATCCCTACTCTCCTAAAGGTATTGTCCGGCTTTAAGGTTTGATATCCTATCCAAGTGTAGTGTCTAATATCATCCGCCTGGCGCTGAAAACCCAAATCGTTGACTTCCAATTCTGGAGAGCGCCAGGTTCCCCCAGATTCAAACTTCCAATGTCCATTGCCCACCTTGCCAATTTGTACATTTCCGCCGGTACCCATCAGCGAGGTTCTATCGGGATCAATTTGAACATGGGAAGCCCCCACTCTTTGGAACAGGTGGGTAATGGATTCCTGGGTATTTTGTATGGCTTCCGCACTGCCCTTAACGTGACTGAAAATAAAATTGCCTTCCACGTACCAATCCCGGTTCGCCCACTGATGCTTAAAGTCCAATCCTCCGGTAAATGCTGATTTATGCAAGAAATCCAAGGCCTGGGTAAGGTTATCCCTGTGGGTCGAGGTAAAAATGCCCCCGATATATGAGTTTCGGTCATTAAAATCCTTTTGTAGGCGACCCACAAAATAGTTGGTCAGTGGCTCCACGATCTCGCGCCGTTCTTCACCATTTCCATTTCGAATAACCGCATATCTTCTTGCGGTAACGCTTTCCAGGGCACCAATGGCCCAGCCATCCTTGGTTTTACCACTAAATTTGGCAGCTCCTATAATGGGGGTATTGTCCGGTTGGTCCACATATTCATCATCAGCCGTATCCACGGAACCTTGAGGACTGCGGCCTATTCTTCTGGAATAGAACAAATTATCAAACCCAAAGGTATTTCCTGCCTCGGATTCTGATAATCTAAAATCGAAGATGTTCTTGTTCTCCACAAAAAATGGCCTTTGCTCCCTAAAAAATATTTGGAAGCCGTCAAGGGCAATGGCGGAAGGGTCTGCCTCCACCTGTCCGAAATCTGGATTTACCGTGAGGTCCATGGTAAGATCGTTGGTCACCCCAATTTTGGCGTCCAATCCAAAGGTCAACTCACTTTCGTTTCCATCCCGAAACGGATTGCCATCCTCAGCTTCATAAGTTTCCCCGCTGGTCACGGTATAAGGTTGTATTTCCAGCTGTTTTTGGGGTTCTATATTTTTTAAGCCATGTAGCTCTCCAAATTCACTTACCCATCCCGGTTGATCTATGGGTTTGCGTTGCCACACCGAACGTTCCTCGGCCCGGAAAATCCTTCGGGTGGATTGCAGCCCCCATACTTGATTCTGGGCGGAACCAAATTTAAGTTGACTCAGAGGTATCCTGAACTCGGCGGTCCAGCCCTCTTCATCGATATTGGTTTTGGTATACCAAATGGGATTCCAGCTCTCATCCCAATTGGTGCCATTATTGGATACAAATTCATCACCTTTTACGCCGGAGACACTGGTTGTAAAGGAAAAGGCCGTGCGCTTATCGTGATAACTGTCTATATTGAATTCGATAAAGTCCCCTTCAAAACCATCCCTACGCGACATGCGCTTTACAATTTTGTCCGGTTCCGAATCGTAACATCGTACTCCTATATATAAGTTCTTGCTATCATATACAATTTTGAACTTGGTCTGAAAACTGGGCGGGGTGTTTTCATCGGGTTGAAGTTCCACATAATCACCTGACCACTGCACTATATTCCACACGGGATCATTAAGCAAACCATCAATGACAGGTGGTGTTTCTCCTGTAATGGCCTGTGTGACATAAATCTTTTTCGGAACTACGGCGGTGGTATCCTGGGCTTTCGAAATCCATCCACAGAAAAGCAAGGGCAATAGGATGATCAGTCTTGACACGTTGATTGTTTTTGATTGATGGCTGTCTTAAAGACCTTGGTTTTTTCCAACAGTTACAGTGTTGTTCCGAATTATTGGATTTTTAACAGAATTATACCCTAATTTTGCCCAGCAATTTTTGGTTGTTGGAGTGTCAAATGAAAAAGTCAAAAATATTCCCAATCAACCATTTGTAATTCAATCTAATAATTGTACATTTGCAGCCCGTTATTCGGGATAGGTTTTTAAATCAATAATATTCTAGAAGTGGACACATTAAGCTATAAGACTATTTCTGCCAATAAATCCACCGTTGACAAACAATGGTTATTGGTTGATGCTGAGGGAGAAACATTAGGTAGATTGGCATCCAAAGTAGCCAAGTTGCTACGCGGAAAACACAAGCCCAACTTTACCCCCCATGTGGACTGTGGTGATAACATTGTTGTGATCAATGCGGAAAAAATCAATTTGAGCGGAAACAAATGGAGCGACAAGGAGTACCAAAGGTATACCGGATATCCAGGAGGTCAACGTTCCACTACGGCCAAAGAATTGTTGGAAAAACACCCTGAAAGACTCATTGAAAAATCTGTGAAGGGAATGCTTCCAAAAAACAGGTTGGGTGCCGATTTGTTCAGAAACCTGAAAGTATATGTTGGTCCAGAGCACAACCATGAGGCTCAAAAACCAAAAGCAATAAACTTAAACGACTACAAATAATGGAAGTGGTTCATAAGATTGGTAGAAGAAAAACTGCAGTAGCAAGAGTATACGTTTCCGAAGGAAAAGGAAACATCACCATCAACAAGAGAGACTTAAAGGACTACTTTACCACTGCACCCTTGCAATATAAAGTAAAGCAACCTTTTGCCTTGACCGAGACTGAAGACACCTATGACGTTAAAGTAAACGTTTACGGCGGAGGAATCACAGGACAGGCAGAAGCAGTTCGTTTGGCTTTGTCAAGAGCATTGTGCGAGATTAATGAAGAGAACAGAACTGTTCTTAAGCCAGAAGGGCTGTTGACAAGGGACCCAAGAATGGTGGAAAGGAAGAAATTCGGTCAGAAGAAAGCCCGTAAGAAATTCCAGTTCTCCAAGCGTTAGGATTTTTGGTGCATTTGCACCCAATTATATAAGTTCATTGAAAACCCTGATGCATTTCAGGGTTATATTTTTAACCAAGTTGTCGTTGTTCCAAAAAGGAAAAAACGAACTTTTTGGAATTTAGTTTAGCATCTAAATGGGCTGGGCGCGCAAAATTGCAACCACCAATCCATTGCTACTACAACGGAACGTAAACTAAGTACAAAAAATGGCAAGTAACGTCGAAGTTAAAGACTTATTGGAAGCAGGTGTTCACTTTGGACACCTAACCAGAAAGTGGAACCCAAACATGTCTCCCTACATCTATATGGAGCGAAACGGGATTCACGTAATCAATCTCTACAAAACAGTAGCGAAACTTGATGAGGCCAACGAAGCCCTCAAGAAAATTGCTGCTTCAGGTAGAAAAATTCTTTTTGTAGCCACAAAAAAACAAGCTAAGGACATTGTTGCGGACAAAGTGTCCAAAATCAACATGCCCTACATCACTGAAAGATGGCCAGGTGGAATGTTGACCAACTTTGTCACTATCCGAAAGGCGGTGAAAAAGATGGCATCCATAGACCGTATGAAAAAAGACGGTACATTCAATACCCTATCCAAAAAGGAAAGACTGCAAGTAGATCGTCTTCGTGCCAAATTGGAGAAAAACTTGGGTTCCATCGCAGATATGACCCGTTTGCCGGGTGCCATCTTCATTGTGGATACCATGAGGGAGCATATTGCGGTTAAAGAAGCCCAGAAATTGAACATTCCCATCTTCGCCATGGTGGATACCAATTCTGACCCAAGACCTATTGACTATGTAATCCCAGCCAACGACGATGCCGGAAAATCAATTGAGGCCATCATGTCTGAAGTAACAGCAGCTGTTGCCGCTGGTTTGGCAGAACGCAAGAGCGAAAAGCAGGAGGAAAAAGCAGAAGTTGCCACGGAAGAAGCTGCTCCAGCAAAAGCCGAAGCCCCTGTAGTGGAAGAAAAAGCTCCTGTAAAAGAGGAGGTGAAGGAAGAAGCACCCGCGGCCAAAGTTGAGGAAGAAAAAGTGGAAGAGGTAAAAGAAGAGCCAAAAGCAAAAGCCCCTAAAGCTGCGGACAAGGCAGACGACCTTACCAAAATTGAAGGTGCTGGCCCAAAAGCCGCCGAAGCTTTGGTAAACAACGGAATTGACACTTTTGCCAAGTTGGCCAAGGCCGACCCTGAGAAAATCAAGGAGATTTTGACCGAAGCCAGCTCAAGAATGGCCCACCTGGACCCAACCACATGGCCAAAGCAAGCGCAAATGGCAGCTGATGGCAAATGGGATGAACTAAAAGAATGGCAAGACAAGGCCAAAGGAGGCGTTGAATAAGCCGTCCAAAATTTAACGTTACGCTAAAACAAAACACTTTACCAGTGTTTTACTTTACATAAATTTTAAAAAGATTTCCGCTTTTGCGGAAAAGACTAAAAAAAATCAAATTATGGCAAAGATTACCGCCGCAGAAGTAAATAAACTAAGAAAGACCACCGGAGCTGGAATGATGGATTGCAAAAATGCTTTGGTTGAAGCAGATGGTGATTTTGAAAAAGCAATTGAGATCCTTAGAAAAAAAGGACAAAAAGTAGCTGCCAAAAGAGCGGACAGGGATTCCTCTGAAGGTGCCGCTATCGCCAAGGTGAACGATGATAACTCGGCAGGGGTGATCATCTCCTTGAACTGTGAGACCGATTTCGTTGCCAAAAACGAAAGCTTTGTGACCCTGGCCAACGATTTGGCCGATGTTGCCCTTGGTTTTGACAACAAAGATGCATTTTTGGCCGCTCCATTCAATGGAATGACCGTTGCAGAAAAATTAACGGAGCAAACAGGTGTAATTGGTGAAAAAATAGAAATAGGAAGCTTCGAAAAATTAGATGCTCCTTTTGTAGGCAGCTATATCCATGCCGGTAACAAAATTGCCACATTGGTTGGTTTGTCAGCCGCCGTTGACGGTGCTGCCGAAGCTGCCAAGGATGTTGCCATGCAAGCTGCCGCGATGAATCCTGTTGCCCTGAACGAAGAAGGTGTTGACCAGTCCGTAATCGATAAGGAAATTGAGATTGCAAAAGATCAATTGCGTCAGGAAGGTAAACCAGAAGCTATGTTGGAAAACATTGCAAAAGGAAAATTGAAGAGATTTTTCAAAGACAACACCTTGGTAAACCAGGCTTTTATCAAGGATAGCAAACAAAGTGTTGCCCAATACGTAAAATCTGTGGATGCTTCCTTGGAAGTAACAGGTTTTCAACGTGTGGCCTTAGGCTAAGCCTAACTTCAAGAAAAAAAACCGCTCGATCGAGCGGTTTTTTTTATGCCTATTTCCATCCCTATTTCGATTTAATCATGATATCTCCGTTAAATGTTTTGAACAACATTTCCGGACCTCCACCATTGATCGTTCCCCTGACCCATTGCTCCAATTTCACTTTATAGGTTCCCGAAGTGCTGTTTTGGTTCACTTCAGGTTTATTCTCCGTAATCTGCATATCAAAATCGGTCAAGATCTCCCCCATATCACTTTTGGCCTTCACATTGGCCCTCAACGAACTGGGAAAAGTTATGTCCAAATCGCCATTAAAGCTGCTAAAGCCCATGGGAACATCAGCTGTTATGCTATTAAACCCAACCTTGATATCTCCGTTGACCGTATCCGTGGTAGCGGAACCACTCACATTTTCCAGGGTAATGCTTCCATTAACATTACTGATTTCCATCTCCCCGTTCACATCGGTAACCGAGATATTTCCGTTGTTGATCGTGGAAAGCAACAATGAAAAATTTCGCGGTACCTTAATAATCAGGTTCACCGACTTGTTTACATGTTCATTGTCGATGACCACTACATTGTTCTTTTCCTCCGCACTGATGGCCAAGGAAGAATTCTGTATTTTCTTCATTCCATTTTTGGCCGGTTCTTCCCTGTAATGCGCCTTTTCGCTCCCAACCGTGGCCTGTACCACCACTTCGCTCCCATCATAACCCTTCACATGGATCGAGCCCGAAATTTGTTCCACCACCAGTTTTCCCGGACTTCCTGAATTACTCAGCGGCACTGTGAACAAATCCATTTCCTGGGCAGTTGCCCCAAACATTCCGGCCATCAAACACATGGCCATTACACTGTTGATCATCCAATTTTTCATAACGTTATATTTTTTTGATGAATACATTTCCATTCAAGGTCTCAAAATCAAAATCAACCGCTCCCGATCCAATTTGGACGATGGGTTTGGCCTCATATTTAAATTTGGGCCCACTCCGTTTACTGGATTCCTTGCTGGTTTTTATAAACTGTTTGTTGATATCAAAATCTGTGTACAATTCCCCGTTCATACTTTTGAAGGAGATATTGGCCGAGAGCGATTTCTGATACGAAATATTGATGTCGCCATTTAACGAATAATATTCCGAGTCGCTAGTGGGGTTATCGGCATATCGCACCTCAACAGCACCATTGATGCAATGGATCTTGGTTTTTCCAGTGACATCATTTAAGCGGATTCCTCCATTAATGTTACCTGCGCTTAGCGCGTTTCCCCTGGTTTTACTGACGGATATCTCGCCATTGTTCACCGTAGACACATCAATACCCAATTTATTGGGAACCTTTATCTTGAAATTCATTTGATGATCATACGGTGGATCTTGATGGTCCCCGCACCAATTGAACTTCAGGTGTTTTCCATCAAACTCCATATAAGGTGATTGTGGATGCAACACAATTCGCTTTGAATCCTGAATGACTTCAAGGGTAAGTTCCGCTTTTCCCAAATCCAAGCCTTCGCTATCATCCGCATAAACCTTTTTTTCCACTTCAATAAGGACCAAGTTGCCGGAGTACCCTTCCACGGATACATTGCCAAAGACATTTTTGACCACCAATTGATGCTGTTCATTGTTCTCCATGGAAATTTCCTTTTTAATGATCTCCGTGGATTGTTTTTGTTGGGCATGCACCCATGAAATTCCCACTGTTGTCAGTAGAAAAATCCATAAACTCAACTGTTTCATTGTTTAAAATTTGACTGTTCGTAATTTGATTATACCCTTTTGGGCGACTGATAAATAAACTAGATTATGGACTCTATGGAGTTCCGTATTTTTTTCTGTACCGTGGTATCCAACTGTTTTTCCTTTAATAACTGTTTAAAGGGCTCAATGGATGACTTCTCCTGTAGTGCCACCATCAAGTTGGCCAATGTAATCTGGAGTATGGGCGATTCCTGATTGGGAATGGACTGCACCAATCCCTGCCTCACCGCTGGCTTGTCCACATAATGGGAAAGCGATTCTATCGCCGCCAACCGCACATTAACATTGCTATCGTTATTCAGTGTTTGAAGCAGTGCCTGGATTACGATTTCGTCCGCAGATTCAATCTTATTGGCTTCACTTACGCCTTGCAACCGCTGATTGGCCGATGGCTGTTCCAAGAGGGTCAATACCAATTTTTGCCGTATCATTTCCGTTTCATTGGAGTCCCCAACAATTTCCACCGCTTGCTGATTCCTGTCCCAGTTAAGCCAATAACCCAGGGCCACACCAAAAACCACCAATAGGGCACCCAAGGCCAGCTTAGGTGAAAAAAATGTGGTAAGCGAGCCCAGATTAAATCGCTTTTGTTTTTTGGCGTGCTCCTTTTCCATGGCGGTATATAGCATGGTATAAAAAGTATCGTCCATGTTTGAAGAGGGTTCGGACTCCTGAAGATGTTCCATTTTTTGGTAGGTGACCAACAACTCCCCAAATTGGTTGGCCAGGTGTTCATCGCTGTCCAAAAGTGTTTGGAACCCGCGCTTTTCTTCCTCCGTCATTACACCAGCCAGGTAATCCATTGCCAGCGCTTCAAAATTATCTTTGTCCATATTCAAACTGTTTCCATTTGTAAATAAATCTCCCGCAAATCCTTCAGCGCACGATGTACCCTTACTTTTGCAGCTCCTTCCGTACAACCCAAGACCTCTCCTATTTCCTTAAACCGCAACTCCCTCAATTTGCTCATCACCAAAACTTCCCGCTTGTCCGTTGGTAATCGGGAAAGGGCTTTATTTAATTGCAATGTATCTTCGTTGGACTCCATTTGGGAATCTTCATCCTGCACCGTCGCCAACATATCTTCCGGCACCATCCCATCCACGGTCCTCTTTTTGGAGCTCATTTTATGATGGTCATAATTTACATTTCTGGCCATCCGAAACATCCAAGCTGCAAACAGGCCTTCGCCAGTGTACGAACTTTTGTATTTCAGCATGCGGACAAATACATTTTGAACCAGATCCTCACTCACCGAAGGTGTATTTCCCATATTGTAAAAAAATCCAAACAGCCTTTTCTTATGACGTTCGTACAATAGCCCCAATTTGTCCAGGTCGCCATTTTTTACTTTGAGCATCAAGGCATTGTCATTTAGATCTTGCAATTGGGTTTGGTTTTGTGTTGTTGAAGGAAATACCGTTGTTTTTTTGAAAGGTTACAGAATGTATGATTTTTTTCTTCATTTTTATCCGGAAACATCCATTTTTGGCCTAATTCCCCATTAATATTTTTGATTATTTTTGTCCCGACTTCAAGACATCCTAAATGCAATACAAAAGAGTTTTATTAAAGCTTAGTGGCGAAGCCCTCATGGGCGAACAACAATATGGAATAGATGCCAATCGGTTATCTGATTATGCGGAAGATATCAAGGCCGTTGTTGATCAAGGGGTGGAAGTAGCCATTGTGATTGGAGGGGGAAATATTTTTAGAGGCCTCTCGGGGTCCAGCCAAGGAATGGATCGTGTTCAGGGAGACCATATGGGCATGTTGGCCACGGTGATCAACGGATTAGCCCTGCAAAGTGCACTCGAGCTTAAAGGCGTGGAAACCCGATTGCAGTCGGCCATAAAAATCAATGAAGTTGCGGAACCCTTCATTAGAAGAAGGGCCATGCGCCATTTGGAAAAAGGCAGGGTGGTTATTTTTGGAGGAGGAACCGGGAACCCGTATTTCACCACGGATTCAGCAGCCGTATTGCGCGCCATTGAGATTAAGGCGGATGTTATCCTGAAAGGAACACGTGTGGATGGGATCTACACCTCGGACCCGGAGAAGGACAAGACCGCTACTAAATTTGACACCATTTCCTTTAACGATGTCCTTTCCAAGGGACTGAAGGTAATGGATACCACAGCATTTACACTAAGTCAGGAAAATGAGCTGCCCATTGTGGTCTTCGACATGAACACAAGGGGCAATCTTATGCGAATAGTTTCTGGAGAGAACATCGGTACGGTTGTAAACATATAAATTGGTACAACCTTTGATGCCAGAAGTAAAAATTTAAAATTATGGAAGAAGAAGTAAGTTTTATTTTGGACACCACCAAGGAAAGTATGCAAGGGAGTATTTCCCATCTAGAAAAGGCCTTGGTAAAGATTCGTGCTGGAAAAGCAAGTCCGGTAATGCTTTCTACCGTTATGGTGGAGTATTATGGTTCGCCCACCCCACTATCCCAGGTTTCAAACATAAACACCCCTGATGCCCGTACCATTTCGGTTCAGCCTTGGGAAAAAACACTTCTCCCAGAAATTGAGACAGCCATCATGAACGCCAACTTAGGCTTTAATCCGATGAACAATGGCGAAATGGTCATCATCAACGTACCTCCATTAACCGAGGAACGCAGAATACAGTTGGTAAAACAGGCCAAATCTGAGGCGGAAGACGCCAAAGTGAGCATCCGAAATGCCAGACAAGATGCCAACAAAGAACTCAAAAGGCTTGAAATTTCTGAAGATAGATTGAGCAATGCGGAAGTGGACGTACAAGAATTGACCGATACCTTCATCAAGAAAGTGGATAGCATCCTTTCCGTGAAGGAAACCGAAATCATGAAGGTGTAACACCTAGCAACAAGCTCTTGCTTTCCTTAGGAACACAACCAATCATTTTCTACCTTTGCGCCCAATAAAAAACGTATGGTAGCAAAGTTAACAAGGGGATTTTGGCCCACCGTGGCACGTATTATTCTACGTAACAGAATTCTCATCCTGCTCTGTGTTACCGCATTCACCGTTTTTTTGGCCATGCAATGGAAAAACATGCAATTTTCCAATACAGAGGCCAACATCTTACCGGATGATCATCCAGCAACGGTCCAATACAACGCTTTTAAAAGTATCTTCGGCGAAGAAGGAAATGCTATTGTACTGGCGGTTCGGGATTCTTCCTTATTTACCCCGAGCAAGTTCAACCGCTGGAACAAGTTGAGCAAACAATTGGATGCTTTTCCAGAAATTGATTATGTCATTTCAACAGATAACCTAAGAGTCCTAAAAAAGGACAACGAGGAGCAGATTTTTGTGATGGAACCTCTAATTGTGGAACCTCCAAAAACCGAGGATGAAGTCACTTCTCTAAAAGAACATCTTTTTGATGAGTTGCCATTTTATGACAACTTAATTTACAATGCCGAAAGCGGAACCATCCAGACCATTGCCTATTTGGACAAGGATATCATGAACACAAGGGTGAGGAACGAGTTCATCCTTAACGACTTGGGCGATTTGGTTAAAAGTTTTGAAGCCGAGACCAATTTGGATGTAAGGGTTTCCGGCATGCCATACATTAGAACCTGGAATACCAAGTCCATTGTGGATGAGATCGGTGTTTTTATTGGGGCGGCCCTATTGGTCACCTCCATTATCTTCTTTTTCTTTTTTAGAAGTTTCCGGGCCACGTTTATCTCCATGTTCGTGGTAATCATTGGGGTTATGTGGGCCTTTGGAATTTTGGGGCTTTTCAAATATGAAATCACCATTCTAACCGCCCTTATACCGCCATTAATCATTGTTATTGGGATTCCCAATTGTATTTTCTTGATCAACAAATATCAGCAGGAGGTAAAAAAACACGGTAATCAGGCGCTATCGTTACAACGGGTCATTTCCAAAATTGGGAATGCCACCTTGATGACCAACATCACCACCGCATCCGGTTTTGCCACTTTTATCATCCTGGATAGTGACTTGCTCAAGGAATTTGGTATCGTGGCCTCTATTAACATCATTGGGATTTTTATACTGTCTCTTTTGATCATTCCCATTCTCTACAGTTTTATGCCCCTGCCGAAGACCAAACACTTAAAGCACCTGAACAAAAGGTGGATTGATTTCTTTGTGAACTGGATGGAGCATATTGTTAGAAACCATAGAATTGCGGTATACATAACCTCCGTGGTCGTATTGGTTTTGAGCATAGTGGGTATTTACCAGATTAAGATCACAGGGAGTCGTATTGAGGATTTACCCAAGAACACCCACTATTTTAAGGACATCCGCTTTTTTGAGGAGGAGTTTGATGGCATCATGCCCATGGAAATTGTGGTGGATACCAAACGTAAAAATGGAGTGACCAAGCCCGCCACCCTAAGGCGAATGGACCAGTTGGGAACTGTTATCGAGGAAATTCCCGAGCTATCAAAACCCGTTTCCGTGGTCAATTTGGTAAAGTATTCCAAACAGGCCTTTTATAATGGGATTCCAAAGTACTACCAGCTCCCTACATCCCAAGAGAACACTTTTATCATGGATGTGGCCCGAAAATCGTCCAGTGATGGGGATTTGCTGGAAAGTTTTGTGGACAGTACCGGCCAAACCGCCCGCATAACCACCTATATGCAGGATGTAAAGATAGACCGAATGGAGGAAATCGAGGAAGATGTCCTCGAATCCATCACCAAGTTTTTCCCGGTGGAGCGTTATAACGTTTATATGACCGGAAAAGCGCTATTGTTTCTTAAAGGAACCAAGTACTTAGTAAAAAACTTGCTGTTGTCCCTTGCCTTGGCCATTGGACTTATATCCCTATTTATGGCCTATTTGTTCCGATCCTTCAGAATGATCATCATATCCTTGGTCCCCAATCTATTGCCCTTGGTCATTACCGCTGGGGTAATGGGGTATTTGGGAGTCCCCATAAAACCCTCCACGATCCTGGTATTTAGTATTGCCTTTGGTATTTCTGTGGATGACACCATCCACTTTTTGGCCAAGTACAGGCAAGAACTGGCAACCCACAAGTGGCATATCAAGCGATCGGTCTATGCCGCACTCCGTGAGACAGGGGTGAGCATGTTTTATACTTCCATAGTACTGTTCTTTGGGTTTTCCGTCTTTATAATCTCAAGTTTTGGGGGCACAAAGGCCTTGGGTGGACTTGTATCCGCAACCTTGCTTTTTGCCATGTTGGCCAACTTGATCTTGTTGCCATCGCTCCTGCTTTCCCTGGAACGCAGTATTGCCAATAAGCAAGTGCTCAAAAAACCACAGATTGACATCCTTCCACAAGAAGAGGTCAACATTAAGGATAAATAGGGCATTGGCAACTTTTATTGCCTCTAGGATACCAATCTTTTTTGACCAAAAAGCTATCTTTACCGCTTAATTTATCTTGAATTAAAATGAGATCGTACGCTGTAAAAGAACTGCTGGCAGAACAGCCAATTGGAGAACATGTGGAAGTTAATGGATGGGTCAAAACCTTTAGAAGCAATCGTTTTGTTGCCCTGAATGACGGATCCACCATCCATAATCTTCAATGCGTTGTGGACTTTGAGCAATTTGACGAAGCGCTTCTCAAACAAATTACCACAGGGGCCGCCTTAAAGGTAACTGGCACCTTAGTGGAAAGTCAGGGAAGGGGACAAAGCGTGGAAATCCAGGCCAGCGACATTTTTGTCCATGGTTCGGCAGATCCAGAAAGTTATCCCATTCAGCCTAAAAAACACTCCCTGGAGTTTTTAAGGGAAAAGGCGCATCTACGAGTGAGAACCAACACCTTTTCCGCGGTTATGCGGGTGCGTTCTGCCTTGGCATTTGCAATTCACCAATATTTTCAGCAAAATGGCTTCTACTATATGCATGCCCCGATAATCACGGGTTCGGATGCGGAAGGAGCCGGAGAGATGTTTCGGGTGAGTACTTTTGAGCCTGGAAAAGAACCTTTAAATGACCAAGGAGAAGTAGACTATACCCAGGATTTCTTCGGAAAGGAGACCAATCTAACAGTTTCTGGGCAGTTGGAAGCCGAAACCTATGCCATGGGACTCGGTAAAGTATATACATTCGGCCCCACTTTTAGGGCTGAGAACTCCAACACTTCCCGCCACTTGGCGGAGTTTTGGATGATAGAGCCCGAAATGGCCTTCTATGATCTGGATGCCAATATGGATCTTGCGGAGGATTTTATAAAGTCCATTTTGAAATATGTACTCGAACATTGTCAGGATGATCTGGAATTTTTGGAAAAACGATTGCTGGATGAGGAGAAATCCAAACCACAGAACGAACGCTCTGAAATGGCATTGATCGAAAAGTTGAGGTTTATTGTTGACAACAACTTTAAGCGGGTCACCTACACGGAAGCCATTGATATTTTGAGAAACAGCAAGCCCAACAAGAAAAAGAAATTCCAGTTTCCCATAGATGATTGGGGTGCCGACCTGCAAAGTGAGCATGAGCGTTATTTGGTTGAAAAGCACTTTAAGTGCCCTGTCATCCTATTTGATTATCCTGCCAATATCAAGGCCTTTTACATGCGCTTGAACGATGACGAAAAAACCGTACGCGCCATGGATGTACTGTTCCCGGGAATTGGGGAAATTGTTGGGGGTTCGCAAAGGGAAGAGCGATTGGAAGTATTACAGCAAAAAATCAAAGAACTGAATATTGACGACAAGGAACTATGGTGGTATTTGGATCTAAGACGCTTTGGAACTGCTGTCCACAGTGGTTTTGGCCTTGGTTTTGAGCGAATGGTCCAATTTGCCACGGGTATGGGAAATATCCGGGATGTGATTCCTTACCCAAGGTTTCCGCAGAATGCGGAATTTTAATAGGATTCCTTAAATTTATAAGAGGCAGACCATAAATCAATATGCTAAAACAACACCTTCAATTCAAGCTCTCCCAAAAGCTGTCTCCCCAACAGATTCAGCTTATGAAGTTGATTCAATTGCCCACCCAGGCGTTTGAACAACGATTGAAGCAGGAGCTTGAGGAAAATCCGGCACTGGAAAGTGGCAAGGAAGAAAAAGAGGGTATTGATGATGGCTACGAGGATACTTACGATGACTCGGATAGCGAAACCATTGCTGCAGACGAAATCAACATTGATGATTACCTCAGCGATGATGAAATTCCGGATTACCGAACGCAAACAAGCAACTATAGCGCGGATGATGATGAAAAAAGTATTCCCTACGCTTCCGGCATCTCCTTCAACCAATATTTGATCAATCAGCTGAACACCATTTATCTGGACGACCAGGAATGGGCCATTGCAGAGTTTCTGGTGGGTAGTGTGGATGAAAGCGGCTATATCAGAAGGCCATTGTCCGATATCATGGATGATCTGGCCTTTACACAGAATATCTATGTAGAGGAAACGGATATTGAGGCCGTTCTAAGAACAGTTCAGGAATTGGATCCCCCAGGGGTTGGTGCACGTTCGTTGGGAGAATGCTTGATCATTCAACTTAAAAGAAAGGAAAAGACCCCGGCGGTGGAACTGGCCATAAGTATACTGGAGAAATCTTTTGATCAATTCACCAAAAAACACTACAGTAAACTACTCCAAAAGCACCATATCGGGGAGGAAGAACTTAAGGCGGCCATTGGGGAAATTGAAAAATTAAACCCAAAACCAGGTGGCTCCTATGCCGGTAACACCCGGGTCATTGAACATATTGTTCCCGACTTTTCGATAAAAATTGTGGAAGGGGAACTGGAACTTACCCTTAATGGAAGAAATGCACCCGAACTTCACGTGAGCAGGGATTATAGCAATATGCTGGAAGGGTACAAAAATTCCAAAGAAAAATCGAAGGCACAAAAGGATACGGTCCTTTTTATCAAACAAAAATTGGATGCCGCCAAATGGTTCATCGATGCCATCAAGCAACGCCAGCAAACCTTGTTTGTGACCATGAGTTCCATAATGGAATATCAAAGGGAGTACTTTTTAAGTGGGGATGAACGAAAACTCCGTCCCATGATACTCAAGGACATTGCCGATCAGATTGGGATGGACGTATCCACTGTATCCAGAGTGGCCAATAGCAAGTACGTGGACACCCCTTATGGCACCAAACTGATCAAGGATTATTTTTCGGAGGCCATGAAAAATGAACAGGGCGAGGATGTATCCACCAAAGAGATCAAGAAAATTTTGGAAACCGTTATTGGCGAGGAGGAAAAAAAGAAGCCCCTGACCGATGACAAACTGGCCAAGATTTTGAAGGAACGGGGGTATCCCATCGCCAGAAGAACTGTTGCCAAATACCGGGAACAACTTGGAATACCTGTTGCCAGGTTAAGAAAGCAAATCTGATGCACCATTTCCTGAACATTGTTTCCTATGTCTTCCACCCGCTCTTTATTCCAATTGGTGGCACCTTAATGTTCTTTAAACTTACTCCCTATAGCAGTTTAGAGGTGCAAAGTGGAAATATTCTTCCCATTTTCATATTGACCGTGATCATACCGATCATCTTTTTTCTTATCCTCAAAAATTTAGGAGTCATCCACTCCATATTCTTGCCCACCCTAAATGAACGAAAATACCCCTTGTACATTAGCTGCGTGCTCTTTCTTATGATCTTGTACAAGGTGATTCCCAACAACTACGTCAACGAGCTGTTCTTTTATTTTACCGGCCTTTTGACCGCCACGGGTGCCGCACTGATTTTGTTGTTCCTTAAGTTCAAGACGAGTATGCACCTATTGGGTATGGGAAGCTTGCTGATGTTTATGATCGGACTCAGCATTCATTTTGAGAAGAACATCACATTGGGAATCAGTCTTTTTATCCTCCTAACGGGTTTGGTGGCCACGTCCAGGTTGTATCTGAAGGCGCACAGTAAAGCGGAACTCTTAATAGGATTTATCGTTGGGGTGGGTTCCCAACTACTTATTCTAAAATACTGGCTATAAAATATAAAAGACCACGCCAATGCGCAGTACTTTCATATTTATGGGATCTGCCCCTTCAATCTGGGTACCTTCCTTCATCAATGGATTTAAGGCGTAATAGGCCCTAATGTTCCAGGTATTGTATCCAAAACTTAAAGTAAGCCCATATTGCCAATCTTCAATATCATTGTTCGAAAATGCCACCGTTGGTTCCTCTTCCATTACCAATCTAGATCTTGTTGAAAAGGCGTATGCCAACTTGGCCCCAACATAAATCCGCCAAAACTTATAATCTTCCGGTGTGGATGTTCGCCATCTAAGCTCTAGTGGAAATTCAATGGCGTGGGTCTCCAATTTGCTACGGGCAATATCCCTGGTACTGACCACCTCATACGTGATGCCCTCATCCTGCTTAGTGGCCTTTATGTTGGAATAATAAGAATTGGTGGCATATCCAACTCCCAGTCCGAGTCCAAAGTTTCGTCTAGAATTCAACGGAATATCCTTGATAAAACCAGCTTGTAAATTATAGGAAAGACTTCTTTGAACCACATCCATGGGTCGGTCTAGCAGAAAATTGAATCCCAATCCGATATAGAACTGATCCTCTAGATATCTGTTATCAACCGTTTCATTGGTCTGCGTCCATGCCTTTGAAGAAAGGAGACAACTGAAAACCACCAAAGATGCTACAAAGTAGTTTTTCATAAATCGATTACATAAAAAAACAATCCAAAATACGCATTTGGATTGTTTTTTACGGAAGTTGTGCACTCTATTTCATTTGGGCCAATGCGTTACCATCATAGGTAGTGTAATTCACCTTAAGCAGGTTCACCTTGCGTAATTCTTCCTTGATATCCTGCACTATTCCCACACCCACATTTTTGTCCACTTTTAGGGAAACAGTGACCAAATTTCTGATGGCATCCGGTTTTTTGGCAAGTTCTGCCAAGACATATGGTGCCACGTCTTCAACATAGGCCAATTTTTGATCCAATTGGATCTTGGGCTCTGACCCTAGCACTTTTGTATATTCCTGCGCGGGTTTACCCACATAAATCTCGATTACACGATCTTTTTTCTCCAACTTTTTGATTTGATCCGCCAATGGCAATTCATTTTCCACTAACAAGGGACTGTCCTTAATGGTGGTCACCGTCATAAAAAAGAACAACAACATAAATACTATATCTGGCAAGGACGCTGTTGAAATAGCCGGTACCCGATTTTTACTTTTTCTTACTTTTCCCATCTTATCTTGTTTTATTGGATTTGTTTGGTTTCTGCTTCGGATAATTTCATGGGAAACAGATTCCTGATCTCCGTGATGCGCTCTTTTAGTTCTATTTTGTCTTGGGCAGGTGTTTCTGGCGCAAAATATTCCTTCTCCATTTCCACGTAATCCCTTTGGAACAATCGTTGTGCTTCCCTATTTCTAAGTTCATTGTAGGCTGCCGTCAATTCGTTTTGTACCATTACATACATCCCATAGGTGGCTTCCCTATCACTATTCAATGAAATGATTGCCTTTTCAGGGTTATCCGATGCCTCAGGGTCCATGGCACCCTTACAATACGAACAGTGACCTTCCATATTCTGGTCGAACCCACCATTATCCAAGAATGCTATAGCTGCAGACCTGAGGTTTTTAATGGACATCAGGTTTCCTTCCACCATAAGTTCATCGTTTTTGTTAAGGACTATCCTGAATACATTTCGCTCTTTAAACGTGGCGGGTGGAGCAGGTTCTTTGGAAGGTAGTTTACGGTCCAGGCCCATATCGGTCTGGATCGTGGCTGTAACCAAGAAGAATATCAATAGCAAAAATGCAATATCTGCCATTGACCCGGCATTTACCTCCGGGATTTCGTTGTTTCTGGCCATAATTTAAATGTTTAGTTGGACTTTGGATTTGATGCGTACATGCACCAATAAACCATCACAACAACTATTCCAAAAACAAGAGTATCTATAAATGGAAAGGCATAAAAAAACGCTTCAATGTTTGTACACTGAAGCGTTTTCCACTAAATCTAAGTTATTGGCTACTGCAGGTTGTTAAAAGCATTTCCTTCGTAGGTCGTATAGTTGACCTTCAAGGCATTTACTTTTCTCAATTCCTGTTTAATATCGGCGATAAGACCCATGTTGGCATCTTTATCCACCTTTAATGCAGTAGTCAATACGTTCTGTAATTCCTGCGGTTTTTTAGCACGCTCTGCCAAAATGTACGAACCTACTTCGTCAACATTGGCAAACTTATCGTTCAGCTGGATCTTAGGCTCCGTACCAAATACTTTTTGGTACTCTTGGGTTGGTTTTCCGACATAAATGTAGATAACCCTGTCCTTTTTCTCCAGTTTCTTGATTTCAGAAGCGTTTGGAAGCGTGTTTTCCACCAACAACGAACTGTCTTTCATTGTGGTCACCGTCATAAAGAAAAACAGCAACATGAAGACGATATCGGGTAATGAAGCGGTTGATACCGCTGGCAAATCCCCATCTTTCTTTTTTGCAAACTTTGCCATATTCTCTAAACTTTAGTTACTGGTTGTTTCTGCCTCGGAAAGTTTCTGTGGAAACATATCCTGAACACGCTTAACCTTATCTTTTAAATCGTCACGAATGCTTGAAGCTGTTTCTGGATTAAGGTATTCCGCTTCCATTTCGGTAAAGTCCCGACCAAAAATGCGTTGGGCCTCGCGGTCTCTTAAATCATTATACGCTCCTACCAGCTCATTTTGAACGGTAATGTAGGTACTGTATTTGGTTTCCCTATCGTTCTTCAATGAGATGATCGCTTTGGACGGATTGTCTGAAGAGGCTGGGTCCTTTCTACCTTGACAGTAGTTGCAGGTACCATCCGCGCCATTTTCCAGAAAAGCTATCGCAGCTTTTCTCAAATCCTTGAGCTGCATCAATTCGTCTTCTACCAACAACTGACCATTTTTATTGATATTCACAGTAAAAATGTTCTTTTGCTTAATAACCACATCTTCCTCTGGCGGCTCCATTGGTGGCAACATACGATCCAATCCCGCATCTGTTTCAATGGTTGTGGTAACCAAGAAAAAGATAAGAAGAAGGAAAGCTATGTCAGCCATGGAACCGGCGTTAACTTCCGGTGCTCCTTTTCTTCTAGGCATAACTTTGTTTTTTACTTAACAAACATTTTCTTCAACCCAGGGAATACCATCAATACAACGGCAACTAGGGTAAGGATAAAAAATACGTTCAAGCCCATTCCAATGGTCTTTACCGTACTTTCAGTGGTCTCAATTCCCCTTCCGGACATGGCCTCAACAACTTCGGCGTTACCAGAAGAAAGTCCATAGGAAACAGCCACTACAATGGCCAGACCTCCAATGGAAAACAGTGCTTTTTTTAGACTTCCGGGTGTGGAAAACAATTTTTTCAACCCGAAAAATACTGATGCTACAACAGCAATGGCCAAAAGGATGTACATGATCACGAACATAAAGTTCATGGAACCACTGTTGATGGCATCAGGATCGTCACCTGAGGGCAACGAGAACCATAGGACCGCAGCAATTAGTCCGATGGCTATAAGTGCAAATTTTATAATCTTATTCATGATTCCCGATAGTTTTTGGTTCGTAATTATTTTTTGTGGGCAGCCAACATATCAATCAGGGATATGGAGGAATCTTCCATGTCATTTACGATACTATCGATTTTTGCAATGATATAGTTGTAGAAAATTTGAAGGATAATCGCAGTGATCAAACCAAATACCGTTGTCAAAAGTGCTACCTGGATATCACCAGCGATCAATGACGCACTCAAGTTACCAACAGCGGCAATTTTCTGGAAGGCCTGAATCATACCGATTACCGTACCCATGAACCCTAGCATGGGCGCAATGGCGATGAACAAAGACAACCAGGAAACGTTTTTCTCCAATTGTCCCATTTGAACCCCACCGTAGGCAACCACGGCCTTTTCAGCAGATTCCAAACCTTCTCCCGCTCTATCCAATCCTTGGTAGAAGATGGAAGCAACAGGACCTTTGGTGTTTCGGCACACTTCTTTGGCCGCTTCCACACCTCCGGAAGCCAAGGCATCCTCAACTTGTTGTTTGAGCTTGGAAGTATTGGTACTTGCAAGGTTCAAATAAATTATTCTTTCAATCGCAACCGCCAATCCCAAGATCAAACATAAAAGTACGATACCCATAAAAGCAGGTCCCCCTTGGATAAATTGTTCTTTTAGTACTTGGGTAAAACCTTTGCTGGCTTCGGCCGCAGCTTCATCTTGAAACAAGGCCGCAGATGCAGTTGTAGTTCCCATAACAAACATTCCGGCAGCAGCCAGAGTAAAGGATAATTTTTTCATTTTTCTAAAACTTAAATTTAGTTAGTTAATAATGTTAAAGATATAAAAATTTTAATACCAAAAAATTAAAATACCTAGCAGAGAGGAAGGGATTCGAACCCTCGATACACTTTTGGTGTATACACACTTTCCAGGCGTGCGCCTTCGACCACTCGGCCACCTCTCTGTTTAATCTTAGTTAGGTCGGGCAATAAACGAAAAAATAATTATTTATCGAAATTTACGCCGTTAATTTTAGAGCATTTCACCGCGTAACGGAGTCTCAAAAATAGTCTTGAACAATTTGTTGGAAATACCATTGCCCAACAGGTACATGGCCTTGGTTACCGCCGCTTCGGTGGTAATGTCCCTTCCACTGATCAATTGTAGTTCCCTGAGTTTTTCGCTGGTCTCATAATGCCCCATGGCCACTGCTCCCCCGGAGCATTGTGTTACATTGATAATATGTAATCCTTGTCTTACCGCCCTTCCCAATTCTTCCAAGAACCAAGAATCCATAGGTGCGTTTCCCGCACCATAGGTCTCCAAGATCAAAGCCCGCAAACCGTCTATGGCAAGAACAGATTTCAATACTTGTTGATTAAGTCCCGGAAACAATTTGAGCACGGCAACATTGGAATCCATCTGCTGATGCACCTTAAATGCTTTTTTCTTTTGGGCTGGTTTCCATAAATAGGAGTGGTTCACATTGAGGTGCACCCCTGATTCCACCAAAGGCGGATAGTTCAGGGAGGCAAAGGCCTCAAAGTGCTCAGCATTGATCTTGGTGGTCCTGTTTCCCCGATACAATTTATATTCAAAATATAGGCCCACTTCCTGAATTACCGGTTTCCCCTTTTGCTTAAGGGCTGCAATCTGAATGGAGGTGATCAGGTTCTCCTTGGCATCGGTGCGCAAATCTCCAATGGGCAACTGGGACCCTGTAAATATTACCGGTTTGGATAGATTTTCCAGCATAAAGCTCAACGCTGAGGCGGAATAACTCATGGTATCACTTCCGTGCAGTACTACAAATCCATCATAGACATTGTAGTTGTCCGAGATCATTCCGGCTACTTTGGACCAGTACGTCGGATTCATATTGGATGAATCTATGGGATGCTCAAATGAAAGTCCGGCAATTTCACAGTCCAGCTGGTTCAATTCCGGTATATTGCCCACCAGTTCGTCAAAATCGAACGCCTTTAAGGCCCCGGTTTCGTAGTCCTTTACCATTCCAATGGTACCCCCTGTATAGATCAACAGAATTTTAGCTTTCATCTTTTTTGTTTTTAAATCCCAAAAACTTCCTTTGAATTTTCAGTGGTGATCCCAGCTATGGTTTCCCGGTCCTTGCCATAGATTTGGGTTAGTTTGTCCAACACATTGATGATGTATGAACTCTCGTTGCGCTTTCCCCTGTAAGGTACAGGCGCCAGGTAAGGTGAATCCGTTTCCAGCACAATGTGTTTCAGATCTATTTGGTCCAGAAACTGGTCAATTTTGCCATTCTTGAAGGTGGCCACGCCCCCGATACCCAATTTCATATTGAATGAAATGGCCCTTTGCGCTTGGTCCAAAGTACCGGCAAAGCAATGAAATATACCAAAAAGGGATGCATCCTTTTCTTGCTCCAGAATCTCAAATATTTCATCAAAGGATTCCCTAGAATGGATCACAATGGGGAGTTGATGCCTTTTGGCCAGCCGTATCTGATGGATGAAGGCTTCCTGCTGCTGCCTCAAAAACGATTTGTCCCAGTACAGGTCGATGCCGATTTCACCTACCGCATAAAACTTTCGCTGGGATAACATTTCTTCCACATGCGCCAACTCATCCTTGAAGTTTTCCTTTACATGGGTGGGATGGAGGCCCATCATCAAAAAAACATGTTCTGGAAAGCGCTGTTCCAATGCAATCATGGATTGGGTATAGGTTGAATCTATGGCCGGGACAAAAAAGCGTTCCACGCCAAGATCAATGGCTTTTTGGACGACATTATCCCGATCGTTATCAAAAGCCTCGCTATATAAATGGGTATGGGTATCCGTAATGATCATAAAGCAAAAATAGGTTTATCTTTAAGAAAAATTGGAGATGAAATCCCTCAAAAAATTCCTGAAATCCAAAAAGTATATCCGCATCCCATTGGTGCTGACGGAAACCAACCATTTTGAGATTTCTGCCAAGATCAATGGGGTATCCGGGCGTTTTATTCTGGACACAGGTGCCTCAAACACTTGTGTAGGCATGGACAAAATTGAGGTGTTCAAAATGATATCCGAAGTCTCTGATGTAAAGGCAGCGGGGGCCGGTGCCACAGAAATGGAAACTTTGGTCTCTTCCAAGAACAAAATCCAGATTGGCGATTGGTCAAGAAAAAAACAGCAAATTGTCTTGTTTGATCTGGTCCACGTCAACGAAGCGCTTACTTCCCATAATTCCCTACCCGTTGATGGCATTATCGGGGCCGATATCCTAAAAAAGGGTAAAGCCGTTATCGATTATGACAAAAAATGTTTGTTTTTGAAAAAGCCGTAATCAATTATCTGAAAACCTTCACCGTTAATTGGTTATTGGTTATTGGTTATTGGTTATTGGTTATTGGTTATTGGTTATTGGTTATTGGTTATTGGTTATTGGTTATTGGTTATTGGTTATT
>NZ_JANQLX010000011.1 GCF_028280385.1 Allomuricauda sp. | reverse complement strand
CAACTATCCAACTATCCAACTATCCAACTATCCAACTATCCAACTATCCAACTATCCAACTATCCAACTATCCAACTATCCAACTATCCAACTACCTATTCAAACGTAAAATTGATAAAAAAACCTCGGGTGCGCATGGCATTGATGTTGCCCGTCCATGGGCTGGCCGGGTCGTTATCGGGGACCAATTCGTCCGTTAAGGCAAATACACCTCTTATGGAAGGAGAGAATTTAAAATATTCCGTATAAATGTCGATGCCAAACCCAATTTCGTAACCATAGACGTTCTTCTTCATCCTAAACTGGCCACTGCTGTTGTCGTCCAAACTATCCTCCTTGCTCCCCAGGTTCATGGAAGTATAAACTCCACCTGTAACATAGGGCTTCCAGTTACCAAACCGTTTGGCACTCGCCTTGATCAGAAGGGGAAATCGGATATAAGTGGAACGAACTTCCCTAATGGCCTCGGCCTGGGTGCTAAATCCCGGGAAACCCAATATCCGCTGGCTGTACAACAATCCAGGTTCAAAACGGGCATCTAAAAACTCATTGATGCGAAGTTCCCCGATAAGCCCCACATTGAATCCCAGACTTTTGTCCACCAAAATATCCTGGCCTACATTGTTCTTGTAATCAAATTGGAAATCATATTGGTTGAAACCTAAGTAATACCCCCAGTTCAGTAGCTTCATATCCTCCGTTTGAAGATTGAGAATGGGGTCTTTTCTGAATTGGGACAATGAACTTTGGCTTAGCAGAAGCAAGCCTAATAGCATGAAGAGGTTTTTCATCTAATTATTTTGTAGCGACATATATGGATGCCACCCCAAACGTCTGGGGCATGTTCTCTATACCTATAAACCCAATTTTGCCCAAAATATTGTTGAATGCCTCCCCATGCGGGAACTTCGATGCCGATTCGCTCAAATAGGCATATGCAGAACGGTCCTTTGAAAAGATTTTGCCTATGACCGGGAGAATATGGCCACAATAAAACGTATACCCCTGTTTAAAGGGAAATTTGGTGGGGACGGAAGTTTCCAAAACCACCAAGGTGCCTCCAGGTTTCAATACCCGGTGGATTTCTTGCAGCCCTTTCTCCAAATTTTCAAAATTACGCACCCCAAAAGCCACTGTTACCGCATCAAATGAATGGTCGTCAAAAGAGAGGTTCTCGCTGTCGCCCACCACCATTTCAATGGTATGTTGCAATGCCTTATGGGCAATTTTGTTTCGACCCACCTCCAACATGCCGGGAGAAATGTCCAGACCCACAATTTTTTCCGCTCCGGTCTTCGTCATCGCAATGGCAAGATCACCGGTACCCGTGGCAATATCCAAAATAGATTTGGGCTTCTTTTCTTGAAGCACCTTCACCACCCTTTTGCGCCATTTGACATCTATGCCAAAGGAAATAACCCGATTAAGGCCATCATAATCCTCAGAGATGGTATCGAACATTTGCGTGACCTGCTCCTTTTTACCTAGCTCGGAATCTTTATAGGGGATGACTTTTTTGGACATGGGCGTAATTTGCGGCAAATATACAACTTAGGCGTATGGAAGGCGTACAAAAAATAATTGCGTAATTTTGCCCTGCAACAAAGGAATACTTTTCCGTATCATGTTACTTATGTGTCTTTTGGACCAGATTTTCTATTCTTTTTTTACCATTCGTAGCACAAATTGAATTTTTTGAGAACATTTTACTTTAATCGATGAAGATTATTATTGCGGGAGCAGGTGAAGTTGGCTTTCATTTGGCAAAACTATTGTCTTATGAGGCCCAGGATATTACTTTGATCGATACAGACAAGGAAAGTCTTGCCTATGCAGACAACCATTTGGATATTAGGGTGCTTAGGGGAGATGCCACTTCCATTGATGTGCTTCGGGATGCCAAGGTGCAAAGTTCAGAATTGGTCATTGGGGTTACCGCCTCGGAGACTACCAATCTTACCCTATGTATGTTGGCCAAGCAATTGGGATGCAAACGCACCATCGCCCGGATTTCCAACACGGAATTTATGGATAACCGGGAGCTCATCAAATTTGATGAATTGGGCATAGATGAGCTTATTTCCCCTGAAGAGCTGGCAGCTACGGAGATTCAATTGCTGCTTAACCAATCGGCATTTAACGACACCTATGAGTTTGAAGATGGGCTATTGACCATGATTGGCGTATTTCTTCCCAAGGCGGCCCCTTTTGTGGGCAAAATGGTGAAGGAGGCGGCGAAAGTATTCCCAGAACTGCATTTTATGCCCATTGCCCTACAGCGTATGGGTACACAGTTTACCTTGATTCCAAGGGGGGATACCGTGTTCAAGGAAGGAGACCAAGTGTACTTTATTACCACCAGCGAAGGAGTGGAAGAGCTGTATAAGCTTACCGGGATGCGTAAAAAGGACATTAAAAATGTAATGATCTTGGGAGGCAGCAAGGTAGGTTTTAAGACCGCCCGTGACCTTTGCACCAAAAAATTCAATGTTAAGCTCATAGAAAAAGACAAGGAAAAGGCCTTCGATTTGGCAGATGACCTTCCGCATGCCCTTGTCATCAACGGTGACGGTAGAAATGTGGAGCTATTGGATGAGGAAAGCCTGGATTCCATGGATGCATTTATAGCAGTGACCGGAAATTCGGAAACCAACATCATGTCCTGCTTGGTGGCCAAGTCCAAAAAAATCAAAAAAACCATCGCCATGGTAGAGAATATGGATTACTTCCAGCTCTCCCATTCCATAGGCGTGGATACACTGATCAATAAAAAACTATTGGCGGCCAACAATATCTTTAGATATATCAGAAGAGGAGAGGTTTTGGCACTGACCAGATTGAATAACCTCAATGCCGAGATTTTGGAGTTTGAAGTGAAAGCTACCTCTTTGGTCAATGGGGAAATTATTCGGGAATTGAATTTTCCCCGTGAAGCCAGCATTGGGGGGGTTATCCGTGACGGGAAAGGCATAATTGCCCTTGGGGATTTCAAGATTTTAGAAGGGGACCGTGTTGTGGTTTGTTGCCTTCCAAAAGCCATTCCAAGAATTGAAAAGCTGTTCCTATAATGGGGCTAAATACAAGGATCATTATTCACATTATGGGACTGTTGCTGCTTTGCAACGGTTCGTTTATGCTGGTTTCAGCTTTTGTAAGTGGCTTCTATAAGGACGGTGCCACGTTGGATATTGCCTTGGCGGCCATTGTAACCATGTTGTTTGGGGTCATGGCCATGTTCTACACAAGGGGACACCGCAAGGAGGTCAAAAGAAAGGAAGGATATATTGTGGTGACCTTTGGATGGATCATCATGTCCATTTCAGGAACCTTGCCGTACTTGTTTTCAGGGGAAATCCCCAGCATAACTGATGCTTTTTTTGAGACGATTTCAGGGTATACTACCACAGGGGCTTCCATTTTAAATGATATTGAGGCCTTGCCCGAAGGCATCCTTTTTTGGCGTAGTCTGACCCACTGGATCGGAGGAATGGGAATTATTGTTTTGGCCATTGCCATTTTACCTTTATTGGGCATTGGGGGTATGCAATTGTTTGCAGCGGAAGCACCAGGTCCGGCCGGGGATAAACTGCATCCACGGATCACAGATACCGCCAAAAGACTATGGCTCATATACTTTGGTTATACGGTTGCCGAAACGGTATTGCTTAAGTTGGCGGGCATGAGTCTGTTCGATGCCATGAACCACTCCCTTGCTACCCTCTCCACTGGTGGATTTTCCACCAAAAATGCCAGTTTGGCCTTTTGGAACCACCAACCCATCATCCAATATATCACTATTGTGTTCATGTTTTTGGCGGGTAGCAATTTTGTGTTGAGTTATTTCGCGTTTACAGGGAAGGTGCAGCGTATTCTCAAGGATGAGGAATTTAAATACTATACAATTTTCATAATTCTGTTCGCTTTGGCGGCCTTTTTGGTAATCAACTTTAAGGTAGAGGTGCCGGTTTCCGAGTTTCATCCCATGGTTTGGGGAGCAGCGGAAAGTGCCTTCAGACATGCCTTGTTTCAAGTTGTTGCCATTGTAACCACTACCGGCTTTGTTACCGCCGACTTTACCAGTTGGACCCCTTTCCTTACCGTCTTCTTTTTTGGATTGATGTTTTTGGGCGGTTCGGCAGGGTCTACGGCCGGAGGTATCAAGGTAATGCGTCACTTGTTGATCATTAAAAATGGTTTGTTGGAGTTTAAACGAACGCTGCATACCAATGCGGTGATTCCCGTTCGTTACAATGAAAAGACGGTAACCGAGCATATTGTGTACAACATTATTGCCTTTTTTGTGCTGTATATGTTATTGTTTATAATTGGGTCTTTGGTACTGGGCTTTTTAGGTTTGGATTTTGTTTCCGCCATTGGTGGCTCGGCCTCCTCCTTGGGTAATGTGGGCCCGGCCTTGGGAGAGTTGAACCCTGTGAGCAATTATGCCAGTTTGCCTGCTGCAGGTAAATGGTGGTGCGGTTTTTTAATGCTACTGGGCAGATTGGAGTTGTTTACTGTTCTGATTATAATGACTCCATATTTTTGGAAAAAAACGTAGCTTTCCTACCGTAAATTTGTAAATCCATTTCCATGAAAAAATTCCTCCCTTTACTATTTGGGGTTCTACTTTGTTTGGGATCTTGCCAAAGTTCCGAAGAGGCGGACAAGGCAGCGATCATCCAGTTAATAAGGGAACAAGAAAAGGCCTGGTCAAACCATGATATTCGGGGATTCATGAAAACGTATTGGGAAAGCGATTCCCTGAAGTTTTATGGGGCCAACGGATTGACCTTGGGCTGGGAAAAAACCTTGGAGGGATATTTAAAAAGATATCCTACCAAGGATGAAACGGGAACATTGAACTTTACCATAGACGACATCACCAAAATAGAATCAAACGCTTACCATGTGATGGGGCAGTACCATTTGAAAAGAAAGGTAGGCGATGCCCATGGCGTTTTTTTAATTGTGTTGCGGAGAATTAATGGTCAGTGGAAGATTGTGGCCGATATGTCCTGTTAAAACCATTATTCACATCAGATTTAATCATGCTCCAACCCCGTCAGATCAGCGCTGAGTTTATTGAGGAAGCAACCGATTTTGGTCAGTTGATATTGGCTTTAAAAGAGGCCTTTGCGGCCAATAAGGTGATGGTTCCCCCACGTCATCATCACGATTTCCCCAATCCGGAAACCCAAAAAGATACCACGCTGTTGCTTATGCCCGCATGGAATCCCGGTATGGAATCAGGGGTCAAGGTGGTGACCGTTAATCCGGGGAATGCCGCTTTTGATTTACCATCCATTCAGGGAAGCTACCTCTATATGGATGCAAAGACAGGAGTGCTCAAGGCAATTATGGAGGCAAAAAGTTTGACGGCAAAGCGCACGGCTGCCGCTTCGGCCTTGGCCTCTTCATTTTTATCCCGGCAAAACGCGAGTTCCATGTTAATGATAGGAACAGGGGCATTGTCGATAAACCTGATACATGCCCATGCTTCGGTACGTCCGATCAAAAGAGTTTATGTTTGGGGACGAAGCAAGGAAAAGGCGCAAGCCATTTGCAGGCAATTTGAAGGTTCAGCATTGGAGGTGATACAGACCGAAGCTATATCCAAGGTAATTGGTCAAGTGGATATTATATCCTGTGCTACCCTGTCCGAAACCCCATTGGTGATGGGAAAGGAACTGGTAGCTGGGCAACATGTGGATTTAGTGGGCGCCTATAAACCGAGTATGAGGGAATCTGATGATGAAACGATTCAAAGGGCTTCGGTTTTTTTGGATTCCATGGAAGCGGGGCTTCAAGAAAGTGGTGATATTGCCATTCCAATAAAAAATGGAATCCTGGGGAAGGAGGATATCAAGGCCGACTTGTTTTCCTTATGTAATGGAGCTAAACAAGGGAGACAAAATGACCAAGAGATAACACTCTTTAAATCGGTGGGACATGCCTTGGAAGATCTAACCGCGGCAAGCTATTATTATTCCAAACTAAAATAATGGGAAATACCTACAAAAATATACTGGAGAACACCAATTTTGAACCCAATTCGGATTGGTTACAGATCAAGACCATTGATATGCACACTGGCGGAGAGCCACTTCGCGTTATTGTGGGCGGTTTTCCTGAATTGAAGGGCAAAAACATACTGGATTATCGAAGGTATTGTAAGGAACATTATGACCATCTGCGCACGGCCCTTATGTTTGAACCTAGGGGTCATGCCGATATGTATGGTTGTCTACTATTGCCTCCCAATGATGAAGATGGGGATTTTGGCATCTTGTTTTTGCATAATGAAGGTTATAGTACCATGTGTGGGCATGCCATCATTGCTATTTCCACTTTGGCAGTACAGATGGGTTGGGTGGAAACTTCCAATGGCCATACGGAGCTTAAAATCGATGCCCCATGCGGACGCATCACTTCTTTTGTGGAAGTGGAAAATGGGGAGGTCATAGGGGTCCGATTCCACTGTGTTCCAAGTTTTGTGGTTGGTTTGGATAAAAAAGTACAGGTTGAAGGTTTGGGCGAAGTCCATTATGATTTGGCCTATGGTGGCGCATTTTATGCCTATGTTGACCTTCAAAAAAACAACTTGCCCTTGGAGCTGTCCACAAATGCCTATCGTGATCTTATAGCGCATGGCATGGCCATAAAACATGCGGTCATGCAGCAGGATACGGAAGTGGTCCATCCTTTTGAAGAGGATTTGGGCTTTCTGTACGGCACCATTTTTATTGATGGTTCCAACAAACCCGAAGTAGATAGTAGAAATGTCTGCATTTTTGCCGAAGGTGAGGTAGACCGATGCCCAACGGGTTCCGGCGTCTCTGGTAGAATGGCCATTCATTGGGCCAGAAAGGAGATTCTTCCCGGAGAGACCATGACCATTGAAAGCATCACCGATTCCACTTTTAAGGGAAGCGTAGTCCAAGAACTGGATTATGGTCCTTTTAAGGCCGTGATCCCCCAAGTGGAGGGCACCGCATATATCACTGGGATGCACACTTTTGTTCTAGACCCAAAGGACCCAATGAAAAAAGGGTTCATCCTAAGATAAACCCCCTTGCTAGTTTTTATTTTGGTTCCAATGCTATAAAACGGATGCGATCCTTGCTATAGCATCCTTGATTTCGTCCTCACTGGCCGCATAGGAAATTCGAATGCTGTCACCGTTTCCAAAGGCATCGCCGGTAACAGTGGCCACATTGGCTTCTTCCAGAAGGTACATGGCAAAATCGGAGGCATTTCCAATTTTTCTGCCCTGCAATGTTTTGCCAAAATATTCTGATACATCAGGGTACACATAAAATGCGCCCTCGGGTTCGTTGCATTTAAATCCAGGAATGCCGTTAAGGAGCTCAAGGATCAATTTTCTTCTGTTCTTGAATTCATCCACCATGTATTGCACCCTGCTGGGAGATTCCAGTAACGCAGTGATCACAGCACGTTGGGCTATACAATTGGCACCACTGGTTACCTGGCCTTGCAGCTTATTGCAAGCTCTGGCGATGTATTCTGGCGCCCCAATATAGCCAATTCGCCATCCGGTCATGGCAAAGGCCTTTGCTACTCCGTTTACAGTAACGGTGCGGTCGTACATATCCTCAAAATCGGCCATGGAGGCGTGCTCGGTCACCCCATAGTTGATATGCTCGTATATTTCGTCGCTCACCACCACGATCTGTGGATGTTTTTGCAGGACATCGGCCAAGCCCCTAAGTTCCTCCTTGCTATAGATGGAGCCGCTGGGGTTACATGGTGACGAATACCAGAGCATTTTGGTTTTGGGCGTAATGGCGGCCTCCAATTGTTCTGGCGTCATTTTAAAATCATTTTCAATGGAAGTGGCCACCTCCACGGGTACACCATCTGATAGTTTTACGATATCGCTGTAGCTTACCCAATAGGGGCAGGGGAGAATGACCTCGTCACCTTTGTCCAGACAAGCTTGGGCAACATTGTAAAGGGCTTGTTTTGCACCTGTGGAAACCACAATCTGCGAACGGCCGTAAGTAAGGTTATTGTCCCTTTTGAACTTGGTGATAATGGCATCCTTTAACTCCACATATCCGTCTACGGGGGTGTAGGAATTATAATTTTCATTGATGGCCTGTATGGCCGCATCCTTGATATAGTCCGGGGTGTTAAAATCAGGTTCCCCCAGGCTAAGGCCAATAATATCTTTTCCTTCTGCCCTAAGTTCCCGCGCTTTTGCAGCCATTTCAAGCGTAGCCGAAGGAACTAGGTTGTTGATCCTTTCAGAAAGTTGGTTGCTCATTTGAGTAGCTATTTTACTGGTATTGGAGTGCCGGGTTTTTACCCAGTTCCTTCAAGTGTTTGAAGTGCGAAATTATAGCTTTTCTGGTTGTCTTGTATTCGTTGTAGGGCAAATTAAATTCCTTGGCCGTCTGTTTCACAATTTTGGAAATTTTTGTGTAGTGTATATGGCTTATGTTCGGAAATATATGATGCTCCACCTGATGGTTCAAACCACCGGTAAACCAGTTGATAATTTTGTTTTTTGTGCCAAAATTGACCGTGGTGGCCAATTGATGGATCGCCCAGGTATTTTCCATAGCGCCATTTTCATCTGGTAACGGCGTCTCGGCATGGTCCACGATATGGGCCAATTGGAACACCACACTTAAAATAACACCGGCCACATAATGCATGATAAAGAAGCCCAAAAGTACTTGCCACCATACTACCTTGGCAAAGAGAATCGGTAGAACGATCCAGATGGTCAGATAGATCAGTTTGGTGATGACCAAAGTACTCCAGTTGATTACGGGATTGGGCAGTTTACCATAGGATAATTTCCGCTTCATATAACGGTACATTTGCTGAAAATCAGTGGTGATCGCCCAGTTAAAGGTCAAAAGACCATAAAGGAATATGGAGTAATAATGTTGGAACTTATGATGTTTTTGCCATTCTGCATGTTTGGAAAATCTTAAAATTCTACCTGCTTCCATATCCTCGTCATGTTCATGGATATTGGTGAAGGTGTGATGCAATACATTGTGCTGTACTTGCCAGTTATAGACATTGCCCGCCAATATGTAGATGCTGCCACCCATCAACTTGTTTACCCATTTTTTGGTGGAGTAGGAGCCGTGGTTCCCATCATGCATAACGTTCATTCCAACCCCGGCCATTCCAACGCCCATGGTCATGGAAAGCAAAACATAGGCCCAAAAAGGCAAGTTAAGGGTCAGTATCAGAAAATATGGGGTCAAAAAGACAGTGAACATCACAATGGTCTTCAGGTGAAGTTTCCAATTTCCAGTTTTCTTGATTTGGTTTTCACTAAAATATTGGTTGACTCTTTTATTTAGTGTGCGAAAGAACTGTGCAGGATCCTTTCTTGAAAACCGGATGGTGTCTTTTTCCATAGATTAAATTTTAGCAAAGGTAATTAAAAGCACTTCGCTGGCATACCTTCTTTTCTAAACGACAATAAGGTGCCCAAAAGTATTAATTTTGACGAAATTAACAGATGCCAAATGCAAGCAGAACTCATCTTTAACTATTTTACGACGCTCACAGACCAGCAGAAAGCGCATTTTACTGATTTGGAGGCACTTTACCAGGATTGGAACAAGAAGATCAACGTGGTTTCCCGTAAAGATATTGATGAGTTGTACTTGCGCCATGTCCTCCATTCCCTTGGAATCGCCAAGATTCAGGATTTCCATTCGGGGTCGTCCATTCTTGATGTGGGTACGGGTGGTGGGTTTCCGGGCATTCCCCTGGCCATTTTGTTTCCCGAGGTTCAATTTACCCTGGTTGATGCCATTGGGAAGAAGATCAAGGTGGTGCAAGAGGTAGTTGATGGGCTTCAATTAAAAAATGTAAAGGCCCATCATACCAGAGTTGAGGAATTGCACGGTCAGTTTGATTTTATTGTAAGCAGGGCGGTGGCGGCCATGCCCACCTTTGTGCGTTGGACCAAGGGGAAAATCAAGAAAGAATCCACGCATGAGCGAAAAAATGGCATTTTATATCTGAAGGGAGGTGATTTGACCGAAGAATTGAGTGGGTATAAAAATGTTGAGATCTTTGAGCTTAAGAACTATTTTTCCGAAGATTTTTTTGAAACGAAGAAAGTGGTGTATTTACCACAAAAATACACAGGTAAGGCCTAGACACTCCATACATCCGCATGGAGCAACCTACATTTTTTGGCATAGCTTTTAAGATAGCTCCACAGGCGTCGCCATTGATGTTTGAGTTCTTTCTTTAATATGTTCCAAAGTCGAAGCATACATAGTTCTTGTCACCCAAATATAAATAATTAACGTTAAATTTACAATTAATTTACATTAAAAACATATTTGATAGCCATTTTGGAAGGTAATGCATGGTTTGATACACTTGGTGTCAACTGGATTATTGCGTTCAAAATGCTCTTTTAGACCTAATTACTGCATAAAAAAAGGCCATTGATCATATCAATGGCCCCTTTGTTTAGGTCAATTTAGTTGTTTGGCTATAACTTTTTAAAAATCTCCCCATCTGCGGTAAGGGAATACCCGATAATCTTGTTTTCTCTATTTCTTTTGAAATAAATCGGCTCGCTGGATGCATTGGAGAAAAAATCCCCGCTTTCATGATAGATGGGAAGTTTAAGTTCATTTACGAGCGCTTCCAAATTACCTTCCTCGGGATTGTATCGCACCTCAATTTCAGTACCTTCCCGGTATTCATAATTTCCTACAAACTCTTGGTAGAAAGCAGTAGAGGCAGTTCCATTGTTATATGGGTTATCACTACTTAAAATAAGCCCATCCCCGGGTTTCCAGTTGTCATATTCCATGTAATAGGCCACGCGTTTGGCCGCATTCAATCCCTGTAGTTTGGCCACAAGATGGAGCGCTCCATCAATTCCAGCTGAAATTCCTGCTGTTGTGATCACTTCCCCGTTGTCCACAAACCGCACATCTTTTCTGACATCAATTTTGGGATAATTATTCTCCAAACCATTCAAAGCACCGTGAAAAGTGGTGGCTGTTTTTCCATCCAATATTCCCGCCTCGGCAAGTACAAAGGCCCCTGTGCATACGGAAAAGTGGTACTCGACTTCGTTTTGGGCTTTGACCCACTTGATTACTTCCTTGTTTTGTGATGCGGCACCTGAATTCCCACCAAAAAATGCTAAAATGTCCACTCGGGGGGCATTTTCTATGCTATAGTCCGGGGTGACCCTCAATACACCTTGCGAGAGAATTGGTTCTTGGGTGACCGAAACGGTGAACACCTTGTAGCCAGCATAAACAAATACCTCCATAGGTCCGGCAAAATCAAGCACCTCTACCCCGTCCTGAAGATAAAATGCAATGGTTTTGGACATATCTTCCCTAATCAGTACCATATTACAATGAGTACATATTCCCGGACCATGATGCTTTATTTCGTCGCAGGAACTGTTACATGGTGGACAAATGTATTTTAAGGACGGAGGTTGTGAAGATTGGGCCATACTGCTGGTTAGCGCGATAACAAACGTAATTATTAAAATAGACTGTTTCATTGTTTGATGTTTGATGATGAAACAAAATTAAATGTAAAACAGAGGTGCTGGAAGGACAAGGATGCGCAGTATTAGGACATTTTGGTCAGCCAGTCGGATGGCAAGCTATGGGTGTGTTTTTTAAGCAGGGCCCGAAGCTGATTGCTGCTTTGCAGACCGCAAGCAGATGCCGCACTCGATACTTTCGAGCCATCTGAAAGCAATTGAATGGCCCTTTCCACACGAAGTTTTTCCAAATAACTCCCAATGGTAATTCCCGTAACTTTTTTAAACAATCGGGTAAGGTTTCTTGGGCTCATATGAACTTCTTCGGCCAACGCCTCGATTTTAAGCTTTTTAGCTAGATTTTGGGCCAACAGATCCTGAATATGGTGGACACGGTTGTCTAGATGGTTCCTGTATTGCAAAAAGACGCTAAGTTGGGGGTCTGCATCCGTTCTACGTAGGTAAATTACAACCGCCTTGGCAATTTTGGTGGCAAACAAGGGACCATACAATTCTTCCAGGATGAACAATGCCAAATCGATACCGCTGGAAACCCCCGCGCTTGAATACAGTCTGCCATCCTTAACAATCAACCTATCATTGAGCAATTTGGCTTTTGGAAACCTATTTTGGAAATCATCCATATACTTCCAATGGGTGGTACATTTTTTACCATCAAAGAGTCCGGCAAAACCAACAATATAGGCACCGGTGCACACCGAACAAACTTTGGCACCATTTGCATATTGTGTTTTCACCCAATCCAGAAAATCGTTGTTTTTGGCCGCATAGCCCATTTGGGTGAACATCCAACCTTCCAAGCCTGGCAGAAAGAGCAGGTCGCCACTATTGAGTTCATGATTTTGAAAAGGTTGCAACCCAGCTAGGGAAACCCCGGTGCAGGTGACCTCTTCTTGGGTAGTTGACATGCTTAAATAGTGGGTCTTTATGTGGGCACCATATAATGTGGCCTCATAGAACAAATGTGCAGGTCCGGCAAAATCCAAAAGTTGAACTTCTGGAGGAACCACAAAATATGCGTTGTAAAGGGTTTTGTCTGACATATACTTTTCAGACATAAAAATAGCCGTTATTCAAACAATGGCTGAACAACGGCTATTAAATTTCCCAAGCATAGGAATTATCCCAAAAACGGATATCTGTAATCCTCTGGACTTACAAAGGTCTCTTTGATCAATCGAGGAGAAACCCATCGCAATAGGTTTTGCGCGGAACCGGCTTTATCATTGGTTCCGGATGCCCTAGCGCCTCCAAAAGGTTGTTGCCCTACAACGGCCCCTGTGGGTTTGTCGTTGATATAGAAGTTTCCGGCACAGTTTTGAAGGGCTTTGGTGGCCTCGTCTATAGCGTAACGGTCTGCAGACAACACCGCTCCCGTCAAAGCATATTCCGAAGTACCATCAACCAATTCCAAAGTCTTGGACCAATCTGCATCTTCATAGATGTAAACGGTTACTACAGGTCCGAAGAGTTCGGTGCACATGGTGGTGTATTTTGGGTCCTTGGCCAAGATAACGGTAGGTTCCACAAAATAGCCAACAGATTTATCATATGCTCCTCCAGCAATGATCTCAGCATCTTTATCGGCTTTGGCCTGATCAATGTACTTGGTCAATTTATCAAAAGACCCTTCATGGATCACGGCGGTGATAAAATTGCTCATGTCCGCGGGAGATCCTGGCTTGTTGAAAGATGCAATATCCGCTTTTACCAAATCCAAAATTTCATCTGCTGTGGATTTTGGCAGGTACACTCTTGAGGCTGCGCTACATTTTTGACCTTGGAACTCGAACGCACCTCTAGTAATTGCGGTGGCCACTTGCTGTGGTTTTGCCGATGGATGGGCAATTATGAAATCCTTTCCTCCGGTTTCCCCAACAATTCTTGGGTAGGTTTTGTACGTATGGATGTTATTTCCAATTTGCTTCCACAGTTCCTTGAATACAAAGGTGGAGCCTGTAAAATGAAGTCCTGAAAAATCAGGGTGCGCAAGAACGGTCTCTGTAACCATAATGGGATCACCCATCACCATGTTGATGACTCCATCGGGTAAACCAGCTTCTTTGAACACGTCCATGATCACTTTGGCGGAGAATACCTGGCTATCACTAGGTTTCCATAGTACTACATTCCCCATCATGGCGGCGCTTGCAGGAAGGTTGCCCGCTATGGCAGTGAAATTAAATGGGGTAATGGCGTAGACAAAACCTTCCAAAGGTCTATATTCTACCCGATTCCAGATACCATCTGCAGATTCGGGTTGTTCGGAATAGATTTGCGACATATACTCCACGTTGAACCTAAGGAAATCGATGAACTCACAAGCTGCATCAATTTCGGCCTGGTGTATGGTCTTGGATTGTGCCATCATCGTGGCAGCATTGATCTTGGCGCGGTAGGGACCCGCCACAAGTTCAGCTGCTTTCAGGAAAATGGCGGCACGTTGTTCCCAAGTAAGGTTGGCCCAATTGTCGCGAGCTGCCAAACCATTTGAAATGGCCTGTTCCACATGTTTTTTCTCGGCCTCATGATAGGTGCCCACAACATGGCTGTGCTGGTGGGGAGGGGACATGGTCCGTGTTTTTCCGGTCCTAATTTCCTCGGCACCAATGTATAGTGGAACATCCACATTTCCATTGTAATAGGCGTCGTACTGTTGTAGCACTTCCTCTCTTTCAGGAGTGCCGGGGGCATAACTTTTTATAGGTTCATTGTATGCAGTTGGAACCTGAAAAAAACCTTTTCCCATAGTGGTGATTTTATTAGTTTAAAATTCCACCAAAAGTACGAAAGAAAAAGAGATTTAATTCCGAAATATTAACTCATCAATCAATAATTTATGCCATTAATTGATCGCAAAGGGAGCGGCAAATTTAAAAGTGGGAATGTCCACTTCAAACTCTTCTGAAGAAGTAAAATTGACCATGTGGTAATATCCTTTCATGGCGCCAATGGGCGAGGCCAATAGGCAACCAGAACTGTAGGTATGTGACTTTCCGGGTTTGATCACAGGTTTTTTGCCCACAACACCTTCACCATCCACGGTTTCCATCTCCTTTAGGGCGTCAAAAATATCCCAGTGTCTAGCCAAAAGCTGAACGGCATCCTTGCTTTGGTTCTCTATGGTAATGGTATAGCCAAACGCATAGTGCATTTTGTAATTTTTGAAGAAGGTGCCCTCAAAAGTGGTTTTGACGGATACTTTGATTCCTTTTGTGATCTGTGTGAACATAGTTTAATATGTAAAAACGCTTCCCGTGAACAGACCAATCAGCACAAAAAGGGCCAGAAAGGCAAAAATAGTGTTCAGAAAGATGTATTTCAATATTGTCTTTATCCTTCCCTGACCGTAAAATTTTCGCATGGCCTTATACAGGTAGATTCCAAAAATCAGTAAAAAAACACCCGCCGTGGCCGTATCAAAAATTGTGTCTATTATCAGGCTTAGGATGAGCAAGATAAATAATAATGACTGGTTGTGAAAACTAAAGATAAGATGATCGGTGTAGGTGTATTTTTTTCTGATGTACACCATCCAAATGAAGATGGTAAACAGGGGTAGGAAGAAGAAAATTACAAATGGAAGCTTGGACAAGGTGGCATTTACAAAGCTCCCCGGTTCTTTTATTACCCGTAGTAAACTATTGGATGTATTGTAGGCCATTCTATGTCCCATCTTGTTTTCTATTCCATATTTGTTGCGGGCTTCCTCAAAACTTTCCAAGCTGTCGTGCTTGATCATGTTGGAGAAAAACTCCATTTTGGACGCAAACCCCCCAATCCCTGATTGATTTTTCAATCCCTCGAAATACGACTTGGGCTCGGCCAACATCATGGAGTCCTTGGCAGCTTCCTTTTCTATGTATGTTCCGTCAAATACCCCTATGGAGTCCAGGTACTTGATTTGATCTGAAGCGGGCACATCACTAATGCCCAAGGAATCCATGGTGGTAAGGGCATTTTCGGTTTTCTCCCTTATTATGGTGCTATCGGTGCTGATCTGTGCATTGCCCAAATCAAAAGATACCGGGCCTGTTCCATTGATATTGCCATCAAATTTTTCGGCTGCCTTGTCCCAACTCGAAAAATTGTTGTTGTAGGTGAACAAAAGAAGGTATAAAAAGGCCAAACTCAGCAAAAATCGAAAAGGATTGGTATAGGTGATCCGCTTTCCCTCCACATAGTGTTTGGTAATCGTTCCTGGTTTGAGGAGCATGGCATACAGGGTCTTGAGCAACTTGGAGTCGTAGTTGATCAGACTGGAAAAGAATTCGTCCCAAAAGTCCCTTAGGACCAATTTCTTGGTGCTGTTCGCTTGCGAGCAATTGGGGCAGTACTTATCACTTACATCCAAGGGGTGCCCACAATTTAGACACTTGGTGCCCCTGAACTTTAGTTCATATCTGCCTTTGGAAACCAAACTTGGCTTGTTGCCCATTCCTTAATGAGGTTTTGGGCTAAGATAATTAATTGCTGATTGTTCTGGAATTGACGGAGCCAATACCGATGATACTATCGTATAACTCCCCGAAGTCACGATAATATACCAAAATGAGATAGTTGTTTTCCGTGAAATGGAAGTTCCCGCCCACAAAATTGAGGTCTACGGTGCCATCTTCGCGTTCCACCACGTATTTATAATTGTAAAACCCCTGTTTTATGGGATACTCCAATTCCATTTTTCCAGAGTCCGGATTAAAGGTCATCATATTCTCCTCCTCCAGGGCATAATTATTGAACTTTCCGATTACATATACATTGTCCAACCCGATCTCGTTGGTATACGGAAGACTAAAATGAACTTTGGAATACTCGGCTTCCCTGGAAACATCATCCCCTTGAAGGGTGCGGACCACAAAATCCCCATTGATGTCCGGAAAATACGTGTACACTTGATCGTTTCTGAAGTCATTCGTAAATAAATAGTGGTGGTAAAGATCTTTGAACTCCACTTTGGACACGGCAAAAGTGGGCGAACGCAAATCTTTGGTGTCGAAATTCAAGAATTCATTGCCTCCATAAAAACTGGTTTCCTGATCATATTTGTACACCAGTTCCGTGCCTAGGGTAAACTGGGGCTGCACATTAAATAGGGTAGTGGGCCAGAAATGGTTTTGAAGGATAGCAACCTTGACTTCCTTTTTTGGATTGACCACCGGAAAACCGGCCGTATTGATCCTAAATTGTACGACTTGCTTTTCGTTTAGGAAATTAAAGTCCCTCGAGCGTTTAACCGTTCCCCCTACACGCACCAAATCCTTGTAGACCACAAACCTTCTTGAAAATTGAAGCTCCCCATGCATATTGAAAATCTCAAGAACGTAGTTGCCACTTACTTTGAGCTTTACATTTTGGTTGGGAATGGTCAACCGATAATTGGAATAGGGCTGAAGGGTGGTGTAGCTATTTTCGTAATCTATGATGCGCTGGTTGTCTGTACCTATCAGGTACTGGGATTTTAGCAATTGGGAAGGTGTCCAATCATAATCACAATGGATAATTTTATAGTAATAGTCCTGTTCACTGGCCGTTAGGTCATCAAATTCCAAAGTCATGGATTCCCCCAGTTGAACAACAGGGAATTGATCCTCGGTTGGACCTTTAAAAACAACGGTCTTTATGTGTGAAGGTGGATTTACTTCTTCCTGTACTTGGGCAAAAACTCCAATTACCCACAAATAACAGCAAAACTGTTTAATCAAAAAGCGCATATAAGGCCCAAATTTTGGGTAAAGGTAAACAAAAAGTGTGCCCAGCAAATTTAGCTCGATGTAATCCCATTTTTATGGTCAATTATTATGAAAACTATGCTTTTAGTGCTAAATTTGCCCCGATTTTGATAACACTAAGGTCTACAACAATATGTCTAAAGACATCCGGATTAAAAAAGGGTTGAACATCAACCTTGTCGGGGCTGCAGAACAGACTACTTCCAAAGCCGTTTTGAGCAACGTATACGCCCTAAACCTAGACGATTTTCACGGAATTACCCCCAAAATGCTGATCAAGCAAGGTACTGAGGTCAAAGCAGGGGAACCCATTTTTTACAACAAGAACAGGGAAGACATGTTATTTGTCTCGCCTGTTAGTGGTGAATTGGTGGAAATTGTTAGAGGTGCAAGAAGAAGAATTTTGACGCTAAAAATCTTGGCGGACAAATCCCAAGAATATGTGGAGCACAAACCTTTGGATTTGGACAAGGTAGATGCCGATGGTATTCGGGAATTCCTTTTGAAATCTGGGGTATGGCCATTTATCAAACAACGTCCATACGACATTATCGCGAATCCGGACCAAACACCGAAGGCAATATTCGTTTCCGGATATACCACAGCACCGTTGGCAGCGGATTCAGACTATGTGTTGCAAGGAAAAGAAGCGGAATTGCAAGCTGCCATTGCCGCTCTTGGAAAATTGACCCCGGGAACCATCCACGTTTCCGTAGGAAAATCTGGGAATTCGCCGCTAGCGCAGTTAAATGGGGTCACTGTCCATAAAATCTCAGGACCGCACCCAGCTGGTTTGGTGGGTACCCAAATCAATAGGATCGATCCCATAAACAAGGGAGAGGCGGTTTGGACCATCGCCCCTCAGGATTTGATCATTATCGGTGAACTTTTGTTGACTGGAAAGTTCAATGCAGAACGTACAGTTGCTCTTGCCGGTTCCATCATCAAGGCACCAAAATACTATACCACCAAGATTGGAGCGGAGATTTCTACTTTCTTGTATGCCAGTGGAGTAAATGAAGATAAATACCGCTTGATCAATGGTGATGTGCTAACAGGTCGGCGGACCCATCCAGAAGGTTATCTTGGATTCTACAACAATACGGTTACTGCCATCCCAGAAGGGGACGATTATGAGTTCTTCGGATGGAACAAGCCAATTTTCAATAAAATTTCTGCAACCAGGTCTTTGACCTTCTCATGGATGCAGCCCAATAAAAAATATGACCTGAACACCAATACCAATGGGGAACACAGGGCATTTGTGGTCACGGGCCAATATGAGCAGGTATTTCCATTGGACATCTATCCGTTGCAGTTGCTAAAAGCATGCATGGTGCAGGATTTGGATGAAATGGAGCAATTGGGATTGTATGAAGTGGCACCTGAGGATTTTTCGCTTACGGAATTCATTTGCATCTCCAAGCAGCCCCACCAGCAAATTATTAGGGAAGGATTAGATCTATTATATCAAGAAATCGGATAAAGATGGGATTGAAAGAAAAATTACATGAAACCAAACTGAAGTTCCAGGGCAAGAAGATGGCCCCGGCCTTCAACGCGATACACACTTTTTTGTATGCCCCCAATGAAACAACACACTCAGGGGCGCATGTGAGAAGTGCGGACGATTTGAAACGGACCATGAACATGGTGATAATGTCCTTGGTACCGTGTTTGATTTTTGGAATGTTCAATACCGGATACCAACATTATCTGGCGCTTGGTGAAATTGATGCAGTTACCGGAGGATTTTTTGGTTCAGGTTTTTGGACTTGGGACAACTTTATCCTTGGTTTCTGGAAAATATTGCCCCTTGTGGTGGTTTCCTATGTTGTGGGATTGGCGGTTGAATTTGTATTTGCTGTCATCAAAGGCCACGAAGTAGAAGAAGGATATTTGGTAACCGGAATGTTGGTACCCCTAATTGTGCCTGTAGATCTTCCACTTTGGATGTTGGCGGTTGCCGTGGTATTTGGAGTGGTCATTGGAAAAGAAGTCTTTGGGGGAACAGGAATGAACATTCTTAACCCGGCTTTGACCATCAGGGCATTTTTGTTCTTTGCATATCCTACTTGGATGAGCGGTGATAAAGTGTGGGTACATGGAGCAGTTGATTCAGCTGGGACCGCCGACGCTATTTCCGGGGAAACCGTGCTCGGCTTTCTGGCGCAGGGAAAGACCACTGAAATGGCACAACAATATGATTTGGCCGATATGTTTTTCGGGTTCATACCAGGTTCGGTTGGGGAGACATCCACCCTGTTGATCCTCTTGGGAGGGTTGATTTTGGTATTCTCAAAAATAGCTTCTTGGCGCATTATGCTGAGCGCTATCATTGGATCTTTGGCCATGGGATTGATCTTCAATGGTATTGTAGCTGCCGAATGGATTCCTGAGTACAGCAAGTTCTATAGCCTTATGAGCTTTGAATATTGGCAGCATCTCCTTGTTGGTGGGTTGGCCTTTGGTATTGTTTTTATGGCGACCGACCCGGTAACCGGGGCACAAACCAATAGAGGTAAATGGATCTACGGGTTCCTTATCGGATTTATGTCGGTTATGATCAGGGTGTTCAACCCAGGATATCCAGAAGGGGTGTTCTTGGCCATTTTGCTCATGAACGTATTTGCACCCACCATAGACCACTATGTAGTCAGGGGCAACGTCAAAAGAAGATTAAAACGCTTGAAAAATGCCACTATATATCCCAAGGTTTCTGAAGGGGCAGAGGCATTAAAAACAGAAACAGTTTAGTTATGGCAATGAATACCGAAAAAAATAGCTATACCGTAGTTTTTGCGGCCGTAATGGTGATCATCGTGGGCTCACTCTTGGCCTTCTTGGCTTCAGGGCTACGACCAAGAATCGATGAGAACGAACGTTTTGAAAAGCAACAGAACATCCTTTACGCCATGGGCGTTAACCAAAATGAGGATGAAGGCAGTGTAAATTTCATTCCAACGGATATTGTTGAAGATGAGTTTGCAAAGTATATCAAAAAACAATTGGTGATCGTTGATGGAAAGGATTCTGAAAGGGAGGAAGCCTACCTCATAGATATGAAAAAGCAATTGAACATCATCAAAAATGGTGATTCCGGGGAACTTCCACTATTTATAGGAGAAAAGGACGGAAAGGAATTCTATATCATACCCATGTACGGAAAAGGACTTTGGGATGCCATCTGGGGTTACATTTCCTTGGACAAGGATATGGTGGTTCAAGGAGTAGTTTTTGACCACAAGGGGGAAACACCTGGCCTAGGTGCCAACATTAAGTTGCGCTATTTTATGGATGATTTTACCGGAGAGTCTGTTTTGGACGGAAACCGTTATGCCGGTATTTCTGTTGTAAAAGGAAACAACGACCCCCTTAACAACAATAAAGATGACAATGAGGTGGATGCGCTTGCCGGTGCAACCATTACTGGAAATGGGGTGACCGCCATGATCAAGGAAACCTTAAAGTTGTACAAACCTTATTTAGAAACCATTAGAACCAAGTAATATGGCGTTACTATCAAAAAAAGATGCAAATCTAATTTTAGATCCGTTGGCGGACAACAACCCTATCACCATTCAGGTGTTGGGTATCTGTTCTGCCCTGGCGATCACCGCAGAATTGAAAGCGTCGGTGGTTATGGCCATTTCGGTAATATTTGTTTTGGGTGTGGGAAATGTGGTTATTTCACTACTACGAAATGTGATTCCATCCAAAATTAGGATTATTGTCCAGTTGATCGTGGTTGCAACCTTGGTAATTGTGGTGGATCAGGTGCTAAAGGCCTTTGCCTATGAACTGAGCAAAACCTTGGCAGTTTTCGTGGGCTTGATCATTACCAATTGCATCATTATGGGACGTTTTGAAGCCTTTGCCCTGGGTAACGGACCCTGGAAATCCTTCTTGGACGGTATAGGAAATGCATTGGGATACGGTGTAATATTGATCATCGTTGGATTCTTCCGTGAACTATTGGGGTCTGGAACCCTATTTGGAATCCCGGTATTGGGAGATCCCATAGCAAAAACCGGATTGTATGCCACAGGGTACGAGAACAATGGATTTATGATCATCCCTCCAGCGGCGTTGATTGTTGTGGGAATCATTATTTGGGTCCAGAGATCAAGAAATAAAGCATTAATTGAAGAAGCGTAAATAGGAGATTATGTTAGAGCATTTAGAACTGTTTTTTAAGTCCATCTTCATAGACAACATGGTATTTGCGGTCTTTTTGGGAATGTGTTCCTATTTGGCCGTATCCAAAAAAGTATCCACAGCGGTAGGTCTGGGAGCTGCAGTTATTTTCGTACTGGCCGTTACCGTTCCCTTGAACTGGTTGTTGGATCAGTACCTGCTTCGCGATGGGGCCTTGGTTTGGTTGGGTCCGGAATATGCGGATTATAACCTGAGCTTCCTGTCGTTTATTTTGTTCATCGCCACCATTGCCACTATGGTACAGTTGGTGGAAATTGTAGTTGAAAAGTTCTCGCCAGCGTTATACAACTCCTTGGGGATTTTCTTGCCATTGATTGCGGTAAACTGTGCAATTTTGGGGGGCTCCCTTTTTATGCAGGCCCGTGAGATCCCAAGTTTGGGACTGGCCTTCAACTATGGTGTAAGTTCAGGAATTGGGTGGTTCTTGGCTATTTTGGCCATTGCCGCTATCCGTGAAAAAATAAGATATTCCAATGTTCCCGCGCCTTTGCGTGGACTGGGAATCACCTTTATCATTACCGGATTGATGGGTATCGGTTTCCAGAGTTTTGGAGGAATGCTGACCGGGGATAACGAACCCCCAGAAGAAGCGGACAATACCACTGTGGAATCCAGTGGGGAAAAAGAAATTAAAAAAGAGATTGAAAAGGACGAAAAAGCGGTCTCTTATAACGACGTAGTAAACAATTAAGCATGATTTTAGCCACAAGTACAGGAGGTACCATTCTAATTACCGTTGTAGCGTTTCTAATTTTGTTGTTGCTTTTGGTGGCCCTTTTGCTGTTCACCAAAGAAAAATTATCACCTTCGGGCCCAGTGACCATTACCATTAATGGTGAAAAGCAGATTGAGGTCCCTTCAGGAAGTTCCCTGTTGTCTACCCTAGGGAACCAGAAAGTGTTTTTGCCTTCTGCCTGTGGAGGTGGTGGAACCTGTATTCAATGTGAGTGCCATGTGCATTCAGGAGGGGGAGAGGCCCTTCCTACGGAAACGCCCCACTTTTCCAAAAAAGAATTGAACGCCGGTGCTCGATTGGCCTGTCAGGTAAAAGTGAAGCAGGATATGGACATCTCCATTCCTGAAGAAGTGTTTGGGATAAAAAAATGGGATGCCAAAGTGGTGCGTAACTACAATGTGGCTTCCTTTATCAAGGAGTTTGTGGTGGAGATTCCTGAAGAGATGAATTACAAGGCTGGTGGGTATATTCAAATTGAGATTCCACCTTGTGAGGTTAAATATTCCGATATGGATATTACGGCCCACCCGGAAGAGCATGAAACACCGGATAAATTCAAGACCGAATGGGATAAGTTCAATCTTTGGCCCTTGGTCATGAAAAATACCGAAACGGTAGAACGGGCCTATTCCATGGCTTCTTACCCTGCAGAGGGAAGGGAGATCATGCTCAACGTACGTATTGCCACCCCACCATGGGATCGCTCCAAAAACGGATGGATGGATGTTAATCCTGGTGTAGCTTCCTCATACATCTTCGGCTTAAAACCTGGAGATCCAGTAACCATTTCGGGTCCTTTCGGTGAATTCTTTATCAACGAGTCCGAGGCAGAGATGCTATACGTAGGTGGTGGAGCAGGAATGGCGCCGATGCGTTCGCATTTGTACCACTTGTTCAAGACCTTAAAAACCAATAGAAAGGTAACCTATTGGTATGGTGGTCGTTCCAAAAGAGAGCTTTTCTATATAGAACACTTTAAGGAATTGGAGCGCAGTTTCCCCAATTTCAAGTTTTATATGGCCCTTTCCGAACCTTTGGAGGAAGATAATTGGAAGGTGAAAAAAGACCTTAATGATGAAGAGGGCGATGGTTTTGTCGGATTTATCCATAACTGTGTTATTGATAATTACCTAGATCACCATGATGCTCCCGAAGATATTGAGCTATATTTCTGTGGACCTCCTTTGATGAACAAAGCGGTCCAGAAAATGGGAGAGGACTTTGGTATTCCAGATGAGAATATCAGGTTTGATGACTTTGGCGGATAATCCTTTGTCAATCCACATCACTTTTGGCGTGGTCCAAAAGTCCAACCATACACCAAACCGATACTTAAAAGTGTCGGTTTTTTTTATTTTGTATGATATGAAGAGAGTAGTTTTCATTGTGATAGGCGTTTTCATCTTGGGATGGATGGTCTACAAAAGCAAACCGGTCAAACAAGTCATCACGGCCATGGTGGTGGAGCCCGGATTGATCAATGAGGATGGGCGCACCATCAAAACAAGGGTAAAAGTTCCTGAAGGTTTTGAACGTGTAAAGTACCCTGAGGGCTCCTTTGCGGAGTATCTACGCAATTACGGCCTTAAACCCTATGACTCCAAGATTATCAATTATGATGGCTCCGAATACTTTTGGCAATATGGGCATATTGGTATTTTGGAGATTCCAGTGCCGGGAAATGGTTTGCAACAATGTGCCGACGCACTCATCAGGGTGCGAAGTGAGTATTTATGGGACAACAACCGAAAAGATGAAATTGGCTTCAATTTTACTAGCGGACACTATTGTTCCTGGAAAGAATACGCTGCTGGCTATCGTCCTAAGATCAATGGCAATAGGGTTACCTTCCATAAAACGGCCCAGGCCGATGGATCCAAGGAAAATTTCTATCGGTATTTGAACCTTATCTATACTTATGCAGGAACGTTGAGCCTGTACCATGAACTGATCCCCATTGACGATGCCAGTGAATTAAAAATTGGGGATATGCTCATTAAAGGGGGCAGTCCTGGTCATATAGCGATGATCTGTGATGAGATTGTGAATGAAAGAGGGGATAAGATGTTTTTGCTGTTTCAGGGTAATACCCCGGCACAAAGCGTGCACCTTGTCAAAAACCTGGAAGATGCTAGCTTTTCACCCTGGTATGTCTTGGAAAAAGATGTGGTCATTCCGGTTTCCAATTATACGTTCAACAGCTCAAAATTTGTAAGGTTCAAATAGATATAAGCATTATTTTTGACAGATGGGGAAACCACTTACAGCGCAGGAATTGCACAACCTTGCCATGAACATTGTAGGGCGTGAACTGGAGGCGGATGGTTTCGAGTTTATGGCAGTTAACAGCAAACCCATGAAAAATCCCCAGTACGTTTGTTTGAAGGAAAAAATACTGCATTTTATTGTGGTCAGAAATGTGGAGTACCCCAATAATCCGGGAGAGTATGACCTTGAACTGATGCAAAAGGTGAAGGATCATGCAGATAAGTTTGAGGCGAGGACCTATTATGCCGGAGTGGGCCTTTCCAACGCCAAAAACCAACAACTACCAGTGTATTTAGATGAAGAATACCTTGTTAATTATCAAGGTTTAATAGAAATCCCATAATGAGACCATCCTTAATTGTTCTTGTCCTCCTCCTTATCTGGGGGTGTGGCGATAAGCCGTCAATAAAAAACCAAACGGTGGGCAACGCCTTGGGGACCACCTATTCCATAATTTATATTGCGGATAGGCAGTTGGATTATTCCCAGGAGATAGATTCGGTTTTTCAGGTGTTGAATCAGTCTATGTCCACTTATATTCCAACTTCAGATATTTCCAGGATCAATGATGGGGATTCCACCGTTACTGTAGATCATATGTTCCAAGACGTTTTTGAGACTTCTACCAGGGTGTATAAAGCATCCAATGGATATTTTGACCCTACCGTGGGGGTATTGGCCAATGCCTGGGGGTTTGGCCCCGGAGAACAAATGGCTTTGGACAGCTTAAAAGTTGATAGCCTGTTGAACTATGTAGGATGGGATAAAGTAAACCTTAACGAAGATGGAACCATTACCAAAGTCCATCCGGCCATCCGGTTTGATTTTAATGCGGTTGCCAAAGGATATGCCATAGATCGCCTGGGCACCTTTTTGGAGTCCAAGGGGATTAGCAATTTTTTGGTTGAGGTTGGTGGTGAGGTGTTTACCAAAGGTAAAAATGTAGTTTCCGGTAAATTGTGGTCAGTAGGTATCGATGACCCCCAAGTGGAAATAGGGAGGCAGTTAAAACTGATCGTTTCATTGGAAAATAAGGCCATGGCATCTTCAGGAAATTACAGAAAGTTCAGGATTGATGCTGATACCGGAAAAAAATTCGTGCATACTATAGACCCCAAAACGGGATATACCAAAAATTCCAGTGTTTTGGCCACTAGTGTTGTTGCCAAAACGTGTGCCGAGGCAGATGCTTACGCCACCGCATTCATGGCCATGGAGTTGGAGGATTCCAAATTACTGTTGAAGAATCAAGACCAGCTGGAGGCTTACATTATTTATTTAGATAAAAATGGGGAAACCCAAGAATATATGACGTCCGGTTTTGAAACGTTGGTGCGCCATTAAGGCTTTGAGACCAGAGGAATAATTTCCCGTTTGGCCAGTCTGTATTTTTCTACTGTTTCGCTGTTCAGTTGTGATGCATATTCCACTTCTTCCACATGAAAGCCAACGCTTCTTAGTTTATTAAAATAATCCCTGCCATAAATACGGACATGATCATATTGACCAAAAATTTTGGTGCGTTCTTTCTTGTCGGTAATGGAATCATCCTCAAAAGTTTTGTCTCGGTCTAGGTCTTGTGGAATTTGGAAAATACCCCAACCACCAGGTTTTAAGACACGATAGAGCTCTGTCATGGCCTTGGTGTCATCAGGAATATGTTCCAAAACGTGGTTGCACAAAATCACATCAAAGGAATTATCCTTAAACGGAAGGTCGCAGATATCCGCTTTTACGTCCGCTAGGGGCGAATTGAGGTCTGTTGTGGTATAGTCGATGTTTTTTAGTTGTTTGAACCTTTTGTAAAAGGCCTGCTCTGGGGCAAAGTGCAATAATTTTGTGGGCTTGGAGAAAAAGTCCGTTTCATTTTGAAGGTATAGCCATAACAAACGATGCCTTTCCAAGGAGAGGGTAGAGGGTGATAGGACATTTTCCCTAGGGTTTTCGTAGCCATAAGGAAGAAATTTTCTAAAACTCCTACCATCAATGGGGTCGGTGTATTTTTTTCCCTTTAAAAACAGTGCAATTATAGGCCTTACCCAATAACTTAATGAGATAAGCCAAGGACGGGGAATAAGATTCAAAAAAAACTTAAAGACTTTTGACAAACGACTATTTTGATGCTACTGGCGTTCCAGAAATTTTCATTCGGGTTAATTGGAGAAATTCAAGTTTGGCTATTTTATATTTTGATACGAATTTCATGAATTTTCACGAATAATTAAAGATCACCCTTTTATACGTTAAACTGTCCTCTCCAAAATTGACCAGGATACCTAATTTTAACTTGGATGCTGCCAGATAATTCAATGTTTGTGAAGTACCTCTGCCATATCAATACGATCAATTGATTTTAAGAGGTTGATAATTTTGTTGGAAGTGTTGGTGTTTTACCAGATTAGTATTTACAGTGCAAGCTTTTGATGTCTGAATTCCTCCTCTTCACCACTTTCAATTCCCAATGCTTTATAGATGTACTGAAATGTGGAAAGGAGCTCTGGTTTTCCGTCCACCAAGGCCACATCATGCTCAAAATGGGCGCTTGGTTTTCCATCTGCTGTTAAAATGGTCCACCCGTCCTTAAGCTGCTTTATCCTCCGTGTGCCCATATTGATCATAGGCTCAATGGCCACGACCATCCCGTTCACAAATTTCTTGCCTCGCCCTCTTTTGCCATAGTTGGGCATTTGTGGGTCCTCATGAAGTTCTGTGCCCAAGCCGTGCCCCACCAATTCCCGGACAACACCGTATCCATGGCTTTCACAATAGTTTTGGATGGCATATCCCACATCACCTACTCGGTTACCTTCTTTAAACTGGCGGATTCCAACATAAAGGGATTCTTTGGTGATTTGAAGTAACTTTTTAGTCTCTTCTGCTACTTCCCCTACTTCAAAGGTGTAGGCATGATCGCCATAATAGCCATTTTTTAGGGCACCGCAATCCACTGAAATAATATCACCATCCTTTAAGGGTTCATTGTTGGGAATGCCATGGACCACCTGGGCGTTTGGACTCCAATTGAGAGTGTTTGGGAAATCATACATGCCCAAAAAACCGGGCTCAGCACCTTGTTCCCGGATAAACTCCTCGGCCATCTTATCCAATTGCAAGGGATTGGCTCCAGGTTTGATTTCGGAGGCCAGCATACCCAAAGTTCTTGAAACCACCAATGCACTTTCGCGCATCAACTCAATTTCCTCTGCAGTCTTGATTTTTACCATGGGTGCAAAGATAATCGGAATTCAATAAATACAAGGGAGATGCCCTATGGTCCAAAAGGCCTATACCAGGGAATCTTGCGTCATCAATTCCGGTTTTGGAATTCCGATGAGATGTAGCACCGTGGGAGCAATATCTCCCAGAACCCCGTCTTTGATTTGGGTGATATCCGGGTCTACCAAAATCAATGGAACTGGATTGGTGGTATGTGCGGTGTTCGGACTTCCATCTGGATTGATCATGGTATCACAGTTGCCATGGTCTGCAATCACAATGGTGGTATACCCATTTTCCAATCCAGCGGTCACTACGTCCTTAGCACATTCATCCACGGTCTCACAGGCTTTTACCGCGGCCTCCATGATGCCTGTATGCCCAACCATATCAGGGTTCGCAAAGTTTAGGCAAACAAAATCAGCTTCGCTCTTTTTTAACTCAGGAACAATGGCATCCCTAATATCATAAGCGCTCATCTCAGGTTGAAGGTCGTAGGTGGCCACCTTTGGTGATGGGCACAATATCCTGTTTTCCCCTTCAAAGGGTTCTTCCCTACCTCCATTAAAGAAGAAGGTTACATGGGGATATTTTTCGGTTTCGGCGATACGTATCTGTTTCTTTCCATTGCTGGCCAAAACTTCGCCTAGGGTATCCTTGATGTTTTCCTTGTCATAGACCACTTTTATGCCTTCAAAGGATTCGTCATAATTGGTCAGGGTTACATAATGGAGCTTGAGCTTGTGCATGTTGTGCTCGTGAAAATCCTGTTGGCTCAAGACCTGGGTAAGCTCGCGACCGCGATCTGTTCTAAAATTGAAGAAAATGACCACATCGTCATCGGCAATTTTTGCCACTGGGTCTTGGTTGGGATTTGCAAGCACCAACGGTTTTATAAATTCGTCCGTGACCCCCTCGGCATAACTTTGCTTCATGGCCTCCGAAATATCCTGGACTTTTTTGCCAACATTGTTCACAAGAAGGTCGTAAGCCAACTTGACCCTTTCCCATCTTTTATCACGGTCCATGGCGTAATATCTTCCAATGACCGTTGCCAATTGGGCCTTTTTATCAGAACAGAAATTATTAAGGTCGACAAGAAATCCTTCCCCGCTTTTGGGGTCCACATCCCTTCCATCCATAAATGCATGGATATAGGAGCTTTCAACACCGTTTTCCTCAGCGGCACTGATCAGGGCCTTTAAATGATCAATATGGCTATGCACGCCCCCATCACTTACCAATCCCAAGAAGTGAACGGGTTTGTTATTGGATTTGGCATAGGTGAAAGCTTCTTTTAGAACTGACTCATTTTTCAGGGTGTCCTCGGCCACCGCTTTGTTGATTTTGGCCAAATCTTGGTACACAATACGGCCGGCACCTAAATTCATATGTCCAACCTCACTGTTTCCCATTTGCCCTTCCGGAAGTCCTACGTTCATTCCATCTGTAAGCAAATTAGCGTTGGGATATGATTGGTACAGACCATCAATGAATGGAGTATGGGCCTGTTCGATTGCGGAGACTTTGGGGTCCGGGGATTTTCCCCACCCGTCCAAAATCATTAAGATAACCTTCTTGTCCATGCTGTTGGTTTAAGGGTCAAAAATAGAAGGAAATGACTGGATGCCCTAGCGTTTTTGGAGTTTTCTGGATATGGATTTGTTAATTATTTATGTTAAAAAAAACGGCCTTGTTAAAGTTTAGTTATTTAAGTGTTAATGCTGTAACATTTGCTTTTGATAGCAGTCTATTTTTATATCAATTATTTCATTAATCAAAAATTATTCATCATGAAAAAAACATTCCTAAGTGTAGCCGCGGCCTGTATGGTCATGGTTGCAGGCGTTAGCGCCCATGAAACAAACAGCACGGAAAACCCCTTCACCACACCGATTATTACTGCTGAAATCAACTCTTTTTGCAAAGCCATCGTAAAAGGAGATGTTGACGCGGTCAAAAAACTTATTGAACTCGGGGAGGATGTCAACCAGAAATCTTTGGGAATGGCACCCATCCATTTTGCTGCACGTTACAACAGAACCGAAATTTTGGAACTGCTTATTGCCAATGGGGCAAATGTCAAAAAGAAATGTGACAAGGGATATACCGCAAAAAAATATGCGGAACTGTCCAATGCCACGGATGCATTAAAAGTCTTGAAAGATGCTATGAAAAAATAGGAAGGGGTTTATTCATCCAAATTAAAAGGCCCATCCGCTAGGATGGGCCTTTTTTCTCATTTACGTATAGTGTTCTGTAAAAGAGTATCTTTTAAAAATCAAATCCGGTAAATGCCCTGTACAGGAAAGCGTACATTGCCATGGCCAATAAAATGGCACAGAAGATGGCATATCCCTTAAGGAAAATGACCACGTAACTTGGTCTACAATTGTCAAATGCCTCAAAATATAGCTGCTTAAAGTGTAATAGTGTTCCCATATGTCCTCTTGTTTACAAGCACAAATGGGTTAAAGATTAGGATGAATGATTTGGGTGATACAAAGGTACTTAAATTCACCAAACCCCCTTTTTTTCTCGATAAAGGTGGCAAATCTATCGACCTGAATATTTTTCTATGGCTTCTTTGATTTTTTCTATGCGGTTTTCAGGGTCGGGATGGGTACTTTGAAACTCTGGTACCCTGTTTGGGCCAGCGGCAGCTTTTAGGATTTCCATGACCTTGATCATTTCATAGGGATCGTAGCCTGCTTGAATCATAAACATTACGCCAAGTTCATCACTTTCCAATTCATCTCCACGGCCATTTTTTAGCAAGGTGTTTTGACCAATACTACCCACAATGTTACCCATGTCCGCCCCTACCGAAGCTCCCATGGTCAAGGTCTGCCAAAAACTACTTTCGGCTATACGCTCTGCAGAGTGCCTACCTATAACATGACCAATTTCATGACCTAAGACTCCCGCCAGCTGCGCTTCGTTCAATTGGGAAAATAGGGCATAGGTGATAAAACATTGCCCTCCGGGAAGTGCAAAGGCATTGATGGTGCGATCATCGGCCAAGAGGTGAAATTCATATTGGTAGGGGGTTTCCCTGGCGTAACTGTTGTTTACCAATTTTTGTCCCACAGCATCCACCAAGGCCTGCATTCGTTGGTCTGGATAAAGTCCGCCGTGTTGCTGGGCAATCTCGGGGGCACTTTGAAGGCCAATGGCAATTTCCTGGTCGGGTGTCATATTGATGTTCTGAACCCGTCCCGTGTATGGATTTTCCTGTTTGTTGTTACAACGCTGAATGAATGCAAAGGCCACAATGGCCAATCCGATTAGGATTCGGATTTTCCAACTTCCTCTTCTCATGGTGTTAGTGTTCTTGAATAATCAAGATACAAAAAAGCCTATAAAAGTTTCTGGTTGATATCCAAAATATTATCCTGGATATAGGTTCTTAAAAACCCTGCGGTGAAATGCTCACTACCCAAAAACTCTTCGTTTTGAAGCATTCTCACTACGTTGATTTTTCGATATGCGGTAAGCATGGGAATGGAAAGGGGAGCGTAGCTGTAGTGCCATGGTTCGTATTTGAATCCTCGGCGTTTGGGTTCGTTGGTGTACACCAAATAAAATCCAAATTTCTCTGAGTTCTCGTCCAACCATAATTTGAAGGCTTCGAAAGGTCCGCCAGCTTCAAATTTTTCGGGGACCAATACATCGCCAGATGTTTTGGGATAACCATCAATTATATCAATATCGGTTCCCCAATGGTGTCTACTTGTTCCCGGAATGGTGGAATATTCAATAATTTTGTCAATGGCATCAAGAGGTTGCATGCCATCCTCTTCGGTAAAGCGGAGGTATTTTCGCTCCCAGATGCTCTCTTGTCTATAAAAATCCCGGAAGCTCGATATCATTTTAATATCAAAACCAGCCGCGTAAGCCGCTTTTTTCATCTCCACGAATGCCAGATACGCTTCCTCCCTTAAATTGATTCCCTCCCCGAAAAGATCTATATCGGCCTTGCCTATCAATTCATCCATGGTATAATCCGTGTTGGAATAAATGGGAACTATTGGTGGCAATGTGCATGCCAATCCGGTAATGGAAGCTTTTTTGATAAAGGTCCTGCGCTTCATGTAAACAATTTACAGGGCAAGTTAAGAAGTATTTTTAAGTCCATGGGACCTTTAATGACGAAAAGGAATATCTATTGGGAAATATATAGGTAACCTTGAAATTTCTCCCTGGTTTCGCTCACCGTGAGGATATAGAAATAAACGCCTGCGGACAAGCCCGACTTTCTACTGATGACACCATTTCGGTTGGATCTGCCGTCAAATTCATTGGCATAGTTTACTTTGGAATAGACCAGTACCCCATATCGGTTGTAGATGTTGAGCATGTTGTTCGGTACATTTTCAATACCATCAATGAGAAGAAAATCGTTGATGCCATCATTGTTGGGCGTCATAAAATAGTTGTCCAAATCCAGGACCGTGAAGGGCTCCAATATATCATCGGTACCTCCCAAGGTGATGATTTCATAGTTATTGGGCACAAAAGTTTCTGAAGTAATGCTACCTGCCTGAAGGTTGCCCGTAACATTGGTGTTCCCCAGGTTTTCCCATTGTTGTTGTGCTGTATTCCAGCCCACTACGGTAAGCCCTTCCACCGTTTCGGTCAAAAGTCCAATAGCGCTCTGGGTATCCCAGGTCAATGTTGCTGCCGAAGCTTGATCGCTTTCCAGCCGCCAAAATTCCACATTGCTGATCTGTAGATCGTCCATGGTTTTTTGATCCGTTGGAAACTGAAGTCCCAATGAGGTAACCGTATCAGGGTCTTCTAAAAAATAAGCACATTTGGCAAGTTCATTGGTAGTGCCTGAAATCAAGGTCAAATGTCTTAAACTTTGGCCATCACCAACCGGAAAGGTAATGGTTTCCTTTTGGGAGGCCCCAGCGTAGCCATTTATATGGGTTGAATTTCCAGTACCGGTATAAAATGCGGTGTCCATAAAATTCAAATAGCTGGCGGACGAGGTCTTTGAGGTGATTATGTTACCTGCCACAAAGTTGGCATTGCCGGTAACACCCATCCAAGTTTCTAGAAGCAGGTCATTATCGGTAAATATTTCAATGTCCTGAAAAATAGGACTGGATGAGCCTGAAACAATTAGCCGGTTAGGACTATAAAATCCGGCGAGTCCCGTGTTGTTCTCAAACGGACCGTCGTTGATCAAGTCAATATGAAATCCTACGGAAGTGCCTCCGTGAATTTGAAGATTGCCAAAGTTGTGAAAGGCATCCTGGGCCATGGTAGTATAACTGGCAAGGATTATACATAAAATTGATAGCGGGGTTCTATATTGGAATATTTTGGTCATACACTATCTAAAAGCTTGAAAGATTACAACAATACTATCGGCAAAACTATCTGTGTTTAGGGTAAAACCATCAGCATTAAAACTGGTCACCGTTGCCGATGTTATCCCCAGATTATCTCCATTTTGGTTGCTATATCTCAATCCAATGCTATGGGAATTGGAAGCGTATCGGGATATGTCATTAATGGAATTTCCGCTACCCCCAACATAAATCACCTGTTCCGCAATACTGGCGCCATCGTTTCGGGCAAAGCCGTTCATGGAACCATAGGCATTGGCAATACCCCTGTTGTTGTTCCCAACCCCATTGTCAGCATTCAAGTTGTAGTCTTCCACATTGGCAAAAGCGGTAAAGGTAATGCTGCTTGGCTCAAACGGAATACCGGTTACAGTTTGATTTCCCAAACTGGTAATTCGAATGGCGCCGACATAGGTATTGGCCACGTTCGGAACTTCAACCCAAGTGGAATTGCTATAAAAATGGATGCTTCGGGTAGTAGTGTTATAAATCAAAGAGCCTTCTTCCGGATTTGATATGTTGTTCATTTCCGTTGCCGATACATTATGGATTAGCACCAAATCTCCGGATGTGGGCGTCTGTGCATACATGGATGCAAAAGAAAGGACTAGGATGATGGTCAATATGTTTCTCATGCTCAACTGCTATAGGTCTAGAATGGTGAACATAAATTCAGAATTGAACCTGTTCCTATCAGTGCCTCCGTTATCGTTATCTCCAATAATTACCTCGAAACTTGTGCTGGTCTGGGCCGTATAGGAAATTCCTGGGTCGTCATTGCCCGCACCACCCCTGCTGGGCTGTGCTAATTGAATGATGTAATTGGCATCACTTACTATACCAGAAGGGAGGTTTACACGGTAATAGCCATTTCCTGTCAGTTTGGTCACGGTAATTCCTGAAGTCGCCCGCACCACACTGCCATTGGAAGCTATTTTGCCAAATGCCTTGATAGGGCTTTCATAATAGGCCCCTCCATTGGCTCCAACGGTAATGCTGTTATCGGTTTCAGCACCTACTGTATTGGCTGTCTGGTCAACAGATGCCTCATTGGTATAAGTTATAACGCCTGTTGAGGTGTTTTGCGACAGATTAGTGGTTGTATTTGTGTAGGGAGAAAGGTCAATTGTCGTTGCTGATGGATTACCGGTTATGGTCAGCTCATCACCGGACAGGTCCAGGTCCTGTATCTCGTTGGTATCGTCCGCGTCTCCCTCGGCGGTGAGGTACCCGTTGTTGGCCACGAAGGCATCCACGGCGGCCTCG
>NZ_JANQLX010000012.1 GCF_028280385.1 Allomuricauda sp. | reverse complement strand
AGTTAAGCCCGTTTGCGCCGATGGTACTGCCACACCAGGTGGGAGAGTAGGTCGCCGCCTTCCTTGACCCTCCTTAGCTAACGCTTCGGAGGGTTTTTTTATGGCCAAAATCCAGAATATTTACTCCTAATACTAACTTTCATTTAGATGGGAGGTGCCTTCTAAAATGAATGGACTTGACAGGATAACAATACTGGCGGGTACCCAAGAAGCTTAAATAAGAACTCCCGACCAAGACTTGGCCGGGAGTTTTGAGGTTAGGTTGGTTAAAGTCAAGTATTAGATTCTTGGTAAATCGCCATCTCCTTTTAACGGAAGATTGGATTCACCCACAAGATAAGCGTCTACATGGTGTGCGGCCTGTCTTCCTTCGGAAATGGCCCACACTATAAGGGATTGTCCCCTGCGTTGGTCACCGGCTACAAATATCCCGGGAACATTGGTCTTGTAGTCCTTGGCCGAAGCTTTAATGTTGGTCCTTGGATCCATTTCCAAACCAAGTTCTTCTGAAATTGTGGTTTCTGAACCGGTAAAACCTAAAGCCAAAAGTGCCAAATCACATTCCCATTCCTTTTCCGTGCCTTCCACTTCTTTTAAAACTGGACGCTGGCCTGGAACCTGTTCCCATACCACTTCAGAGGTTACCAGTCCCTTAAGGTTGCCATTTTTATCACCAACAAACTTTTTGGTGGATATGCTGAAGACCCTTTCGGCACCTTCTTTATGTGAAGTGCTTGTTCTTAATCGCATGGGCCAAAATGGCCAAGGTTGCCCTTCCGGGCGTTCCAGGGTTCCTTTCGGCATGATTTCAAAATTGGTTACGGAAACAGCCCCGTGTCTAATAGAGGTGCCAATACAGTCTGAACCTGTATCCCCACCACCAATAACGATTACCTTTTTACCATCAGCAGTCAATTCTTCGCCTTCATAGGGGATGCCATCCACTTTTCTGTTGTTTTGCGGAAGGAAATCCATGGCTTGCACCACTCCGTTCAAATCCGCTCCCGGTATGGGAAGGTTTCTTCTTACGGTAGCACCACCACAGAGTACCACAGCATCAAAATCATCTTTAAGCGTATTGGCAGGAATATCTATTCCGATGTGTACACCGGTCTTGAAAACAATCCCTTCCTTTTCCATGATGTCAAGACGCCGGTCTATGATATGTTTTTCCATTTTAAAGTCGGGAATGCCATAACGCAATAACCCGCCAATTTTTTCATCACGTTCAAAAACAGTAACAGCATGTCCTGCCCGGTTCAATTGCTGGGCAGCTGCCAATCCAGCGGGGCCAGACCCAACTACAGCCACCTTCTTTCCGGTTCTGTTTGTGGGGGCCTCCGGTTGGATCCAACCATTTTTGAAAGCGGTCTCCACAATGTTCTTTTCAATGTTCTCAATGGAAACAGGATCTTCATTAATGCCGAGGACACAAGCTTCTTCACAAGGTGCGGGGCATAATCTACCAGTAAATTCAGGGAAGTTGTTGGTAGAATGCAAAATTTTGGTGGCTTTTTCCCATTTACCTTGATAGACCGCATCATTAAAATCCGGAATGAGATTGCCTAGGGGACATCCACTATGGCAAAACGGGATTCCACAATCCATGCAACGGGCACCTTGGTCCTTAAGCTCTTTTTCCTTAAGCGGTATTGTAAATTCCTTATAGTTCTTGATTCGCTCTTTTACAGGGGCATAGGCTTCATCCTTCCTGTCAAATTCCATAAATCCTGTCGTCTTTCCCATGGCTCAAATTATAAGGTTTGTAATTTTTCTTTTTCCAATCTAATCAATGCCTGTCTGTATTCTTCAGGGAAAACTTTGATGAACTTGGGGAGACAATCTTCCCAATTTTCCAAAATATCCTGTGCCAATGGACTCAATGTGGCATTGTAATGGTTTTCAATAAGCTGCTTAAGTTCCCTAACATCGTTGTCTTCCTCCACTGCTAAGAGGTTTAATGTTTCACCATTGCAGCGTTTTTCAAAGGAATTGTTTTTATCATAGATGTAAGCTATCCCTCCGCTCATTCCGGCTCCAAAATTTCTTCCAACTTCGCCCAAAATTACGGCAACACCACCGGTCATATATTCACATCCGTGGTCACCAATACCTTCTACAACAGCCTTTGCTCCGGAGTTTCTAACACAAAACCGTTCTCCTGCCTTTCCATTGATGTAAGCCTCTCCGGAGGTAGCGCCATATAGGGTGACATTTCCGGTGATGATATTATCCTCTGGTTTTATGGTCGACTTGAATGGTACTTTGATCACCAATTTTGCCCCAGAAAGTCCTTTGCCCAGATAATCATTTGTATTTCCGTTAACGACCATGGTAAGCCCTTTGGTGGCAAAGGCGCCAAAACTTTGTCCGGCCGATCCCGTAAAATTTAGTTTTAATGTATTTTCTGGAAGGCCTTCCGCTCCATAAATCTTAGAGATTTCATTACTGATGATGGCTCCAACGGCCCGGTCCGTGTTGTAAATTGGGAAATCCAAGGAGGTCTTTTCCTTTCTGAACAACGCAGGGTGCGCCTGGGCAATAATGTCAAACTCAATTGATTTTTCAATACTGTGAACCTGCTCTTGGGTATTGTGGAATTTGGTGCCTTTGGGAACGTCTACTTGATATAAAATTGGAGTAAGGTCGATTCCTGCAGCTTTGTAATGGTCAATGGCCTTTTTACGGTCCAATTTTTGAACTTGTCCCACCATTTCATTTACGGTTCTAAATCCTAATTTGGCCATAATTTCCCTAAGTTCCTGGGCCACGAAATACATGTAATTGACCACATGCTCTGGCTTTCCCTTGAATTTCTTGCGCAACTCAGGGTTTTGGGTCGCAATTCCCACAGGGCAGGTATTCAAGTGGCACACTCGCATCATGATACATCCGGATGCCACCAAAGGTGCAGTGGCAAAACCAAATTCCTCTGCTCCCAATAAACAGGCAATGGCCACGTCCCTACCGGTTTTGAGCTGCCCATCACATTCCAGGATTATCCTGTTGCGAAGATCATTCAATACCAAGGTTTGTTGTGCTTCGGCAATCCCCAATTCCCATGGTAAACCTGCGTGTTTTAAGGAGGTCAATGGCGAAGCCCCTGTACCTCCATCAAAACCTGAAATCAGGATTACATCGGCCTTGGCTTTTGAAACTCCTGCGGCCACTGTTCCCACACCCACTTCAGAAACCAATTTTACATTGACACGTGCATCACGGTTGGCCGACTTTAAGTCGTAGATCAATTGGGACAGATCTTCAATGGAATAAATATCGTGGTGGGGAGGAGGGGAAATCAGTCCCACATAGGGCGTGGAATTTCTGGTTTTTGCAATGGCGGGATTGACCTTAGGACCCGGAAGTTGCCCACCCTCACCGGGTTTCGCCCCTTGGGCCATTTTTATTTGTATCTCACTGGCATTTGTAAGGTAGTTGGAGGTTACTCCAAACCTACCGGACGCCACTTGTTTGATGGCGCTGTTCTTCCAGTCGCCAGTTTGATTCTTGTAAAAACGAGCCGCGTCTTCACCACCTTCGCCGGAGTTGCTTTTTCCACCGATACGATTCATGGCAATGGCCAAATTTTCATGGGCTTCCTTACTGATACTTCCGTAGGACATGGCCCCTGTTTTGAACCTCTTTACAATTTCCGTCCAAGGCTCCACTTCCTCGATTGGGATGGGGTCATAGTTTGAAAACTCAAAAAGTCCCCTAATGGTCATTAAGTTTTTGGACTGCCGGTTCACCAACTCTGAATATTCTTTGTACGTCGCTGGCTCGTTATTACGTACCGATTTTTGAAGTTTGGCAATGGTTAATGGATTAAACATGTGTTTTTCCCCATCGCGTCTCCATCGGTACTCTCCACCAATCTCAATATCAAGATTGGCTGCTAATTCCTGGTTTTTGAATGCCTTCTTATGACGTTTGGCCACCTCCTTTTCAATCTCGTACAAACCAATCCCCTGAATTCGCGTAGGGGTATTTGGGAAGTACTTGCCCACAACCTTGGTGTTGATTCCTATACATTCGAAGAGTTGTGATCCGCGATAGGAATTCAAGGTGGAGATTCCAATTTTGTTCATCACTTTCAGGATACCTTTACCAATTGCTTTGTTGTAATTGTTTATGGCTTCCTCAAAAGTGTATTCTGTAATATCATTTTCCTCAATTTGCTCACCAATAATCTCATTCACCAAATAAGGGTTGATGGCACTGGCCCCAAATCCAAATAAAAGTGCAAAATGGTGCACTTCCCTGGGTTCGGCTGATTCCACTATAATGCTAAGTTTGGAGCGTTTGCCCATCCTGCTTAAACCGCTGTTTACATAGGAGCAGGCCAGAAGTGCCGGAATCGCCGCCATTTCCGTGCTCACCATTCTATCCGATAGGATGATGATGTTTGCCCCTTCATCGATGGCGTCAGAGGCTTGTTGTAAAATAGATTCCAAGGCTTCTTCCAATCCATTATGACCTTTGGCAATCTCATATAAAATGGAAATGGACACCACTTTATAATCCGGACTGGCATCATAGTTCTTTATTTTATCCAAGTCTTCCTTGGAAATCACCGGGTTTTGGATCTTCAGTTTGCGACAATGCAGTTCATTTACATCAAAAAGGTTCTGATCACTTCCCAATGTAAGACTGATGTCCGTAATCAACTCTTCCCGAATACCATCCAATGGAGGGTTAGTTACCTGCGCAAACAGCTGTTTAAAATAGTTGTAGATCAGTTGTGGACGTTCGGAAAGTACGGCTATGGGAGTATCCGACCCCATAGATCCAATGGGTTCCTTACCATTTTTGGCCATGGGAAGAATAATGGTATTGATGTCCTCCAATGTATAACCAAAAGCTGCCCGTCTGGTTTCCAATGGGAACTCCCCAAAAAAGACGGGGCAATCGTTATATGGAATATCCTTGAGATGGACTAGGTTCTTCTTGAGCCATTTTTCATAGGGATGCTTTTTGGCAATGGATTCCTTAATTTCCTCATCATTTACAATTCTTCCCTCCTCCATATTCACCAAGAACATTTTACCAGGCTCCAGTCTACCGTGAAATTCGATATCCTCTGGTTCCAAGTCCACCACACCGGTTTCGGAAGACATGATCACGTAACCTTTTTTGGTTACGGAATATCTGGATGGTCTCAGTCCGTTTCGGTCCAAAACGGCCCCAATGTAGTTGCCATCCGTAAATGGGATGGAGGCGGGACCGTCCCAAGGTTCCATCAAACAGGAATTGTACTCGTAGAATGCCCTTTTGGAGGCAGACATTTCCGTATTTTTTTCCCAGGCTTCGGGCACGAGCATCATCATGACCTCAGGCAAGGAGCGGCCGGTCATCAAAAGGAGCTCTACTACCATGTCCATACTTGCGGAATCCGATTTTCTTGGAAGAACCACGGGCAGAATTTTCTTAATGTCCTCCCCAAACCAATCGCTTTGTAGCAATTCTTCCCTAGATCGCATCCTGGCAACGTTCCCGCGCAGGGTGTTGATTTCTCCATTATGGCACATATATCTGAAAGGTTGGGCCAAATCCCATGTTGGGAAGGTGTTGGTTGAAAACCTTTGGTGTACCAGTGCCAATCGGGTAACCACCCTTGGGTCTAAAAGGTCTTTGTAATATCTGCTGATATCCTGAGGGACCAACAGTCCTTTAAAAATGATGATTTTGGTAGATAGACTAGGTAGGTAGAAGAATTGACTTTGGGATAATTTACTTTGGATGATGGTATGCTCCGTGATTTTACGGGCGATAAACAATTTTAAATTGAATTGGAATTCATCCAAATCTCCGCCTTTGCCCACAAAAATTTGCTTGACAAAGGGTTCGGTTTCGGCAGCAATTCTGCCCGGTACGGAACGATTGACGGGAACATCACGCCACCCCAATAGCTCTAGGCCTTGTTCTGCAATGTTTTGCTCCAGGATATCAATACAGTAATTGCGTTGATTTTCCTTTTGAGGCAAAAACACATTGCTAACAGCATATTCTCCGGCTTTTGGAAGCTCAAAGGAACAGGCTTCTGTAAAGAAATCATGGGGGATATCGATGAGTATCCCTGCCCCATCACCAGTTTTTCCATCTGCACTAACAGCTCCCCTATGCTCCAATTTATCCAGGATTTCCAGGGCCTTGTGAATTATGTCGTTTGATTTTTTTCCTTTTAGGCTGCAAATAAAGCCCGCACCACAGTTGTCATGCTCAAATTCCGGTAGGTACAAACCTTGCTTATCTAACTTCCTCATCATTACGGTATTTACTCAAAAATATCATTTTAGGTGAAGAAACAGCATGGTTTTTGGGTAAATGCAACTAATTCATCAACGTTTGTGTTATAGCGTTAAAAATTATGCAAAATGAAAATTTGGGGATTGTAAAATTGGCATTCCCTTAATTTCCGGCTAAATGAACAGTGAAACCCCATTGTTTAACGGGGGTTGGGTATGAAATTTGATTGATTGTTCTGAAAATCAGCCAAAAATTATAGGGTGGCAAGGGTGAAAACTAGAATTTTTAAATAGCACCCCCTATAAAAGTGACGGGTATTGTTATCTAAAACAGTTACAAACTACTCTTTTAGGATACTTCGCGAAATAACAATCTTTTGAATCTCTGAAGTTCCCTCATAAATCTGGGTGATTTTGGCGTCCCGCATTAGTCGTTCCACATGGTAGTCCTTAACAAATCCGTTTCCTCCATGTATTTGAACAGCTTCTACTGCTGTTTCCATTGCAACTTCTGAGGCATAGAGCTTGGCCATGGCACCGGAGAGCGAGTAATCTTCTCCAGAATCCTTGTCGCATGCAGCCTGATATACAAGGTTTCGTGCGGCTTGAATTTTAGTATGCATATCAGCCAGTTTAAATGCAATGGCCTGGTGATTGGCAATTTCGGTACCAAAAGCTTTCCGCTCCTTGGCGTATTTTTTGGAAAGTTCGTATGCTCCGGCAGCAATGCCCAAGGCTTGGGCTGCAATTCCAATTCTACCGCCTGCCAAGGTCTTCATGGCAAACTTAAATCCGAACCCATCCTCACCAATCCTGTTTTCCTTGGGAACCACGACATCATTGAACATTAAGGAATGGGTGTCGCTGCCGCGAATGCCCAATTTGTTTTCCTTGGGTCCAATGACAAAACCTTCCATATCCCTTTCCAAAATTAATGCATTGATGCCCCTATGTCCTTTTTCTACATCGGTTTGGGCGATGACAAGATAAATTTCCGCTGAACTACCATTGGTAATCCAGTTTTTGGTGCCATTTACAACATAGTGGTCACCCATATCCTTGGCCGTGGTCTTTTGTGAGGTGGCATCACTTCCTGCCTCAGGTTCCGATAGGCAGAATGCCCCAATGGCCTCACCTGAGGTCAAGCGGGTAAGATATTTTTCTTTTTGGGCTTCCGTACCATAAGTTTCCAGTCCCCAGCATACCAATGAGTTGTTTACAGAGACCATTACAGAAGCTGACGCGTCAACTTTTGAGAGTTCCTCCATGGCCAAAACATAAGATAGGGTGTCCAGGCCACTGCCACCGTACTGCTCACCGACCATCATTCCCAAAAAGCCCAGTTCGCCCATTTTCTGAACCAGTTCCCATGGAAAATTTTGGGCATCATCCCGTTCCACAACACCTGGTAATAATTCATTTTGGGCAAAGTCCCTTGCCGCTTGCTGGATCATCAGTTGTTCTTCAGAAAGTGAAAATTCCATAAAATTGAGAAATAGTTAAAAAAGGGATACAAATATAGCTTTTCGGTAACTTTTTTTTATCAAAATTCAAGATAAAATGAGAATTGCTCAATGGTTTTTGGTGAAATTTCTTTGCCAAAAGGGTAAAAATAATTTTCTGGGGGAACATTATGTTGGAAAATCCATTTTGAATATCTTTAACAACCAGCCGACCCTGAAAGGCGGCAAAGTTTCAACTTCATAAACCAACTGACTATGGAAACCATCCTCATTGCCATTTTTGTTATTGGATACTTGGCCATTACGCTAGAACACAATTTAAAAATTGACAAATTAATTCCGGCTTTGGCCATGATGGCTATACTATGGGCCATGATGGCGTTTGGGATCGATAGCTTTACCACTTGGTTCGATTCTGGCAAACATGCGTTGATGGAGAACTTTGGTGCCTTGGGGCATGAGGATAAAATGCACATGCTGGAGGAGACCCTATTGCATCATCTGGGAAAGACCTCAGAAATTTTGGTATTCCTGTTGGGAGCCATGACCATTGTGGAAATCATTGATTATTTTGATGGGTTTGCCACCATAAAGTCCTATGTGAAAACCCGAAGTAAACGCAGAATTCTTTGGATTTTTGCCTTTTTGGCCTTTATTCTTTCAGCCATTATAGACAATCTTACCGCTACCATAGTCTTGGTGTCCATTCTACAAAAGATTGTGAAGGACAGAAATGTAAGGATTTGGTACGCCGGTCTCATAATAATTGCTGCGAATGCTGGTGGTGCCTGGTCTCCAATTGGGGATGTTACTACAACTATGTTGTGGATTGGCAACAAGGTGTCCACTGCCAAATTGATTGGATATCTACTTGTTCCCTCTTTGGTTTGTATGTTGGTGCCAACCATTATTGCGTCCTTTTTGTCGCCTTTTCGGGGAGAGATAGATTTGGAGGAAGCAACACCGGCCAAGTCCAAATTTGGGGCCACCATGCTATATCTAGGTTTGGGAGCGATTGTATTTGTGCCCATTTTTAAAACAGTTACCCATTTGCCCCCTTATGTTGGCATGATGCTTTCTTTGGCGGTTGTGGCAACATTTGCGGAGATCTATAGTAGTTCAAAGATTACGATATCGTCCGTGGATCCAGAAAGTGACGCCGGTGCACACCACAGTCCGGTTCACAGTGCCTTGACCAAAATCGAGTTGCCCAGTATCCTTTTCTTCCTTGGAATTTTAATGGCAGTTGCAGCTTTGGAATCCCTGGGACTGCTGTTCAATTTTGCTGAAAACCTTAAACAGGGAATTGGTCTATTGGGTACCGAAATAGAGGGAACTGAGGTTTCCGATTTGGTTGTTATCATCTTGGGAATTGGGTCGGCAATCATAGACAACGTACCCTTGGTGGCAGCCAGTTTGGGCATGTTCTCCGAACCCTTGGATAATCCATTGTGGCATTTTATCGCCTATTCCGCAGGAACCGGTGGAAGCATGTTGATTATTGGGTCTGCAGCCGGGGTTGTGGCCATGGGAATGGAAAAAATAGATTTCTTCTGGTATTTGAGAAAAATAGCGTGGTTGGCCTTCCTTGGCTTTATTGCTGGTGCCATCTGCTTTATTATAATGCGATATTTCTTCTAAAAAATACTTTAGCTCAAAAATCTCCGTTATTATTGCAACTTAAATTGGGGATTTTATATGAATGTTTTTCAAGAGTTGGAGGAAGGGACCGAAGTTGCCGCAGCAATATCGGAAGAGAAAACCCTTTCTGTTATTGACCTTATTGTCAATGGGGGAACCGGAAGTATTGTCATAATCTTAGTGCTTTTTATTCTTCTTTTCGTAGCACTTTACATCTATTTTGAGCGGATTTTTGCCATCAAGGCCGCGTCAAAAATTGACAAAAACTTTATGAACCAAATTCGTGACCATGTCATGAACGGCAAATTGGATGCGGCCAAGATTCTTTGCGCCCAAACCGATTCGCCGGTGGCAAGATTAACAGAAAAAGGTGTGTCCAGAATTGGCAAGCCTTTGGATGATATCAATACTGCCATTGAAAATGCAGGTACTTTGGAGGTGTATAAATTGGAAAAAAATGTGAGTGTATTGGCCACTGTGGCCGGAGCTGCACCAATGATCGGTTTCTTGGGAACGGTAATTGGTATGATTTTGGCGTTCCATGAAATGGCCAGCAGCGGAGGTCAGGCGGAAATGGGCTCATTGGCCTCGGGGATTTATACAGCCATGACCACCACAGTTGCCGGATTGGTAGTTGGTATTATTGCCTATATAGGCTACAACCATTTGGTAAACAGGACAGACAAGGTGGTTCATAAAATGGAAGCCAATGCTGTTGAGTTTTTGGATTTGTTGAATGAACCCATCTAGAGCTTCAGCATGAAATTAAAGGGAAGAAACAAGGTAAGTCCAGAGTTTAGCATGTCGTCAATGACAGACATTGTTTTTCTGTTGTTGGTGTTTTTTATGCTGACCTCAAATGCACCGAACGCGTTGGACTTGCTACTACCGAAGGCCAAGGGAAAGTCGACGAACACCCAAAATGTTTCAGTGACCATCAACAAGGACCTGAAATACTTTGTGAACAATGAGCAAATTAGCGCAGAATACATTGAAATTGAATTAAAAAAGGCACTAAAAGGGCAGGAGAAGCCTACAATCATTCTAAGGGCAGAACAGAGCGTTGCCATCAAAGAAGCGGTTAACGTGATGGATATAGCCAACAGAAACAATTACAAGGTTATCTTGGCGGTGCGGCCAAAATAATGTCATTTTTAGATACGAGACACAAGAAAAAATCCTTTACGCTTACCACGTTGTTGTTAAGCGCTTTACTTCTTTTGCTTTTTTACATCGGACTTACCTATTTGGACCCTCCCATTGAAAATGGGATAGCGGTTAATTTTGGGACCATGGAATTTGGAAGTGGCCCTGTACAACCTAAGGAAAAAGTACGTTCCGAACCGCAACAAGTTAAAACAGAGGAAGTTCCAGAACCCGTCCCGGAACAGGCAGAGCCGGAACCCGTGGCACCACCAGAACCGGTGGAAGAGGTGGTTACCCAAGATAATGAAGAGACCATCCGTATCAATCAACAGAAAGAAGCCAAGCGTAAGGCCGAGGAAGCTGAACGAAAGGCCAAGGCAGAAGCCGAAAGGATAGCAAGGGAAAAACAGCAGGCCGAAGAGCGCAAAAGAAAGGAGCAAGAGGCCAAAAAGAAAAATCTTGACGCCCTAATTGGCGGAATTGGTAAATCTGACGGGCAAACCACAGGAAGCGAGGGGGATGACGATAAACAAGGCGATAAAGGCCAGCCAGATGGAGATCCTTATGCGACCAGCTACTACGGTGCCCCTGGCAGTGGGAGCGGAACAGGAGGATACGGTTTGAATGGCCGCTCTTTGGTAAGTAAAGGCAAAGTACAGCAGGAATGCAATGAGGAAGGTCGTGTGGTAGTTCGGATTGTTGTGGACAGAAATGGCAGGGTGGTAAAAGCCACTCCTGGGGTGAAGGGAACGACCAACAACGCTCCTTGTTTGCTGGACCCGGCAAGAAAAACCGCCCTTTTACACAAATGGAATTTGGATTCCAATGCACCCTCCCAACAAATTGGGTTTGTTGTGGTCAATTTTAAGCTTGGGCAATAGCAGCATGACATACAAGGAAACCCTTGACTGGATGTTCCGACAATTGCCAATGTACCAGCAAAAGGGAGCAGTGGCACTCAAGGATAAACTGGACAATATTCTGACCTTCTCGGAACAGCTCGGAAATCCCCATAAAAAATTTAGAAGCGTCCATGTAGCCGGAACCAATGGAAAGGGTTCCAGTAGTCACATGTTGGCTTCTATTCTACAAGAAGCAGGATACAAGGTCGGATTGTACACCTCACCACATTTAAAGGATTTTAGGGAGCGCATTCGCATCAATGGGGTCCCTGCAGGGAAGAAGTTTGTAAGAGAGTTCATTGAGGATCACAAGGCATTCCTAACGCAACAGGAGTTATCTTTTTTTGAGATGACGGTGGGAATGGCCTTTCATTATTTTGCCGAGGAAAAAGTGGATATTGCCATCATAGAAGTAGGATTGGGCGGGCAATGGGATTCTACCAACATCATTGTTCCTGAAGTTTCCCTAATTACCAATATTGGTTTGGACCACACCCACATTTTGGGAGATACCCTGGAGAAAATAGCCTTGGAAAAAGCGGGAATAATAAAAAGAGGGATACCCGTTGTGGTCAGTGAAAAACAAACTGAAACCGAAGGGATATTCAGGTTGATTGCCGCAAAAAAGGACAGTGAGATCACTTTTGCAGAGGAAAAGGAAAAATCGGGGTATAAAACGGATTTGTTGGGGGCTTATCAATCCAAAAACATACAAGGAGTGGTTACGGCCATTCGCGCTTTGCAAGGATTTGGGATTAAAGAAAAACATATAAGCAAGGGTTTAAAAAAGGTTGTAAAAAACACTGGTCTATTAGGACGTTGGCAAGTATTGGGGCAAAATCCCACTGTAGTATGTGATACCGCACATAATAAAGAAGGCCTGCAACTGGTTTTGGAGCAAGTAGCCCAACAAAAGTTCCAAAACCTGCATTTTGTTTTGGGCTTTGTGAATGATAAGAATTTGACGGATGTTTTGGGTCTGTTTCCTAAAAATGCAACATATCACTTTGTGACTCCCAATATCCAAAGGGGACTTCCTGCTAAGGAATTGCAGACCCTTGCGCATAATTTTGGATTAAAAGGGGAAGTTCATGCTACGGTAAAAAAGGGAGTGGATACGGCACTTAAACATGCTGATAGTTCCGATTTTGTGTATGTTGGCGGCAGTACTTTTGTGGTGGCCGAAGTAGTTTAGATATTTTGTGTTTTTTCTTTTTGGTAAAAGAAAAATGGTGCTATATTTGCACTCCCATTTAGCTAATGGAATGGGCTCTTAGCTCAGTTGGTTCAGAGCACCTGCCTTACAAGCAGGGGGTCACTGGTTCGAATCCAGTAGGGCCCACACCCACGAAACCCCAGTAAACAC
>NZ_JANQLX010000006.1 GCF_028280385.1 Allomuricauda sp. | reverse complement strand
AGTTAAGCCCGTTTGCGCCGATGGTACTGCCACACCAGGTGGGAGAGTAGGTCGCCGCCTTCCTTGACCCTCCTTAGCTAACGCTTCGGAGGGTTTTTTATGGCCAAAATCTTGGTGGGAGAGCCCGCCCGAACGCACCGTCCGGTACGGGCGGGTAGGTCGCCGCCCTGCCTTCGGCAAGCAGGCGTCCCTGTACCCTCTTGGCCAACGCTTTAGAAGGACTCTTTATGAGTAAGCCAAAAAGCTCCTATTTACATCGCATGCAAATATATCTGGGGGAACCACCGACACTATCATAAAAAACATTACCGTTCTTGTCTTTTTTAAACCCAAAGGTTTGTGCTCGTGTCCTGCCATCCGGCATTTTGCTTATTACAATGCCGTCCCTAATCGAATATTCATAAGCACCCGTTACTCTATTGTTTACGGCAATCCATTTGTCGGAATTGATTATCACCTTTAGCGGAGTTTCTTTCCAATTGTCATTTTTAGCCAATTCCCTAATTGCGGACAACATTTTTCCTTCCAAATTAGCGTCTCGAACTTTAGGCTTCGGCATCTTATAATCCGTTTGGGCACAGAGTTTGGCAATACCAGCATCGGTGACCACTAGTTCAAAGGAACCTTCCGATATTTTTTTCTCATAGATTCTTCCTTTGTTTTCCCATGTTTCTTGCTCCCCACCGCCGGGTTCATGGACAACATAGTATTTCATATCAATGGTATAAGTCCCATTTTTGAGCTCTCCGGAAGTCAGTAAACCTTCCCAAAATGGAGCAGCATTGCTTTGAATACCATTATCTTTATTCTTGCCATTATTGATTTTTTTGAGAGGTTCCCTGAAACTGCGCCAGCTGTCATACATATCATAGAGGTCCTTGACAAACTTGTTGCTTTCGTAAGTCCCAATAAGTGTTCCATCTTTATAGTACTCCAACTTTACTCTTGAATTCATATATCTGGGGAAAGGATGGCCGTCTTTGATGAACAACTCGCGCATGGAGTTTTTTGGGTCTGCAAGTACTACCCTGGTGTAAATGGGATTACCGATAATAAATGTGTTTTGCAATTTACTAGGATCAAGTGTTCGACTTAGATCAACGGGGGAAAAAATAATCTCACCTACATGATTTTTTTCCAAGGAGGTACGTTCAGCTTCTTCATTGGTGGATGTAAACTTCATACCATCCAATTCGCTCCTAAGTTCCTCCTGACTTTGGTCCCCAAATAGGATAATGCCAGAAGTGGGCTTTAGATAGTTTCCAACGGTTCTTAAGGTTCCATACAACTTGCCTTCCTCTGGAGGATAGATATAAAAGCCAATTCTATCTTTTTCATCAGTAAGCATTTTACCGGTCGGGTCAAATTCTCTATACAAGGAGGCAATGTAGGTTTCGTCTGGGTTGGTCTGGTCGTAGTTAACCTGTTTTTTCCATTCAAAGCCGTCATCGTTCCTTATGAGGGTCACAAAAAACTTTAGTTTTTCCAGATTTGATCCAGATACTTCCACATCTGAAAACCTTACCTTGCCGTATACGCTAGACGATGTGTTGTATGTTTTCATCTCAACAGGTACTACCGAGGCTTTGTAGGCTTCAGCGTCGGCATCAAATTCCTGTTTATGCTTGTCATAACCCAGTTGGAATTCGCTAATGTCATATTCTGGGTCTTTTTCAGCAAATGTGTCAATGGATTCTTTTACCAATTCCAAACTTCGGGCCCTATTGGCCAAACTACAATCTTCCGAATTCTTGTTTATGGAACATTCTTGCAGCATTTCCAATCGTTGCGTAGCGGTTCTGTGGGCCCAAGCTGCTCTTCCCTGATATCTACCGTCGTTGGTTTTCTTGGAGGAATTTCCCGTAGATGAAGTATTACTTTTTGAATTGGTAGTTCTGCTGCTGGAGGAATTGCTAGTCTTTTGTGGTTTAGGTTTCGTTGATATTTTTGAAATTTCTTTTTTGGCTTTTTTCAATAAGTTCTGCGAACAACCCGTATTTGGTATCATAACACCAATGAAAAAAATCATCATAAATGACAGGGCTGGGGATACAATTTTTGAATTCATATATCTCTTGTTTTAAAAGGATGGTTAATAGGTCTTGGATGTTTTAAATGAATAGAAAACTTCGATACACCTATCAAACTAATGCGGCTTACCCCGGGATGTTACCTTCAATTGACCAATACCTGTTTTGAATTGACGAAATGGACTTTCAGGACATATGTTATTTGCACTATCATTATCTTTAGAAAAAAGAACATTATGCTCAAACTTCGACTGACCACTTGCATCCTACTGGTTACAACTGTTTTGTTTTCCCAAGAAAGCCACATCAAGGCTTTGGTAGGCGGAACCTTAATCGACGGTTTTGGTTCCGATCCCATAAAAAACAGCGTCATTATTATAGAAGGGGAGCGTATCAAAGAGGTTGGTACAGTAGAAACCTTATCAATTCCCCAAGGTGCGGAAGTTATTTCCACAGAAGGCATGAGCGTATTGCCCGGTCTTTGGGATATGCATGTACATACCATGATCAATGGTCATGCGAACTACTCTTATTGGGATAAAACTTATCCTCCCTTGTTTGAGGATGTGATCATGCCAGCATCTGCACATCAGCTGTTAATGGCCGGTGTAACAAGTGCAAGGGACCTTGGGGCACCGTTAAAAGAAAGTATTTCAGTTAGAGATCGAATCAATAACGGGGAAATCCCAGGAGCCACTTTATACGTTTCCGGACCCTTTATCCAACACAAACCGTATCCAGGCACCGAAGATTTTAGATGGGGAATAAACGGGCCGGAAGATGGAAAAAGAAAGGTCAAAAAACTGGCGAATGCTAGTGTGGATGTCATTAAATTGATTGATCAGGACCAGATGACCATGGAAGAACTAAAGGCCGTGGTTGACGAAGCCCACAAACACAATTTAAAGGTGGTGGCCCATGGCCATCGACCAGAGGAAATTAGAAGGGGACTGATTGTTGGGGTGGACTGCTTTGAGCATACAGGATTGTCCTCGGCACCGAATTATCCGGATGATGTCATGGAAATGATTAAAGAACGTACCGCACAGATGAACAAGGGACCCTTGTTTTGGTGCCCCACAGTGGAAGGCTTGTACAACTATGAATACACTCGCGATAACCCAGAAAAATTGGACAATGATTCTTGGCATTTGGGTTTGCCGGATAGTGTGATAACGGATATCAAAAACAGCTTTAAGCATCCAGATAGATTGCCGTACTTTCAGTTGACCCCTTCTAGAAGACCTACACTGCAAACAAAGGTCCAACAACTTTTGGATGCCGGCGTGGTTTTACTGGTAGGCACCGACAGTGGAATCCCCATGAAATTCCACAGCCAATCCACTTGGAATGAATTGGATGTTTGGGTGAACGAGTTTGGTATTGATCCCATGTATGCCATTCGGGCAGCCACCTATTGGCCCTCGTTGTGGATGGGCGTGGCTGATGAAGTAGGGACCATTACTCCAGGAAAATATGCCGATATCATTGCCGTTGATGGGGATGTGTTGCGCTATATTAGCTTGCTTCAGGATGTGGATATGGTCATCAAACACGGCAAACAATACAAATAATCTTTGGATAAGGCAGAAAGACTATTGGTCTTGGAAGAGAAATGGAATACCTATTCCCATGGTTTGGGTGTTTTATTGGGCGTAGTGGGTTTTTTTATTTTGATGGGCAAAGACCTTTCTGCCCAACATGCGACCATCAGTATTGTTGTTTATAGTCTTTCAGTAATCCTGCTGTTTGTGGCATCTACCCTCTACCACGCCATTCGTGAGCCAAAATTGAAGGCCCGTCTTCGGATTTTGGACCATATCAGTATTTATTACCTGATTGCAGGGACTTATACCCCCGTTTGTTTATTGGTATTGGCACCATCCAAAGGTTGGTCGTTGTTATACGTGGTTTGGGGAATTGCCCTTTTTGGGACTGTGGTTAAGCTGTTCTTTACCGGAAAATTTGAAAAACTGTCGCTGTTACTGTATGCGGTCATGGGCTATTTGGTAGTACTTGACTATGGGTACCTTTCTGAAAATGTATCGGAAGAAGGACTTTTTTGGATGGCCTTGGGAGGTGCTTTTTATACCCTAGGAATATTCTTCTATGCCATGAAACGCATCCCATTTAACCATTTTATCTGGCATGTTTTTGTGTTGGGAGGAGCCATTAGTCATTGGGTGATGATTTATAACCTTTTTAAGCGTTGAAAAAAGAGAGGGAATATTCCCTCTCTTTTAAACTTTCAAAATTTACTGGTTAGTTAAAAAGCATATGCAGGTATTTGTACCAAGGCATTAAACTGTAAAGGGTGTGTGCTAACCTTATACAGATATGTCAGTTGTTCATTTTCCAAATCTACCCTTGCTACATATGTATATTGAGTTGCATTATCTATTTTTTCCAAACAAATGGCATATAAGGCATCTGATGTTTGGATTAGGTTTTTGATATAAAAATTGCCCGAGTCTGCATCTTCTTCAAATCCCTGCAAGACCAAATTGATGGTTTCTGCAATCTCACCAGACGCATTACATCTATGAATTTTTGTGGAAAAGGCATCTCCAATCAAATAACCACCATCTTGAGAAGCAGTAAGGCCTAGACCAGCAACAGGAATATTATCTCCTGAAATTAAAATATGCTCAGAAGCTGATCCATCCAATCCAAATTCAATAATAGCAGGATTTTGCCCTCCACCAAAACCAATGGTAGCTAAGATTTTATTTTCTTCTGTAATGACAAGATCTGCAATCCCCTCCCATGTTGAATCTGGATTGTCATTAATGGTGGACGACTGCTTAGCCTGCAAGTTTACTTTGTGCAACTGGGATTTTGTAGTATTGAATTTTGCCGTTGAAACATATAAATTCCCATCATTATAATTATAAATGGCACCTCTGACCCTGTCCAATGCGAGTTCGCCTTCTAAAATGGTAAAGGCAGGGGTTAATCCACCATCACTCAAATCCAACACAAAAAATTGTCCTGTATCCCGTTGAGATACCAACAATTCCAACTTATCGGTTACAGTGGCTGCAAGGGTAATATCACTTTCCTTGACCACAAATTTGGCCAGGTCGCTTTCAGCATCGGCGGGAGCTAGGGAAGAATTGGACCAATCAAAATAAAAGTCCTCCTCAAAAATGTCCACTTCGCCATTATTGATTTTTACCCAAAGTTCATCCCCTTTGGATAAATCCTCGGGTTTTTCAACCGTGTAGGTCTCCCCGTTGTCTACAGAATACCGAAAAGACAATGTGCCAGGTGCCGTATAAGCATCAGTATTTATGGTAGCAGCGGTAATATTGTAAAAAGTTTCATCCGGACCATCATTAGTATTGACAGGGGAATCGTCCTTCCCGCAGCCAACTAGTGTCAAGGCCCAGATAGAAAGGGCGCAAAGAGCTAATCTTCGTATTCTCATTGTAAAAAGTTTTTATGGGTTACGGCGCGAAAGTAGCCCTGGGTTTGGGCCCATTACAGGCCCGATGGATGGAACCCCCATTTGAATTGACGGATGCCTGTTTTGGGTTAACGAAGATTTATGTGCTGTTGGAAAAGTGCGGATTAAAGAAAATAGGCAAGACCCACCCCTAAAATAATCACCAACAGCTTTCGTAAATTAAAGGAGTGCCCCTGAGAACTTTCAAAAAGGATGATGGTGGAAATATGCAAAAAGACACCAATGGCCAAAGCAATCAGCAAGTGGCCTTGTTCCCTTAACCAACCGGATTGATGGGTAAGATAGGTTCCCAAAGGGGTCATAATGGAAAACAATGCCATAAAAAGCCAGGCATACCGCTTTTTCATTTGGGAATGCAAAAGAAAAATACCCAATACCACGGCCACGGGAATCTTGTGGACCACAATGCCATATAAAATGGGTTCGTTACCGTGAATGGGAGTGCCCTCGATCAGTGCATGAATGGACAAACTTATGAACAATAACAATGGGAATTGCTTTTTGGCTTGATCCATATGCAGGTGCCCGTGTTCCGCACCCTTTGAAAAAAATTCGAGAAAGATCTGCAACAAGATACCGGCAAGGATAAACACGGCTATGGTTCTTGGCTCTTGGTGCGCATAGACCTCCGGTAGTAACTCAAAAAAAGTGAGCGCCAACAAATATGCCCCTGAAAAGGCCAACAACAACTTCACGTTGTTTTTGCCCTTGGGCTTGGCAAACCATGCGAATGCAAACCCACCCCAAACAGCTAGTACTGGGATGAGATAAATAAGAATCAAGGGTATTTCCATGCCTTGGATTGAAGGGCACAAAAATAGCCTATTTTTGCCGAAATAATTTATGGAACATGGCGGGGAACTTTAGAATGCTGGCCAAGACCCTCTACGGATTTGAACCTTTGTTGGCCAAGGAACTCAGGAATTTGGGGGCCGGTAATGTAACGGAAGGGGTAAGGAATGTAAGCTTTGATGGGGATACGGGCTTTTTGTACAAGGCCAATCTTTGTCTACGGACCGCACTTAGTGTTTTAAAACCTTTGGCTTCTTTTAGGGTACATAATGAAAAGGACCTTTACCGAAGTACCTATCAGATAGATTGGCCAGGTCTGTTCGATGTGGAAAGAACCTTTGCCATAGATACCACAATGAGCTCTGATGTTTTCCGGAATTCCATGTACGTATCCCAAAAGGCCAAAGATGCCATTGTGGACAAGTTTAGATCGGTGGTCAGGCAACGCCCCAATGTAAACTCGCATGAGCCTGATGTTCGTATCAACATTCATCTGTTCCGCAACCAGTGTACCATTTCGTTGGATAGTTCTGGGAGTTCCCTACACCAGCGCGGATATAGGATTGCCACCAATATAGCGCCCATCAACGAGGTGTTGGCCTCCGGATTGTTGCTACACAGTGGCTGGGATGGTCAGACCGATTTTTTGGACCCCATGTGCGGAAGCGGCACGTTTTTAATAGAAGCAGGGATGATTGCCTGCAATATTCCCGCAAACATCAATCGGGAGGCCTATGCTTTTATGAATTGGAAAGATTATGATCAGGAACTTCACGAAAAAATTGTCAATGCCAGTTTGAACAAAACCCGGGAATTCCACCATAAAATTTTTGGGTATGACAAGGCGCCTTCAGCGGTTCGAAAGGCACAGGAAAATGTGGAAAATGCCAATTTAGAGGACTATATTTCCATAGAGCGGAAAGATTTTTTCCGGACTGAAAAACCAGTCGACACCAAATTACACATGGTTTTCAACCCACCTTATGGCGAACGGCTTTCCATTGATCCTGATACGTTTTACTCCAAAATAGGGGATACCTTAAAACAAGGCTATCCCGGCACCGATGCCTGGCTCATTACCTCCAATTTGGAAGCTTTAAAACATGTGGGACTCAAAACTTCCCGAAGAATCAAAGCGTTTAATGGGAAATTGGAATCCCGGTTGGTGAAGTACGAAATGTACGAAGGAAGCAAAAAAGCAGGCAGGGATGGAGATTAAAAACCATTATTTGCTTAACATTAAATTTACATTAAAGAAAAATTAGCTTAACTTTGCGGAATTCTAAATCACAAAGGATATGTCCAAAAAAAGCAAACTGAAAAAACAGCTCAAAAAAGCTGTCAAGGAGGTTGCAAAACAAAAGAAAAAGGCAAAAAAAGCCATCAAGCTTGTAAAAGCCTACAAAAAGAACAAGGTTAAAAAGAAAGCCATCAAAAAGGCCGCTAAACTTGCAAAGGAGCAAAAATTGCAGGTCAAAAAGGCGGAAAAGAAAGCCTTGGTGGCAAAAAAAGCACTTAAAAAAGTAGCCTAGGCTATGTGACTAACTCAAATAACGAAAAAGGGAGCTATAAGCTCTCTTTTTTATTTGGGAATCTCTTCAAAATGTTGGACACTGCACGATCGGATATATTTTTCCATTCCGGCAGGTATATGGGCTTGGTTCCAGTTTTCCCCTGCAAAGTTTTTGATGTCCGCTTCGCTTTCCCAGTAGGATATCATGGCAAAACAATTGGGGTCCCATTGGGTTGGCCTTGCAATTTCCAGACGGAGCAATCCCCTTTGTCCTTGAACCAGTGGCAATGATATTTCCTTGAACCTGGCCTCAAATTCGAAGTGTAAAACCTTGGGCACTTCGGCTGTAAATACTCTGATTACCATGCTCCAATTTATTTATCGGACCAAATGGCCAATTCATTGCCGGAAGGATCCGTAAAGTGGAATCTTCTACCGCCAGGAAATGAAAAAATGGCCTTGGAAATGACACCACCTGATTCAATTACCTTTTCCTGTATATGGGAAAGGTCTTCGTGGTAGAGTACCACCAGGGCACCATTGGAAATGGTATCCTCCGTAAGTTCAAATCCCCCGTCCAGCCCGCTACTGGAAAATGCGGTATAAGTGGGTCCATAGTCCGTAAAGGTCCACCCAAAGATACTTTGATAAAAGGCCTTTGTTTGGGGAATGTCATGAGCTTTAAACTCTACATAGTTAATATGATTATTGATCATGGCTATTGGGTACTTTGTTCCTGTGGTGTCTCTTTGGGTTTTTTGGCTTTTTTGAAAATAGGGATAAGGTAGGACAATGTGTAGTTGTAACTCACCCCAAAATTGCTCCCGTCGGTGACCCGATTAAATCCCGGAATCCAGAGATTGGGGAATTGTTCATCCTCGGAATTGGTGATCAGGAAGCCCAATCGGGCAGTTATGCCCACATAGATATTGGCAAACAATTCAGCTTTAATGCCGGCCACGAATTCCAACCAGGAAGCACTGAGCCCGCCGAATTCCTGTCCTGGGTTAAGCCCGGCCAATAAATCATCGGGTAGAAAAAAACGGTTGCTGTCGTAAATATTGTAATCGTTGAGGGTTTGGTTAAAAGTGGCAAAGGCATAGCGCCCCCCAATGGTGATCGCATTTTGCATTCCAAACCAATTTTCGTAGGTATTGATGTCCACGCCCAACTTGATATAGCTGCCCTTGGAGGTGTAATTATAGAGTGGGGCAGTTCCCAAGTCCTCGTAAAGGGTTTTTTCCTCATTGCCAAGTTCCCCGGCGAGATAGAGTTTTTGGGTAAGCCTAAAATCTCCCACCAGTTCCACTCCCGTATAATCTTCATCCAAAAAGGAAAACACCAATCTATTAAGATCCGCCCCAACCCTAATACCGTACTTTTCCTTGTATTGGGTCGTATCCTTTGGCTGCAGATCCACTGGCTCGCTCTGTGCCAACCCCAAAAGCGGGACACAGCAAAATAGAAGACTAATGAAATATTTTGACATGGATGGTATTGGAGTTTTCAATGGTTTCTTGCACGATGCTTATATCCTGGATCCAGTTTTCAGCACTGTCCGGAAGGGTGATGGAAAGGTTTTCAAAGTTGGCCACAAATCCACAGGCCTTGGAGATATATGTTTCCCGTACCCCATAATTGATGGTCAAAGCATCGCTATTGCCCGTTTCTTCCCCGGTATCGGCATCCTCGGCGGAATCCATTATAAATTCATAGGCGGTGGATGTTTCCGCAATGCGCAAGGGTACAAAAAGTGAGTCTGGGGAATCCGCACGGTCATTGAAGAATTCATTTTCCAATACCGTATCAATATCCAAGGAATTGATTCGCAGTGAAGGCACTGTTTTGAATTCCTCGGTATCCGCGGCATCATAAAATCCAATAATCAACATGGGCGTATCGCCATCCACGCAGATATCGTCCTTTTCGCAAGACAAAAAATGTACCAGTAAGATGCAAATAAGTAAGCTGGGGAGTATTCTTTTCATGTAAAATCAAAAACAGATGTGATCAAAAATTATACCCGTTTCTCCAAAAGTACAACATTTTCAACGTGGTGCGTTTGGGGGAACATATCTACGGGTTGTACCCTGGCCACCTTGTATTTTTCATCCAATAGAGCCAAATCCCGGGCTTGGGTTGCGCTGTTGCAACTCACATACACAATTTTTGGTGGTGCTGCTTGTAAAAGTTGTTCCACCACCTGTTTGTGCATTCCATCCCTTGGGGGATCGGTAATAACCACATCTGGTTGCCCGTGCTGCCCAATAAATTCGTTGTTAAAGACATTTTTCATGTCGCCCACATAAAATTCCACATTGGAAATGGAGTTGGTCCTGGCATTCTCCTTGGCATCTTCGATGGCCTCGGGTACGGATTCCACACCGATTACTTTTTTGGCATTTTTGGAGACAAACTGGGCAATGGTTCCGGTTCCGGTGTAGAGGTCATAGACCACTTCATTTCCATTGAGTCCCGCAAATTCCCGGGTTATTTTGTACAGCTCGTAGGCCTGCTCGGAATTGGTCTGGTAGAAGGATTTTGCATTGATCTTAAATCGAAGTCCTTCCATCTCTTCAAAAATGTGGTCCCTTCCTTCAAAACAATGAACCTCCTGATCATATATGGTGTCGTTTTGTTTTTGGTTGAGGACATAGAGCAGGGAGGTGATTTCAGGAAATTGTTTTTGAAGGTATTCCAGCAAAAGCTCCCGGCTTTTTTTGTCATCCTCATAGAACTGAATGAGCACCATGACCTCGCCAATACTCGTAGTGCGAATCATCATGGTCCGCAATAGGCCTTCCTGCTTCCTAGGGTTAAAAAAGGAGAGTCCATTTTCCACAGCAAATTTCCGTACACTGTTGCGGATGTTGTTGGAGGGATCGGCCTGTAGGTGGCAGGTATTGATATCCAAAATTTTATCCCACATTCCGGGAATATGGAATCCCAATGCGTTCCGGTCTTTTATTTCTGTTTCGGAATTGATTTCTTCCTCGGTGAGCCATCTGCTGCTGGAAAAGGAAAATTCCATTTTATTTCTGTAGAAAAATTGTTTTTCGGACCCCCTGATGGGCATTATTTCTGGCAGATCCAAGCCCCCAATCCGTTTTAGGTTGTTCTCTACTTCCCTTTGTTTATAATAAAGCTGGTGTTCATAGGCCATGTGCTGCCATTTGCAACCACCGCATACCCCAAAATGCTCGCAGACCGGTTCTGTCCGTTTTTCGGAAAGTTGGTGAAAGTGTGTGGCCATGCCTTCAAAATAGGCTTTGCGTTTTTTGGTGGTCAGAACGTCCACCACGTCCCCGGGCACGGCATTGGACAGAAAAATAACCCGTCCGTCCGGTGCTTTGCCAACCGATTTTCCTTTTGCTCCCGCATCAATAACTTCAACCTGCTCAAAGGTTTGCCGCCTTTTTTTTCTACGCATGGCGCAAAAGTAATCATAGGTTTCCATAAAGAACAACTAACTTGTCAAAATGTATTCCCAAAAAAAATGCTTATCAAATTGAACCTTTTTGAAAGTTCTTCGTCCTTGGATTGAAAGATATTATGAAAACGACCGGATTTGCATTTGACGGATTAATGGTACTGGAATATCAGTCTGGGAACACCAAATCCCTATCCATTTTGGTGAACCGACACCACCTTAGGTTATGCAGGCATTCGTATAGGTTTACCAAGGACCTGGAGGTGAGCAAGGATATTGTGCAGGACTCGTGGCGGGTTATCATCAAAAAATTGAACACCTTAAAGGACCCCAATAGTTTTAGCTGTTGGTCCACTAGGATTGTGACCCGTAAAAGTTTGGATTATCTGAACAAACAGCAACGCAATCGAGGGCATTTGAAGGAATATGCCCAGGAATCCATTACCTCCATGGAGATGGATGACCAAGGGAACCCAAAGCTGGCCAATCTGCAAAGCGGCATTAAGGCCTTGCCGGAAAATCAACAGATGGTATTGCGATTGTTCTATATGGAGGAATATTCATTAAAGGAAATTGCACAAATTTTGAATATATCGGTAGGTACCGCCAAATCCAGGTTATACCATGCCAGGGAAAAACTAAAGAAAATTTTAAAAACAGAATAAGATGAAAAAGGACATGGAAGAGATCGACAAGTTGATCAAGGAGGCGTTGAGCCAAGAGGAGGCCAAATTCTATGACGAATTGGGAGAGCAAAACATCCTGGAAAAATTGGGAGGGGTATTCAAGGGCAAATTGGCTTGGTTGGCCATTATCATGAATGTTGTTAACCTGGCCATTTTTGGACTTTTGATTTATTGTTTGGTCCAATTCCTTGGTACGGAGGCAACCAATGAACTGATCCAATGGGGAGTGGGCATATTGGCCTGTCTTGCCTGTATGAGCATGATCAAGTTATATGTCTGGATGCAAATGGACAAGAATGACATTTTGAGGGAGTTAAAACGGTTGGAACTCCAAATTTCAGCGCTTTCGCACAAAAAGTGATCGTGGGTACCCTAGGAATTGGATAAATATTTAATATTTTTGGGGCTCTACTAGGGATGATTTCTCTCCCACGCTGCTTTTTCGAGTCCTCGAAAGAATAAAGGTACAGAAGGAATAGTTGTTTTATCAATTTAAAAATTACTAAAATGGCTGTTTTAGAACATTTAACGTCGCAGCAAGCGATTGATTTAGAGAACAAGTACGGAGCCCAGAACTATCACCCATTACCCGTGGTGTTAAGTAGGGGAGAAGGTGTTTACGTGTGGGATGTTGAGGGTAAAAAATACTTTGATTTTTTATCTGCCTATTCCGCGGTGAACCAAGGACATTGTCACCCAAAGATTATTTCAGCATTAAAAAACCAAGCTGAAAAACTTACGCTTACCTCGCGTGCTTTTTACAATGATATGTTGGGCAGGTACGAGGAATTTGTAACCCAATATTTTGGTTTTGACAAGTTGCTGCCCATGAACACTGGGGCAGAGGCCGTTGAGACTGCCTTGAAGTTGGCCAGAAAATGGGCCTACGAGAAAAAAGGCGTGCCAACAAATCAAGCGAAGATCGTTGTATGCCAAAACAATTTTCACGGACGTACCATTTCCATTATTTCAGCGTCGAATGATCCTATTGCGACCGAAAATTTTGGACCTTTTACACCAGGAATTGTTTCCATTCGATATAACGATATCAGCGCTTTGCAGGAAGTATTAAAAGATGAAAATGTCGCTGCCTTTTTAGTGGAACCCATTCAAGGGGAAGCTGGGGTATACGTACCTGCTGATGACTATATCAAGGAAGCCTACGAATTGTGCAAAGCCAAGAATGTGCTCTTTATGGCCGATGAGGTCCAGACCGGTATTGCACGGACCGGTAAACTTTTGGCCGTTGACCATACTGGGATCAAGCCGGATGTGCTGATTCTGGGCAAGGCCATTTCGGGTGGTGTATTGCCGGTTTCCGCGGTATTGGCCGATAATGAGGTCATGGAAGTGATAAGACCTGGTAACCACGGTTCTACCTTTGGCGGTAATCCTTTGGCCTGTGCAGTGGCCATGGCAGCATTGGAAGTTGTTGAAGAAGAGCAACTGGCCCAGAACGCATCCGAATTGGGGGAACTCTTCCGCAGTGAAATGGAAAAACTGGTCGCGGAGACGGAACTGGTTCGATTGGTAAGGGGAAAAGGGCTGTTGAATGCCATTGTGATCAACGATTCTGAGGACAGTTCCACTGCCTGGGACATCTGTATGGCATTAAAGGCAAACGGGCTTTTGGCCAAACCCACGCATGGGAACATTATTCGATTTGCACCTCCTTTGGTAATGACCGAAGATCAGTTGCTGGAATGTATTTCCATTATTAGAAAAACCATTCAAGAGTTTGAAAAATAGGTGATAAACACCACAGAAAGGCCCGGATTGTCCGGGCTTTTTTTATTAAAACGTGCAAGTACCCCACTTTCAGCCCACAGATTTCTCCAGGAGCTCCAGGCTCATCCGGTCTGCATCCCATTTCGCTTTGATACCAATGGGAAAAGTAAAATTGTTTGGAACATGGCCAAAGCTCATCCCATAGGCAGCAGGAATGTTCAATGGGGCAATTCGATCCATGATCACATCTTTTAGGGAAAAAGACAATGGGTTGGTGCTGCCATTGCACTCGGCGCAAACTCCAAATACTATGCCTTTGGCTTTTTTAAATGTAGGACCCTCGATCAATTGGGTGAGCATCCTATCCATTCTATAGGGTGCTTCCTGAACATCCTCAATACAAACAATGGCATCGGTGAAATCAATTTCATGCGGTGTTCCCACCAAGGCATTGATCAGACTAAGGCTTCCACCGACCAGACGGCCCGTAGCCACCCCTGGGCTTATGGTATATCTGTCGTATTCCACATTATCCAACATTTCCTGGTCTTCCAAAACCACATTTTCAATGCGATGTGGCACTTTATACGATTGCAGAATGGCCTTAAGTTGTTTTTTGCTGTATTCATCGTTTAGGGTACTGCCTACCGGACCATGGAAGGTTATCAATCCCGTCTCCTGATGGATTCCGTTCAATAGGGCAGTGATATCACTGAACCCTATCAGTATTTTGGGATTCAATTTTATGGTATCAAAGTCGATCAGATGCATGATACGTGTGCAACCATACCCTCCACGGGCACACATGATGGTATCTATATTGGGATTGGAGAACATGGCATTAAGATCGGCAGCCCTTTCCTCGTCAGTATTGCTGAAATAACCGTGGTTACCATGAATACGTTCGGTATGAAAAGGCACATATCCCATTGCAACCAAGGTGGCCTTCATTTCCTCCAAAACTTCAGGTTTCACTGCAAAACCAGGTGCAATTAAGCCAATGGTGTCTCCTTTTTTAAGTCTTTTTGGGGTACATTTTTTGTTCCCGCTTTCCATGGTAACTAGGGAGGGTTTTATGTTGGAAAACACGCTTGAGATGGAGAACAGGGCCGTTAGGTTGATGAATTGCCTTCTTTTGAGCATGATGAAGTGATTTAATGAAGCCTTAAAACAAAATAGTCACCATAAATATGGTGACTATTTTTAATTTTTTCCATGATGATGCGAAAGATTTCGCACTCCCCAGTCGATTATGGCGCTGCTGCTGATCCACCTTTGGACCTTGCCCTTCGTAATTGTCGTTGTATTTTTCTTATGGCAGATTCAATGGATTTCTCCGGTTCAATGATGTTGTATTCTCCCCAAAAATCAGGGTCGGAGAATCCAATGGCCTCATCACTTAGGATAATGGATTTTCTTAGGCGCTCCTTGACTTTTGGTAATTGCCCGTCCAGATTCTTTTCCCAATCGGTAACGGCCATTTCAGCGGTCATGCTATACACAGAGTTGAACAGTTTATCCTCCCAATCCACCTTGAATTCCAGAAGTACGTTACTGTACCCATAATACCACTTGCCACCTTTTTCCCTATAGTCCACCCTATACGCCACCTCGGTTGGCCAGACATCGACCTTGGCCGGCTTTTTACGAACAAACAATTTTGCGGCCTTGATTTTATCGGTAATATTCAAGGTGTAAATGGCGCTTGTTAGGGTTTTGTTATCCACGTCAATGAACAGTTCACCTTCGTACAAAGGTTCTATGACACTTTCATACTGTTTAAATTTTATCACATAGATCAACTTATCATTGATCCGGGTAGACCTACTAAACGTAAACCGATAATACGCAAAATAATCTTCGGAAAAGATGTATTCTGGATACTTCATGATATCCACATAAAGCGTATTGAACGGTCCTCCCTGCAACTTTAGGGCCACGGTGTCCAATTTGCTATAGTCAGTGCTTTTTCGGGCCTTGTAAAGTTCCACGGCATCTTTTCTAAGGGAACTATAGGGAGTTTTGTAAATGTTCACTACGGCTTCTGAAAGGGAGACGTTTTTTCTTCGTTTTTTGATGGTCTCCCTATAAAATGCTGTCATTAGGGTAGGATCGTCAAAATAATTATCACCCCTCCGGGCCAAAGTTTCGCGAACAAGTGCCGCTGCATCCTTGGGTGCGTTTATGTTCACACCAGACAATTCCGTAACCGAAACCAATAGCGAAATCTTATTTTTTTCCGGAAACAAATCGGATAAGGGAATGGTTTTGCTTTTATAGCCCAAAAAGGAAACTATGACTGTACCATCCGTGATTTCCTCAGGAATTTTCAATAGAAAGTTTCCTTCAGTATTGGTGATGGTACTGATGTTGGTACCTTCCACGGAAAGTGTGGCAAAAACCAAGGGCTTTTTGGAAGTCTCGTCAACGATTTCCCCTTTATACTGTTTAAAGCCCGTTGCTGCTTCGGGAGGTTCCTGCAATGCCCATATCTGGGTAGTGCATAACATAATGGCAAGGAATACCAAAGATGTTGCCCCTACTTTAAAACCTTTGTACAATGATTTGATTGATAACTGCATAGCCATGGATTTATCGGATGATGCTATCTATAAAGATACAAAAATTTGCAGAGTTATGCGACCTATTCAGCCGTCATCAACCTCCCAAAAATCCAATGATCATGGCTTAATCAACCATAAATAGTGCGTTGGCGAAAAACAGCTTCCCATTTTCCCAAAAACCTCTGAACAAGGGGTTGTCCACCATGTAGACCACATTACCCTGTCCCACACTTTCAACACCAAAAATCAAGGATTTTCCAATTTTTTTTCTGGCTTCGCTTCCCGCAAAGCCCGAAACTTGGTTTGGAAATTCACTGTCCAAATAGGCTGCATTTCCCCACGGAAGGTATTCATAACTGGCATTGCCCAATTTAAGGGTAAAGTAATCCGCACCGTACCCATAGGCCAGGGGATGGGAATTATCCACCTTCACCTTGAAAATGGCCCCCGTGATGGCTTTTTTGATTTGTTCCCGTTCTGCATTTTTATGGGGCATGGGCTTGTTTTCAGTGGAATCCTTGGCAGCTTCCTTTTTCTTGATCCCAAAACCATTTTCTCCAGCAATTCCGTTGATGGCACCGTCCATGGCAATGAGCTTACCTCCGGAACCCACCCAATCCTTTAGCTTTTTTAGTTGTTCTTCTTTAAAATGGCCTGCGTAATTGCCACCGGGAAGAATCAAAATGTTGTAATCCTCCAAGTCCACATAATTTGCATATTCACTGTCAATTACCGAAATGGGATAATGCAATTGTTGTTCGAAGAAATGCCAGATTTCCCCAAATCGCAAGGTGGATGTTGGTTCTCCGGACATAATTGCAATTTTGGGCTTGGTGATCATCTGTACATAATCGGAACCAAAATCCTTTCCAGAATCCACATATCCGGTACTGGAAGCAGTCAATTCTTGATTGTGTTTTTTGCTTATGGCGGACAGTTTTGTAAAGAAATCCGATTTGTTTTGATTGTCTCCTTTGGTAATGATCAAACTACCCCTTTGAAAAGATTTACCTTCTACAGAAAAGGGATGATCTGCCTTTCGCACACGAATGCCTTCTTTTAGCAAAGCCGCCAGAAAACGTGCATCCTTCATGCTGTTCCAATCGGATATGTAAGCATAACTACCGGGACTTATAGTACTAGCGGTGTTCTTCTGGCTTACTTGACTACTGGGCACCAAGGACGTGGATGCAATGCCCTTTAAACCATAGGCATATGGAAGGGACCATGCTGTGATGTCGTACGTGAGGGAATCACTGAGCTTGGCATTTGGCTCAAATAGGACCTTTACCAAAGTACCCTTGGGTTGGTTGGTAGAAACCACAAGACTGTTTTCAGAAACCGCCATATTGCCATTGGCCCCCGTTTGGTAATTGTATCCTTTGGTTGAGGAAACTGTTGGGCTTCCGTATTTTATTTCGTGTTGGGAGAGCAACTGTTTTAGTGCATCAATCTTATCTTGATCTCCATTTAGGACATAACTCTTGTACTTGAAATTCTTTCTTTGGTAGAATTTCCTGAATTCCGTGTTTAATTTCTGTGCATTCTGGTGGGAGACTTCTACGGTGGAAAGTCCCGTGGTATGGTGATGGGCAATACGGTCTTTCAACGTTAGGGTATCGCCAATTCGGTTGATTACCCCAAGGCCACCACGTCCGCTACCGCCTTGCTCATAGGTCATACCGATAGCACCGTTGTAGGTGGGATAGGTATCCCCATAGCTTGGATAAAAAAGGTCGAAAATCTCTTTGGTAAAGTAGAACCAACCATTGGCATCAAAGTATTTGGCGTGGTTTTTACCTAGGGTTACCTGAAAATCGCGCTGGAAATTGGTGATCACTTCGTGATACGGCTCCGCCGCAGGCGCAAAATAATAGGGATTGTCCATGCCTTGCTCATGGAAATCCACATGAACATGGGGCAGCCATTGGTTATAGACCTTCAATCGTTGCTGACTTTCCACTTGGGTCAACCAGGCCCAATCCCGGTTTAGATCAAACATATAATGGTTGCTTCGGCCACTCCACCATCCTTCATTGTGTTCCTTGCTGTTGGCATCCAACTGATGTGGTGTGTTCTTATATTGATTGTACCAATTTACATATCGGTCTCTTCCATCGGGATTGACACAGGGGTCGATAATTACCACGGTATTCTCCAGATAAGATTGTTTTTTGGTCAGAAGCTCATATACGGTTTGCATGGAGGCCTCCGTCCCAACACTTTCATTTCCATGTACATTGTAGCTTAGCCAGACAATAGCCGTAGAGGTGCTTCCAGAACCTTCAATATCCTTTAAATGCTCCTGTCTAATATTTTCCAGATTGGCCATATTGTTGGCGGAGGAAACATAGGCCAGTAGCAAGGGACGCCTTTCGTTGGTTTGTCCATAGGTGGTAAGCTTTACCCTGTCCGGTGCCTGCTCTGCCAGATATTCGTAATAATCCTTTACTTCATGATGTCTCGTGAATTCGGTACCCAGCTCATAACCCAAAAATTCTGAAGGTGATTGCAGATTTTGGGCGGTCAATAAACAGGTTGATAGTACAAATAGAGAAAATAAAAATCTTGCCATATGTGCGGTGTTTGAAGAAATCAAATCTAACAATTAATTCGCGAAACACCACTTTTAAAACAAAAGGACTTCCCATCTAATTAACTTATTTTTAGGATGAGAAAAAAAGAAGAGAAGTATCTTTAGCACTTCATTTTGGAATTTAATGGAAGTAGAGTGTATACCTTTTAAGGAAACAGGTTATTTTTCCAAGCTTATTTGCGACTATTTGGATGAAACGGAAGCCCTAAAACCCTTTTACAATAGGTTTCCCAAATTGGAAAATTTTAAGAACCAGATCCTGGAAAAGGAGGCAAATTTTCCCCAAACCCGAAGAAAAATATTGGTGGATGCATTGCATGAACAGTACCAGGGGTTCCATGTTTCCGAGGCAACACAAGAGCAAATCAGCAGCTTGCAACATTCCAACACCTTCACTGTTGTTACGGGGCACCAATTAAATCTATTTACAGGACCACTTTATTTTCTGTACAAAATAGTTTCTACCGTGGCCATGGCCCAAAAATTAAGGGATACTTATAAGGATTATAGGTTTGTTCCTGTGTATTGGATGGCTTCCGAAGACCACGACTTTGACGAGATCAACTACTTTAATTTTAAGGGGCAGAAAGTCCAATGGAACAAGGAAGTTTCAGGAGCGGTAGGCCCTTTGGACACATCAGGGTTGGAAGAGGTGTTTCAAACATTTTCGGCCCAATTGGGAAGTTCAAAAAATGCAAAGAGCATTAAGGAACTGTTCCAAAAAACATATTTAGAACACGATAATTTAAGCGATGCCACCCGATATTTGGCCAACGAACTGTTTGGTGAATACGGTTTGGTGATCGTTGATGGGGACCATGCCAGTTTAAAACGGCAATTGATTCCTTATGCCAAGAAGGATATTTTTGAAAATCTCGCATTCCAACATGTAAATGCGACCATTGGGTCACTTTCCGAGTTGTCATCCGATTATAAAATTCAAGTGAACCCCAGGGAAATCAACTACTTCTACCACACGCAGGGTGTTAGGGAACGCATTGTGCAAAAGGATGGGGTTTTTGAGGTAAAGGATACCGAGCTGAAATTTTCTTCCGAAGAACTGGAAGCGGAGTTGGAACAGTTTCCGCAACGATTTTCCCCCAATGTGATTGCACGCCCCCTATACCAAGAGGTGGTTTTGCCAAATTTATGCTATATCGGCGGAGGGGGGGAGCTGGCCTATTGGCTGGAACTCAAATCCTATTTTGAAAATTTTGGGGTAAACTTTCCCATGTTATTGCTTAGGAACTCTGCCTTGGTCCTTACCAAAAAACAGAAGAAAAAAGTTGAAAAACTGGGTCTGAAGACTTCTGATCTGTTTCTCAAGCAAAACAGGTTGATCAACAAGAAAATCAGGGAAATATCCAATATTGATATTGATTTCTCACCACAAAAAAAACTGTTGGAAGAGCAGTTTGAGTTGTTGTACAGCCTGGCCAATGAAACGGACAAGTCTTTCCTTGGAGCCGTCAAAGCGCAGGAAGTGAAACAAAAAAAGGGACTGGATGCCCTGGAGAAGAGATTGCTACAGGCCCAAAAAAGGAAGCTTCGCGATCATGTGATGCGTATGACGGATATCCAGAACGAACTTTTCCCCAATCAATCCCTTCAGGAACGCCAATTGAATTTCTCCGAGTTGTTTCTGGATTTGGGGTTTGAAATGGTCCCGGAATTAATGGAAACCTTGGACCCATTCTCTGAGAAGTTTGCGGTTTTGACCGTTTGATCAAAATTTTTATTGAACAACAAACAGTTGATAATCAATATTTTATATTGAATACTGATTATTTTTCAAAAAAAATCCAGAAATAAAGTAGGGTTTATACCCACCTAGTTGTTTTACTTATGAAAATTGCTATGAAATTTTCTAACAATTTGAGTTGGTAAACTCATATGTTTAGGTTGGTTTTGATTTTATTTTAAAAGCCCTGGAGTGGTTCCCGGGGCTTTTTTTATGCGCCTGTTCTAGGGTAACACCCCTTTTTGAAAAGAGCTTGGAAACTTAAAACAAGTCCGCGAAGTAGGATTTGATCTCAAAAAGAGTGGCTTCCGCCATGCTATCAAATCTAAGGTCTGCATGGCCCACTCGTTCCTTGGGTCCTATGCCCACACTATAAAACCCTCCTGCCTTGGCGGCGTCGACACCACTTTCAGCATCTTCAAATACAATGCATTCTTCGGGCTGTAATTTCATTTTTTCGGCGCCAAAGAGGAAAATATCCGGGGCAGGTTTGCTTTTGGAGACGCTATGACCATCCCCAATAACATCAAAGTAGGCGGTGGCATTAAGTTGTTGCAGCACTTTTTCCGCATTTTTACTGGCACTTCCAAGGGCCACATTAAAGCCTTCCGTCCTCAAATGGGTAAGTAGTTCCCTCGCTCCAGGTAGATAATCGTCCGAACCCATATCATCCAAACTGGCAACATAAAGGTCATTTTTTTTGGTGGCCAATTGTTGAAGGGTGGCATTGTCCAAACTGGTGTTGTTATGATCAAGAATCACTTTTATGGAATCCAAACGGGAGATACCCCGTAATTTATCGTTTACTTCAAAATCAAAATCCCAGTTCATTTCATCCGCCAAAGCCTTCCAAGCCTTGTAGTGGAGTTCGGCAGTATCGGTGATTACCCCATCCAAGTCAAAAATAAATCCCTTGATCATAGTTTGGTCTGTTTAGGAAGGCAAAGAAATGGCGAAAATTGTTAAGAAAAAAACTACTTAACGTTATATTCAAGATTTGTTCGGGGAACTTAAAATAAAAAATTATGATTCTCCAAACCGTTAATAAACCAATGCTTTCGGAGCTGTTCAGCAAGGGTTGGAATTAAATGTTAGGGTGTTTTGGTCTGTGAAAAAATCTTTTGAAAACTTCTACAAAATAACCCGGGAAAGATACTTTTTCAACTAATGCAAATTGCTATTTTTGCCCATGCATAACAACGTACTTATCCTAGACTTTGGCTCTCAGTACACCCAGTTGATCGCAAGAAGGGTTCGTGAGCTCAACATTTACTCAGAAATCAAACCGTACAATAATTTACCCGAGGATTTATCGGAGTACCAGGCCGTGATTCTTTCTGGCTCCCCTTATTCCGTTAGGGCCGATGATGCACCCCAACCGGATCTTTCCCAAATTAAAGGTAAAAAGCCGCTGTTGGGCATTTGCTATGGGGCACAGCACTTATCCCAGGCCAATGGGGGAATGGTAGCCCCTTCCGCCACAAGGGAATATGGCAGGGCCAATCTATCCTATATCAAGGAGAACGAAGTGTTTCTAGAAGGAATCGACTTGGGAAGCCAAGTTTGGATGAGCCATAGTGATACCATCAAGGAGCTGCCGACGGGTGCCAACCGCTTGGCCAGTACACATGATGTGGAAAATGCCGCCTTTCAAATCGAGGGGGAATCCACCTATGGCATACAATTCCATCCGGAAGTATACCATACCAAGGACGGTAAGAAGCTTTTGGAAAACTTTTTGGTAAGGATTGCAGGTCTAAAACAGGACTGGACGCCAGATGCCTTTATTGAGACCACCGTAGCTGAACTCAAGGAAAAAATTGGGGATGAAAAGGTTATTTTGGGACTTTCCGGAGGCGTGGATTCCAGCGTGGCCGCCATGTTGTTGCACAAAGCTATTGGCAAACACCTGCATTGCATATTCGTGAACAATGGGCTGCTCCGAAAAAATGAGTTTGAAAGTGTGCTGGACCAGTATCAGCATATGGGACTGAACGTGAAAGGCGTGGATGCTTCGGCACGTTTTTTGGAAGCTCTCAAAGGAGAATCCGATCCAGAGAAGAAAAGAAAGATCATTGGAAGGGTTTTTATTGAAGTGTTTGATGACGAATCCCACAAAGTGGAAAATGCCACATGGTTGGCCCAAGGAACTATTTATCCCGATCGGATTGAGTCCGTTTCTGCCAGTGGAGGGCCATCGGCAACAATAAAGAGCCACCATAATGTTGGTGGTCTGCCAGATTATATGAAATTGAAAATCGTGGAACCTTTGCATCTCTTGTTCAAGGATGAGGTAAGAAGGGTTGGAAAAAATTTGGGAATGGACCCGGCTATTTTGGGAAGGCACCCATTTCCCGGTCCTGGATTGGGCATCAGGATTTTAGGTGACATTACCGCCGAAAAAGTGTCTATATTACAGGAAGTGGACGCGATTTTTATTGATGGACTCAAAAAATGGGGCCTATATGACAAGGTTTGGCAGGCCGGAGCCATGCTTTTGCCCGTAAATAGTGTAGGAGTCATGGGAGATGAAAGAACATATGAAAAATGTGTAACGCTTAGAGCAGTGGAAAGTACCGACGGAATGACGGCAGATTGGGTGAATTTACCCTATGAATTTTTGCAAAAGACCTCCAATGATATAATAAATAAGGTCAAGGGCGTTAATAGAGTAGTGTATGATATCAGTTCCAAGCCACCTGCAACTATAGAATGGGAATGAAAAAACAGCTTAAAATATTGGCTTTTGTGGCCTTTTTATTGGCCACCTCGCTTGTTTCAGCGCAGAAATATATCACCCATGCGGTAAAAGAAGGGGAGACCCTGCAAAGTATTTCACAGCAATATCGGGTAACTCCATATACCATTTTACAATCCAACAAAGAGATTAAAACTGCTTCGGATGTAAAACCGAACACCATTTTGATTATTCCGTTGGATGGCAGCGTTATTGTCCAAGAAGAAAAACCGACCCAGGAAAAAGTTGAAGAACAGGATAAACCCATTGGATTTGAAAGGCATAGGGTTAGAAGGAAAGAAACTCTTTTTGGCCTGACCCAGCGCTATGATATCACCGAAGAGCAGCTCAAGCGCCATAACCGTCAACTGTACGCCGAACCTCTTAAAAAGGGGATGGTGCTACAGATTCCAAAATATCCAGAACGTACGGATGAGGACGAAAGGGCTTTGGACTTTGAAACATACCAGGTACAACCCAAGGAAACACGTTGGAGCATTGCCCATAAATACGGGATTACCGTGGACAGTTTGGTGGCCTTGAACCCCGACTTAAATAAGAGCTCGGATTATTTGGCCATTGGCCAAGAACTTAAACTTCCCAGGCCCAAGGGCGATAGTTTGGAGCAGGTTATAGATCTGTTTGTCTCCTTTACGGTACCTGCCAAACAGACATTGTACAGTCTTGGCAAAGAGTATGGTATCCCCTCAGATTCCATTGTAAAGCTGAATCCTGAGATCATGGAACAAGGCGGATTAAAGGAGGGCATGGTACTTAGGTTGCCCAAAAAGAAAGATACTTCAGGGGAAGTGAATACGGATAACTTCATTTTTTACGAAGTAAAGCCCAAGCAAAACATTTTTCGATTAACACAAAATCTGAAAATTTCAAGGGACTCCCTTTTTGCTTTAAACCCCGAATTGGAAAACGGCCTAAAAGCAGGGATGGTTCTAAAATTGCCAAAAGATAGGTCGGAAGGTCTCGAGGTCAAAAATGCATTGGTGCTCGATAAGGTAAACCTGATAGACAGTATAGATGTGGCACAACGGCCCAAATTGTTGTTTTTGTTACCTTTCCGTTTGGACCGCATCGATTTCAACGATAGAAAAAAGACCAACAACCAAATTAAGACACGACGGGACCTGGCCCTGAGCCTTGGGTTCTATTCCGGTGCCCTGGTGGCCTTGGATTCCATTAAGAAAATGGGAGTTTCCGTGGAGGTGGAGACCTATGACACAGAATTGAGCCAGGCCAAAGTGAAGGAAATACTGTTCCGTGAAAATATTTGGGATGTAAGTGCAATTATTGGCCCTGTCACCTCAGGTGCCTTGGACGAAGTTGCCGTGCAGGCCGCCAGCAAGGATATACCCGTGATTTCCCCAACAGCTTCGGACAGCCAGCTGAGCCATGGAAACGTGTTTTATTCAGTGCCCAAGGAGGAGGTGCTCCGCAAAAAAATGCTGGATTATTTGGGCAAAATACATACGGACCAAAATGTGGTGATCATTGCAGATTCCACGCACCAAGTGGCGCATGACTCCATATTATCCAAGTTTCCGGCAGCACAGATTGCCAAGGTAATTGATAATAAATCACTGCATTTGGATGAGTTTTTGATCATGCTTTCAGAAGAAAAGGAAAATTGGGTCTTTTTGGAAACGGACCAAGCCAATATGGTATCCAGTGTAAGCTCTATTCTTAACTCGGCCAATACCGAAGAAATTTCAGTTCGGATGTTCACAACCGATTACAACATGGCCTTTGAGAATGATGCCATTTCCAGTACCCATTTATCCAATTTACGGTTTGCCTATCCAAGTTTTTATCGCGAAGCGGGGAATGATGCATTTACCAAGGCCTATAGAAAAAAGTTTAGGGGAATTAATCCGGACCGCTATGCCGTTCGAGGGTTTGATATGACCTATGACATACTGCTTAAATTGGCCCACAAGAACAATCTGTTTGAAACTTCCAAGATGGTGGGACTTACGGAGTATACCGGAAACAGTTTCAATTATTTTAACGAATTTATGTCCGGATACTACAACCGGGCAGCCTATTTGATGGAATACGATAGTTTACAAATCAAGGAAATACGTTTGGATGACCTCAAAAGTGACCTATAACGGTGAGTTGCGCACCACATGCCTTCACCTACGATCTAACAATGAATTTGTAACGGATGCACCCGTAGATAACAATGGTTTGGGGCAGGCATTTTCCCCTACCGATACCGTTGCCACCGGACTGGCAAGTTGCATGCTTACAATGATGGGCATTAAGGCACGGGATTTGGAAGTGGACCTTTCCGGTTCCACGGCGGAAGTAACCAAACACATGGCCGCCAACCCTAGACGAATTTCCAAGATTGAAGTGAATATGGAATTTCCGGCCAATGTTTCCGATAAGCATCGGAAGATTTTGGAACATACCGCCAATACCTGTCCTGTACATTACAGTTTGCACCCCGACATTGAAAAGGTAATTGTGTTTAATTGGGTAAAATAACATCCATACTATGTATACTGCTTTTGGGTTTTTTGGGTTTTGGCCAAGAAATTGAAGAGGGAATACTTTGGGATGGCAATAAACGCTTGACTTGGGCCGATTTTAGGGGAAAAGTGCCCCCGGCAGCGGTACCAGCCGCTACTACGGCAAGCGGTATCAGTTATAGATATTCCGCCAACCTCATTCACCATGAAGTCCATCTGGATTTTGAAGTGAATGCCTATTTTTATCCGAATGAGTCTTGGTACAAGCCAGAAGTTTGCGATGACCTTATCCTAAGCCATGAACAGCTTCATTTTGATATTGCTGAATTGTTTGCTCGTAAAATGCGTGACAAGCTGGAGCGCACTTCCTTTTCTGATAATGTAAAACAGGAAATACGCGACATCTATCGCGATATCCTGAAGGAACTGGAAGAATACCAAGATTTGTACGATTGGGAAACAAGCTTTTCCAGAAATGCCCAAAAGCAATTGGAATGGAACCAAAAAATTGCCAAGGCCTTGGATAAAGAGTAATTCCTATTGAATCTTACCATCGTGGAAACCGGCCCGTTTCCATTGCCCATTTTCCTGAACCCAAAGATGCGTAACCCTGAATTGTTGCTCTACCGTATCTTGCCCAACCCGATTTTTGGTTAAAACCCTTCCAGTCACAATAGCAAAACCATCGTGATGCACCATTTCCATATCACCCATTTCGTAATCCAAAACTTCCAGTTCACCATTGGCAATGCTTTCACTGCGTTGGCTTAAGTAACCCAACCAATTGGATTTACCGATGGATTTACTCGTTCCGTTGGTATGCACGTAATTTTCCGTGATCATACTGCCCAGTGTTTCCACATCCCCCGTTTTAAAGGCATTGTTGAAGGTCTGTACAGCTTCAGGCAGTTTTCCAAAATCTTCCGTGTCTGCAGTAGGTTCTACCTTCTTCTTTTCGGTACACCCCGATAAAAAAAGGATTGCCATGAGTCCTATTAAGGCAACACGATCAATTTGTGGCATTATTCAGCAGCACCTTTTAAAATTAAACTAATGGCAAAACCACCGCCGGCTGCCAGTTTGAAGGTCTTTTGGGTATTGGCATCAATTTCCACGGACTCAATATGGATGTCCATGGGATTGTCCCTATAGTGACTTTCCGAGGTGTCAGCATACAATCTGGCCTCATAGGCGCGGTTGGGATCAAGGAAAGAAAAATCCACGGTTATTTCCCGTGCATTTTCATCCGTGATTCCACCTACGAACCAGTTGCCGGTTTCCCGTTCTTCCCTTGCTATGGTAACAAAGTCCCCAACTTCGCCATTGAGAACCAGACTTTGTTCCCAATCCACTCCAACATCCCTAATGAACTGAAGTGCAGACTGCCCTTGGTAGTTTTCAGGTAGGTCACATGCCATTTGGATGGGACTGTATATCACTACGTAAAGGGCAAGTTGTTGGGCCAAGGTAGTGTTGATTTGGTTGTTGGGTTTTGATGGAAGCGTCATTTCAAAAGCACCGGGCGTAAAGTCGATGGGACCTGCCAGCATTCTCGTGAACGCTACAATGGGCAAATGCTCGGGTGGATTTCCCCCATCTGAGGCCCATGCGTTAAATTCCTGCCCCCGCAATCCTTCCCGGGAAATGGCATTGGGATAAGTCCGTCTTAGACCTGTACCTTTTATGGGTTCGTGGGCGTTGATGGCCACTTGGTAACTTGCCGCGGTTTCCAGTACTTTCCGATAATGGTTTACCATCCATTGGCCATGGTGGTATTCCCCGCTCGGGATTATTTTCCCCACATATCCAGTTTTTACCGAATGCATCCCGTGCTTTTGCATGAGCTCATATGCAGCATGCAACTGCTGGTCATAAGTACGGGGTGCGGCGCTGGTTTCATGGTGCATGATCATTTCCACACCCTTTTCCTTGGCATATCTATTTACTTCCGCAATGTCATAATCGGCATAGGGCGTCACAAAATCGAAGACCCCTTCACGATCTTCAAATCCTATCCAGTGGTCCCAGCCAGTATTCCAGCCTTCCACCAACACCCCTCCAAAACCATTGGCAGCTGCAAAATCAATGTATTTTTTAGTGTTTTCAGTGGTAGCTCCATGTTTGGTACTCGTCTGTTCCCTATCTAGGGTGGCAAAAGTGTTCATGTCCTGGGTGGCTTCCAAATCCCAAGTGGAGACCCCTAGGTGCATTTCCCACCAAATTCCCACATACTTCATGGGGGAGAACCAGGAAATATCATCAATGACACTGGGTTCATTCAAATTTTCTATCAATCTGGAAGTGATGAGGTCACCGGCCTTATCCGCAATTTGAAGCGTACGCCACGGACTTTTGGCTGGTAAGGCCACTTTTAGCTTATGGTCTTGTCTTGCAGAACCGACAAGTTCGCTTGTCAATTTTAATTTTTCCGTATCCACTTTTAAGGTCATTCCGGAGTAATTGGTGAGGTCCGCCTCATGAAAGCTCAAATGCGTGCCATTGTCCATTCTCATGGTCACGGGTGTATTCACCGCGTTTTCAGGAATGGTGGTCTGCGCCAAATCCGGATGGTCGCGCTTGGCAAGAGCATCAATTTCCGAAACTTTGGAGGTGTTGTACAGATGCTCATAAATATCCCAGTCCCCCGGAATCCACCAAGTCATATGGTCTCCTGTTAGTTGGAACTCTGTATGTTCATCCATGATAGTAATGGAATCTACCCCTTGTTGGGACGGAAACCCATATCGAAAACCAATGCCGTCATCATAGGCCCTAAAATAAATATTGAGTCTTCTTTTGGGGTCTTCGGTTTCTTCCAACCCGATGACCAATTCGTTGTATTTGTTTTCCACTTCGCGTTGTTCGCCCCAGGGCATTTCCCAGGTTTCCTCAAATGCCCTTTCCGATTGGGAAACGATTTTGAAGTTTTTGGCAAGGGGATCTTGGTTTTTAAACTCGAAACCCATTAATGAGGTATCTATGACCTTGTCTTCTCCATGCAACACCCAATAAGAAGGTTGTCCTTCTGCAGTAAGACCGAATCCAATGGTATTTGTTTGGTTAGGAGAGGAAACAATGATCGTGGCATCTTTTTTTTGACAGGATATACCCAATAGGAGGAGAGCCAAAACAATGGCAAGGCAGTACTTTTTCATAGTAGCGTAATTTTAGTTTCAATTGGACCAATGTGCTGTTGGGCAGCAACATGGCTACGCTAAATGTAGTGAATTTACCTTGGATTACCGACGCTGGGTAGAAAAGTTACAGGGTCTATTCAAGCTGTTTCAACCGTACATTACGAAATTTAATGATCCCTTCTTCTGCGGCCTGAAGTCCCACGTAGCCCTCGGTCAAATGACTGTTTTTAAGTTTGGAAGTAAGGATGTCATTTATCCAGACATGAACACTGTCCTTCTCCACTTTTATTTTATAGGTGTTCCATTGGTTCAAGGTATTTACCTTGGCCAAAGGCAAAGCCTTGGTCACTATGGAACCCGTGCGGAAGTCCTGGTTGGGATGTAAGTCCCAAATGTTGATTTCATGGCAATCCAGGGCATCCAGTTTTTGTTCTTTACATCTTACGAACACTCCAGAATTTACGGTGCTGTCTGGATGGAACTCCAAGTTGAGCTCAAAATCCTTGTACGTTTTTTTGGTCATGATAAACCCATTGCCGCCATTGCCGCTGCCCAGTAGTTCCCCATTTTCAAAGGTCCAGGTTGCTGCTTCGCCCCCTTGAACCCAATTCTCTGGATGTTCTTCAAAGAGCTGCTCACCCTGATTGCAAGAAACAAGGGTAATTGATAAGATCATGCAAAGTAAAAAGTGATTTTTCATATGGTGTTGGTTTGGTTGTAAAGTTTGGTTACACATCGCATCTTAGGAACCCATCCTTGAGGGCTTCAATTTTATTGTCCCAAGTGGGAAGGAATTCCTGGGCCACATAACCTTTATAGCCTGTCTCCAAAATGGCCTTCATTATAGCCGGATAGTACAGCTCTTGGGTGTCATCAATTTCGTGTCTCCCGGGAACACCAGCGGTATGGTAATGTCCAAAATAAGGATGGTAATCCTGGATACTTCGTATAATATCCCCTTCCTGGATTTGCATATGATAAATATCGTACAGCAATTTGAAGTTGTCGCTGCCAAGGTGTTTACAGAGTTCCACTCCCCAAAGGGAGCTGTCACACATATAATCCGGATGGTTCACTTGATTGAACAATTCCATTTGGATGATTACGCCGTGTTTTTCTGCCAAAGGCATGATCTGTGAAAGCCCATCCACACAATTTTGCAGGCCCACATAATCGTTCATGCCATTCCTATTTCCGCTAAAACAAATAAGATTGGTATATCCTGCCTCGGCCACCTTGGGAATCATTTCCGTGTAATTCCCAATCAGGATTTCGTGGTTCTTAGGGTCATTCCAACCCTCTTCCAAACTGATTTCCGCTCCGTTGCACATGGAGCAGAATATGTCGTATTTTTTTAGTAGCGGCCAGTCCTTCGGACCGATCAGGTCGATGGCTTTGATGCCCAATTGTTGTAAGGTTTTTAGAAAATCCTCCAATGGAATATCGTTAAAACACCATTGGCATACGCTATGGTTGATGTTGTTTTTGAGTTTAAAATCGTTGTTGGTTTGCATCTTTTGAGCGTTAACTTTGGTCGTGGCCAACCCCGCAGCTCCCACAGCAGTTGTGGCAATGAATTTTCTTCTTTTCATCATTGGGTTGATTAAGTGTTCAAGATAGTATATTAGCCACGGATATGGAAATGGAACCTAGCAGGGAAAAACTTTTGGAACTGGCGTTTTATAAAATGCCTTATGGTAAATATAAGGGACGGTATTTGGTTGAACTGCCTTTGCCATATCTGGTTTGGTTCAGACAAAAAGGATTTCCAAGGGGCAAATTGGGAGAGTACCTTAATACCATGCTGGATATCAAGGATAATGGTCTAGAACCGATTATCTGGAAAATCCAGAAAGAATTTCCTCGGGAATAACCACATTTTTCTGCTGGCAATTTGTACCTTTACACCCCGTAATAGAGTATCCAATATGTCACAGACCAAGTACATTTTCGTTACGGGAGGAGTTACTTCATCCTTGGGAAAAGGGATTATAGCCGCATCTTTGGCCAAACTGCTTCAGGCCAGGGGATATAGAACCACAATTCAGAAATTGGACCCTTATATAAATGTGGATCCAGGAACACTAAATCCTTACGAACATGGAGAATGTTATGTGACCCATGATGGTGCAGAAACGGATTTGGATCTAGGACATTACGAACGTTTCCTAAATGTAAGGACTTCGCAGGCCAACAATGTAACTACCGGAAGAATTTACCAAAGTGTAATTGAAAAAGAACGGAAAGGTGAATTTTTGGGGAAGACCGTACAGGTTGTACCCCATATTACCAATGAAATCAAGGAGCGCATTCAAATCCTTGGTAAAAGCGGAGACTATGATATTGTAATTACCGAAATTGGCGGTACTGTAGGGGATATTGAATCCTTACCGTATATAGAAGCAGTTAGGCAATTACTTTGGGAGTTGGGTGAGAACAACGGGATTGTGGTGCATTTGACTTTGGTGCCGTTCTTGTCCGCTGCAGGCGAGTTAAAGACCAAACCTACACAGCACTCGGTGAAAACCTTGATGGAAAGTGGGATCAAAGCCGACATTTTGGTTTGTCGTACGGAACATCAAATTTCTGAGGATATCAAAAGAAAATTGGCCCTTTTCTGCAATGTGAAACAAGAAGCGGTCATTCAATCCATTGATGCGTCCACCATTTATGATGTGCCCATGCTCATGCACGAAGAAGGATTGGACAAAGTGGCCCTGGAAAAGTTGGCATTGCCCAATGATGTGGAACCGGAACTGGAACAATGGGAACAGTTTTTAAAGAAACACAAAAATCCCAAACACAAGGTAACCATAGGACTTATAGGTAAATATGTAGAGCTTCAGGATTCCTATAAATCCATTTTGGAATCGTTTATCCATGCAGGTGCGGCCAATGAAGTTAAAGTGGAGGTGCGTTCCATTCATTCAGAACATTTGTCAGCCAATGATATTGATAAGAAACTAATGGGCCTTGATGGTATTTTGGTGGCCCCCGGTTTTGGCGAACGCGGTATTGAAGGAAAGATCATGGCCGTGCGTTATGCCCGGGAAAATGATGTGCCCTTTCTGGGAATATGTCTGGGAATGCAAATGGCTGTCATCGAGTTTGCGCGAAACGTACTGGGACTGAAAGAAGCGAATTCAACGGAAATGAATACCGATACCCAACATCCAGTAATCAGTTTGATGGAAGAACAGAAGTTGGTGACCGATATGGGTGGTACGATGCGATTGGGTGCCTGGGATTGTGATTTAAAAGAAGGCAGTTTGGTGCAAGAAGTATACGGCGCCACCCATATCGCTGAAAGACACCGACATCGGTTTGAGTTCAATAATGATTATAAGGAGCAAATGGAAGATGCAGGACTTAAGGCAACGGGCCTTAATCCAAAGACCGGTCTTGTTGAAGTGATAGAAATACCTTCCCATCCATGGTTTATAGGCGTGCAGTACCATCCTGAATATAGGAGTACCGTGGCCAGCCCACACCCTTTGTTTGTTGGATTTGTAAAAGCTGTGCTGGCACAAAAACAGCAACAAACTAATGCCAGTTTGGCATAAACTGCGCTTTTGGACATATATTTGCGACCGGAAAAGCGGAGTTAACGATTTTCACTAAATAACTTTCATGGAAGAAAAGAAACTGGACCTCAATTCCATTATTGGATTTGTGTTGATTTTTGGAATACTCATTTTTATGTTTTACCAAAATCAGCCCACGCCTGAGGAATTGGAGGCCCAAAAGGCGGAACAGGAAAAAATTGAGGCGGCTGCCCAAGCAGAGGCAGAGACCCAACAGCCTGTCATAGAGACCCCGAAACCCATCAATATCCAAGATTCCACAGCGGTCGCAGATTATAAAAACACCGTGGGTGCCTTTGGTTTTACGCAAACGGCCGAAGGAACCACCACTTTGGAAAACGATGTACTGTACTTGGAGGTGTCCAACAAGGGGGGACAGGTTGTGGAGGCCCGTATGAAGAATTATGTCACTTTTGATTCTGTTCCGGTATATATGGCCAAGGACGGAAATGCCAAATTTGGACTCAATTTTACCACTTCGGACAATCGCGTTCTAAATACCACGGATCTATATTTTGAACCTACCTTATCGAATAATGGTGACAACCAAGTGCTTTCCATGAAAGCCAAGGTGTCCAACAGCCAATTTTTGGAATATCGATATGAGATGAAACCCGGTGAATATTTACTGGATTTCACCGTGCGTTCCCAGGGGCTCAATGGCGTCATCAACTCAGGTAGACCTATTGATTTGGAATGGGATCTAAAGGGAATACGACATGGTAAAAGCGTAAAGTATGAAAACCGCTATACACGCCTTACCTATAATCACGATGGGGGAAAAATAAGCAAGCTTTCAGAAAGCAGTGAGTCTGATGAGGAAACGGAAGAGGATATCAAATGGTTGTCTTACAGACAACACTTTTTCAGTTCAATTTTAGCCTCTGACACCCATTTTAAGACCGCAGAATTAAGCTCCCAAAATCTGGTTGAGGAGGAAAGCAAGGAAACGGAATTCACGAAAGTGTACAAGACTAAGGCATCCTTGGAGCTCCAGGGAGGCGAACTTTCACAAAACATGCATTGGTACTTTGGACCCACGGATGTGAAGGTGTTGGACGATTACCAGGATTTGGGATTGGCGGATTCTATTCCGTTTGGATGGGGGATTTTTGGTTGGATCAACCGATATGTATTTACGCCATTCTATAATTTCTTGAGCTCCTTCCTTCCGTTTGGAATTGCCATCATTGTAATGACCATTTTGGTTCGATTGGCATTGTCGCCAGTAACCTATAAGTCCTATCTCTCCCAGGCAAAGATGAAGGTTTTGAAGCCTGAGATAACGGAGATCAATGAGAAGTACAAGGATAACGCCATGAAGAAGCAACAAGAAACCATGAAACTATACAACAAAGCAGGGGTGAGTCCCATGAGCGGTTGTATACCGGCCTTGTTGCAGCTTCCCATTTTCTATGCGCTCTTTATGTTTTTCCCTACTTCCTTTGCGCTACGGCAAAAGTCGTTTCTATGGGCGGAGGACTTGGCATCTTACGATTCCATTTTTGAGTGGAGTACCCACATACCGGTGATATCCAGTTTTTATGGAAACCACGTAAGCTTATTTCCTATTTTGGCATCCATTGCCATATTCTTCTATATGACCTTGACCACGGGGCAGACCATGCAGATGCAACAGCAACCGGGTATGCCCAACATGAAGTTCATCATGTATCTTTCTCCTCTGATCATGTTGATTTTCTTTAACAATTATGCAAGTGGATTGAGTTTGTACTACTTCATTTCCAACTTGATCACCATCTTTATCATGTTGGCCATCAAGAACTACATTTTGGACGAAGACAAGATCCATGCGCAGATCCAGGAAAACAAAAAGAAGCCCAAAAAGGAGAACAAGTTCCAACGTAAAATGCGTGAAATGATGGAACAGGCCGAAGAACAAAAGAAGACGGGCAGAAGGTAATATCCATTCGCAAAAAACAAAAACTCCCCCAAGAACTTTGGGGGAGCTTTCACCATTGATAGGTATAGTTTGGAAAGATTTGGGATTTCAAAGATGTCACTAATTTCCGCCCTAAAAAATAAATAGTTGTCAAAGACGGTATTTTGTATGGTAAAGCGAGTACCTTTTGATGTGTCATCGACGAACGGTTAAACCGCATAGATAAAGGAACTCCCTTAAGTTGCCCTAAGGGAGTTTATTTGTAATATTTGACCTACAAATATATAGGTCCCAAACGTTAAGATTTAGTGCAGTTCATCCAATACTTCCTTAGGAAGCAATACCTTGTCTATTAGATGGACAATACCGTTACTGGCTTCATTATCAGCACCAATAACCTTTGCATCCACATGGGTTTTATCCCTAATAAACACGCCATGGTTGATAATCGCAAACAACGACTCTCCTTGAACGGTATGCAATTGTTGATGGTTGTAAAGATCGGTCGATGCCAGGGCGGCACCTGAAACAACGTGATACTTTAGGATTTTGGCCAACAACTCCTTATCGTCGTCGTCATCAAAGTCTTCCAAGCTGTTATAATCGTTTCCAAGGGCGTGGAGCAAATCTTCAAAAGCTTCATTGGTAGGGGCGAAGACCGTGAAGGGTCCATCGCCACTTAACACACCCACTAAGCCGGCATCTGCCTGAATCAAGGCTTCTACCAAAAGACTTAGGTCATCTACCGATTGTGCCAGTTCAACGATGTTTGGAACTGGGGGATGTAGAATATCCAACACCTCTTGGGGAAGCAGCACCTTGTTGATCACGTGAACCACTCCATTACTGGCTTCAACATCAGGAAGCACTACGGTGGCATTGGTATCAGTTGCATCTTCAATATGTACTGTACCATCTTTTATATTGATTCCCACATTTTCTCCTTGGAAGGTTTCAATGTGTTGACCATCAGAAAGGTCTGTGGAGAATGCCGCAGTACCTGCAACCACATGGTACGTAAGTACTTTGATCAATAAGGCAATCTCATCCTCGGTATCAAAATCACTTAAACTATGGAACCCAAGGACGCCCAAGAGATCAACAAATGCCTGGTTGGTGGGAGCAAATACGGTAAAAGGTCCATCGCCACTGAGGGTTTCCACCAATCCGGCATCTGCTTGAATCAAAGCATCCACCAACAGACTCAAATCATCGGTCTCGATAGCGATTTCCACGATATTCTTCAATTGTAAGGAAGCCACAAAATCGATGGCCGCTTGTGGAAGCAACACTTTGTCAATCACATGTACCACGCCATTACTGGCCTCAACATCTGGAAGGACCACCTTGGCCTTATCATCCGAAGCGTCTTTGACAAACACATAACCGCCGTCCAACTTAATGGTCACTTCATCATCAGAAACCGTTCCAATGGTTTGCCCATCAGATAGGTCTGTGGAGAACGCTGCGGTTCCGGCCACAACATGGTAGGTAAGAATATCCACCAACAGGTCGATTTCTTCCTGGGTATCAAAATCGGAAAGGGAGTTATAATCGTCACCCAACACTTCCAATAGGGCCACAAATGCTGCGTTGGTAGGTGCAAAAACCGTAAACGGACCTTCTCCGCTCAAAGTCTCTACCAAACCGGCATTGGCCTGAACCAAGGCATCTACCAAAAGGCTGAGGTCATCGGTCTCGATAGCGATTTCCACGATATTCTTCAATTGTAGGGAAGCCACAAAATCGATGACCGCCTGTGGAAGCAATACTTTGTCAATCACATGGACCACACCGTTGCTGGCCGCCACATCTGGAAGGACCACTTTGGCCTTATCATCCGAAGCATCTTTGATAAACACATACCCGCCGTCCAACTTGATCGTCACTTCATCATCAGAAACCGTTCCAATGGTCTGTCCATCAGATAGGTCTGTGGAGAACGCTGCGGTTCCGGCCACAACATGGTAAGTAAGGATATCCACCAACAGGTCGATTTCTTCCTGGGTATCAAAATCGGAAAGGGAGTTATAATCGTCACCCAACACTTCCAATAGGGCCACAAATGCTTCGTTGGTAGGTGCAAAAACTGTAAACGGACCTTCTCCGCTCAAAGTCTCTACCAAACCGGCATTGGCCTGAACCAAGGCATCCACCAAAAGGCTGAGGTCATCGGTCTCAATGGCTATTTCCACAATGTTCTTCATCTGTAGGGAAGCGACAAAATCGATGGCAGCCTGTGGCAATAGTACTTTGTCTATAGTATGTGCAACCCCGTTGGAGGCTAGAATATCCGTTCCGGTAATATTGGCATTGGTATCGGAAGCATCACCGATTACAAAACCGTCACCTTCTTCAATTATGGTCAATTTATTATCGGTCAAGGCCGTGCCAACTTCTCCAGCCGCCAAATCGGCCTCCAATACCTGTGCAGGAATAACATGGTAGAGCAAGATGCTCTTCAGTAATTCAATTTCTTCAGGGGTGTCAAAATCATCCAAGCTCATATAATCTGCACCCAAGGCCATAAGTAAGGCTTCAAAGGCATCATCCGTGGGAGCAAACACGGTAAAGGGACCCTCGCTGTTCAAGGTGTCCACCAAACCAGCTTTGATTACAGCCGCTTCCAAGGCAGAAAGGGCTTCCGTGGCAACGACAATGTCCACTAGGGTGCCACCTTCGTTCAATGCATCGATAACGGCCTGAGGCAATAATACTTTGTTGATCACATGGACCACGCCATTGGATGCCAGTACATCTGGTAAAGTAACTTCTGCATCGGTATCCGTAGCATCATCAATAAATACGCCACCGTCCAAATTTACAGTGATGTCCTCACCTTGAACCGTGGTTATATTCTGGCCATCGGAAAGATCGCCTGAACCAGCAGACACACCTGCAATCACATGATATTGTAGTATGACGGCCAATAAGGCCTTTTCTTCTTCCGTGTCAAAGTCGTCCAAGGAATCAAAGTCGTCCAAACTATCCAGTAAATCTTGGAAAGCGTCATTGGTAGGAGCAAAAACCGTGAATGGTCCGGCACCACTAAGGGTACCAATCAAATCTGAACCATCGTTCTCGTCAGCTTTGGCCAGGGCGGCAACAAGGGAGCTTAAGGCATCGGTGTCCTGAGCGGTCTCCACGATGTTTTTTTTCGGCGCGACGTCGTCATCAAAAGCTTGCTCATCATCGTCCGTGTCGCAGGACACAATGGTGAACAAGGCAATAAAAAGCCAAAGGAAAAGATTCCTTTTTTGTAAAAGTGTTCTCATTTTAGTAGTGTTTTTAAGTGTTTAAAATTGGTGGGATGAAAAGGGCCAGTTTAACTGGCCCCATTCAATATTAATTTGTGGTATCTGGAATGATAACCGCGTCCAATACATGGATAACACCATTAATGGCCTGAACATCCACAGCGTCAATACCTATTCCGGTATTACCTGCGCCATCCGTTACATCAGCAATGTTACCGTCAGTTCCTGGCAGCGTGATGGAGAATGTATCTCCTTCCAAAGTTGCGGGGGTCACCGTAGTTCCATCAGGAGTAAGGTCTCCTGAACGAATATTGGCGCCTGCAATAACATGGTGCTGCAAAATCGGAATCAAATCGTCCTCTGCGGGAATGGCAGCAAGTGCTTCAAAGGCTGCGTTGGTTGGAGCGAACACTGTAAAGGGGTCTGCACCATTTCCATCTTGGGCGGAAAGCACGGATACAAAATCAGTACTTGGCGTCAACTCTGTAAGTGCCGTTACCAAAGTAGAGAAGTTAGGATCGGCAGTGGCAAAGGTTACCACAGTTGGTAAGTCTATTACCATATCCACAGCATGGATTACCCCGTTGGTGGCCACAATATCAGCAATGGCCACATTGCTCATGCCATTAAGTTTTACACCATCGTCGGTGTTGATGTAAAGACTTAGAGGCTCATCCATGGCAAATTCGGCAGCAGTGTTTACATAAGAATTGCTCAATCCGGAAGAGAAGGCCGCTGCCCCTACCACTACGTGATTGGACAAGATGGCATTGATATCGTTTCCGTTGGGATTCATAAAGGCATCAAACCCTGAGTTCACAGGAGCGAAGACCGTAAATACTTCTTCTTCGTTGGAAAGCAAATCGGTGAATGTAGTATTTCCACCGTCTGTCAAGGCGGCCACCAAAGAAGTCAAATTTGGGTTGGCCACGGCATGATCTACAATGTTTGGCAATCCAATTACGGCATCCACTATATGTACCACCCCGTTAAGGGCTTTTACATCGGCAGTGGATACGGATGATACACCATTGAAGGTCACGCCATCAGTTGCATCAAAGAAAATGCTCATGTTTTGTTCGCCAGCGCCTGTAGCCAAGGTATTGCTGTATCCTGAACCCAAACCTTCAAGGTCTTCTTTGAACAGTGCGCCATCCAAAACATGATTCAATAGAACATTGGTCAATACGTCAACTGGGATGTCTCCCAAAGTAGCACCATCCAAAAAGGCTTCAAATGCTTCGTCTGTTGGAGCCAATACAGTAAATGGTCCGGCTCCCCGTAATACATTGGGTAAATCTCCGTCTGCAGCAACCAAGGCAGCAACCAAATTTTCTAGATTTTCATTTCCAATGGCCAAGTCAGTAATGGGTACCAAAAGAACATCCACCAAGGCGTCCAATACGTCTTGTGGCAATAAAATCTTGTTAATAATGTGAACCACTCCATTGGCGGTTTCCACATTGGCAGTGGTCACTTGTGCGTCGGCATCGGTATCGTCACCTATAAATACGCCTCCATCTATGGTCACGGTTAGATCGCTTCCCTGAAGTGTGGTCAAGGTCTGACCGTCGGATAGGTCACCTGACATGGCAGCGGTTCCCGAAATAACATGATAGGTGAGGATGGTGGCCAGAAGATCTTGGAGTTGCTCCGTATTGAAGTCCTCCAGGGAATCGAAGCCATCCAACTGGGCCAATAGATCTGCAAACGCAGCATTGGTAGGTGCAAAGACCGTGAAAGGCCCATCACCACTTAAAGCACTAATCAAATCATTATTGGCACTTTCATCGGCTTTTTGTAGCGCACTTACCAAGCTGCTTAAGTCTGCAGTGGCCTGGGCCGTCTCAACTATGTTGATGGGTTCCTCAGGCGGGGGGTCCATTGTAACGTCGTCATCATTTTCGCATGAAGTAAAAATGAGAGCGAAAATCAAGAATGTGATTTTTGAAAAATTAACTAGTGCTTTCATAGGGTAGTTTTTGAATAAATAATTATTGTTTAACGAAATAAAGATTATAATAAACAAAAAAAGTTGCGTCTTGTTTAACTAAAATTATAAAAACTTTAACAAAATTGTAGGAAAAGCAACCAAAAAAGTGCAGTTTATCGATGTATTATCCTGAAAACAAGCAATAAATAGTTCAACGGGAATGATAAACGTTCAATGTTGAATGGAATCAAATAAAACATAATACGATAGTATTTGTGTTTAATTAAAAATTAAAAATGTTAATCAAAAAGTTTTAAGTTCTCCTCGAAATTTACTTTTGAACCCTATCTGGGACACCTTGGGTTGATTGAGAATAAATAGTGGGGGTTTTGTATTTTTGCACCAGAATTTGAGCAGGATGAAAAAAGTTGTTGTTGGACTTTCTGGAGGGGTGGATAGCAGTGTAACCGCATACCTTTTAAAGGAACAGGGTTATGAAGTGATAGGGCTGTTCATGAAGAACTGGCATGATGATTCCGTAACCATTTCAGAAGAGTGCCCATGGCTTGAGGACAGTAATGATGCCTTGATTGTGGCTGAAAAATTGGGGATTCCTTTTCAAACGGTGGACCTAAGTTCGGAATACAAGGAACGTATTGTGGACTATATGTTCAATGAATACGAAAGGGGGCGTACACCCAATCCGGATGTATTGTGCAATAGGGAAATCAAGTTTGATGTGTTCCTTAAAATTGCCTTGCAACTTGGAGCGGACTATGTGGCCACTGGACATTATTGTAGAAAAGGCGTGATCAAGAATGATGATGGTACGGAAACCTATCAACTTTTGGCTGGTGTGGATGGTAACAAGGACCAATCCTATTTTCTCTGCCAATTGTCCCAGGAACAATTGTCCAAGACCCTATTTCCCATAGGGGAACTTACAAAACCAGAAGTACGAAAAATTGCGGCGGAGAACCATCTTATCACCGCCGACAAAAAGGATTCCCAAGGACTTTGTTTTATTGGTAAAGTGCACTTACCTGAATTCCTTCAACAAAAATTGAAGCCGAAAAAAGGCGTCATTGTAGAGGTGCCTGATAATGCGCAGCAATTTCAAATGGATGTCCCTCTGTTCTCTAACAAGACCCAGGAATTGGAGTTTCAAGCTGAAAAACCGGTTTATGCCATTACGGATGGCAAAGTGGTAGGGGAGCATCAAGGTGCACACTATTTTACCATAGGCCAACGAAAAGGTCTTAATGTAGGTGGCACCAAGGAGCCTCTTTTTGTGATTGAAACCGATGTGGAAAAGAACATCATATATACAGGTCAGGGGAAAATGCATCCTGGTCTTTACCGAAATACCCTATTTGTGAAAAATGACGAGTTGCACTGGGTTCGGGAAGATATGGCCCTGGAATCGGACCAGACCATGGAAGTGATGGCCCGCATCAGATATCGTCAACCTTTGCAAAAAGCAAAACTCTACAAAACGGAACACGGATTGTATGTGGATTTTCAGGAAAAGCAATCTGCGATCACAGAGGGTCAATTTGTGGCTTGGTACATAGAGGATGAATTAATAGGTTCTGGGGTAATTTCATAATATGGACCAGAACAAGATCACCCAACTTTTTGGAATTGAATACCCCATCATCCAGGCGGGCATGATATGGACCAGCGGTTGGCGGTTGGCCTCCGCGGTCTCCAATGCTGGCGGACTTGGCTTGTTGGGAGCGGGTAGTATGTATCCAGAGGTACTTAAGGAGCATATCCAAAAATGTCAAGCTGCCACGAGCAGACCCTTTGGCGTAAATGTTCCCATGTTGTATCCGAACATTGAGGAAATTATGGACATTATTGTCCAAAGTGGGGTCAAAATTGTATTTACCTCTGCTGGCAACCCAAAAACCTGGACTACTTTTCTAAAGGAACATGGAATTACGGTGGTGCATGTTGTAAGCAGTGTAAAGTTCGCCTTGAAGGCGCAGGACGCTGGCGTGGATGCGGTGGTAGCCGAGGGATTTGAAGCTGGAGGGCACAATGGTCGGGATGAAACTACTACATTGGTCCTTATCCCTTTCGTAAAAGAACAGATTAAAATACCATTGATCGCTGCAGGTGGAATAGCCACTGGAAGAGCCATGTTGGCCGCCATGGTCTTAGGTGCCGATGGTGTTCAAGTGGGAAGTAGATTTGCCGCCAGTGTTGAAGGATCGGCCCATGCCTTGTTCAAAGATCAGATTGTGCAGGCTAAGGAAGGCGATACCCATTTAACCCTAAAAGAGCTGGCACCGGTACGTTTGCTCAAAAACAAATTCTATAGGGATGTCCAACAAGCCTATGCCGATGGGGCTTCCAAAGAAGACTTAAAAACCCTTTTAGGAAGGGCCAGAGCCAAAAAAGGTATGTTTGAAGGTGATCTGGAAGAAGGTGAATTGGAGATCGGACAGGTTGCTGGTCTGATTCATGATATATTGCCGGCCTCCAAAATTGTGACCAATCTTATGGAGGAATACACCCAGGCCATAGCAGAGGTCAAGCGGCTTTAATACAGCCATTTGGATAATTTTACATACTTTTACCGGGCAATGAGAACACTAATCCCCACACTAGTCGTGTTCCTTTTTGCATCGCAACTGCATGCACAAGTGGAACGGGACAAGGCACTTCATTTTTTAGGCGGCAATCTTTTTGGACTTGCAGGCGCAGGTATTGCCAAACAAGCTTCGGATGGAAACAGATTATGGACCTTTGTAGGTTCTGTGGCTGGAAGTACCTTGATTGGGTTGGCCAAGGAATCCGTGGATGCAAGTCAACGCGATAATGGATGGGACAATGAGGATTTGGCGGCCACTATATTGGGGGGTGTCACGGTTGGGGTCACCATTGAGATTTTCTCCAAAAAAAGAAACAAAAAAAGACCTCCAGAACGTTTGTCGGCGCAGTATCTACAATTGGAGAAACTGCAAGTCCAGTCATGGGCCCACCAACAGTTGGCCATGGACACCAAACTTCCCACGATCAATGCCTTGGGATTTGCGGCGGGTTCCAGGTTGATGTCAGAGTAGCCCTCTGGCCTTGATTTCCAAATATTTGTTAATGGTGTTGATGGTCAAACTTTCCGGTTTGGTCAAAATCGTTTGGATGCCATGACGTTGTAGTTCTTTTTGCATCAGCCTTTTTTCCATGGAAAATTTTTCCGCAATGGTCTTGTGGTAAATAGTCTGTAGGTCCTCGGCATCGGTGGCAATTAAACTTTCCAGCTCTGTATTTTCAAAGAAGATGACCACAAGCACATGCTTTTTGGCAATGGCCAATAGAAATGGCAGCTGCCTCCTTAAAGCGGAAATATGCTCAAAATTGGTATAGAGCAACAGCAAGCTGCGCTGGTTTATCTTGCGCTTGATATGTGCGTACAACAGTCCAAAATCAGAATCGGTAAATTCCGTGTTGATGTTATAGAGTTTTTGCAAAATGGTGTTAAGGTGCGAAATCTTCTGAATGGCGGGAACAAAAGTCTCTATGTTCTTTGAAAAAGTGACCATACCCGTTTTATCGTTTCTTTTAAGGGCCACATTGGAAAAAGCCAAAGTGGAATTAATGGCATAGTCCAGGAGTTTTAGGTCATTGAAAGGCATTTTCATGACCCTTCCGGTGTCGATGATGGAATAGATGGGTTGCGATTTTTCATCTTGGTACTGATTCACCATCAGTTGGTTCTTCTTTGCCGTGGCCTTCCAATTGATGGTACGGATGTCATCTCCCTTGATGTATTCCTTGATTTGCTCAAATTCCTGGGTGTGGCCGATCCGTCTAATCTTCTTTAGCCCAATTTCGCTCAAGCGATTGTTGATGGCCAAGAAGTCATATTGCTGCATTTGGATGATGGATGGATACACCGGTACCATTTGATCCTTTTGGAACACATAGCGTCTTCTAACAATACGTAGGGGAGAGGAGGCGTACAGATTGAGTTGACCAAAAAAATATTCGCCCCTATCCACAGGTCTCACCGCATAATCAAAAGTGTAGTTCTGATTTTTGAACAGTTGGGTGACGTGGATAAAATCCCTTTTTTGGAATTGGACTGGTAGTTCATCAATCACCACAACCTCTGTTCGGAAGGGATATCGAGAGGAAATTTTAACCGCTAGAAGGTTCTCGTCACTATTGGAAAGTTTTTGGGGCAATTCCCTGCTGGACTTTAATCCCTCGGCCGTATTGTAGAGCAGGTAGACATCCACCAGTAGTAAGGTCAATAGTATAAAAACCAGCAACCAACTTATGGGGTACAGTATCGGAACCCAGTAGGAGACCACAAAACAGGCCGCCAAAACTGAGATATACCAAAAGAAGTGGTTATGGATATAAAATGACCTTAAAAACTGCATTCCTATCTGGGGATTTCAACTGATTCCATGATCATATTAACCACATTTTCCGTGGTCATCCCCTCCATCTCCCGTTCTGGGGTTAGGATCACCCTATGGTTGAGCACCGGCACCAAGGCTTTTTTTACATCTTCGGGCATTACAAAGTCGCGGCCAGCAATAGCTGCAAAAGCTTTGGCAGCAGCTAAGGTGGCAATGGAGGCCCTAGGTGAGGCTCCCAAATACAAATGTGGATGGTTACGGGTATTGGTGATGATGTTGGCAATGTAGTTGATGATTTTTTCTTCCACGATCACATCGTGAATGTTTTTTTTGAACTCCGCCAACTTCTTGGGAGTTAAAACAGCTTTGATCTTATCCTGGGGCTTGCTGCCTTTGCGTTCATGGTGCCCTTGAATGATCATGACCTCTTCGTCCACAGATGGGTAATCTATTTTTATCTTAAACAGGAAACGATCTAATTGCGCCTCTGGCAAGGCATAGGTGCCTTCCTGTTCAATGGGATTCTGGGTGGCCAATACCATAAAGGGTTCGGCCATTTTATAGGTGTGGCCATCTATGGTAGCCTGGCGTTCTTCCATGGTCTCAAAAAGCGCCGCCTGTGTTTTGGCCGGTGCCCTATTGATTTCATCTATCAAAATGATGTTGGAAAAAATGGGGCCTTTTTTAAAATCAAATTCTGAGGTTTGCACATTGAATACCGAGGTACCCAAAATATCGCTGGGCATTAGATCGGGAGTAAACTGAATCCGACTGAAACCAGTTTTAAGTGTTTTGGCAAAAAGTTTTGCTGTTATGGTCTTCGCTATTCCTGGAACTCCCTCGATCAATGCATGGCCATCCACCAAAAGAGAGACAATCAGGAGGTCCATAAAGTTCTTTTGCCCAACAATAACCGTGGACAGCTCATCCTTGATCTGTGTAACTGTATTCTTCAGCTCCTCCAAAGGGACCCGACTATCAAAGTTTAAATCATTATTTTCCATCAGCGTTTGCTTTAAATGCTTCTATTTTTTTGTTCAAGTTTTCTAGTTCTTCGTCGGTTACCTGTCCTTTTTTCTGCAGGTCGCCTATCAATTTGAAAAGGGATTCCACATCTTCCAAAGTGTTGTTGCTACGTAGGGCAAGATAGTTCAGAAAGGTTTGGTCCCAATTTTGGGTAGGAACGTGCAAGCGGGTGCGCACATAATCCAGAAAGTTGGCAATTTTATGTTCTGTGATCTTTTGTTGTTCCCCTTTTTCAAAGTACATATCCGCAATGGTCCTGGTAAAGGCCAAGGTCTGATTTTTTAGCGGGTCAACCACGGGAATGGCCCGTTGTTTCCGTTTGCCTTCAAATATTACGTACATGACCACTCCAATGAGGATCAGATAGTACGCCCACTTAAATTCCTTGGTGTTCAGGAAGAGATACATGGGGGAGGTATAGAACGACTTACCGGATTTATAGTGGTTGTCCATTAAAATTGTTCCCTCTTTGGGGAGATAGCCCAAAATACCGGCGGTGTAATTTCGGTAGTTATCCTTTAAGATAAAATAATTGGTAAAAGCCTTGGGGAAGGCAGAAAGTATGATCTCCCCTTGTCCAAATGGCTGTTTGATCACATTGGCACCTTTATTGGCTATGTTCAGGGTATCGGCTTTTTTCCGTACCTCTCCCAAGATTACGGTACGCAGCGTGTCAATTTTATTGAAGATGAGGGTGTTGTAATCTTTTTCAAAAGCAACTTCGCTGGTGTCCAGTCCGGGATTTACAAGTTTGTGGTAGAATTCCGGATTTATTTCTTCGGTGTTGAACATAAACTGTTCTTCCAAATGCAGGGTATCCAAAAGTGCTTCGTCAAATCCTTTGGAGGCTACAAAAAGGGTATTGCCGCGATCTACCCAGTTGAGGAGGGCATGTAGTTCTGATTCACCAAAAATAACCGATTCGTTCACAAAGAAATACGTTCCCGACACACTATCTGAACCCTGCAGTATTTCAAACGGGGGTTGGTTGACCTGGGAGGTGCGTTCCGCAAAAAACTGTTCCATCAGGTTGTTGAGGACCAAGGTGCCATAGGGGATCTTATGGTGGGAGACGTAGGAGGGAAACCAGTTGACCTTTTTGGGTTTGTTGTATTCCAACAACAGTAAAAGTCCCACAGTGAGCGCACCAATGATAATATAGGCCCTTCCTTTTCTAAGCATCGGTGGTAATTGAATTTTTCAGTGAGACAAATACCTGTTCTGCCTTGTAATATCGGTCCTGGTCAATATAAAATTCACCATACCAGATATAGTCATATAGCAATGTGGCCCTACCAAAGGGCTTTTTGAGGACGCTATTTGATAGTTCGTCCATATAGTCGTCGTTGGTTTTTTGAAGTTGCCAATCGATAAGCTCTTTTTCGGACAATAGTTTAAGGATAAACAAATAATAATAACGTATGGCCAACCTGTAATTTTTATCGGCCAGTGCGTTTTTTATCAGTTTTTGGATGTCTTCTGTTTTTATAATGCGCTCTTCTTCGGAAAGCGTGACAATATTTGGGTTCCTTTGGGAGTAAATCAGCGAACGGGTTTTGGATTTCACAAAAAAGCGAATAATCAGAAACAGCAATATTCCCAGCAAAACATAGGGCAAAATGTTCAAAAAGGCCGCCATGGTACCAACGGCCTCCTCTACACCAAAGAGCCATTCAAAAAGTTGGAGTAACAAGTTGTAGAGCCAATTCTTAAAATCCTCCCACCAATTGTTGTCCTGTTTTACAATGACATAATCAAATTGGTCATCTTCTAGATAGCGCTGAATATCTTCCTGGGAAATTTCCAAAGGAACCACTCTGGAATCATCATACTGCACAAGAGTATCGTTTTGGGCCCAAAGCTGGTTCCCAAACCAAAAAAGCAATCCCAAAAACCAGATATTGCGCATTTATTCGCTTGAAGATTTTCCCAAGTTTTCGATACGCTCATAGGTACCGGTAAAATTCTTCTTTTCGTTTAGGTTGAAATACACAAAGACTCCGGCTACCAAAGTAATTATGTTCAGAAGGAACTGTACGGAAACCGACAACAGGTTCAGCAAGATGTAAATGGGGTCAAAAATTCCTCCGGAAAGGGCTGCTGGATCCGCCGCACCGGCCATCGTACCCATTTTTACCATCATATATATGTATGCAGGTATACTAAAGGCATAACTGGCAATGCCCACTATAATGCCAATTACCAAAAATGTGGCAAAGGTTATCCACCAATTGTCCTTGATCAAGGTAAAACTATAACTATACGCATCACTCACCCCTTTTTGGTTAAATACCATGATGCTAAAAGAAAGTGCCAGTATGGGATAGAGGTAAATCCCTGGAATAAAGCACAATACAAAACCTACAGCAAGTGAAATGGCAACTAAAAAGCCCAATCCAATAAAGCTCCAGAAATGGGTATATACATTTTTCTTGATTTCGTCAAACACGATGGTGCCTTTATTGTTCGCGTAGGACTTGATGTAAAAAAGTACTGTTGCCTGGGCCATTACATAGGCGGCAATGATCGCAATAAAAAAGACGAAGAATACCAGCACCATCATAATGGGATTGAACAACTCATTGGAGGTCTCCACATTGAAAGTCAGCATATCGCCAATGAAATAATAGTAGAACCCAAGGGAAATGAGCATTACCACCAAATAAGGTCCCACAATTTTCAATATGGTCCCAAAGAAAGATTTGAATTGATTTCGGATAAATCCGAAGGTATCCGACAAAATCTCCCCTAATTCCCGTTGTTTTTTAAATTCAATGTATTGTTGCATGTTTTTCTTGTCGTTTGAATTGGTTTGGATAAATAACGTAATAATAGACTATAAGAACCAAAGAGCTTGAAATGATCAAAATGGCCAGCCAATCGGGCATTTCGGTATGCCGCGTGACGAAGCCTTCCAAAAATCCGGCTATGATAAAAAAAGGCACTGTGCTGATCATGATCTTAAGGCCATTGATAACGCCTCTTTTAAAGGATTCCAATCGGGTATAGGTGCCCGGAAACAACATTCCATTTGCCATGACCAAGCCAGCGCAACCCGCAATAATGATCACGGATATCTCAATGGTACCGTGAATCCAAATGGTGCGGGCCGATTCCCATAACAATCCTTTTTCATAAAAAAAGTATTGGAAGCTGCCCACCATGATTCCGTTTTGCAGCATAATGTACAAAGTGCCTATGCCCAAAAATATGCCATAGGCAAAAGCAAAAATGGCAACCTTAATGTTGTTGATGGTGATTCCCAAAAACATATTGAATTCCCCTTGATCCTTGTACACAGCCATTGGATCTCCATTTTCTATGTTCTCGAGGGTCATGTTCACATAGCCATCACCAAGAATGGAACGGACAAAGTTGCCTTCATTGGCCGATGAAAATGCCCCGACCAAGGCAAAAAAGACAAAGACCAGAAATGAGATGAGCAATTCTCTGTGGTGTTTGTGGAACATGGAAGGAAATTCGGTTTTCCAAAAACCCACAATACGGTTCCTGGATTCCCGTTTGGTCTTATAGATTTTTTGGTGTGCCTGCGATGCAAGGGCGTTCAAATACAGTTCCGTATTGCTTCTGGGATAAAAGGTTTTGGCGTAGCTGAGGTGATCGGTGATTTCGATGTAGAGGTCGGAAAGTTGATCAGGTTGTAATTCTCCCCTGTTGTTCAGGGTATTTTCATAAGCGACCCATTTATCCTTATTTTGCTTTACAAAAGCAGCCTCGCGCATTAAATCTGGTTTGTAAGTAAAGAAACTAAAATATGGATCAATTTCAAATAGAAACTGCCCAAAATATAAGCATCACCCAAAACACATCCAACCTGGGCGAACGTATGCTGGCTTACATCATAGATAGCTTTGTGATAGGGGTTTATATTGTTTTGATCTTTATTCTATTGGCATCTTTGGACATGGAACTGGATGACCAATGGGCCTACTATTTGGTGTTGAGCCTACCGGCATTTTTGTATTATGTGCTGTTTGAGACCTTTTCAGATGGGAAGACCATTGGCAAGGGGTTGATGTCGCTGCGGGTAGTAAAACTTGATGGGTCCAAACCAAGCTTTGCCAATTACTTTGTACGATGGATATTGCGCATATTCGATGTGGTCCTTACTTCAGGTGGCGGAGCGGTGCTTACCATTTTAATCCGGGGCAAAGGTCAACGTTTGGGGGATATTGCCGCGGGTACCACCGTGATCAGTGAAAAAAAGAAAGTCTCCCTGCGGGACACCTTACTGCGTGAATTGCCGTTGGACCATAAACCACAATTTCCGCAGGTAACGGTGTTCAAGGACTCAGAAATGCAGACCATCAAGGAACTATACGATAAATCCAAGCTTAACGGAGACCACAACGTGATTATTTCCTTGGATAAAAGGATTCGGGAAGTAACTGGAATTCAGACTACCTTGCACCCCATTAAATTTGTGGACGAAGTCATTAAGGATTACAATTACTATACACAAAAGATGTAAGGGTGTTTTATCAGACCATAGATATTTTGGGAACTGTTGCCTTTGCCCTTTCCGGGGTGCTGGTGGCCATGGAAAAAAGATTGGACCTATTTGGGGTGGTGATCATAGCGTTTGTAACGGCCATTGGTGGGGGAACCTTGCGCGACCTACTAATTGGCAATACTCCGGTAGGGTGGATGCGGGACCTCACGTATGTGGCCACCATTTTAATCGCTGTGGTACTGGGAATCCTTTTTGTGAACCAGCTCAAATACCTTCGGCGGTCGTTGTTTTTATTTGATACTATTGGAATTGGACTTTTTACCATGATTGGGGTGGAAAAGGGCTTGCAAGCCGAACTCTCGCCTATTATGTGCATTGCATTGGGTACCATGACGGCCAGTTTTGGTGGGGTCATCCGCGATATGCTCTGTAATGAGATACCCGTTATTTTTCGCAAGGAAATCTATGCCACTGCCTGTATTTTGGGAGGGGCCAGTTACTTTCTGTTTATCCAATTTCCCATCAAGGAAAATTATGCCTATTTGGCCGCCATTGTTGTGGTGATCGGATTAAGATTGATTGCTGTGAGGTTTGGGATCAGCTTGCCCAATATTTACCGAAAAAAAGATTGATCAAAGCACTTCGGCTTTTAGAATATACACATTCTGCCAGGGCCAGTCCCCATCCCCCACGGGAACATTGTTAATGGCATCCACTACATCCATACCTTCAATTACCCGCCCAAAGGGGGTATAAGAACCATCAAGATGATAAGAGCCGGGTTTGGTCACCACAATAAAAAATTCATAGGGAGAAGCCAATTTGTGGGGATTGTCGCGCTCACTGCTGGGCATGGATATGGTTCCCCTGTGGTGCCGATGTCCTTTTCGGGTATCCGGAGGTAACAGGTACCTTCCTATAAGTCTTCTCTTTTTTGAAGTTTCCTTGTCGTCAGAATTGCCCCCTTGAATGATAAAATCTTTCACCACCCTGTGAAACTGTGTATTGTCAAAATAACCTTTACGACTTAGATAGACAAAGTTGGCCTTGTGGTAGGGTACGTTGTCAAAAAGTTGGATGGTAAAGCTTCCCATGCTGGTTGTTAAACGCACTTTGTCTTCCTTGAGCTCCTGCGCATAGTTGAAGAAAAAGTCGATGGCATTGTCCTCATTTAGCACAAAAGCTTCTTCTTCCTCCACTTCCACGGACTCTGGAATTTCAGGGGGGATGGAATCTGCTTTTACTGCCGTTTCATCCTGTTTTGGAGGTTGCTTTTTAGGCGAATCGCCACAGGAGGCGACAAAAAATAATAGTATAATTGCAGTTAATGCCGATGGTTTGATCAACATGGACTTTAAAGAATTTTATCAACAAGCCCTAAAAATAAAAAATCTACCCCTTCCCGGTGAGGAATCCCATTATAAAATGTCCCCTTCCATGCGGGTGCAATGGTTAAAAGAGCACGACATACAAAAGCGGAACCCGAAGAAAGCAGGGGTTATGGCCTTGTTTTATCCGGATTTGGAGCAGCAAACCAAGCTCTTGCTCATTTTAAGAAAGGCCTATGAAGGGGTTCATTCCAATCAGATTGGTTTTCCTGGCGGCAAAGTGGAACTTCAGGACAATGGACTTCTGGAAACCGCGCTCCGTGAAACCCATGAGGAGGTAGGGGTTCATCCAGAAGCAGTGGAGGTTGTCAAGGAATTGAGCGAGCTCTATATTCCCCCCAGTAATTTCATGGTGAAACCTTTTGTGGGTCTTTACCAAAATCCCCGGCCCTTTGTGGTGCAGGAAAGTGAGGTGGAGGCCTTGGTGGAGGTTCATCTGTACGATTTTATGGACAGTTCCAATAGAATTGAAGAAACCTTGAGTACATCTTATGCAAAAAGCATTGATGTACCTGCTTATAAATTAAACGGTTATACCGTTTGGGGCGCTACTGCCATGATGTTGAGCGAGATTCAGGACCTATTGGAACAAGTGCTTTAAGCGCTATTTTGTAAATTAGCCCCCAACATCCAACCCATGGGTCTATTCAAAAAAAATCCTTTTGGCCATATTTTATTCTTTAAGCGATGGTTGATCCGCATTGCCGGAATGATGACCCACCAACGGTATAAAGGATTTAACACCCTGGAAATTGAAGGCTCGCAGGTGATACGGGATTTACCCGAGACCAACGTGCTTTTTGTGAGCAACCACCAAACGTATTTTGCGGATGTGGTAGCGATGTTCCACGTTTTTAATGCAAGTCTGAAAGGCAGGGACGATTCCATCAAAAACCTTGGATATCTCTGGAACCCCAAGCTGAACATTTATTATGTGGCGGCCAAGGAGACCATGAAAAAAAGTCTGCTCACCAAAATACTGGCTTACGCTGGGTCTATAAGTATAGAGCGCACTTGGCGGGCAGATGGACAAGATGTGAACAGGCAGGTGAAGTTTAGTGATATCAGTAATATAGCCCGGGCATTGGACGATGGTTGGGTGATTACCTTCCCCCAAGGTACCACGACCCCGTGGAAGCCATTGAGAAAGGGAACCGCGCATATTATTAAAAGGTACAAACCAGTGGTGGTGCCTGTGGTTATCGACGGTTTTAGACGGTCGTTTGACAAAAAAGGTCTTCGGGTAAAGAAAAAAGGGATTTTACAATCCATGCAGATCAAAGCCCCCTTGGAAATTGACTACGACAACGAATCCATAGAATCCATTCTTGAAAAATTGGAGTACGCCATTGAGCAGCATCCGTCATTCCTCAAAGTTATCTCAAAAGAAGAACTGGCCGCCTATGAGGCCGATCACCAGAAAAGAAGGTATAGCTACAAGGGAGACTAAACTTCCAATTTTTGTAATTCATTGAAGTTTTTACGGAGCTTACGGGTCAGTAGCCCATAGAGCAGAAAGTATATACCACCGAACAAAGCCGTGATCACTACCCCAAAAACTGCAAAAACTGCCATCACCACCCATTTGACACGCTCTTCCGTCATTCCTTCAAAATTACCCTTCAGATCCAGCGCTGTGATCACATTATCACTAAAATAAATCCCCACCACCATTACGGCAAAACTTAGGAGCACCATGGAAAGTGAGAAAATCACATAATGTTTCACGGTTTTTCGGGTCCTAAGAATCTTAGAGGTCAATTTTTTGGCACTGTCCAAAACGGATATTTCCTTATATCTCTTGTAAAACTGATAAATAAAGTAGAATACCACCAGATATTGAAAAATGCTGACAAACAACACTATTTTGCTAAGCCCCAAATTGGAATAGAGATCCAGCGAACTGTTCCGCATGGATGGCACCAAATAGAGCAAATGGGGTATGATAAACTCAATAATACTGATATAGAATATCCATTTGACAATAGAAGATGATTTTTTCCAAATCATCGTATGTATTTCATCATAGGACAGTTTGGGAAGATGTTCATCCTTTTTCTGCCAATCTTTCTTTAAGAGTTCCAATTCATCCATCATCGGCTAAGGATTTAGTATGGTTCTTAATTTATTTTTCACCCTGTTCATTTTCACTCTGGCATTCACTTCGGTGATACCAAGGGTTTCGGCTATTTCCGAATAATCCTTGTCTTCCAGATATAGAAAAACCAAGGCCTTGTCAATATCCCCCAGTTGCTTTACCGCTTTGTACATTAACTTAAGTTGCTGTTCCTCGGTGTCATCATATTCGTCGGCCTTAATCTTAAAGATTACGGAATCATAATCCTGTGTCTGAACCCTTTTTTTGGATTTACGATATAAGGTAATGGCCGTGTTCAATGCCACGCGGTACATCCAGGTGCTAAATTTGGAATCCCCCCTAAATTTTGGATAGGCTTTCCATAACTGGATGGTAATTTCCTGAAACAGGTCATTGTGGGAGTCCCTGTCGTTGGTGTATAAACTGCACACCTTGTGAACAATGTTCTGATTGTTCTCAAGTTCTGTCACAAAACGATGTTCCAGTTCTTTATTCACTAGGGTTGGTTATATACCTAATTGGTAGATAATGCAGGGATTTTGTTACAATCTTTTTTGCAATTGTTATTTGCGGTAATCCAATGCAGGTGCCCTATCGCCTAAAAGCGGGATGTATTTAAAGTCTTTCCCCCTGCGTTCCTTGAATTCCGTTTGTGCCTTTGCCACCACTTCCGGATTTTCAAAAAGCTCTATGGCGGTAAGGGTAAGTGCTTTTGCTGCCACCATCATTCCCTTTACCCCAATGGAAGTTCCACCGGCGGCGACGGCTTGCCAACTGTGGGCAGGGGTGCCGGGCACCCAGGTAGCTGTTCTCATACCCACCGTGGGCACTGCAAAGCTCACGTCGCCCACATCCGTGGATCCATACGCCCGGGCTGTTTCCTTATAAGGTTGGATGGATGTAGCGAGGTCAACATCCAATTGATTGTATCCCAAACTCTTTGAAATTTTTTCGGCAAACTGTTGTTCTTCATTTGAATAGGTTACCCCACCCACCTTGGTAAGATTACCGTGCATCAGTTTTTGAAGGGTAAGATTTGGCAAAAGTTCATGGGTGCCGCCGATCATTTCGTAATCCATGGTGGTCCCCGTACCCAAGGCAGCTCCCTCCGCAGCTTTTACGATCCTATCAAATATGTTGATGACCACATCCCGGCTATTGTGCCTTGCATAATAATAGACTTCGGCAAAATTGGGTACCACATTTGGAGCTTTACCACCATCTGTGATTACATAGTGTATGCGGGCTTCCTGTGGAATGTGCTCCCGCATCATATTTACCATCACGTTCATGGCCTCAACACCGTCCAAAGCAGAACGACCCCTTTCCGGGGCACCTGCAGCATGGGCCGAGGTTCCATAAAACCTGAATTTGGCAGACTTGTTGGCCAAAGCCGCACCAGCACTTGCCCCATTTTGGGATCCTGGATGCCAGTGAAGAGCAACGTCAACATCATTGAACAATCCCTCACGGACCATATATACTTTCCCGGAACCTCCTTCTTCTGCCGGACATCCATAGAATCGGATAGTGCCCTGTTGTTTGGTTTTTTGCAACCAGTTTTTCGTTTCTATGGCGGCTGCAGCGGAAGCTGTGCCAAATAAATGGTGCCCACAAGCATGACCTGCTGCTGCATTGGCCGACTTTTTTTCCGGAATTGCCTGCTGCGATAAGCCAGGAAGTGCATCGTATTCCCCTAAAACAGCTATTACCGGCGACCCAGAACCATATTCAGCAATAAAGGCGGTTGGTATACCAGCAACACCTTTGGTGATGGTAAAACCTTCATCGGCAAGCGTTTGTTGTAACAGTTCGGAGCTTTTGTACTCTAGATAGCCCATTTCTGCCAAATCCCATATTTCAAGGGCGATGTCACCGTATTTTTTAGCTTTTGAGTCTAAGGATTTTACTACGGATTCTTTGCTTGTTTGAGCGTTTAGCGCAGTGCAACAAAGAAATAGGGTCAAGACAGCCAGATGTAATTGTTTCATGAGGTAAGAAGTTTCGTTAGTCAGGTTTTAAAGATAGGAAAAAACAGGCCCAAAGTTGATTTTGCATTGCGCTGTTTCCTTAAATTTGCCCACATGTCCAGTATGAACATTCCGCAGTCCAGCTTAGCCAGGGTAATCATTATCGGAGGCGGTTTTGGCGGTATCGCATTGGCTAAAAAACTGGCTAATCAGGACATTCAAGTAGTGCTGTTGGACAAGCACAATTACCATAATTTTCAACCGCTTTTATATCAGGTGTCCACTGGGGGGCTAGAACCGGATTCCATTGCGTACCCCATCCGCAAGGTACTTCAAGGTTATCCCAACTTTTACTTCCGTTTGGCGGAGGTGGTTGAGGTTATTGCTTCGGAAAAAAAGGTAATGACCAACATTGGTGACATCCGATACGATTATTTGGTGGTTGCAACAGGTTCTGAAACCAACTTTTTTGGGAACAAAAACATTGAAAATCTTGGAATGGCCATGAAGACCATTCCGCAATCGCTCAACCTTAGAAGTTTGATTCTCGAAAACTTTGAGCAGGCTTTACTAACGGATGACCTTCATGAACGGGACGCTCTCATGAATTTTGTGATCGTGGGAGGAGGTCCAACGGGAGTGGAATTGGCGGGGGCACTTGCAGAAATTAAAAAAGGAATCCTTCCAAAGGATTATCCTGATTTGGACACTAGGCGGGCACAAATCAATTTGGTGCAGGGAAGCGGAAGGATCCTACCCGCTATGAGCAAGATTGCCTCCGAAAAGGCCGAAAGGTTTTTGGAAAAACTAGGAGTCAATGTCTGGAAGAATATCCGGGTTACCGATTATGATGGGAATAGGGTTACGACCAATACCGACACTGAGTTTGAGGCGGCCACCCTGGTATGGGCGGCGGGAGTGAAGGCAGTTACCCTCAAGGGGTTGGATGCCAAAGAATTGCTGGCTAGGGGGAATAGGCTCCAAGTGAATGAGTTCAACCAAGTAGTGGGACATAGCAACATTTTTGCCATTGGGGATGTGGCCCAAATGCAGACCGAATCACACCCAAACGGACATCCCATGATGGCACAGCCCGCCATTCAGCAAGGACATAATCTTGGTTTGAACCTTATTCGTTTGCTGGAAAATAAACCTTTGAGACCATTTGAGTACAAGGACAAGGGAAGCATGGCAACGGTGGGTAGAAATAAGGCTGTGGTTGATTTAAAGCGATTCAAATTTCAAGGAGTGTTTGCCTGGTTTGTCTGGATGTTTGTCCATCTGTATTTTTTAATTGGCTTTAGGAATCGGGTGGTGGTCTTTATCAATTGGGTATACAATTACATTCGATTTGACCGGGAAGCCCGTTTGATCATTAGGCCTTTTAAAAAGAATCGGTAATATTTCTGGGCATTCATTTCATTGTAGGAATATTTCTGTATTTCCATCTATTATTACAACGTTTTTCCTAATAAAAAGCTTACACTTGTACTTTTTTTCAACTAAACTTTTTATCACAATCATGAGAAGACTTCTATTACTACTTGTACTCCTGCCCTTAACAACCAAAGCCCAGGAAAAAGGTGAATTTGAAATCGGCATAGGTGCCGGTATTAACTTTTCCGATTTTTACGGCGACACTTCTTTTGGTTACCGAACTAGAACCGCTTTTCAAGCGGGCGTTTTGGGAGAATATTATTTTAGTGATAGATGGGGACTTAAATCAGGTTTTGTCTATGATTCCAAAGGTGCCGATGGCTCGGGAAATGAGATTAAATTGGATTATCTTTTTATTCCAATTTATGCGAACTGGCATTTTGGAAGAACTAGAAATTGGTACCTGAATTTTGGCCCCCATGTTGATATTTTGGTATCTGCGGAAGATGAAATTGCAGGTGACCTCAAAGATGACACCTCCTCTGTTGATATAGGATTAGGGGTAGGAATAGGCCATAAATTTAGGGTGTCCGAGAACACTGCCATATTTATTGAGTACCAAGGAGCAGGAGGGTTAATCAATGTACCAAGCAATGATGGCGGTTTTGAACTGCTCAATACCCGGGCTGCCTTTAACGTAGGGGTGGTATTTTCTCCTAAATAACCACTTTTTAAAACTTAACTTCAAGTCCCTACATACGGGGATGGTGCTTGGCCAGGACATCTGCAAGATGTTTCCGGTTTACATGCATGTACACCTCGGTTGTGGTGATGCTTTCATGGCCCAACATTTGTTGGATGGCCCGGAGATCGGCACCATTTTCCAACAAGTGTGTCGCAAAAGAATGTCGGAATGTATGGGGACTTATGTTTTTCTGAAGTCCAGCCTTTTCAGCCAGCTGTTTCACAATAGTGAAGATCATGGCCCTGGTAAGCTGCCTGCCCCGTCGGTTTAAAAAGAGATAATCTTGATGTCCTTCCTGAATGGGAATCAGTGGCCTTACCTCTTTTTTATACAAGGAGATATATTTTTTGGTCGTGGGGCCGATGGGAACAAAGCGTTGTTTGTTGCCCTTGCCCGTTACTTGGATAAAATCCTCATCAAAATATAGATCGGACAATTTAAGCTGGATCAATTCTGATACTCGAAGTCCACAGCCATACAGCGTTTCAATGATGGCACGGTTTCGCTCACCTTCATTGGTTCCAAGATCAATCTGAGCAATAAGGGCATCTATTTCTTCGGTGCTCAAGGTATCAGGGAGTTTTCTTCCAATTTTTGGGGCCTCAATTAGATCCATGGGGTTGTCTTCCCTATAGTTTTCGAACACCAGGTACCCAAAAAAACCTTTAAGTCCGGAGATGACCCTGGCCTGCGACCTAGGATTGCTGTTTTTGGCTAATTCGTAGATGAACTGTTGAATGGTTTCCTTCTCGACTACGGTTGGGGAGGTTTGGATTTGGTGTACGTCTAGAAAGTCGACCAGTTTTTGCAAATCTCGAACATAGGCGAACACAGAGTTTTCGGAAAGGCCCCGTTCAATTTTCATGTAATGTCTGTAATCCTGAATGCCTTGCTTCCAGTTCATGGTTTAAAGATAAACACAATTCAGATTGGGAAATGATCGCATAGGTCAATTCAAAAAGGCCATCCATCAATTGGAATCAGCCGGATGGGGTATCCCGGCTTAGTTTGAGACCTTAAAATCTAAATGTATGTTTAAAAAGTATTTTTTGGTATTGGCATTCTTGTTTGCATTATCACAGATGAACGCCCAGGATAACATTGTGAAATTTAATCCCCTTTCACTTATGATAGGCGTTGCTGAACTGGGTTACGAACGGGTTCTGGACCAAAACAATTCGATACAGGTGGATGTAGGGTACACCTCTTTTTCGTCGGGCGGATCTTCCTATTCCGGGTTTGGTGTTGGCGGGCAGTACCGATTTTATGTGCAAGAGTCCAAAAATGCCCCTGTCGGCTGGTTTTTGGCCCCAGTGGCCCATTACTACAATGCCTCGTCCAATGATTTTAAAACGTCTATCATTTCGGTTGGTGGGGTAGGAGGATACCAATGGAACTGGAATCCCATTACCCTTGATATCTACGGGGGACCGGCATATTACAGTGTTAATTCCGATCAGGATAATTTTGGATTTGGCTTTGAAGGCCTGGGATTACGGCTAGGTCTATCTTTGGGTTTTGCATTTTAAAATTCGAATCGGTCATGGATTGTGGAATCGAGGATTTAAATAAGCTGAACTTGAGCTAACACTATTTTGGTTGATTTGTCGTTCTATAAGGCAGCTAAATATATCAACCATGAAAAGAACTTTGTTAGCCTTATTGACCATTACTTTTGGAATTTTGTTATCCAGTGCGCAAGACCGGAGCAATTTCAAAGCTGGATTCACCGCTGGTCTTCCAGTAGGGGATGCGGAAATGATTTCCAGTTTTAGTATTGGATTGGATGTAAACTACCACTATGGAGTTTCCGAACTGTTGGATTTAGGTGTCGCCACAGGATTTATACATTCCTTTGGGGATACATTGCCTGATCAATCCAATTTCGAGGATATCCAATTTCTACCAGTTGCAGGCTCTGTGCGCATATATCCTACCTATCACTTTAAGTTTGGTGGTGATGTAGGTTATGCTGTGGGTATCAACGAGGGCAACGAAGGTGGACTTTTCTACCGTCCCTTGATCGGGTACAATATTACAGGCAACACAGAATTGAATGTTTCCTATACCGCTGTAAATAACAACGGAACTTTTGCCATAGCAACCGTAGGTATCTTGTTCTTGTTCTAGGCAAGGATCTTCAGCCTTAAGTGAATACGGTAGTGGTACGATTTTGACAACCTCAAATCGGGGTCATGGTATACATGATCCAGTAAACCATGCATAATTACCGTAAACACACTTATAATGAAGAAATCATGTCTACTATTACCTTTAATCTTTTTACTAACCTCCTTGGCTCACGGACAAACAAAATACATCGCCTCCTTGGGCATGGGTGTGGACGCCTATGGTGAAACTTTGTTTTTTGGAGGTACCGGGAAGTATTTCTTCTCCGATCAACATGTAGGGCAGGCCAATGTTCTTTTTGAGGAGAATGCCACTATGCTGACGGTTTTATATTCTTTTCACAAAGAAATGGTTGGAGCCAGGGGGCTGCGTTGGTATGCTGGTGCAGGTCCGAGCATTGTACTGGTTAAAGATTTTGATAATGCCTTTGTCCTGAGACCTCATTTAGGATTGGACTTTAAGCCCAATGGAGTTCCTTTTGTGGTCAATTTTGATTGGCGGCCCGTCGTTGCCGTAAGCGAGACCGGTGATGGTGAAGCAGGCGCATTTGGGTTTGGGTTGCAATTTACCCTAAACTAAATGTGCCAAATACCGAATGGCAAAGCAGGATTTCCCTGCCTTGTCTTTTTGCCAGATGTTGTACTTTTATGGCATGAAGCTAATGATCATCAATGGTCCCAACCTAAACCTCTTGGGAAAAAGGGAGCCGGAAGTTTACGGGAACACCACCTTTGAAACCTATTTTGAAACCTTAAAGTCTAAATTTCCAGAGGCGGAACTGCAGTATTTCCAATCCAATATTGAAGGGGAACTTATCGGAAAAATCCAGGAAGTTGGGTTTAGTTACGATGGGATTATCCTAAACGCTGCCGCTTACACCCATACTTCAGTGGGTATTGGCGATGCCGTAAAGGCCATTACCACTCCGGTGATCGAGGTTCATATTTCCAATACGCATAAACGGGAAGACTATAGACATGTGTCCTATATTTCATCTGGGGCCAAAGGGGTCATATTGGGTTTTGGACTACAGAGCTACGACCTGGCAATTCAAAGTTTTCTGTAGGTGCAATGCTTTATGCGCATACCCAACACCAAGGAAACTAAGACAACCCTTGCAAGTACTTTTTGTCGGCATAAAAGGTGCCGAATGGAAGCAAGGAAGCAATAAACAGCACAATAAATCGCTTGATTCCCCATTTCCGTTCCCAGCAAAACACCACGGCCAGCAAAACATAGAGGATAAAAAGTCCACCATGGGCATAGCCCACCACTTTGTTGGGTTCCAAAATATCGGCCCAGTGCTTCAAAGGCATGGTGATGCCAAAAAGTAGTAAATAGGAAATTCCCTCAAGAATCGCTGTTAGCCTAAATGCCTTTAGCATATTACAGATGGATTACTTCATCATAGGCATCCGCAACAGCTTCCATTACTGCCTCACTCATGGTAGGGTGGGGGTGTACTGCCTTTAGGATTTCATGTCCGGTAGTTTCCAATTTTCTGGCAACAACCGCCTCTGCGATCATATCGGTCACCCCAACACCGATCATATGGCAGCCCAGCCATTCCCCATACTTGGCATCAAAGATTACCTTGACAAACCCATCTGGGGTTCCTGAGGCTTTTGCCTTACCGCTGGCGGAGAATGGAAACTTACCAACCTTGATATCGTAGCCTTGTTCCTTGGCCTGCGCTTCTGTCAACCCTACTGAAGCTACTTCTGGAATACAGTAAGTACATCCGGGAATATTTCCATAATCCAGGGCCTCTACATGCATTCCGGCTATTTTTTCCACGCACAAAATACCCTCAGCAGATGCCACGTGTGCCAAAGCCTGACCTGGAGTCACATCACCAATGGCATAGTAACCCGGAATGTTGGTCTGATAGTAATCGTTGACCAAGATTTTATCCCTATCAACAGCAATGCCCACATCTTCAAGGCCAATATTTTCAATATTGGTTTTGATACCTACTGCGGATAAGACTACATCAGCTTCCAAAACCTCTTCTCCTTTGGAGGTCTTTACAGTGGCCTTAACGCCATCGCCAGAAGTGTCCACTTGGGTAACCTCGGCAGACGTTTTGATTTTGATGCCATTTTTCTTGAAATTTCGCTCCAGTTGCTTGGACACATCCTGATCTTCAACAGGAACAATATTGGGAAGATATTCCACGATGGTTACTTCGGTGCCCATGGAGTTATAGAAATAGGCAAATTCCACCCCAATGGCCCCACTTCCCACAACAATCATCTTTTTGGGCTGGGTTTCCAGGGACATAGCCTCACGATAGCCGATAACCTTCTTACCATCCTGAGGCAGGCTTGGAAGTTCCCGACTTCTGGCCCCTGTGGCGATAATGATATGGTCCGCAGTATATTCCGCGGTATCCCCATGCTCGCCTTTTACCAACACTTTTTTGCCAGGTTGTACCTTTCCAAAGCCATTGAGAACCTCTATTTTGTTCTTTTTCATTAGGAATTGAACCCCTTTGCTCATGCCTTCCGCAACACCGCGACTTCTTTGCACCACCGCTCCAAAATCATGCTCTACCTTTTTGGCACTCAACCCATAATCTTCAGCATGTTTTAGATATTCAAAAACTTGGGCCGACTTCAATAAGGCCTTGGTAGGGATACAACCCCAGTTGAGGCATACACCACCAAGACTTTCCTTTTCAACAATGGCTGTTTTGAATCCAAGTTGGGAGGCGCGAATGGCGGTTACATATCCACCAGGACCACTACCCAAAACAATTACATCGAAGTTGCTCATCAGAATTTGAATTTAGTTGATAAAATTGATTGAAGCCTATCGTATAGGCAGGTGCAAAAGTACGCATTTCAGGTACCAAAAACCAAGCTTTGGATATGTGGATTTTTATATAAAACTGAAATGTCCTACGAAGCTTATCCGAACATCTTTTTATTAAAGGCCTCTGACTGGCCCTTGGGTATGGAAAGAGAGTTCCAATCGGCTCCTTTCAGCATTTTACCAAGAAATACGATTTGACCAATATGACTGGGATAATGGGCCAATTGACGGTTGATGGCCTCCACAATGGTGTGGTCTTTGTTCCTGATTTTTACTTTTTTATCGAAATTCGATTCGTCAATGCTATTCATGGCATCAAACAAACAATTCCAGCCTCTTTCCCAGGCTTCCATCATTTCGCTCCTGCTGGTATAGGAGCCTTCAAACTCGGTATCCCTGTTGCGCCAACTTTTTTCGCCATCCTCGGTCAAAAAATTGGTCCAGCGACTAAGCATGTTGCCCACAATATGCTTTACGATAATGGCGATTGAATTGTCATTTTCGGCATAGGTCCAATGAATATCATCATCCGAAAGTTGGGCAAAGGTTTTTTCGCCCATCGATTTGTAACGCTTGAACTCATACATCACACTTTGAAGGTAATTTTCTTGAAAGTCCATTAAGATTCAGGGTTAAATCCAATACTGATGGAATTGATGCAATAGCGCTGTCCAGTTGTCTCTGCGGGCCCATCATTGAACACATGCCCTAAGTGACTACCACAATTGGCACAAACAGTCTCGGTGCGAATCATCCCATGGCTGGTATCCCTTATATATTCAATGGCTCCTTCAACAGCTTGGTCAAAGGAAGGCCAACCACAACCGCTTTCAAATTTGTTCCCACTCTCAAAAAGTTTGGCATTACATGCACGACAATGGTAATCCCCATTTTCAAAATGGAGGTTGTACTTGCCCGTGAAAGGTCTTTCGGTGCCTTTTCCGCGCAATACATGGTATTCTTCAGGGGTGAGTTCTTTTTTCCAGTCCTCCTCCGACTTGTCAATTGGATATTTGTTTTTCATACGAGGTCGATTCTAGCACTTTGGCTAAGATAAATGAAACGTTGTACAAAGATCAATAAACAATGCGCAATTGTCAATGATCAATGTAGGTATAGTACGGAAGAGGTTCTTTTGGGTTGGGGTCCGTTTTATTGTGGGTCGGGAATAAAATCCAGGGCCACCCCATTGATACAGTGCCTTTTCCCAGTGGTTTTTCGTGGACCATCGTTAAAAACATGACCTAAATGCCCTCCGCAAGTTGCACAGTGCTCCTCTGTACGGGCATAGCCTATCTTATAGTCCACGTCATACGCCACGTTTCCTTCAATTTCCCTATCGAAACTTGGCCATCCGGTACCTGACCTATATTTATGTTCACTACGGAATAAAGGAGTTTGGCAACCAGCACAAACATAGGTTCCCTTTTCTTTGTTTTCCAAGAGGTCACTGGTAAATGCGTTTTCCGTGGCCGCTTTTCGAAGTACATAATACTCCATTTCGGTAAGCTCTGCGCGCCACTCCGCATCTGTTTTGGTAATTGGAAATACCTTTTCTTTTTCAGATTTACTTTGGTCCTCCTGGGATACACCTTTGCATCCAACCAGTGCCAAAAACAAGACCAAGAACAATTTTTTTCCCATTTCTTTTTGATTATAGACGGAAGACAACAACATTCCTTTCAATTCTAAATAAAAAAAAGTCCTGCTGGATTACAACAGGACTAAAAGGTAACAATTTTGTTGTTTTATTGAAGCTCAATTTTTTTCACTCCATCTTCCTGTATGCCCAAAGCCGACATTACATTGGAAAGTTTGGAAGTGTCCAATTTCCCCGCCTCGGCAAATACGGAGGGAAGAATAACAATCCGGAAGGATTGGTTATCCGTAAAACTGGTATCGAGGGCCGAAAGATCAAAATTACCATCAATAAAGAGTTCTACGTCCACAAAAGTGTGGGCTGCCACATATTGAATGGTTCCCTCGGGCAGAAAAAAGCTTTGTGGAATCTGGCTCCACGCATCTGCAGTGCTGTTATCGTCCAGGTCAATGGTTCCATCAAAACGGTACACCAAAACAGCATCCGATTCAAATACCTCAAAATCGGTTACATCGCTAAAAGTGATCAAGGTGTTATAAATGTTTCCAGCCACATCATAGTTGAAGTTTACCCCATCAACTTCTATTACCTGACCTTGGATTCCATCCTGTCCGTCCAGGCCGTCAAGTCCATCGCGGCCGTCCAGACCGTCAAATCCGGGAGGGCCGGCTGGACCCTCACAGGCGGCAACTATGAACAAGCATATGATTCCAAGAATTGTATTGAATTTTGTCATGATTTTTGATTTTTGATTTGCGTTCATTTTTATCTTTCCCCTTAAAAATCAAAAAGCATTCCATTTTTTAATTTCTGCTGTTTTTTTGTGTTGGAGGGCCTAGAAATCGGATACTTGGGCAAAGATGTGTAATATTGTACTCGTTAAACCAACCCTCTATGTCCAAAGTTGTTTCACATAGCTTTTTCTCCGAATTTGATATCAACCTGTTTAAATCGGGAAAGCACTATAGGCTCTATGACAAGCTCGGTTCGCACCTAACAGAGGTGGAAGGCCGCAAAGGAACCTATTTTGCGGTCTGGGCGCCTTCGGCCCAATCGGTTTCGGTAATGGGCGATTTTAACCATTGGGACAGTAAGGATCACCAGTTATTTGTGCGATGGGATGGAAGTGGTATCTGGGAAGGCTTTATTCCCGAAGTGGGAAAAGGTACAAAGTACAAATACAAAATCCACTCGCACCACAACGATGTCTGGACCGAAAAGGCCGATCCCTTTGCGAGATATTGCGAGCAACCCCCAAAAACGGCCTCCGTAGTCTGGGATGCAAGCTACGCTTGGAAAGATGATCAATGGATGAAAACCCGGGAAGCGAACAATGCGTTGGACAAACCTTATTCTGTTTACGAGGTGCATTTGGGTTCTTGGAAGAAAAAGAATGGTTGGGAATTCTTGACCTATAGTGAGATGGCCGATGAATTGGTCAATTATGTGAGCGAAATGGGCTTCACCCATGTAGAATTTATGCCAGTTATGGAATATCCCTTCGATCCCAGTTGGGGATATCAATTGACCGGGTATTTTGCTCCAACCTCTAGATTTGGAACTCCCGAAGAATTTAAACTCTTGGTGGATAAATTCCACGAAAAGGGGATTGGTGTTATTTTGGATTGGGTACCGTCCCATTTTCCCGAAGATGCACATGGACTCGGTTTTTTTGATGGATCCCACCTTTATGAACATCCCGACCGTAGAAGGGGATATCATCCGGATTGGAAAAGTTTGATCTTCAACTATGGCAGAAACGAGGTAAGGGCATTTTTGATCAGTAATGCCATTTTTTGGCTGGATCAATATCATGTGGATGGGTTGAGGGTGGATGCAGTGGCATCCATGCTTTATCTGGATTATTCGCGGGAAGATGGGGAATGGGAGCCCAATATGTATGGCAATAATGAAAATTTGGAGGCCATGTCCTTTCTGCGTGAAATGAATTCAGAGGTGTATACCAGTTTTAAAGGTGTACAGACCATTGCGGAAGAATCCACGGCATTTAGTGGAGTGTCCAAACCCGTACATTTTGGTGGTTTGGGCTTTGGGATGAAGTGGATGATGGGCTGGATGCACGATACTTTGGAGTTTTTTAAGAAGGAACCCATTCACCGCTCCTATGATCTTAACCAGATTACTTTTAGCATGACCTATGCTTTTACCGAGAATTTTATGCTGCCCTTTTCCCATGATGAGGTGGTATACGGTAAAAATTCCCTGCTCTACCGAATGCCAGGGGATGAATGGCAGCGTTTTGCCAATTTAAGGTTGCTTTTTGGATATATGTTTACCCATCCTGGTGCCAACTTGTTGTTTATGGGCGCCGAGTTTGGGCAATCTTCCGAATGGAACTTTCAGGAGAGTTTGGACTGGCATCTGACCCAATACGATTTTCATTCCGGTATCCAGGAAGTCATCAAGGATTTGAACAAACTGTACAAAAACAATCCTGCCTTGTACGAAAAGCAGTTCAGCCCGGAAGGATTCCAGTGGATCGAGCACAACGACACCGAAAATTCTGTTTTGACCTATATCAGAAAAGGTAATGATCCCAAGGACAATCTTATCATAGCCTGTAATTTCACACCTGTTCCGCGTGAAAATTACAGGGTGGGAATTCCAAAAACTTCAACGTTGAAATTGCTCTTCAATAGCGATGACACCAAATATTCCGGTGGTGGATTGGGCAAAAAGTCGTTACGCCCCACTGCTAAGGCCTGGAATGGGCACGAGCAATCGGTAAACATGACACTTCCTCCGCTGGGTGTGGTTGTATACAAATAAAATCCGAACGCAAACGTTGTAGTTCACCGCTGTTCACAACATCTTTTTAATTTCTCACGCTAAAGTCTTTCTTTTGTGGGTTACATAACCCATCAGCAATGATTACCAACACTGAAATAGCAAAAAGGGGGAACCAATATCCCAACCATATAGTTGATTTTAAGCAGGAGAATGATAAGCTCTATTTCACTACCCAAAATGGGGTTATTTTACAATTAACGGTATTAAGGGACAGTGCCATTCGGTTTAGATATGCCACCGAGCATGTTTTTGAACCCGATTTTTCATACGCCATTAGCGATGATGTGAGCTTGGGATACAATGAACTGGAAGTAAAAGACGAGATTCCGGAATATGTGATAACCACTTCCAAGATCAAGATCTATGTGAACAAGTCCAACCTTAAAATCCAAATTGTGGATTTGGAGGATACCGTGATTCTTGACGATGAACTGGGCTTTCATTGGGAAGAAAATTATGACTACGGCGGAAACATCGTAAAGATGGGCAAGATTTGCCATTCCGGAGAAAGCTACTACGGCATGGGGGATAAGGCCTCCCATACCAACCTAAAAGGTAAACGGGTAAACAATTGGGTCACGGATTCCTATGCCTATGGAAAAGATCAAGAACCGCTCTACAAGGCCATTCCTTTTTACGTGGGATTGAAGGAAAATATAGCCTATGGGGTTTTCTTTGATAATTCGTTCAGTACCTATTTTGATTTTGCCCATGAAAAAAGGAATGTCACCAGTTTTTGGGCAGACGGCGGTGAAATGAACTACTATTTCTTTTACGGCCCCAAGATAGGACAAGTAGTGGAGGCTTACACCGATTTGACCGGGGTACCTGAACTTCCGCCATTATGGGCATTGGGCTTCCATCAATCCAAATGGAGCTATTTCCCTGAGAAAAAAGTAAAAAACATCACTTCCACCTTTAGAAACTTAAAAATCCCTTGTGATGCCATTTACCTGGATATCGATTATATGGAGGGGTTCAGATGTTTTACATGGGATAACAAACGCTTTCCCAATCCAAAGAAGATGATTGAGGAATTGGAGCAAGACGGGTTCAAAACCATTACGATGATTGACCCAGGAATCAAGATAGATCGTGAGTATTGGGTCTATCAACAAGCCATGGACAACGGATTCTTTTGCCGACGGGCCGATGGGCCTCATTTTAAGGGCAAGGTATGGCCCGGAGAATGTAAGTTCCCTGATTTCACCCACCCAGAAGTTCGGGAATGGTGGGCGGAGCTCTATAAGGAGATGATCGCCGATATGGGCGTCAAAGGAGTTTGGAACGACATGAACGAGCCTGCAATCATGGAGGTTCCCACAAAAACAGCCAATCTGGATGTTCGGCATGATTATGACGGCCATCCATGCAGCCATAGAAAGGCCCATAACGTGTATGGAATGCAAATGGTGCGTTCCACATACAATGGTGTCAAAAAATTTATGTTTCCCAGAAGACCTTTTGTGTTAACCAGGGCTGCCTATGCCGGCACACAGCGATATTGCGCCACTTGGACAGGCGATAATGTGGCTACCTGGGAGCATCTTTGGATCGCCAATGTTCAGATGCAACGTATGTGTATGAGCGGATATTCCTTTGTGGGGTCCGATATTGGGGGCTTTGCCGAGCAACCCAATGGAGAACTATTTGCCCGATGGATGCAGTTGGCGGTTTTCCACCCATTCTGTAGGGTACATTCCAGTGGAGACCATGGAGATCAAGAACCGTGGTCGTTTGGAGATGAAATCACGGACATCGTGCGAAAATTTATTGAATTGAGGTACCAATTGCTACCCTACCTCTACACCATGTTCTATAAATACATCAAGGATGGCATGCCCATGTTACAGTCCTTGGTGTTCTATGACCAAGAGGACACCCAGACCCATTTTAGGACCGATGAATTCCTATTTGGGGAGCAGATGCTGGTGTGCCCGGTACAGGAACCCAATGCCCAAGGAAGAAGGATGTATTTCCCCAAAGGCAACTGGTACAACTATTGGACGGATGAAGTAATTGTGGGCGGTGTGGAAAAATGGGTAGCTGCGGATATACAAAAAATTCCATTGTTTGTGAAGGAAGGTGCCATGATTCCCAAATACCCGGTGCAGCAATATGTTGGGGAAAAGGAAATAGAGGAATTGACCATCGATGTATATTTTAAGGACGGGATAGAAATCTCCATTGTATATGAGGACCAACAAGATGGTTATGATTACAAAAAAGGCCGATACAGTTTACGTCGATTCCGATTACGTGGGAAGACCAACGAATTGATCATCCAACAGTTTAAGGATGGTAATTTTATCACACCTTATGAAAAGATCAAGCTCAAGTTCCACGGCTTGCCATTTAAAATTGGGGTAGTTGAATTGGACAACGAACAGGTAGACCCGAAAGAGGTTAAACTCAACGGAAATAATAGTATTGAGGTAAGCAAGGATTTTACTGAACTCCACCTGATTGGAAAATAATTTTTTGTATTTTCCCTATACTAAACACTATTAACAGTTATGAAAAAATGTATTCTAACAGCAGCGATTTTTTTATCGGTTGTTGCCTGTAAGGTAAACCCGTTTACAGGGAAAAGTACGCTCAATTTTTACCCAAATAGCCAGATATTTCCAATGGCTTTTGCACAATATGACCAGTTTTTGAATGAAAACAAGGTCGTTACGGGAACTTCAGATGCTGAAATGATTACCAGGGTGGGGCAACGCATTTCCACAGCTGCGGAACGCTGGTTGGATGCCAATGGTTACCCGGGATATTTAAAGGATTATAAATGGGAGTACAAATTGGTAAACGATGAAACGGTAAATGCTTGGTGCATGCCCGGGGGTAAGATTGTTTTTTACACAGGCATATTGCCCATCACACAAACCGAAACAGGAGTGGCAGTGGTTATGGGGCACGAAGTGGCACATGCCCTTGCAGACCATGGAGCGCAGCGTATGAGCGCCGGGATGCTACAGCAAATTGGTGCCGTGGCAGGAAACGTGGCCATTAAGGATCCGCAAAAGAGAAATACGTTCAACCAAGCGTATGGATTGGGCTCTACGGTAGGGGTAATGTTGCCTTTTAGCCGTAGCCATGAAACCGAGGCCGATAGAATAGGCTTGCAGATCATGGCCATTGCCGGATACAATCCTGATGAAGCCGCTGAACTTTGGAAACGTATGAAGGCCAAAGCTGGGGGGCAGGCGCCACCCGAGTTTTTGAGCACGCATCCTTCAAACGATACACGGATCAATAACCTATTGGCCTGGGCTCCTGCAGCAAAACAGGAAGCGGCCAAATTTGGGGTAACATCATTTAAATAACCCTTGAAAGACAAACATTTAATGTCATCCATGGCCTATTTGAAATCCACTCAAGGTTTCCGATAGCCTTTGGATGACATTTTTATTATAATCCTATGGCACAAGCACTCGCAATTAAAGGAAGTAAAAAATTGTTGAACGCCTGGGCCTTTTATGATTGGGCCAATTCGGTATATAGCTTAGTAATCTCATCAGCTATTTTCCCGATTTATTATGGAGCGCTTTTCAGAATTGCAGAGATTGAAAAAGTAACCATTTTTGGTGGGGAGATTGCCAGGGCTCCCTTGATCAGTTATGTAACTTCCCTCGCCTTTGTTTTTATAGCTATTGTTACCCCGTTGGTTTCTGGGATTGCGGATTATTTGGGAAATAAAAGAATGTTCCTAAAGTTTTTCTGCTATTTGGGAGGAATATCCTGTATTGGCCTGTACTGGTTCACTCTAGAGAACATCTACTTGGGATTAATATGTTATTTCTTCGGCTTGGTGGGTTTTTGGGTGAGTTTTGCCATTAACAATTCCTACTTACCGGACATTGCTTTTCCCGAACAACAGGATAAGATCAGCGCAAAAGGCTTTTCCTTGGGGTACATTGGAAGTGTACTTTTATTAGGCATAAACTTGTTTATGGTGCTCTTCCTTCCCAGCATATTGGGCATTGAAGAAATTGGTGGGGAACCCGTGGCGATGGTCATGATGAAATACTCCTTTGTAATGGTGGGAGTTTGGTGGATGCTGTTCAGCCAGTATACGTTTAAACATCTGCCCAAGGGGTTTAAAAAAGAAGGGGAACCAACGAACATCGTGCTCAATGGTTTTAAGGAATTGAGGTCGGTTTGGAAGCAATTGGGAGATGAAACCAGGTTGAAACGGTACTTAGGAGCCTTTTTTGTGTACAGTATGGCGGTACAGACCATCATGCTTATTGCCACTTATTTTGGAGAGGAAGAAATCAATTGGGGCTCGGACGATTTTAGACAAATTGGGCTGATTGCCAGTATTCTGATCATTCAAGTAATTGCCATTGGAGGGGCCTATTTAACTGCTTACCTCTCCAAACTTTATGGCAATATCCCTACTTTGATTTGGGTCAATGTTTTTTGGATACTGTTGTGTGTCTATGCATTTTTCCTGCAAACACCCATGGATTTCTTTATTGCTGCAGGTTTGGTAGGTATTGTAATGGGCGGTATTCAAGCACTGTCAAGATCTACCTACTCAAAGTTTTTGCCCGAAACCACCGATACCACATCGTTTTTTAGCTTTTATGATGTGGCCGAAAAAATTGGGATTGTCATTGGTACTTTTTTGTATGGTGCCGTTGCACAACTTACAGGTAGTATGCGCAACAGCACCATTTTTTTAGGACTTTTCTTTTTGATAGGGGTTATCCTATTATTGCGGGTAAACAAAAGCTCCCGTTAAGGATTTTTCCTTTTTTGGATTCTTCTATTTCTGACTAGGAAAAAGATAATTGCCCCAATGATCAGCAAGGGCCAGATATGGATAATGGCCAGGACGACATTTTCAACAAAATTCCAGCCAAATACCAGACCGTCCTTGCCCCTGGACCAAAAGCTCTTCTCATAGCTGCTGGGTTCCTCCTTGTAGTTTACCGTTTCATAGAGATCTACCTGAATGGTGCTGTATGCAATTTTATTGCTGAGATATTTTATTCGGCCTTGGGCAGATTCAATTTCTTCCTGCAGCACCCTTAGTTTTTCTTCGGTGGCAAGAATGTCCTTTACCGTTTTTGCATTTTCCTTCAAAATGGTCTCATAGCGCTCCTTTACCTCCAATTTGGTTTTTAGGCGGGCCTCAATGTCAATGAATTCCTCGGTTACATCCTTGGTGGTAATATTTTCATATTCAATAAACTCGGCCACTTTGGAGATGGAGTCCAACAAATTGTCAAAAGAGCAATTGGGCACTTTAATGGTAAACCTGTTCTCCAAATTGTACAGATTGTTGTCAAACCGCATATCAGAAATATAGCCTTCATGTTGGGCCGTTATTTGCTTGATCTGTTCCGTGGCAAGTTGTACCTTTTTTACCTTGTACCTCACCTTGGCAGATTTAATGATCTTTAAATCTTTGGGCGTATTGGATTTGAACTCCGTTTGGACCACTTCAAACTCTTCGGTCAGATCCACCGGTTGGGCCATTGCGTTCTCCTTGTAACTGTTGTCGTTACACGACCCTAAATAGACCAACGTAAGCACTCCAATGGAAAATTTCATGAGCCGATTTAAAACAATTGCTTTCATAGTGTGTATTTTTAAGTTTGAAACAAACCTAAATGGAGTCACCTCGGCATTTTTGTATCTATCTTGTAAAATGCTTGTATTCTAATTGCATCTCTATAAAGTGCTGTTTGTTATATAGTTATACTGATTGAAAAAGGACGACACATATTATTTTGGACTGCTGAAAAAGGAAGTCTCAGCTACTTTTTCAAGCCGTCAAAAAGTTTATACGCCCATAAAAGAGTGGAAAGGCGACGAAATAACACTTTTTCAGGAAGACCTTTCTGCAACGGTGGGTACCAGTATCAGTGAGAAATGGTTTTACACCTATTTTAAGAACGAACTTGATAAACTCCCGAGGGTTGATATGCTCAATCTACTCAGCGAATATGCCGGATATTCCAATTGGAGCACATTCAAAGGCAAACACCAGCAGGGTATAAATTCAAATAGACGTGTCAAAAAGATGGGATTTCTTGTGTTCGGATTGGTGGCCTTGACCCTAGCCCTTGTCTATCCATGGAGGGGGCAGAACAATTTTCAGTTTTGCTTTGTTGACCAGCTTACGGATGAAGCCATCCTACAAATACCCTTGGATATCAAGGTGCTCAATGAAAATGAATCGCCCGAGACCTTTAAAACGGATAGTCTAGGTTGTTTCACCTACAGGACCAGGAAGGAGTATATTCAATTTGTAATACAATCGCCCTATCACAAAACGGACACCGTCCTTAGGTTTATAGACACCCGGGCCAATGAACTGGTTGAGGTGGAACGGGACGATTATGCTCTGATGTTGCATTACTACACCTCTGGAAACGTGAAGGATTGGCAGGCCCACAAAACCAAACTGGAACAGTTGATTTCGGAGGATGCCCTGATTTACCAAATACACAGCAATATTGGTGTTGAAGTATATACCAAAGAAGATTTTATACAAAAGCTTACCGTGCCAACAAGTGAGCTAAAACGTATCAAAATTTTGGAAAAGCGTATGCAGGACGGAAAAATTATCACCCTAAAATTTGCAGTGCTATGAAAAAACTAAACTTCTTTTTGGTACTCATTTGGCTCTGCTCCTGTGCAGGGGAGAACAGGAATATGGAAAACAAAATGGAATTTCCCGAGGCAGCGGCCACTACTGCGGAAGAAATGGAACTTGACCAGATTAGCTTGGATCAGCTTGCCGTGCAAAAACTGAATTCGTTTGTGGAGCTGATAAAAGTACGCCGACAATATCCTGATTTTGGGAATGTCGTTGAAACCCAGGCAGGCAACCTACCCCTGGAAATCCTCCGCCAACTGGATTCCACTGTTGGTTTGGACAAACTCAAAATACAAGCATCCCAGGAAATCATACAGGTTTCAGATACCACGGAACGTGTCAAGATTTACTTGATCAATACCCAAAATACCTTACAGAAGGATTCCATTTATGCGGATATTACCCGAAGCAGCCTGCTTATAGACGGTACAACCAACATTTCCACGTCGGTTACATTTAGTAAAAGCAGCGAATAAAAAAACCGGGTCAAAGCCCGGTTCTAAGTTTTTTGATTGGTCCTAAACTCCAATTAACCTTTGGAAATATCCCCTGATCCTGATGATTTGCTCTTAATTTTGGAGGGATTGCCCCGGTAGCTGATATCACCTGACCCGGAAACTCTAGCATCAATGGACTGTTTGGCGGTAACCTTGATGTCCGCGGAACCGGATACCTGTGCAGTGACAAACTCCGCTTCAAGTCCATAGGCCCTTACATCCCCGGAACCGGACACCTGAACGCTCAAGTCAGTGGTTTTGCCTTCCAGGTTGATATCCCCAGAGCCGGATAGGGAAGCATTTACGCTTTGCGCCTCCACCGTAAGGGAAACATCCCCGGAGCCCGACATACCTGCGTGAAAATCGTTGGCCTTGATGGTGGTTCTGCCCACTACATCACCAGAACCCGAAAGTGAAACAGAATCGATGTCCTCAATGGGTACAGTGACCAAAATACCACTGTTCCAATTGGAAGGTCTTAGGTTAACACCTTTTTCCTGCTTGATGATCAGTTTTCCGTTTTTTACTTCCGTTTTAATGTGTTCCAAAAGGTTGGATTCCCCTTTAAGGGTAATTTCTCCCTCGTTTCCGGCTACCAGCTCCACATCGAACCATCCGGCAAGTGCAACGGCATCATATTCGCCCACGGAGCGCTCTATGGTTACCACATCTCCATTTCCTTTGATTTTTTTGCCCCATTGGGCGTTGGTAACTGCCACCATGGAGAGTGCCAGTGCCAATGTCATTAGTTTTTTCATGATCGTGTTTTAGTTATTGTTTTTTGATTTTCAATTTTGGTGGAATGTTATTCCGCCGTAATCTGTTGTAATGAGGACCGTATTACCGGAATTTTCGCTCCCATAATAGCCCTTATAATATTTTTCACTGGATTTTTCCTTACTGATATTGATTTCAAAAGGCTCCTTACCACTTACCCCAGCGTATTCCGCTGATATCTCAAAATTAAAATGGTATTCGGGGTGGTAACCTATCTTGATTCCCGTATAGTCGGTTTTGATATCCACATCCCCGGCATCTGGAGCCAATTGATTGATTTTTAAGGAACCGTAGTCCGAATTGATGCCCACATCCCCGTGCACCGTGCCCATCTTTACGCTAACGTAGTCTCCGCTACCATGCACATTATTGATTTCACCAACTTCAAGGGAACCATAGTCGCAGGAGTACTCCAAATTTTCCATTTTCCCAACGGTGCTGTTGGTGTAATCTGCCTTTATGGTCAGGTTTCCGGCTTTTTCAACTGTAAATCCTGAGTAGTCGGCAATGATTTCCGCGCTGTTGATATACTCAAAGTTGGAGCGCGAGGTATAATCGAACTTGAGCTCATTGTTTCGCCCACGCAGCTCACCGACCTCGATTTTTCCGTAGTCGCAGCTGATTTTTGCGTGGCCGTCTACCCGATCCAAGTAAATGTTACCATAATCGTTGTTTAGGCTTACACTGTTCTTCACAGGAATCTTTATGGTATAGTTGACCTGGACGTTCACATTGTTGCGCTTGCCCCAGTTCCAGCCCCAGTTATTGCCACGTTCACCAAATCTGGTACGTGCGGAGACCAGACTGTTACTGGATTCAAAATCCACATCGATTTCATTTAAGCGGCGCTCCACTTTTTCTTCATTGTTGCCGTTGGTCTTGATATGGACCTCCACCACCACCCGGTTTTCGTCCCAGGAAGTAATGTTTAGGTTGCCATAACTGTTCCGCACTTTAAAAAGGGCATCGGCATTTACGGAAAACTCTTTTTTAATGGTTTTCTCCTTGGTGTACTTTCCTTTTAACTTGCCTGTGTTGGCCACAAGCACAAAAGGTAGCAATGCCAATGTCAAAAAGACATATTTATATCGTAGTGTTTTCATCATAATATGATTTTATATTCTTAATGTTATCAATGTTGTCCAAAACTTCTTTTAGCAGGTCAATTCGGGTTTGGAAGTTGGTGATCATGGCATTCAAGATGATTTTGCTGTTTCCACCGTTCACAAGTTCTTGCTCAAGGGACTCATAATCGGATTCCAATTTTTCCAACTGCACCAGGGTGTCATCCACCAGTTGGGCCGTTTCGGGCGATTTTTCGTTTTTAAGTTGCTGTACCTGTTCTTCAATAAGGTTGGCAAAATAGAATTCCGTTTTGGACACTTCCGGGGCAATCTCCACCACCTGCTCCTTTATGGAGGGTTTTGAAGAGAACACCTGCACGCCAATAAGACATAGCAGTACCACAGATGCGGCAACGGAAAGCGGTTTCCACCAATTGGACTTCTTGGTAGGTAGGGAGGTTACACCTTTGGACTGATTTAATTTTTCCAAAAACCGGTCTTGGTGCCCATCTTGGGGTTCCTCAAGGTTAAAACTACCTTGAAGCCTACCGAACAACTCGTCTAAATTATCTTTTCCCATAATCAAATATTTACGGTCAATTTTTTTCTCAAGCTTTCTTTTGCGCGGGAAATCGTGGTTCTGCAGTTGGCATAACTGATATTCATGATTTCACTGATTTCCTCGTAATCATAGCCTTCAACTAAATGTAAGGTCAAAGACACTCTGTAATTGTCTTTCAAACTTTTCATGGTTTCCATCACTTTTTGAGCCTTCAGTTCAGTATAACCATTGTGATCAAGATCAACCGCTTCGTTATCTTCGACCTTGTACATTACGTCATCCAAATCAACAGCTTGTGTTTTTTGCTGTTTTTTGTAATGATAGATGCTGTTGTTGATTACAATACGCTTCAACCAAGCCCCGAAGGTGACGTCTCCCTTAAAGGTGTGCAGTTTTGTAAACGCATTCAAAAACGATTCCTGCATCACATCTTCGGCCTCTGCGGAGTCCTTTACAATCCGGAAGGCTGTGTTGAACATGGCCTTGTAATACCGGTTGTAAACCTCCATCTGTGCACTTGATTTGCCTAGCAGGCACGATTGAAGCAGTGCATCTATATGTTCATTTTGGTGGCTCAAAAAATGAATGGTTTGTTTTATAGATGGTTGAATTTATCAATTGTTACACTTTTTTCTAAAAAATTGGATTTTAATGGCACAGGAATTGCCCTTATAGCTATGAAAAAGGGGCCAACTTGCTTGCTAATAGCTACATTTGAAGGATTTGTGGGAGTTTTGGCCTCGGAATGAAATGAAGATTTATGTCATTGATGACAAAATGACCGAAAAATAGATATGGGAGAAATAAAGATTTCAACTTTTGACAATATATCACTGCAGGGACTGGAAGAGGATGCGGAACTGATACCCCTACTTACCCCCGAGGACGAGGAAGAGATGAACCGGGAGATACTTCCGGAGACCTTGCCTGTGCTTCCCCTCAGAAACACGGTGCTTTTTCCCGGAGTGGTGATTCCGATAACCGCGGGTAGGGATAAGTCCATTAACCTCATCAAGGATGCCAACAATGGTAACAAAACCATCGGTGTGGTGTCACAAAAGGATGAGGAGACCGAAAACCCTGGAATTGATGATATCAACACCCTTGGAACGGTAGCCCGGATTTTACGGGTACTGCAAATGCCGGATGGAAACACTACTGTGATCATTCAGGGTAAAAAGCGTTTTGAAATTGCGGAGGTGATCACCGAGAAACCTTACTTTACCGCTACAGTGCGTGAAGCGGTGGAGGAGCGACCCAATGAAGAGAGCGAGGAATTTGCGGCCATTATTGATTCCATCAAGGAATTGGCATTCAAAATTATCAGGGACAATCCCAATATTCCGAGTGAGGCCACTTTTGCCATCAAAAACATACAGAGCAATTCCTTCTTGATCAACTTTGTATCGTCCAACCTTAACCTAAGCGTTGCCGAGAAGCAAAATCTGCTGGAAATCCCAAACCTTCAGGAACGGGCGCTTACCACCCTGAAGTACATGAACATGGAACTCCAAAAGCTGGAGTTGAAAAACGATATCCAGTCCAAGGTCCGCAATGATATGGACCAACAACAACGGGAGTATTTCCTTCACCAACAAATGAAAACCATCCAAGAGGAACTTGGAGGTATTTCGTATGAGGAGGAAGTGGATGAAATGCGGGTAAAGGCCAAGAAGAAAAAATGGGATAAAAAGGTAAAGGAGCACTTTGAAAAAGAGCTGTCCAAAATGCAGCGGATGAACCCGCAAGTGGCGGAATATTCCATTCAAAGAAATTATTTGGACCTGTTTCTGGACCTTCCGTGGAACGAATTTTCCAAGGATAAGTTTGATCTAAAACGGGCCCAACAAATCCTGGATAGAGATCATTACGGCCTTGAGGATGTAAAGCGCAGAATCATAGAGTATTTGGCAGTTCTTAAACTGCGCAATGATATGAAATCGCCCATTCTATGCTTGTACGGACCTCCCGGGGTAGGGAAAACATCTCTTGGAAAGTCGGTGGCAGAGGCGTTGGGCAGGGAATATGTGCGTATGTCCCTAGGGGGACTGAGGGACGAGGCGGAAATCCGCGGACACCGAAAGACCTATATTGGCGCCATGCCCGGACGAATTGTCCAAAGCCTTAAAAAGGCAGGTACTTCAAATCCTGTTTTTATCCTGGATGAAATAGATAAATTGTCCAATAGCCATCAGGGAGACCCATCGTCTGCCATGTTGGAAGTTTTGGACCCAGAACAGAACAGTGAGTTTTACGACAACTTCCTGGAAATGGGATATGATCTATCCAAAGTGATGTTCATTGCCACGGCCAATAATTTGGGCACAATTCAGCCAGCCTTACGGGATAGGATGGAAATCATCAATGTTACCGGTTATACCATTGAGGAAAAAGTGGAGATTGGTAAAAAGCATTTGCTTCCCAAACAATTGAAAGAACACGGACTTTCTGCCAAGGATTTGAAAATTGGGAAACCCCAATTGGAAAAGATCGTGGAGGGCTATACCCGCGAATCTGGAGTTAGAAACCTAGAAAAGCAATTGGCCAAAATGGTACGTTACGCGGCTAAATCCATTGCCATAGAAGAGGAATACAACATCAAAGTCACCAATGAGGATGTGGAAAAGGTACTTGGACCTGCCAGATTGGAGCGGGACAAATACGAGAACAACGATGTGGCGGGAGTGGTGACAGGTTTGGCCTGGACCAGCGTAGGTGGTGATATTCTTTTTATAGAATCCATTTTGTCCAAGGGAAAGGGCGCGTTGAACATTACAGGTAACCTGGGCAAGGTAATGAAGGAATCAGCCACCATTGCCATGGAGTACATAAAATCCAATGCCGACACTTTTGGGATAGATCAAGAAGTATTTGACAAGTATAATGTGCATATCCACGTTCCGGAGGGCGCAACCCCAAAGGATGGCCCAAGTGCAGGGATCACCATGTTGACTTCATTGGTATCCTTGTTTACACAACGAAAAGTAAAAAAGAGCCTGGCCATGACAGGGGAGATTACCTTGCGGGGCAAGGTGCTTCCAGTAGGCGGTATCAAAGAGAAGATTTTGGCCGCCAAAAGGGCCAAGATCAAGGAAATTATCCTGTCGGAAGATAACCGAAAGGATATCGGGGAGATCAAGCAGGATTATTTGAAAGGCCTGACCTTCCATTATGTATCGGATATGAGCGAGGTCATCGACATTGCCGTTACAAGTAGAAAAGTAAAAAATGCCAAAAGTCTTTAAGAAGGTATTGACCACTTCTGCTTATTTTTAGCACATGCAAAAAATCACCATAGCTATAGACGGGTATTCCTCCACCGGAAAGAGTACCATTGCTAAGCAATTGGCCAAAGCTCTCAATTATATTTATGTGGATACCGGGGCCATGTACAGGGCGGTCACCTTGTATGCACTTCGGAAAAATTTTGTGGGCAAGGACGATGACCTTGATGCCTTGGTCCAGGATCTTCCAATGATCCATTTGGAATTTGTGCCCAACAAGGAACTGGGTATTTCTGAAATGTACCTCAATGGGCAAAACGTGGAAAAAGAGATTAGGACCATGGATGTGTCCCGTCAAGTGAGCAAAGTGGCCACCATCCCCGAAGTACGGTATAAGTTGGTGGAAATGCAGCAGCAGATGGGAAAAGGCCAAGGGCTGGTAATGGACGGTAGGGATATTGGTACCGTGGTGTTCCCTAATGCAGAACTCAAAATATTTATGACGGCTTCTGCCAATGCAAGGGCCACCAGGAGGTATAAGGAACTTTTGGACCGTGGGGAAATAGTTTCCTATGAAGAGGTGTTGGAAAATGTCCAGAAACGGGACTTTATTGATTCTACCCGGGAGGTATCCCCATTAAAAAAAGCAGCGGATGCCATTGTGTTTGACAATAGTCACATGGGATTGGAGGAACAATTTGAACGTGTTTACGATTGTGCTCTAGGGGTTATAAAGAGCAATTCATAAAAAAAGCCACTGTTAAGTGGCTTTTATCATTTTCAATTGAGGAAATTATAGATTCGGAATCACCAATACCTGATCGGGATGGATCAAATCTGGGTTTTTCAAAATATTGGTATTGGCCTCAAAGATTTGTTTGTACTTCATGGCATCCCCATAGTAATGCTTGGCAATCTTGCTTAGGGACTCCCCACTTTTTACGGTGTGTCTGTGGTAAACGGAGTCATCACCTACAGTAATGTTCGCCTTGATGTCTGAAGGGCTTTGTCCTCCAATTTCCTTGATTTTATCCCAAAGAATATTTTTTTCATAAGGGGTAGCGGCCTCACCTTTGATCTTCAAAATGCCTCCTTCTTCAGATACGTCACCACCCTTTATGGCCAATTCCTGGCCCAAATCCAGAACTGCTTGATATTTTGCTTTTACACTCATAATGTACTTAAATGTTTTAATGGTTAATAGTAAGAAACAAGATATCAATAAAAGTCACATTTTAGCTTAATTTTTAATTAATAATCACTGGAAATTAAATAGTGTGAATAAGGGTTTGTAATACAAGGAATTAATTGTATTTTTGCACTCCTTTTTTGGCGAACGATAGGAGGAAAAAGGGTAGATTGGATAAAACACAATGAGTTTAATCACTTTCACAGCTTCGCCTAACTCTTATAAACTGTGAAATACAAATTTTAATCAGCACATGGCTGAAGAAAAAGCAAAAGTTGAACCAGATGAAACTGTGACAGCTGTAGAATTTAAAGAAGAAGTTACAACCCAACAAGATCCCCAGGAATTTTTGGACAACTTCGACTGGGACAAGTACGAAGAAGGTATTGAGAAAGTCGAAGACAGCAAGTTGAACGAGTTTGAGAAACTTGTTGAAGAGAATTTTGTGGATACTGCGGATGAAGAGGTAGTTGAAGGTACGGTAGTGCACATGACAGACCGTGAGGCCATCATCGACATCAATGCCAAATCCGAAGGGGTAATCTCCCTAAACGAATTCCGCTACAACCCTGACTTAAAAGTAGGGGACAAAGTTGAGGTTCTTATAGATATCCGAGAGGATAAAACAGGTCAGTTGGTATTGTCGCACAGAAAGGCAAGAACCATCATGGCTTGGGATCGTGTTAATGCGGCCCACGACAAAGAGGAAATTGTAACCGGTTTTGTAAAGTGCAGAACCAAAGGAGGTATGATCGTGGATGTATTCGGTATCGAGGCCTTCTTGCCAGGTTCCCAAATTGATGTGAAGCCTATCCGCGATTACGATCAGTATGTAGGGAAGACCATGGAATTCAAGGTGGTGAAGATCAATCACGAGTTCAAGAACGTTGTGGTTTCCCATAAAGCCCTTATCGAGGCTGATATTGAAGAGCAGAAGAAGGAGATCATCGGACAACTTGAAAAAGGACAAGTATTGGAAGGTGTGGTTAAAAACGTTACTTCCTACGGGGTATTTATCGACCTTGGAGGTGTAGACGGATTGATCCATATTACCGACCTATCCTGGAGCCGTATCAACCACCCCAACGAGGTTGTTGAATTGGATCAGAAATTGAACGTGGTTATCCTTGATTTCGATGACAATAAATCCAGAATCCAGTTGGGTCTTAAGCAATTGGAGAAACACCCATGGGATGCCCTTGGGGATGAGATCAAGATTGGCGACAAGGTAAAAGGTAAAGTAGTGGTTATTGCCGACTACGGCGCGTTTATCGAAGTGGCTGATGGTGTAGAAGGTTTGATACACGTTTCAGAGATGTCTTGGTCTACCCACCTGCGTTCCGCACAAGATTTTGTCAATGTTGGCGATGAAGTGGAAGCTGTGGTATTGACCTTGGACCGTGAGGACCGTAAAATGTCTTTGGGTATCAAGCAATTGACCCCAGACCCATGGACCGATATCACTTCCAAATACCCTGTTGGTTCCAGGCACAAAGGTATCGTTAGAAACTTTACCAACTTTGGAGTCTTCGTGGAAATGGAAGAAGGTATTGATGGTTTGATCTATATCTCTGACCTATCATGGACCAAGAAAATCAAGCACCCATCTGAGTTCGTTACCGTAGGTGACACCTTGGAGGTTGAGGTACTTGAATTGGATGTAGAAGGTCGCAAGTTGAGCCTGGGCCATAAGCAGACCACAGAAAACCCTTGGGACAAATATGCCGAGGAGTTTGCTGAAGGTACCATCCATAAGGCAGCGATCGCAGAGATAGTTGACAAAGGTGCCACCATCAATTTCAATGAGGATATTGTAGGATTTGTTCCTTCAAGACACATGGAAAAAGAAGATGGCAAAAAGCTTGGTAAAGGAGAAGAAGTTGATTTCAAGATCATTGAATTTAACAAGGACTTCAAACGAGTAGTGGCAAGTCACACGGCTATCTTTAGAGAGCAAGAAGAACGCAATGTTAGTGCGGCCAGAAGAAAAGCGGCAGCAGCAGCAGAGGAAACCAAGACTACTTTTGGTGATGCCAATGCACAACTACAGGCGTTAAAGGATAAAATGGAGGCTGATTCCAAGAAGAAGTAATCAGATCTACCATACCATAACAGAGCCCCGCTGGTAACAGTGGGGCTTTTTTTGTTTCCCAACCTTTTGCAGAAATGTTTACTTTTGCAGTCAATCTAGTTGGTAGCCTAGCAAATGAGTCAAAAAGTTCTACTTACCTCCAAGGAAATAAACATCATTCTGCATCGTCTGGCCTGTCAACTTTTAGAAAACCATCTCGATTTTTCCAATACCGCATTGATAGGCATACAGCCCAGGGGCGTTTTTTTGGCAGAACGATTGACCAAGATCCTGCAAGATGAATACAAGGTCAAGGACATAGAGCTTGGCTTTCTGGATATTACATTTTATAGGGATGACTTTGGAAGGGGGGACAAGACCCTAAAGGCAAATACTACCAAAATTGACTTTTTGGTGGAGGATAAAAATGTGGTGTTCATAGATGATGTGTTGTACACGGGAAGAAGCATTAGGGCGGCCCTAACTGCCATTCAATCCTTTGGGCGGCCCAAAGATATTGAGTTGCTCACCTTGATTGACAGGAGGTTCAGCAGACATCTACCTATTCAGCCCAATTACCGAGGGAGACAGGTAGATGCCATCAATGAAGAGAAGGTAAAAGTGATGTGGGAGGAAAATGACGGTAAGGACGTAGTGTATTTGGTAAATAAATAATATAAAATGAGTGAATTAAGTGTAGACCACTTATTGGGAATCAAGTATCTGGATAAAAAGGATATAGAGCTCATTTTTGAAACTGCAGACCATTTCAAGGAGGTGATCAACCGTTCAATCAAGAAGGTGCCTACCTTGAGGGATACCACTATAGCCAACATATTTTTTGAGAACAGTACCCGGACCAAACTCTCTTTTGAGTTGGCTGAAAAACGACTTTCCGCGGATGTGGTCAATTTTTCGGCTTCACAGTCATCCGTAAAAAAAGGGGAAACCCTTATTGATACGGTCAACAATATCCTGTCCATGAAGGTGGACATGGTGGTCATGAGACATCCCAATCCCGGGGCGGGAATTTTCCTGTCCAAGCATGTGGACGCCTCCATTATCAATGCGGGTGATGGGGCCCATGAACATCCAACCCAGGCACTCCTGGATTCGTATTCCATACGGGAAAAGTTAGGCGATGTAGGAGGTAAAAATGTGGTGATCGTAGGTGATATTTTGCATTCTAGAGTGGCTTTGTCCAACATCTTTGCACTTAAGCTCCAAGGAGCTAACGTAAAAGTTTGTGGACCAAAAACCTTGATCCCAAAGCATATAGAATCCCTAGGTGTTCAGGTGGAAACCAACCTTAGAAGTGCTTTGGAATGGTGCGATGTAGCCAATATGCTAAGGGTTCAAAATGAACGCATGGACATTAGTTACTTCCCATCCACCAGGGAATACACCCAACAATTTGGTATCAACAAAGATTTGCTGGACAGTTTGGACAAGCAGATTGTGATCATGCACCCCGGCCCTATAAACCGAGGGGTGGAAATTACCAGCGATGTGGCAGATTCAAATCAATCCATTATCTTAGAGCAAGTTGAAAATGGAGTGGCAATACGAATGGCGGTAATTTACCTCCTGGCCGCAAAAAGATAAAACCATGATTTTTGATAAGGTAGGAACTACAACCATTGTCTTCCAGGAAAAGGCCTCCCTTACCACCTTCTTGGAAAACTTGAATAAGGGATATCCCAAGATCAAACATGACAATATTATCGTGAACCTGTTTTCGTTTGACCGATTGACGGCGGGAAACGTCCTTGAATTTTTGGATATATCCAATACCCATAAAGACTTTAATAAATCCTTTGTTTTGGTGACCAATAAGGTTTCTTATGAAGAGATACCGGATGCCATTAGCGTGGTGCCCACAATTCAGGAAGCCAAGGACCTTATAGAAATGGAGGAAATAGAACGCGATCTTGGTATATAGTCCAAAATGTAAATTTGAAAATTGAAAATGGCGGGGTTTGGAGAGGAAAAATGTTATTGAGGAGAAAAGTTTTCAGTTTGCCTTGGAAATTATTGGTTTGGCCAAAACGTTGGAAAAAGAAAAGAAGGAATTTGTATTGTCCAAGCAAATTCTAAGATCAGGGACAGCCATTGGGGCATTGGTAAGGGAAGCAGAACATGCAGAGAGCAAAAAAGATTTTATACATAAGATGTCTATAGTACTAAAAGAAGCCAATGAAACCAGATATTGGTTGGACTTACTTATCGGTTCCAAATTTGTGATTAAACAGGAATGCGGGGAGTTACGTGATGAGATCGTGCAGATAATAAAGCTTTTGGCCGCCATAGTAAAATCCTCCAAATTGAATTCCTAATGCATACCGAAAATTCACTTTCCATTTTTCCATTTTTCATTTTCAATTAGATGAAGCTCACGATCCTTGGCTGCTATTCGGCTACCCCACGTACATTTACCAATCCAACATCGCAAGTACTTGAGCTCAGAAACCATTTGTTTTTAATTGATTGTGGAGAGGGTACCCAGGTCCAACTGCGGAAATACAAGGTTAAATTCTCCAGGATCAAGCATATTTTTATTTCGCATTTGCATGGCGATCATTTTTTTGGACTTCCTGGTCTAATATCCACCTTTAGGCTGCTTGGTCGTGATACGGAACTGCATATATATGGGCCCAAAGGCATTAAAGAAGCTGTTACCCTGTTTTTGAAATTGGGCGATTCCTGGACCAATTACCGCCTTATTTTCCACGAACTGGATTCGGATAGGTCAGAAGTGTTGTTTGAGGACGATACAGTATCGGTACAGACCATTCCATTGGATCATAGGGTGTATACCAACGGCTTCCTGTTCAGCGAAAAACCAGCTCCCAGAAAATTGAATGTAGAGGCGGTTCACAAACATGAGATAGATAGAAGCCAATTCAACAATATAAAAAATGGAGCCAATGGTTTATCTGCAAACGGCAGGGAAGTCTCCAATGAAAAGTTGACCTCGGACCCTCCACATCCCAAAAGTTATGCCTTCTGCAGTGATACGGCCTATAACGAAGCCATTCTTCCGCTAATTGCCAACGTGGATGTTTTGTACCACGAGTCCACCTTTTTGGAATCGGAATCCAGATTATGCCAAAAAACCAAGCATGCCACTGCCAAACAAGCTGCGCAAATTGCCCATAAGGCCAAGGTTGGCAACCTTATTTTAGGCCATTATTCCACCCGTTATAAATCCATAGATCTTTTTAAACAGGAAGCTGAGGAAGTATTCCACAACGTAGAATTGGCCGAGGATGGAAAATCTTTCAATTTCTAGCTTCCGCAACCTTTCTATTCTGGCTTCTTTTGTTGAAATTTGTGTAGACCCATAACAGGACATGCAAGAAGATTTAAGCGGATATCGAAAATCGTACGAGAAAAGCGACTTACTGGAAGCGTCCATCAAGGAAAACCCCTTGGAGCAGTTTCAGAAATGGTTTTACGAAGTGGAAGCGGCCGGTGGCCCGGATGAGCCCAATGCCATGACGCTATCAACGTTGGGCTTGGATGGATTCCCCAAAAATCGGGTGGTTCTGATGAAGAAATACACGCACGAAGGACTGATTTTCTATACCAATTACCATAGTGAAAAAGGAAAGGCTATTTTGGCAAATCCCGCTGTTTGTCTTTCCTTTTTCTGGCCTAATTTGGAACGGCAGGTGATCATTAAGGGCAGGGCCGAAAAAATTGCTGAAAACCTCTCGGATGGCTATTTCGAATCCAGACCATTGGGAAGCAGGTTGGGAGCCATTGTCTCCGATCAAAGCGAAGTAATTGACTCACGTGAGGTGTTGGAGGCTAAGTTGGCCGCCTTGGAGAAAGAGCTGGAAGGTTCGGATATTGAAAGACCTGCCCATTGGGGCGGATATTTGGTACGGCCGGTCTCCATGGAATTTTGGCAGGGAAGGCCCAACCGACTCCATGACCGTATAAGATACACCTTGCAGGAAGATTATCATTGGAAAATTGAACGATTGGCACCTTAAATCCACATAATGAAAGAACTGATTTTGGTTAGGCACGGTAAATCTTCCTGGGACTATGATGTTTCAGATAAGGATAGGCCGCTAAAAGAGCGGGGTATCAGCGATGCCGGAATGGTGTCCAGAAAGTTTTTGGGGAAAGGACTACAGGTGGATTTTGCCTATTCAAGTCCTGCCAACCGCGCTTTGCACACCAGCATGATTTTCCTAAGAAACCTGGGATTTGACTTAAATAAGTTCCAAGTCCAGGAAGCATTGTACGACTTTTCTGGGAGCAGCGTTGCCAACTTCGTGGAAAGTCTGGACAACCAGCTTGATCGCGTGATGATATTTGGTCACAATTATGCCTTCACATCACTTGCAAATACTTGGGGAGATCAGTATATTGAAAACGTTCCCACATCTGGCTTGGTCCATATTAAATTTGATGTGGAGCGATGGGACAAAGTGGGGAAGGGCTCTTCTGAAACGATTATTTTTCCAAAACACCTTAAATAGTAGATGATAAAAGTCAAGAACGAATACGTAAACCGGGAAATTAGTTGGTTGCATTTTAATGCCCGTGTACTTCAAGAAAGTGCGGATATAAAGGTTCCCCTGATTGACCGATTGCGGTTCTTGGGTATATTCAGTAACAATTTGGACGAGTTTTTTAAGGTCCGATATGCCACCGTGAAGCGGATTGTGGATGCCGGTAAAAAGGGAAAAAGTGTTTTGGGGGGAGAAAAGGCCAAGGACCTCTTGGAGGAAATCACCAAAATTGTGATTGAGCAACAGTCCAAGAGCCAAGAAATCCTCAACAATATTGAAGAAGAGCTTAAATCGGAGAACATTTTCATTATCACCGAGGATGAGGTTACAGAAAGTCAGGCAGAATTTATTCGGGAGTACTTCTTTAAAAAGGTGAACCAGGAGTTGATGACAATCATTCTGAACGATCTTACGGAGTTTCCACTGCTAAAGGACACTGCGGCTTATCTAGCCGTCAAAATGGTAATGTCAGACAGCGAGAATGGCGGTGCCAACAATAAAAATCGCTACGCCCTTATAGAGATTCCGAAAGGAATAGACCGTTTTGTGGTGCTTCCCAAAGAAGGGGACAAAAACTATATTATTGTCTTGGACGATCTTATTCGTTTTTGTTTGGATAGTGTGTTCACCATGTTCGAATTTGAGTCCATATCGGCCCACATGATCAAAATAACCAGGGATGCCGAGTTGGACATAGACAACGATTTAACCAAGAGCTTTATCCAAAAAATATCCTCTAGTGTGGAACATAGGAAAATCAGCGATCCAGTCCGGTTTGTCTATGACAAAAGCATTGATAAGGATACGCTACAGTTCCTGAAGGAGAAGATGAATATTGTGGATACCGATAGTGTTATCCCGGGAGGTAGGTACCACAATAGGCGCGATTATATGGGATTTCCAAGTTTGGGCCGTCATGATCTTATGTACCAAAAGATAGAGCCACTTCCCGTAAAGGGATTTAGCATGATAGGAAGTCTTTTGGAGTTGATTGCGCAGCGGGACTATATGATCTACACGCCCTACCACACCTTTGCATATGTGACCAAATTTTTAAGGGAAGCTGCCTTGGACCCAAAAGTGAGGGCCATTAAGATTACCGTGTACCGGTTGGCAAACGATAGCCAAATAGCCTCTGCCCTGATCAATGCGGTCAAGAATGGGAAACAGGTTACCGTCCAAATTGAATTGCAGGCCAGGTTTGATGAACAGGCGAACATCAAATATGCCAACGTGCTTCAGGAAGAGGGTGTCCGTTTAATTTTTGGAGTTCCCGGACTAAAGGTACATAGCAAGATCTGTTTGGTGGAACGCGAGGAGCAAGAGGGCATTAAACGATATGGTTTTATTAGCACCGGAAATTTCAATGAATCCACCGCAAAAATTTATACGGACTATACCTTGTTCACGGCCCATGAAGGTATCTTAAAGGAGATGAGCAGGGTGTTCGACTTCTTTGAAACCAACTATAAAATACACAAATACAAGCATTTGGTGGTGTCGCCCCACTATACAAAATCTACGTTCATCAAGCTTATCGACAATGAGATTGCCAATGCCGAACAGGGTAAAGAAGCTTTTATAAAAATTAAGATGAACAGCCTTACCTCCTACAAAATGGTGGATAAACTTTACGAGGCAAGTAGGGCTGGGGTAAAGGTCCAGCTTATCGTTAGAGGAGTTTGCTGCCTCATTCCCGGAGTGGAGGGTATGAGTGAAAATATTGAGGCCATTAGTGTTGTGGACAAATTTTTGGAACACCCACGACTATTCATTTTTGGTAATGAAGGAGAGCCCAAAGTATATATTTCCTCCGCAGATTGGATGACCCGAAACCTTGATTTTAGAGTAGAGGTTGGATGTCCTATATACGACCCGGAAATCAAACAGGAATTGTTGGACACCTTCAATATTTCTTGGAACGACAACCAGAAGGCAAGGGTATTTTCGGAGCAGCAGGATAACGCCTATAGGGTCACTTCGCCAGGTGTCACGGAAATCCGTTCCCAGTTTGCACTGTACGACTACTACAAGGACAAATTAGAATCCTAATACGTTTGATTTGGTAATACGAAAGTTTGCAGCTATCGATATTGGCTCCAATGCCGTACGATTATTGGTGAACAATGTAATTGAGCATGAAGACAAACCTCCTGCTTTTAAGAAAAGTTCCCTGATTCGCGTGCCTGTACGTCTGGGCGAGGATTCCTTTACCAAGGGAGAGATTTCCAATTATAGCCTCCAACGGCTTATAAAAACCATGAAATCCTTTGATTTGTTGATGGATATCTACGGGGTGGAAAAATATATGGCTACAGCCACGTCGGCATTGCGCGAAGCCAAAAATGGCAAAGAGGTGGTGAAACGGGTTTTGGAAGAAACAGGCATTCAGATAGAGATTATTGATGGGAAAAAGGAAGCTGCCATAATCGCTTCCACGGATTTAAAGGAACTTATCAAAAATGACCGCTCTTATCTGTACGTGGACGTTGGAGGGGGGAGCACGGAGTTTACCATTTTTGAAAGAGGGATGCTAAAAGCTTCCAAGTCCTTTAAAATTGGAACTGTAAGGATATTGAACGGTTTGGTCAAAGAAGAAATATGGAACAAAATTAAGGATTGGATTACATCACATTTAAAGGATGGTGCCAAGGTGGAAATTATTGGCTCTGGTGGAAATATCAACAAACTGCATAAAATGTCTGGCCGGAAAATGGGCCAGCCCCTCTCCTATATCTGGCTCAATGCGCAATACCATTTCTTAAACAGTATGGACTATGAGGACAGGATTTCCGAACTGGGGTTGAACCAGGACAGGGCGGATGTGATCATACCTGCTGCCCAAATATTTTTATCCGCGGCCAAGTGGAGCGGATCCAAGAAAATCCATGTACCAAAAATTGGACTTGCGGATGGAATGATCAAAACCTTGTATTACGAATAGCACTTAGCCGTGCATGGTCTCTTTTTTGCCCAAGTTTTTCATCAGATCGGCTTCGTATTCCAAAAGCTGTTGCCATTTTTCATCCACTTCTTCCCGGTTCCCGTATTTTCTGGCAAATTTTAAAAACATGGTGTAATGGTTGGCCTCGCTTGCCATAAGATTTCTGTAAAACGCTGAAAGTTCAGGGTCGTTGATTTCTTCTGAAAGAAGGCGAAACCGTTCGCAACTTCGGGCTTCAATAAGTGCGGCATATAGAAGTTTGTGTACCAAATGCGTTTCCCGACTACCTCCTTTGGGGAAGAATTTCATCAGCTCAATGACATATTCATCTTTACGTTCGCGCCCCAATACCCAACCTCTTTTTAGGATTTTATCGTGCACCATATTGAAATGCCCCATTTCTTCACGGGCCAAAGCGGTCATTTCCTTGACCAATTCCGATTTTTCAGGAAAACCTATGATTAGGGAAATTGCCGTACTTGCAGCTTTTTGTTCACAATAGGCATGATCTGTCAAAATCTCCTCGATGTTCTTTTCAACAATGTTCACCCATCTTGGGTCGGTAGGTAATTTTAGGCCTAGCATTTTTGGAAGTAATTATAAATTTCAGGTAAAGATACGTGTATTCCAGTGAAGGTTTAAGTGTATGCAAGTATCAAAAATCCAAATCAAATTCCTTGCGGAGCACATCAATAGCTGGATTCTTCTCCCTTAACTTTTCATATTTTTCCTCCGGGGTAAAAGCAAACTTTTTGGCAACTTCCTCATTTACGGTAATATGCAGGCCAATAGCATAATTATTCAGTTTTTGCTTTAAATAGTCCATCATTAAACTCTGCTCCCGTTCCACCTCTTTTTTCATGGTGCCATTGGGCAGTTCTATCCAAATGGTATGCTCGTCCTTTAATTTGGGAACGTCGGTTTGAAGGTTACTGGCCAGGATTTTCCGTCCCTTTTTTTCCAATTGGTGTACAAAATCATTCCAATGTTGTTGCATGTCTGCCTCGGTAAATTTTTCCTTGGGCAGGTCCTGCTCGTCTATGGCCGGAGATTTGACATTTTCGTGATTCCTTTTCGCCTTTATGCTATTTAAAGAGAGTCCCGAAACCCTTTTTTCCAAAGATTTTATGTTGATTTTGGGTGGGGCTTCGGCAACAACAGGTGCATGTACAACTTCTTCCTCCTCTGGTTCCACTGCGGATTCCTGCGCCGGCATGGCTTCCTCTTTGGGCTGTTCTTGTACAGGAGGTTGGGGTAGGGGAACATCAATTTTCTCAACAGGAGCGTGCTTGAAGAAGGAGGCCGGGATTAAGAAATCAAGGTTTTTTTTTTCTCCATTGAAATTAATGGAGGCAAGTTTCATCAAGGTAAGTTCTACCAACAATCTTTGGTTTTTGCTGCTTTTGTAGTTGAGATCGCAGTCGTTCGCCAACTCTAGGGCGGTCATCAAAAACTGCTGGTCCACTTTGGCGGCTTGGTCCTTATATTGCTGTTTTACATCCTCACCCACTTCCAATAGGGCATGGGTGTCTTGATGCTGACAAACCATCAAATCCCTAAAATGTGATGCCAATCCATTGATAAAATGATGCCCATCAAATCCTAGGGACAAGGTTTTGTTGAGCAATACCATTAAGTCGGGAATGTTGTGATCTAGAATAAGGTCCGTAGTAGTGAAGTACGTATCATAATCCAGTACGTTCAAGTTTTCGGTAACGGCCTTTCTTGTAAGTTGTTTACCTGCAAAACTTACCACTCTATCAAATATTGACAATGCATCGCGCATGGCACCATCCGCCTTTTGCGCAATGATGTGCAATGCACTTTCCTCCGCTTCAATTCCCTGTTCCTCGGCAATGTATTTGAGGTATTCGGCAGCATCCTTCACCGTAATTCGCTTAAAATCGAAAATTTGGCAACGGGATAATATGGTGGGGATAATCTTGTGCTTTTCCGTAGTGGCCAAAATAAAAATGGCATGTTTCGGTGGTTCTTCCAAGGTTTTCAAAAACGCATTGAAGGCCGATTGGGAAAGCATGTGCACCTCATCAATGATGTATACCTTGTATTTACCCACCTGTGGTGGAATCCTTACTTGATCTATCAGGCTTCGGATATCATCCACGGAGTTGTTGGAGGCGGCATCGAGCTCAAAGATATTAAAGGCAAAATCCTCATCGTCACGTTCCGTACCATCTTGGTTGATTTGTTTGGCCAGAATACGGGCACAGGTAGTTTTGCCTACACCCCTTGGTCCACAAAACAAGAGCGCTTGTGCCAAATGATTGTTTTCAATGGCATTCAGCAAGGTATTGGTAATAGCACCCTGCCCCACCACATCTTTAAATGTTTGGGGTCTGTACTTACGGGCTGATACAATAAAAGGCTCCAATTTGGACAAGGTATTGCTTTACTACAAATATAAAAATAGGAAGCGGCAAAGAGATATGGGATGGGGCCACAAGCCTTTTTTTTATTAACAATTGGTTTACCTTTGCGCGAGCAGGCCACCTTATCGCTGCAACCCTGTACTTTCAGGGTTGGGGAGGAAAGTCCGGACACCATAGTGCGGCATAGCGGGTAACGCCCGTCCGTTGAAAAACGAGGACCAGTGCAACAGAAAGCAAGTACAGTTCGGCTGTAGTGAAATCAGGTAAACTCTATGCGGTGAAACGCCACGTAAACCAGTGTTTGAGGGCTGCACGCCCGAATTGGAGGGTAGGCGGTTCGAACTTTTGGGCAATCAAAAGTCTAGATAAATGATAAGGGCATACAGAATCCGGCTTATGGCCTGCTTTTTAAAATAGGGCTAATCGGTCTCCTTTTCAAAAAACTGAAAATACTCCCCCCATACTTTCTTTGCTCCACAAAGTTGGGGTGCCCGGATAGCGAAGTCTGATCCGAATGCTCAATGATCAACACGCCCTGTTCGCTTAACAGCGCCCTCTCGAGCACGGTATTGGCAATTTCCATAAAGGCGTCCTCCGAAAAATCATAGGGAGGGTCAGCAAATATGATGTCGAATTTCTCACCTGTTCGTTGCAGGAACTTAAATACATCCGATTTAATGGTGGTTATAGGAAAATCCAATTCCTTGGTCACTTTTGAAATGAATTGGACGCAAGCTGGGTGACTATCTACTGACGTGATCGAGGAACAACCTCGTGAAGCAAATTCAAAACTGATATTACCGGTTCCTGCAAAAAGGTCCAGGATGTCCATTTCATCAAGATAATATCGGTTGCGAAGAATGTTGAAGAGTCCTTCCTTGGCCATGTCCGTGGTTGGCCTTACCGGCAGCTTTTTTGGAGCCATGAGCCGCTTCCCTTTATACTTGCCAGAAATAATGCGCATTGGCTAACTTATGGAGGTAAAATCTATAGCTTGACTTTCAAGTTGGTCCAGCGGATAATCAGGGTCGGTGGGAACAAAAACCGATACTTCCCGTATATAGTTGGTGCAAAGTTCAAATACGGCATCCCCTTCTTCTATCAGGCCAAAAAGCTTAAGTTGCACTTGCTCCAAATCTACCTGCATTTGCTCCAAGCTAAAAAGAAGGTAGTACAGAAAATCTTCCGCCGTCTTGTATTCAAAGAGATTGTAAAAGCGTAGCTTTTTATCCAAGATGACCACGATTTCCAATTCTTTTTCAGAAACATGGACATAGCAAACGGGCTTGGAAGTATTCCTATTCTGATTTAGGAGGGTTGTGATCAATACGGTTCCCGAATGTTTGAATTCAAATGTGCCAAATAGGTCAAAAATATGATTGTTGACATTGGCAAAGGGCACATAGACATTGACCAAATCGTGTTTTTCCATTTCATCATAGGCAATATGGTCATTTGCCATGATCTTGGCATTAAATTTCAGATAGTTGGCAAGTTCCTTTTTTTTAAATAAGGTTTTGGGCACCAGACTATACAGTCCATTTTTGTGTATAACCACCACTTCGGAGAATTGGGTTCCCGATACGCTGTTTTGGTTTAAAACGGATTTTAATTCCTTGAGCAGGAGGTAGGGGGTGGAAGTGGTTTTGAATACCACTCGCTCAAAAGCCAAAATCTGATTGGAAATAGTATCCAGCACACAAAAAGAAAGTCCATTCAAACCAACTTGAATGGACAATTTCTTAAAGGTGTTTTCTGGGTGTTGTACCTCTGTATTAGTTGTTTTTTCTGTCATAGATCGGAGGCCAGTTTCCATTCGTGCTCACATCCGTAAGCGAACCAACCTTAATTTCTGTTCCATTAACCTCTTCAACACTTTGATGGGAGTTTTCCCTGGCCAATAAATCTGCAGGCTGGTCGAAAAGAATTAAGTCCTTCTTCACTTTGGCCTCAAAAACAGGGGCTTTGTATCCCTGCTTGTCAATAATGTCGGCCTTCATTTCAAACTTCTCCCCACCTTGGGCATAAGGTACTTCCATCATCGTCTTGTAACGGTCGTCATTTTTGAACAAGGAATCTTTTACCTTAATAAATCCAAGCGTATCGATGACCACCGTGTCAACTTGAAGGTCAATTTGGTATATTTTATTGTAACGCATGAAGGAAGAATCTTTCTGCTGGGTAATGGTATAGCTTCCGGTGTCAACAAACTGGACCAAGCTATTAAAGTTACCGGCAAATCTTCCGTTTACAGTTTTATATGCCTCTTGCGAATCCCTAATGTCCTTAAGTTTGGCAATGACCTGGGCATACCTTTCTTGTCGTACCTTTTTAAATTCGATGGGGGCGTTTATGGACTGATAGATTTTGTACCCCAAAAAGATGCTCAAAAGTCCAAATGCAATGACCAAAAATGGCTTTACCTTTTGTGGTAAAAATTTGTCGATCAACATTACAAGGCCTATGGTCACAAGGCAAATAACAACAACAATAAGAATTAAGTTTAACATATGAATATTGTCTTTCTTAGTTAATTTAGCGGTTACTGACAAATCTACAATTTTTTTTTAATCACGAAACTTTTTGTTCAAAAAACCACACCAACCAGACTAGCCTATGACAGACCCTACTCCCAAAGGATTTCTGGGGATTTTGCAGCAAAAATTTCCACACGAACCTACCCTAAAACAAGGCCTTGCCCTAGAGAAGCTTTCCCACTTTATAATAGGTAGGAAAAACGAGCAGGTTTTTCTTTTGAAGGGATTTGCGGGCACGGGTAAAACAACCTTGGTGGGAACCGTGGTGAACAGTTTGTGGAAGGCTAGAATGAGCGCTGCACTATTGGCACCTACAGGGCGTGCCGCCAAGGTGATGACCGTATATTCGGGGAATAAGGCCCTTACCATCCATAAAAAGATATATTTTCCAAAAAAACAGTCAGGGGGCGGAATCCAGTTCACCTTGGCCCCAAACAAGCATAGGAACACCCTTTTTATTGTGGACGAGGCTTCCATGATTCCGGATACAGCCACGGACTCAAAACTATTTGAAAATGGTTCGCTGCTGGATGATTTGATGTATTACGTATATTCGGGCCATAACTGCAAACTCCTCCTTATAGGTGATACCGCTCAATTACCACCTGTTAAGTTGGATGTAAGTCCAGCCTTGGAAGAGCATCGGATTTCGTTGAACTATAACAAGGAAGTTGAGTGTTTGGAACTGGATGAGGTGATGCGGCAAACCCAAGATTCCGGTATCCTATACAATGCTACCTTACTGAGGGAGCAGTTACAATCCGAATTCTTCGAAAACTTCAAGTTCGAGCTTGGTTCCTTCCCAGATATTGTTCGATTGTTGGACGGCTCTGAAATCCAGGAGGCCATAGACACCTCGTATTCCAATAATGGCAAGGAGGAGACTGCCATTGTGGTCCGTTCCAACAAAAGGGCCAACCTCTACAATAAAAACATTAGGGAACGAATCCTTTTTTTGGACAATGAAATTGCAGTGGGCGATTATATGATGGTGGTAAAGAACAACTACTTCTGGTTGCGGCCCAATTCCGAGGCCGGATTTATTGCCAATGGGGATATCATGGAAATCCTTGAACTCTTTGCCATTAAGGAGCTCTATGGGTTCACCTTTGCGGAGGTAAAAGTGAAAATGGTGGATTACCCCAATCAAAAACCGTTTGAAACGGTGCTGCTGCTCGATACCATTAATGCGGAGACCCCTTCACTTTCTTATGAGGATGGAAACAGACTTTACCAAGAGGTCATGAAGGATTATGCCCACGAAAAATCCAAGTACAAAAAGTTTCTGGGCGTGAAAAACAACCGATTTTTCAATTCGCTCCAAGTCAAATTCTCCTATGCCATAACCTGTCATAAATCACAAGGGGGACAATGGGACAATGTCTTTGTGGAACAACCTTATTTACCTAATGGGGTGGACAAGGATTACCTTAGGTGGCTGTATACGGCGGTTACGCGGGCCAAGGAAAAATTATTCCTGATCGGATTCAAGGATGATTTTTTTCTTGACTAGGAAAACTCTATTTTAGATGCCCCCATGAACATGACACCGGATACCATAATCAGTATTTTTTTGGGCATAGGCCTGGCCGCCTCTGTGGGCTTCAGGGTATTTTTACCCTTGTTCGCCTTGAGTTTGGCTGCCTATTTGGGTGTTTGGGAACTTAACGAAAATTGGGAGTGGATTGGAAGCTTAGCTGCTCTGATCACCCTTGGCGTGGCCACCTTGGTGGAGATTTTTGCTTATTTTATACCATGGGTGGACAACGCCCTGGACAGTTTGGCCGTTCCCTTGGCCGCCATTGCAGGTACCGCTGTGGTGATATCAACGGTTGCCAATTTAGACCCCGTGGTAACTTGGTCGCTGGCCATTATTGCAGGTGGAGGTACCGCAACTGCCATTAAAGGTGCCAACGCTGCCGGAAGGCTTACCTCTTCGGCAACAACAGGCGGCATGGCCAACCCAGTAGTGTCCACCATCGAAACCGGTACTGCGGTGGCCGTTTCAACAGCTTCAATTCTGGTTCCCCCCATTGCGGCAATTTTGGTAATTATTATTTTGGTCGTCATTTTCCTGATATATCGGAAGCTCAGACCAAAAAGAAAATAAATAACCCAATAAACGATTTAGGTGAAGATTATTTCAATGATACCCGCTAGGTACCAAGCCTCCAGATTCCCGGCAAAGCTCATGCAGGATCTTAAGGGCAAGCCAGTAATACTGCGCACCTATGAGGCGGCTGTACAAACGGGCCTCTTTGACGAAGTTTATGTGGTTACCGATAGCGATGTCATATTTGATACCATAAAAGCCATTGGAGGGAAAGTACTTAAAAGTAAGAAGGAACATGAAAGCGGAAGCGATAGGATTGCTGAAGCCGTGGAGGACTTGGATGTTGACATTGTAATCAATGTGCAGGGCGATGAACCCTTTATTGACAAAATAAGCTTGTCCAAGGTCATAGAAGTGTTCCGAAATGACAATCAACAGGAAATTGATTTGGCCTCCCTGATGACCCCCATCACGGATTGGGATGAAATTTCCAACCCCAATACGGTGAAAGTCATCGTGGACCATCAGGATTTTGCGCTGTATTTTTCACGTTCCCCCATACCTTACCCCAGGGACGAGAATGTTGATGCTGTCTACTATAAGCACAAGGGAATTTATGCATTTAGGAAGAGGGCACTGTTGGATTTTCAGCGTTTGCCAATGCTCCCCTTGGAGGCCAAGGAGAAGATTGAGGCCATCAGATTTCTTGAATATGGAAAAAAAATAAAAATGGTGGAAACACATGTATCCGGCATAGAAATTGATACCCCTGAAGACCTGGAACGAGCCAAAAAAGCATGGACATAGACTTTAAAGACATAAAGGTCATAGGCTTTGATGCCGATGATACCCTTTGGGTAAACGAGACCTATTTTAGGGAGACCGAGGAACGCTTTGCGGAATTGTTGGAACGTTATGAGACCAAGAACAAAGTGGACCAGGAACTTTTTAAAATGGAAATGAAAAACCTGGAGCTCTACGGGTATGGTGTTAAAGGATTTGTCCTTTCCATGATTGAGTCGGCCTTGGATCTTTCCAATCATAAAATATCCCAGGAAACCATTACGGAAATATTGGAGTTGGGAAAAAAGATGATTTCCCATCCCGTAGAATTGTTGGATGGGGTAGAGGAGGTATTGTCCCAACTGGAAGATAAATATCGGCTCATCGTGCTCACCAAGGGAGATTTGCTCGATCAGGAACGTAAATTGGAAAAGTCTGGCATCTCCAAATATTTTCATCATGTTGAAGTGCTCAGTGATAAAAAGGAGAGCAACTATAGCAACCTATTGGAGCACCTGGAAATTGATGTCAACGAATTTTTGATGATAGGGAATTCACTAAAATCAGATGTGCTTCCCATATTGAACATTGGGGCAAAGGCCATTCATGTTCCCTTTCATACCACTTGGGCCCATGAAATGGTGCAAGAGGACGAGGTGGTAAACAATCATTTACAACTGAACAGTCTTAAAGATGTTCTGAAGTACTTGGAAAACTAATGCAGACAGGATTTAATTTGGACAATAACAAGACCATATCGAATAAAAATACCTCCTATCGGAACTTTCCCATGGTTCCCAGGGTGATTTTTGGAAAGGGCAGTTTTTCCCAACTGGGCGATATACTAATGCCCAAAAGGAGAAATGCTGATGCTCCCTTTATTTTTTTGGTGGACGACTTTTTTGAAAATCAAAGTTTGGCACACGATATCCCTTTGCTGTTCAATGATGAGTTGATTTTTGTGTCGGCAGATGAAGAGCCCAAAACCTATCAAGTAGATGCTTTGGTTGCAAGGATAAGGGAACGTTTTGACGAAAAACCCTCTGGAATTGTTGGGATTGGGGGAGGAACGCTTTTGGATTTGGCCAAAGCCGTTGCCATTATGTTGAACAATGAAGGTCTGGCTCAGGAATACCAGGGGTGGGACCTGGTTGGCAAACCTTCCATTTACCATGTGGGGGTTCCAACCATAAGTGGTACGGGAGCAGAGGTTTCCAGAACCACGGTTTTGTTGGGTCCAGAGAAAAAATTGGGGATCAATTCGGACTACACCACTTTTGACCAAGTGATCATGGACCCGGACCTTACCTGCACGGTGCCCAAGGAGCAATGGTTCTATACGGGTATGGACTGCTTTATCCACTGTATTGAATCTTTGAATGGTACCTATCTTAATGCCTTTAGCCAAAGTTATGGCGAAAAGGCCTTGGAACTTTGCAAAGAAGTGTTTTTGGATGATTGCTCCGGAGAAGAATCTCGGGACAAATTAATGATGGCCTCTTGGCACGGGGGTATGAGCATAGCGTATTCCCAGGTGGGCATAGCACATGCGATGAGTTACGGACTCTCCTATTTGCTGGGAATAAAGCATGGTATAGGCAATTGTCTGGTATTTCAACATTTGGAGGAATTTTATCCTGAAGGAGTGGATTTGTTCAACCAAATGATCGCAAAACATGACATTCAAATGCCGCGGGGAGTATGCGCCGATTTATCACAAAGCGATTATGATACCATGGTACAGGTGGCTTTGGGAATGGATCCTTTATGGGAAAATGCCCTTGGCAAGGAGTGGCGCAATATCATGACCGCGGAGCGCCTCCAAACATTGTACTCCCGGATTTAAGCTGTACCTTATTGTCTTTAAACCAGTAATGGTATGCACCGCCTGGCCAAATTTTTATATTTCAAAGTATTTCGTTGGAAGCTTGTGGGAACATTCCCAGATTTGAAAAAATGTGTGATTATTGTCGTCCCGCACACCCATTGGATGGATTTCTTTTTGGGGCTTTTGGTTCGAAAGGTAATCAACAAGGAAATGCATTATATCGGTAAGAAAAGTCTCTTCAAGCCACCCTTTGGATGGTTTTTTAGATGGACGGGAGGTGCACCAGTGGATCGGACCAAAAATTCGAACACCGTAGATAGCGTGGCCCAGATTTTCGAGGAAAGGGAAATATTCAGGTTTGCGTTGGCTCCGGAAGGAACCCGTAAAAAAGTGAAGGCCCTAAAGACCGGTTTTTATCATATTGCCAAAAAAGCTGGCGTGCCCATTGTTATGGTCGCCTTCGATTTTGGCGAAAAACAGGTCAAAATTGCAGAACCATTCTTCCCTTCAGATGATATCCAAAAGGATTTTAAGGACATCCGGGCATTTTACAATGGCGTACAAGGCAAAATCCCGGCCTACAGCTATTAAGTTTTATTCAACGGTTTTACCTTAGGTTTTTCCACCTTCTTTTTGTTCCCTGGAAACACCATATTGGTGCTGGAATAGCTGCTTCCAAAAGTAATTGCTGCGGCATATACCTGTTGGATGGCATCGACCACCTGGTGCTCGGAAAGCTCCTTTAGCGGATGGGTATAGACGGACCAGATGATCTCATCGCTTAAGGCATATTTCACGTCCAAGGCCGAATGGAAATTGGCAACAAGAGCGTTCAATAATTCTTCTTCCCCGATTTCTTCGCGTTTTACAATGGGGGAAATGATCCGCATCCGATTGGCATTTTCGTCATAAACACAAATGAGCATGGACTCATTGAACAAAAACTGATACGAATTCCCTACTGTTTTAACGGTATCCGCTTCCTGCTCGATAATTTCATAAAGTTTGGATGCCGTCATTTCCTGGGCTACACCCAAAACTGGAAGGCCAAAAAACATGGCAATTAATAACTTTTTCATAGCAATTGATTTTTATTTATGTCGATTCATCCCAACCTTCTTTACGTTACAAGCCCCAAAACTTTAAGGCTTTGCGTATTAGGCCCTTTCAAAATCGAATTCCGCCCTAGCGGCATCATCCGTTCCATCCCCGTCCAGGTCAAATTCCGCCGGACCGCTTATTGAAAGTGTGTTTTGGGTACTTTGAATACTAAAAAATTCTGAGTCACCGGGTGAATCGTCAAACTCAACAACCAAAAGATCCTCATCAAAGGACATTTGGCCCGTACTAATTTCAGGATCTTCCCCCATTTCGGTTATGGTAAGGGTAAATCGGCCATTGGACTGGATGACCAAGGTGGCGGACCCACCCTGTTCCACTACATCTATGGCCATGGAGGCGCCGCTTCCGGCAATATCAAATTCAGCTCGGATGGCATTCCAACTGCCCTGTATATCACTTATGGAAATTACCGATCCGTCGAGGTCAAGTCCTTCGTCTTCCCCACATGCCTGCAGGCAAATGAGAAGCAAGGCGCATCCTAAAATTCTTGCTGCTACTTTCATGGTTGATATAATTCGTTGATGTGAAATAAGTTACGAACTATATCGATGAGTTTGATGATCCCAATGTTAAATTTGTAACAGCTATTTAAGGCTAGGAGGAGTTCCGTTGGAGCAATTACTCCTTCATGGTGTGGTACACGTTCTGGACATCATCGTCCTCTTCAATTTTTTCCAGCAATTTTTCCACATCAGCAATTTGCTCTTCATTGAGTTCCTTGGTCACCTGTGGAATGCGTTCAAAACCGGAGGATATGATTTCGATCTCGCGTGATTCCAACTCCTTCTGAATGGCGCCAAAACTTTCAAAAGAGGCATATATGTGGATACCTTCCTCATCTGAAAAGACTTCTTCGGCACCAAAATCTATCATCTCGAGTTCCAACTCCTCAGGGTCTATTCCTTCACCATTAATGGTAAAATTACAAGTGTGGTCAAACATGAATTCCACGGAGCCCGAAGTACCCAGGCTGCCATTGCACTTGTTGAAGTAACTACGGATGTTGGCCACCGTACGGGTATTGTTGTCCGTGGCCGTTTCAATAAGTATGGCAATGCCATGGGGTGCATAACCTTCAAACAATACTTCCTTGAAATCACCTTGGTTTTTATCACTGGCCCGTTTTATGGCCCTTTCAATATTGTCCTTGGGCATATTGGCGGCCTTGGCATTTTGTATAACCGCGCGCAGACGGGCATTGGAATCAGGGTCGGGTCCACCTTCCTTTACGGCAATGACAATATCCTTGCCAATTCGGGTAAAAGCTTTGGACATGGCCGCCCATCGCTTCATTTTTCTTGCCTTCCTGAATTCAAACGCTCTTCCCATATATTCTGATTTTGGACAGCGACAAATTTAGCAAAAAATGCCCCCTTCGCAAGCGTAGTCTCTAGTGCTTGCCAACAATATGGTCAATAGCCGTGGCCAGGTCAAAATCGTTTTGTGTAATGCCGGCCACATCGTGGGTATTCAATCTAATGGTGAGTTGGTTGTATACATTTTCCCAATTCGGATGATGATTTTGTTGTTCGGCTATAAAAGCAATATGGGTCATTGTTGAGAATGCCTCCTTAAAATCTTTAAAAACAAAAGACTTGCAGATGCTTCCGTTATCATAGGTCCATCCATCCAGGTTCTTTAAATGGGCTTCTATCTGGCTAGGGGTTAGTTTGTCCATGTTTTTTGATTTAATATAGTGAATAAATACAATCCCAGCCCGCTTTCCCATTCACTTTTTGGCCCCCTTGTTACATTTTCAAAAGCATTTGTTACATATGGAGAAAGCCCTAAAAGAAGTCGCTTCTAATTTTGGAAAAATGATGATTTCCACGCCGTAATGGATGGAAAATATCTAAGAAAACTTCCCCCCTAAAAACAAGGTTAACATTAAATCTAAAATCATGAAAAAAGTACATTTCATTTTTTTGGCCATTGTTGCAATGGCATGTACAGTTTTGGTTGCTTGTTCCGCGGAAGATGGTGAGACAGGACCTCAGGGACCACAAGGAATTCCCGGAATTGACGGACAGGATGGGCTAGATGGAACAGATGGCCAGGACGGAACTGACGGGCAAGATGGCAACGCTAACGTAATTTTTTCCAATTGGTTGGACGCGGATTGGAATGTGCAAGACGACCCCAGGGCAAAGTCAATGAACATATTGATTACAGAGATAGACAATATTGAGCTTAGGAATAGAAGCTTGGTGTTTGTATATCTACAACAATGGGGAACGTCAAGTATTTATCCCATGCCCAACGCTGGCCGTTGGTCAAACACGTTGTACTCCTATACGTTTGGAAATAATGGAATAACCTTAAACGGTATAACTGTAACGCTTATAAGTACCAATGGGGTTGATTTAACTGAATTTCAGTACTCAGGCTCCAGAGGAAACAGGTTCCGATATGTGTTGATTCCTGAAAGTGCCCAATCGGGCAAATTGGACTATTCCAACTATGAGGCGGTAAAATCTTTTTACAACCTTCCAGATTAACCCTTTTAAATCAGTAACAATGAAAAAAATAATAGGATTAATTCTTTTTTGCACTTTGGTAAGCCCTATGTGGGGCCAGACCAAAAAAATGACACGCTTTAATCCCGTTCAGCATGGGTTTAAATTCAACAATAGTTTTAAAAACATCTTTATTGATGCGATAGATTGGAGAACGGGAGGACTTTGTGGGGGTATGTCCTACGCCTCTTTGGATTATTATCACGCTAGAAGTATTTCCACCCCAAAAACTGCCCTTCGCCCCACGGAAGGAAGTCCGTTGCAGCAGTATCTCTATGACCGTCAAGTAACATCAATAACCTCCAACGTGGATAAATGGGCCGAAATTGGGCTTAACCCACTGGGAGCCCGTAATGGAGAATTTTTTAATTGGGGGGTGGAAAACAAACCGGGAAGCCGGATAAACGAGCTCCGTCCTTTTATTAACAGGGGGCAACCCGTGCCTCTGGGCCTTCAAAGCGTTGGGGAGAAAGATACCGACCCAGGGAACCATCAGGTGGTAGCTATTGGCTATGATTTTGGAACTGCCCAAGATCTGGCGAATGGGACATACAAACACAAAATGAAGATCTACACCTATGACCCCAACTACCCTAACAGGATTATGACCCTCCGACCCAATTTCAAAGATGAGGTTTTTTATTACGAGGAAGAACCACATATGCGATGGAGAACCTATTTTGTGGATAAGAATTACAGGAAAAAGACACCTTTGAGAACATCCTTGAGGGATTATCCAAACGATGGAAAAATACACGAATTGGTTTTCGAATTTGGAGTGGGTAAGGACGACCTAAGGGGAGGAAACGACAATTTAAACTTGACGATTTTATATCATAACGCTGCCCCGCAAAGGGTGTACAATATAAACAAAGGGAACAAATGGATAGATGACTATTCGCAACATATCACGGTGCCATTGCGTACTCCTGTTCTTGTAACTAAAATAAAATCGGTACAACTGAATACTATTTCAGGAAATGACAATTTCAATCTGGACTTGCTGCGCATTTATGTTAAGGGTTATAATAAGAATAGGAAAGTCTATGAAAGGCGAGGCGCCCCGCTCAAACGCTTTACTGGTCAGGACAAAAACTTTTTGGCTGTGATCCATAATAAACCACCCCAGGCAAGAACGGCTACAAGGACCTCCACCTCAGGCCCAACTAGGGCCAGGACTGTACCATCAAGAAAACCCATTGATAGGTTACGATTCTGGATCAGAACGGGGGACGATGATCTTAGGGGAGGAAACGACAATCTAAATATTATTGTGTACTATAGAAGTGGAGGAACCCAAACGGTTAGAAACGTAAACAAGGGCACCCGGTGGAAAGATCATGGATTGACTTCTGTGGACGTAACCCTGAACAAAAAGATTTATGCCACATCGGACATTTCCAGAGTGGTTTTGCAGACTACCTTTAGGGGAGGAGTAGGAGGCGATAACTGGAATATGAATTCTCTGAAGATTGAAGCCTATAAGGGAGCTAGCAAAGACACCAACTATTACGAAAAGGGTTCCAATGATACTCGTTTGCACCGCTTTACAGACAAAAACAACTCATTTGTGGCCAAAAGATAGTAGAACACCATGAAAAGCAGTTGGGTTACATCTTGGGTCAAGAATACGGTAAATCTGTTAGTTGGCGTTTTATTTCTTTCCTGTGGAAGTGATGAAGGTAGTGAGCCACCAATTTCTTCGGATTGTGTAACAGGTTCCAACCCCAACGTAACTTTTACGAATTCATTTACCAACCTTGATGACATTGCGCATATTGAACCACTGGGAGAGGTACAGGCCTTTCATAACTTTTCGGCGCATACCTACGTTTTTATCAAATCCGAGGTAGCGGAAGTACCTGTTTATGCTCCGGTTGACATGGATTTGGTGCATGTTACTTTTAATGGTACGGACTATCAACCTATGTTTCGGGCGAGTTGTGAGGTGGTGATACGATTTGGACATATTACCAATCCAGTTTCTACAATTCGGGATGCAGTGGTGACCCAAGGTATACCTTTGTTTGATGCCCAGGCTCCAACCTTGGCCAGTTTTTCAGCGGGAGAACGGATAGGAACCACATCTGGCACCGTTCAAGCGAAGAGCTTCGATTTTGGCGTGTATCACTCAGAGCGCTCCTTAACCTTTCTGAACAATGATCGTTTCCATCCTGTTGAGACGTTCAGGCATGCCACTTGTCCGTATGATTATTACACGGCCGATTTACGAAATCAGATGTACGACCTTTTTGGCCCCAAACCCCTTGCACAACCCCTAAGTTGTAGAGGTCCACGTGGGAGGGCGGGCACCATTGCGGGGCCTTGGTTCGACACTGAAGAAGTTTTTTCAACACCTTATCATGGGCAAACCGAATTTTCACCACTGCTGGTGGCTACCACATTGAACGGAACCGTCAAGATTGTGCGGGGTACAGAATCCAATGTGTACAGAACCCTTTTGGGAGCTGCTACCTATGCGGATCCTGAAGCGGTGACAACCGAACACTGCTATGAAATGGAATCTGGTGGATATTTCTACTTTCAGTTACAGACGGATGGTACCTTGCGGGTTGTTAGGGAAACTTCAGGTAATTGTCCATCTGAATTTCCCTCTTCTGGATATATGACCTATTATCGATAAGCCTGAAATACAACAAACCCCATTCATATGGTTTTTGTACCTTTTTATGATTCAACCTTAAAATGAAGCATGTAGTTTCCATAACCCTCCTCTTCCTTGGTTTTTCCATATCGTGGGGTCAAACCGAAAAGGAAATTGATTCTTTAAAACAATTACTGAAGGGAAGCACCAATATTGAGGAATCGGTGGAAATAAATGAGCAGCTTTTTGTGGCCTATCTCTATACTTCCCTTGATACTGCAGATCGCTATCGAAAAAGCATCAGGGCAATTGCTGCTAAAAACAACTACACCGAGGGGGAATATCTCTATCAATCGCTTAGTGGGCGTTATCAATTTGCCAAATCCGATATTGATAGTGCTTTTTACCATATCGAAAAGGCCTCGAAAATAGCCGAAAAGCTTCAAAACAAATCGTATTTGGCGGACTGTTATAAGAAAATAGGAGTCATTTACAACATCCGAAGAAACGACTCCCTATCCAAAAAGTACGCGCAGTTGGCCTTGTTCAATGCCAAACAAACCGACGATTGGAGAACCCTGTCCTCCATATATATCTTACTGGGAAACCAACACTTTGAGCTCACAGAATACCCAGAAGCTCTTACCTATTATTTAAAGCTGGATTCTATTTATACGTCCCAAAATGAGTTGGACAAATCTTTAGCGGCTGCCTATACCAATATAGGTATGATCTATTCCGAACTTAGAAATTCTGAAGCAGTACCCTATATTGAAAAAAGTATTGAAATCTATGAAACATTGGGATTGGAAGAGGGGGTGCATTATGGCGAATTAGCCCTGGGGACACATTACGACCTATTACAGGAGAATGAAAAAGCCATTGAACACCTGCTTAAAGCTGAGGAATATTATGAATCTTATGGAGATTTGCTAATCCTGGGAAGTATTTATGGAAGATTGGGTGAAACCTACTTGGAAATTGACAACTTCGCAGAGGCGGAGAGGTATCTTTTAAAAGCTTCTGCGATTCCAGAAAGTTCTCAGCGGGGAGTACGCAAGGTTACTAACCACACCAACCTAGGAGATTTATACTGGCATAGAAAACAATACCAAAAAGCCATAGTCCATTTCGAGGAAGCTTTGGAACTTATTGAAGAGGATGGTAATGATGACTCCATGCGCATGCAGCTTCTTAATGTTTACAGGGGATTACATGTCGCCTACAAAGACAACAAGGATTTTAAGAGCGCCTTGACGGCCCTTGAAAACCAAATGGAGTTGGAAGCCATTGTGCAAAAATCCCAAAACGAGTTGGAAGTTGAGGAACTCAACAAAAAATATCAGACTGATAAACAACAGCAAGAAATAGAACTGTTGACTTCCCAATCGGAATTGGCCGAGCAAAAATCCAAAAATCAACGGAATTTGTTCATGGGGAGCATTTCCGTTTTGGGACTGGCGTTTATTACCCTGTTTTTTCTTTTTCGGAACAAACAAAAAACAAATCAAAGACTTAAGGAACTGGAGGCAGCCAAATCCAAGTTCTTTGCCAATATTTCCCATGAATTCCGAACGCCCTTGACCTTGATTTCCGGCCCTGTTGCCCATCAATTGTCCAAAAAGGGACTTTCTGTGGATGACAGGACAGATTTGGGATTGATCCAACGAAACGCAAGCCGTTTGCTAAAACTTGTCAATCAGATATTGGATTTATCCAAAATTGAGGCGGGTAGCAGAAAACTTCGGGTTTCCAAGGGGAACATGGAACTTTTTATGACACACTTGATAGAACCCTTTCAGTATCGGGCCCAGCAAAACGATGTGGCTTTCAGTAGTCAGATTGATGTCCCCAACAAAGCATGGTTTGATAGGGATGTGGTGGAAAAAATTGTCACGAATCTCCTGTCCAATGCCATTAAGTACAATCAACAGCGGGGTCAAATCGAATTTAAGGCCGTTCAACCTGGGCAGCAATTGAGGATCACTACGGTCAACCAAAACAATGATCTGTCAGAAAAGGAACTACCGCTTTTGTTCGACCGTTTTTACCAAAGCAATACGATGAACCAAGGTTTTGGTATTGGCCTTTCCCTGGTTCAGGAATTGGCAAATCTTGCAAAGGGAACAGTACGCGCATACAAACCCAATGACGCAACCGTAGCCTTTGAAGTAACATTGCCCGTCACAAAAAATACCTTTTCCAAAGCAGAGATAGTGGCAGAGGAGGAGTTGCTATCAAGCATTAAAGGGGATAATACCGTGGTGGGCCTCGAGCCGGATATGGTGGAGAAATACGTTGAAGAAAACTCCCTACCCGTACTGCTGGTAGTGGATGACAATTCAGAAATCAGGCTTTTTATCAAAACCCTGTTCAAAAAAGAGTATAACATACTGGAAGCCGAAAATGGAGAAGAAGGGGAGAACATTGCACTGGAAACAATTCCTGACTTGATTATTTCCGATGTGATGATGCCGGTAAAAAATGGAATCGAGCTAAGCAATACCCTCAAAACCGATGAAAGGACCTCACATATCCCAATAATTTTGTTGACCGCAAAATCTGGGGAGGAAAACGAGCTGGAAGGACTCAAAACTGGTGCTGATGCCTATATGGTAAAACCGTTTAAAGAGGAGAAATTAAGGGTGGTCATCGATAAGTTGATTGCCACCAGAACGGCCATCCAGGAGAAGTTTGGCAATCAACCGTTTTTTAAAGCTAAGAATATTGAATTAACCAATGCTGACACCGGACTTTTAAACCGAATCCAGCAAATATTGGATATAGAATTGACCAATCCAGAGTTTAATGCCCAAACTTTTGCCGAGCAGGTTGGGTTGAGCCGCATGCACTTGCATCGCAAGTTAAAGGCATTAACCGGACTTTCCACGACGGAATTTATTAGAAGCCAACGCTTAAAGCTTGCGGCTCGCCTGTTAGAGGAAGGACATAGCAGCATTGCCGAGGTGGCATACGCCACAGGATTTAACCAACCGACCTATTTTTCAACCGTCTTCAAGCAGGAGTTTGGACATTCGCCCACGGACTATGCTGAAATGGGGCAGTCCTAGGAATAGGACATTTCTCTATTGTATTTTGTGCGATACGCTTTGGGAGATAAACCAGTGTATTTTCTAAAAGCGGTTCGGAATGCTTTTTCATCATTGTATCCAATGCCGTACATCACTTCCAGTATGGTTGCGGTGGTGGATTCCAATTTCTTTTTGGCGGCTTCAACCTTCACGCGCTGAATATATTCCAATGGAGTGTTGGATGTGGCTTTTTTAAATCTACGAAGGAAGCTGCGGCCGTTTAAATGAACCATATCCGCAATCTTCTGGATGTTCAATTTTTGTTGATAGTTATCTTCAATAAAAAGCTGTGCCTTTTTTATGGGCTCATCCGAATGGTCTTTCTGACCGTTGAAAATGATAAATTCATTTTGCCCAATTCTGTCAAAATCGATTTCCGAAAGCTTGGAGCACCAAATAGCAGTTTCCCTTCCAAAATAACGCTCGATCAAATAGAGGGTAAAGTTGAGAATGGAATAAGCGCCTCCCGAGGAGTAAATCCCGTTATCCTCGCAGATGATTCTTTCAGGGATGAGCTTAATGTTGGGATATTTTTGTCGGAACAAATCATGGGCAGTCCAATGGGTTGCACACATTTTTCCATGCAACAAACCGGTCTCTGCCAGCAAAAAGGCCCCTTTGCACAAGCTGGCAATTTCAGAACCATGGGTTATGCGCTGCATTTTAATCCAATCAATGAAAACCCTATTGTTTTCAATTTCCTGCTCCAAATCTCCACTGATCGGGGAAACAATGATCAAATCTGTTTTTGTGATATCGGTAAGGGCAGCGGTAGGTTGTATACTGAATAAACCCTGATAGATAATGGGTTCCATGGACTTTCCAACTAAATCTATCTTAAATGGATTTTCCGAAAGCCTATTTGTTCTGCGCAGGTACGAATTAGCCATGCTAAGCAAATTAAAGGGCGCTATAATGGTATCTACAATGCTGTTTCCCGAAGGAACAATGACACTTATATGTTTCATGATCAAGGAATTGAAGACAAAGATAGAAAACAAAATTGTCGAAAACAACCCTTTAAATTGTCGAAAAAGACAATCCTAATTATGTAATTATAGACATAAGTTTGTAAAAAGCAAGTATTAATCAAAAACAGAATCGATGAAAACAGATGAAATTATGGTGGTATACAAGTGGACTGCCAAACCTGGAAAAGGTGACGAACTAAAAAACATCTATCAAGAAGTGGAAAAACAAATGAAGGAAACCGAGCCGGGTGCCCTTAAAGTGGATTGCTTTTATGATGAAGCCAGCGGGGTTCTTCTGGTACACGACCTTTTTATGAATGGAGATGCGTTGGGTCAACATTTGGGCACTACCGCAGCGGGGCATTTTCCCACTTTACTTCAAATTGCGGAACCCGGACCTTTTTTATTCTGCGGAAATGTCCCAGAGCCATTGAAACAAGCTGCCTTGGGAATGGGATTGAACGCTACTTTTGCAAGTAGGGCGTTTGGATATGATAGAGGTAACTAGGATAAATTTTAGTCTTATGATTCAGTACACTGCCTTTAGTATTGCGGTTCGCTTTTGTTTCTATTGATGTGTGCTGCAATGGCTTTTTCTATTTCATCATAGCATGTCTGAATGAGCCAATGCCCAGCTTCCAGTTCCAAATATTCATATTCGTTTTTCATATAGGGGTGACTTTCTTTTACGGCATACGAACCAATGGCCAAATCCCTGTTACCGTAAATGAAAAGGGTGGGCCGCTGTATATGCCCTAAAATCCCTCCTTTGGATGCTTTCTTGAGATGTGCATAATTGGCCCGGTAATAGTTAAGGGCCGCGGTAAGTTGGCGGGGATTTCGGAATACTTTTAGATAGTCCTCCACTTCCTTTGGATCACTGTACTTCCACAATCTTTTGAATAGCTTGAAGTCATTCTTACGGATGTTTCGCTCTGGAAGGTACGGCCATTGGAAATCCCTAACATATTGGCTCATTTTACGTTGTTCGGCATCTTCCACAATGGCCTTTCCAAAAGCTTGGATGTGCGGTACCGATAAGGCCGTCCAACTTAAAATTAGCTCTGGATGGTCATGAACCACTTTCCAGCCGATAACGGCGCCCCAATCGTGACCCACTAGGTGAAATCTGGATAGGTTCAACGCCTTGCTGATTGCCAAGATGTCTCCGGCCAACAGTTCAATATGATAATGCTTTTTCCCTTTTGGACAAGCACCTTTACTGTAGCCCCTTAAATTGGGAGCCACGCAGTAATACCCTTTTTCCGCAAAACTGGACATCAGTTTTTTCCACATATGGGAAGTTTCAGGGAAACCATGTAAAAACAAAATGGACTCGTCCCCAGAGTTGCCCATGGTTCTACAATCGAACACCAAATTCCCAACGTTTACTTCTACAATTTTGTCCATGTGATTTGCAATTCTCTAATACACCACGGTAAACCTGAAAGGTTTCCAGGTACTCAAGTACTTTTTAGAATAGGCCGTATTCCGAATAATCGATGGCTCCACGTCCAACATTTTGGTTTCCAGTTTAGCGATAAAATCTATGAGTTCCTTTTCATGGGATTCCAATAGTTGTCTTATGTCCGCGTGCAGGGTTCCATAGTCCAATCGCCATATGGCCTCCTTGCAGCTTTTCAATTGTTCTTTCCCCTCATAAAAATAATGGTTTGCCTGTTCCATAGTGGTACTGATGGTTTGGTCATCCACCTTTGGATTTTTAAATCGGCGGTTGAGATAGTTGATAAAGGCGTTATCATACGTGATGGCCTCATTGATATTGTCCTTGGCGACATTGGTCTTCTCAATAATTTGGTTGAGCTCTAGCTGAAGCGCATTGTATTTGTGTATTTCAATTTGTTCAGCAATGTGCTCTGTTTCTTGTTGGATATGTTTGTTGGTCACCCCGTATCTTTCTATTCTGTCCAGAGTCTCTTGAAGTTGCATTAATTTGTCCAAGGTATCGTACCTCTGAATGGAGTCTTTGAACGAAAAGTTGCCAGGTTGCTCCAGCTTGGAAAAATCCCTTTTCTCAAAATCGAAATGCGATAGGGGGTTGTCCAAAAACTGCCAAATGGGATCAAAAGGGACATGTGTATGGATGAGTTTATCAGGTGCCATCAGAAAGTGATCATCCAAAAAATGGTGTACGTAATCATCTTGGGCGTTTGTGTAGCCTGCGGCCAATGTATTGTCCACCAAAAGGAAATCGTTACCAATCTTTACGGCGTTCCAAGCGTGGTTCAAATCAGAAATTAGGTCTTCTCCAAGCTCTCGGGTATATCCAGAAATCACATAGGATTCCAAACCAATGGCGTTACAAAAATGATGAAAGAGTTCGGAATAATGACCGCAAATACCTTGTTTTGAATTAATAATGTCCTGCACCATCTCCTCATAACTGGAGTAGGACTTTGGGTTGTTAACCTGTTTGAGGTCGTAGCGAATATTGTGGGTGATCCAAATGAAGAGTGCCCTTACTTTGTGTTCGGGATGCGCCCATTTACCCGTCAGATATTGAGCTATTTCCTTAGGTGTGGTAAGGGAATCAGGAACACTTTTCGAAACTTTATCGATAGCCCCATATTGGGTTTGACCATGGACATTTACAATGATGCACAGGAAGAAAAGCAGAAAAAGGATGGGTTTTGGCATGGTAGTATTTGGGTTTACGAAAAATCTCGGATCTTATGGTCAGTTATCGGTATTGGTCCATCTGTCCAATCCAAGCTCATGTGAGATACCTTGTAGCAGATCGTTATAAATTTTAGGCAGTTCATCCACTTGTTCATCCGCGATCAAATCGTTCCAACCTTGTTCCCAGTTTCCGGGATAATATTTTTCGCGATCTCTCAAAGTGGTCTTGATTTTGGCATCTTTTCCATGACCTTGATATTCATCAAATGTAGCTAATATGAAAGATCTGTAGCGTTTAAAAAAATTGTCCGAAAACCAAGGTTTATACGTATGCATTTTAGTGTCCAATTCCCGCTTAAGGTCCAAGATTTCCCTCGGACTGGTTTCTTTCCATGTTCCTACATACCAGATATATGCAAAGATCTTATTGGCTTTAATTCCAATTTCATCGTAAAGTTCCACTCTTTTTTCTGATACCCTTTCAGATTCCCGTATGCTTTTTTCCAAGTTTTTCAGTCGATAGTTGATCCAAAATGAGAGTCCAACGATAACAAGAGGAGTCAACGATGATGCAGCAAGCTTTACGATTTCCAGACTATTCCATAATTCGGTAGTGTGGTTTTCCATAGGGTTTAATGTTTGTTGGTCTTTATGCTTCGGGCGTCTGAAATGAGGTGGGCCACCAATTGCCATCCCTCTCTATTTTGGAACAAGCGGTGATGGGTCGTCTTGCGGTCACCCAGGGCGGAGTTATCACTTAACCTTTGCCCTTTTCTGGATATTGTGGAGACTGCCAACACCACATTTTCTGAAATAGGTAGTAGTTTTAATGAAGTTTGTTCCGACTCTCCAGCCATAACAAAATCCATTTTAAAGACTCTGGTCAAATAAGATTCAATAGCATTTTTTCCCAGCATGCTAAAACCAAAGGCATTGGTAAATTCGGCATCAGCTGAGTACCATTTGGCCGCTAGCACGGCATCTTTAGTTTTCCATGCCCTGTTCCAATCTTCTATTTTTTGGACAATTTCCAGACTGTCTTTAGGGGAAGTCATTTGTGCTTGGGCAATGGAGCAAACAAATAGGAATAGGCATAGAGTGATTAACTTTTTCATAGATTGAGTATTAGGATTAACGGATTAAACCATCACCCTTGCGAGGGAAATTACTTGTAATGGCTTGGATTCTAGTCTGTAAGATAAGCTTTTAGCACCAATTCCAATCCCCATTTTAGCAATCTTCTGGATTCCTTATCATCCAAATTGGCTACGTCCTTGGTTACAATCAAAGGTTCTATGCCCATGAAGAGCGTAAGGAGATTTGCCAAATCCTTTTTCTGTTTCCCGGGAATGTTTTCCTTTTCCAACGCCAGGTGCAAGGCCTTGATTCTACGGGCGCCACGAACGGATTTTGAGGTGGAGGGGACTATTACCGCGCTCAAATAACGGCGGAACAAGGGCTCATTGTCCAAAGAGAGGTTGTTGAAATATTCTTGGATACCCAACACTTTTTCTACCAGACTTTTGTCTTGAAATTTTTCTAAGATGGCAGCGGAATCTAACGTATTGATATCCAAACTGGCTTCTGTGGTCAAGATTTCCACATTGGAATAATAGCGATATATAGTGGCTCGCGACACTCCGGTTTTTTTGGCTACGTCTTCCAGGTTGAAGGTCTTGCCTTTCTTTAAAAAGTACTGGGCGCTCTTTAATATTTTATCCCGGGTTTCCAGTTTTTGGTTGGTACGACCCGTTTGTATGTACTCACTATTCATGAGACAAATATCTTATAAGTTTTTGAAAATTCAAAAGTATGTTCTATGTTTGTGAGACAAACGTCTTATAAAATGGAAAATTCAAACACTAAATGGGTATTGGGGCATAAGGTCACCGTGCATGACACTTCAGGAGATTATGACCTTATGTATGCTGAAACACCTCCCCATGTTCCTGGTCCACCACCGCATCTGCACAATTCGTACAAAGAGTCCTTTTTGATCTTGGAGGGAGAGATGGAGTTTATGGTCAATGGTGAAATCACGAACGTAAAAGCTGGAGAATCTGTGGACATCCCGCCCAAGACCCTGCATACCTTTGGCAATAAAAGCGATGCACCCTGTAAATGGATCAATATCCATAGCCCAAAGGGCTTTCGTGAGTTCTTTGAGCAAATGGGCTTACCAGCACATCAGGAAAGCTCACAAGAAAATTCGGTGGCCCCGGAAATCATAGGAAAGGTTATTGCCAACGCGGCAGATTTTGATATGATAATCAAGGCATAATATTGACGTGAGTTTGCATTGTGTGCTCAATGTCGAATTCTAAATTCTAAGTGTTGAATGGAAGATGAAAAATTGAACTTGAATTTGCACTTGAACTTGAACTTTTTTAACGAAGAACAAAGAATCTGACGGCTGATTACTGATTTCCAATTTTGGATTCTAAATTCTAAGTGTTGAATGGAAGATGAAAAATTGAACTTGAACTTGAACTTTTTTGGCGAAGAACAAAGAATCTGACGGCTGATTTCTGATGTCCAATTTTGAATGCTGAATGAACATCCATTCAAAACTTAAAATTCAACATTCAAAACTAATCAACCGGAATATGATGATCAATAATCTCCTGATACTTTACCCGCAGGTTCTTTGGAAGTTTGTTGTGTTTCGGCAGGGCAGCCAAATAACGGTCTTCGTTGGTGGTAAATACCCTTTTCAAAATAGGATGGAAGTTCCCCATTTGCTTGATGATTTCCTTGATAAACTCCTCATGCTGAATCAAATCCTTGCTCCCCAAATGGAAAATACCTGTTTTATCCCTGTTGATGAGGTAGTGGATTTGTTGGGTCAGCCTGTCGTCGTTGGTTACGTTTATGATGAGGTTGGCGAATACTTCGATGGGCTCATTGGCTTCCAGATGCATTTTGATTTCCTTTACCCGGGGCGAGGTATTTCCAAAGACCATGGGCACCCGCAGGATAGCAGTCTTTTCCTTGGGTAAGCGCATCATCATGTTCTCTATTTTGATTTTGAGACGGCCGTACACACTTTCCGAAAGGGTTTTGTCATATTCGTACGAAGGGAATTTGCTATACGCATCAAACACATTGGCAGACGAAATAAAATAGAGCTTCGACTCATTTTTGATAAGATATTCCATCATATGTTCGTGCGCCTGGATCTGTGCGGCGAATTCCCCGCGAAGGGCGGAGATGATAAAATCCGGTTGCACGTGCTCCAACAATTGAACAATGTCGTCCTCGCGCATATCGTAACGGAGAAATTGCCCATTACCGCTGTAGATAGTAGTGTGGCAATACGTGCCAAAGGTGTTGAAATAGTTACAGAGCTCCTTATAAATGGCATTCCCGATAAAACCACTGGCTCCTAGTATGAGTATCTTCTTTTTATCCAAACACTAAAAAATTGACAAACCGGTCTCGGTCGTTAATTGTTCCAAAGCCAGCATACCCAGCTTGGAATTGCCTTTTTCATTAAGTCCGGGTGACCATGTGGCCACACAAAAATGATTGGGCAACAAGGCCACAATTCCACCACCAACCCCGCTCTTCCCGGGCAAGCCCACCTCGAAGGCAAATTCCCCGGCTTCATCGTAAAATCCGCAAGTGAGCATCAGGGCATTAATCCGTTTTACCTGGGGCAGGTTTAGGTAGTTATTGTTTTGCAGGCAATTGCCCCGGTTCATAAAAATATAGAACACTTTTACTAACTGCTCGCAGCTCATGGCAATGGCACAGGAATGGAAATAGAAATCGAGGACATCCTCCACATCATGCTCCAAATTCCCAAAGGATTTTATGAGATTGGCAGCCGCATAATTTCTAAACCCGGTTTGTTTTTCCGATTCCGCAACTTCCAAATCATAGTCAATGGAAGTATCCCCGGCAATATTGCGGATGTACTGTATAAATTCCTTCTTGGGATTTTTGAGTTGGGACAACAACACATCACAGACCACAATGGCCCCGGCATTGATCAAGGGGTTTCTGGGGACACCATTTTCCATTTCCAAAAGGGACAGATGGTTAAAAGGATCTCCAGAAGGTTCCACATCTACCCGTTTCCAAAGCGCATCGCCCACCTTGGCGAAGGCCATGGAAAGTAAAAGTACCTTGGACACACTCTGGATGGAAAATCGTTCCTGCGCATCACCCACGGAAAATTGTTGGGCATTGCTATCCAAAATGGAAATACCAAATTTATTGGCATCCACTTTGGAGAGTTGCGGAATATAATCAGCTACCCGGCCCTTATCGGAACATTGTTGAATGTTCGTATGGATTTGGTCCAAAATGGGCTGAAAATCTATCATTATCCCTTATAAAATGGAAGTTTTACTATGGTTGCCTTTACTTGTGCCTTTCGGATTTGGATAAAGATTTCGGTATCCACTTGGGAAAGTTCTTTCGGCACATATCCCAAGCCAATTCCCTTGGAAAGAGAAGGAGACATGGTTCCAGAAGTCACTTTTCCGATTTCGTTCCCATCTGCATCTACAATGGCGTAGCCTTGTCTTGGAATTCCACGCTCTTGAAGTTCAAAAGCCACCAGTTTTCTCGAAACTCCAGCTTCTTTCTGTGCGGCCAAGGCCTCACTGTTCACAAAATCTTTGGTGAATTTGGTGATCCATCCTAAACCAGCTTCAAGTGGCGAGGTAGTATCGTCAATATCGTTGCCATAGAGGCAGTATCCCATTTCCAATCGGAGCGTATCCCGGGCGGCCAAGCCAATAGGTTTGATGCCAAAATCGGCTCCCGCCTCCAAAACCCTGTCCCAAACTTGCTGTACTTCGGAGTTTTTGCAATAGATTTCGAACCCACCTGAACCCGTGTAACCTGTAGCGGAAATAATTACATGGTCAATCCCGGCAAAATCCCCCACCACAAAGTTGTAGAACTTGATTTCCGATAGGTCAATGGAAGATAACGATTGCATGGCCTCTACAGCCTTTGGTCCTTGAATGGCCAAAAGGGAATAGTTATCAGAGATGTTTTTCATCTCCGCCCCAATGGCCTCATTATAGTTTGAAATGTGATTCCAATCCTTTTCAATATTGGAAGCGTTGACCACAAGTAAATAGGTTTCCTCCTTGACACGATAGATGATAAGATCATCCACAACCCCTCCGGTCTCGTTGGGCATGCAGCTATATTGCGCTTTTCCTATGGTAAGCTTGGTGGCGTCATTGGAACTTACTTTTTGGATAAGTTCCAGGGCCTTTGGCCCTTCTATCAAAAATTCACCCATATGCGAAACATCAAAGACTCCCACCGCCGTACGTACGGTTTCGTGTTCCACGTTGACCCCTTCGTAGGAAACGGGCATATTGTATCCCGCAAAAGGAACCATTTTGGCACCCAATGCGATATGGGTTTCGGTCAATGCTGTAGATTTCATAACGTCCAGTTTATGGGGTAAATTTATTCGAATTCGGCAAAGAAATGCCTAAAAATTCCGAATCTTTTAAACAATATTTTGTTAACTGATGGGAAGGACTGTCAGTTATCCAATAAGAAGGATTTTAAGCCTTCGTAGTTGTCAATTTTGATGGACTTTTTCTCCTTGTCCATAACTTTTTGAATTTGAGGGGGAATATCAGGTGTTACGTCCAAAGTTTCCTCAACCACATCCAAAAACTTGACGGGATGGGCGGTTTCCAGGAAAATACCATAGGTATCCGGATTGGCTTTTTGGTATTCTTTCAGTCCCAAATACCCAACGGCACCATGTGGGTCGGCCACATATCCCGAATTTTTATGGATGGATTTCATGGTTTCCCTCGTTGCATCATCCGAAAAGGAATAGGAGGAAAGGTTGTCCCTTAAACGGGAAAGTTCGTCCTCATACAAATGTCGAATACGGACAAAATTACTCGGGTCACCTACATCCATGGCATTGGAGATGGTCGCAATGGAGGGTAAAGGTTCGTACGCTCCATTTTTCAGGAAATTGGGCACTACTTTGTTGGCGTTGGTGGCTGCTACAAAATGCTTTACCGGCATACCCAATTTTTGGGCGACCATTCCGGCACAGATGTTTCCAAAGTTTCCAGATGGCACGGAAAAGACAATTTCCTTGCCTTGCGATTTAGCTTGTTTATATGCGAACAAGAAATAAAACAGTTGCGGTAACCATCGAGCTACGTTAATGCTGTTGGCCGAAGTTAATTTTTTGTGTTGGGTGATTTCAGTGTCCAAAAAAGCAGTTTTTACCATGCTTTGGCAATCATCAAACACCCCGCTCACTTCCATGGCCACGATGTTCTGGCCCAAAGTGGTCAGTTGCCGTTCTTGAATATCGGATACTTTGCCGCTAGGGTAGAGGATGACCACATTGACGCCAGCTACGCCTAAAAACCCATTTGCCACTGCGCCCCCGGTATCCCCGGAAGTGGCCACCAAAACGGTTACCTCCGTTTTTTCTCCTTTGGAGAAATGGCCCAAACAGTTGGCCATAAATCGGGCACCAACATCCTTAAAGGCCATGGTGGGGCCATGAAAAAGTTCCAAGGTGGCAACGTTTTCCTCGATTTCCACTACGGGAAAATCAAAATCAAGCACATTGGCAATGATCTCGCGCAACGCGCCATCTTCAATGTCATCTTTTACAAATTGATGAATAGCCTGGAAAGCAATTTCATGGTTGGATAAGGTTTCTATTTGTTCAAAAAACTTAGTTGGCAGGGCTTCTATCTTCTCAGGAAAGTAAAGGCCTTTGTCTGGCGCAATTCCAGCTATCACGGCTTCTTTGAAACTTGCTTGATTTTCTGGGTTGTTTAAACTGTAAAACTTCATGGAAAATTAGAGTGGTTTTACCCCTTGGGTGTTGACTTTGGAAACATGAATGTCGAAATCGATGCCTATGGAACCATAGGTTTTCCGCATGGACTCAGCTACTTTTTGCGCCGTAGTTTCCCCTTTGCTCAAGGCAAAAATGGAAGGACCAGAACCGGAAATACCGCATCCAAGGGCACCAGCTTCCATAGCATTTTGTTTAATGGCATCAAAACCAGGAATCAGAATGGAACGAATGGGCTCCACGACGTGATCTTCCAAGGAACGACCAATTAGGTCGTAATCGCTCTGGAACAGTCCGGCAACCAATCCCCCTAGATTCCCCCATTGTCGAATCCCAGTTTCGAGGGTGAGTTTGGTCTTTAGGATTTTACGGGAATCCGATGTTTTAATTTCTATTTGCGGATGGATGACCGTAGCAAACAATTCATCCGGGGTGGGAATGGAAACGATGTCCAAGGGTTCATAGCTGCGAACCAAAGTGAATCCGCCATAAATGGCCGGGGCTACATTATCTGCGTGTGCAACACTGCTCGCCAATTTTTCTCCCTGCATGGCAAATTGGGTGAGCTCCAGATTGGAGAACGGTCTGCCGAGAAGTTCGTTCATGGCACAAACCGCACCAGCGGAGCTGGCCGCACTGCTGCCAATACCGCTTCCGGGCTTGATTCGCTTGTCGATTTCTATCTCAAAACCGCCTTGGTAATCGCCATGCTCCAAAAAGGCCAATCCGGCTACGCCAGAAACATTCTTTTCCGTTTCCAAGGGCAAATCCTGCCCCAGAATTTTGGTGATCTTGATACCTTTTTCGTCGGTTTTCCGGACAATCATTTCGTCCCCAATGGAATCCAACGCCAATCCCAATACGTCAAATCCACAAGAAACATTGGCAATGGTGGCTGGGCAAAAAACTTTGATTTCTTCCATCCTAAAAGTTTCCGATTCTGATAATATCCGCAAAGATACCGGAAGCTGTGACATCTGCTCCCGCACCGGCACCTTTTATGATCATAGGTTGGTTGGGATAGCGTTCTGTAAAGAACAGCACGATATTGTCGCTCCCCTCCAGATTATAGAAATCATGCCCTTTAGGAATCTTTTGTAATCCAACCTTGGCTTTACCATTTTCAAACTGGGCCACGTACTTTAATTTGCTGTCGGCATCTTTGGCTTCCTTGAAAAGTTCCTGGAATCCATCTTCATGCTCCTTCAAAGAATCAAAAAAGGCCTCATTGGAATTGGTGTCCAAGCTTTCCTGTGGGAGAAAGGCTTCGTTCTCAATATGTTCCATGTCCAATTGGTTGCCACTTTCACGCGCCAAAATCAAGATTTTTCGCATTACATCTATTCCACTTAGGTCGATGGTAGGGTCTGGTTCCGTATAACCTTCCTCTTGGGCCTGCTTTACAATATCGTGGAAGGTGACTTCGTCGTTAAAGTTATTGAAGACAAAATTCAAACTCCCTGAAAGTACGGCTTGTATCTTGTTTACCTTGTCCCCGGAAGCAATCAGGTTCTTCAGGGTATCTATAATAGGCAGTCCGGCACCCACGTTGGTTTCAAACAAGAACGGTGCATTGTACTTTTTGGCCAACTGCTTCAATTCCTTGTAGAAGGTATAGTCCGAAGAACAGGCAATCTTGTTACAAGTGACAACGGAGATACTATTTTTCAGGTAGTTGGGATAGCTGTTCGCCACTTCGTCACTCGCTGTATTATCAACGAATACGCTGTTTCTGAAGTTGAGCTCGGTAACCGTATCAAAGAATTTTTCCTTATCCGCCTTTTCACCTTGTGCTAAAATGGACTCCCAGTCATTTAGATCAATGCCATTGTCGTCGAAGGCCATGGTTCTGGAGTTACTGATTCCTATCACCCTAATGTTGAGTTGAAGCTCGTCTTTCAAATATTTTTTCTGCTGACGGATCTGGGCCAGGAATTTAGATCCCACATTACCCACACCCATTACGAAAAGGTTGAGCTGTTTGACGTTCTCCTCAAAGAACTCCTCATGCAGGGAGTTCAAGGCCTTTTTAACATCGGTTTTTTTGATGACCGCGGAAACGTTCCGTTCTGAGGCTCCTTGAGCAATGGCTCGGATGTTCACGTTGTTTTTTCCTAGGGTACTGAACATTTTCCCACTCAACCCTTGGTGGCTTTTCATATTGTCTCCAACCAGGGCCACAATGGTCAAATCCTTTTCAACAATGACCGGTTTAATCTTTTTTCTGGCGATTTCAAACTCAAAGGCTTGGTTAACAGCAGCCACTGCTTGTTGAACATCTTCATCTGCAATTCCAACACAAATGGAATGCTCCGAAGAAGCTTGTGTAATCAACACCACGCTGATGTTCTCCAAGGAAAGGGTCTCAAAAAACCGTTTGGAAATCCCAGGAATTCCTATCATGCCCGGCCCCTCCAGGGATAACAGACTAATGTTGCCCACATGGCTAATACCGCGTACTGTTTTTCCGCCTCCGTTGGTATTTTTGGTAATCAAGGTACCGGCATCATCCGGGCTAAAGGTATTTTTGATGACAATAGGGATTTCCTTACCCAGGACAGGTTGTATGGTTGGAGGGTAAAGCACCTTGGCACCAAAATGGGAAAGCTCCATGGCTTCTTCATAGCTGATATGGGCCACACATTTAGCTTGTTTTACTAGTCTGGGGTTGGCCGTGTACATTCCACTAACATCGGTCCAAATCTCCAAAAGAGAAGCATCAACGGCAGCAGCTACAATGGCCGCTGTATAATCGGACCCCCCTCGGCCCAAAGTAGTGGATGTCCCATCTTCACTGGAGGCAACAAACCCGGGAAGGATATGAACTTGATATTCGCTGCTTCCGAAATACTCTTGGCAATTTAAATTGGTGCTTTCAAAGTTTACCACTGCTTTGCCATAAGTGGCATCGGTAATGATCAACTCGCGACTGTCCTTTACAGTGGCATTAAGACCTTCTGCCTTAAAGTATTCGCTGATAATGTAAGAGGAAAGAAGCTCGCCATAGCTCACTACCTTATCGGATAATTTGGGGGTAATTTCCCCAATTAGAAAGGAACCTTCCAAAAGGGTCTCCAAAATGTTCAGATCACTTTTTACCTTGCTCAGGATGGTACTTTGGTTTTGTACGGGAATCAAGGTTTTCACAACGTCAATATGACGTTGCTCTATTTGTTCCAATCCGGTTTTATAGCCTTCATCTTGTAGCGATGCCTGCTGAAGGGTGTTCAGTAAAACATCGGTTATACCACCAAACGCAGAGACCACAACGGCCAATTTATCTTTGGAACTGTTTTGGACAATGGATTTAACCTTGTTTATGTTTTCGGGATTGGCGACCGATGTACCGCCAAATTTTAGGACTTTCATTAGTAAGTGATTGTAAAATGTTGAAATAGATTAAAGAACGGACGGAAATAATATACAGACTACCCCAAAGGGGTGGTGATAGCCAAGGTGAAGATGGATGAATAAGTGTTCATCTTGAAAAATTCAATAACCGTTTGTTTCAAATGCATTGTACAGTAATCAGGTTCAAAAGTAGTACTTTTAAGGGCTTCCTCAAATGATTCTAAAATTTTTACGAAATCCATAGCAATTGTTAATTTTTCTTGTTGAATGAAAATTTTTACCGCGAACCAAATCTATAAGGCTGATAAATTCACAATAGAAAAGCAGCAAATCACGAGTGATTCCCTCATGGAAAGGGCTGCCTCCCAGCTTTTTGAATGGATGCACTCCAGATTGCAGGGTGCGGATGTTACCATTCAGTTGTTCTGCGGTATTGGAAACAACGGCGGTGATGGAATTGCCTTGGCCCGACTCCTGAAAGAGGCGGGTTATAACATTCAGGTACATGTGGTCAATTACAGCGAGAAACGCTCCAAGGATTTTCTCTTGAACCTGGAACGCCTCAAAGACCGCAAGATTTGGCCAGATTTTTTGAATGATGATGGCGTGATGCCGGAAATAGCACCCACCGATATTATTGTGGATGCCATTTTCGGGATTGGGTTGAACCGGGCCCCCAGCGAATGGGTGGGGAAGCTCATAGAACATATTAATGCTTCACAAGCTTTTGTGTTATCCGTTGACATACCTTCTGGATTACCAAGCAATCGATTGCCATGGAATCCCAGCCATGTGGTGCGGGCCAGTTACGTGTTGAGCTTTCAAGTACCCAAACTGATCTTCTTTTTGCCGGAAACGGGAGTATATCAAAACCAATGGGAATTATTGGATATTGGATTGGACCCTGAATTCTTGATGCAGGAAGCTGTGGAATACGAATTTTTGACCCAGTTTGATATGCAACCGGTGTACCGGCCACGACTAAAATTTTCCCATAAGGGAACCTATGGCCATGCAGTGATCGTTGGAGGTAGCTATGGTAAAATAGGCGCTGTTCAAATGGCGGCAAACGCGTGTTTGACAGTGGGCAGCGGGCTGGTCACCGCCTTTGTCCCGGAATGTGGATATCATTCGCTTCAAACCGCCATTCCCGAGGTAATGGTCCTTACGGATGATGATGACGATGAAATCACCAGCATAAACATCCCGTTTGTTCCCAATGCCATAGGTATTGGAATGGGTTTGGGCACTTCGGACAAATCGGTCAAGGCTTTTGGGGAGTTTCTAAAAAATGTGGAAATGCCCATAGTCATCGATGCTGATGGATTGAATATCCTGGCAAAAAATAAAGGGATGATTAGGGAGGTTCCCAAGCAATCCATTTTAACACCACACCCCAAGGAATTGGAACGCCTGATAGGTGAGTGGGAGGATGATTTTGACAAATTGGACAAAGCAAGGACCTTTTCCCAAGAAAACGATCTTGTCCTGGTCATTAAGGGCGCGCATACCATTACGCTATATGGCGGAAAGGGGTATGTAAATAGTACTGGAAATCCTGGAATGGCCACTGCAGGTAGCGGGGATGTGTTAACGGGGATGATCACAGGGCTTTTGGCCATGGGCTATGCTCCTTTGCAGGCCGCTGTGTTTGGTGTGTTCCTTCACGGATTGGCAGGAGATATTGGAGCCGCCACGGATAGTTATGACTCGTTAAAGGCTACCGGAATAATCAAGAACATTGGTAAAGCATATTTGGAACTCTTCAAAAGACCTGAGCCCAATCAGGAACAAAGTGTCTAGGCGATATTCCTTTTATTGGTCTTCTTAAGTCTTTTTTTGACCCAAGCCAAGGCATTTTCATACTCGATGAAGAACTCCATATTCTTTTTGTAAAAGAGCTTTTCAATCTTAAAATTGTGCATGTCAATTTCCTTCTTGGAAACAATGGCAAAGGCCTTTAGGTTTTCCATACCGCGTAGATAGTTGTAGATGGTGGGGTCCACGGCATATGAGTTTTTCCTTAGGCTGATATAGCCAAAGTCCTTCTCCCTAAAATGGATTTCTGAAATTCCTATGATTTGATAAGCCCTCTCCAGTGTCATGGTGGCACCTTCCTCAAAAGTTGCTACCATATAGTTGTCAAATACTTGAACTGTTCCTATGTCCAACTGGTATTCGCGTACAATTAAAGCCTTCTTATTAGAAGCTATTCTCATTCCCCAAAATTATAGTGTCTCTACTTGCGAAGGTATGTGGAAGGCCTCTTGAGGTGAAAAAATTTAGATTAAAGGCTCAAATATCGTATGTACGGTACATTTATATAAAAAGAGCCCCAATAATCGGGGCTCGTCAATCTTATGCTTGTATTTAATTATTGTTCTGCTTCGGGCGACTTTTCCTTCTTCTTGATTTTGATGGTAAGTTCTTCCTTTTTCTCATCCAAATCCATGAAAATGCTATCACCTTCTTCCAGTTTGGAATTAACAATTTCCTCTGCAAGGGCATCTTCTATATATTTTTGGATGGCCCTTTTTAGTGGCCGGGCACCATACTGCTTGTCAAAACCTTTTTCTGCAATATAATCCTTCGCCTTTTTGGAAAGGTCCAAATCGTATCCGATTTCCTTGATGCGCATAAATAGCTTGTCCAGTTCTATATCTATGATCTTATGGATGTCTTCACGCTCCAATGGATTGAAGACGATCACATCATCTATCCTGTTAAGGAATTCAGGGGCAAAGGCCTTTTTAAGGGCATTCTCAATCACGCTCTTCTGGTGGCTGTCGGCCTGTGCTTTTTTGGCCGCTGTTCCAAACCCAACACCTTGGCCAAAATCCTTCAACTGACGCGCCCCAATATTGGAGGTCATGATAATGATTGTATTCCTAAAGTCGATTTTCCGCCCTAGGCTGTCCGTTAAATATCCATCATCCAAAACTTGGAGTAGCATATTGAACACATCTGGGTGTGCTTTTTCAACTTCATCCAATAGAATTACAGAATAGGGTTTTCTGCGAACCTTCTCCGTCAATTGCCCGCCTTCTTCATAGCCCACATATCCGGGGGGTGCACCCACTAACCTTGAAATAGCGAATTTTTCCATGTACTCGCTCATATCGATTCGAATCAGTGCATCTTCGGAATCGAACAGTTCCTTGGCCAAAATTTTGGCCAATTGGGTTTTACCCACACCTGTTTGACCTAAAAAGATGAAGGAGCCAATAGGTTTATTGGGATCCTTGAGACCCGCACGGTTCCTCTGAATGGCCTTGGCCACTTTGGCAACCGCTTCGTCCTGTCCGATCACAAACCCTTTGATCAGCTCAGGGAGCTCGGCCAGTTTGTTGCTTTCTGTCTGTGCAATTCGATTTACGGGAATTCCGCTCATCATGGAAACGACGTCAGCTACATTGTCCTCTGTAACGGTTTCACGATGTAATTTGCTTTCTTCTTCCCATCTCTCCTGTGCGGATGCCAGCTCTTTTTCCAGCCTTTTCTCATCGTCCCTAAGCTTGGCGGCTTCCTCGTATTTTTGTTTTTTAACGACACTGTTTTTCAATTCCCGCACATCTTCCAATTGGTTTTCCAACTCCAAGATTTGCTTGGGCACATCCATATTTACAATATGTACCCGGGAACCGGCTTCGTCCAGGGCATCAATGGCCTTGTCCGGTAAGAAACGGTCCGTCATATATCTGTTGGTCAGCTTTACACAGGCCAAAATGGCATCATCGGTATAGTTGACGTTGTGGTGGTCTTCGTATTTGCCCTTGATGTTCATCAAGATCTCAATGGTCTCTTCCACGGATGTAGGTTCCACCATTACTTTTTGGAAACGACGCTCCAAGGCACCGTCTTTCTCTATATACTGGCGGTATTCATCCAAGGTAGTCGCTCCAATGCATTGTATTTCTCCCCTGGCCAAGGCAGGTTTGAACATATTGGAAGCATCCAAGCTTCCTGTGGCGCCACCGGCACCCACTATGGTGTGGATCTCATCAATAAATAGGATGATATCGTCATTCTTTTCCAGTTCGTTCATAACGGCTTTCATGCGTTCCTCGAACTGTCCACGGTATTTTGTGCCTGCCACCAAAGAGGCCAAATCCAAGGTGACCACCCTTTTGTTGTAAAGAATCCTGGAGACTTTTTTGTTGATGATGCGAAGCGCCAATCCTTCGGCAATGGCACTTTTACCCACACCTGGTTCTCCAATGAGCAATGGGTTGTTTTTCTTTCTTCGGCTTAAAATCTGGGAAACACGTTCTATTTCCTTTTCCCTTCCAACTACGGGGTCCAATTTGTTTTCTTCGGCCAATCGGGTAAGGTCACGCCCAAAATTGTCCAATACCGGGGTCTTGGACTTTTTGCTTCCCTTTTGACTGGAGCTTGAGCCAAAACTACTTTCCTTGGAATCTCCGGTATCTTCAGGATCGCTGGGGAAAGATTCGGCCTGTGGTGCGTCCAAATAATCATCATCACTGGTGATCATGGATTTGAACTGCTCCTTGACATTATCATAATCCACCTTCAGCTTGTGCAAAAGCTTGGTGGTGGGGTCGTTTTCGTTTCTTAGAATGCATAGCAGTAGATGTGCGGTGTTTATTGAAGAACTCTGGAACAACTTTGCTTCCAGAAAAGTGGTCTTCAGCGCACGCTCTGCTTGGCGGGTGAGATGAAGGTTCTTTTTGTCCTTTTGGATCGTCCCTGTATTCGGATTTGCAGGGCTTAGGATTTCCACCTTTCTTCTCAGATGGTCCAAATCCACGTCCAGGGCGTCTAGAATGTTAATGGCTTTGCCATTGCCATCACGTAAAAGACCCAGCATCAAATGTTCCGTTCCTATAAAATCATGGCCCAATCTAAGGGCCTCCTCTTTGCTATATGCTATAACGTCCTTTACTCTTGGGGAAAAATTATCATCCATACACTTCCTTTTCAGCAATTAAAATTAATAAAAGTATCATTACGGTAGTCAAATACCGTACCCATATTCGATAAACTAGTATTAATTGTCGAAATAAAGCTCAATTTCTTAAGGCTTTAACATAGGTTTATCAGTATAACGAACTCCTTTTTTTGATGTTGATAATTTTTTTAATAAAGTAGTCCGCAAGTGTTTTGAAAGGGGCGATTTTGCGTATATTGCCGTGATAATTTAACCACAAAAAACAACGAGATTTTAGCATGGCGGAAGGAGAAAAGTTAATTCCTATCAACATTGAGGATGAGATGAAATCTGCCTACATTGATTACTCAATGTCGGTCATTGTGTCACGTGCACTGCCAGATGTCAGGGACGGACTTAAGCCTGTTCATAGAAGGGTACTTTTTGGAATGCATGAATTGGGTGTTAGATCTACCAGCGCCCACAAGAAATCAGCTCGTATTGTAGGGGAGGTTCTCGGTAAGTATCACCCGCACGGGGATACCTCCGTATACGATACCATGGTACGTATGGCCCAGGAATGGAGCCTTAGATATATGCTCATTGATGGGCAGGGAAACTTTGGTTCCGTAGATGGGGACAGTCCTGCGGCAATGCGTTACACCGAGGCCCGCATGCGCAAGATCGCTGATGAGATGTTGGCCGATATCGATAAGGATACCGTAGATCACCAACTCAATTTTGACGATTCCTTAAAGGAACCCACCGTATTGCCTACAAGGGTGCCCAACCTATTGGTCAATGGTGCTTCTGGAATTGCCGTGGGTATGGCCACCAATATGCCACCACACAATCTTTCCGAGGTTGTGGATGGTACCATAGCTTATATTGACAACAACAACATTGAAATAGATGAACTGATTACCCATATCAAGGCACCCGATTTTCCCACAGGAGGAATTATCTATGGCTATGATGGGGTAAAAGAAGCTTTCCATACTGGAAGGGGACGGGTGGTAATGCGTGCCCAGGCCACTTTTGAGGAAGTGCAGGGAAGGGAATGCATCATCGTTACAGAAATCCCATATCAGGTGAACAAGGCGGATATGATCAAGAAAACCGCCGATCTGATCAACGAAAAGAAAATCGAGGGAATCTCGGCCATTCGTGACGAGTCCGACAGAAAAGGAATGCGTATCGTGTACATCCTAAAACGCGATGCCATTCCCAATATCGTATTGAACATGCTGTACAAGTATACAGCGCTTCAATCGTCCTTTAGTGTCAATAACATTGCTTTGGTCAATGGTAGGCCGAAGCTGTTGAACTTAAAGGAAATCATCCACCATTTTGTGGAGCACAGGCATGAAGTGGTAGTTCGTAGGACCAAATTTGAACTGAAGAAAGCCGAAGACCGTGCCCATATCCTGGAAGGCCTGATCATTGCCTCCGATAACATAGATGAGGTCATCGCAATTATCCGAGGGTCATCCAACGTGGATGAAGCGCGCAATAATTTGATGGAGCGCTTTAAACTTACCGAGGTTCAGGCCAAGGCCATAGTTGAAATGCGATTACGTCAACTTACAGGACTTGAGCAAGACAAACTCCGTGAAGAATATGATGAGCTTTTAAAGACCATTGAGGACTTAAAGGACATTCTGGACAAGAAAGACCGCAGAATGGATATCATCAAGGAAGAACTTATGGAGGTGAAGGAGAAGTATGGTGATGAAAGAAGGTCTGAGATCAACTTTGCCGGGGGAGACCTGAGCATCGAGGATATGATACCCGATGAACAAGTGGTGATTACCATTTCCCATGCAGGATATATCAAGAGAACTCCACTTACGGAGTACAAAACCCAGAATAGGGGTGGAGTAGGGCAAAAAGCGTCCTCCACCCGTAACGAGGATTTCTTGGAGCACCTTTTTGTGGGGACCAACCACCAGTACATGCTGTTCTTCACCCAAAAAGGAAAATGTTTTTGGATGCGGGTCTACGAAATTCCAGAAGGAAGTCGAACCAGCAAGGGAAGAGCCATTCAGAACTTGATCAATATAGAGCAGGAAGATAAGGTTAAGGCGTTTATCTGTACCCAGGATTTGAAGGACGAAGATTATGTAAATTCCCATTATGTGATCATGGCCACCAAAAAAGGTACCGTCAAAAAGACTTCTTTGGAACAGTATTCGAGACCGCGTCAAAATGGAATTAATGCCATTACCATTAGGGATGAGGATGAACTGCTGGAAGCCAAACTTACCACCGGAACCAGTCAAATTTTCCTTGGATTGAAATCTGGTAAGGCCATCCGTTTTGAAGAAAGCAAAACAAGGCCTATGGGCAGAAATGCCTCTGGGGTCCGTGGAATTACCTTAGCTGGGGACGATGATGAGGTAATCGGAATGGTATCCGTCCACAATTTTGAGGACGATATCCTCGTGGTATCTGAAAATGGTTATGGCAAAAGGTCCAACATTGATGATTACCGTATTACCAATCGTGGTGGTAAAGGAGTAAAGACCATATCGATCACCGATAAAACGGGTGGGCTTGTTGCCATCAAAAACGTTTCAGACACTGATGATTTAATGATCATCAATAAATCTGGTATTGCCATTCGGATGGGGGTAGAGGATCTTCGCGTGATGGGAAGGGCCACCCAAGGGGTAAAGTTAATCAATCTCAAGGGCAACGATTCCATTGCGGCAGTAGCCAAGGTGATGAAGGATGAAGATGCCATGGACGAGGCGGATATCCTTGAAATTGAGGTAAATGGAGAAGATGGCACAGCTCTTGATAACGATACGGAGGATAAAAAAGAATAATCAATAAACACTAATAAGTAATTTAAGATGAAAACTAGAATTTTAATATTAATTGCCCTTGGATTTTCCGCAGTGGGTTTCTCACAGAAGAATGAAATAAAGGCTGCTGAAAAAGCACTTAAGGGTGGAGATACGGCAAGTGCAAAGGCTTCTTTGGATAGTGCCGCGTCCTTGATCGAAAGCGCTGACCCAAGATTGCAGGCCCAATACTATGCCGTTAAGGGAAATGTATATTCGGATTTGGCCAAAAAAGGAGATGATGAAGCATTCCAAACTGCCATTGATTCCTACAACAAGGTGATTTCTGTTGAGGAAGCGAGCGGAAAGGAAAAATACACCACCGTGGCCACTCAAAGTTTGTCGCAAATAACCGCAGATTTGGTCAATGCCGCGGTTGAAGACAACGGAAACAAAGAATTTGAGGCTGCAGCAGACAAATTGTACCTGAGCTACAAGCTAAGCCCAACAGATACCCTTTACTTGTACTATGCTGCCAGTAGTGCTGTGAATGGCCAACACTACGAGAAGGCACTTAGTTTTTACAATGAATTGAAAGATATAGGGTATGATGGCAGTGGTGTTACCTATACCGCTGTAAATGTTCAAACCGGTGAGGTTGAGCCCATGGACAAGACCACCCGTGACCTTTATGTTAAGGCAGGGACACATAAGGATCCCAAAGATGAAAGAACACCCTCAAAAAGAGCTGAAGTTGTAAAGAATGTAGCCTTGATCTACCAACAACTTGGCGACAATGAAAAGGCGTTGGCGGCTTATACAGATGCCAGGGCAGAGGATTCTGATGATGTAAACCTTGTTCTTGGTGAAGCCAACCTGTACTATGCCATGGGTGATAAGGATAAGTTCAAGGAACTGATGGCCGAAGCGTCTGCAATGGCCCCGGATAATGCTGATTTGTTGTACAATATCGGAGTTATCAATATGGAACAAGGAAATTTGGAAGATGCCCGTGAAGCGTACAAGAAGACGTTGGCCATAGACCCAGGATATATCAATGCTTTGCTGAATCTTTCCACCACCTATGTAAATGAAGGAAATGGTTTGATTGATGAAATGAACGCCTTGGGAAGCTCTCGAGCCGACATAGCGAAGTACGAAGAGTTAAAGAAACAAAAAGACGATCTTTTCTTGGAAGGAGCGAAGATCTTGGAAGATGCCCTTAAGACCAATCCTGATAACCAAAGTGTTTTGACGCAGTTGAAAAACATCTATGGTGCATTGGGAGATACCGATAACTTTATGCGAGTTAAAAAGTTGTTGGGCGAGTAAAAATTTAGTCTACCCAAAAAAAGCCCCGGAATTTCCGGGGCTTTTTTTATATTATTTTTTTGATGACCCTAAGTTTATGGGTATACAGTTTTTCTTGGGTGTTAAAGATACCTGTGTGATCTAACCGGTCAATTCGGACTTGGCCGTGGGCATGGATAATGTAGTTGTCTTTCAAGATGATGCCCACATGATCAATGATTCCTTCATTATTGTCAAAAAAGGCCAAATCCCCTGGCTCACTCTCCTCAATAAAGCTCAATGGTTCGCCCTGTTGCGATTGTTGTTCGGCATCCCGTTTTAAATTATGACCGTTGATTTTATAAACCATTTGCGTAAGTCCGGAACAATCGATACCAAATGGGGTTTTACCGCCCCACTGGTAGGGTGCATTCAGATATAACAACGAGGTATTCACCAATTCGGATTTGTGTTGTTGGGCATCAATGGTGTTCCCTTCAAAGGTGTGTCCCAGTTGTTCCGAAAAAGAAACCACGGACCCCATTAATATGGGAACTAGCATTCCATCTGAGGTGCACATATGTGAAATGATGTCCGATGCCATACGTGGGGCACCGCCTTCCACTTTCTGGTAATCTTCTTCAGAAATAAGCAGTATTTGATAGTTGGACACCCACCCTTCATATGCGTCGTAGGCCACGCGGATCCTGCTCCATTTTTTTCTGCTTTCCAGCACTTTGAAGTGCTCACCATACAACAATTGGGAAATCATCTCAGCACTATCGTCTGGATTGTTCCTTATTGGGACAACACTGAGTTGACAGATTCCATATTGCATGGGCTTACCGACTTGGGGAGTTTATTCTCTTTCCAAAATGATGGCGGAGGCACCACCGCCGCCGTTACAAATTCCGGCTGCCCCTAATTTGGCATTGTTTTGAAGCAACACATTGAGCAGTGTTATGGTAATCCTTGCTCCTGAGCAGCCCAAAGGGTGTCCTAAGGAAACTGCCCCTCCGTTTACGTTGACCTTTGAATCAGAAAGTCCCAACAATTTCATGTTGGCCAACCCCACCACAGAAAATGCTTCATTCACCTCAAAAAAGTCAATATCTTCAATGGAAACCCCTGCTCTGGCTAGTGCTTTGGGCAGGGCTTTGGCCGGGGCAGTGGTAAACCATTCTGGTTCTTGTGCAGCATCGGCATAAGCTTTTATGGTAGCAAGTGGTTCCAAGTTCAGTTCCTTGGCTTTATCAGCGCTCATTAGAACTACAGCGGCAGCCCCATCATTAATTGTGGAAGCATTGGCGGCCGTTACCGTACCGTCTTTGGTAAAGGCTGGTCGCAGGGCAGGAATCTTCTCCATTTTTACGTTTTTGTACTCCTCATCCTCGGATACAACCAAAGGTTCGCCCCGTCTTTGGGGTACTTCCACGGGTACGACCTCATTGTTGAACCTACCAGCTTCCCAAGCGGCTGCGGAACGTTCATAGGATTGTATGGCAAAAGCATCCTGGTCTTCCCTACTAAATTCATGCTCCACAGCGCATGCATCCGCGCAGACGCCCATGGCATTCTGATCATAGGCATCCACTAGGCCATCCCTTTGCATACCATCCACCATACTGGCCGGACCAAATTTTAAACCGTTTCTCATATAAGCATAATGCGGTATCAAACTCATGTTTTCCATACCTCCGGCCACAACTATGGAATTTTCACCCAGTGCAATGGATTGGGCGCCTTGCATAATGGCTTTCATCCCTGACGCACATACCTTGTTCACAGTGGTGCAGGGCACACTGTCTGGAATTCCTGCATAGATTGCGGCTTGTCTTGCGGGGGCTTGACCAGTTCCGGCCTGTACCACATTTCCCATCAAAACTTCTTCAACATGTTCAGGCTTGAGATTGATTTTATCCAACGCCCCTTTAATGGCAACGGCACCCAATTTGGGCGCAGGAACCGTTGAAAGTGACCCCATAAAACTTCCTATGGGAGTTCTGGCAGCGGATACTATGACAACTTTATTCATATGCTCATTTTTACAAGTGCGAAAATACTAAAATTTAGCGCAAAGCTCATGATCCATAATCTATCCCACCTTCTTATTTATATTTTCTATTTTTGGGGCAATAGCACGGAAAATGGGTAAAACTTTGGACAACGTTTATAAGCATCAGTCGCTTGCCTACAAGTATTTTCTGTATGTGGTTTCCGTAGCTTTGATTGTCTTCTTTTTTCCAAAGGGCGGGAAGTTCAAATATGAGTTTCAAAAGGGGAAACCTTGGCAATATGAGAATCTATATGCGCCCATTGACTTTTCCATCAAAAAGACAAGTGGGGAAATTGCTGAAGAACAACGGTCACTTCGTGAAAACAAAACGGACTATTACTCCTTCGATGCATCCATTCCACCGGCAATCAGTGCTACCGTCACGGATGAGTTGCGCAGCGTACTAGGGGCGGACAACCTTACCCAAAGACAACAGAACGCTCTTTTGAATTTGACCACGAGCGTACTGGATAGCATTTACACCACGGGAATATTTCAAGATTTGCCAACGTCAAATATGATTCGGTTGGTCAAAAATAATGAGGCCATACCCTTGGTAAGTAGTGGTTATCTAGATTTACCGCGCGCTAGGGAATTGGTAACACAGGTGCTATCCCAAATCTCATTGGTTGGAGATGAAAATCTGGAAAGTATCATCAAAGGTGCGCTGGAAGCCAATGTGTTTTATGATGAGGCATTGACCGAAACGGCGTTGGAAGAAGAGCTTTCCCGTATTTCCTTTACTAGGGGAGAAGTCTCGGAAGGTAGGTTGATTATTGCCAAAGGAGAGGTTGTGGAAGCCGAGAATTTTAAGATTCTCGATTCCTTGAAAGAAGAGTATGAGTCCGAGCTTTGGCATGGAAGTAATTACTATTTCATTCTCTTGGGGTACACCATTTTGGTGGCCCTGGTACTCATTATGCTCTTTCTCTTCCTGAAGCGGTATAGGCATGAGATTTTCAAGAACAACAACAAGGTCACCTTTATTTTCGTGAACATTCTGCTCATGGTTTTGGCCACGACCTTAATGGTAAAGAACAATGAAAGCTATGTGTTCGTAGTTCCATTGTGTATACTTCCCTTGGTGCTCAAAAACTTTTTTGATGCAAGGTTGGGGCTGTTTGTGCATGTTCTTACGGTATTGATTTTAGGCTTTGTGGTGCCCAATAGCTTTGAGTACATCTTTCTTCAGACCATAGCGGGGATAGTGACTATCCTTACCGCCTCAGAACTGTACAAAAGGGCGAATCTGTTTATATCCGTTGGGCAGATTACCTTGATTTACATCATCGGATATTTTGCCTTTCATACCATTCACGAAGGAAATCTGGAGAATATCGAATGGATATTGTTCGGGATATTCATTTTGAACGGGCTGCTTACTTTGTTTGCCCAACCATTGATCTATATCTATGAAAAAATATTTGGTTTGATTTCTGATGTTTCTCTCTTGGAACTTTCCGATACCAATTCAAAATTGCTCAAGGAACTTTCGAATAAGGCTCCGGGAACCTTTCATCATTCCTTACAGGTGGCCAATTTGGCCGAAGCTGCTGCCAATGAAATTGGGGCCAATGCCATGTTGGTTCGGGTGGGTGCCCTGTACCATGATATCGGAAAAATGGAAAACCCCACTTACTTTACAGAAAACCAAATTACCAATGTAAATCCCCATGATGACCTACCGCCCAAGGAGAGTGCCAAGATTATCATAGACCACGTGATCAAAGGGATTGAAATTGCCAGAAAAAACAAAATTCCGGATAGGGTAATAGATTTTTTACGGACCCACCATGGTACCACCCTGGTGTTTTATTTCTTTAAAAAACAACAGGAACTGGAAGACGAGGTGGACGAGACTAATTTTAGATACCCAGGTCCCATTCCGTTTTCCAAGGAAACTGCCATATTAATGATGTCCGATGCCGTGGAAGCAGCCTCCAAGAGTTTAAAGAACCCAACCTTTATGGTCATTGATGATTTTGTGGAGAAAATCGTGAGCGGACAGATGCAGGCCAACCAATTTTTAAACGCCAATATCACCCTGAAGGAAATAGAGTTGGTCAAAAAAGTACTGAAGCAAAAATTGACCAATATTTATCATTTGAGAGTGGAGTATCCTGAGTAAATGTGAGGTGCGTACCTGGCGACTAAAAAAATGGAAAAATAGTTGCGTTCTTAAGTATGAAGAAGTACATTTGCACCCGCTTGAATGATATGGTCCGCCATGCAAGAAGAGCAAGCATTTTTAAAATGCACGTTCATAACAAAATGCTAGGAGAGGTGCCGGAGTGGTAACGGAGCAGATTGCTAATCTGTCGGCGGGTAACTGTCGCCTGGGTTCGAGTCCCAGTCTCTCCGCCACTAAGTTGTTTTTACTTTTTAGAGAGTAAACAGCGACTAAAATATTGGATAGAAGGTCAGTGCAGTAGCTGACCCTTCGCTCCAAAATGTCTACCAGACATTTTTACACTCGGTCAGGGGTATACCCGCATTATATGCGAGGATAAACTCCGCCCGGAACCGGTCTACTGAATTAAGGTAGTTTTGGTTCTTGGAATTTTTTTTTGAGTATTTCAGCGAAAGCTGTCCACGGGGTGTAGCCCCCGCATTACATGCGAGGATAAACTCCGCCCGGAACCGGTCTACTGAATTAAAGTAGTTTTGGTTCTTGGAATTTTTTTTGAGTATTGCAGCGAAAGCTGTCCACGGGGTGTAGCGTAGCCCGGTTATCGCGCCTGCTTTGGGAGCAGGAGGTCGCAGGTTCGAATCCTGCCACCCCGACTTAAACCCTCTGATTATCAGAGGGTTTTTATTTATATTCTTCTTGTTTTTTTGAAACCTTGGTATTGCCGCTTGTGGAAAAGGTTTCGGCATTAAAACTCCAGTCAAGAGCACTTCAATATTTACCCCGTAGCCAAGACATCCCACTTTTTTTTCGAGTACAATTAAACCATTGCCCAATTCGAAAGTCTTATCTCAAATTAGAGGCATTTTCGAACGCCCCACTACTAAAACCAAACCAATATGAAACTCTTAAGGTTGTTTATCATCCTTATGTGCCTATTTGGTATTTCCAATTCCTGTTCCTCGGAAGTTGCCAACGGGGATGATGGGAACAACATGGATCCAGTGGTAACAGACGACGAAATTGTTATTGACGACGATGACAGTATCAATGGCGATGAAGAAACCACCCACCCGAATATCCTTTTGATCATTGCGGACGATATGGGATTGGATGCTACCCCTGGATATGACGTGGGGACTTTAAAACCCAATATGCCCAATTTGCAGGAGTTGGCATCAAACGGGCTTACGTTCACCAATGTTTGGGCCTATTCCGTATGCACCCCGGCTAGGGCTAGTATATTGACCGGAAAGTACGGTTTTAGGACAAATGTGCTTAAGGTTGATGACCCACTTTCCACTTCCGAAGTCTCTATCCATAGTTATTTGGATCAGAATACTGATAATGCTTATGCACATGCAGTAGTTGGAAAATGGCATTTGTCCAGGAGTCCGGACCACCCGATAACCATGGGAGTTGATTATTTTGCTGGTTTTCTTGGTGGTGGTGTTCCAGATTACTTTAACTGGAGTTTGGTGGAAAATGGAAGCTCTTCAACTTCAAGGGAATATACCACCACGAAATTCACTGATTTGGCCATCGATTGGGTGGATGAACAAACCCAACCCTGGTTCTTATGGCTAGCTTATAATGCGCCACATACCCCATTCCATCTTCCCCCTGATGGTCTTCATACCCAGGTGGGATTGACCGATAATCAGGCCGATATAGACGCTGAACCTCGACCATACTACCTAGCTTCATTAGAAGCCATGGATGTTGAAATAGGGAGGTTATTGGCATCCTTGTCAGAAGAGGAAAGGGACAATACCCTAATCATCTTTTTGGGCGACAATGGCACTCCCAACCAAGTAGCCCAAGAGTATCCTAATCGACGGGTAAAAGGGAGCTTGTATCAAGGTGGTATAAATGTCCCCATGATTGTATCTGGCACCATGGTAACGCGTAAAGGAGAATTGGAACAGGCGCTAATTGGGAGTACCGACCTCTTTGCTACCATTGCTGAAGTTGCCGGGACCGGTATTAGTGAGATAGAAGATAGCTTAAGTTTCCGGGGATTGTTGGACAGCCCCAATGGAGCACAAAGGCAATTTGTGTATACGGAAAGGGGCGACGATTCAGGAGAAATTGACCAAACCATTAGAAATGCCACCCATAAATACATGCTTTTTGCAGATGGTACCGAATCCCTATATGATTTAAGTACAGACCCTTTTGAGCTCACGGATCTATTGGATACCGGGCAACTGCCATTATCCAGTATAGATCAGCTTGAAATGAATGCATTGGTCAATGCCTTAACAGCAATAAGACAATAGCATCGAGGTAAATGTGTTCCAAAAAAGATGTTCGATTTTTTAATAGAGTTTAATGTATACCCATATCCAATGAAGATTTTAAAGAATTTACCCACCCTTGTTTTGAGTATGTTTATGGTCACAACGGTGTTGATATGTTGTTCCAGTGATGACAGTACGGAACCCCCGGTTGACAATCAAGGTTCCGATGACGGCATCACCGATGACCCAATTGATGACACGGTTTACGATATTAGCGAGGTGCTGGAATTGTTTGCTGGCACCGATCTATCGTATGAAATTGATGGTGATAACGTCATTTTCACTACCACCAACCTTCCCAACCATAAAAGTCCCTATTGGGACACCGGCCATGAATTGTACGAGGCGTATAATGGGGATAACCCTTCTTTTAGGTTGAACCCCAATCGGATTTCCGAGCAGAATATTGTTTTTACAATTCCCTTAAACCCGAGTGCAGCAAGTACCAATGAGGCCACACCACTTGGACCCATAGGAATTTCACGCAATGGAGTTGTTTTTTTTAATCAATATGCGGGCCCAGACCAACCCCTTACCAATGAAATTGATTCCTTTGATCAATATTTGGGACATCCGCAGAACTCCGGTGTATATCACTATCATATTGAACCCACCTTTCTTACTGGCGAATTTGGATTGGATGCTTTTTTGGGGCTGCTCTCTGATGGTTTTCCAGTATATGGCCCTCTAGAAGATGGGGAAACCATTACCAATGACGATTTGGATGAATTTCATGGACATAACCATGCCACGGAAGAATTCCCGGAAGGAATATACCATTACCATATAACCGATACGGATCCTTACCTGAACGGAAACGGATTTTATGGAACTCCAGGAAACGTAAGTCAATAACCATTGCGATTTTGTCTGGTCATATATGTTTTGCTTTTGCTCACGAGCCTAAATTCTTGTGAACAGGAAACTTGGGTGGTAGACGATACCAATCCAGAACTGAAACTGATCAATGGGGTGCTGCATTACAAAAACACCCCTTTTTGGGGAACATTGATTTCCACATATGATGATGGTTCGCTAAAGATGGAACTGCAGTACAGGGACGGACGTAAACATGGCTTTGAAAAGCGCTGGCATCCCCAGGGTCAACTTGCCCAGAGGCGCCAATATGCCCATGGGATTAAAATTGGAAATCACAAAGGTTGGTGGGAAGATGGTTCAAAAAAATTTGATTATCAATTCAATGATCACGGGGCATATCATGGAAATCGCAAGGAATGGTATAGGAACGGGCAACAACTTTTGGATTTCAATTATTTGAATGGAAAAGAAGCTGGGAAACAGCGCATGTGGACAGATAATGGGAAAATCAGGGCCAATTATGAGGTGCGGAACGGGGAACGTTTTGGGTTGCTCGGGATAAAGAAATGTTATACGGTAAATACAGATGCCAATGTTCTTAGATAGATGGATTCTTTTGACAGCGATGGTCCTTATGCTTGCTTCCTGTAATGAAAAGAAGAAGGAAAGTATCAGCAACATGGCAAACCAGCAGGAGGAAGTGGAAAGATTGCCTTATTTCAACTCACCTGAATTTACGCCGCGGTGGGAAAAGGGCGTCCATAAGATTCCAGCATTTTCATTTACCAATCAACTGGGGCAGGAGGTAACCCAAAAAACTTTTGCAGGAAAGATCTATGTAGCGGATTTCTTTTTCACCATTTGTCCGGGCATTTGCCCAAAATTGACCAAGAATATGGGTCTTCTTCAGGAGACGTATAAAAACGACCCGGATATCGGACTGTTGTCCCATACGGTAATGCCGGAGGTGGATACCGTAGATCGCTTGGCCGCATACGCCGAGGAAAATGAAATAAGCCTGCCCCAATGGAATCTGGTTACAGGAAACAAGGATTCCTTATACCAAGTGGCCAGAAAGGGATATTTTGCCGATTATGACCTTAAGGACAAAACGGATTCGGATGATTTCATCCATACCGAAAATTTTATTTTGGTGGATGGAGAGGGATATATCCGGGGGGTATATAACGGCACCTTGGAATTGGAGGTGAAACGTTTGATACGGCACATTGAAATCCTTAAAAAGGAATCCAACTAAATCCACCCTATCTTAAGACCCCGATTGACTTCCTGGAAATGGTTCCTGACCAATCTTGTCATTGATCCGTGGATTGCCCAGTCTTCGGCAACTGGCGATAGAAATAATAGGATAGTCCTAAAAAAACGAGCGCAACTATAGGACCAAAAAATTGACTGTCCCCAAGAAAAATATGGGCTTCCAAGGCCAAGATGAAATTAAAGAACAAACCGGCATAGGCCCATTCCTTTAATCCAGGCCATTTGTTGATCAAAATGACCGTTATGGCCATCAATTTTGCAATAGCTAGAGGTACCACAATACGGCCATTGTACCCAAATGCCGTAAAATACTGTTGAAATTGCCCAATATCCAAGAAATATCGAGTGGCCGAAGTAACCATGGATGCCGAAAGCAATCCTGTGAAAATCCAGTAAAGAGTTTTGCTTCTATTTTTCATTTTTAGATCGTTTGGTAACATTTTATTTTGTGTTTCTTTTTTTTAGGAAATCAATTGATCTGGGTCACCAGTTTTTCTAAGGGTAATCTTACCTTTTTTTGGTGGGCAAGAATATCCTTTTCGGCATCCCGGTACCCGAGCGCGAGCAAGAGTACACTTTTTAAACCCTTTTCCTTGAGAAGTAGGAGCTCATCCAGTTTTTCAGAATTAAACCCTTCCATGGGTGTTGCATCTACCTTGGCATTGGCAGCAGCAATAAGAGCGGTGCCCAATGCTATATAGGCCTGTTGGGACGACCAGATGAAATTTTCGTGATCTGTCCTGGATAAAATATATTGCTCAAGGGATTTTTTGTAGGGTTCCAGGGCCAATTCCGGAAGCTCTCGTTCTTTGGCCATGAAGTGTACCAAATCAGCAATTTGCTCTTTTGAAATGGAGTCGAATGCAGCAAACGCAATGAGATGGGAAGCCTCGGTTATCTGGGTGTTGAAGGAATCCGATGCCAATACTTTTCTTATTTCCGCGTTATGGATCACAAAAAGGCGATAGGGCTGTATACCAGCGGAAGTAGCAGTTAGTCCAATGGCTTCCAATATTTCATTCACCTTTTCCGCAGGTACTTTTTGTGGGTTGTATTTTTTAACCGCATACCTCCAGTTCATGGTCTCAATTAAATTCATATCCTGATTGTTTTATATTGCATTGTGAATTTTTGTCAAATATATATACTTTTGTTACTAGGTTACTAAAAGTAACAGTAACCTAGAGGTAACAAAGTGACGAACCATGGGAAGTGACAAAAAAAAGCTGCAGGCCTGCAGGCACAAGATCAGGGCGATATCTGACACGATGTACGTGTTGGGGGGTAAATGGAAAATGCACATATTGGTGGCCCTTTATTTTGGGCCAAAGCGATACTCGGATTTGTTGGAAGATGTGGAAGGGATATCCGGAAAGATGTTGAGCAGGGAACTCAAGGAAATGGAAACCAACCTGCTGGTAAAACGGACTATTATGGATACCAGACCCATCACTGTTAGATATGAATTGACCGAATACTGTGAAAAACTGGTTCCGGTAATCAGCAATCTAGCCGATTGGGGAACGGCGCACCGTGAAGAAATTAGGAAGCGTGCTGGCTAATCTGGTCGATTAAAATAATTTTTGATTTGCGGTACCACTTGGAAATGCACCGTTACAGGAGCTATCAATTTTCCATTTCTTTGTTATGATACTGGATATGAAAACAATATTATCTAATTTTAGCCCAAATAAGTTCTTTACTTAATTTCTTTATCAAAACGGTAAGGGTCCCTGTTGAAAGATGGGGTTAATAGGGAATCATGTGAAAATCATGAGCTGACGCGCAACTGTAAGTTCGATTCCGTTATACGGGATAGCATGTTTTTGCCAAAAATGCCATTGTCCTTTAAAGGGATGAGAAGGCGGTGAAAATCGGATAAGCCAGGATACCTGCCCGTATCGTTCCTACATTGTAGGATTTTGACGGTGCCTTCGCGTTCAAGGTAGGTCGAACGTACTGATTTGTTTCCCTGATTACATGGTTGGGTGTTTCATGCGTTCTTCTTGCTCAAGGCATTGCGAAGTTGAGCTAAGGAGCTTTTATCAAATTGTTCAATTTTATAAAAGCTTTAGCAATGAAAACAAGCAATCTGGGCTATCCGAGAATCGGGGCCCATCGCGAGCTAAAACGAGCTTGCGAAAAGTACTGGTCGAACAGGATTGGCCTGGACGACCTATTGGAGACCGGTAAGACCATTAGGGCAAAAAACTGGGAACTCCAGCAACAAAAGGGTATCGACCTGATTCCTTCCAATGATTTTTCCTTTTATGACCATGTTCTTGACATGACCTTGATGGTGGGAGCCATTCCCGAACGCTACAAGGTAATAAAGGAGTCTGACAAACATCCTTTAGACCTCTATTTTGCAATGGCCCGGGGACTTCAAGAGGACGGTATGGACCTTATTGCGATGGAGATGACCAAGTGGTTCGATACCAACTATCACTACATCGTACCCGAGTTCAGTAAGGACCAGGAATTCCATCTGTTCTCAACGAAAATAGTGGACGAGTTCAAGGAAGCCCAAGCTATGGGAATTCATACCAAACCAGTTCTGTTGGGGCCGGTCTCGTACCTACTTCTTGGAAAGGAGAAGGAGTCGGGTTTCCATAGACTAGATCTTTTGTCACGTATCCTTCCCGTCTACAATGAAATTCTAGCACAACTCAACCAAGCTGGGGCTAGCTGGGTGCAAATTGACGAGCCTTACCTTAGCATGGACCTGACCGAAAAGGAACAACGGGCCATCGTTGAGGTTTATAGCAAATTACATCAAGATCATCCAGATTTAAAGATTCTCTTGACCAGCTATTTTGGAGCCTATGGGGATAATTTGGATACTGTCCTTTCCTTGCCTGTTTGTGCTGTTCATTTTGATTTAAAGAGGGCTCCAGATGAATTGGAGATTGTTCTTGAATCAAAAAAATTAAAGGAAGGTGTTTCCCTCTCTTTAGGACTTGTGGATGGCAGGAACATATGGATAAATGATTTTTCAATGTCCCTCAGACTTATCCAGACTGCAACATCAAAGGTAACAGCAGAGCGAATCTTTATCTCAACATCCTGTTCCTTGCTTCATGTTCCCGTGGATTTGGAATTGGAAACCAAAGAGTCAGTTCTTTCGCGCGAGATGAAGGAGTGGATGGCATTTGCCAAACAAAAGCTGGACGAGCTCCAACATCTCAAAACCTTGGCCAGCCTCCCAGAATACAGCACCCATCTACTTTTTTTACAGAATGAGATCGCTAGGTCAAAAAGAAAAAATTCTTCCCTGATACATGACCCTGGTGTAAAACAGCGCATTAGGATATTGGATGAGCGTGACTATCAAAGGAATGCTACCTTCAAAAAAAGGAAAGTACTACAGCAGGAACAGCTAAAGCTGCCTTTATTTCCCACAACCACAATTGGGTCTTTTCCACAAACCCAGGAGGTGAGACGGCTTAGAAGGCAGTTTAAAAATGGTGACCTCACCGAGCGGCAGTACATGGAGCGCATCCTAAATGAAATGGAAAAAGCAATTGCCTTTCAAGAAGAAATAGATCTTGATGTATTGGTACATGGGGAATTTGAGCGAAACGATATGGTGGAGTATTTTGGTGAAAGATTGAAGGGATTTGTTTTTACTGAGTATGCTTGGGTGCAGAGTTATGGCTCCCGTTGTGTAAAGCCCCCAATAATATTTGGCGATGTCTCCAGACCGGAAGCAATGACCTTATTTTGCACCACCTATGCTCAATCCTTGACCTCTAAACCGGTAAAGGGGATGCTGACAGGCCCCGTGACCATATTGCAATGGTCCTTTGTTAGGGATGATCAACCCCGTTCCCTAACCTGTAGTCAAATTGCTTTGGCCATACGCGATGAGGTTGAGCAACTGGAAAATTTCAATATTAAGGTAATTCAGGTGGATGAACCTGCCCTGCGCGAAGGACTTCCTTTGAGAAAAAAGGATTGGGAGGCTTATTTGGAATGGGCAGTTGCCTCCTTCAAACTGTCTACTTGCGTTGTAAAGGACACCACACAGATTCATACACATATGTGTTATTCAGAGTTCAATGACATCATTGAACATATTGCGCAAATGGATGCCGACGTGGTTACCATAGAATGTTCACGTTCACAAATGGAACTCTTGGATGTATTCTCGGATTTTGACTACCCCAATGATATTGGACCAGGGGTCTATGATATTCACTCCCCTAGGATTCCATCATCCGAGGAAATTTTAAGCCTGTTGAGAAAGGCAGAAGGTTTAATTCCTGCTTCCAACATTTGGGTAAACCCGGATTGTGGTCTAAAAACCCGTAAATGGGAAGAGACCAAGGAGGCTTTGAAGGTGATGGTCACAGCTGCCCAACAATTAAGAAACGAGGTTGAGCAGCCATCGTACTAGCAAATTGGGCCAATGTTTTCATTGGCCCAATCAATTACTTGATAGGCATAACCAAACAAGGCAATAAAGATTTGTCAACGGGTATTCAGGGTCTTAATGAACAATAAATAGGCAATCCAGGCACCAACAACCATTTCCAACCAACTTAGTGGAAGGGTGATAAGAAGTATACCCCAATTGGACAATCCCATATTGGCGGTGGCCACCCAGAAAATAACAAATACGGACAACCAAACAATCGTGGCAGCGTTTAAAACGGATTTTATGTTTAGTCCAAAGGACTTCGAATACAACCAAAAAATAAAAACCAAAAGCGAGGTCAACAGTGTATCCCACAACCCCCAAATAGCGAAAATCCCCCAATCCATTTGGGCCACCCCTTCCTTGTGGTCAAAAAAATCCTTGGTGGTCGGCATCACAAAGATGAAGTAACGGAACACCTCGGAAATGTTTATCCAAATGCTCGTGATCAGGGTAATGATTACAAATTGTTTCAGTTTCAAAAGGTAGGTGGTCATTTTCAATCGATTTTTAAAGTGGTTTTAAGTTCGTGCAATATGGATTCGGGACATGGAAAACTAGTCGTGGAGCGATAGATGGCCACTGATTTTTCCAGTTCGCCGATTTGCGCAACCAGTTCAATACTGCGATTAGTGAAGTGGGCGAACCTCAAATCTTTGGGCCCAATAATATTCTGATCAATCAGAAAATCAATTTTTTTACTGCAACGACAAGGGTTTTTGGAATTGGCCAATCCACACTTGTTGTTTAAAAAATTTCTGATTTTTGTCCGGGAACGGGAGAGTTTCTTTCTGTAATTTTCTGGGGTTATTCCCAAAATTGCAGAACCCTCCAGGCTGTTGAATTCAAGAATTTCGGACAATATATAAACCATTCTGGCCGCCTCATCCAGGCATAGCAAAAGCCCATGGGTGCAGCTCACTTTTACCTCTTCCTCCAATAGGGCAAGCTCACCTTCGTTTTTTGCATACCTTGTTGAATTGGATTGGCCAGAGTCGATGAGCAGGGCATAATCTTCAAAAGACATGGCAAATTCCTTGGAGCGTTTTCCTTTCTGGTTTAGCAAATGGTTGGTGGCCACCCTGTACACCCAAGTCTTGAACTTACTATGAAATTGAAAGGTACCTAAATGGGTAATTACCTTAATCAATATTTCTTGGGTGGCGTCCTTGGCGTCCTCTGGAAACAGCAACATTTTCAGGGATAAGTTGTATACCATATCCTTAATTTCGTTCAAAATCAGTTCAAGGGCATTTCGATCTCCAGAATTGGCCTTTTCGATAAGAATTTTAAGATGATTCTCCATAGGTGTTATAAATTAGACAAATTATGGTACCCTTGTGTGACAAGTTTTTTATATATTTGTTCAAACGTTTGAACATTTGAATATCATTTAGTTGGAGTGCGAAATGTTCGGTAACTTTTTATTAACTTTAAACTAGCGTTTCGCTGATGTGGTTGGACAAAATGTTCAAACGTTTGAATTTGAGAATTGAAATTAGTAAATGAAATATATCGTTTGCGAGAGGCCAGGGGAGTTTATTTTAAAAGAAAAAGAACCTCCTGTCCGAAAAAAAAATGAAGCCTTGTTGCAAATCAACAAAGTGGGTATTTGCGGTACGGATCTTCATGCATACGGAGGTAATCAGGCATTTTTTACCTATCCTAGAATATTAGGCCATGAATTGGCCGCAACGGTCTTGGAAATTGATGATAATGCAAAAGGGATAAAAGCTGGGGACAAAGTTGTCATAATGCCCTATCTCAGTTGCGGTAAGTGTGTTGCATGCAGGAATGGAAAACCTAATTGCTGTACCAATCTGACTGTCTTGGGAGTGCATGGCGATGGGGGAATGCAAGAGCAAATTACGTTGCCTACGGAAGTACTGTTGCCGGCTAACCATTTGTCCGATGACGAAATGGCCATTGTGGAGCCACTGGCCATTGGGGCCCATGCCTTAAGAAGGGCCAACATTGTGTCAGGTGAAACCATTGCGGTAATAGGTTGTGGACCAATTGGAATTGGAATCATGAAGTTGGCACAAATAGCCGGGGCAAAGGTGATTGCCATTGATATGAACGAGCAACGATTGTTATATGCCAAGGATAAGATAGGAGTAGACCATGTGGTGAGAGCAGGTGACAAAGCCGTTGAAGAAGTGGAGGAGATTACCCAAGGGGATTTGTGCACAGCCGTGTTTGATGCCTCGGGAAACAAATATGCGATTGAAGCCGGACCGGAGTATATGTCACATGGTGGGCGTTTTATTTTGGTTGGATTGTCCAAAGGGGAGTTGACCTATGCGCACCCAAAAGTGCATGCCAAGGAAATGACCTTATTGTGCAGTAGGAACGCAACAACTGAGGATTTTGAGCACGTGATAAGTGTTTTGGACCAATTTCCAACAGAATCCTTTATCACGCATAATGTGCCCTTTACAGAAATGATAGAACATTTTGACAGCTGGTTAAAGCCAGAGACAGGGGTGATAAAAGCGACGGTGGACTTTAACATATTGAACTAACGGTTTTATCCCGTAACGGATGGAATGGAAATTTTAAGCAGACCGTTGGCGTAAACAAAACAAGAAGTATGGTTTTCGTGGATTCACAACATAAGCCATGAAACACCCTAAACAATCCCACGCTGTGGGTTGTATGAAAAAATAGTTTATTTGAGTTAGTTAGTTTCTGAATATTGGGTCGAGTCTTTTGGCCCAATATTCTTTTTAGATTCGTAACTGATCCATTTCAAATCCATACCATGGCAAATACGGTGAGAATTATCCTTATAGCTTGCGTATTTCTTTTCATTTGTTGCGATGAAGAAACCGTTACGCAGAATGTTACTGAAACCCCCAATGTAATTTACATTCTGGCAGACGATATGGGCTATGGGGATGTTTCGGTATTAAATCCCAATTCAAAAATTCAAACCCCTAACATAGATCTGCTCTCTGAGACGGGAATCGTTTTTACCGATGCACATTCAACATCCGCCGTCTGCACACCCTCAAGATATAGCATTCTTACGGGAAGGTACCCATGGCGTTCTGATGTGCCCAAAGGAGTACTATGGACCAAGGACGGGGCATTGATAAGACCAGATCGGGAAACGGTGGGTAGCATGCTCCAGAAGCAAGGTTATTCAACGGCGGTTATTGGTAAATGGCATTTGGGATGGGATTGGGCCTTTACTGAAGAAGAGGGGGTCAAAAAAATCGATTTTTCCCAGAAAGTTGAGAGATCTCCCAATACTGCTGGATTTGACTATTCGTATTGCATCCTGGCTTCCCTGGATATACCTCCTTATGTATATGTGGAGAATAACAAACCCACCATGGTCCCCGACAGCATTGTGCCAGGCACGAGCCTTGGCCAATACGATTTTTGGCGGACAGGTCCATTGGCTGAAGATTTGAGGTTTGAAGATGTGCTTCCCAATTTCACGAGGCGTGCTGTGGATTTTATTGACAACCAAACCGATCAAAAGCCCTTCTTCCTCTATTTTCCATTGACGGCCCCGCATACACCCATTGTACCTTCCAAGGAGTTTCAGGGCAAAAGTGGTATCAATCTTTATTTGGATTTTTGTCTGGAAGTGGATTGGAGCGTGGGGGAACTGATAAAAAAGCTTAAGGCCAAAGGAATGTATGAGAACACGATTATTGTATTTGCCTCCGACAATGGTTCTAGCAAAAGATCGGCCAATTATCCTGTATTGCTTTCCCACGGACATAATTCCAGTGGGGGTTTCAGGGGTACCAAAGGGGATATTTTCGAGGGTGGTCATCGGGTCCCTCTTATCGTTTCTTATCCCAATCAACTTAAAACCAAACGCATCTATAACGCGCCGGTAAGTCTGGCGGATTTTATGGCAACCATGGCAGAAATCACGGCTTTTGAACTAACAGACTCCATGGCTGAGGATAGCTATAGTTTTTATCCTCTTTTGCAAGGGTCGACCGATTTGTCAGATCGCCCTGTAATCAGTGCTTCGGCCAGTGGTGATTTGTCCTTACGGAAAGAAGGGTGGAAAATGGAAATGTGTCCGGGATCTGGCGGATGGCTGTCCCATCCTACCAACGAGGAAGCTGTGACCGAAGGGTTACCAAAATATCAATTGTACAACATTGCTGCCGACCCAGGTGAAAACTACAATCTGTTGGAGGTGAACAATCTAAAGGCATCGGAGATGACCGACGACCTCAAAAAATATGTGATTGATGGGAGAACAACACCGGGAGCTCCACAAAAGAACAACACCAACGTACCTGAATCCAAGGAATGGATCAACGATCTACCTTGAATAATCTTGAATAAATAAGGTTTAACTACTTTGGAATCTAGGCCAAGGCCTTGCTCTTCATGGAGGAGGCCCTGATCAGCAATTCAGGTTCCAAGATGATTTTATCCAAATCCTCCGAGGTACCCTCCACTTTTTTAAGAAACGATTCGGCGGCTAATTTTCCTATTTGCGCACTGTGCTGGTCAATGGTTGTGATACTGGGGGCCACTAGGGAGGTAAAGGGCTCATTACTGAATCCTACCAATGCCATTTCCTTGGGAACCGGTATACCATGCTCAATCAACGTCTGCAAGGCCCCTAAAGCGGCGTAATCTCCTGCGGCATATACGGCATCTGGACGTTCAGGCATAGCCAGGAAGTGCTCCATAATATCCCTGCCATCCTTTATGGTAAGCTTGCTCTCCACCAAAAGATCGGCATCCAAGGGCAGGCCATTTTCCGCAAGGGCATCTTTATAGCCTTCAATCCTATTTTTATAGATTCTTGTATTGGCGAAACCGGCAATGTGGGCAATTCTTTTACAGCCTTGCTCCACTAGATGGTCCACCACCAATTTACTGCTACCGTAGTCGTTTATACCAATATAATCTGCCTTGAGGACATCTTCACTACGATCAAACATGACGAGGGGAACTCCGTTGGAAATGATTTTATTGAAATACTTGAGGTCCACCGTTTCGTTGGCCAGAGAGGCAATAATCCCATCCACCTGAATATGCAATAGGGCGTCAATGTTCTTACACTCCTTGCGGTATGATTCATTGGATTGGGTAATGACCACATTATACCCTTTGCCGTTAAGGGTTTCTTCAATATTTTCCACTACCGAAGAAAAGAAGTTACTGTGCGCCCTGGGAACAATGATTCCCACCAAATTGCTCTTGCCCTTGCGAAGCGCGCTTGCCAACAAGTTGGGCTGGTAGTTTAACCTTTTGGCCACCTTAAGGACTGCATTCTTGGTTTCAATGCTCATCCTTGGGTGATTGTTCAGCGCTTTGGAAACTGCTGAAGGCGTGATGCCAAGTTCATTGGCAATATCTTTAATGGTGACTTTTTTTTTGCCCAATGGTATTTTCGTGTATATTTGTTTAAACGTTTGAACAAAACTATTTGTTTCTGAACAGAAAGACAAAAAAGTATGCTACTTTGTTCTACCCCCCCTTAAGATGTGAAGTCCTATTTTTTTGTAAACTAGTTCAATCGATTGAACAATCAAAATTACCGAAAATAAAGAGTTTCCGAAGCGGATTGTTTCGAGAAAATTGGGAAATGGGTTGCTAATCGATGGCCTTGGTTTTTTTTAGGGAGACCATAGTCAGTCTAAAGTTTGGGATGCAGGGGCTCAATTTGGCCTCTATTTGGCAAGTATTGTTAATCAGACGTATTTTCATGGTTATAAACTAGTATGGCTTTACGGGTCAACTTAAAAAATGAAACCATGAATGAACATCAGGAATTAGTGAATCAAAGGAGAACAACAAGCAAGATCAAGAATAATAAGATAAGCGTATTGTAATGCCGAAACATTTACAAATAGATCCAAGAGACAATATTGTCGTGGCCATCACCGAGCTGCCAAAGGGATTGCATGTGGATGTTGGCGGGCAATCACTGGAGCTCGTGGAAGCCATAAAGGCCAAACACAAATTTGCCCTCCAGGATTTTAACGTGGGCGATGAAATTTATATGTATGGTACCTTGGTAGGTAGGGCGGTTGCACCTATTGCAAAGGGAAGTGCAATCACCACTGAAAACCTGGAACATGCCTCGGCAAACTATGAAAACAAAAATGAACAATTTCATTGGGATGCGCCCAACGCATCAAAATTTGACGAAGCTATTTTCTTTGGATACCATCGTGAAGACGGTCAGGTGGGCACCCGGAACAATTGGCTGGTAATACCGCTGGTTTTTTGTGAGAATAGGAATGTGGATGTACTGGAAGCTGCCCTTTCCGACCCATTGGGGTATCTGACAAGAAAAGACCATGTGGTCAACATCCAATCCCTTATAGAACATTATAAGAATGGTGCAACAGAAGATGAACTGTACAACGTGGAATTGGAGTTGTCTCCAGAGGAAGTGTCCAAAAAAAGGGTTTTTCCCAATGTGGATGGAATCAAATTTCTGCGGCATGATGGGGGTTGTGGCGGCATTAGGCAAGATGCGGATACCCTGTGTAGGTTACTTGCCGGGTACATCACCCATCCCAATACGGCCGGTGCCACTGTGCTGAGTCTGGGATGTCAAAATGCCCAAGTAGACATGTTGCAAAACTATATCAAGACCTTGAACCCCAATTATTCCCGGCCCGTATTCTATTTGGAACAACAGCAGTCCAGTAGCGAAAGGGAGTTTATTGAAACTGCAGTTAAAAAGTCTTTCATTGGCATGAGCAAAGCCAATGGCAACTACCGTAAACCAGCTCCCCTCAACAAGCTGGTATTGGGATTGGAGTGTGGAGGTTCGGATGGATTTTCCGGGATATCGGCCAATCCGGCCCTAGGTCACGCTTCGGATTTATTGGTCGCCATGGGGGGCTCTGCCGTGCTAGCAGAATTTCCAGAACTCAATGGGGTGGAACAAGAACTCATCAACCGATGTGGGTCCGAAGAAAACGCGCAAAAGTTTATAGACCTGATGCGTTCGTATTCCAATGCGGCAACTGCAGTGGGCTCTGGATTTGATAGTAATCCATCCCCAGGAAATATAAAGGACGGATTGATTACCGATGCCATGAAGTCGGCTGGGGCGGCAAAAAAAGGCGGTACATCGCCCATTGTGGATGTATTGGATTATACGGAACCTGTGACCAAACCAGGTTTGAACCTGTTGTGTACTCCTGGAAATGATGTAGAGAGCACAACTGGGCTTGCAGGCTCAGGTTGTAATATGATTGTTTTTACCACAGGTTTGGGCACTCCTACGGGAAACCCACTTTCTCCAGTGCTAAAAATGTCCAGCAACACCAACTTATATGAAAAAATGAACGACATAATTGATATTAACGCAGGGACTGTGATCAGTGGAGAACACAGCATTGAAGCCATGGGCGAAGATATTTTGGAACATATCATCAAATTGGCGAACGGGGAGATATTGTCCAAGGCCGAAATCAACGGTCAGAATGATTTTATCCCCTGGAAAAGAGGAATATCCTTATGAATAAACAACCAACCAAACTAAATAGACAAACGATAATAGCCAATACCTATACCACTAGAATCCTCCAATTTGGTGAAGGCAATTTTTTAAGGGCCTTCGCCAATTGGATGGTTCATGTAATGAACCAAAATGCCAATTTCGATGCCGGCGTTACAGTGGTTCAACCCATAGAAAAGGGATTGGTGAACCTGCTCAACCAGCAGGATGGCCTGTATACGCTGTACCTGAACGGCATTAAAAATGGCGAGCCCCAAAGTCAGCATCAAATCATTGACTGTATTCAAAAAGGCATAGATCCTTATTTGGATTATCAGGCCTATCTAGATCAAGCGAAAAATCCAGAGTTAAGGTTTGTTTTCTCCAACACCACGGAAGCCGGGATATACCATAATCCAGATGATAAGTTCAATGATACACCACCTTCCAGTTTTCCGGCCAAGCTCACGGTGCTACTTTTTAAGCGGTACGAACATTTTGGAGGAGCCGCCGACAAAGGAATAATATGTATCCCGTGTGAATTAATTGATAGAAATGGGGATAATTTAAAAAGAATCATATTGCAACTTGCCCAGGATTGGGAACTCGGACATGCTTTTTTGGATTGGATAGAGGAACACAACGTTTTCTGTAATACCCTTGTCGATAGGATTGTTCCAGGGTATCCCAAAGATAAAATAGCGTCCATAAACCAAGAATTGGGCTATCTGGACAATTTGGTGGTGGAAGGCGAAATGTTCCATTTGTGGGTGATTGAGGGCCCCTCCCAGGTCAAGAACGAATTTCCTTCGGAAACCGCGGGCCTAAATGTGGTGTTCACAGATGATTTAAAACCCTACAGGACACGTAAGGTGCGTATTCTGAACGGCGCCCATACCAGTTTGGTGCCCGTGGGCTATCTCTGCGGAATCGACAAAGTACGGGAGTCGGTGGAGGACGAATTAGTAGGGCAATTTTTGTCCCAAGCCATTTTTGACGAAATCTGCCCTACCTTGGAACTACCATTGGCCGAATTGCATGCTTTTGCCAATGATGTCTTGGATAGGTTCCGAAATCCCTATCTGGAGCATGCCCTGATCTCCATTTCATTGAATTCCGTTTCCAAATATAAAACTAGGGTACTGCCCTCGGTTTTGGGTTACCTTGAGAAGAAGCAAAAAGCTCCCAAACGATTATTGTTTTCTCTTGCCGCCCTGATTGTTTTCTACAGAGGTGATAGGAACGGGGAGTCCATTCCTTTGGCCGATAGTACGGAGGTGCTGGACTTTTTCAAAAGGCAATGGGATACCCATGGGCAAAATCCCGCAGCATTGGTAAAGGCAACCCTTCGCAACCAAAACTTTTGGGGCATGGACTTGACGGTCCACGAAGAAGTGGAGGAGGAGGTCTTGAAAAATGTTGAGCTGATCATTTCGGAAGGAATGCCGGCTGCACTCACAACTTTTATGAATTTAATAACCAAGGACCAATAGGATGATAATAGACTCACATCAACACTTTTGGTATTACGAAGCCGAGAAACATTCGTGGATAGATGATCACATGGCGGTCATCCGCAGGAACTTTTTACCTGAGGATTTGAAAGCGGTGTATGAGGAAAATGGCATCGAGGGCTGTGTGGCAGTTCAAGCGGACCAAACTTTGGAAGAAACGGATTTTTTACTTGGATTGGCAAGTTCGAACAGCTTTATAAAAGGCGTTGTGGGATGGGTGGATTTAAGGAGTGATGCTGTTGAGGCCGATTTGGAAAAATATAAAGACAACCAATATTTAAAGGGATGGCGTCATGTGGTACAAGATGAGGCCGACCATAATTTTTTGCTACGCCCAAATTTTTGCCGGGGGATTTCGCTTTTGGAAGAGTATGGTTATACATACGACATCTTGGTATTTCCACACCAGCTAGGGGCGGTTTTGGAATTTGTAAAACGGTTTCCCAATCAAAAGTTTGTTGTGGACCATATTGCCAAACCCTATATCAAAGATGGTTTTTACGAAGGTTGGGCGCTACTTATGCAACGAATATCCAAGCACCAAAATGTGTATTGCAAACTTTCCGGGATGGTTACGGAAGCGGACTACCAGCTTTGGTCACCAAACCAATTTGAGAGGTATATCAATTTGATTTTGGAGTCGTTTGGAACGGACAGGATCATGTTTGGCTCCGATTGGCCAGTATGCTTGGTGGCCGCAAATTATGTGCAGGTCAAGGATTTGGTCATTAACGCCATAGGCAGTTTAAGTGAAAACGAGCAGCAAAAAATAATGGGCGCGAACGCCATGACATTTTACAATTTATAGAGATGGATTTAAATTTAAAAGACAAGATAGTTGTGGTAACCGGCGCTGCTGGAATTAAGGGAAGTATAGGTCAGACCATCGTTGAGACCTTGGCCAATGAAGGGGCCGTTCCCGTAATTGTGGACCGCAATGCCAGAGGGTTTGAATATGAAAGGAATTTGAGAAATAAGGGCTTTGACTCCATTTTTATCCAGATCGACCTTTCCGATGTAAACCAGATTAAGGAAGCAGCCCAGAAGATTGCGCATAAATATGGCCGTGTAGATGCCTTGATCAACAACGTAGGGGTTAATGATGGGGCAGGATTGGACGCTAATATGGAAGATTTTATGTATTCCATAAAACTCAATCTGGTCAGTTTTTATGCCATGACCAAATATTGTTTGCCCCTCATCAAAAAGGCCAAGGGAAACATCTTGAACATTGCTTCTAAGGTGGCACTGACCGGGCAGGGAAAAACCTCGGGATATGCAGCCGCCAAAGGAGGGGTGTTGGGACTAACCCGTGAATGGGCCGTGGACCTTATAAAAGATGGTGTCCGAAGTAATGCCATAATCATAGCCGAAAGTTGGACCCCTGCTTATGAAACATGGATAAAAGGCATGGAAAACGGACAGAAAAAATTGGAGGCCATTGTTAAAAAAATTCCGCTTGAAAACCGTATGACGACTCCCCAGGAAATTGCCGATACCTGTCTTTTTGTTATTTCGGACAGATCGTCCCATACCACGGGACAGTTTATTACAGTGGATGGTGGGTATGTACACCTGGACCGTTCCTTGCTCATTGATGAATAACAACAAACTTAAAACAACCAGAAAATGAATGCCAAAAAGTCCCCCGTAGTATCCAAATCGGTATTGCTTCCCTTTGTGCTGATCACCTCCCTGTTCGCCCTTTGGGGTTTTGCCAACGACATCACCAACCCCATGGTCTCG
>NZ_JANQLX010000004.1 GCF_028280385.1 Allomuricauda sp. | reverse complement strand
TAAAAATTTTGGGAGTGCACCGACCGTTAAAATAGGTAATGCCATAATGACCATTGATGGCACTCCTACCGATACGGAGATATTCGCATTTATTCCTGACGGAGCCACCACAGGAAGAATCAGTGTTACTGCAAACGGCGACACCTATACCGGGGGCGAATTTGAAGTGACCGAAGATGAGGAAACGGATTTTACCCTAAACAAGAGCACTTTGGAACTCTTTACCTTGGATACTGAAACCTTGGTTCCCACGATTACCGGACAGGCTGGTCCCGAAGATATTGTTTGGAATTCAGTAGACAAAAACATTGCCACTGTGGATGAAAATGGGAATATAAAAGGAATTAAAGAAGGGACAACCACCATTACGGCGACTTTGGGAACCCTACAAAAAACCACCATCGTAACTGTTAGACGAAGTATTTATGTTTCCGGTAGTGATTATTCCAGCGGAAAAAGTATTGCCGTCTATTGGAAAAATGGTAATCCATCTTTCCTTACCGATGGCCAAAACGATGCATATGCAAGATCTGTATTTGTTACAGAAACAGATGTCTATGTTTGTGGTTATGAAAAAATGTCCGATAATACAAACGTGGCCAAAGTTTGGAAAAATAGAGAGCTCCTCTACAATTTATCAGAAGGCTCATCTGCCATAGCCCACGCCATTCAGGTTTTTAAAGGAGATGTTATTGTGTCTGGGGTTGCAGACGGTGATGCCATGCTTTGGATAAACGGAACCCCCTCAACCTTAAATGGTGCATCAGCCGGAGAAGCTTATGGGTTATTTGTAAACAGCAATGCAATATACACATCTGGTACTGTTGAAAATGCCCCAATTACTTGGAAAGATTCAGAAAAGACAGAGTTGACCTATAATTCAGATCAATTCGGCATCGCTTTGGACATCTTTGTTGTGGGAACGGATGAATATGCAGTTGGTATTGATTATATAGATTCTTTTATAACCGCTACAATCTGGGAAAATGGTCAACGCACACATCTTGAGGATTCTGATAGGTCCGTGGCCAAATCCATTTTTGTTAATGGGGGCAATACTTACGTAGTTGGGGGTGATTATGTTCAAAATAATGAATTTCCCGTACTATGGAAAAATAATGAAAGCCCCATAAAATTAGAAGTTGAAGGTGGCTATGGTACCGCAAATTCCATTTACATTTATGATGAAGATGTTTATGTAGCTGGTTTAAGGTATGATGACAATACAGCCGAAGCAAGGGTTTGGGAAAATGGCATACCGCTTACTATGTTCCAAGGGATGGAAGAAACGGGGTTCATTTCAATTTTTGTGAAATAACCTAACAAAATACAAACATGTTTAATAATAGGCTCTGACCCTAAAGGTTGGGGCTTTCTTCTTATGTATAAAAAGCAAATGTCTAACATCAAGGTTTTGGCCCCTTGTGGCGTATGCTTCAAGGAGAACATATTGGAGTTTTCAAGACCATAGTACATGGGGTTTCGCATATTTATATCCACATAAAGTCCCATGCATCAACCCATATGGTGCATCCATCAATTGCCTAGTCCCATAAAGCGCAAAATTGGATTACTTAATCCCCTGAAAATTTGTAAACCAAACAAAATGAAAAGATTACGCTTTTTCGCCGCGGCCTTCATGGCCATATGCCTAATTGTTGCGGCCTGTACCAGTGAAGATAGCAATAGCAACAGCAGTGGGTTGAAGATAGACAGTTTTAGTCCGGATTTTGGCC
>NZ_JANQLX010000003.1 GCF_028280385.1 Allomuricauda sp. | reverse complement strand
TTATTGGTTATTGGTTATTGGTTATTGGTTATTGGTTATTGGTTATTGGTTATTGGTTATTGGTTATTGGTTATTGGTTATTGGTTATTGGTTAAACATAAAAAATGGACAAAAGGTGAGAGAATCAATGGAATTTTCCCATTTTCAAATTCAAGCGTTTTCACATTTTTAGCTTGTGATAGACACTAGAAAATTACCTCTCCCAAAAAGAGCGTCCGAAACAAAATCGAACCTAACCTATACTATAACTCCAGGGCCTTCTTTACGTTGCCATCCATCAACAGTTCCTCAGGGCTTTCCAAGGCTTCCTTAACAGCCACCAAAAATCCTACGGATTCCTTACCGTCAATGATTCGGTGATCATAAGAAAGTGCCACGTACATAATAGGCGCAATAACCACCTGGCCATCCCTGGCAATGGGACGTTCCACAATGTTGTGCATGCCCAAAATTCCACTTTGGGGAGGGTTGATTATTGGTGTTGACAGCATGGAGCCAAATACCCCACCATTGGAAATCGTAAAGGTTCCACCGGTCATTTCATCCACGGTAATCTGCCCATCGCGAGCACGAAGTGCCAATCGCTTTACTTCTGCTTCCACACCACGGAAGGTTAGGTTTTCGGCATTTCTGATCACGGGCACCATAAGCCCTTTGGGACCGGACACGGCTATGCTGATATCACAGAAATCATAGGTGATCATTTCCTTCCCGTCAATCATGGAATTCACGGCCGGGTACATTTGCAAAGCACGAATCACGGCTTTGGTGAAAAAAGACATAAATCCAAGACTTACGCCGTGCTTTTCCTTAAATTCTTCCTTGTATTGTTTGCGCAATGCAAAAATGGGCGACATATCCACTTCATTGAAAGTGGTCAACATAGCGGTTTCATTCTTTGCAGAAACCAATCGCTCCGCTACTTTTCTACGCAACATGGATAGTTTGGAACGGGACTCTCCTCGGTTTCCACCTGTTGGGGTACCCATGGACGGAACGGCTTTAACAGCATCCTCTTTGGTAATTCGTCCATCCCTTCCAGAACCGTTCACAGATGAAGGCTCAATCCCCTTTTCATCCAGGATTTTCTTGGCTGCCGGAGATGGCGTGCCGGAGGCATAAGTTTCCTTTTTCGGTTCCTCTGCCTTAGGTGCTTCTGCTTTAGCCGGTTCCTCTTTGGCCTCTACTTTGGTTTCCGCTGCAGAAGGTGCGCCTTCCGGTTTGGCGGCACTGGTATCAATTAAACATACTACTTCCCCTACTGCAACTGCATCTCCTTCTTCGGCCTTCAAAGTGATTATGCCACTTTCCTCAGCAGGAAGTTCCAAGGTTGCCTTGTCCGAATCAACTTCTGCAATTGCTTGGTCTTTTTCCACATAATCGCCATCCTGAACCAACCATTCTGCAATTTCTACCTCGGTAATGGATTCCCCTGGTGAGGGAACTTTCATTTCTAAAACCATGTTATTTTAGTTTATTCTTTGTCAATTATCGTCTAACCATGTTGTCCTTGGTCTTATCAAAGACATAATCTATTACTTGGGCATGTCTTCGTTGCGACCTTACCGCACTACCGGCGGCTGGTGCCCCATAAAATCTTCTTGATGCTACCCTAAAACTCTTGGCCTCGTCAAAATGCATCAATAAATGTCCCCATGCCCCCATGTTCCTGGGTTCTTCCTGGGCCCAGACAATATCAGCTGCGTTTTTGTATTTCTTGATGGTCTTTCGCATTTCCTCCGCCGGTAAGGGGAACAACTGCTCCACCCTAACCAAGGCCACATCATCCCGCTTCAGCGCTTCTTTTTTATCCAGCAAATCATAATAGAACTTCCCGGTACAGAACACCAATGTCTTTGTTTTGGCGGCTGTCGCATTTGTATCATCAATGAGCGGTTGGAAACTACCTTTTGCCATTTCTTCTTTTGTGGACAATACTTTGGGATGCCTCAATAAACTCTTTGGGGTAAAAACCACCAAAGGCTTTCTAAACTTGGCCTTCATCTGTCTGCGAAGCAGGTGAAACATGTTGGCAGGTGTGGTTACATCGGCCACATACATATTGTCTTTGGCGCAGAGCTGAAGGTATCGCTCCATTCTGGCCGAAGAGTGCTCGGCACCTTGGCCCTCATATCCATGGGGAAGCAACAACACCAGACCGTTCTGCAATTTCCACTTGTCCTCTGCGGAGGATAAATATTGATCAATAATAATCTGCGCCCCATTGCTGAAATCCCCAAACTGGGCTTCCCAAATGGTCAATGTTTTTGGACTTGCCATGGCATACCCATAATCAAAGCCCATTACGGCGTATTCTGAAAGCAGGGAATTGTAAATATGGAACTTGCCATTTTGATGCTCGCCCATATTATTCAATAACACCACTTCTTCTTCGTGCATTTCCGTTTTGATCACAGCATGGCGGTGCGAAAAGGTACCCCGCTCCACATCCTGGCCCGTCATACGGACATCAAAACCTTCCTCAATCAAGGAACCATATGCCAATAATTCCCCCATGGCCCAATCCAGTTGATTGTCCTCGAAGTACATTTTATTGCGGCCCTGCACCAAGCGCTCCAATTTTCTTAGGAACTTCTTCCCTTCGGGAAGCACAGTTATGCTCTTGGCAACAGCGTCCAACTTTTTGATGGGAAACTTGGTATCTATAGATCCAAGCATGGCATCTTCCGTAACCTGGCCAAAACCTTCCCACTCATCCTGCATGAAAGGAGTGATTCGTGTTTTCTCCACTTTTCGGGAATCCAATAGATCCTCCTCTAGGTTTTTCTTGTATTCTGCCTCAAGGTTTTTGACATAATCTTGGTCAATAATGCCCTGGGCAATCAATTTTTCAGCATAAATATCACGGGGGTTTTTATGCTTGGAAATGGATTTGTACAACAATGGTTGGGTGAACTTTGGCTCGTCCCCCTCATTATGTCCATATTTTCGGTAGCCCAATAGGTCCAAGAAAATATCCCGTTTGTAGCGCATCCTATATTCCAATGCGAAGGTGGCCGCATGTACCACAGCTTCGGCGTCATCAGCGTTGATATGCAAGACAGGCGAAAGGGTAACCTTACCCACATCGGTACAATAGGTAGATGATCTTGCATCCAAATAATTGGTGGTAAAGCCAATTTGGTTGTTGACCACTATATGGATCGTACCTCCGGTATGGTAGCCATCCAAACGTGCCATCTGTATTACTTCATACACCACTCCCTGACCTGCAAAAGCGGCATCTCCATGAACCAAAATGGGGAGTACTTCGGATACATTTTCCAGGTGATGGCGATCTTGCTTGGCCCGAGCAATTCCCTCCACAATGGAATTTACCGTTTCCAAGTGCGATGGATTGGGGGCAATGTTCATATTGACCACCTTACCAGAGTCGGTCTCCCTCATGGATGTCCAGCCCAAATGGTATTTTACATCACCATCAAAAATGGTCTCTTCATAATCCTTCCCGTCAAATTCGCTAAAAATGTCTTTGGGAGACTTTCCAAAAATATTGGTCAACACATTCAGCCTACCCCTGTGTGCCATTCCCATAACAAACTGCTTGACCCCGGCATCGGCGGCCTTTTCTATGATTACGTCAAGCGCAGGAATAAGGGATTCCCCTCCTTCAAGGGAAAATCTCTTTTGGCCCACATATTTGGTGTGCAAAAAGCTTTCAAAGGAAACGGCCTCATTTAATTTACGTAGGATGTTTTTCTTTTCCTCCGGGGAAAAATTGGGGTGGTTGTCGTTTACATTCAACCAATCCTGAATCCATTGGATGCGTTCCGGGGTTCGGATGTACATGTATTCCACACCAATGGCATCGCAATAAATGCGCTCTAAATGCGCAACAATATCCTTTAGCGAACTTGGGCCTATGCCAATAATTTTACCGGCATCAAAGACCGTGTCCAAATCTTCTTCTGAAAGCCCAAAATTGGAAATCTCCAAGGTGGGCACATACTTTCTTCTTTCCCTTACCGGATTGGTCTGCGTGAACAAATGTCCCCGAGAACGATAACCATTAATGAGCTTGACCACCTGGAACTCCTTTTGCAGGGATTGGGGAACGGCCAACTGCTCACCATTGGCACTGATAATGGTGCCATTTGCAGCTGATATGTCCAGCTCATCAAGCGAACTTTCCAAACCAAAATCAAACCCTTGGAAAAAAGCCCTCCAACTAGGTTCAAGACTATCGGGACTTGTTAGATATTTATCGTACAGCTCCGCAAAAAATGAGGTGTGCGCAGCGTTTAAAAAGGAATATTTATCCATTGATAGTTTCTAGCAAAAGCTATGCAAAAATTTAGTCAAAAATACAACAAATACAATAGGTTGGTCAACAAACTTGGCCTAAAATGACAAAATATGGCTAGGAGTTGTATTTATGTTTGAACCAAACTTTCTGCCACTCTCTTTTGAGGATCATAAAACCTACTTTGGAAGAGGCATCCACGGCATCCAAAGTCCGTAATTTATCGATTTCCCTTTCTGGAATATCAACTGCATAAAGCAGGTTGAGATATGCATCATATCTTTCCAGAATCAGAACATAAATTTTCTCGTGCAGTAAGGTGTTCAACTGCATGGGTGTACTATCTTCAGGAATCTTGAAGTTGATGTTGGACCTGACAAAATCCTTTTGGATCTGGACAATTAATTTATCATAGAGGTTCTCCTTCTGGGCAGTGGCCAAAAGCTCCAATCCGTTGTCAAATTTGGGAAGCATATGATATGTACGACCGCTGATCCAAAAAAGATCACATCGATTTGTAGACTTTGCCCTCCTTCATCACAAAGGTGACATTTTTTAGGGTTTCAACTTTTTCTTTAGGGTTTTCATCAACAGCAATAATGTCCGCCAGAAAACCTTTCTTGAGCTGCCCTAGCGAATCTCCAAGGCCCAACAATTCCGCATTGGTCACGGTAGCCGACTTAATGGCCTCCATAATGGGCATACCGGCCTCTGCCATATAGACGAACTCCCTGGCATTTTCACCGTGGGGAAATACGCCGGCATCAGTCCCAAACGCAATAGGCACACCTTTTTTATACGCCTTTTGAAACATGGATTGGATCTTAGGACCAATAGCAGCCGCTTTTTTAGCCACGACTTCTGGAAAATATCCTTTGATCTTGGCCTTTTCGGTGACTTGTTTGCCCGCGGTAATGGTCGGCACCAGAAAGGTATTGTGCTTTACCATCAAATCCATGGTCTCCTCACTCATCAAAGTGCCGTGTTCAATGGTCTTGATCCCTCCCAATATTGCACGCTGCATTCCTTCGTCACCATGGGCATGGGCAGCGGTAAGCATTCCATAATCTTTTGCTGTTTCCGTTATGGCCTTGATTTCCTCCAGGGTAAATTGAGGGTTTTGACCACTTTTGGCCACACTAAGCACTCCCCCTGTGGCGGTTATCTTAATGACGTCCGCCCCATCCTTGTAGCGCTGTCTCACTGCTTTTTTACCATCTTCGGGTGAGTTCACCACCCCTTCCTTGGGCCCTGGGTCGCCCATTAGGTCCTTTTTCATTCCATTGGTTGGGTCTGCATGGCCGCCAGTAGTCCCTATGGCCTTTCCTGCGGTAAAAATGCGGGGCCCCACCACAGCACCTTTGGCAATGGCCTTGCGCAAAGCAATATTGACACCGGAACCTCCCAAATCCCTTACCGTGGTAAAACCTGCCATCAATGTATTTCTGGCATAGACAGTAGATTGAAATGCGACGTCCGCTTCATTCAAGGTGAACCGCTGAATATAAGATTGGGGACTGGACTGCCCTTCAATATGGACATGCATGTCTATGAAGCCGGGCATTACGGTCTTATCTTTTAAATCTATAACGGTATCTTCAGTACCCCCACTTTGATATCCGTTCAATATCGATTTTATGGAATTGCCAGATATCACTATGGTTTTTGATTGTTGTGTTTTGCCGGTTTCCACATTTACAATGGCACCACACTGCAAATAAGTGTCCTGCGCGCTCATGATGAAACCGACCAGCAAAGCTGGTATTACAAATAGATTTTTCATTTTCGAATTAGCTAGAATTATACTTCTAAATGTAAGCATTGATTTTTTATCGCCATAGAATGGGGCGATCAGTTTCACCCTCGGTCACAAAAAAAGCCTGCGATTGCAGGCTCAATATATATTTAGTCTTTCAAGATCAACGTCTCACTTTTAGCTCCCAATCCCAAGCGGATTTCATGGAATCGTCCAAAGTAGAAGCTGCCTTCCATCCCAGTACTTCATTGGCCTTGGTGGTATCTGCATAAGCTTGGATCACATCCCCGGGTCTTCTATCCACTACTTGGTAGTTCAATTTTTCCCCAGAGACCCTTTCAAAACTATGAATCACTTCTAATACGGAACTGCCCTTTCCGGTCCCAAGGTTAAACACCTCATAATTACTTTCATTCTTTCCTTGCAACAAACGCTGAAGTGCCACCACATGGGCCTTGGCCACATCCACTACGTGGATATAGTCTCTAATACAGGTTCCATCTTCAGTAGGATAGTCATCTCCAAAAACCGAAAGTTGCTCACGGAGCCCCACCCCTGTCTGCGTAATAAAGGGAACCAAATTTTGAGGCACACCCAAAGGCAATTCGCCTAATTCAACAGTTGGGTGGGCACCAATAGGATTAAAATAGCGCAATGCAATTGCAGCCAACTGCGGACTAATTGCACATGTATCCCTTATGATTTCCTCGCCAATTTGCTTCGTATTTCCATAAGGGGACTCGGCTGGTTTCACCGGTGCATCTTCCGTAATAGGTAGCGTATCCGCCTGTCCGTAAACGGTACAAGAGGAACTGAAAATAAAATTGGCCTTGTTCTTTTGGGTCAATTCTTGGAGTAAATATACCAGTACCCCCAAATTGTTCTCATAGTAGAGCAAGGGTTTTTCCACACTTTCCCCTACAGCTTTGGAAGCAGCAAAATGGATAACCCCTTCCACATCCGGGTGTTTTTTGAAAAATTCTTGGACTTTTGGTTTATCCCTAAGGTCCATTTTTTCAAATAGCGGCCTTTTCCGGGTAATGGCCTCAATGCCGTCAAGCACCTCAATGGAAGAATTGGACAAATTGTCAATGATAACAACTTCAAATCCTTCATTTTGAAGTTCTACTACTGTGTGGGACCCAATAAAGCCAAGTCCTCCGGTTACAAGTATTTTCATGGTTGGTCGTTTACAAAATCCAATACCAAATTGGTTATAAATTCGATTTGGTCATCATCCAATTCGGTGTGCATGGGCAAGGAGATCACTTCTTTGACCAACTGATTGGTGACCGGGAAATCCGATTCGTTGTACCTCGTATCAGTATAAGCCTTTTGCAAATGCAAGGGAACTGGATAATACACTCCACATGGAACGCCATTATCATTTAAATGTTGCACCAATCCGTCTCTTTTTTCGCTCAAAATTCGAAGGGTATACTGATGAAACACATGACAGTCACAGTTTTCACAAATCACATCGCACTTGTTGGCAATTTTGGGCGTAACAATCTCCGGATGGTCCGCAAAAGCTTGAGTGTATTTTTGGGCCGCTTCCCAGCGTTTCTTGTTATAGGTGTCCAAATTTGGGAGTTTGGCCTTTAGGACTGCCGCTTGAATGGAGTCCAATCGGGAATTGACCCCTACCACATCATGATAATACCTTCTGTACATGCCATGGTTGACCATGCCGCGAATGGTATGTGCCAAATCATCATCGTTGGTGAAGATAGCACCTCCATCCCCATAACATCCCAGGTTTTTGGAAGGAAAAAAAGATGTGGAAGCCACATGACCTATGGTCCCGGCTTTTTTCTTGGTGCCATCATTGAAAGTATGGCTGGCACCTATGGCCTGGGCATTGTCCTCAATAACAAAAAGCCCATGTTTATCTGCAATTTCCATTATGGCATCCATATTGGCACACTGTCCGAACAAATGGACCGGAACTATAGCTTTGGTCTTTGGTGTAATGGCCCTTTCAATGGCTTTGGGGTCTATGTTAAAAGTATCCGGCTCCACATCCACTAAAACGGGGGTCAGATTTAAGAGCGCAATTACCTCCACAGTGGCCGCAAACGTAAAGTCAGCTGTGATCACCTCATCGCCAGGCTGTAACCCAAGGCCCATCATGCAAATCTGCAAGGCGTCCGTGCCATTGGCGCAGGGGATGACATGTTTTACACCCAAATACTCTTCCAAATCCTTTTGGAAAGCGTGTACATAGGGCCCGTTAATAAATGCTGAGGATTCCAGGATTTCAGTGATGGAGGAATTCACCTCATTTTTTATCCCTTGGTATTGACCATTTAGGTCAACCATTTGTATTTTCTTCATCAAGATAAATTGAAATACAAAATTAAGAAATTCGGTAGGCATAATCGCCTATTGTCTAAAGAATGTATTTTAGCGAAAAACTATCTATTGCAGCTTGTTTATAACCTATTGTTAAAAGTCACTTGGTGGGTTCTTCATCTTGTTGCGCTTTTCAGTCCAAAAATGAAATTGTTCGTTTCCGGCCGTAAAAGTGCAATGCAATTGCTGCGCTCCGGGAACCAAACATCGGATAGTTGGATATGGATGCACGTAGCCTCCTTGGGCGAATATGAACAAGGGCTTCCCATTTTAAAACAACTCCGTACATCTTATCCAAACCATAAATTGGTACTCACCTTTTTTTCACCCTCTGGGTATGAGGTAAAAAAGAACAATGACATTGCAGATCAGGTGCTCTATCTGCCGATGGACACCTTGGGGAATGTGAGAAAGTTTCTTGATTATTTCAACCCGGAGCTGGCCATTTTTATCAAATATGAAATTTGGCCCAATTATCTCAGACAACTTAAAAAACGAAACATCCCCGCCCTTTTGGTCTCCGCTATTTTCTCCAAAGATCAAGTCTTTTTTAAACCTTGGGGAGGTTTTATGCGGGGAAGCTTAAAAAGCTTTTCCCATTTCTTTGTGCAAGATGACAAATCCGTAGAACTCCTACAGTCCATCGGCCACAAGAATGTCTCCTTGAGTGGGGACACAAGATTTGACAGGGTATCCGAAATTCTTCATGGCAACAACCAATTGGATTTTATGGATGCGTTCAAACAGGACGCTTTTTGCCTGGTTGCTGGCAGTACCTGGCCTGAGGACGAGGACATTCTGGTGGATTATATCAATACGGCTACTGAGAATATAAAATTTATCCTGGCCCCACACGCCATAAAACCTGCAAAGATTGAAAAGCTGAAATCAAGTATTGGCAAACAGGCGATTTGCTATTCGGAAATCGAAAATAAGAAGCTGTCCGAATATCAGGTAATGATCATAGACACAATTGGGCTGTTGATCAAAATATACAGCTATGCTGATGTTTCCTACGTTGGTGGGGCATTCGCCACTGGCTTGCACAATACTTTGGAGCCAGCCATTTTTGGGGTTCCCGTTATCATTGGCCCAGACTACTTCGGATTTAAGGAAGCGGAGGAACTGGTTGCTAAAAAGGGGATTCTTGTCGTGAAAGACAAAGCGGGGTTCAAGTCTGTCTTTGACCGGCTGGTTTCAGATGCCGGGTTCCTGGACCGAACCGGCAAAATCAACTCGGATTATATCCGTGAAAATATTGGGGCCACTGCGCAGGTAATGGATTTCATCAACCAGGTTCTTTGATTTTTTCCTAGTTTTAGGAAAATTCAACCTAATGGACCAACGCATTTTTAGAATATCCCTCACCGCGGCCTTGGCCGGTTTTTTATTTGGTTTTGACACCGTGGTAATTTCGGGGGCCAACCTACCGATCAAAGAACTCTGGAACACTTCCCCGGTCTTTCACGGGGTATTCATTATGAGCATGGCGCTATGGGGCACCGTGTTGGGTTCCCTGTTAGGTGGCATTCCTTGCGACCGGTACGGTAGAAAAAACACCCTGATTTGGATTGGGATACTCTATTTTTTGTCGGCTTTGGGTTCTGCTGTGGCGCATGACCCCTATCTATTTAGTTTTTTCCGGTTTATTGGAGGCGTGGGTGTTGGAGCTTCTTCTGTGGCCGCACCCATCTATATTTCCGAAATATCCACACCGGAAAATCGCGGGAAGCTAGGTGCCATGTACCAGTTCAATATTGTGTTTGGAATTTTTATTGCCTTTATTTCCAACTACCTGCTCAAGGGATTTGATGGAACAAACGATTGGCGTTGGATGCTAGGTGTTGAGGCCATTCCGGCCCTGGCATATACCCTGATGGTGTTCACGGTCCCCAAAAGTCCAAGATGGCTGATGTCTAAAAAACAGGACGAATCCGGAGCCCTTAAAACCTTGGAGTATATCACCACCGCAGAACAGGCCCAAGCCCGTTTAAAGCAAATCAAAGAGGCCCTCAGTCAAAATCTAAGTAAGGAAAACCTGTTCTCCGGACGATATAAAAAACAATTATCACTGGCTTTTCTGATTGCATTTTTCAATCAATTGTCCGGTATCAACTTTGTGCTATACTACGCCCCCGAAATATTGGAACGGGCAGGTTTGGCCTCCAAAGAATCATTGTTCAGTTCCATTTCCATAGGAATTGTCAACCTTGTATTTACCTTGATCGGCATTCGACTCATTGACCATCTTGGAAGAAGGCAACTTATGAAAATTGGCTCCTTTGGGTACATATTGAGTTTGGCGATGGTGGGCTGGTGTTTTTATAGCAATGCCAGTTCCACGCTATTACTCGCCTTTATCCTTGTGTTCATAGCATCACATGCCGTGGGTCAAGGTGCTGTGATTTGGGTATTTATTTCGGAAATATTCCCCAACAAGGTACGTGCCTATGGCCAATCGTGGGGAACTGGCACACATTGGGTATTTGCCGCGCTAATTACCCTGACCACTCCCATTTTCCTGGATGCGGACAAGGGTATTTTTAGAGACAACCCCTGGCCCATTTTCATCTTCTTTTCCATAATGATGGTATTACAGTTACTATGGGTCGTTTTTAAAATGCCGGAAACCAAAGGGGTATCCCTGGAAGAGCTTGGTAAAAAACTAAGTGGGAAATAGAAATAGGACAGCACATACTTAAAAGCTGTCACTTAGTCGAATAAAGACCCGTAAATTGTTCTACTTCAGTGAATAATTCCGTACATTGAAAGGAAATAACACTATTATGACTGATGAAATCTCTTTTGGCAATAAAATGCTCGTAGGCTTTTTACGGTTCATGGTAATTGTCCTCGTCGTTATCTTGATTGCCATTCCAGTATGTATTCTTTTGGACTTTCTAGGAATTATCCAATAAAAAGAATGCGGTAGGTAAACCTACCGCATCCCTTTGGTTTTTGACCGACTAAAAAATCACATCCTCTTCCTCCATTGCCATGGTCATCAACCGAATGTAAGTATCTATGGTCTTGTTAACCTTGCTTGGTTCATCCACCTCAAAGTCGCCCTTCCATATAAGCTCGCGTTCTTTGTCCACGCAAATGCAGTAAAGGGCCGTTTCTATATGGTATAAATTGAAGGTTTCGTAGTATTCTGGATCGTAATACATGTCTTGGTGACCTAAATAATCCGTGCTGAAACGGGTGTACAGATTATTGAATTTACCCATACGTTCCCTAAAGCTCCTTTTATTTTCGGTGCCCACCACCTTGGTGAACAAAATGGCATCAAAACCTTTGTCCAGCAACTGTTGCTCTACCTCAGACAGTTCTTGTTCTGATTTTTCCGAGGAGGTGAATTCCACATCGAACAAATCTATGCTTCGCATGGCCTCCACTTTGTTTTGCTCCAAGCGTTCCACCATGCGGGTCTCGAACTCCACCCGAACCGCATCGTCCTGGCTCATACCCACAACCAATACTTTGTAGGCATCAAAAACGACATGTTCTGGATTCTTCCAGGTTCCCACCAATTTGGTTCCTGCGCAACCTGTGAACAGAAGTAGTGACAATAGAACCAATTTTGTTTTCATGGCTAAGAATTTAATGGTCTTTCGGTGTGTATTACTTTCCTATGTTCTTTAATGCTTTATGAACATCCCCTGTCTTTTTTCCAACTGCTTTTTGAGTTCATCCACGGTTTCGGCCATGGATTTTTCAAAGTTATTGGATCTTGTCTTGGCAAAAAGTCGAGGTCCGGGGGCACTCAATTCAATCTCGCAAATGTTTTCATCCCCATGCTTATCGTGCTCCTGCTTAAACAGAACATTGGCCTTAATCACCCAATTATATTTGTCGCCCACTCTTTTCAGTTTCTTCAAAAGGAGCTTGTTTAATGATTCACTGGATTTCATTTTCTGATATTGGATGTTGACTACCATAATGCTATTTTTTTAAGATCAGTATAAAGCTAGCCACACCTTAAATCGAAAAAAATGACAAAAGTCATGAATGGATAAATCCAAAAAACATCAAAACAGAAAACGGAAAAATAAAACCTGACGGAAGTCCTTGCGACTTATTTCAACAAAAAAGGCTGACCCGTACTTTGGAGCACCGAAAACCAAAACTCACTTTCCAAATCAATCTTTTTGCGTTTTTTGGTCACTTCCGAAATTGGGATGTAGACGAATTTGTTGTTCACCTTGCAAGCTACAAATCGTGTTTTTCCCGCCATGGCACCATGTACGGCGTGGTAGGCCAAACGACTGCAGTACACGCTGTCACTGGAATTGGCCGGGGCACTCCGGACGATATAACTGGGATCTATGTATTTAATGGTGACCGGCACATTGAGTTCGGAAAAATAGGCCTTGATCTTGTCCTTTAGGAAAATGCCAATATCTGCATGTTTAATATTGCCCGAGGCATCCTTTACCCTATTCTGGTCCTGGAAGAGTTGTTGCCCTGCGCCTTCTGCCACAACGATTACCGCATGCTTTTTACGTTCCAGGCGCTCTTTCAAAACTTTGAGAAACCCAAGCTCCCCGTCCAACTGGAAATCCATCTCGGGAATAAGCACAAAATTGACCACTGGCATGGCCAAAGCTGCAGAAGCGGCAATAAAGCCACTATCCCTACCCATCAACTTTACTATGGAAATACCGTTGTAGGCCCCGGCCGCCTCGTTGTGGGCATCCCGTATGATGGGACTGGCCACATCAAAAGCCGTTTCAAATCCAAAGGATTCATCGATAAGGTCTATATCGTTGTCTATGGTCTTCGGAATTCCAGCCACACTAATATTGGCCCCTCTTTTTTTAATTTCGGCCCCAATGGCATCCACTCCTTTAAGGGTACCATCGCCCCCAATGGCAAAGAGCATATTTACATTATTGGCAACCAAGGTATCCACCATAACGGATACATCCTGTCCTCCCCTGGAAGAACCTAAAAAAGTACCTCCAAACTGATGAATATCTTTTACTTTATCTGGTGTAAGCTCCACAAAACCGTGGCCCATTTCTGGGTTAAGACCTTCATATCCGTAAGGCACTCCAATGATTCGTTTGATTCCATAGAAATAGTGAAGCGCCATCACCACCCCGCGAATTACATTGTTGATTCCCGGACAAAGTCCGCCACAGGTTACAATGGCAGCGGTGGTTTCTTCAGGTTGAAAAAAGATGTTCTGACGAGGGCCTGCTTTTTCCAAACAGTTGGGTTCCACCCCATCTGAAAGGCATTGGGCATATTGATCCATGGAGAGATCAAACACCAACTTATCCGCCTCACTTACGAAATTGAAAATATGATCTCCCCTAACAGTGCTCAACTGCAGGGGAGATTTAAATTTAGCTGTTCCTAGATGTGCTATCTGGAACCTATTTGTCTCGCTCACTTTATTGCTGATTAAAAATGATCATCCAAGCTATGGTGTGAATCGATCAGTGGTCCTCCGTTTAAGATTTCCTCTGATGCTTCACTAGCAAATTTATCAAAGTTAATGTGAAACGAATGCGCCAATTGGATGGATTTGCTCACATAGGCGCCTTTTTGCAACCAAGTGTTCATGGGATCCAAAATTTCTGTTGGCACCCCTGGGCAGTATTTGGGCATGTGCAAGCCAAATACTGGATGGGGATCAAACTCGACCTCATCCAATTTTCCTTCCAAAATGGCAGAGATCATGGCCCTGGTGTATTTCAATTTGATTCTAGATCCAACACCATAAGGTCCACCGCTCCATCCGGTATTGATCAACCAAACATTTACGCCGGCCTCTTTCATCTTCTTGCTCAACATTTCGGCATAAACTGCTGGGTGCAAAGGCATAAACGGCTCACCAAAACATGCGGAGAACGAAGGAACAGGTTCATTGATACCAGCTTCGGTACCAGCTACCTTGGCGGTATATCCGGAGATGAAGTGATAAGCTGCCTGCCCCGGGGTCAATTTGGATACCGGAGGCAGTACCCCAAAAGCATCACAAGTCAAGAAGAAAATGTTCTTGGGATTTGACGCATAGGATGGCTCTTGAATGTTATCGATATGGTCAATGGGATAACTTACCCTTGTGTTTTGGGTAATGCTACTATCAAAGAAATCAACCTCTTTTGTTCCTTCTTTGAAAACCACATTCTCCAATAGTGCACCCGGTCTGATCGCCCTATAAATGTCCGGTTCCTTTTCTTCGGTAAGGTCAATCACTTTTGCGTAGCAACCTCCTTCAAAGTTAAAGATGGTGTTATCGGCCGTCCAACCGTGCTCATCATCCCCGATCAATTTTCTATCCGGGTCGGCGGACAAGGTCGTTTTACCAGTTCCGGACAATCCAAAATAAATTGCGGTATCCCCTTTCTCACCAACGTTGGCGGAACAGTGCATCGGCAATACGTTCTCCTCCACGGGCAATAAGAAGTTCAAGGCGGTAAATATACCCTTCTTCATTTCTCCTGGGTATTCAGACCCCCCTACCAAGGCTACTTTCCGGGTATAGTTCAAAATGGAGAAGTTTCCTGCTATGATTCCAAATTCTTTTGGATTTGGGCACTCATAACCAGGGGCGCAGAGCACCAACCAGTCCTCGTCAAAATTTTCCAATTCCTCAGCAGGAAGTCTCAAAAACATATTCTTGATAAAGTAGTTGGACCAAGGAAACTCCGTTACGGTCCGTACGTTGGTACGGTATTTTGGGTCGGCACATACAGCCGCATCGCGTACATAAACTTCTTTACCAGAAAGGTAGCTCACCACCTCATCGTACAGTTTGTCAAAATTTTCAGGCGAAATCGGTTTGTTGATTCGTCCCCACCAAATTTTGTCCTTTGTATACTCATCTTTTACCAAAAAACGGTCTTTTGGGGAACGTCCGGTAAATTTTCCCGTGTTGATCGCCAAGGTCCCATTTTCGGATTCAACCCCCATCCCCTTTTCAAGAGTGATACGTTGAAGTTCCTCAGGACTTAAATTCCAATGTGCATTTACATCCTTGATGCCATATTTGCTCAGGTCTTTTGTTTTTTCCATTACTCCGTTCATAATTTTTGTTTAAAAAGGTTAGAAGCTCCATATCAATGGAACCAGTATTAATGTTGCTATAAAGAATAGGAGCAGCAGCGGCCCTCCTACTTTTACGTAATCTGTAAACTTGTATCCTCCAGATGACAGGACCATGGCGTTGGTGGTGGTCCCCACCGGGGTTAAAAATGCTGTTGAAGCGCTAACCGCCACAGCGATCATAAAAGGTTTGGGCGATACTCCCAATGTAGTTGAGGCCATAATGGCTATTGGGGCCATCAAAACGGCCGTTGCCGAGTTGTTGATGGTCTGGCTAAATGTTGTGGTCAGCAAAAACACCCCGGCCAAGAGGGCCACTGGGTGAATATTTCCCAAACTCTCCACCAAACTATTGGCAGCTATTTGGGCCACTCCGGTTTTTTGCAATGCCAATCCCATGGGAATCATAGCGGCTATCATGACCACGCTCGTCCAACTAATGCCCTTATACGCCTTGCTAATGGGAACACAACCGGTCAACATCATTATCCCAGCACAGGTCAAGGCGGCAATGGCACCTGGCAGCACTTTAAATACCAAGAGCACAATCATCAGGACCAATGTTCCAAGGGCAATGTAGCTTCTAGGTGTAATTTCATCCACATTTTTGGACAGGGCCTCAGGGCTACCGGATATGACCAGATTCTCGTACATGGAGGTCAAGGCCTCTATATTTTCCCACTGACCGCGAATCACAAAGGCGTCGCCAGCTTCAATTTTAATCTTCCCACTTAATGGTCTGTTGTTCCTTGAAGCAGCCAACAACTGTACTCCGGCCTGATTGAGATAATGCCCTAACGGAATGGTCTTGCCCACAAATACCGACTTGGGGGTGATGATCATCTCTGCCATGCCCACCTCCTGGTTGATAAGCTCCTTTTTTAGGAGATCTTTTTCAGGTTTCCATGGAACAACCCCCAAACTAAATTTTAAAACCAGTTTATCCACATCCTCGGCTTCTCCCTTTACCGTGATAATGTCATGGTACTTCATTTCTGTTTGGGGGTCTGGTAGTTCCACAAATTGATGAATTCCCTGCAGCGGATTGGGATGTCTGCGCTTTAATCGCATGAGCGAAACTTTGTGCGTATCCTCAAAATCCCAATCTTCCACCCGGGTATTGATGAGCGGCGACATGGATCGTATGCGCAACCGGTACAGATTGTCTCCGATACTGTAATTTTCAATCCATTTGTGCATCTCCTCATCCAAGGCCATGGGTTTGTTTTTTGTTCTATAATTGGGCAATAACCTGTAGCCCACATATCTGAAATAGAGAATGGAGATCAGCAGCAATGGCAGTCCAATCAATCCAAACTCAAAAAATGAAAATCCTTCAAATCCATTTTCCACAAGTGCATTGCTGGCAATAATATTGGGGGGCGTACCTGTTAAAGTGAGCAATCCCCCTGTATTGGACCCAAAGGCGACCGGCATCAATAGTTTTGAGGGCAATGTTCCTGCATTCCAGGCTGCTGTTACCGTTACCGGCAGCAGGGCAGCCACCGTTCCAGTATTGCTCACAAATCCGGATAGCAAACTGGAACCCAAGGTTACTATGACCAACAGCTTTGGGACACTGTTCTTGGCCCATTTCACAAATCGTTGTCCGGCCACTGCGGTCCAACCTGTTCTAGAAAGTCCCTCTCCAATGATGAACAGGGCCGCAATCATAATTACTGTTGAGTTGCTAAACCCTATCAAGGTTTCCTTAATATCCAGAATTCCTGTTAGGTACAGTGACAACATGGACATCAGGGCCACTACATCTGGCGGAAATTTCCCCCACACAAACAAAATAATCGTAATACCCAGTATTACTAAAAGTGCTGTCATAGCTTATATGTTGGCGTGGTCATCAATCCAATGTCAACACGGGAATCTCGGAATGGAGGGTCAACAATTTGGTCAACCTACCCTCTGAGGGAGTGCTCATTTTGGTGTGGTTACGGGGCAGAATGGCCAATAGGTCAATGTTTTTCTTGTTGATATAGTCCAAAATACCCTCTTCCACATCCTGATTTTTACTAAAAGCATGCTCCTCGTAAAAATGTTCCAGGTAGTACTCCAATAAATTCTCGGTGCTCTCCACTATATTTTCCTCGGCATATACGGATTCTTTATAAATGGTAAGCGCATGCACCCTGGAATCAAATGTTCTTGCGACATCCAATAGTGTCCTCAACACTTCTTTGTCATCAATTTCTTCACCTCCCATTACCAGTGCAATATCCTTCGGTTCCTTAATTGGGCTTCCATAAGGAATTGAAATTACCGGGCAATTGGCCTCCAGCACCAGTCTAGAAGTATTGGTGATGGCCTCATCGGTAATCTTATCGCCCATGGTTCCCATCAGGATCAAATCGGAATCCAACTTGTCCTGCTGCTCCAAAATGGTCTCTATGACATGGCCCGTAATGGTACCAAAAGTTGGTTTGTTCTTGGATTTTCCTTTGAATGAACCCACCACTTTGGCAAAATCTCCTTTTAAGGTCTCGGTCTGTGCCTCAGTAACGGGCATTGCCGACACATAAAGGGCCTGTAGTTTAATATCCCTTGATGGGCCCGCAAAGTTAACGGCATACTCGAGGGCATTGATGGAGGCCTCGGAGAAGTCGAATGGGATTAAAATTTTCTTGATACTCATACCTAAAAGTTTTAATTGATTAAAATCTTCGATTCAAAATTAGAGCCACGTTCCCACCTAAAATATGACAGAAGTCAGGTTTGGATTTTTATTGAAGACTGTTGCTGTCTTCCCATCAGACCTAAGGAAATTTGCTGACCTAAAACACAAGGAAATCCATTAAATGAGCACTAAACTTTAAGTGGTGTTTAAATTTCAGGAATACCTGATAAGTATCATTTTTTGAAGGTCCGTAAATGCAAACCTTTGCACTCCAATAATCAAAGACCAGCCCATGGGCCAACTCAGATTTCCCGCCCTGTTCCTTCTCCTTATTTTTAATACCCCACTATACTCCCAGCTGAACGAAGAAAGTGTTTCCGGGTCTTGGTTGGAGTTTTCCGGAACTGGAAAAATCCATCAGGATTGGAGCATTCCCATAGCAGGAATCATGAGACACCACGATTTGTTCGAAACCTATGATTTCTCATTTGTAAGAACCGGGATCTCCTATCATTTTAATACCTCCTCCATCCTCACAGGGGGAATAGCTTATGTAAATTCAAAATCGTACACCGCGGACGAACATACGGCCTTGACCACCCAATTTTGGCTCTATTCCGAGTACTGCTTGAATACCAACTTCGGAAAAAACAAGGTTTCACATAGAGGGCGATTGGAAAACCGTTGGATCACCAACAATGATGGCACCCGTTTTAACAATAGGCTTAGGTATCGATTGCAATTTACCCGATCACTACATGGAAAAACCTTTGTCAAATCCTTTAATGAATTGTTTGTTTCCCTGGACGGACATTGGTTCAATCAAAACCGCTTTTATCTAGGAATTGGCAGGGAGTTATCGCCCAACCTTAAAATAGACATTGGTTACCTCAAAAACCACTTTAGGGATTCCCATCTGGATGCCATACGTATGGGACTGAATTTTAGCTTGGATTTAACCAAGAGCGAAATTGCATATTTTGAGGATTAGATAATTTTTTATAGTTAAAATTATGGATAATCCATAAAACATGACTTAAATCATGTTATTTGACAATATACCTATCTACTTTTAATTCAGTTAAATAAGATTAGTCATGAAACCAAAAAAGAACCCAAACGCCGATATTGGCCGCAACAGCAGCCTTTATTTTATGATAGGTTTGACTTCCGTTTTATTTGTTACTTGGCAATCGTTTGAAGTCAAGACCTACGACAAGGAAACCGACATTTCTGAGGTAATCCATGTTATGGACGACCTTAAGGAAGATGTACCCATTACCGAAATGGTGCGAACCACTCCACCCCCACCTCCGCCATCAGCTCCCGATGTGATTGAAGTAGTGGAAGATGTGGAGGATATTGAAGAGACCCTTATAGAAAGTACCGAAAGTAATCAGGATGCCTATATTGAAGATATTGTGGTGGACATAGAAGATGTGGAAGTGGGTGAAATGGAAGAAGAGGAAATCGTGCCCTTTGCCGTTATTGAAAACGTTCCCGTCTTTCCAGGATGTGAGGATTTAAACTCTGAAGCCGAGCGCAAGGAGTGCTTTAATAAAAAAGTACAGGAGCACGTGAGAAATACGTTCAACTACCCTAAAGCTGCGCTTGAAATGGGAGTTAGTGGTAAGGTATTTGTCCAATTTGTCATCGACTCCAAGGGTCGTGTTACCGACATCAGACATAGAGGTCCGGACCGATTGTTGGAAAACGAAGCTGCCCGTATCATTGGCTTGCTTCCTGATGTGAAGCCCGGCATTCAGCGGGGAAGACCAGTACGCGTAACCTATGCCATACCGATTAATTTTGTGATGAAATAATTGAACCGACCAGATTTTATTAAAGCCCCTGCCTAAAAAGCAGGGGTTTTGTTTGCTCAAAACCAACGGGCTCTTCTGTACGCTGAGTTTTTGGACGCCATCTCCCTACTTTTCACGATCAAATGCGAACGATCAAATTGCCGTGCCCTATAGCCCAATAAATGAAAAAAGGACTTGGCCATAAATCGGGCAATCCGTTGGTCTACCAACAAGGAATCCTTTTTTAGGGATTGCCATTTAATCCCAGGAAGCCATACCAACAAATGATCTACTTTAAAAGTCCGCAAACCTTTTGAAATCCATAAAAGAATTTTGGGAATCGACTGGATATAGTAAAATCCTTCGCTCCCCAATTCTTGATAGAGTGGCATAAAAATCTGTCTTTTTTTGGATGTGACCAGCTTGTTCCCATTGTCGAGGGCAAGCTCGGTGCCCCGAGGTATTTTTTGAAAGTTGGCAAATCCGGGTTGCATCTCAAAGTCGCTACCTTGTTCTATTTCATATTGATAATATATCTCATAAAACTTGCTGCTCACCTCCCCTGATTCCAGAATTTCCTGTTTTATATGGGCCAATGCCGTAGCATCATAGGAAACAAGTTCTGTAATTCCCAGGGTGAACTTTACAAAGTCGATGCAATTTTTGATGGCGACAATGTCATCATGTTGCCCTCCTTCATAGCCAAGTGACACATAGCCCAATTCATTGATATAGCTGAGCAGCGCCCCAATCAAATATTCCTCTATGCCCAATATGATGGGCAAGGGGTAATGGGAAGCAAACTTTCGGTTCAGCAAGCTGTCATTTAAGACCATAAAGGGCGAGGTATCACTCGAAGTGGTATGCAGGTCGATAAAATAAAATGGACCTTGGTTTTGTTCCAATATTTCGGAAAGCAGTTGGTACAACTGGTACATTTCCCTTTCATCTACAGACAGGTTTTCTGTATTGGGCCCTGACTTTTCAAAAAGCTCATGAGACCAAATACGATTGAGGTCCTTTTCCACAAACCTGACATTCTTTTCCAAGGCAGGGAGATTGCCCGCAATCGCATAAAACTCCCCATTTATGGGAGTCTGTTGCAATTTGAGTTCCCTAATCACTTGTTTTAGGGCAAATACCCCAGCGGGTTCATTACCATGAATCCCTGCAAAGAAAACCACGGTGGGCCCTGGCAATTTGCCTTTTAGATGTCCAATTATGCGTTCCACCTCTAGGGATTCTCCTAGAGCAGTGCTATAAACTTTTGCCATACCTATAAATCCACCTTGCTAATGATTCCCACTAAATGTGAGCCCACGCAAACGGGCAAACATCCAATTTGGTAATCGGTCATTAATTGTTTGGCCGTACTGATCTTGGTTCGGGGTTGCACCGTGACCACTTTTCGGATCATAATATCGGAAACCAGGGCATCGTCTTCATGATGGCCCTGTTCCAGCTCTGAAATGTGGTTCCAAGTGAGCAGTCCGGCGAGTTCTCCTTCTTCATTTTCCACAGGAATGTGATGTATGTTGTTCCACTGCATAATGGATGTAGCCATGTTGGCGTAGTCATTTTCATATAGTTTGATCAGTCTGGTGCTCATGATCTGCCCAACCCATTGATAGGATTCATTTTTTGACTGATTTTTTTTGATCATAGGCCATTCATGAACCGGGATTTTGTCCTGTTGGTTCTTGTGCATGGCCTCCGTCAATTTCACCAAAACCGTATCCAATTTCATCTCATTGCGAAGATTTCTCAGGTTTTTGACCTGCCATTCGGCCCCAGTACCTTTTTTTACCCGCTCTTCGATGATTCCCAACAAACGATCTATGTCTTCCACAGCCACTCCATAGTCTAAAAGTCCTTGATGGGCAATGGGCAAAAATTCGTTCAGGATAAGTTTTTTTAAGGTCACGGTCTTCCCTAACCAAGAGAGAACGGTTTGCCTTCCTGTGTTGGCCGATTTTATAAAATTCAGCTTGGCTTCCTTGAAGTCCATGATACTGGGCATATCGTCAAATTCTGCGGGCCTGCCCACCATTAAACCAACCCAAAATGCAAAATTGGCCAATTCATCCAAAACCGAAGGTCCAGAGGGAATATACCTGTTCTCAATCCGGAGATGGGGTTTCCCTCCCCCAACACCATAACATGGGCGGTTCCACCTATAGACCGTTCCATTGAACAAGCTTAAGGCCTCCAATTTTGGAATGGCTCCGTTTTCCAAAAGTTCCAGGGCATTGTGGGTTATCGGTTTGGTCAATAGTATACGATGGGTGGAGATGTCCTCCTTAAAAATTTCTGCAACGGATTCTTTTTGCCATTGGTTGCCAAACCCAACCCTTGCTACTTGCTCTTTTAGGGCATGGGACCACTTTCGGGTATCCAAGCTCTGTTGGAAGAGGGCAATTCGGGTTTCCTTCCAGAGTTCCCTTCCCAATAACAAAGGGGAATTGCTGCACACTCCCAAAACCGGACCGGCAATGGCCTGTGCCCAATTATAACTTCTAATAAAATCATCTTGCGGAATCTGCAAGTGCAATTGAAAACTGGTATTGCAGGCCTCAAACAACACGGAGTCGTGGTGCAGGGTAAGTTCATCAACACCCCTTAATTTTAGGGCAAAATGGTCTCCCCTACATTGGGTAAGTACCTCGTTCAACTTATAATATCTGGGAATGGGCGTCATGGAATCTATCCCAAGGTCATTTTTGCTTATTGTGGGCAAAATGCCCGTCAACACTATCTTAACTCCAAGTTTTTCTGCCTGTTTGTTTGCTTTTTGCAATAAGGTGGTCAATTGTTTTTCCACCTTTGTAAAACAATCCCCCTGGAGTTGAAAGGGGTCCAAATTGATTTCCATATTGTAGTTTGCCAACTCGGTGGTAAAATGGGAATCGTCTATGGCATCCAGCAGTTTTAAGGAAGTTCCGGCGGGTCTGTAGTCCGTATCCACCAAACACAATTCCTGTTCAGCGCCAATCCGTACCACATCGCTCTCAATCAGCTCTTGTTCCAAGATCAGTTCCAAGGCACTGATGTCATCCAGCAAATGCTGCACAAATTCTTTTCGTTCCAGAAGGTCAAACCTGCTTTTGGTAATATGTTCTCCCATGTTTATGAACTTGATGGTTTTTCGGAATGGTATAAAACTACAATGGCTCAAGCTGTTAAAATATGACACTTATCAGGCCGGGGAATTTTCGCCTGACAATTATCATGTTTTTTGAGCGCATGCAGCGGTAATTTTGATATAAACAATAAACCCCTATGTGTCTAGTTCAAAAGTATAATGTGCCCGGACCCCGATATACCAGTTATCCAACTGTGCCTTATTGGGATTTGGAAAGTTTCTCCGGAAAAAAGTGGAAAAATAGCGTGGTGCAGGCCTATCAGGAATCTGCTGAAGATGGCATTAGCCTTTACATCCACCTTCCTTTTTGTGAAAGTATGTGTACTTTCTGCGGTTGTCATAAGCGCATTACCAAAAGACATGAACTGGAACTCCCTTATATTAATACGGTACTGAAGGAATGGAAACTCTACTGTGATCTATTGGGTTCCAGACCGATCATCAAAGAAATTCATTTGGGTGGGGGAACCCCAACTTTCTTTTCCCCGGAGCACCTGCAAATGCTTATAAAAGGAATTTTAAGATGGGGCAAAAAAGCCGAAATGCCCGAATTCAGTTTTGAAGGGCATCCCAACAATACAACCAAGGCACACTTGCAGGCCCTTTTTGATGTGGGGTTTAGGAGGGTCTGCTTTGGTGTGCAGGACTATAGCGCAACGGTTCAAAAGGCCATTAACCGAATCCAGCCTTTTGAGAACGTAAAAAAGGTAACGGAATGGGCCCGGGAAATAGGATATACCTCCGTTGGGCACGACATTATTTACGGTTTGCCGTTCCAAACCTTAAAGGATGTAAGGGAAACGGTCATTAAGACCAATGCCCTTAGGCCAGACCGTATTGCCTTTTACAGCTATGCCCATGTACCTTGGATGAAAGGCAACGGACAACGTGGTTATAAAGATGCAGACCTGCCCACTTCCGAAGTTAAAAAGCAGCAATACGAACTCGGCAAAAAAATGTTGACCGAGTTTGGTTACAAAGATGTGGGCATGGATCATTTTGCGTTGCCCAACGACAGTCTGTACATCGCCATGGAAAACGGCACCCTCCACCGGAATTTTATGGGATACACCGCTTCCAAGACCCAGCTTATGGTTGGACTTGGGGTATCAAGCATCAGCGATAGTTGGTACGGTTTTGCGCAAAACGTAAAAAGTTTGGAAGAATATGAACATCTGGTCTCCCAAGGGATCATTCCCATATTCCGAGGTCATATTTTGTCCGCGGAGGATCAGACCATCCGAAAACATATTTTAAATCTAATGTGCCATTTTGAAACCCAATGGGATTTGACGGGCACTTATATAAACGATTTTCAGAGAATCATTGAGAACCTAGCCGAATTGGAGGCAGACGGATTGGTGGAGATTGGCACCGATCAAATCAAGGTCACTCCAAAAGGAAGACCATTCATTAGGAACATCAGCATGGCTTTTGATTTAAAGCTACATCGGAAAAAGCCAGAGACCCGATTGTTCTCTATGACCGTTTAACATAAAACCCGAATCAAATGAAAAGTATTATTGTACCCGTAGATTTTTCACAACAGTCTGAAAAAGCCCTAAAGGTGGCTGCCAATCTTGCCAAAGAGCACGATGCCGAACTGTTGGTGTTACATATGTTGGAACTTTCCCCGGCCATTATGTCCGACACAGGATATATTCCGCAAGAACAGATTGTCCATCTCATAAGAATAGGAGAACAGCGCTTCAACGATTTCTTGGATAAACCCTATTTAAAAGGGGTCAACATCATTCCAATAATCAAGCACTATAAAGTGTTCAGTGAAGTGAGTGATGTGGCAGAAAAGCACAATGCTGACTTGATCGTAATGGGATCACATGGCACGGATGGATTACAGGAAATATTTATCGGTTCCAATACGGAACGTGTGGTACGCACTTCAGATATCCCCGTACTGGTCATTAAAGGGGATGTAGAAAATTTTAGACCGGAGCGTTTTGTTTTTGCCTGCGACTTTAAGGACGAAAGCGTTCCGGCTCTACTCAAAGCCGTGGATATGGCAAAGACCTTTAAATCGCAATTACATTTGGTCTACATCAACACTCCCGGCGACGAGTTTTTGAGCACCGAAGATGCCTATAATCGGGTTTCAAAGTTCCTTAACCTGGCCAAGGTTGGACTCGAGGTTCAAATTTATAACGATTACACCGTGGAAAAAGGTGTACTAAACTACAGCGAGTCGGTTGCCGCCGATCTGATCGGCATCCCTACCCATGGGCGAAGGGGTCTATCGCACTTCTTTATGGGCAGTATTGGCGAGAACATTGCCAATCACTCCAACACGGCCGTTGTAACCTTTAAACTTTGATTGTTTGGTTTTTTGATTGGGTTTTATGCGATAGGGAAAAGGGAAGCAAATTGCTTCCCTTTTTTTGTTTCAGTTATTGATGGAACCTTTCGTAGGCCGCCTTTTCCAAGACTTCCCTATGATCAGGGTGGGCTATGGAGGTCAACGCTTTTGCCCGTTGCTGAAGGTTCTTTCCATAAAGATTGACCACCCCATATTCCGTGGCTACGTAGTGCACGTGTGCCCTAGTGGTTGTAACACCTGCACCTTCCCGTAAGAAGGGAACGATCTTGGAAACCCCTTTTTTGGTGGCTGCGGACATGGCAAAAATAGGCTTCCCTCCTTCAGAAAGGGAGGCGCCTCGAATAAAATCCATCTGTCCGCCAACACCTGAAAACTGATAACTCCCAATGGTATCGGCGCACACTTGGCCGGTAAGGTCTATCTCAATGGCGCTGTTGATCGCCGTCACCTTTGGATTTCTTCGGATTCTGGCCGTATCGTTGGTATAGCCCGAGTCCCTAAAATCACAGATGGGGTTATCATCGATAAAATCGTAGAGTTTTCTGGAACCCACGGCAAAACAACTAACAATCTTGCCTCGCTTTACCGCCTTGTCCACCCCTGTGATGACTCCTTTTTCAATAAGGGGCAGTACTCCATCGGAGAACATTTCGGTATGGATTCCCAAGCGCTGGTGGCCCGTCAAATTGTCCAGTACCGCATTGGGAATGTTGCCAATACCCATTTGAAGGGTAGCACCATCCTCAATCAAAGAGGCTACATTGGACCCTATTTTATGTTCTAGTTCGGAAATGGTTCCTGGTTCGTGCTCATGGATGGGCCGGTTTACCTCGATGGCAAATTCAATTTCATCCACATGTACAATTCCCGTACCATGTGTGCGGGGCACATACGGATTGATCTGCGCAATTATTTTTTTGGCCGTACGTACTGCGGGTAGTGCCACATCCACCGAAACCCCAAGGGAGCAATAACCATGTTTATCCGGAGTGGAAACTTGCACTATGGCAACATCCAACGGCAAAATATTTCTTTTGAACAGCCATGGGATTTCACTCAAAAATATAGGAATATATCCCGCATTTGGGGTATTGACACTTTTCCTGACATTGCCTCCCACAAAACAAGAATTGAGAGTAAATGTATTGTTGTATGGCTCTTCAGTGTAAAGGGCATTTCCTTCGGTATGGATGGAAATAATTTCCACATCCTTTAACTCTTTATGGCGCTCACAAAGCGCATCCACAAGTTCGTTGGGGGTCATGGCCGCACCTTGTACGAAAACCCTATCCCCTGATTTGACCAAGCCTACGGCTTCTTCTGTTGTTGTTATTTTCACGGTAATTTTTTTGCTAAGGTTGATGACATTCCATACTGGCAGATTCCATTTGGGGGTTCATTGGTTTTGGGGACACATAGGGGATGCCAAGTCCAAGTCCCCGGATGATGAACAAGGCCCCTATCAAGGCCACAAAAACAGGAACCAACTTTCTGAATTTTGTTCTCAACGACCCCGAGAACAGACTATGGGAGTACGCTGCCGTCGTCATTAATGGAATGGTGCCCATCCCGAACAGGGCCATATAGAGTCCTCCTTCCCATGGATTTCCAAGGGCAATTGCTCCTAAAAGTGCCATATAGACCAGTCCACATGGTAAAAATCCGTTTAAGAACCCAATGGTTAAAAAGGCATCCGGAGTTTTCTTTTTAAGTTCGGCGCCCAGTTTTGATTTTATCCTGCCCAATACGGCGTAAATGGGCCTGGAAAGTTTAGATGTGTTAAAGAATTTAGTGGGGATAACTACCAGTAAGATCATTAGAACTCCCATTCCAATGGACAATTTCTGCTGCATTCCAAAAATGGATAGTCCTTTGCCCAAAAAACCGAACAACACGCCAATGGTGCCATAGGCAAACAACCTACCCAGGTGGTAGATGGACAGTTGACCTATTTTTCTGAGCTTGTTTTCATGATTTAATGGCAACATAAAGGCAATGGGGCCGCACATGCCCAAGCAGTGCAAGCTTCCCAAAAAACCCAGTGCCACAGCGGATACCAACATGGTTTAGTAAATCAATTTTTCTTTATGTAAAAAGGTGTTACCTTCATACGACCACTTTACGGTAATATCCCATCGACCGCCCACCAAGCTATTGTCAGGTATGAGCAAATGTGTATTGGACAAACTTATGGGAAAGTTATGATCCAAGTGCTTGTTGGACGGTCTGTAAAGGGATACTAGTCCTTCAATTTTTTTATGGTCAAATTGGGCTGGAAAAACAATTTTTATTCCTTCTTTGGTTTTTTCCACCTTTAGCTTTGCATTCATCTTGGCCGCAGAATTGGAGGCGTCAATTTCCTTTTGATATGCCAATTCCTGCTTGTAGTAGTCATCCGTTACCAAATCATGGTTGGCCCTGTCATCCGTGCTCATCCGAACCACGAAATAGAGGATAAAAGCGATGAATGCCACAAAGGCTATTACTATTCCAGTTCCCCAGTTTATTTTCATTTCTTTGATTTTAAGCGATGGGCCAAAGACCTTTCGCTAATTATAACTTCTTGGTGCCAAAAATTGGGTTACGGTGGTTTCAATTAATTTGTCCCCACTGTACACCCCTATTTTTAACTTATCCTTATCTCCCGTAAGGGTAGCCGCATTGATCTCGATGAACAAGGTGCCTTCGGCGAGTTCTTCTGCCGGGACCTTAAAACGTTCTTGTGACACCATTTTAATCTCCCCTTTGTGCGACATCAGTTTAAAACTTACGTCCTCTACATCGCTGGTGGTCTTGTTTACCAATTTATAGGTATACACGTTGCTGATGATGTTGTTCTCCTTTCGTTCATAAAGTTGCCCAGGCAACCGAAGGATGTTGGCCTCCAGTTCGTTCCGTAGGAACAACATCCCAATAAGGATTCCTGTCAATACGGTGAGCACCGCAGTATAGCCTTTCATCCGAGCCGTGAACCTGAACTTTTCCTTTTTGTTGATCTCATCCTCGCTGGCGTACCGGATGAGCCCCTTGGGCTTGTTAATGCTTTCCATGATATGGTCGCATTCATCAATACAAGCTGTGCAGTTTACGCATTCCAACTGGGTGCCATTTCTAATGTCTATTCCCGTTGGACACACATTAACGCACTGAAAGCAATCAATACAATCCCCATGACCCAGCGCATCACGATCCTCATTCTTTCTAAACTTCTTACGACCGGCTTCTCCTTCCCCACGTTGATGATCGTATGCCACCACAATGGATTTATCATCCAACAAAACCCCTTGCAACCTTCCGTAGGGACAGGCTATGATACATACCTGCTCCCGGAACCATGCAAAAACAAAATAGAACACCCCGGTAAAGATCAGAAGCGGCACCATGGTGCCCAAATGAGCCATGGGTCCGTCGGTGACATACGCAATCAATTTATCACTGCCTATGAGATACGCCAAGAACACGTTGGCAATCAAAAAGGAAATGATAAAAAAGAGCGTCCATTTCAAGGAACGTTTCCAGATTTTTTGGGCATTCCATGGTGCTTTGTCCAATCGGGTCTGAGCCCCACGGTCCCCATCTATCCAGTATTCAATTCTTCTAAAGACCATTTCCATAAAAATGGTCTGTGGGCATATCCATCCGCAAAAAATACGGCCGTATGCCACTGTAAAAAGGGCAATGAAAATAACCCCTATGATCATGGAGATCACCACCAAGTGAAAATCCTGTGGCCAAAACGGAAATCCAAAGATGTTAAACCGTCGTTCCACCACATTGAACAACAAAAACTGGTGCCCCTTGATCTTTATAAAAGGGGATGCGAACAGAAAAAGCAACAGGCCATAGCTCACATATTTGCGATACTTGTAAAACTGCCCGCTCGGTTTTTTGGGATAGATCCAGGCCCGTTTCCCTTCTTTGGTAATGGTACCTATGGAATCCCTAAAATTTTCTTCCATTGCAATTTCTTTATACCCTTTTTGTCCTTCGGACAACTTCCCCGAAGGGAAAACACTGCTCTATGTTTAGTTCATGGCAACATCTGTGGAATCCGACACCTGTTCTGCCGGTGTTTCTTCGGATTCCCCTTCTTCCGGCGCATCTGGATCTATCCAGATATCCCCTTCAGGAGCCTTGGGATTGGCTGGTGTTGTGCCACCCAAAGTAAGCACGTAACTGGCCACCTGAGCCATTTCGGCCGGTTTTAGACTTTGTTTCCATGCCACCATTCCCTTACCGTCACGGCCACCTTCGGAAATGGTATTGAACACGTTTTTGATACCTCCTCCCAAAATCCAGTAATCATCTGTGAGGTTGGGGCCAATCCCCCCTCCACCGTCGGCCATGTGGCAAACCACACAGTTATCGGTGAAAATCTGTTTCCCTGCACTTAGGTCAGCGGCTTCGGAAAGAAATTCCACTGTATTCACATCCACCAAATCCTTGGCGGTCTTTTTGTATTCCTCAATGGCCAGTTTTGCCGCGGCCACTTCCTGTTCGTATTCCGTGGCTTGGTCATAATCGCCAATGACATGGAACCGCACCAAATAAATGACCCCAAATATTATGGTGGCGTAAAACAGGTATACCCACCACGGCGGCAATACATTGTCCAGTTCGCGGATACCGTCATAATTGTGGTCCATGATAATCTCACTTTCCTCTTTGATATCCCTACTCTTGGTCAAATTTTTGTATACGTTCTTGGCCCATGTCCATTCCCTCTTTCTGGCCTTTTCCGCCAAATATTTGTCTTTTGCCTCTTCTGAAAGGGTCTGGAACATTACATTTTCAATAGATTTTAGAATCAGCTCAATAGCGATTAAAATCATTAGGACCAACAATAGAAAAAACTGTGTGATCGGGTATTCGATAATTGCGGGTTTATCGCCGGAGTCGATGAAATATTCCATTAGTCCGAAGATCAAAAAGAAAATCACCGGAATGCGAATCCACCAAGGTGTTCTTGTGCTCATAATTTTATAGTTTGTGTGGTTGATCGTTATCTAAAGGCAATTCGCTCATCTCTTTCACATGTTCCTTGGTAGCGGTAAACACCCACCAAAAGAGGGCTACAAAAAAGACAAAGAAGATCAAAAGCGATATCATGGGATAACTGGCTACCCCTTCAATGCTCTCCATATGGTTTTTAACGAATTTCAACATATCTTTTATGGATTTTTAGATGCTAGATGTCAGACGTACGTTATTACTTGATTCAAGCATCCTGATTCTTTTTATTCTTTGTTCTGCGATATCAGTTCTTCAGTATCCTGCATCTTGATATCCGTACCCAATCTTTGCAGATAGGCGATCAAGGCTACAATTTCCCGGTCTCTCATCTCCACAAAGTCCTCTCCGTTATCCTGCGCATATTTTTTGTCGGCCTCATAGGTCTTTGCAAATTCAGGATCGGTATATAGGTTCTTTTCAATGGTCTCTGCCTGTTCGGCCATGGATTGCTGGGCGTTGGCAATATCTTCATCGGTATAGGGAACCCCTAAGGAAACCATGACCTCCATTTTGCTTTCCACCTGGCTTCTGTCGTGCTTGTTAAGAACCAACCATTGATAGGCAGGCATGATAGAGCCAGCAGATGTACTTTGTGGATCGTACATATGGTTCAAATGCCAATTGTCCGAGTATTTCCCTCCAACACGCAGCAAGTCGGGACCTGTACGCTTACTTCCCCATAGGAAAGGGTGGTCATAGACAAACTCACCTGCTTTTGCATATTCTCCATACCGTTCCACTTCACTTCTAAATGGACGAATCATCTGGGAGTGACATCCCACACATCCTTCCCGGATATAAAGGTCACGTCCTTCCAATTCCAAAGGCGTATAAGGTTTTACACTGGTTATGGTGGGTATATTGGATTTTACCAATATGGTGGGAACAATCTGGATGATTCCCCCGATCAAGATGGCAATTGTGGCCAAAATGGTCAACTGTACCGGTCTTCTTTCCAACCAATTGTGAAAGGTTTCCCCGGCCACCCTTCTTTTGGACACTCGTGCCAGGGCTGGTGCTTCAGCCAATTCATCTTCAACACTACTGCCCTTTCTAATGGTAACCACCACGTTGTAGATCATGATCAACATCCCTACAATGAATAAGCTACCTCCAATGGCCCTCATCCAGTACATAGGAATGATCTGGGTAACGGTTTCCAAGAAGTTACCATATACCAAACTACCATCTGGGTTGAATTCTTTCCACATCAAAGCTTGGGTAAATCCGGCCACGTACATGGGCAGGGCATATAGAATGATTCCCAGGGTGCCTATCCAGAAATGGAAGTTGGCCAAACCTTTGGAGTACAATGTGGTCTTGAACATTTTAGGCACCAACCAATAGATCATACCAAAGGTCAAGAAGCCATTCCAAGCCAAAGCGCCAACATGAACGTGGGCAATGATCCAATCGCTAAAGTGGGCAATGGCATTTACATTTTTGAGGGACAACATGGGGCCTTCAAAAGTGGCCATACCATAGCCGGTGATGGCAACCACCATAAATTTCAAGGTGGCATCACTTCGGACCTTGTCCCAAACCCCACGGAGGGTCAACAAACCATTGATCATACCACCCCATGAGGGTGCTATCAACATAACGGAGAACACTACCCCAAGGTTTTGTGCCCAATCCGGTAAGGATGAATATAACAAGTGGTGCGGTCCGGCCCAGATATAGATAAAGATCAAGGACCAGAAGTGCACAATGGAAAGCCTATAGGAATAAATAGGACGGTTGGCAGCCTTGGGAACAAAGTAGTACATCAGTCCCAAAAAAGGAGTGGTCAAGAAAAATGCCACCGCATTATGGCCGTACCACCATTGTACCAACGCATCCTGCACCCCGGCATAAACCGAATAACTTTTAAGTGCGGATACTGGCAATTCCAGGCTATTGAAGATATGCAACACCGCCACGGTCACGAAAGTGGCCAAGTAAAACCATATGGCCACATAGAGGTGGCGCTGTCTTCTTTTCAGGATCGTTGCTATGAGGTTCCAGCCAAAAACCACCCAAACCACGGCGATGGCCAAGTCTATGGGCCACTCAAGTTCTGCGTATTCCTTGGAGGTTGTATATCCCAAGGGCAGGGTTATGGCCGCGGCCACAATGATCAACTGCCATCCCCAGAAATTGATATTGCTCAATGCATCACTGTACATTCGGGTTTTGAGCAATCGCTGTGTGGAATAGTAGACCCCGGCAAAAATGGCGTTCCCCACAAAGGCAAAGATCACCGCATTGGTGTGCAAGGGACGGATACGCCCAAAACTCAACCATGAAATGCCGTCTGTTATGTTAGGGAACAAAAACATGAATGCCAGCAGGAGGCCCACCAACATTCCAACAACACCCCACAGCATGGTGGCGTATAAAAACTTTTGTACGATCTTATTATCGTATCGAAATTGTTGTATTTCCATATTTATTGGTTTGTTCTTTTAGTTTGAGTGATTTCTTTTTGTTCCATTTCTGATACATCTTTTCCATCCAGGAGTTCATCTTCGAACAACATGCGGACGGAAGGGGTATAAGCATCGTCGTACTGCCCATTTTTTACGGACAATACAAATGCAGCGAAAAAGACCAAAGCAACTGTAATACTGATGGCCAATAACACATAAATGACACTCATACCTACCTGAATTTCGGTGTAAAACTACTGTTAGGGCACTGGCTAAAAAATGACATATATCAGCTTTTATTCTTAATTCTGTTTTTCAATAATCCACTGCCATGAGGTAAGCTTAAAAGAGCTGCCACGATAACGAGGTTCTTTCCTATATACTGCCCCAACAAGGTGGGCACCAAAGGAGGTTGCTGGAACGATTCCAACGGAAAAAGTACCAGTGGTGTAAAGGTCAAAGCCATATGGGCCAAGGCAACCCCTATGGTGAACCTTCGCCATATACCAAGTAATAATAGAATACCGATTCCCACTTCAAGGATGGCCAACAAGATGATGGACCAGGCATCAGGTAAAAATCCCAGTGTAAGTTGATGAATCGTGTTTTTTGCCAGGCCCTCAGCCGGACTTAGATCAGGAAAGAACTTAAGACTCCCAAACCACAAATACACTATGCCAATGCTAATGGCCAGCAGATTGGGTCTGATTCTTCCTTGGGTTTCAAACATTAATTTTTTCAGCACGTTGTTAGTTTTTGAGTTGAGTTAGTTTTCGCCCCAACAGATTGGTCATCACGGTAGTGAACAACACAATACTAATGGAACTTAAAGGCATTAAGATTGCCGCGATCACCGGTTGCAATTGTCCGGTAACGGCAAAATATAGTCCTACAAGATTGTAGCAAAGCGATAATATAAAGCTCAGCTTAATGACTTGTATGGATTTTTTTGACAGCTGCATAAAAATGGGCAGTTGGTTAAAATGGGACGCATCCAAAATACCATCACAGGCAGGCGAGAACACATTGACATCCTCCGACACTGCAATGCCTACATCGCTTTGCGCAAGGGCGCCTGCATCATTCAACCCGTCACCTACCATGAGCACCTTGTGTTCTTGTTGCAAATGCTGGATATGTTGAAGCTTGTCCCCAGGTTTTTGGTTGAACAACATTTGGGTGCGTACAGGCAGCATTTTCTGCAGCGTTTTTCTTTCACCGTCGTTATCCCCGGAAAGAATTCCTATTTGCATGCTGTCCTCCAAGCTTCCAAATAACTTCACCATACCCTCCCGATAGCTGTTCTTGAACACAAACCGACCTTTAAAATCGTTATCGGAGCTTATGTATACCGCAGTATCAGCTGTTGGCACCTCAAGGTCATTGCCCACGTAGGCCGAAGAACCTATTTTAATGGAATGCTGGTCCACCCTACCTTCTATCCCCTGCCCCGTATGCTCTTGGAACTCATCAAGGGTCATGATCTCGTTTGACTTTAAAATATCATACAAAGACCTGCTCAAGGGGTGATTGGATGCCCTAAGCGTGGTTTTGAGCAGGGAGGTTTCCTCCGCACTCAATTCCACCCCTTCATAAAGAACCCTGTCTTTTTTGGTAGTGGTCAGCGTGCCCGTTTTATCAAAAATCGCGGTATCAATCTTGGCCAGACGTTCAATAACATTGGCATTTTTAAGATAAAGCTTATGCCGTCCAAAAATGCGAAGCATGTTCCCCAATGTAAAAGGAGCGGCCAAAGCAATGGCACAGGGACATGCAATAATCAATACGGCAGTAAAAACATTTAAGGCCATAGCGGGTTCATAAACCAACCAAAATAGGGTGGCCAAGGTGGCAATGGTCAACACTGCGGCCGTAAATCTTTTTCCAATACTGTCGGTAAGCGTTTGAAATGCCCCGGCCTTGTCTTTTCTGAACACTGAATTGCCCCATAATTGGGTAAGGTAACTTTGGGATACGGATTTCAAGACCTCAACCTCCAAAAGTCCGGAGAGCTGTTTCCCTCCCGCAAATAGTTTTTCCCCGGATTCCTTAAAAACCGCTTGCGATTCGCCGGTCACAAAACTATAATCGATTTCGGCCGACCCTTTGATCAATATACAGTCAACAGGAATGATCTCATTGCTACGGATCAACAACCTATCGCCTACTTTTACCTTGTATATCTGGACGTTCTCTTCTGACTTATCCGGTTTCAAACGGGTCACCGCAATTGGAAAATAGGATTTATAATCCCTTTCAAATGAGAGAAAGGCGTAAGTGCGTTGTTGAAAGAACTTTCCGAGCAACAAAAAGAAGACCAATCCGGTAAGGCTATCAAAGAATCCTGAGCCCAGGTCAAAGATTATATCCACCGAGCTTCTTAGAAAAAGGGTCAATATCCCCAGGGCTATGGGCACGTCGATGTTTAAGAGTTTGGAACGCAAACCCTTGTAGGCAGACTTAAAATAATCCTGGGAGGCATAGAACACCACGGGGAGGGAAAAGGCAAACATCAACCAACGAAAGGTATGTTTGTACTGCTCCAACCAGAATTCCCCTGCTCCAGCTTCGCCAGCGGGCAATTCAAAATACTCGGGAAAGGACAAGAGCATGACATTGCCAAAGGCAAAACCGGCCACACCCAGTTTGTACAGGAGGGAGCGGTCTTTCTTCTTTTCCTTTTTGTCGTATTCGTCCAGAGAAATATAAGGCTCGTAACCTATACTGCTCAGCATGAGCACCAAGCCTTTAAGTGAAAAATCGGCCGAATTATAGGTAACCCGAAGGGTCTTTTTTGGAAAATCAACTTGCGAATTGGAAACCGCCGGATGCAATTTGTTCAGGTTTTCGAGTACCCAGATACAGGAACTACAATGAATGGAGGGAATACTAAGATTGATTACCTGAACACCTTCTTCATCGAATTCCAACAGCTTGGCAACAATTTCCCCGTTATCCAGAAAATCGTACTTACTCCTTACTTCTTTAGGGGTATTACCAGCTTTGGCCTCAATTTCGTAGAAATTGGAGAGGCCATTGGATGTAAAAATCTCATAAACGGTTTTGCAACCATGGCAGCAGAAATCCCTCTCATCAAATCGCACCTTGTCCCTGCCACAGTCATCACCGCAATGATAACATGTCATGTTTGCCATTTACATTTGCTTTACCTGACGCAAATATGTGATGTTACAATGTACTAAAATATGACTTATGTCAGGTTATGTGATTTAGGGGATGTTTACCTTTGTTTTATGGTAAAGCACGCAGACATATGTGTTGATGAACTATGCAACCTGAAGTCGCTTTCCGCTAAGGCTTTAGAGAGAGTGATTCGTACTTCAGAGTCCGTTTTTTTGCCCAAAGGAACCACCGTTTTCGAAGAGAACCAACAACTCAACAAACTGTATTGTATAAAGGAGGGAGCTTGTAAATTCAGCACCATGGATACATCTGGCAGGGAACATATTTTGCGTTTTCTGGGAAAAGGTGAAATCATGGGCAAACGCTCATTGATTTCCAATAAAGGTGCAAAGGTCACGGCCACCACCTTGACGGATACGGAGTTGTATTGTTTGGACAAGAATGAGATTTCCGACAACCTACGCGTCAACACCAATTTCTGCAACGACCTTTTAAATGCGATGGTACAGGACATCAACCTGAACCAAAATGCGAGAATAGCCTTTTCCCCGCACAAAGGAATCAGGGAGCGTTTGATCAACCTATTGATCTATTTGGCAGAAAAATTTGGCCTAGAAGCCAACGGTAAACTGGTCATGCGGCTTAGAAGGGAAGATATGGCTTCCGTGTTGGGCACCTCGCCCGAATACATCATCAATTTATTGACCCAATTCAAGCAGAAGAAAATATTGACCATTAGCAAGGGCGAAATTGTTTTGGGGGATATGGAAAAGTTGAAGACATTGATTTAATAAACCTAAAAAATTACAGTTTTCCTTACTTAAATTAGCTGTAATTTTAGGCGTCAGGTAACAGGTAAATAGCAAATGAATGGAAAATAGATGTGAAAATTGTATCATCAGGCAATTCAACTCCTTGCGGGCCATGAGCAAAGAGGAGTTGAAGAAAGTCTCAGATTCCAAAACCACCAAAAAAATAAAAAAAGGCGAGCCTATTTTCGAGGAAGGCGACAAGCTAAATGGGGTTTATTGCGTACGCAATGGCGTTTCAAAACTCTCCAAGCTTAGTGCCAATGGCAAGGATCAAATTGTAAAACTGGCCACCAAAGGGGAAGTTATTGGTCAACGTTCCGTTATTGCCGAGGAAAGTACCAATCTATCCGCGGTTGCGGTAAATGATATGGAGGTTTGCTTTATCCCAAAAGAGAGCATTACCCATACCCTTCACAAAAATCCAAATTTTACCTTGGAAGTGTTACGCCATATGGCCCATGACCTTAAGGAAGCCGATGATGTGATCGTGAACATGAGCCAGAAAACCGTAAAGCAACGTATTGCCGAAGCCATTCTTTATCTCAAAAACAATTTTGGGGAAGACAACGAAGGCTACTTGGCCCTCACCCTTTCGCGGGAAGACATTTCCAATGTGGTGGGCACCGCAACGGAATCTGCCATCCGTATCATTTCCGAATTCAAGAAAAAAGGCTTGATCCATACTTCCGGCAAGCGAATCGGCATCAAGAACGAGCGAAAACTGGTGGAATTGGCGGAAGGCTTCTAAACTGTTTCGCGCTAAACTGACAATTGTCATAGTATCACCCTCTGCATTAAGGTAATTTTATCTTGTTTTTATTATTGGAGGAATGCAGAAGATATTAATACCCACGGATTTTTCAGATAACGCATGGAACGCCATTGACTATGCCATGCAATTGTTTCGAACAAGGAGCTGCACCTTTTATCTCCTAAACACCTATACCCCGGTCATCCCCAGTGGAAGGTTTATGGCAAAGATGATCGATGGGGACCGTATTGTGGATGCAGTCAGGGAATCCTCAGAACAAGGGCTCCGGAAGACCGTGGAGCGTATCCAGACCAAATACGGAAATCCAAAGCACAGTTTTGAAACCATTACTTCCTTTAATCTGCTAACAGAAGAGGTCAAGGAAATGGTGGATGCCTTTGGAATCAACTTGATCATTACAGGTACTAAGGGTGCCTCTGGAATAGAGGAAGTTTTTATGGGCAGCAATACGGTGCGGATCATCAAAAGCACCAAAAAATGTCCAATTTTGGCCATTCCGCAGCATTTTGAATTTATTACGCCAACGGAAATAGCTTTTGCTACGGATTTTAATCGGTTTTACTCCACTTCTGAACTGGCCCCGCTGCTGGAATTGGCCCAAATGTTCCAGGCCACCATTAGAATTGTGCACGTACAATACGGCATAAAGGCCTTGTCCGAACTACAACAATTTAACCTGAACATGCTCCGCAGGTACCTCAAGGGAACCGAGCACTATGTGCATACCGTTTCGGAGCTCAACTCGGTCTCCCAGACCTTGGAGCTCTTTTCCCAGGAACTCAATATCCATTTACTGGCAATGCTCAATTACCAGCACAGCTATATGGAACAAATGACCCGGGAACCCATTGTAAAAAGGACCGCATTCCACACCCAGATTCCTCTTTTGGTGATCCCAGAACTTGGAATGGAGGGCGTACCGGGCAACAACAGTGTAAAGGAGCGGGAAATCGTGGAACATTAAGCTTCAACTTTAACGGATAGGTTAAATTTTAGGGCCTCCTTGGCCCATACCACATTATTCCTGTACTTCAGTGGTTTGGTTTTGGTATATTTACGCCCATGCTATGCGGTGTAGTATCATAATCTGCATGGCCAACCATCTATGGCGACCCAAAAAACCTCTTTGCTTACTTACCTTGTGGGCAAAGTACAGAGACGAATCCATAAAATCCGACTGGTGTTGGGGGGTATCTATTTTACCCTGTTCACCAAGGTGTACAAGCATGCCGGGGTTGTGCTCCATGTACCGTTTGATCTTACCGATTACAAATTTAGGGGGCGGTTTGCCCTAAACCTTTATGAAGAGGAAGAGGCCCGGTACCTTAAACAATATCTTTCGCCCAAGGCATGTGTTTTGGAACTTGGGGCCTGTTTGGGCTATGTTTCCTGCCTGATCAATAACATCCTGGAGCAAAAGGACCAACAGGTAAGCTTGGAGGCCAATCCCGACTTGATTCCATGGGTAGAGAAGAACAAAGCGGCCAACAATGGGGCATTTGCAGTAGAGCACTGCATTGTATCGGACCAAAAATCGAATACCTTTTTTATCCATAAGCTTATTGTGGGTGGAAGCACCAAAAGGGAAACCCCTAAAAAAGCGGAGGTGGAAGGCCTTACCGTTGAGGCCCTGGAACAAAAACACCAGATGGAGTTCGATACTTTGGTGATGGACATTGAGGGCGGGGAGCTTTACCTGTTGCGAAACTTTGCGGAGTCCATTGCCAAGTTTAAAATGATATTTTTTGAGATACACCCCTTTGCCGGAATCCTGACCGAGGAGGAAGCCCAAGAATGTGAGGACATCCTAAAAAATCTAGGTTTTGGACTTGTGGTAAGGGACGGGCACTATCAGATCTGGGAAAAATGACCCCAAACTGGTCCATAGTTTTGCTTCACTTTTATTTTGTTGCCACATGCTGATTTAAATCCCTGAAAACCCTATGCTGAACAACATTAAAATGCAGGTGGTCCAAACCGTACCAAACGGAATCGTGAACAATGACACCTATTTCCATTTTAAACAAGATGGAGAAATGGTTCATGCAGGATATTCCGGAGGAAAAATTCAGCAAGGATATCTGGTGGGCACATTGCAGGAGAACATCCTCAATTTTAGCTATTGCCAAATACGAACCGATGGCACCATGGACCATGGAACATCCACCTGTTATCTCTCCTTTGAAAATGGGAAGCTACAGCTCCAAGAACATTTTGAAATGACCACGGGCGACATTGTGGAAAAAGGGACCAACATTTTTAGGCAGGTTTAAAGGGGAGTTGGTATATCTTTTGTGGGAAAGTTTGAAAGAACCTTCCCATGCATCAATTTGTACGTACTTTTCTCTGCCTGTTTTTTGGCATTCTAGCTTTTTCCGCCTTTAGCCAAGATATGAAGCTGGGCAAGGTGGAGTTCCATAAATCATTTCCCAGTGAGCATAAAATGATACAATCTTCATCGGACAAACAGATAGAACGTTTAAATAACAGAAGGCATCGCATTGAAATAAGACAGGGGACCAAAGACACCATAATCATTACTGATTCAACCGCCACGTTCAGATTTGTTCTTGGGATCAACGATAGCCTCCACATCAAAGTCAACCCAAGATCGCGAACCATTTCCAAGTCTATGGTGCTACATCCAAAGGATATCATTGATACGCTAAGATTGAAGATATCGGACAGGCGACTTGCCGCCCATATTGACTCATTGCAGACCCCGAAGTTTTATGCGAAGTACAACGAGCGCCAGGCAGAAATCGATTTTAAAAATGGAAAGGCCCAGCTTCTGGGCTCGGGAAGCTTTATAGGGGAGGAAACCCAAAGGCGAAGACAGCGGTTTGCGGACAAGTATAAATTCGAGTATAGGTATGTATTTGGGTGTTTTGTATCCAGACCCGAAATTAGAATTGCCCACAGATACAACAGGGTCATGAAGAAACTACTAGGTATTGAGGAAAACGTTTGGTAGACCTCTTTTTGTTGGTCCCCTACTCTACGGATGTTAATCCAGTCTTAAAAATCCATTGGCGGTATTCATGGAAGTGCCCAAGCCCCTATATTTGGTCTAAATCACGATCAACATAGAACAACATGAAAAGCACTGTCCTTTTGCTGACCTGCCTTTTGGGTGTGGCCACCGCAGAACTTTCCGCACAGACCCAACAAGATTCCCTGGCCATAAAACAGGCCGCTCTGGATTATATAGAATCCCAACACCAGGTAAAACCCGAACTATTTGCGCGCTCTGCCCACCCCAGAATGGTAAAACGCACTTTTTGGACGGATAAATTTGCCCAAAAGGAGTACCTAAGGGAAACCTTTACGGATGCCATGGTGCTCTTGGCCGAGACCTATAACCAAAATGGCGACAAATTCCCGGAAAACCCCAAAAAAGAGGTGGTCATCCTGGATGTATTTGACAAAACGGCCTCGGTAAAGCTTATTGCCGATGATTGGATAGACTATATGCACATTGTGAAACTCAATGGGAAATGGCAGATTGTTAATGTGCTCTGGCAGTTTAAGGATGCCAGCACCCATGGAGCGGTGAAGTAAGAAAGGAAGCATAGCCTCCCATTTTTTTAGTCTTTCCGTAAAGTTTCCTCAATTAGGTCCCATAGTACCTTGACCTGGTAGAGGGTGCGCTTTTCTGTCCCATCCAGGCACTCATCTGAGTGGTAGACCGCAATATCGTGCACCAGTTTTAGGGCCCTTACCCTATCTGGCATCGCTTATCAATCGGAAAGTGTAGCACTTCAAACATACGGTTTATAACAAAAAAGGTGGGATTTATCTGAAAATGAAGGAAGGATTTTTGGGTAAATGGGGTAAATTGGAGGTGTAAATGAGTTGTGCCACATATGAGAAAAGAACTTTTGAAATATATAATTCTGACAGCACTTTATATTTTGAGCGCTCTTTTAATGGAACTATATCCAAACATAATTACAAGTGGAATTTGGATGATTTCAATTCTCTTATGTATAATCGAGCTCATTCGATTACTCATAAAAAAGCAGCATTTTGCCCAAAACCTGATTCCGATTTTATTGTTGCTAATTCCAATATTCGATTTGTCATTCGGAATTACAAATCAAATTAGAAACAGAATTAAAGGAGAAATCGTACTCAATATAATAGACGACAGTTTTGCGACAACAAAATCGCTAACTGTTCGAGAGAAAAACGGAAAACTAACAGCGGAATTTTATAATTCCGTTGCGGGATTTGGAGATAGAGAAAAAGCTCAAACTGAATTATTAAATGACAGTACTTTGACTTTTAAATTATCAAATAGAGATTACTCTGAAAATCTAACTTTCGACCGACAAAATCAAAGTTTGAGGAACAGGGAAAAGAGCTTGAGTTACCGAATTTTAAAAAATGAGCTATTTAAATAAATACGTTGCACAACTATGGCAATAGGCATATACAAACCCTCGAAAAACCGCCCTTAACCAAGACCGTTGGCAGCAATTTGACAAAATGCATAAACTTACATTTGAAATAGAATCTAACGAAGAAATTTGGGAGCTCTTTGATAAGGATTTGGATTCAATTTTTATCCACGGATTTGTACCACATGAAGTAATTGAATGGTGGAAAACGGATTTAAAAACTCAAGATGGAACTGAAATCAAAAATCTATCAGTCCGTCAAATGGAAATGGATGTTCAAACTGACTTGAATGGACTCAAGAAAATACTTGAACTAAATACAAATCAGTTGCGAATTTACCAGTTTGAAAAATCTATTTCAGACACACTAGAAATTGATAGATTACCTAAAAAGAAGCAGAATCTGATTTTAAAACAAAACGGACTAAAGCATTTCTTCTTTTTAGACTTTGAGTTTATAACGATTGGGAGTTTTGATTCTGAATTCCTAACAAGAATCGAGCAGAATCCAAAATTTGGGGAACGAATTGCGGAAAGAAAACAGAATCTTGCTAAATAAAAACTGGCTACAACAATGCCTTTAAATAAATACCAACCCACGAAAAACCGCTCTTAACCGAGACCGTTGGCAGCAATTTGACCAAAAATGAAAGTTGAATTTAAAGAATTGAGAAAAGTACACAAAGAGATTAAGGATTTCCTTGAAAATGCTTCTGGGGTAAACGTTAAAGGACTAAACACAAAAATTGCTGAAGATTTAGGTTTATGGGGAGATGATAATTATTATCTATTAGATGAGTTCGTCACTAAACATAATCTGAATTTTGACAAATTTGACTATAGCAAACATTTTGAAAGTGAAGGAGAACTTTTTAATGGTAATGAGGTATTAATAGGACTTCTTACTTTACCATTTTGGATTATTGCTCGAATTATTAAATGGATTTTCCCAAAGGTCAGAACGCCTTTTGAAAGTTCATTTCTTCCAATGAAAAATGAAAGAGCAGATTTGACATTTGGAGATTTAATAGTATGTCAACTAAAAGGTGAATTTTGTTTGCGAAAGAATACGATGATTGAAATATAAAAACGTTGTACAACAACGCGTAACCGCAATTAAGCGCTATACAAGACCTTTGCGTATCATGCTGAAAAATCGAACTGAATGAAATTTATTAATACCTATCTGACTTTATTCTTTTTAGGGATACTCTTTCTTACTTCTTGTAACGGTGGAGATTATCTACAAGAATATAAGGATTATAGGGAATTCAGTAAAATTGAAAACCCGAGATTGACAGGTTGGTTTCCTGTGGAACTAATAAAATCAGATGCCTCCAATATTAAAAATGTATCCTATTTGAGCACAAAATGCGTCTTTGGAGTTTTTGACTATGAAAATGATGAGTTGTACGATAACCTTTTTAAATCTGAAAATGAGATTGAGGAAAAATATAATGCAGTTTTTCAAAAACAGATTGGACTAGTGAAAAACATAATTCCTGACTGGTTTCCGAAAACTGACTACTGGAATGAAAACCGGAACGGAATAATTCTTTTTGATAATTGCTATGCGTATAGGGATTCAAATAAAAAGCAGATATATTATTTTCATCCTGAAGAAGAGAGTACGATTCTTGACGGGGAAATTTATCCAGGAATTAGAAGTACGATAAGATAAAAAAGCATGAGCACACAACAATGGCAATAACACCTGGCTACGCTACTAAGTCATGCCCAAAACCGTTAGCCATAATTAAAAGAAACCCCCATTTATGAAAAAAACATATTGTTTGATTTTAGTACTGTTCACATCAATATATACCTATTCCCAAATTGAAATAAATGATTCTGACTTAAACAAACTGGTTGAAATCGGTGAATACTATTCCAAGAATGTAATGTTAACCGAAAAATCGGCCATTGAAGACTTGGAGCGCTATAGAACCGAGAAATTAAATACTATAGTGAATGTACTTCAAATTCAGTCTAAACAAAGTATTGAGATTTTGGACAAAAAATATTTGAGCAGACCAAATTATGATGATTTGGTACTATGGTATGTAATTCGAGAAATACATTACAATTTAACCGACGATGAAAATGAACCTAGAGCCAGCATTGAAATTGCCAGGGAGACCGTAAAGAAGAAGATTGACGAAAGATGGCTATTGGACAATTATTATCACAGGCTATATGGAGCGGTAGCCATGATTTTTAATTCAACCGACCTCAGTGAACACAATATTGAACTGGATAACTATGGATTAAAATCTGACACAGAAAAAGCTATTGTTTTTCTAAATCTAATGGATGCCCTTGGAACTAGATTTAGAGTTCTCCAAATGATGAAGAATTATAAAAAGTTAATGGATTTTGCTTCGAGAATGCCAAAATTTAATGGTAAGGAATACTATTACTACACAGATTTTCAATATGAAGATTTTGAATGGATCGGACACAAAAAAATTGAAATGTTCAATGAAAGGCACCTTGGACTTCTATATGAAATCATTTTGGCACATATGAACGCTGAATCAACTGTCAATGGGAAAAAAGAAGCGTTGCAAATTTACCGGAACTCTATCATGACCAAGCCAGCGTATTTTAAATATTCGAGTCTTGAACCAGATTTGAAAAAACTATATAGAAAAAACAAATAACCGGGGACAGCAATGGTTATCTGTAAATAGGAACCCACCTGTCTGCCAAAGGATAGGTGAAACTGCTATTGACTAAGACCTTTTTGTATAATTGCGCAAATGACAGAAAAAAAACTATTTAAGAGATACAGAATTGATCCTTTGAATTTTGTGTCGGTTGGAATCTGTCTGCTTTTCTCAATATACTTCTTTACCATTAAACCGGTCGAATTTGATACTAGGAAACAAATCGTATTTTATTCTTTTGGACTTTATTTTTTCACCCTCTTCTTTAACTACAGAGCTCTAAGAAATCTAAATATCTGGTTTATCTGGGCCGGACTCGCTTTAATCCAAGTAATCCTCTATTATAGGCATGGACTTAACAAAATGGACTGGCCAGCAGTTCATGGACTGAGAAACTTTTGGATTTTCCTAGTTGCATTTCAAATTTTAAGATGGTTTAGTTTAAAATTTCAGAAAAAAGAATTTGTAGCTCTTGCCAGGAATAAAAGGGACATGCTTGATGAAAGGAAGTTAACCAGATTGGACGTGATATTATTTCTACCTGCAATCTTCTTGATTTTCCTCCTTCAAGGAATAAAAAACTATGCACAACAAGGGATATAGTTTATGCTACAATTCGTTAACTTGAAGCCTAGAAGTCAACAACGGCTGGATTTCGGCAGAAGCATGGCCGAGATTGTGCACACTTAATTCATTCCTTATCATGCCCGAAGTAACAACAGAAAAAAATGAAAAGATCGCGAAAATGAACTTCGGATCTATTTATCCGCATTACCTGAATAGAATAGAAAAGCACGGGAGAACCAAAGAAGAACTTGATCAGGTCATTTTATGGTTAACAGCTTATGATCAGCAGAAATTGGAATCCTTTATTGCCGGCAACGGAACTTTCGGGGATTTTTTTGAAGGAGCCCAGATCCATCCAAATGCGCACTTGATCAAAGGAGTGGTATGTGGATACCGCATTGAAGAAATCCCTGAGGAATTTGCCCTGTACCGCGATTGCAGACGCATGGAAAAGTTGATAGATGAATTGGCAAAGGGACGTAAAATGGAAAAAATTTTGAGGGAGGAAAAAAAGTAAGCGTGCATTTATAAAATGACTAAATCCACCAAAAAATTGCTGATTTTGGCGCTCTTGATTGTCGGAATCGTTGTCATCGTTTATTTAGGTTTAAACCACATGGCAAATTCCCATTTAAGTGGTTGCGGAATGAATGATGGACCATTTACTGCGGTATTGATTGACCAAAATAAAATATCGGAAAACTCAAGGTCGTTCAAATTGAACAACAACGCAGTTTTGATATTGGACAACAGAAATGACTCCTTGTCCCCCACGCTGACGTTAAAAGAAAATGGAATTATAAAATGGACCCTGGACACGGATACGAGAAATACCAAGGGCTACGAATCGGAACAAATATGGGAAATCAGCAACCTATCCATTACTAAAACTGCCGACCCTATAAAACTGGAATTTACGGCACATTGGACCTATGGGGCCGAGGCGGGTTGGATGGAGATCAACAGGGAAAATGGCAAAAATAGTTTCTGTTTAAGTTGGTAAAAAAGAATAAAAAACGACACAACAATATTGGTGAAAATTCCACCCCAGTTTGTAATTGCGGGAAGTGAGGAATAGCCGAGACCATTGCGCTCAAGCTAGGAAAAACTTAAAAGCACATTTATATTAAAATTATGGGAAGTAATGCGATTTAGATTCATTTTCTTATTCTGTTGGCTGCTGTACTCCAATACCTATTCCCAAAATTTGGAAATTAGTTTGACCAAAATTGAGAAGGATACCATCATTCGAAACATCGGTGTCTTTTTCAAAGAAAACTATGTTTTCCCAGATAAAGGCCACGATTTGCAAAAGTCATTATCCGTATTAAACGCCAAAGGAGCTTTTGATACGATAAAAGACCCGAAAATCTTTCGCCGTACCCTTCAGACTGCAATCAGAAATATCATTGATGACAAACATATCATATTCATTTATCGAAATCCCGAAGACCATCAACCTTTTGAAACCAATACCATTAGTAAGGATTCGGACCTGAAAACTGAATATGAGCATAGGAAAGCCGAAAATTTTGGCATTCCAGAATTAAAAATATTAGAAAACAATATAGGCTATATTAAAATTACCAAATTTACCTCTCCAGAGTTATTTGGTCCAATGATTAGAGCAGGCTCTGAGTTCCTTAAAAATGTTGATGGCCTTATTTTGGATTTGAGAAGTCGTGGAGGAGGTCGTTCCGAGGCAGTCGCACTCTTACTTAGTTACTTCCTTCCTTATAACACGCATATTTTCGATTGGGAAAATAGGGAGGGGGTTGTATTCGAAAGAAACTGGACACTTCCTTACGTAGAAGGACACCAATTCAATGAAATACCCATAACAGTGTTGATGAGCAAGGCAACTTTCTCTGGAAGTGAAGCTTTTTGTTACATAATGAAACACCATGAAAGAGCAACTTTAATTGGCGAAACCACTCGAGGCGGTGCCCACTCTTACAAAGAGATGTATCCTTCTGAGAAATATTTAATCTTGGTGCCCCATCAAAGAGTCCTAAGTGCCAAAACAAACAAAAACTGGGAGGGAACAGGTGTTAGTCCCACAATTTATTCATCCACGGAATATGCCATGGAGGTTGCACAAAAACTGTTAATTGCAATGATTGCAGACAAAAAGTAAGACTTTGGAGGTCAGCTCACGACAACAGTCATAATTTCATTTCCATCAATGAATTAAGGAAGCGAAGCACAGCCCAGAGAGCCACGGTAAACACCAAAAAATGGAATTCATAACACGTTCGTCCTTATCAGTCTCTGAAAAAATGCAGGTTTTGGACTTGTGGAACAATGAATATCCAGAAAAACTGGGGTATAGTTCCATCGAAGCCTTTGATAAATACCTAGATACCCTTACCAACGTATCCCACCTACTGCTAATCGACCCGGATAAAAAAATCAAAGGCTGGTATTTTGACTTTGATCGGGATAACGAAAAATGGTTCGCATTAATTTTGGATTCCAAAATGCAAGGAAAAGGAATCGGTACCAAAATCCTGGAGCGTGCCAAACAAAAGGAAAATGAATTGAACGGTTGGGTCATTGACCATGATAGGGACAAAAAGAACAATGGAGCGCCTTATAATTCCCCTTTGAATTTTTATCTTAAAAATGGATTTGAAAAGATGGCTGCCCATAGATTGGAATCGGACCATATTTCTGCCATAAAAATAAGATGGTCAAAATAAGGCGCATAGCCGCCAATGGCCAACGTATCCATACCTTGTGGACGGAATGGTTACCATTTACCGTTACGTTCAATATCCGTAACTTCATAAACAAATTACTGAACATGAGAACATTAATAGCTTCATTTCTAATGGTGCTGGCTTTTTCCAACATGGGATATTCACAAGAAAGCGAAAAGCTATTTGCCATGATCTACTCCAAGGGCCCAACATGGAATGAAAATATATCCACCGCGGAACAGGCTTATTTTAAGGCACATTCCCAACACCTTCAAAAATTGAGAAAAGAAGGAAAAATTTTGGTGGGTGGCAGATATTCCGATTTGGGCTTTATGATTCTAAAGGTCGAAGATGCCTCAATGGCCGAAAGGATCACAAAACAGGATTCCTCCGTGGTAGCCGGTACTTTTAAGGTGGAATTATTTGAATTTCATCCTTTTTATAGTGGATGTGTTGGTAAAACCAAACAAGAATAGAAACTGATAAACAATGGCTGGAATGCAATAAATATTTGACCATAAATGAAATTCCGAATTCCAATGATTTTATTTCTTGCCTTTTTGAGTTGCAAAAATGTTACTGATAAAGAAATCGAAAATGTGCAAATGTCAGTTGACTCCACCGGATTGGAAGTGGAGACCAACAAGGCTAATCTTGTCCATCCAAAATTGACTTCTTTTCTTGAAGACCCAATTGATTTACAAAAGTTTAAGTCAAAGAAAAATGGCAGAGTCACAACAAGCGTGACCAATGGATTAAATTATTATATGAAGCCAAAATTCAAAGACTCAATCTTTTACGCTTACAACTTCATAACAGAAAACATTGGACCAAATGGCGTGAACAAAATCATTGTTTTCAAATATGGCCCAAATAAACACAATTACAAGGACGAAACTGAAATCCTAATTGAAATGAGAATTTTCAACAAAGATCCAGACCTAGATAAAGCCAATCTAATAGGAATTTCAAAAAAAGAACTGGAATTGAAATTTGGAACAGATTACCGAATATTGGACAATAGAATTATCTATTCAAATAACAACAAAGTTCTGATTTTGCTGCTTAAGGAATCCAGGGTTAAATCGTATAGATATTCAAAATTAAATACAGAAAAAATCGACCTGAAACTAATGGGCCAAATTCTGGAATAGAAATGTCTAACAAATATGTTCTTATTTCAGTTAGTTGCCAGTCTAATTGGAAAACACCCTCAACACCATGCTACAATCCAAAATAAAAACCTTTTGTACCATACTATTTTTGGGCATTTGCTTCCATGCGCCGTCCCAAATCAAGAATTCGCATGGGAAATCAGGGACCATAGATGTAGATGGCAGCCAACTTGCTTACGTGGCGGAAGGTGAAGGGAAACCTTGTTTGGTAATTGGCTCGTCTATTTATTACCCCCGGACTTTTTCCAAAGATTTACGGCAACATCTCAAGATGTTTTTTGTGGATATGAAATGGTTCGCAAAAGATTATGCCACCGAGGACCTAAGTAAGGTCAATATTGCATCCATTGCCGAGGATGTGGAGCAGATTCGTATGGCACTTGGTCTGGAAAAGCCCTTGATCCTAGGGCATAGCATCCATGGTACTATTGCCACCGAATACGTAAAAAGGTTTGGTGACCAGGTTGCGGGGCTTATCGTGGTGGGTTCCCCAGCCGAATGGGGCAATGCCACCTACAATGAAAAGGCAGCAGCACTTTGGGCCACGGCCTCCCCTGAACGCAAAAGAATCCAGGAAGAAAACTGGGGGAAGGTCAAGGAACTGGACCGCCTTACCGGAAAGGAAGAGGCCTCTGCTCGTTATAACAACATGTCGCCCCAATATTGGTACAACCCGGAATACGACGCAGGTTGGCTCTGGGAGGATATGACCGTACATTCAGAAGTGACCCAGCACCTTTTCACCAAGGTTTTTCTGGATTATAATATGTTTGATCCTCCTGTACCCATTAAAGTGCCCATGTTTGTTGGGCTTGGTAAATATGATTACGTGATTCCATACACGCTATGGAATACTTCGTACGCGAACATTCCAGATTTTAAACTGGTGTATTTCGAAAAAAGTGGCCATACACCCCAATTGGAGGAAAGTGCGCAATTTGACAATGAACTGGTGGATTGGCTCGACCAGAAATTCAAATAAATGACCTATGGATCGTAGAAACTTTGTCAAAACTTCCCTAGCTGCCGCCGGCACCCTTAGCTTAAGTTCCATGGGTATCAGTCTAGATGCAACCAAGACCCATGCCTTGTCCCTGAGTTTTGACGATGGTTTTAAAAAATCGTTTTACCGAATTGCTGAAATACACGAAAACTATGGGCTGAATGCTTGCCTGAACGTTATAGCCACCGGGCATTTGAAAAGTTTCAACACAGAACCCAAATGGATTCCCCAGCAGTTGTTGGGTGATTTCGATGATTGGAACAAACTCAAGGAACGTGGACATGAAATTATGCCCCATACCTGGGAGCATCTCAACCTCACGGAAGTCCCTATTGAAAAAGCCAAGGAGAACATTGGAAAATGCCTTGACCATTTTGAAACCCATCTCGCGGGCTACAGTGCCGAAGGAGCGGTCTACAATTTTGCTTATAATGCGTCCAACACTACATTGGAGGATTATGCCATGACCAAGGTGTCAGCAGTTAGGACAGGGGGATGGTTGGTATTAAAAGATTCCAAAGTAAACCAGTTCCCCATAAAGGAGCTCCCCCAACGGTTGGGTTGCTGGGGACATGGGCCTGATTTTTGTGACCAATATGTGGAACAAGAGATCCATGCGTTTTTGGCCAGTGATGGAGGTTGGTTAATCTTAAACCTTCATGGCCTGGATGAAGAGGGATGGGGACCGGTAAGCACAACCTATTTGGACGAACTACTAAAAAGACTGACCAAGGTAGATTTTCTTACCGTGCAGCCCACCGGGGAAATTGTAAAACAACTCAGTGGAAAATAAATGAACCAAAATTTGGAACAAAAAATAGACAGCATCCATCAAATAGAAAACATTTGGATCATTGAAGCTACGGTTAGAAACCAATGCGTTTAGCAATCAATGATCTTACCGTATCGGCAAGCAGATAATTAAAACTCAAATCAATGCGAAGGGCATCTACATAACCTGCCTTTTAAATCAAATCGAATTTAGATGAGCAACATCCAGGACATGAACAATCGGATAAGGCAAAACCGTGAGCAGCGGCCATCTAAACGTGCCAAGTTCAAAGAAAATAACCGAGGAGCGATTTATACCAATGAGGAGAACAAATCAAACTTAACATTCAAAGAAGTTGATAAAACCGAATTGGAGAAGCTTAAAAAATCAATCCGGGAAAATGCCCAACATGAACAAAGGAAAACAAAACTTGTTTTTCTGATTTTTATAATGATCGTACTGTTGGTGACCATAGGGTATTTTTTATACCTAACTTAAGGCCCCGCAATGTTTCAATATATTTCAGGAACAAATATTGTTCAAACCCAAAAAACCAAAACGTATGGTCTTGTTGATTATTAAATTGAAATCCAATCTTCCCGAGGAAGAGTTGCTAAAAAGGGCAAAGCAACGGGAGCCCCAATTCAAGGCCATTCCGGGCCTGTTGCAGAAATATTATGTGCGTTTGGGCAAAGCCGGTGAATACGGCGGGATCTATGTCTGGGATTCGCCCGAGTCATTGCAGTCGTACCGGGAATCAGATTTGGCCAAAAGCATACCTGGTGCTTATGAAATTACGGAAGCTCCCAATATGGAACTTATGGATATCCTTTTTCAATTGCGCGATTAAATCAAAAAATCCAAGATGAATACCAAAGAAATCATCCGAAACGGCGAAGGCAGGAACTATAATTATTCCCAAGACCATTGTTTTATCAAATTGGCCTCCAACCAGACCAAGGGGGAACTCTGCTTTGTGGAGGACACGCTAAAACCCGGTTTTTATCTGGGAAGGCACCATCACAAGATCATGACCGAGGTGTTCTATATTTTGGAGGGTGAGGTGGAGTTTATATTTGACGACGAGACCATCATTGCCCAAGCAGGTGACACCATTACCGCCCCACCCCATGTCTGGCATGCTGCAAAGTGCGAAAAAGGGGGCAAAATGCTTACCATTTTCAAAAATGGCCAATTTGACCAATATTTGGAAAAACTTTCCCAAATGTCCGACAGTGATTTTGCCAATGCGGAACTCATGAAGGCCATTAACGCGGAATACGATATTTACGAATCCTAATCACCTAAAACTTAGACGAACTGATGGAGCTTAACACCGGACGACTTCAACTCGTTCCCATTACCCCTAGAGACCAAGCCCTCTTTCACCAGACCAATATTGACTCCCATGTAAAAAAGTACTTGTGGGACAATGAGGAAATCCCGGAAGCCGTTTCCGAAGGTATCATCCAAGAGGTGGGCAACAAATTTGAACATGAAAAATGGGGGCTTTGGAAAATCCTGGATGCTAAAAACAAAACTTACATGGGCTATATTGGGTTTTGGTTCTTCTTTGAAGAGGCGCTTCCCCAATTGGTGTACGCCCTGCTACCTGAATTCACTGGTAAAGGTTTTGCCACCGAAGCATCCGAAGAAATTATCCGTTATGCCTTTAACGAATTAAAATTTGATTATGTAATGGCATCCATGGACAAACCCAATCAAGATTCCATTAAAGTTTGCAATAGGCTGCAAATGCAATTGGTGGACGATAGGGAGGTAGAGGGCAAGCCCACACTTTTTTATAAGTTGGACAACAGCCGTTAGCAGTGGAGTTGACCTTTTTGGTTAGACCGATGGCTCATCAATGAAAATATTTACCAACAGTTAAAAACACCATATGAAACGCAGATTATTTTTCAATAGGGTTTCTGCCGCCTTTTTAGGGCTTGGACTTACCACCAGTTCCTTTACCAAGTCCCCTAAAAAGAAAGGCAAGAAAGCCAAGGTATGCGCCACTGTAGACCAAGAAGAGGTGTTTTTTTACGCCAATGTGATCAATGAATCGGTTAGGGTAGTCCATATAGCCGACACACATTTGTTCAAAGATGACGAAAGGGGAATACCTTTTCAAGCGTATAGCAATCGAATGGCAAAAGCCTATAACCAAACCTCGCATTTTAAAACAGGAACAAAAACGAATCCGGAAGAAGCTTTTGAACAAACCTTGGTATTTGCAAAGGAAGTCAATGCCGATGTGATCACCTTGGTGGGGGACCTTTTTAGTTTTCCGTCTGAAGCGGCGATCGAGTGGGTGTTGTCCAAATTGGAAGAAACAGGTATTCCCTACATATATGTTGCTGGCAACCACGATTGGCATTATGAAGGCATGGAAGGCCCCTTGGAGACTTTGAGGGACACATGGATTGAAAAACGATTGAAACCTTTGTATCAAGGCAATCATCCATTAATGGCGACTTATGATATTAAAGGAATCCGATTTTTGGCCATCGATAATTCCACCTATCAAATTAATGAGGAGCAATTGGCCTTTTTCACAGAACAGGTGGCCAGTGGAGTACCATTGGTCCTCTTGGTTCATATTCCGCTATATGCCCCTGGAAAAGGTATTTGGTTTGGCTGCGGGAATCCCAATTGGGGTGCGGCCACGGATCGTAACCATGAACTGGAAAGACGACCGAAATGGCCTGAAAGTGGACATACTGAAACAACGCTTAATTTTCATAAGCAAGTTTTTACAGCTCCAAACCTATTGGGAATCTTTGCAGGTCATATCCATCGAAATTCCATTGAGATTGTCAAAGGAAAACCCCAAATAGTTGCTGATGACAACGCCAGCGGGGGGTATTTGGACATCAATTTTTTACCCATGGACCAAAAAGATAAAAAATTGATCTTTTAAGAATCGCTGTCTTATGCTCCATTTTTCTAGTTAATTGACAAACTTTCGGAATTCGGCGAGCCTGATTAACTTTACAAGGTACCTAGCTCTGGTGTTCAGCAGCAGGGACTATCGCATCCTTTAGTAGAAAAATGTCGCACCCATTACGCCAACATATTGAAGATATCGTTAGCCTTACCGATGAGGAGTTCGATTTTATTTTGGGACATTTTGCAACTACCAAAAGGCGAAAGCATCAATTTTTGGTACAGGAAGGCCAAGTTGTGGACAAAGAATTTTGGATTTTAAAAGGTTGTCTTAAAAGCTATTTTGTGGACGATGCCGGCAAGGAGCACATTCTTCAATTTGGGATGGAAAATTGGTGGATCACTGACTACGAGTCCTTTGTAAAACAAACCCCTTCCAAAATTTCGATTGATTGTATCGAGGACAGTGAGCTGTTGTACATCACTTTTGAAAATCGGGAGAAACTCACCGCGGCCATGCACAAAATGGAACGGTTTTGGGCCAAAAAAAGTAAAATGGGCCGGATTGCCCTTCAAAATCGAATCCTATCGCTTTTAAAAAATTCTTCAAAGGAACGATACAACTTGTTGTTGGAACAATATCCCGCCCTGTTCCAACGGGTACCCAAAAAAATGATCGCCGCCTACTTGGGCGTTTCCAGGGAAACCTTGAGCAGATTAAACGATTAGCTGTTAATTTTTACATGTGATATATGTCACTTCAAAGAAGTGATGTACCTCCTTCGCAACCCTAGCGTTTCACTTCAACTTTGTGGTATAAATTCTAATATTAAAGATTATGCCTTATGTAAACATTAAGGTTACCGATGAAGGGGTAACCACGGAACAAAAACTGCAACTGATCAAGGGGACCACCCAACTCCTAGTGGATGTCTTGAACAAAGACCCAAGGACAACCCACGTTGTAATTGAGGAAGTGGCCTCAGAAAACTGGGGTTACGATGCGAAACAACATGTACCTTCAAAAAAGTAATAGCATGAAAAACAAGACTGTAATCGTAACCGGAGCTTCCACCGGAATTGGGAAAGAAATCACAAGGTTCTTTGCCGATAAAGGGAGTAATGTGATCATGAACTCCTCCAAGACGGACAACTTAAAATTGGCCTACAGCCAACTTGGATCCCCATCCAATGTTATTTATTATGTAGGGGATATAAGCCTCGCCGAAACCGGTAAACAATTAGTGCAATTGGCCAAGGAAAAATTTGGTAGTGTAGACGTTTTGATCAACAATGCTGGGGTATTTTCTCCCAAACCTTTTTTGGAAGTTGGGGAAAAGGACTTGGAAGTGTATTGGAACGTGAACCTAAAAGGCACTTACTTTACCAGTCAGGCCGCCATCCCAGAAATGATTAAGCAAAATGACGGGACCATCATCAATATTGGAACTGTATTGGTGGATCATGCCATTGATGGTTTCCCGGCCTCAGCCCCGTTGACCAGTAAAGGAGCCATCCATGCACTTACCCGGCAGTTGGCCGCTGAATTTGGCAAGAACAATATACGTGTCAATACCATTGCTCCAGGGATAATCAGAAGTCCATTGCAAGGGAAAATCGGCATAGAAGATGCGGACAGTCTGGCCGGTCTGCACTTACTGAACCGCATTGGGGAGGCCCATGAAATTGCGGAGGCTGCCTACTTTTTGGCCTCCTCCAGCTTTGTAACAGGAGAAACCATAAACGTAGCAGGCGGGCATACCGTTGGCCATACCATTTAAATCCAAAAACCATGTATTCAGAAAACAATAAAGAAATCCAAAAGATGATCACCAACTATTTTGAAGGTATTTATTACGGAGATACAGAAAAGTTGGAAACTGTTTTTCATGAAAATGCTGAGCTCCACGGGGACATCGGCGGAGCCGAATACCGAAAAAATGTACCTGACTATCTGGAAGGAGTAAAAGGTAGGAGGAGTCCCAAAGAGCTTGGGGAATCATTTAACATGAAGACCTTGGGTATCGATATCATTGGGAACATCGCGATGGCAAAACTTCAGCTACCCATGTTGGGGTACAATTATTTCGACTACCTATCCTTGGCCAAAATTGACGGTCGATGGAAAATTGTGGGCAAAATCTTTGCCCATATGGAATGATTTAGAACAGAAGTGGCATGTTTGATCGCATGCCACTTTTAGACCAAATTTTATTATTTGCGCAGTTCACTGGGCCTAAAACCATATCGTTTAAAAAAAGCATTGGAAAAATTGCCCACACTGGAATATCCGGCCTCATAAGCCACTGCCGTAATTTTTTTATCTGTCCCCTGGATATCGTCATAAGCCCTTTTTAACCTAAGATCGATAAAAAAATCAATCACGCTTTGCCCGTATTTTTTCTTGAATTCACGCTTAAGCGCATATTCGTTAAGCCCACAATGCTTGGCAATAACCTTAAGGGACAATTTTTGGTCAAGGTTATTTTGAATAAATATCCTGGCACGTTCTATATGCTTTTTTTTAGCTGGTTTTTCTTGTAGTAATCGCTCCGCATTATCCCTTAAAACAGGTATGGAATGAAAAATAAGCTCCACCAGTTTGTGCTTTACGTAAACATCCGACAAAGAACCTTGATAGGGATGGTTTAAGATCTCATGGATAATGTCGCGGGTTTTCGAGTCCAAGGAAGCGTATTTTTTATCCAAATAAAACAAGCTGTCATTTTTGATCGCCTGTTGTATAGGGTCCAATTCCTTGAAATCCTTCAAAAAAGAATCGACAAAATAATCTGGGTCAACCCTAAAACCAAAACTCTTGTAATCACAATTCTTGGGAAAACGGATTTTACAACACCCTTTTTTCTGATATAATATGGCGAACGAATTGGAGCTGATGGGCACCAGCATTTCCTTTTCTACGATCAAGGTAGTGGTATCCCCAGACAGCTGGTAGTGGAATTGCAGCCAATTATCCGCACCTTCCACAACAAACTCTACGGGTTCTGTAGTGCGCAAATTGGCATTGTACAGCAGAAAACGCTCCAACTCCGTTTCCGTCCGTTGCCCTGCAAATCCTTTTCCTTCAAGTACTTCTACCATATTGGAATTTTTGGTTTTTATCCAATGGCTTCCATCATAATAACACTTCCTCCCGATAGCATATCCCCTTGGCACAAGGTCTGCCTAGCTTGCAAAGAAATCCTTATCCATGAAAATATTGCGTTTGGTTTACTTTTTCCTAGCCCTTGGGGTTCATATCAATTCTCCGGCCCAAGAAGAATTAAATATAAAAAAAGCAACAGGTAAAATCATAATCGATGCCATAATGAACGAGCCTGATTGGGAAATGGCGGCAATCGCCAATAACTTCTGGCAGTATTTTCCCAGTGACTCGGTCCGGGCAAAGGCAGATACCGAAGTACGACTGACCTACGATGAGAACAACCTCTATGTAATGGCCAAAATGAAAAACTTGGGAAACAGATCATACGTGACCCCGTCATTGCGGCGCGATTTCAGGGGGGAGGCCAACGATGTGTTCTCCATTGTATTGGACACCTATGCCGATAAGAATAATGCTTTTTTGTTTGGGGTAAACCCTTTTGGAGTACAACGGGAAGGCTTGATAGCCAACGGCGGCAGTCTGGCCAGTCCCAGTACATTTTCCACCGGCTGGGACAATGTGTGGTATTCAGAGGCCAAGATCTATGAAGATCACTGGTTGGTAGAAATGGCCATCCCTCTTAAAACACTCCGCTTTAAAAAAGATGCACCATTTTGGAATATCAACTTTTATCGGTTTGACAGTGAATATGCGGAGCAGTCGACCTGGACGCGCATCCCCCGAAATCAGTTTATCATCAACCTTGCGTTTACCCAAAAACTTGTCTGGGATGAACCCTTGGATCAAAACAAGAGAAACATCTCCCTCATTCCGTATGGGATATTTAACAATTCCAAGAATTTTGAACAGGATTCCCCCACTCAAAACAACTTCGATTTTGGTTTGGACACCAAAATCGGACTTGGACCAGCCATGACTTTGGATCTGACCATCAACCCGGACTTCTCCCAAGTGGAAGTGGATACCCAAGTAACCAATTTGGACAGATTCGAGATTTTTTTTCCTGAAAGACGGCAGTTCTTTTTAGAGAATGCCGATCTCTTTGCCAACTTTGGATTGGATGGCACACGACCATTTTTCTCCAGACGCATTGGGGTAAGTGTGGATGCCAATACTGGTCAGAACCTACAAAATAGAATCTATGGTGGATTTCGATTAAATGGAAAACTCAACAAAAACCTTAGAATAGGAATCCTGGATGCGCAGTTGGAAGAAAACGAGAGTATCCAACTTGCGTCCACCAACTATTTTGTGGCGGCTTTGCAGCAACGTATCCTATCCCGTTCCTATATTGGGGCATTTTTTATAAATAAACAGGCTTTTACCAATGAAGTTGGTGGTGATTTTACCTTATCACCAATGGAATACAACAGGGCATTGGGCCTAGATTTTAACCTTGCCTCCAACGACAACACCTGGAATACCAAGTTTTTTTATCATCAATCCCTTGACGAACAAAACAATAGCTCTGAATTTGCTTCCGGTGGATACATCAATTACAACTCCTACAGATGGGAGAGCAACTTCATGGTTCAGAGCATAGGTGCCGGGTATAATCCCGAAGTTGGTTTCGTACGGCGAAGGAATATTTTTCAAACTACCCCTGAATTATGGTTGAACCTTTATCCGAAAACAGGAAGCATCCAACGGCATGGGCCGGGAATTTCTGCCAATTGGGTCGGCAATAACAGAAATTTCCAGGATTTGGACTGGAATCTTGACCTTAACTATCGGGCAAATTTCAAAAACACCGCCATCTTGAATGTCTCTGGAAAAAGGCAGTACGTGCGACTTTTAAATCCATTCGATCCAAGCGGACTCAACTCTTTGCCCTTGCCGTCTGGAACCACCTACACCTATTCTTACATACAGGCCGATTACCGATCCGATGCGCGCAAAAAGTTTTCTTACATCCTCAATGCCCGCATGGGGGAACATTTCAATGGAAACTTATACAATCTTGGGGGCACTTTAACATATCGCTACCAGCCATTGGGATTTACCTCCCTGAACCTAAACTACAACCGAATTCGATTGCCCGAAGGATTCAACGATTCTGATTTGCTGCTGATCGGCTCCCGGTTTGATTTTACATTTACCAAAAACCTGTTTTGGACCACCTTCGTCCAATTAAATACCCAGATAGAGAATTTGAATATCAATACGCGGCTTCAATGGCGTTTTAAACCTGTTTCGGACGTGTTTTTGGTATATACGGACAATTACTTTGCGGAGAGTTTGTCGGATAACGGGGGGCTGTTGTTTCCTGACATCCGGATTCCCAGACAAAGGGCCATTGTTTTGAAGGTAAATTATTGGCTGAACCTTTAATGTTTTTGCCAGAAAGCGGATATAAAAAAACCTCTCCAAAAAAGAGAGGTTTTTTTAGTGCGGGTGAAGGGAGTCGAACCCCCACGCCTCGCGGCACTAGATCCTAAGTCTAGCGTGTCTACCAATTCCACCACACCCGCAAAAAGGTGTGCAAATATAATCCAATTTTCCGATTACCCTACACACACTTTTTAAAAACTTGTTTTTTGTACATTTAGTATCCTTTTTAAAACTACATGGAACAAATTAAAAACTACATTGACACCCACAAAGACCGATTTATAAACGAGCTCATCGAACTCCTAAAAATTCCTTCCATCAGTGCGGATACGGCATTTTCCCAGGACGTGTTGGAAACCGCCAAGGCTGTGGAAAAATCTTTGGTCGATGCAGGCTGCGACAATGCTGAAATCTGCGAGACCAAGGGATATCCGGTGGTCTACGCTGAGAAAATCATAGATCCAAATCTACCTACAGTGTTGGTGTACGGGCACTATGATGTGCAACCTCCAGACCCTATGGATCTATGGAATTCCCCTCCATTTGAACCCGTGATCAAAACAACGGATTTGCACCCTGATGGGGCCATATTTGCTAGGGGTGCCTGCGACGACAAAGGGCAGTTCTTTATGCATGTAAAAGCGGTGGAATTCATGATAAAAAACAACCAGCTTCCCTGCAATGTAAAATTTATGATCGAAGGGGAAGAAGAAGTGGGCAGTGATAGTTTGGCCGACTTTTTGGAAGCCCACAAGGAAAAACTGGCCAACGATATTATCCTAATATCGGATACGGGCATGATGGCCAATGATGTCCCTTCCATTACCACAGGATTGCGCGGACTAAGTTATGTGGAAGTTGAAGTCACAGGGCCCAACCGCGACCTTCATTCCGGGATTTATGGAGGAGCAGTACCCAATCCGATAAACGTTCTAAACAAAATGATCGCATCCTTGCATGATGAGAACAACCATATCACCATACCAGGATTTTATGACAAGGTAGAAGAAGTATCTGCTGAAGAGCGAGCCGAAATGGCAAAGGCACCCTTTAGCCTGGAAGCCTACAAACAAGCCTTGGATATTTCCGATGTACATGGTGAAATGGGATATTCCACAGCGGAACGTTACTCCATTCGCCCAACCTTGGATGTAAACGGGATTTGGGGCGGCTATACAGGAGAAGGAGCCAAAACGGTTATAGCCAGTAAGGCCTATGCCAAAATTTCCATGCGACTTGTTCCTGACCAGGATCCGGATGAAATCACGGAACTCTTTACCAAACACTTTATGTCCATTGCACCTAAAAGTGTCAAAGTCAAGGTTACCCCCCACCACGGCGGACTTGCCTATGTAACCAAAACCGATAGTATTGGTTACCAAGCGGCGGCCAAGGCCTATGAGACCACTTTTGGCAAGACCCCAATTCCGGAAAGGACCGGTGGGAGTATTCCCATAGTGGCCCTTTTTGAGCAGGTATTGGAAAGCAAGACCATATTAATGGGATTTGGGCTGGACAGCGATGCCATCCATTCCCCCAACGAACACTTTGGGGTATGGAACTATTTAAAGGGCATTGAAACCATACCCTACTTCTATAAGTATTTCACTGAAATGACCAACTAACCTATCGGATTCAAAAATTTTTCACTCTACACTTGTAGAATTTAATTATTTACTCTATGTTTGTAGAGTACATTCTAAACTTATAGAACATGTCACTGTCGAAGTCAGAAGAGGAGTTGATGAACATCATATGGAAAAATGGAAAAGCCTTCATGAAGGATCTATTGGATGCTTATCCAGACCCGAAACCCGCTACTACAACGGTTGCCACACTTTTAAAAAGAATGATCGACAAAGGCTATGTGGCATATAAAAGTTATGGTAGATCTAGGGAATATTATGCATTGGTCAGGAAACAGGATTACTTCTCCAGACAGGTAAGGGGACTTATCAAAAAGTTCTTTAACGATAGCCCTAGTCAATTTGCCTCCTTTTTTACCAAGGAAACCAATCTGACCAAGGAAGAACTTGAATCTCTTAGGGCCCTAATTGACGATCAAATTAAGAAGAAGTAGCGATGTTGATCTATATTATCAAATCCACAGCGTGTTTAACCATCCTATACCTGTTTTACCGGGTGTTTTTGGAGAAGGCCACTGCACATATCTTTAAAAGATTCTACCTGTTAGGAGCACTTTTATTGTCATTGACCATCCCTTTGATTGTGTTCGTCAAGTACGTTCCCATGTCCACATTGCCCGAGACCAATTTTTTAAATCCCATTACCCCAATATCAGCTGAAGATCAAGTGGCGTCCACTCCTGTATTTGACATTTTACCTTTTGTTTGGTCGTTTTATTTTTTGGGCTTGGTTTTGTTCGGTTTTCGATTTGCACGAAACCTTGTTCGGATACTCCAAAGAATTCGAAACAATCCTAAAAAACACTACAAAAAATCTACACATGTTTTATTGAAAGAGAAATTGCCACCCCATACATTTCTCAAGTTCATTTTTTTGAACAAGCTTGAAATGGAAAAGCACAAGATTCCAAAAGAAGTGTTGATACATGAGGAAACCCACGTTATCCAGAAACACAGCTTGGATGTAATTTTCATGGAGTTGATACAAGTTGTGTTTTGGTTCAACCCATTGATCATATTCTTTAAAAGAGCCATAAAACTGAATCACGAGTTTTTGGCAGACCAGGCGGTCCTATCCAAAAATTTGGACCCCATAAAATACCAGAATGTACTGCTTGAATTTTCCGCAGTATACAACAATCATCGATTTCAGCCGGCATTATCAAATGCAATCCATTATTCATCAATCAAAAAACGAATCAAAGTCATGAAAACAAAAACATCAAGACCAACCATTATTATTAGAAGCCTGTTGTTGCTTCCCATCCTCACGTTGCTCCTAATGGGTTTCAGCGATAAAAAAACAGTTCCCCAGGCATCGAATGAAGACATCCAATTCACTGTACAGGATACGCTGCCCATACAGATGGAGGACGATCATATGACAAACACTCCAACCCAAGAAGGTGCTTCGCGAAAGCTTATGGCCGAGTACAACAAATTGGCCAGGCACTATAACAACATGCCAAAAAATGCCATGCGTGTATTACTAAAAGACGTGGAACGCCTAACTTACATTTACAATCTTATGTCGGAAAAACAACGGGCGGATGCTGAACCTTTCCCCCAATTTCCAGAACCACCGCCTCCTCCACAAGAACCAAAGGTGAAGGAAATAAAAGAAGTGCCTCCTCCACAGTCACCAGTGATAACAGAAGAAGTCAAAGAGCTTCCCCCACCTCCACCAAAATCAAAGGAGATCCAGGAAGTTCCCCCTCCCACGAAGAATCCCCAAGTTTTAGAGGTATCTGCGTCTGCGGAATGGCCACGAGCCCCGGCCATTTCCTATCTGATCAATAAAAATCCAATGTCTTCTGAACTGAAGGCACTTGTTAAAAAGTATGTCGAAAAAAGGAAGAATTACTACGATGGGGTCGTCCGCCTCGTAATGCACGATCAAGGCAATAAAGAACAACTAAAGCATGAATATAAAGAGCTAATGGCATTATATGAAAACTATAAGAAATTGGCCAACAAAGAAGGGGTGTTCGCAAGACCAGAACCTGGCATGGTCTCCATGGTCTGGGACCGTCTCCCACCCCATGGTCCATTTCTTATTGACCATGTCGTCGGGCTTGCTGGAATAAACACCACATTCTACTATGACAATCACAAAATCAGTGATGAAAAGGCCGTGGAATTATTGAGAAAAAACCATGAGCTTCGCATAAAATCCATACTTGAAAAAGACGGTAAAACAGAGGTTAGGATGTCCTCTTCCTGACTGATATTCCGATGTTTAACAGCTTGTAATATCAGTGTCTTGTAACAATTTGCAAAAATCTGCGTTCTAACTACATCGCTTTTAAATTTCTTTAGGGTCAATTTCTTCCAACACCAACCTTCCATGGAAGTATTTGAGCTAGGAAGCGATATGCAGTCAATTACAAACCTAAACGAGCACTATCATGTTACAACGCTTTTTTATTTTCTGTTCTGGAGCGGACACTCAAATTTTAGAAACTTGTTCCAATGGGGAGCGCAACAAATATGCTGGAATAGGGGCCACCGTGTTCTTTACGGCAGTAATGGCCTTTATAGCCAGCGGCTATGCCCTCTATACCGTTTTTGATAACATATATACGGCCATTTTCTTTGGCTTTATCTGGGGATTGTTGATTTTCAACTTGGACCGATATATTGTTTCCACTATCAAAAAAAGGGACAGCTTTAAAAGTGAGCTATTGCAGGCAACACCCAGGATCATCTTGGCCATGATCATTGCAGTAGTCATTTCCAAACCTCTGGAAATGAAAATATTCCAAAAGGAAATTGATCAGGTGCTTTTGGAAGAAAAAAACGCAATGACCTTGGCCAACCAGGAGCAAATTGCATTGCAATACACGCCAAAAGTAGAAGCGATCCATCAGGAAATAACCAATTTAAAGGCAGAGATCGCTGCCAAGGAAACCGAAACCAACGCCTTGTATGACACCTATATCTCTGAAGCCGAAGGTACCGCTGGTACCGGACTTTTGGGCAAAGGTCCTGTTTACAAGGAAAAACGTGAAAAACATGATGCCTATCTGGCAGAATTGAATCAACTTAAGGAAACCAATGGCCAAAAAATAGAAAATCTGGAAGCGCAAATTGCTGCATTGGGAGCGGATTACAATACCGCAGTGATCAATTCCCAACCTATTATAGATGGTTTTGACGGGCTTATGGCCCGAATCAATGCACTTGGCAAACTCCCCTGGTTCCCATCGTTCTTTATTTTCCTTCTGTTTTTGGCTATTGAAACCGCACCCATTATTGCCAAATTATTGGCCCCTAAAGGGGAATACGATTATAAATTTGAGGAACAGGAAAGCGTAGTGGCCACCTGGGTGACCCAAAAAGTGGAACAACGCAAACTTCTTTTATCCACAGATGGTGCGCTGAATGAGCAAATCTATGCGGATATAAAAAGCGAGGAAGAGCTTTACAACTACAAAAAACAAAAGGCAGAGGAATTACTTCGTTTGCAAGCCGATTCCTTCCACAATGTACAGGTAAAAGGTTTGTAGAACATCATCACAGAACCTGATGTTCGGACAACCGGAAATTTGGGATGACACAGGTTCCCAATACTCTTCGATGAAATCGGAGCACTCGGGAACGGACCAAGAAAGACCCAGTGGGATTTAAATATTAATCTTGGAATATGCTTTTAAAGCCACTTCCAAACTTTCTTTCCAATGTGGAATCTTTAAACCAAAAGTGTCCTTGATCTTGGATTTGTCCAGCACACTAAATTTTGGTCGCTCTGCCGGAGTGGGGTATTCCTCCGAAAGAATGGGCTTTAGGTTTACATCGATGTTGTATTGCTTAAAGATTTCCTTGGCAAAATCGTACCAACTTGCCACGCCTTCATTGCTGTAGTTATATACGCCATAATCAATACTGTGGGCGTTGATGATATGTAGTACCACCTTTGCCAAATCCAGGGCGTAGGTTGGTGTGCCCACTTGGTCGTAGACCACGGAAAGCTCTTCCTTTTCAGTTCCCACCCTGATCATGGTCTTCATAAAATTGTGTCCAAATTCGGAATACAGCCAAGAAGTACGTAAAATAAAATGCTCTTCCAGGTTCCCAACAATGGCCCTTTCTCCTTTGTATTTGGTATCTCCATAAAACCCAATGGGCCTGGCAATGTCATCTTCCAAATAGGGAGTGTTCAAAAAACCATCAAAAACAAAATCAGTTGAGATATGAATCAAGACCGTATTGCTTTCATTGCAATTCATGGCCAAATTTCTAGCCCCGGTAACATTTACCTTGTAGGCCAGGTCATTTTCGGTTTCAGCGCGATCCACATGGGTAAAAGCAGCACAATTGATACAATAGGCATAATCAGAGGACAACAGTTCTTCACGCACCGCAGCAAAGTCGGTGACATCCAAATCTGATGAAGACCTGAACTCAAATTTCAATCCTTTGGTATGCCCTTCTTCAGCCAGTGCCTTGAATGTGCTTCCCAATTGTCCGGATGCCCCGGTAACCAATATCTTCATAGTATTTTGTCAGTTTAATGCGGCACCGCCTCCTCAAATAGGGGTAGTACCTTGTCTTTTTCAGAAATGATCAACTCCTCTGAATGTAAGATCCAATCTATATTAAAGGTTGGATCATTGTAAATGATGCCCCCCTCGGATGCTGCATTGTAAAAATTATCACATTTGTACGAAAATTTGGCTGTGTCGCTCAAGGTCACAAAACCATGTGCACAACCACGAGGTACAAACATTTGTTTCTTGTTTTGGGAAGACAATAGGGTAGAAACCACTTTCCCGAAAGTTTTGGAGTTGGGTCTAATATCCACGGCCACATCTAGCACCTCTCCATCCAGAACCCTTACCAATTTGGCCTGGGCATGCTCCCCCTTTTGAAAGTGCAGCCCCCTTAGGACCCCTTTTACCGAGAAAGATTCATTATCCTGAACAAAGAAGGGTTTGGCCCCCGTGAGTCTCTCAAATTTTTCCTGGTTATAGCTTTCCAAAAAGTAGCCCCTTTTGTCTTCAAAAATTTTGGGCTCTATAATGAAACAACCTTCTATTTGGGTCTGATGTACTTCCATGTCTATGTTAAAACTTCTAGCAAACGGGTGCTATAACCACTTTTCAAGAAGGGTTCCGTCAATTTTTTAAACTGATTCTTGGTAATGAATCCCATTTTATAGGCCGAGGATTCAATGGCACCTATTTTAAGGCCTTGTCGTTCTTCTATGACCTGTACAAACTGTGAAGCTTGCATCAATGAGTTGAACGTTCCCGTGTCCAGCCAGGCTGTTCCCCGGTCCATAATGCTCACCTTAAGCTTGCCCCGTTTCAAATATTCCTGGTTTACGTCCGTAATTTCCAGTTCACCACGGGCACTGGGCTGTATGTTTTTGGCAATCTCAACCACATCATTGTCGTAAAAGTAGATTCCAGGAACCGCATAATTGGATTTGGGCGTTTTAGGCTTTTCCTCTATGGAAATTACGCTTCCTTCCTCATCAAATTCCACTACGCCATAGCGCTCCGGATCATTTACATGATAGGCATAGATGATTCCCCCATCAGGATCGTTATTGGATTGCAACAGGGTTTCCAATCCGGTACCATAAAAGATGTTATCGCCCAAGATAAGGGCCACTTTGTCATCTCCTATGAACTTTTCACCAATGATAAAGGCCTCGGCCAATCCATTGGGTTCATCCTGTACCGCATATTCAAATCTGCAGCCATATTTTCTCCCATCGCCCAAAAGGCGTTGGAACATTGGTAGATCATGAGGGGTGGAAATGATCAAAATTTCCCAAATTCCAGACTCTATCAGGGTGGAAAGCGGGTAATAGATCATTGGTTTGTCGTATACAGGCATCAGCTGCTTGCTCACCGCCAAGGTAATGGGGTGCAATCTTGTTCCTGATCCTCCTGCCAATATTATTCCTTTCATTGTTTTGGGGGTTTACTGGTTGGTATTCCTGCTATGCCAAACTTTTGGATTTGTTTTGGATAAACTTGTTCAAATACCAATCTATGGTCTTGTCAATCCCACTTTCAAAATTCTCGTCGGCCTTCCAGCCCAAATTGCTCTCAATTTTTGTGGCATCTATGGCATATCTAAAATCATGCCCTGCCCTATCTTTTACATAAGTGATCAGTTCCTTGTAAGAACCGTTCTCCCGTGGATGTTTTTTATCCAATAGTTCGCAAACTGTTTGCGCTATGTATAGGTTGTTGCGTTCATTTCGTCCGCCTATATTGTAGGTCTCTCCAGATAACCCATTTTCATAGGCCAATGCAATCCCCTTACAATGGTCTAAAACGTATAACCAATCCCTAATATTGGAGCCGTCGCCATAAATTGGAATGGATTCGCCGGCCAACGCCTTTCTTATAATGGTCGGAATTAGTTTTTCATCGTGTTGTTTAGGTCCATAGTTATTGGAACAGTTGGTGGTCACCACATTCATACCATAGGTATGATGGTAGCTTCGCACGATAAAATCCGATGATGCCTTGGAGGCGCTGTACGGACTGTTGGGCGCATAAGGCGTGGTCTCCATAAACAACCCTTCCTTGCCCAAGGTTCCATAGACCTCATCTGTGGATACATGGTGGAACCTGGAATGTTTGTAAGCTTCTTTGTATACCCCAGGACCGACCATCCAATATTTCTTGGCGACATCGATCAGGTTAAAGGTTCCCAAAATATTGGTCTGCATAAAGGCATCCGGATTGGAAATGGAATTGTCCACATGTGATTCGGCCGCAAAATGGATGACTCCCTGGATATCGTATTGCTCAAAAAGCTCTTCAATCAGTTTTCGGTCGCAAATATCCCCTTTAACGAAAGTGTATCGCTCATGACCTTCCACCTCCTTGAGATTGTCCAAATTACCGGCATAGGTCAAGGCGTCAATATTGACCAAATGGACATCGGTATGCGTTTCCAAAAAATACGGGACAAAGTTGGAACCGATAAATCCTGCCCCTCCGGTTACCAAGATATGAATCATGTAGATTTTACTTTTATTACTTATTTTGTAAATATAATCCTACTTTTTATCTGCATTCAATTTATGTTGTGAATGGCCGGTTTTTGTTGGTAGAACACTTCAATATAGATCTAAAAGCCCCAAGGCACCCGAAATACATCCAATTCGGCCTACTTTGCAAGGGAATCCTAACAAACCTAAAATCTTTTTCCTACTTTCGTATTGGTCTTTAAGTCTTAAATGGAAAACCAAGTTACGGAAAAACCCTATATCCTTGCCGTTGATGACGAACAGCTAAATCTTGAGCTGCTGCGATTTATCCTTGAGCGTAACGATTACGAGTTTAACGGGACCAGCGATGACGACTACTTTTTTGATCTTTTGCAGGAGCGTAAGCCCGATCTTATCCTGTTGGATGTGATCATGCCCAGGATTGAAGGTTTTGAACTCTGCGAGAAAATCAAAGAGATTTCAGAATATAGTGATATCCCGATAATATTTCTTACCGGCAAGGTAAACGTGCAGGACAAGGTAAAAGGTTTTGAAGTTGGAGGAGTGGATTATGTCACCAAACCCTTCAATGAACAGGAACTTGTTGCCCGTATTCAAACGCATGTGGAATTGATCCGGGCCAAAAACCAGATCGAGGAGCAAGCCCAGAACCTTAAACAGTCCAACGATCTTAAAGATCGGATGTTTTCCATCATTGGCCATGACCTACGTTCACCCTTAAGTGCCGCCAAGCTAAAGCTGGATTTTATAATGCGGGGAATTGTAGACCCAAAGGCCGATAATTTCCTGGACGAAACGGTCTATGATCTGTTGAAGACCATGGACGAGGCCCTAAATCTATTACAGAACCTATTGGGCTGGGCAAAATCTGAAAGTGATCAAATACAGATGATCCCAGAAAAATTGGATCTACAGGATTTGGTGGAACAGACCTTTAGACTGTTAAAGCTGGGGAGCGATCACAAGCATATTGAGATGCAAAACAACATTGCGGAAGGCACCTTTGCCTTTGCGGACAACAATATGATCAAAACCGTGTTGCGCAATATTGTATCCAATGCCATAAAATTTACCCCTGTTGAGGGCATGATCAAAATCAACTGTAAACAAGGCAAAGAGAATGTGGTAATAGAAATTGAGGACAACGGAAATGGAATTCCCAAGGAGGATATCGAAAAAATCCTTAATCCCAATGAACATTTTAGCAAGTTGGGCACAGAAAAAGAACCGGGAACCGGCTTGGGCCTGATTCTCTGTCAGAACTTTGTCAAGAAAAATGGGGGTGAGCTTAAAATCCGGAGTGAGGTGGGCAAAGGCAGTACCTTCTATTTTGATCTACCCCTTTACTCAGATCAAGACTAGACCACAGCTTCCGCTTGTACGCCTCTTTTGGCCCTTTCCCAATTAACCGTTTGGTTTCCTTTTAAATACCTTCCAAATCCGAGAAAGACGGAAAGATTCATGATAAAAAAGTAATATGGGATAAATAGGATCTTCAATCTGATTTGTCGATTTTCCAAAAACCATCCCAGCAAGGCGGCGGCATAAAACAACACTTGACCCCAAAACAGCAGACTGAACAATCCAAAATCGTACAAGCCCTCGTTCCAAGCCAAGATAAAATTCATAGGAATAACCAACAGCAACAACAAAGGGGTTAAGGTCCAACGAAGTACCCTATGCGAAATATACTGGAACGACAAGGTTCCATACTTAAAGAAATTCAGCAGTTTTCGCAATCGCACCACCGACTGTATTCCTCCTGCGGAAATACGGATCTTACGCTTCAATTCTTCCTTGACATTGGCCGAGGCCGTTTCTATGGCATAGGCTTCAGGGTTGTATTGAATGGTATATCCAGACATGGCCACCCGCAACGATATCATAAAATCATCCAGGAGCGTATCCCGTTCCACTTCTTGCCAAAGCGCCGTTCGGATGGCAAAAAGCTCTCCCGCGGCCCCTACTACCGAATACAGTTCCGCATCCCATTTTTTAAGTTGGGATTCGTACTTCCAATACATCCCTTCACCAGCTCCGGCAGCATTGTCAGCATCTTTGGAATAGATTCTCTTTTCACCTGAAACACAGCCCACCTTGGGGTTTCGGAACAAACGGACAATTTCCTTGATGGAGTTCTTGCCCAAATCCGTATTGGCATCGGAAAAAATAACAATGGGAGTTTTCACAAATTCCATTCCGCGGTTCATGGCGGCAATTTTTCCAGCTCTCTCATCCTTGTGGTATACCTGCACCCCTTCATACTTTCGAAGTAAATCTGGAGTTCCATCATCTGATCCATCGGTGACCCAAATCTGCGTCACTTTGTCCTGAGGATAATGCAAACTCTTGGAGTTTTTCACTTTCTGGTCCAAAAAGTCCTTTTCATTAAAGGCGGAAACAAATAAGGTAACATGGGGTTCATAATCCTCATTGCTCTCAAATTTCTTGGCCATACCCAACGCTCTTCTCACCTTTATAATGGCAAACAATAGTATTCCATATCCCAGATAGGAATAGAAAATGATCAGCAGTGAAATCCAAAAAATAATTTTTAATGTCTCCATTCCAATTCTGTTTTACGGCCTGCTTTATACAGCAAGCAATTTCTTTTTAGCAATTTTCTCCCATTCCCCGGTTTCGTGATTGTACTGTTTCACCACCCTTGCCGGATTACCCACGGCTACGGAATAATCCGGAATATCCTTGGTTACCACACTGCCCCCTGCAATGATGCAATGTTTTCCGATGGTAACCCCGGCCACCACTACCGTATTGGCCCCAATCCAGGTGGCCTCCTTTACAGTGATCACCGCGGTGGATACTCCTTGGGCATGGATGGGTTGGGTAACATCCTCATAGTTATGGTTTAGGCCGGACAGCACAATATTTTGTGCCAATCGAACATCGTTGCCGATGGTAACCGGCCCTATTATGGTATTGCCCAATCCAATACGCGTGCGGTTGCCAATTTTTACCGCCCCAACACCATTGTTGATGGTGGAAAAATCCTCTATTGTGGAATTGGACCCCAGTTCAAAGGTGTTCCAAGGAAGTACATCCATCCGTGTACGTCTGCAAATAGTGGCGCCTTTTCCTTTTTTGTGATAAAAGGGGTTTACAAACCACCTAACCCATAATCTGGGGCGGGCCTGATTTTTTGGAACCAACATCCAGTGTACCCATTTCTTGATGGTTTTGCTGTCCTTAATCTTGTCCTTAAATCCCATATCCCACGTTTTAAGCTGATTTTTTAATGGCCTCATAGATCGCCTGTACATTGTTCTCCCACGTATGGCTTTTAGCAAAAGCAATGCGTTTTTGTTGCAGTTCCAGTGAATTTTCCGCTAAGGCTTTTTCGGCCAATTGGATATATTCTTCTTTGCTGTTTCCCAAATACACATGTTCCTGGAACATCTCCATGGCCTTGGTCCAAGTGGCCAAAGTAGGTTTCCCCATGGCCAGGTATTCATCAATTTTTCTGGGGTAGTTCCCTATGGTCCAATCATTGACCACCTGTGGGTTCATGGCCACATCAAATCCTTTTACATAGGCTGGCAGTTCCGAGGCATTCTTGCTTCCCAAAAAGAAAACATTTTCCATTTGGTGCAATGTGGAGTTTTTAAAATCCTCATCTTCCGGTCCTACCAGAACAATGCTCCAATCATTTCGTTTTTGGGCCATGTATTCCAAGAGGTCAATATCCAATCGCATGCTGGTCAGATAGCCCACATAGCCTATTACAGGCCCTGGGATATTTTCAAATTCGCTTGGAATCTTGATGGTATCCTGCTCATCGTTGAACAGGGATACATCACAACCTTGCCCTACCATAAAACTATTGGGATTGTACTGCGCTCCATACTCGGCATACAAAGTGGAATTGTTTACCACCGTATCGGCCAGTTGGATTACCTGGGGCTCAATCCGCTCACCATGCTTTCTCCAATAGGGAACCTTAATGAGGTAGTCCCGCATATAGTATGTATAACTTTTAGGATTGAGAAATTCCTTCAAATGCAGTCCAAGAAACATGGAGCTATCGTTGAACAACAGCACATTCTTGAATTTCAATTGTTCCATGGCTTCCAAAATATCATTGGAAAAAAGCCTTGCATTTCTTTTATTGAGCCTTTTAAAAAGACCATGAATAGGGATCCAGTTAATGGACTCCGTCAAAGTTTTTGGGTATAGGTTCCATAGATTTTCCTGAATTGGGACCAATCCCGTTTCTTCTCCCCGGCTTACGCGAAGCCTTTTCTGGACCTTTTCAGATTTTTTGTCCCTTTTCAGGGTTGCCCGATCCAAAGGAGGATTTACGTATAGCACACGGTTATGCTTGGCAAATTCGGTTGCAATGTTTTTGCAATTGCTCCCTATCTCTATGTCCCAGGCCTGTATGCCCACTACAATGATATCCTGTCCTTTGATCATGTCAATTTCTTTTTAGTTCCTGGTATACTTCTCCGTATAGCTTTAAAACTTTCTTGGCCATGGCATCCCAAGAGAAGTCCTTGGCCCTTTCAATACCTTTTTCAGATAGGAGTTGTGCAAGCATTTTATCTTCCACAAGGCGTCTCATGGCCTCGGTTATTTCCAATGGTTTTGTGGGATTCACCATAATGGCGGTACCTTCGCCAGCCACCTCGGGCATGGATGAGGTATTGGAGGTAATCACCGGCACCCCACAAGCCATTCCTTCCAAAATGGGAATACCAAAACTTTCGCGCAACGATGGATATAGAAAAATGGCGGCCTGATTGATAATGGCCGGTAGATCGGTGTTGGGCACGTATCCGGTTAAATGGATCAACTCCCTAATGTCCAAATCGCCAATTTCTGCTAGAAGCCGCTGAAGTTCCTCTTCATCATAATCCAACATTACCAATCGATATTGATTGGGATAAATCTTGTTGAAATCGGAAAAAGCCTTGAGCACCCCCTTGGTGTTCTTCTTTGGATCGGTGTTTCCCAAAAAGAAGAGGAATTTATCTGGCAAGGCATAGATCTTTTTGATTCTTTTTAATCGAACTGGGTTTTTGACCTTTTTGAAATGCGCCCCTACCCCATTGTAAATGGCGGTCAACCGATTGTCCTTAAATCCAAAGTGGCTGTTGATGCGTTCCTTTTCATAGTTGGATACGGTAATCACTTTTTTGCTCCTACGGATGACCGGGGGAACAAAATACCTTCGGTACATGTTGCCAAATTTTTGGTACCAAGTCCCTTCTTTTTTGAAAAGACTGATGCTTTCCAGATAAATGATATCGTGAAGGGTGGTTATCAAAGGTACTCTGGAGAACAATGGCCCCGTATTGCTGGTGCAATGCAGTATATCGCAGCCTTCCTTGCGGGCGGCCCTTGGCAGCATAATCTGTTCCCATCCAGGGTATCCCCACCTAGATTCCAGCTCCACCACCTTAAAATTATCCGCCTTTGGGATACAACCGTCGTCAAAATCCGGTCGTACAAAAACCACGTATTCATTGTGATGGTCAATTTTCTGAAGGCTTTTTATAAGCTCCAGGGCCACCATGTCCATGCCGTGCTTTTTCTTTCGGTACAGCCTTTGTCCTTCTATTCCAATTTTCATGGCGGGCTATTGTGGGTTAATGGTTCCGTGTTGGGTGTGGATGAATTTCTTATTGGCTCCCTTCAACTTAAACAGTGATAGGAACATAAGTACAAAAGCTTTGGGCAAAGTGAGTAGGGCACCCAAGGTTTGTTTGTTGTAGTACGCTTTAGGAACTGCTAGGGCATACGCCAAGACGATCATTCCTAGGGCTATGTACCAATACATGGCAGGTATTATCAAGATGTTTGTGGGATACCCCCAATTGATGACAAAATAGCTTATTGAAATCATTGCGGTTAATCCCAACAATAACACCCTAGGGGGCGATACCATCTGGTATACCTTGTCAAAGAAGTCGATATTGCCCCTGGTGAACAACTCTTTCAGTCCAGGCACAAAATACCTTCCAAAATAAACAAATTGGGCAGATAGCCAGCGCTTGCGCTGGTTGGCAAACACTTCCGATTTTTGGACCTTTTCATCCAAGACCACGGCCTTGTGCAAGTATTCGATTTTGGTCCGGTTCTTTAAAAGTTTCAGCTCCAATTCCTTGTCAAACCCGCCAACTGCATTTACATGCGCCATGGTATGTTTGAAGAAATAATAGTCGAAGGCCATCCCTGAACCTATTAGGGCAGAAGAAAATCCCAAAACCCGATGTCCTTTTCTAAAGATATGGTTGTTGATTTCCTCGCTCAATGCATCCAAAATGGCAAAGGCCGTATTGGTATTCTTGGCCACTCTATGCCCTTGCACCACCTTGTACCCTTGGTTAAAGGCTTCATTGATCTTGTGGACAAAATCGTCCTCCATGATATTATCGGCATCCAAGATCAAGGCCACATGGTATTGGTCTCCAATAACCTGCATGGCTTTGTTCAGTGCCTTGGATTTGGTGCTTTTCTCAAAGGAGACCTCTACTAACCTAATGGGAAGTTCCTTGAGTTTTTCCAAGGTTTCCGGTTGAAAGGAATCCGCAATAATTACCACCTCGTACAAATGGGATGGGTACGATTGCTGCAACGCTTTTTGGGCAACCTCAACAATCACATTGTCTTCTTTATATCCGGGAATCAGCACTGCAAATTTCCGTTGTTTTGAGTTGATTGTGTTCCGCTGTTTAGGGCGAAACAGTCCTGCCACGGAGAATACGAACACATAAATGGATGCGAATCCAAAGTATCCCAAAAACAGGATTTCCAATGCGGTTGTCAAACTTCTGATCACATCCATTTTGCCCCTATCCTTCTATGAGTTCCTTGATGGATTTCTCCTTTAAAACATTGTCAAAATATGCAATGGTCTTTTCCAAACCATCCCTGAGGTCTACGCTTGGCGACCAACCTTCCAATTTTTCCTTGGCCAGGGTAATGTCCGGTTTCCGCTGCATGGGGTCATCCGATGGCAACGGCAAGTGTACAATCTTGGATTTGGACCCTGTGAGGTCAATGATATTCTCAGCAAGTTCCAACATGGTAAATTCTCCTGGATTTCCGATGTTCACCGGTCCAATAAATCCATCTTCAGTGTCCATCATCTTGATCATACCATCCACTAGATCGCTCACGTATTGAAAGCTACGTGTTTGGGTTCCATCCCCAAAAACGGTGATGTCCTTTCCTTGAAGGGCCTGCATAATAAAATTGGAGACTACCCGCCCATCATCCGGTTCCATTCTGGGACCGTAGGTATTGAAGATGCGTACGATCTTCACCAACACATCGTTGGAGTTGTGGTAGTTCACAAAGAGGGATTCAGCGCAGCGCTTGCCCTCATCATAACAAGACCTTATCCCAATGGGATTCACATGCCCCCAATATCCTTCGGGTTGTGGGTGCAATTCTGGGTCCCCATATACTTCGCTAGTGGAAGCTTGAAGAATTTTTGCCTTGATCCTTTTGGCCAATCCCAACATATTGATCGCCCCCAAGACCGAGGTTTTGATCGTTTTGATGGGGTTATGCTGATAATGTACTGGCGATGCTGGGCAGGCCAGGTTATAGATTTCGTCCACTTCCAAGAAATAGGGAAGTGTTACATCATGTCTGACCACCTCAAAATAAGGGTTGTCCATCAGGTGTACAATCTTGCTTTTCCTACCGGTAAAGTAATTGTCCATGCTGATCACTTCATTCCCTTCTTTGAGCAATCGCTCACATAGATGAGATCCCACAAAGCCGGCACCTCCTGTAACCAATATTCTTTTCATCTTTCTTGGATTAGATTTTAATGGTTGCTTCTTTACTGTTGTTCACGGCATTTCGTCCAATGCTGTAGTATGAGAATCCCAGTTCTTCCATTTCCTCGGGGTCATAAACATTACGTCCGTCAAAAATGGTCTTGCTGACCATCAATTTTTCAAGGATCCTAAAATTGGGCATCCTAAATTCGGACCACTCGGTAACTACGATCAGGGCATCTGCATCAATGATCGCATCGTACTCGTCCTTGGCATATTCTATTTTATCTCCCAAAATTCTTTCGGCTTCTTCCATCGCCACAGGATCATATGCCCTTATATTGGCTCCCATCGCCTTAAGTTCATCAACGATTACCAAGGATGGTGCTTCGCGCATATCATCGGTTTTTGGTTTGAAGGCCAAGCCCCAAAGTCCAAATTGTTTCCCCTTTAGATCAGTGCCAAAATGCTTTTTGATTTTTTCCACCAAAACCGTTTTTTGGCGGTAGTTTACATGTTCAACCGCTTTAAGAACCTCCAAAGAATGGCCATATTCATCCGCGGTGCGAACCAAGGCCTGCACGTCTTTTGGAAAACAACTCCCTCCATACCCGGTTCCAGGGTAAATAAACTTGTTCCCGATTCTGGAATCAGACCCAATGCCTTTTCGTACCAAATCCACATTGGCACCCACCAACTCACAAAGATTGGCGATATCGTTCATAAAACTAATCTTGGTGGCCAGCATGGAATTTGCTGCATACTTGGTCATTTCAGAAGAGAAAATGTCCATGAACAATAGGGGATGTCCATTCATCAAAAATGGCTTGTACAACCGTTTCATCACTTTTTCGGCACGCTTGCTTTCCACCCCAACAACAATTCGGTCAGGTTTAAGGAAATCGTCCACTGCACTTCCTTCCTTTAGGAATTCAGGGTTGGATGCCACATCAAAAGCAATACGCACACCGCGTTTTTCCAATTCCTCTTCCACGGCCGATTTTACTTTATAGGAGGTCCCAACAGGAACGGTACTCTTGGTGATGATTACTTTGTAATCTTCCATGTGTTGGCCGATTTCGCGGGCCACTCCCAGCACATATTTTAGGTCTGCACTACCATCTTCGTCCGGCGGGGTTCCCACGGCAATAAAAACAGCATCGCTATTTTTTATCCCTTTTTCCAGATTGGTGGTGAAGGAAATCCTGCCTTTGTCAATACTTCGTTCCAAAAGCAGATCCAGGCCCGGTTCATAAATTGGAATCTCTCCATTACGAAGTTTTTCCACCTTTTTTTCATCAATGTCCACGCAGACCACATTTATACCGGTTTCTGCGAAACAGGTACCTGTTACCAAGCCAACGTAACCTGTACCAACAACTGTTATGTTCATAATTTAAAGTGTATTTGAGGTTGTATATTTCCTTTTTATCGTACGTACCAATCCAAATCCTGAGTTCCCCCAGAGTTGGCCCAATTCACAAATTTTGGGTACTCTATGGTAATGGGCACGGCTTCTTGCGGAGGCACAAAGGCATCAAAGATGTTTAGGGCCCAGGGCAAGTTTTTATCCGTTTTATAGTATCTGTCCAGAGCGGCATCACTGTCATCGTCCCCAGTACCCAAGGAAGCTGCCTTACTGGTTGGGGCATAATCCGGAAGATGTATCTCGTTAGATCTTGTGGCATTCGAAATCAAAAATGGATCAAAAGGCACCAGACCGAGGGATTCATAGGAAATCGGGGTATTGAAATCAATTCCTATTTCTATGGTTTCCCCTTCCATTTCAATGGTATTGCCAGCAATAAAAATTACCGTTTCGTTTGCAGCAGTACCTGTTTCCGTCCCATTGGCATTTAAGTTGATGTAAGTGGCATTGAGCACTTGACCCTGGACCGCTTCAACCAGATTGGGATCTATGGGAAAAGCCAACGCAAACCCGTTGTGCAAAGCACCGCCAATGTTATCTATGGTATAGGTCCCCTCAATCCGGGTAATGAGATTGGAGGCATTTGTGATCAAATTATAGGAATAGGTGACCACCAAATCGTTAAAATCGTAATCTCCCTGACTTGGCCAAAGGTCTTCATAGGCAAGTACTCCCGTTAAGTTTGCCGTTGGGGAAAAATTATTGAAGGCCTTGTTGACATCAAAGGGAAAATCGTCCAACTCGTCGTTTACCCCGTCGCCATCTTCATCATTGGCAGGAATCAAAGCCACCACATTGGTCAACTCAACGGACTCCACGGGATTGGCCCGTGCATAGAATACGGCATCGTTAAAATCGTCATCGGAACCCTGATCTCTCCGAAGATCCTCAAAGGCCAAGAAATTAATTTCGCGCGCACTATCGTACAATTGGACCATGTGTGTATTGAGGTTGGAATTTTCAGGGTTAAAACTAGGTTCGGAATAATAGATTCCCCTTCCATCACCAACTCCTGCCCCATTCCAGCCGTTGGCCACAATAAACCAGGAAATAACTGTATTTGGGGGAAACCGTCCTAGATAAACGCGATCACCGGGCACCAAACCCCCGGAGGATCCCACCATGGAGGTGTTGGGGAAAATAACATTGTGTGCCGCTATATCATCAGGGCTTGCCGGGGCATTGCCTAATTCATAGGAATAATATCCCAAGGCATTTCTGTAACCCGCCCCTTCGGAGACAAAGGTTACCCATACGTCTGCCAAATCCGTTAAAACCATGCTGGTTTCGCTGGTGTTGGACAAGAACTGGGGACTTGCTATTGGAACCCTGCTGTATTCCGGGAGGGAGGCATTGATATCGTCCAACATGTTTTGTTGGATCACATCTGGGAGCTCCATTTCCGTGGGCACTCCTTGATTGTTGAATCCGCTGAGATACGTATAAGTTACCTTCCCAGCGGCATTGTGTATTCCCTTTTGGGTTTTGGAAAAGATGTTTCCCTTACTAGAGACTGACCTATCGTATAAGGGCCTATAGTCATAGGACACTTGATTGTTTTCGATGGCGAGTCGGATGTCCTTGGTCAAACCAATATAATCCGAATATAAAAGTATACTGTCCGCTTGTGCCTGGATGGCAAAATGCTGCTCAAAATGTCCGTTGGCATCAAAAGTGGCACGCCCAAAGGGTATGCTGTCCTGATTGCCCGATTTGCTATAAAGCGAAAAAATGGCCTTGCTTAGAAAGCCCGGTACATCCAGCGATATACTTACTTCCCTGCTTGTGGAATAATCAAAATTGGCAGAGACATTGAGGGCAGACAAGGGCCCATCATCGTCCGTACCGATAGGGTCGTCCTGAGGTGGGTCCAAATCTTTTTCGCTAACGCATCCCGTAACCATTACCATGCTTAGAAGCAATAGCAGTGAAATTCTTAAATTGTTAAACATTCCTGCGGATTTCATTATATTTTGTAAATATTATCTTACATTTTTAGAGAGAAAAGTATTTGTTGTGTACACTGGGTTTCGTGTTGTAAATGGGAGTTCCTGTATATATTAGCTAAGCCCTGAAATTGGAACCGCTTACAACGGTTTTGCGGTTTTACCATGGGTAAGGTTCCAATGAACCGCCCGCCAAAATGCCCTCAAGTGTTGGAATTCCTTTTTTATCAGGTACTTTAAACTGTTTTTGGGAATGGAAACCAAACCTTGGAACAACAGACTAATTACCAGTTGAAGGGGCTTGAAGTTTCTTCGGGCAAAGAGAATTCTGTTACGGGAAATATAATAGGTCTTCAGGGGACTGAATTTTCCTGTGGACACCGACTCCTTGTGCAGAATGTATGATTTTGGTTGATAGTAGATCTTGTAACCCGCACGTTTTACCATTTCGGCCCAATCGTGTTCCTCGTAATAGAGGAAGTAAATTTCCGTCATCATCCCCACTTGTTCCACTATTCGTTTGGGGACCATCATGGCCGCCCCGTGAATGGATTGCGTTTCCCCAGGTTGATCATAGGCCCCATCATCTTTTTGATGGTAACCAATGCTGCTGTTTCTAATTGTCCAATGGTTCATTGGGGTATACCCCGCATATTGAATCAAGGAAGGGTCCCAGTGAAATTTTATCTTGGGACTCACCATGCCAATGTGCCCATCATTTTGAAGTGTTTCCACCAAGGGCTCTATAAACCCGGGAGGTACTATAGTGTCATTATTGATAAACAAAAGGTATTCGCCCTTAGCCTGTTTTACCCCCAGATTGTTCCCCCCGGCAAATCCCAAATTTTCATGGCTTTTGATCAGGTGTATTCCAGGAAATTTCTCCTTGATCAAATCAGGGTTATCATTGGGTGAAGCATTGTCCACAACAATTACTTCGTAATTGGGATAACTAAGACCTCGAATGGAATCCAAAAGGTCCAAGGTCACTTCAGATTCGTTGTAGTTGATGGTTATTATGGAAACTAATGGCTGCATGATTGTGTTTTAAGCTGCTTGTAATTGATATTCGGCCTCTTTTTCCTCCATAATCTTTTGATCCAACTTTGGGGAAATAAAAATGAAGACCATTCCCGTATACATGAGTATGCAGGTTGGGAATTGTCCGAAGACACCATTCCCGTAGGAGGCCAGCATAATTCCGGCCATACCGCAGACCAAAGCGGTAATCTGTCCTTTGAGCCAATCGTCCCGTATTTTGAACATACAGTTATAGGCACCTGTGATCAGGATAAAAAACAAGATGAAAAGATGAAGATAGAGTCCAACTATTCCTGTATCTGCCCATACGGCCACGAACCAACTGTCGGTGGCAGTATTTGCCAAAAACGTATTGGGTGAAAACCGTTTGCCCCAGTTTCCGGTGGACCCAATTCCTCCTCCCAAGGGTCGGGTTGCCAAATAGCCTTTGAGTTTGGCCTGGTTAATCTTTCGCATTTGCAGGGAGGCATCATTGGGGTCGAACGCGGTACGCATCCGCCTAATCTGATCATTGTTATTGCCGATGGTGGTGTACTTAAAGAAAACGAAAACACCTATTCCCAGTATGGCACCCAACACGATACTGGGTATGTGCTTGCGCACCAAAATAAACATCACACCACCCATAGCCGGGACCGCAATGGCACCACGGGTACCGGAAATCATCATTCCCAGCAGGCCCGCCATGGCCACAATGCCACAGAAAATTTGAAATTTTCGGTTTTTGGCGAACAGAGCCAACACTCCAAATACCACTCCCGTATGGCCCTGCGAGGCTCCAAATTGTCCTGCATCGGAATAAAAGGAAAAAATCCGCAGTTTGCCGAAAAGGATATGGGTGACATCCCCACCGGCATCCAACCAAGCTTGTTCATAGGAATCCACCCCAAAGATCAGTTGCTGCATTCCTTTCATAGTGGCCAAAACAGACAAGGTTCCCCAAATCAGGAAAAACAGATGTAGGTCCGTACGTTTGTTGAACAATATAAAAACCAACGGCACAAACAACCACTGATAGAGCGCTAAACCACGCATGGCATAGAACCATGCCGCCACACTCACGGCCTCTGGATTTACTATTTGCAATACGGCATACCCAAACCAAATGGTGACCAAAAGCGTTAGTTGTGAGTTTGCACGTTCCCAGGGCACCTTAATCCGGAAGGCCTTAAAGAACAGCGCCAGGTACATTAGAACCATCAGACCGTCCATGAGCAGACCCCATGTCATAGGAATATATCGGCCTATGCCCAACACAAAAAAATTGAAAATCAGTACGGTAATGATTCCTATTCTAGGGTTTACAAACAGTGCCCCCATATATATTAAGGCAAATGGAAATACCATGATTCCAATACCGGCCACCAAACCCTTTGTAGCTGTAATATGGGCCGTGGTAAGCACCACAGACAATAGGATCAAGATGGGCAAGGGCTTCCTGAGGTAATCTGAACCATGTGTTGTCTCAAAGGGATTCATCAGCCCAGATGTGTTTTAAGGTTCTTTATAAAAAGGACGCTTTCAGAAACAATTTGCTTGCCTTGAATTTGGATTTCCTTTTTGAGGAAATGAAACCCAAGAAAAATCCCCATAAGCGTAAACACTACGGTTCCGATAGCAACGGCCACCAGACTCTTGAACACAAAAACAGCCAGTAAATTCAGGACAATATTCGCCAGGGTCATGACAATCACCTTGTACAAGTTCAGTTTGGGCCTATTGATACTATCCAACAAAACACCGGTGAAACGATCCAGTGGCAACAACATGATATACACGGTAAATACCCTAAAGATCAAGGTAAGTAATGGCAAGGCCTCCCTATATTCGTTTCCTCCCAAGAAAAGCACCAAATGTTCTGCAAAAACGAAGCTTCCCAATGCTACTGGAAAAAACAGTAAGGTTATGATCCCAACATAGGAATAAAATACCCTCTTGGTCCCGGGCATATCCCCTTCCAAGGCCTTCTTGGACATTCTTGGATAAGCTGTCATAGCAAAGCTATGCAGGGGAATTCCCAACAAGTCGGTTAGTTTTAGCGGAATGGCATACATGGCTATTCCCACCGAACCCAAAAATGGACTCATGCCTATAATAAAGGTATCTGAACTTTTAAGCAGACTGGAACTGATCAAAGTCCCCATGGAGTATTTACCAAAATTGATAAGCTCCTTTTCCACTTTTCGTTTTGCATGGCTTACATAAACCAAACCATCCCAACTACGGAAGGTACACCAGATTCCGGATATGGCATTTACGGCAATATTTACCCAAATAATCTCAATTAGACCCCATTGCAGCCACCATTGGTTGAGCAATAGAAATAGGCAAAACAGGCCCACATTTGAAATTCTTACCACCATCATTCGCCTAAAGTTTTGCTCTGCTTGAAACAAGGACATCGCATTGTTCCAACTTAAATTGGACAAAGCCAGAAAGGGGTAGTACATCAAAAAAAGCCGGTACCCATTATTGATTTTAAGGCCATACCAATTTAAAATGGCGATGATTGTCCAACATACGACGGTAAGCAGTAGTAGAAGCACCAAATTAATTCGGAAAGTTGCCCCCAGAATGGTCTTTTGTCCAGATAGGTCTGCCCCAGAGAGCAACCGAACCGCCGAGGTTCGCGTAAGCCCAAACCGAAGAAGATCCACAAAGGTGGCCAGGGTAATAAAAAGCACCCATTCGCCAAAAAGTTCCTTGTCCAATTGACGGGTGAGAAGCATAAAGCTCACCAATCCCATAAAGGCCACACTTACGTTGGCCATTAAGGAGGATAGGTTCTTTTCCTTCCCGATATTTTTAAGTTTCTCCAACATTAGGCAACAGTTTGTTTGGTGAAAAATCTGAATTGGACAATCTTTTTCACCCAGCTGCGGATCAACGACCGTTTTTTGGGCAGATCACCAACCACTGTTTCCATCTCCAATACTTTTACCCCATTTAAAATGATGGTGGGTTCCGGTCCAGTCGTTGCTTCATTGAACAGCTCTAGGGCATTTTTATCCGCCTCGCTCCAAGCCCTGTTGGCCCTGGTGACCAAGAAGGTATAATCCATGGTAGACGCCAGTTTAACTGGGAATGGATTCTTGATAATGCTTGGAATCTCCAAAATGACAAAGTCAAATACATTGAAATCAGGAATGTTCCCTTCCACATCAAATTCCTGTATGGTGGAAATTTTGTACAACTGATCACTCACCTGGTACAAAATCTTATGGTAGAAATCGCCTTGTAATTCCAGGTCTTCATCATCATAGGTTATATGTAGCACATTGTAGTCCAGCTCACATAACTTGGCAATAAGGTGCTTACAGATAAAGGTTTTACCTTCGTTTTCCTGAGTGGAAAACAGCATATTGACCACCGGCACATCTTCTTTTTCCTTTTTAAACTGATTTAGGATCACGTTGCGTGAAATTGCATTCACCGCCTTGTTTTGCAGATAGGCATAATCTATTTTCTTGCCCTTACTACTGATCACGGGAAATATCGAGGACACCTTAAGTTCAATTTTATCTTCCGCGCGATTGGCGGTATTGATATTGCCATCCAAAAATTCCAGGACCAAGATGGTAGCGGCAACCAAAACAAAACCTACCAGCCCTGCCACGATAACCAATAACATTCGTTTACTGGGCTTTGGATTTATCGGGAAAAATGGGACTTCCGTAAGTTTAATATTGGATTTAAGTTCCACATTCTGCTGCCTCAGCTTGGCAAGACCCAAGCTGTGCAACAAACTTAGATACTCCCGCTCCGCAATGTCAATTTTTCGTTCCAATCGTTTCATGGTAGCACCCAGGGGTGAAAATTTTTGGTACAAGTCGTCAAATTCCTCCCGTTTTTTCTCCATTACCTTCAATTGGGCATTGTACCCCTCATATTCAATGGTATTTTTGAGCCAGTCCGATAAAACACTTGTGGATGCCACACTGTTGGTACTGAAGTCGGTTGCATATAAAGTATCCACATGTGCTGAAAGTGCACTTTCCAATTTCTGGATGCGGTCCATTTTATTGGCCACTACCTTGGCATCTTTTTGGCGTTGGATAGAATCTTTTTCCAACCCAAGGGTGAGCATGGAAACTTCATAATTCAGGGTGGACAATTCCTTGCGCACTTCCATGATTCCCTGGCTTGAAATACGTTTACGCTCATGGGTCTCCAACTTGGACTCCAAATGGGACAAGACGGCCCTAGAGGCATGGAACTTTCGCAAGACCTCAAAATATTTTATCTCAAACTCTTCCTTTTCCGCCGCTATATGCTTGGTCTGCTCATAGTAGTTGATGATGTTGTGGGTACGGTTAAAATCCAATAGCTCCTCCTCGGCATCCCTAAGATGGTCGGTTGAATTATTGAGCTGTCCCTGGAAATATTTTACTACGGCATCGGATTGGTTGACCTTGATGTCAGCATTCAACTGTACAAAGGTCTCGCATAAAATCAATAAGGTGTTTTGGCAGATGGCAGGATCTTCCGATTCAAATTCGATATCCACAAAATCACTATTGGAAATTCTTCGCAACCCAACCCTTCCCAATATTTTTTCAATACTGTAGTCCGGATGGTCCAGATTGATCATCTGGTAGATATAGTTGGTATGGTTCGATTCTTTTAGCTGAAGGAAATTCTCATATGTTTTTACAGGATCTCCCTTGACCACCAATTGCTTTACCTCCTCGGGCACATCCTTCATCAATTCATTGAACTTTTCCGTGGAAATGATCTTTACGTCGGCACTGTCCAAGACCATATGTTGGGTGAACAATTTTAAGCCCACAATCTCAATGGTGGTTCTAGCCTTGATCAGGTTGAGAAGGTTGTCGTAGGCTGTATTGGTAGCCCTAAAATCAATTTTGGTATTCTCCAATTCTATGTTGGACCCTGTGGCAATCCCGGTGTACACCCTCGCTTTGGAATTGAAGATTTTAGGTTCATCACGGGTCATATAAAACACCAGCGATGCCAAAATTAGGGGCATGGCGATCAACAGGCCTACATGCCTTAAGAGCAGGCGTACAAAAAAGAGGAGATTAAATTTCATTTTAAATATTCAATTCCGCCCCAATGATATTTTCCAATGCCATCACCGAGGAAATAAATTCTGACCGCTGGAGCTCAAAGCCCATGGTCGCTTGGTTCATCATTTGTTGCAAGCGGGTGTATTCGGCAATATTGATCACCCCATTTGCAAAGTCTTTTTCCGCCCGTATGGACTGCACCCTGAAATTGTCCACAATGGACCCTGAGATAAAAAAGAGCCGGTGCGATTTCAACAGGTCGTTGTAAAGTTGTACCACTTTTTGCTCCAGCTCCACTTCGGCCACCTGGGTCTCAAAACGGGCTTTTTCGGCTTCGCCCTTAGCGCTCAAAATTTTGGCACGTCGGTTAATCAAGGCCGATATGGGCAAACGAAGGGAGACCCCAACATTGTACCTGCTCTGTTCGCTTGAAAACAAGGCCTGACTCTGGGGATCCCCAGCAATTTGGGAGTTACTAAGGTTGTCAAAAATGCCGTAGTTATAGCCTGCTTCGAGATTCACGTACTCCAGCCAGGCCCGCTGTTCTGCCGATACCACCCCGTCCCTGTATTGCTGTTCCGAAACAGTGACCTTTATAAAAGGTGAATATTCCTTTGCCATGGCCACGAGCGTGTCCAGCGGGGGTAACTTTTTAGAAATATCGTTTTCTTCCAGGCTTTTCTCCAGAAAGTCGTTAATTGACTGCCCAAACGAAACGTTTAAAAACAGCAATAAGAACACAAAGACAGCATAGCCCCTCATTATACATTCTCTTTTTGAAATACGGCCTTGAAAGTTCTCAGCACAATCCACATATCAATCAAAAAGGCGTACTTACTGTTGGCGTATTCCACATATTTTATATCCAAGGATTTGCGTTCCTCAGGAGACATTTTAGAGCTTCTACCCCTTGCTTCCACCTGCCAAAGTCCAGTGATTCCCGCTGGTCCGTTAAAGCGGTCGGTCCATTCGTCCGTGGTCAACATTTCAGCCTCGTATAATGGCAATGGCCTGTTGCCAACAATAGACATATCCCCTTTCAAAACATTGATCAACTGCGGAAGCTCATCAATGCTCAATTTTCTTATGATATGGCCTACTTTGGTGATTCTGGGGTCGTTATCAAATTTTACAAAGGCACTTTTGGCACTTTCCTTTCTTTTGTTGTTGTGCTGAACCTCATCCACTTCGGTATCATCACCAATTAACATGGTTCCCGTTGATTTGGAAACCACCTCTTGGGCAACTTCTTCAGGGCTTTCTTCCTCCTCGTGTACATACTGGTTTAAATGCTGGAATTCTTTGAGTCTTTTGTCAGCATCAGGATACATGGACCTCAGTTTATAGAAGTCGAATATTTTATAGCCCGTACCCACCCTTTTGGAGATGTAGTACACTTTTCCCTTGGATTCCAACCGTATGGCTATAATAAATAGCAACAGAAAAGGAGCGGCACATAACAACGCCAGTCCTGCCACCGTAATATCAAAGGTGCGCTTCCAAAAGCCAATTTTATAGTCAGCGTCCATTTCCTTGGAGGCTCCAATTTTTTCCTTTTTTAGATTGGCCTTTAGCTCCTTCAAAAATTGTACACGCTCGAGAATGCGATTGGTGGACAAGGGCCTTACATAGAAGTCATCTATTCCATTTTTAACTGCTTCGGACAGGTCGTTTTGATCCCGATCATTGGCCACCAAAATAAAGGGAACCGCATCATTGTCCACAAATCTATCCCTGAGGGTTTTATGAAACTCGATGCCTGTTTGCCCTGGAATTTGTTTTTCGCATAAAATGGCATCTACGTGTTTGTTTTCCTGCAACCATTTTATGGCCAAAACGGCATTTTTGGCCATGTGGACATCCACCGATGGAGAATGATCAGTAAACTGATCGGCCACTTTTTGGTCCGATCCCACATATAATAGGCTTACTTTTTTGTCCGATATAACTTCCATGATCTCTGCTTATGCCCTAATCAATAATTTCTCCACTCGAATCAACAGTTCCTCCGGATTAAATGGTTTTACCAAGTAGTCATCGGCTCCGAGCTTCAAACATTCAATACGGTCCGAACTGCTATCCCTGCAACTCAGCACGATAATGGGGATGTTGGAGAAATATCCACTTTCCTTAATTTTTTGAATGAGCTCAAATCCATCCATATTTGGCATTTCAAGATCGGTAATGACCAGATCCGGAATGTTTCCTTCTTGCATCCAGGCCAGGGCAGCCAATCCATCTTCCATGGTGGTCACCTGATACTGTTGCCCTAAAAATTGGGAGACCAGCTCGCTTAGGGACTGCTTATCGTCAACAACTAGAATTTTCATAATATTCATTTTTTATATTGTAGTACTAAACACAAAGGAAAAGTAGGATTTATATTACTTTTATATAATTCTATGTTGTAAAACCAAAGGAGGATGTTGTAAGCGGTTGTTTATTGGAGGTCAGCTATTTTGGCCCTTCATCGATGTACGGCATAGCGGAAAATCCCACCTTTGGAAAGATAGGTCCGATACAAGCGTCTATTGGTTGTGAATAGCGTCTTAATGGACTCTAGGACCCTTGTTCCGAAGCCGATTCCACAATGTCGAGTTTGTGAATGGTCTGCAAGAGTGGGTCGTCCTTTTTTAAGAATCGGGCATTGCAAAAAGGAAAGGGTTTACCGGGTTCCCTTTTGGGTGGTAGGGCTGTGAAAACATCAATGTTTACATACTTGAAGCTGCCCAGATTGTGCAATCGCATGGCCAAAATTCCATCATCGCATCCAGACACTGCCCTAAGGTCCGTATCATAGCCTACCGTCAGCAAAGTTTCTCTTCTTACCGCCATACACACCGCTCTGATATGCTTGATCTTGGTGGTGAATTTTTGGGCAAGTTTCCATCTGAAATAAGCTACTTTCAGCCTGTTTCGTAATCGCATCTTATTCGACAATTGAAAGTCCTCCTCGTAACTTTGCGATACGGAATAGCACAGCACAAGTTCTTTGTCCACAAAAAAGGGCAAGGCCATCTTATCAATGTAATAGGGATCGTAAATGGAGTCGGGATCCATGCTACATATGATCTCTCCCCTGGCTGCTTCGAGTCCTTTTTGACGTGCAAAAGTAATGCCCTGTCTGGGTTGGCTCACTACCTTGGCCCCCAGTTGTTCCAATATGGAAAGACTTTCTTCATCTGCATTGTTTTCCACAAAGATCACCTCATAAGGAATGATGGTCTTTAGGTTGGAAAGTGATATTATATGGGCCACCAACGTATCCTTCGCCCGATAGATGGGAATGATCAAGCTTACTGCCGGTTTTTCCACCTGGTTCAGTAGCTCGAAATAGGAAGTGAGCCGTTTAAAATCTGCATCGCCCAACGCTTGGGGTCGTGTTTTAAAATATGGCTGGTAGTCGGTAACTTTCATGGCACTTGGTTGTGAGGTTCCTTAGATGCGGTCAGGACTCAGAATGTAATTGGTCTTGGTGGTATTCAAAATTTCCATGAGCGTGCTGTTTTGTCTGCCGATCAAGGAAACCACCTTGTTGTTCCTAGCCGAGTTCTGATATAATTTTTCAAAGAAACGAGCCGCGGAAATGTCCAAATAGGTCACCTTTTCCAAACTCACCACAATGCTATCTTCCTGTTCCATTACCGCATTAAAATAGGAGTTCAAGGCACCCAATTGTTGGGAGGATACCCTACCTAATATTTCAAAAATTCCCCGGTTTTCACGTATTTCCAATGACATATAATAAATATTTGAATTGCTATTTTATGTTTCATTTTCATTAAGTGCCTATCTATTTTAACGTAAAAGAAGTTAAATATTGTAGTATTTTTCCTTCTTTTATAACAGATTGAGCCGCTGCATCAATTCCGGTCTGTTGGAACGGCTGATGGGAATCACATTGCGTTCTATAAGGACGCTATTGTCTTGTATGTCCACTATCTGCGAAAAATTGATGATGTAAGATCTATGAATCTGCAAGAACTTGGATTCTGGAAGTTTCTCCTTGATTTTTTTCAACGTTGAGTGTACCCTATACCGCTCATCCCTGGTCTGGATTTCAATATAGTCGCCTTTGGCCTCTATGAGTTGGATGTCCCCAAATTTCAGTTTGATCAATCTTCGGTCGATGTTGATATAGAGATCCTCTTCTTCCAAAATCGCTGTGCCGTTCCTTGCCGCGATTTCCTTTTCGAAGAAATTACGTATTTTTATTGCGCATTTATGAAATCTTTCTGGCGAAATGGGTTTCACCAAGTAATCCAAGATAAATTCATATCCATAGGCTTCAATGGCAAATTCCTTGTCCGAGGTTGATAGCACGATTTGCGGGGGATCGGTAACGGTCTCAATAAAATCCACCCCTGTAAGTTTGGGCATGTGGATATCCAGAAAAATGAGGTCCACCGGATGGTCCTTTACATACTTTAAGGCTTCCAGGGCATTAGGGAACTCCGCTACCACCTCCATTTCCGGAATGGTGCGGCAGAGCTCTTGCATGATTGCCCTTGCGCTTGCTTCATCATCTACAATTATACATTTCACCTTACGCGATTTTTAGGATAAATTCTTCTACAGACCGTAAGATCTCCCTGAACTCATCCTTGAGTTTGATATTGCCATATTTTAGGTCCTCTTCGTATTTGATGGCCAGTTTATAGCCATCGGTCAAGCCCAAAATTCCCAGCTTATGCTTGATCTTATGAACAATTTTGGCCAATTCTTCCAAGTCGTTGGCTTCCAAAGTCTGGATGTATTCATTCATCTCCTTGGGAAATTCGGTTTGGATAATGTTCAGGAACTTCTTTTCAAATTCCTCGTTACCCCCTGAGATTTCCTTTATATAATCAAGATTGGGTCTTTCAGCCATTGTATTCATTTTTTATCGTAAAGAAGAAGGTGGTCCCCACCCCTTCCTCAGAGGACAACCAAATATCCCCTTTGTAATAGTTCACTATCTTTTTGACCAGGGCCAGTCCAATACCGGTAGCTCCAGAATTGTTTTCCAGCTTTTTGAACATTCCAAAAATGCCATCTTGAAGATGTTTGGGAATACCCTTGCCATTGTCCGAAACACTGAACAGCCATCCTTCCGGATCTTCTTTTACATCTATTTTGATGCATCCTTCCTGTTTATGTTCTGTTGCGGTTATGGCATTGGTCATTAAATTTTTAAAGAGCTGTTCCACCCTGTATTTCCCCGTGAACAGTTTGGGAAGGTTTTTACTCTTCATAATGGTCACGTTCTCAGGAACGTAAATGGTTCGTTCTATTTCGCCAATGAGCGAATACAAGTCTATGGCCGCTGCACTTTCCTGGATGGAATCGATAGTGGAATGTCTTAATATCCCATCTATCAAACTGTCCATTTTGGACAAGTTTTGGAAGATCAGCTCCACATTTTCCCGACTTTCCTTTTTAAAACTTTGCTTGGAATCCTCAAAGACCCAACTCACCAAGGAATGGACATTTCTTATGGGGGATTTTAGGTCGTGTGAAACCATGTGGGCGTAGTTGTTCAAGGATTCGTTCTGCTGTTCCAGATTGCGGAGCAACATGTCCTTTTCCGCCGTGATCTCTACCAGTTTATGCGCTTGTTTTTCAATATCGTCCACCAATTTCTGTGGATTGAATTCCATGAGACCGTTTACGCGGTCATTGGTCTTGTCCTGCATGGAGGCCACGGCCCTACTAAGGGCCTCCAACACCTTTCTTTGGCTTCCTGCCTCTTTGTTAAGGCGTTGGTTGGCCGCATATAATTCTTCCGAGCTTAAAGACGTGGCCCTTTGGATCATCTTCAGTTTTGCATCAAAATCTGAATATGATTTGCTAACGGCATCCAAGAACGATTCCATTTCTGGATGTTCCGCCAGCTCGCCGGGCATAAATTTCTTTAGTTGTCTTTTAAGCAGGGTGTGCATCTACTCGCTCAATAGGGTTAGCGTCATGGTTTGATTGTGCAATTGGCATTCATTCTTCCCTGCAAAGGGTGCCATCTCACCATAGGAATAGAAACCGGTTATCTTGGCCTGGCCGCCAATTACTTCGGCTACCTCCTCAATCTCATCCTCTGTTCGCTGGTCCAAGACCAATTTTCTTCCCACACAGCTCACCAAAATGGCCAATTCGGGTTTTTTCTTTCTGTTTTGCATGGCCAATTCCGCGGCATTGGAAGCTCCTTCGGCTATGTCGTCCATGGTAGACATCATCAATTGCACCTTGGAATTCATGGGCACATCGCCCGCCAAGATCATGGAGTTTTGATCTTCATCAATGTTAAGAATGGTTCGCACCAAAGGTTCCGATTCCTCGTTCTGCTGCACGGTTAGCGGATATAGCAGTGCTGCCTGTGGCAATTCATCGGCCTTATCCCCCAAATATTTTTTGTAAAGATCCAAGGCAGGCTTCCCGTCAATCTCATACAGGACATTCCCTTCCGATCTGGTAATGGTCCGTTCCGGACCAAATGGGGTCCATCCGCCGAAGTTGGCATAACTTACTTCCAAGGCTTCTCCATATAGACCAATGGCAATGACCTCTCCCTGTTTTGGGTTTTCATTGTAGGAGGTCAGCGTCTTTTCAAAACGTGCACCGTCCCCGCAGAGTCCCCCGGTAATGGAAGCACGGAAACCCTCTACGGATTCCAAGCCTTCAATAAGACCACTTCCATTTACAAAACTTCCATCCGAAACTATGAACAGGTGATTCAGTTCCTGAAGTTTAAATTGTCCGGAAATGGCGGCTCCCATCTTTTCAATGTCCACAAAGTCGTTGATGTTTTCACTAACGATGTCAAAACGGGTCTGTTCAAATTCAATGGCAGTAATGGTGATACTTTCCTCAAACACATTGGTTTCCATAATTTCCCCAGAGGTAGATCCAAAGACCAAATGCCCATCAGGGTAAAGCTGCCTGATTTCCTGGTATATGTTTTCGTCCTCTAGCAGGAATCGATCTCCGAACACGAGCACCAATGGCTCCTTTAAAGGTTCTTGTTGGGTAAATTCCCAAGCACCACCTTTTAACCGTTTAGCTTGATTTACTTTCATTCTTTTTTGTTTTTAGATTCTTTTTGAATGGTGAAGTAGAAGGTGGTGCCCTTGCCAATTTGACTTTCCAGCCACACTTTGCCCTTATACCTATCAATTATTTTTTTAACTATGGAGAGACCAATACCTGTGGAGCGCTCCTTGTTACCAATGGATTGAAAAATCTGAAAGATTTTCTCATGGTATTCCTCTGGTATCCCCACACCATTATCCTTGATGCTGAATTGCCAGTACGAGGGAAATTCTTGATAGTCAATCTCTACCAATCCCTTTTTCTTATCTATGTTTACCACCGCATTGCTCAAGAAATTCTGGAACAATTGGTGTATTTTGGTTTTGTCCGCCTTGATGGTGGGCAGGCTCCTTGCAGCTTTAATGCTTACATGGTCCGGGATGTAAATGATCTCCTTGATCTCTTGGATCACCTCGTTGACATCCACCTCCTTGTTGTCCAGTACATCGTTGTTGACTGTGGAGTATTTTAGGATTCCGCTGATCAACTTGTCCATGCCCTCAATTTTCTCTTGCATCATCTTCAGGTTGTACTTGCCATTTTCATCAAGGGTGTCCTTATAATCATCATACATCCAAGAGGCCAGGGCACTTACACTGCGCAAAGGGGATTTAAGATCGTGCGACACAATATGGGCATATTCCTGAAGTCCCTTGTTACTGCTCTCCAGTTCTTCCAAAAGGATTTCTTTCTGAAGTTCCAGGTTCTTTTGCTCGGTTATGTCCAAATGGATTCCTATGGATCCCACAATTTTGCCAGCATCATCATAGCGTGGGGCACCACTGATCAACCAATATCTTTTATCACCGTTGGCCACTTCAACAGCCACTTCGTAGGAATCTGAAATTCCCTTTTTTCTTTTTTTGTTATGGGATTGTACCTTCTCCCAATCATCCCCCAAAATATGGATGACATCCTTCGCATTTTTTCCAATCAGTTGGTCTACGGGCATCCCGATCATTTCGCTGAAACTCTGGTTGACCATCAGGATGTTCTCATCGTTGTCCACTTCCACTAATCCCAGGTTCATATTGGCAATGATGCTCCCGTATTTCTCTTTTTGGATCTCTAGGTTTCTACGATAGTTTTTTCTTAGGGTTACGTCGTTATAGCTCCATAAATGGCCCTGATATTCCCCATTGTTGAATAGGGGGATATAATCCCGTTCAAAGGTGCGGCCATCCAACAACTCCATCTCATCTGCCATGACCACCTCTTTTTTGTCTATGACATGGTTGATTCTGGCCAAAGCCACCTCTGGCTCGGAAAACAGGTGCTTGTATTTGTGGATGGCATCTTCACAATTCACGCCCCTTAACGAATCAGGTGAGACCGGAATACCAAAAAGGTCACAGAACTTTTGATTTGTCAATGCAATTTTTCGGTTTTGGTCTTCAAAGAGAATCCCGGTTTGAAGGTTTGTGATCAAGGTGGCCATACGTTCCTCGGAAGCTCTTAGTTTTTCATCCGCAATCTTGTCCTTGGTAATGTCCTCGATCATGGCCACGCTGTATTGAATCTTCCCTTTTGCGTCCAAAACTGAGCTCATGGATGTTTTGCCATAAAGGGTTTTGCCGTTTTTCTTGCGGAACTTCCTGACAATGGAGAATTTTTTGGTGTCATCTTCCAAGCTCTTTCGCAACAGATCATCGTATAGATCACTATCCTCCAGGGTTGAGATATCGTTCATGGAAAGTTTTTTCAATTCCACTTCGGAGTAGCCCAATAATTCCACAAAGGATTTATTGGCTTTTATGATCTTTTCATCCACGATCAACAAAATGCCCAAAGAGGAGTTTTCAACAATAATGTCCTGTTGTTTTTTTTGATCCTCCAAAAGCTTTTGGATCTCCATTTCTTGTGTGATATCCCGAATGACACCCTGGGCTGCAATGGGAACACCATTTTCATCATAAATAAGGCTGGCGTTGATATTCACAAATTTCTCATCGCCCTTTTTGGTGACTATTTTGGCCGAATAATTCTTTAAGATCCCTACTTGCAATAAGGTTTGAAAGGACTCCGCTGTATATTCCCAATAATCCGGATGCACCAGAGTGGAAAGCTGAACCTCTTCCTTGGTATGGTCATATCCCAGAAATTCCTTGGCCGAGGCGTTCATGTTGATCACATTGGTCATCATGTCCATGACCACATAGGGATCAATGATATTTACAAAGGCACTATCAATCCTGTTGCCCTTTTTATTGAGCAAGCTTTCCAAACGTCCATTGGCTTCCTTTAGGTGAAGGGAAGCGTCATAGAGTTCCTTGGCCTTGGTCTCCAACAGACTTTCTGCGGCCTTCCGGGCTTTCTTTTCCCTTTCCAAGGCACGCTTTAGTACGGAAACCTCCGGCTTATCCGTTTTGGATGATCGTGAATTTGACTTCTGTGCCGTTTTCATTTAATAGTTTATACTCCACATTTACTTTTTTCCCGAAATGTTCAAAGGTCTTGTCGATCAACCCATGGGCCAACGCATATAGTCCGCGTGTTGACCTATAGATCATTTCAAGGGAAGAATCGGTTTTGGAAAGAATCTTGAATTCTGGAAGTTCCGCATCGGGATAAAGCTTCCTAACGTGGATATGGATATGGTCTTCAATGCTCTGAAGCAGCCCAATTGGATTTCTGTAACTGGAGACCACCTCAGGATGGGTTTTCACCAATCCCCCAAAGAGATAAAGCCCGAATGAATACAAGAGTTTATCCGCGGGCAAATTTGTTTCCCCGCTAAGTGCGGTAATGAGACTGACCATCTCATTGAAGTCGTAAGTACCTACTGAAGTGTATGCCCCGCCAGAGGGAAGGTCGCTATTTTCAATAATGGAATCTACGGTCTCAAGTCCATAATGGGACTCTACCATTTCCAAAAATTCGGTGAATACAATTCCTTTCACAATAAAGAATATTATGAACTAAAAGTAGGAATAGTACTACCTTTTTATAAAAAATATGTTGTGAAAACGGGTTTTTTGTTAGCCTTTGATCAATTCACTGATTTCCCAGTAATCAAAAACCTTTTTCAATTTGGATTCGTAATCCTCATATTTTAAAGGCTTTATGATGTATCCGGCTATGCCAATTTCGAAACATTTCAAAAGATCCACTCGATTTTCGGATGTGGTCAAAATGATAGTTGGCAAATATTTGAGTTTGGGATCTTGCTTTAGGACGGCAAGAAATTCTGTCCCACTCATCCGTGGCATGTTTAGATCCAGTAATATGATATCTGGTAAATTCCCAGCTTTCAAGATTTCCAAGGCTTCTTCCCCATTTTTTGCCTCAATAATCTTGTGCTTGGTCTGAAACTTTGCAATTGCACGTTGCAACTTCATGGTTTCAATCATATCATCTTCTATGAACAGCACATTCATGATCTACTTTATTTAGTACGCAAATTTGAGGAACATCAATCAGAAAAAGACTACAATTAGGATAAATATAAAAAAACTATCGATGAATTGTAGATATGTGTCGATGAATAATTTTAGTCCAAGGCCTCCAATTCCTGTTTTAGCTTCCTACTGAGACCGGCAACCACCAAGTTATAGGAATGGTCCAACAATTCCTGGATCAACTTTGAGGGGAGCTGTTCCATGAGCAGGGTATTCCAATGTTTTTTGCTCATATGGTAGCCTGGAATGATAGTGCCATCATGCTCTTCGCGCAAAACCACAGCCCGTTCGGGATCGCATTTAAGGTTGCACTGAGGGGGCATTCGTTCAAGGGCCACTAGGGCAAACATCTTCCCCATGACCTTGAACACCAAGGTGTCGGCATCAAAGGGGAATTCCTCCGTTACCCCCTTTTTGGCCAAACAGCATTCCCTGAATTGTTCTACGTTCATTCCTTAAGTCCGTATGAATCATATACAATGACCTTTTCCCATAGGTGTTTGCACTCTTCAATAAAATCCAAATGTGGCTGTTCCTTTTGATAGCCTTCCTGCGCCTCGGCAGATTCAAAGGTAACGATCAGGGAATAGGTGAAGGAACCATCCACAACCTCACGCGTTGCCACGGGAGGAGTACCTATAAAGTTGGTCTTCGCATATTGGGAACGGTCCAGAAATTTCTTCAGCGAAGCTTCAAAAAGATCATGATCTGCAGAATTGTTGGGTTCCTTGAACCAAAAATATACGGTATGGGCAAATGCCGGGTCAAAAGTCTTCATGGTGTCGTTGGTTTGCGAATAAGTGCTTGTACAAAAAAGCAGGAGCAAGGTAATAATACTGGTTTTCATAATGGTTCTATTCTTCCAAAAAATGTTTTTCCCTATTTGTTAATTCCAATGCGGAGTAGTCCAAGGTCCATCCTATGGTCTCCACAATCTTTTCCACCAAAAGCACGGCTTGTAATGCTTCTTTCCGGGCAGTGTCCATAAGACCGCTCTCCGGAATCTTTTGTCTGATGTGTTCCTTGGCCTGCTGATTAACCTGGGTAAGGTCATCAGATGAAAAACTATTGAACAAGCCATTCTTTACATCGTAATACTGCAGTTCCGGTTCAATGGACAACACCTCGGGCTCCGGAAAGTTGGTAAGCACGATCTTCTTCTTGTGCTCATCTGCCCTTAGGTCAAGCTTGGCCAGATCATATCCTATTTGCGCCTTGGCCTTCACGATGATCAAGGCTTTTTTCTTACTGCTCAATAAACTAAAGAAGCCTTCCTTGGTATTTTCATAGTTGTAGATCTCAGCAAAATCCCCTTCCACTGAAACCAATTTGCACACACTCCTGATCTTATCCAACAATACCGTTGATTGCTGTTTTGTCAAATCTTTGTTCTTCTTCCTTCTAAACAAGGAAAACAACCAATACATTAGTATGGCCCCAAGGACCAGACCCAGTAAAACTTCTAAAATATCATCCATCTTTTTTTCCTATTTCCCCTAGATGGGTGAACTTAAATCCCTTTTCATATTTTAAGCCATACCCCAAAGCCCTGTCCAAGGCAATATGCGAAAACATAATCACCCCTATGAGTTCGCAAATGTTGCAATTAACGATGCTCACACCAATCAGATACAACAATATGGCCAAACCCCTATGGTGTAACAAATTATAGGTGAACGCTCCCACTTTATTATTGACCAGGTATCCCAACATGCCAATATCTGGCGTCAGCAACAGGGCAAAAAACCACCACCAGGGCAGCTCCATGAACATATAAAGATAGAACCCAAAAAATAAAAGTGCCAGTTCTTCCAGTTTTATCACTGTCTTCATTCTTCCAATATTTTGAACAAGACGGGACGGCTTGGGCTGGCATCATTTTCAAAGGGGGCTACCTGCAGGTTCAGCAGGTACCTACCATCCTTTATCTTGTTTTCAACAAATACAAACTCGGTAATCGTCGCATTCCTTCTTGGTATGCCATCCATATTCCAAAAAGCCCTATGGGATTGCAAGGCCCCTCCATCTTTTTCTTTATCTACTGATGGCAAATCCACCAGTATGTGCAGCACCTCATTGGAGACCAAAAAGTCCATGGCCTCCTTTAGCATATAAGGCGGATTGGTATTGGAGTATTTTCGTTGTTTTTTGCTTGCCATATTGGGAATGGTCCGAATGACAACCGCCTCTGGCTTTTTGTTGCCCAAAGCGTACCTTAATTGCTTTGCCGATATCACAGAATCTGTACCCTGTTTTTCTGGTGCAACGGTAATTACTTCCGTCAAAAAAAAGAACTTTTTAAGCTCCTGGTTAATGGAGTATTTGTCTTCGGTAATATGACCCAGACATTCGGTATGCGTTACATGGGAGTGTGGATTGAACCAGATATCATTGAAGTTTGTAGAGGCTCCCAAGCTAACTTTCCCAACAAAATCCCCTTCTTTATGCGGCGCTATTTTGGGGGAATCCAGATACCATGCATTGATATTGTCCCCACCCCCTTGCATGGCTATGGAAATATCCAGGGGTTTAGCCAAATCCACCTGATATTCTCCTGTTTTATGCTTCAGGTTTGCAATCATGTTTCCAAGTTAACTATAAATAGATCGGATGCCATCCCATCCACCAAAAACTTCCCTTTGGGGGTTGCTGTCCATTTTCCATCTTTCGAAATCAATAGACCCGTTTCCAAAAACCGTTTGGCGCGCTTTTGGGCATGGGCCAAATAGGCAGGTCCAAACTCGGACTCGATTTTTTCTTGGGAAACTCCCCAAATGGTTCTCAAACCTGTCATGACATATTCATTGTATCTATCCGAAATGGACAAGACTTCGGTCTCGGACGGCAGCACTCCCTGTTCTATTGCCTTAATATATTTTATATTGTTCCCAATGTTCCAGCTTCGGTGAGTGCCATCAAAGGAATGTGCAGAAGGGCCAATGCCCAAGTACTTTTTCCCTTGCCAATAGGCTGTATTGTTTTTGGAAAAATATCCCGGCTTACCAAAATTGGATATTTCATAATTAACATAGCCCTTACTTTCCAATGTCTGCACGAGTATTTGAAATTGCTCCTGCGCTTGCCGATCATCAATAGGTGGAACTTTACCCTTTTCAATGAACTTTTTCAGCGCAGTTTTGGGTTCTACCGTCAAGGCATAACTGGAGATATGGGGCAAATTAAATGAAAGTGCTTTTGCGATATTTGATTTCCAACGGGCATTGTTCATGCCGGGAATGCCATAGATCAGGTCGATGGTAATATTCTCAAAATAGGCTTTGGCGGTTTGGATACATTCTTCCGCTTCCATGGCATTATGTGCCCGGTTCATCAACTGCAAATCTTCATTAAAAAAAGATTGGATTCCAATGCTCAAACGGTTCACCGGACTTTTGGCCCATTGCAAAATCCGCTCCCCGGACAAATCATCTGGATTAGCCTCCAAGGTAATTTCCGGTGATTTAGCCAAATGGTAATGCGCATATATCTTTTTGATGATTTCGTCAATTTCTGCAGGGGTTAAAATTGAAGGGGTTCCCCCGCCAAAATAAATGGTTTCCACCACCGCATCCTGGAGTTCATCTTTTCGCAGTCCAATTTCTCTAAGAAGGGCCTGCACCATAGTTGCCTTTTTTCCCAATTGTGTGGAAAAATGAAAATCGCAATAATGGCAAGCTTGTTTGCAAAAAGGAATATGGATGTAAATGCCAGACATGCTATTGTTTTGATACCAATTGGCACATTAATAATCTAAAAATTATTAATTCTTGATTTTATTTGGATTTTGTTTCACAAAAGCTTCCCAACCGGTATAGTGCTTACCAACTTCCACCCTTCCTTCATTGTAAAAATGGCAAACGGCGGCTGCAAGGCCATCGGTGCTATCCAAGTTTTTGGGCAAGGATTTGAGCTGCAACAAACTTTGAAGCATTTTGGCCACCTGCTCCTTACTGGCATTTCCGTTTCCGGTAATGGCCATTTTAATTTTTTTGGGCATATATTCCGTGATGGGAATCTGTCTGGATAATCCAGCGGCCATGGCCACACCCTGGGCCCTTCCCAATTTTAGCATGGACTGTACATTTTTGCCATAAAATGGCGCTTCTATGGCAATCTCATCCGGGTGATAGGTGTCTATCAATTCCAATGTACGTTCAAAGATGAGCTTCAGCTTGGTGTAGGGATCATTGTATTTTTTGAGCATTAGTTCGTTCATTTGAACAAACTGCATTTTTTTATTGGCCACCTTAATAATGCCAAATCCCATTACCGTGGTACCAGGGTCTATTCCTAAAATAATCTTTTCTGCCACCTAATCAGTTTTGGGTGTTCAATACCAGGGGTAAACGAATGCGCATCCCCACATCAATTCCTCTCTTATGTGCTGGGCTCACTGTGGTAATCTCATTGAGTCGCTCTGTGACCAATTCATTGAAATTTTCAATTTCCCCGAGCACCTTGGAATTTTCCTCAACTTCCCTGACTGTGATAAATCCATGTTCATCAATTATGAAATCCACATAAATGGTATCGTTAAGATCCTTGTTGACCTGAAATTGCAAATCGTCAAGTGCTTTGGAAAAATAAGAGAGCATCACGGTCTGAAAACACTCTCTTTGCACTGCTTTGGAAGCATTTTCATCACACGCCTCAAAATAGGGGTATCCATCCACCTCGTTCAAGTCTATGGTCGACATTTTCTCATGCACCATGTCTTCGGTCCTATCCTCCATCGATTTGAATAGATCGCAGGAGATTGCGGCCAACCCTAAGCCCAAGATCATGAAAAGCTTTCGCATAGTACCCCTAGAATTTGGCTGAAATTACAACTTTTTGTCAAGACCCATAAACGGGAAAAGGCCTGAAAAAACTTCAGGCCTTTGGTTTGCAATGTTGTAAAGTTTTACAATTTGAAGGTAATGGGAATGCTAAACGGCACAGTGACCAATTTTCCTTTCTGCTTTCCTGGAACCATTGTTGGTAATTTGGAAATAATCCGAACCGCTTCGTCTTCCAATAACTTATGGGGTCCCCGTTGCCGTATCCCAACAACCTCTCCATCCGTGTTGATTCGAAAAATAATGTTCACCCTACCCTGGATTCCTTTTTCCTGTGCTTCCTCCGGATATCTGAAATGCTTTCGGATGTGCTCGGTTATGTTTTCCATAAAACACGCCCTTTTATCCAAGCTATTTTCACAGCCGGGGTAGATCGGCACCTCCTCAATAACCGCAAAGGGCACTTGAACCCCATAAGAATCTGTGCCATAAACGGCCTCAGCATTGAGGTCCGTCGAAACGATACCTGCATTAATGTCTGGGGAAACGATGGTCATGGTCGCCGGAATGACCTTCTCTTTATTTTTAAACACGATGGTCGACCCATTGGTCGCTCCCTGATAAAGTATGAATGAATCCTCATCCTTCAATTTAAATTCCCACTCATTACCACCAGCTGAAAGGGCTTCAAGTTTATGGTACAGTGCATCTTGTTGTACCCCGGAAAGGTTGTTCACATCCCCAACAACCATCTCCTGATCATAAGCCTGGAGTTTTTCTTCATTATCACAGGAAGAATAAAGTAGCATCCCCATCAATAGTGGAACCAGTACTACATATTTCAGTTGATAAATTGCTTTTGATTTTTGTTTTGTTAACATGACTATTCGTTTTTTGATTAATGATTGTTTAAAAAATTGATTGACGAGACTAACATTCTGGCTATGGAATACTTCGGAAAGCAACATCTCGTATTGCCTTTTTTTATCGGAGCTCCCAGATTGGGAATCCGCAATGAACTCGTGTAACTCGGCCACCCTATTTTGGTACAGATACACCATGGGATTAAACCAGAGTACCAAGCGAGAGATCTCAAAGAACATTAGATCCAGTGAGTGCCATTGACGCACATGCACCAACTCGTGCTCAAGAATGGTCCTTTGCTTTTCCTTTGGGATATCACTCCCCAAGAAAATGTTCTTAAAAAAGGAAAAAGCTTGTTGGCTTTTGGGGATGACAATCTTGACATAGTGCTCTTGCTTAAATGCCGTTCCCCTTTTTCTAAGTTGATAAATACGTATCAATTTAAAGATGAACCAAAGCAACATTATTGACGACCCCAAAATGGGCAACACCAAATTCCAAGGGATTGCGGACCAGCGGGTTTCATCCGACTGGGAAGCATACAAAACAACCTCATCCAACTGCAAAAAATATTGCTGGTACTGGCTTATTGTTTCTGGTACCGCCATGGTCAGGGCTTTGATTTTTATCAAGGGCAGAACCATGGACAGCACAAAAACGCCCAACAAATACATCCTGTTCCACTGAAAGAAGGTCTCTTTTTTTAGGAGAAGGTCATAGACCAGTAAAAAGACCAATTGGATGGTCATACATTCCAAAAGATAGGTGATCATTGTTCCTCATTTTTAATTTTACGCATTACTTCCTCCAGTTCGCTCAAGCTGATATCGTTCTTTTTCATAAAAAAGGATACCATGCTCTTAAACGACCCTTGAAAATAACCATCTACCAATTTTGACAAGGTCTGGTTGCTGTATTCCTCTTTTATTACCAATGGAAAATATACATGGCCCTTACCCACTTTTTCATGGTCTACAAAACCTTTGTCCTCCAAAATGCGAATAATGGTCGAAACTGTATTGTACGCAGGTTTGGGTTCTGGAAATTCTTGAAGGATGGCAGCCACGTTGGCCTTGCCCAATTGCCACAACTGTTGCATGATCTCCTCCTCCGCTTTGGTTAACTGCTTCATTTAAACTAAGAATTTAGTTGAATACCACAACAAATATAACTAAATATTTAGTTTAAACTAATTTTTTAGTTGAAATAATGAATTTTAATCCTTTTCCTGTAACATTTACAGCTTAAATTTGTCTCATAACCAAAAGGACAATATGGACATTGTACTGCTTGTAGTGGGATTTGTTTTTATGGTGGTGGGCATTCTCGGAAGCTTTTTGCCCGTGCTGCCCGGACCTCCCTTAAGTTGGGTTGGACTATTGCTGCTCTATCTTACCAAGGCCGTCCCAGACAACTGGTGGATCTTGGGCGGGACTTTGATCCTCGCCCTGGGCATTACGGTAATGGACTATGTTATACCGGCGGCAGGCACCAAAAAATTTGGTGGCAGCAAGGCAGGTATGTGGGGTAGTATCATAGGATTGCTAGTGGCCATATTCTTTCCGGTATTTGGACCCTTCGGAATAATAATCTGGCCTTTTGTGGGTGCCCTGGTAGGCGAATTGATGAACAAGGCCGATCAAAAGACGGCCATGAAAGCGGCCTTCGGTTCCTTTATCGGTTTTTTGACGGGTACCTTCTTAAAGTTTGTGATTACAGCGGCCTATCTGGTTTTCTTTATAATAGTGGCCGTGAAACATTCAGGGTCTATTTTTTCATTCTAACCATTCCACTTTCTCCCCAATGGGTCCACGTTCCCCGGAGGCAACTTCTCCATCGTAATACCCCATATAGAAAAAGCCAAGGCATTTTTCACCTTCATTTAAATCGACAAACTCATGCATAAATTGGATCAGTCCCGGTGAACTCCAGTAGCACCCAATTCCCAATTCGGCGCAACAGAGCCACATATTTTGAACCGCCATGGCCGTGGCCGCCAGTTCTTCCCATTCCGGTACACTTTCCAGCGGATCCCGCTGCATACATATAGCGATCACTGCACCGGACCTAACTGGATTGTCAAGCAATTTTTTAATTTTTACTTGCTTCGGTTTGGAGTCAATTTGCTGATATTTTTCTGAGAGAAACTCCCCCAACTCCTTCTTTTTATCACCCAAAAATACCTTGAACCGCCACGGTTCGGTTTTCCTATGGGTAGGGGCCCAATTGGCCGCCTCCAATATTTTTTCAATATTGGCACGCTCAATGGGACGATCATTGTATTGGGCGGGAAAAACACTTCTCCGGTTTTGTATCAATTCAAAAATCATACGAATGGAAATATAATTTCAAAGATAAATGCTTGGTGCGTCACCATTACATTTTCAGTAACAAATCCTTACAATTTTTTAATGCCGGATTTCTATTGTCCGATTTCCAAACCATGGAAAGCACGGCACGTTGTTTTAGGCTGCCCAGTTCAATAAATTTGACTTTCATCTGAAAGCCATCCTGAAGTGCTGTTGGAACAATGGCAATGCCCAATTTGTTTTCCACCAGTTTAAAAATGGTCTGTGCATGTACGGATTTATGCGACACTTTTGGCTGAAATCCCGCATCCTCACAAATGCTGATAACGGTATCGTAATACAGCGGGCTGTAGTCTTGTGAAAACAGGATAAAATCGTCTTCCGAAACTTGTTTCATCCCTTTGAAATTTGTCGAATCCAATGGATGATCTTCTGGAAGCACCAGGGAAAAAGTATCCTCGAACACCGGTTTGATTTCCAATCCGCCGGGGACTCTTGCCAACCGAACAAAACCCAGGTCCAATCTGTCATGCAATATTGCATTGATCTGCGCCCTATTGGATAGTTCCTCCAGACTGGTATGGATCCTCGGGAATTTATGTTTTAGTTCCAGCAATAAATTGGGTACAACATTCTGCATGGCCGAGCCCAAAAATCCAATGCGTACCTCCCCCAAATGACCCTGGCCAATAAGCCGCATTTGTCTTTTGGTCTGCTCCAGGTGATTGAGCACAAACTCAACTTCGCCCTTTAAAAATTGACCTGCTTGTGTTAATTGCACCTTTTTCTTGTCGCGTATGAAAAGTTGGGTCTGCAAAATTTCCTCCATTTGCTTGATTTGGGTACTTAATCCCGGTTGGGAGATAAACAACTTTTCCGCAGCTTTCCTAAAGTGCAGCTCTTCCGCTACAGCCAAAAAATAATGGAAATGTCTAAGTTCTATTTGATAATTCATACTTATTAAATATTACAAAAATAAGTATTGGTAATTATTACAAAGAGAATGTAATTTTAAATTTTAAAACAAATCCCAATGTATATACCCAAAACATTCCATTTTGGCGAAGATCACCTTACCGCAAGTATCGCTTTGGGCATCGCTGATGGAAACATCCAAGGATTGGTCACACCAGAATGTTTTAAAAAAATTGAGCTGAGCCACCAATGGGTACAGGATATTGTGGCAAAGGGAGACATCGTTTACGGTATCAATACCGGCTTTGGTCCTTTGTGCAACACCAAAATATCCAAGGAGGACACAAAAATCCTCCAATCCAATATTTTGCAGAGTCACAGTGTTGGAGTGGGCCAGCCTATTGCCAAAAAATTGGCCAAATTGATGCTTATTCTTAAAATCCATGCCCTGGCCAAGGGGTTTTCCGGTATTGCCAAGACCACCATAGAACGAATGCTATGGCATTTGGAGAACGATGCCATTCCTGTTGTTCCCACACAAGGATCCGTGGGGGCCTCTGGAGATCTAGCCCCCCTTTCCCATCTGTTTTTGCCTCTCATAGGTTTGGGCAAAGTGGAATTTAAAGGCGAGACCATGCCTACGGCATCCATGCTCAAAAAAACCGGGATCAAGCCATTGGAACTAGGTCCTAAAGAAGGTTTGGCTCTGATCAATGGAACCCAATTTATTGCGGCCCATGCCGTTGTGGTGGTACAAAAATTACAATATGCGCTGCGCCATGCCGATATTATTGGCGCCATGATGTTGGAAGGTCTTCAAGGCTCCATTAGACCGTTCCACCACAAATTGCACGAAGTCCGCCCCTTTAAGGGCAACCAACATGTGGCCGGAAGAATTCGAACCCTTCTGCAAGGTTCCGAAATATTGGAGGATCATATCGATTGCGAACGGGTTCAAGACCCCTATTCCCTACGTTGTATCCCCCAAGTCCATGGAGCATCGAGAAATGCATGGTTGCATTTAAAGGAATTGTTGGAGATAGAGCTCAATTCGGTCACCGATAATCCTGTGATCATTGACAACGAGTTGGCCATAAGCGGCGGGAATTTTCACGGGCAACCCTTGGCCATGGCCTTGGACTATGCTGCTTTGGCGGCCTCCGAAATTGGAAATATTTCCGACCGAAGAATTTACTTGGCCCTTGAGGGCAACAGTCCAGGCGTTCCAAAATTGTTGATGGAAGATACAGGAATCAATTCCGGGTATATGATCCTCCAATATACTTCTGCGGCATTGGCCAGTGAGAACAAAAGCTTGTGCTTCCCCGCCAGCGCGGATAGCATTCCAACCTCCCTGGGACAGGAAGATCATGTGAGCATGGGGTCCATAAGTGGACGAAAGGCCCTTCAGATCATAGAAAATGTTGAAAAAATATTGGCTATTGAACTGCTCACCGCTGCCCAGGCATTCGAGTTTAGAAAACCTCTTAAATCTGGTATCGTTTTGGATGAAATCCATAAATACTTGAGAAAAAAGGTATCTTTTGCGGAACATGACCGTGTTTTTTCAGATGACATCGAAGTTGGAATCGAAATCATACAAAAAGGGGATATCATCACCCATGTGGAACGCGTAATGGCCACCATGAACCTCACATGGAACACCCCCCACCAAGAAGAATTTGAAACCTATTGACCATGAGCAAAACCAAACTTATTGGCCCCTTTACACAATTACTTCCCATGACCGGGCTTCCTCTCAAGGGAGCACTTCATGATGATCAATTGCCCATAATCTCCAATGGGGGCATCTTGGTTTTCGAAGGAAAAATCCAGAAAATCGGTGTTTTTGAAGATTTAAAGTCCCCGGATGTGGAAGTCCATCCCATCAAGGAAAAAGCGGTTTGTCTTCCCGGATTCATTGACGCCCACACCCATATTTGTTTTGGGGGATCCCGGGCCAGGGACTATGCCATGCGCAATGCAGGGGTCTCCTATCTTGAAATTGCAAAGGCGGGCGGTGGTATTTGGGATACCGTGACCCAGACCCGCAAGGCGTCGCAATCCATGCTGGAAGATGGAATCGTCCAAAGAAGCAAAGAGCATCTCCGCAAGGGCATCACCACCATGGAGGTAAAAAGCGGATATGGTCTATCTGTGGATGAGGAGCTTAAAATGCTAAGGGCCATCAAAATGGCCAATAAAAACATTCAAATGGATTTGATTCCAACTTGTTTGGCAGCCCATATGAAACCCAAGGATTGGACTGGTGAGGGAGATTATCTCGATGAGATCGTAGCATTGCTATTTCCCATTTTAAAAGCGGAAAATCTGGCCTCTCGAATTGATGCTTTTGTAGAAGAAAGTGCTTTTTCGCCAAAGGAAGTAGCTCCATATTTTACCGAGGCCGAAAACATGGGCTTCTCCATTACCGTACACGCCGATCAGTTTACAACCGGAGGCAGTGAAGTGGCGGTTCGGTTTGGCGCCGTAAGTGCAGATCATTTGGAAGCAAGCACTGCCAAGGAAATTGAGCTGTTGGCCCACAGCAATGTTATTGCCACGGCTTTACCCGGTGCATCGTTGGGTCTTGGCTGCGATTTTACCCCGGCACGTAGAATTTTGGATGCCGGAGGTGCATTGGCCATAGCCAGCGACCATAATCCGGGATCGGCCCCTATGGGCGACCTTCTAACCCAGGCCAGTATTTTGGGAACCTTTGAGAAACTTTCCAATACCGAGGTCCTGTCTGGGATGACCTTTAGGGCCGCAGCCGCCTTGGAATTAAACGACCGGGGCACCCTTAAGCCCGGTAATCTAGCGGACTTCATAACATTCCCAACGGAAAACTACCAAGATATCACCTATCACCAAGGACAGTTGCAACCGGATTCAGTTTGGAAAAATGGAAAACAAGTTTTTGAAAGAAATTAATATGGAAATCCAAGCATTTAAAACCTCAATCTTACAAGGTATTCCTGCAGAATTACCCGCTCCCCGCCCCTATCCAAAGAGCGGAAATCCAGCCCCAAAAAGAAAGGATATTCTATCTGCGGAGGAAAAAAAGTTGGCGGTCCAAAATGCCTTGCGGTATTTTCCAGAAACCTGGCACAGGGAATTGGCTCCTGAATTTGCGGAAGAACTAAAATCCTATGGTCGAATCTATATGTACCGGTTTAAGCCCACATATAAAATTTATGCCAGGCCTATATCCGATTATCCGGCAAAATCAGAACAAGCAGCCGCTATAATGCTTATGATCCAGAACAATTTGGACCCTGCCGTGGCACAGCATCCAGAAGAATTAATCACTTACGGTGGTAATGGAGCTGTATTTCAGAACTGGGCGCAATATTTGTTGACGATGAAGTACTTGGCGGAAATGACCGAGGAACAAACCTTGCACATGTACTCTGGCCACCCCATGGGATTGTTCCCTTCTTCAAAAGAAGCCCCGCGCGTAGTGGTGACCAACGGCATGATGATTCCCAATTATTCCCAACCGGATGATTGGGAAAAATTCAATGCACTTGGAGTTACCCAATATGGGCAGATGACAGCAGGTTCCTATATGTACATTGGTCCCCAAGGAATTGTTCACGGTACCGCCATTACAGTAATGAATGCTTTCCGAAAGGTGTTGAACAAAAACGAAACTCCGGAAGGGAAAGTGTTTTTGACTGCCGGATTGGGGGGCATGAGCGGGGCCCAGCCCAAGGCCGGAAACATTGCTGGATGCATTACCGTTTGTGCCGAAGTAAATCCTGAAGCCGCCAAAAAACGTCACCAACAAGGTTGGGTGGACGAACTATGGTCCAACATTACTGAACTTGTGGAGCGGACCAAAAAAGCCATTGCCAATAACGAAGTGGTGTCCTTGGCCTATATAGGTAACATAGTGGAAGTGTGGGAGGAGTTTTTGGAGGAGGATATTTTTGTTCATTTGGGATCTGATCAAACTTCATTGCACAATCCATGGGCAGGAGGTTACTATCCCGTAGGCCTGTCTTTTGATGAGGCCAATACAATGATGGCGGAAAATCCATCCGTATTTAAGGAAAAAGTACAGGACTCCCTCCGCAGACAAATCAATGCCATCAATAAACACACAGCAAAAGGCACCTATTTCTTCGACTATGGCAACGCCTTTCTGCTTGAAGTTTCTCGGGCCGGAGGTGATGTCATGGCGGCTAACCAAATCGATTTTAGGTACCCAAGTTATGTCCAGGACATTTTGGGACCCATGTGCTTTGATTATGGTTTTGGGCCCTTCAGATGGGTCTGTACTTCTGGAAGCCCCATGGACTTACAAAAAACCGATTACATTGCCCTTCAGGTGATGAAGGAAATAAAAGCAGAAGCCCCTACTGAAATCCAACAACAGATGCAGGACAATATCAAGTGGATAGAGGAAGCGGAACAGAACCAGCTAGTGGTAGGTTCGCAGGCCAGAATTCTGTATGCCGATGCAGAAGGAAGGGCCAGAATTGCCGAAGCCTTTAACCAGGCTATTGAAAAAGGGGAAATTTCCGCTCCAGTGGTTTTGGGCAGAGATCATCACGATGTGAGCGGAACGGATTCGCCCTTTAGGGAAACCAGCAATATTTATGATGGCAGTAAATTCACTGCTGATATGGCCATCCATAATGTTATTGGCGATAGTTTTCGGGGGGCCACTTGGGTTTCCATCCACAATGGAGGTGGGGTTGGCTGGGGCGAAGTGATCAACGGTGGTTTTGGAATGGTCCTGGACGGTTCGGCAGCAGCTTCGCGCCGACTTAAAAATATGCTGTTTTACGATGTGAACAATGGTATTTCCCGAAGAAGTTGGGCACGTAACAAGGAAGCCCTTTTTGCCATAAAACGGGAAATGGAGAGAACCCCGGAATTAAAGGTAACTTTGCCTAACTTGGTGGAAACCGATATTTTGGACCATCTTTTCTGATGCAATGAAAAATTATTCCCAGCCCAATACAGAGCTTTGGCAAGGGCGCACGAGTAACAAAAGCCTATACCTTCATGAAAAGGTAAAGTGTGTTCCTTTGGATGAAATTCCAGAGCCCCCTAAAAAATCCATCTGTTTATTGGGATATGCCTGCCACGAAGGCGTAAAACGTAACCAGGGCAGGATTGGCGCCGTGGATGGTCCCAATGCCATCAAAAGTAGTTTGGGAAAAATGCCAAACCATCTGCCAAGTACGGTTCAATTGTACGATGCCGGCAACGTCATCTGTCTGGATGAAAACATGGAAGCGGCCCAAACCGATTTGGCAGCAGCGGTGGCCATGTTGCTGGACAAAAGGCAGTTTCCCATTGTTCTTGGCGGGGGGCACGATGTGGCCTACGGACATTATCACGGAATAAAAAAACACCTGGATTCCAAAAGAGAAGGGCAAAGTATTGGAATCATCAATTTTGATGCGCATTTTGACCTGCGCCAAAACATCCAAACCAACAATTCCGGCACCCCTTTTTATCAGATAGCCTTGGAATGTGAGCAGGAGGGCACTGACTTTAAATACCTCTGTTTGGGTATCCGAAAGGATGCCAACGATCGCAATCTTTTTCAAACGGCAAAGGAACTGGATGTTACCTATGTGCTTTCCGACACCTTCCAGATTCATTTTTTGGATGAGATCAATATTTGGGTCAATGCTTTTATCAAGACGGTGGACAAAGTCTATGTAACCGTCGATTTGGATGGTTTTTCATCGGCCTACGCTCCAGGGGTAAGCGCCCCCTCTCCCATGGGCTTTAGTCCACAGATTGTTTTGGAATGCCTGAAGACCATAATTACTTCCGGGAAATTGATCAGTGTGGATTTGGCCGAGATGAACCCTAAATTTGATGTGGACGGACAAACGGCCAAACTAGCAGCTTCCCTGGTTCACCATATAACCGATTTGCAATTTCCTTAGTGGTTCCTTCTTGTTGTCGGAATCAGTTCAGGTATATTTTAAAATTCCATCTACAAAAAAAGCCTTCCATATGGAAAGCCTTTCATTGGCGGGCATCACTTTGATACCTCAACCTGATCTCAGTCCTGTTACGGATTGAAATCCAACACAACGCGGCAAAGATAGGAAGGATTTTTGACAAATTGGACCTCAAGCTTATTCTGGGTGGAATTCTAGAGGTTTGAGTTGGCGAAATGGGCATTTATCAGAGGGGATATTTGTTTCTTTTTTATATCATTATGATATCATTTGCATATCAAACTGATATCTTATATTTCTGATTTGTATTTTCTGACCCAGTATGAAAACAAAACAAGTTGCACTCCGTTTTGACGAAGAGTTGATAGAGCTCGTTAGGGCCAAGGCCAAAGCGCAGAGAAGAAGCCTCAATAATTATATTGAATTCCTACTGTATAATGATGTAGGGAACAACCAAATCTGCCATTGAGGAAGCAGGAACCAATGAAAATCTAACACCCATTGATGATTTGGACAAGTTCCTAAATGAACTTTAACCAACAACGCATGTATCAATTAATACCTACGACCCGGTTTGAAAAGGATCTAAAAAAGGTAAAGAAAAACGAAAAAGACTTCAGACTTACCGCAGCCATACTCAAAATACTTCAATCCAAAGGGGTCAATGGCATTCCATCCAAAATGAAACCCCATAGGCTCACGGGTCGGTACAGTGACAATTGGGAATACCACATAAAACCCGACCTGCTAATTATCTGGATCCAAATTGAATCTCCCAATGTGATAAAATTGGTGTGTATCGGGAGTCATTCCGACCTTTTCAAGTGAAGAAACAGCAGTTTTCCTGATTTTACCTGACAACATTTGCCCTTTCCTCAGATGATTCACAGTTCTTTTATTGGATTATTTCCATTTTTTAGGAATATTTCCATAATTTAGCTTTCCCTCAGCTAAACAATGAAAAAGACCATTTTACACATGGATCTGGACACTTTCTATGTGTCCGTGGAACGTATTATAAATACGGAGCTCAAAAACAAACCCTTGTTGGTGGGTGGCACCAGCGATCGGGGCGTGGTGGCCGCATGCAGTTATGAAACCCGTGGATTTGGCGTTCATTCTGGCATGCCTATGAAAATGGCCAAGGAGCTCTGTCCGGAAGCAGTCGTTATCCGGGGCAATGCAGGCACCTACAGCAAGTATTCCGATGTGGTCACGGAAATCATTAAGGAACACGTGCCCCTCTTCGAGAAATCGAGCATTGATGAGTTCTATGCCGACCTTTCTGGAATGGACCGTTTTTTTGGCTGTTATAAATATGCCTCGGAAATGCGTCAAAAAATCATCAAGGAAACCGGTCTGCCCATCTCCTTCGGACTTTCCGTAAACAAGGTGGTTTCAAAAGTGGCCACCAATGAGGCCAAGCCCAATAACCAGCTCAAAATAGATTTTGGATTGGAAAAGCCTTTTTTGGCCCCCTTATCCATTAAAAAAATCCCCATGGTGGGCGACAAGACCTATCAGACCCTAAGAAATCTGGGCATCCGCAAAGTGAAGACCGTACAGGAAATGCCCATGGACATTATGCAACGAGTACTGGGCGCAAACGGAAGGGTCATCTGGAAGCGGGCCAACGGGATGGACAATACCCCTGTGATTCCCTTTCACGATAGAAAATCCATTTCCACCGAACGCACTTTTGACCGGGACACCATTGATGTCGCCAAACTCAAGGGTATCCTACTCGCCATGACCGAAAACCTTGCCTTTCAATTGCGCAGGGGAGATAAACTCACCGCCTGTATCGCCGTAAAAATCCGTTATTCTGATTTTAACACCTATTCCAAGCAACTACGCATCCCTTATACCAGTGCAGACCATATCCTTATCCCTAAAATTTTGGAGTTGTTCAACACCCTGTACAACAAACGGATGCTGGTCCGCCTAATAGGAATTCGATTTAGCCATTTGGTATCGGGAAACTATCAAATCAACCTTTTTGAAGATACCGAAGAAGCCTTGAACCTGTACCAAGCCATGGACTATGTTCGAAAGAGGTTTGGAAGCCGGAGTGTTCTACGGGCCTCGGCCATGGGAGCCAAAACCATTGGCAGCATGCACAATCCCTTTAATGGGGAACCTCCGGTAGTATTAGCACACAGGAAACAATGAAAAATGAAAAATTCAAAACCGAAACCCAATAACCGAAAACTAACAACCAATAACCGATAACTGATAACTGAAACCCAATAACCGAAAACTAACAACCAATAACCGATAACTGATAACTGAAAACCAATAACCGAAAACTGACAACCAATAACCGATAACCGATAACCGATAACCGACAACCAATAACTGATAACCGACAACCAATAACTGAAAACCGAAAACCAATAACTGAAAACCGAAAACCGAAAACCAATAATTGTACCTAAACTGCCACACATATTACAGCATGCGATATGGCACTTTCTCGGAGCTGGAACTCTTGGAATTGGCCCAACAAAACCATGTGACCCGTTTGGTGCTCACGGACATCAACAATACTTCCGCAGGACTCAATTTTGTAAGAAAGGCCCCTGAATATGGCATCACTCCCATTTTGGGAATTGATTTCAGAAATGGCGTAAAACCCTGCTTCTTGGGAATTGCCCAAAACAATGAAGGGTATTTGGAACTCAACCGTTTTTTATCCCACCACCTTCATGAAGAGCTGGAAATTCCGTTCAGGGCCCCTGCTTTTCAAAATGCATTTGTTATCTACCCCTTTGAACAAGCCCTATTGAACGAGCTGGAAGATTTCAAAGCGCATGAATTTATAGGCATCTCCATTCAAGATCTAAGACGATTGCCATTTTCCAAGTTTGCCAAGCTTAAGAAGAAATTGGTAGTACAGCAACCGGTCACTTTTCGGAACAAGGCCGATTTTAATGCCCATCGTTTGTTGCGGGCCATCGACAATAATGTTCTTCTGAGCAAACTGCCCCAAGAGGAAGAAGCCGATGAAGGGGAAAAAATGTTCCCTGTCCAAAATTTGGCCGCAGCATTTTCCGAACATCCCTTTATTCTGGAGAATACCGAAAAACTGCTTAATCAATGTGACATCCATTTCGATTTTTCCAAGGGACGAAAACCCCAAAACCTTAACTCCTATCTGGGAAGCGTGGAAGAAGATGGGAAACTCATCGAAAAATTGTGCTATGAAGGCCTCCCCTATCGCTATAAGGAAGTGGACGCATCTATCCAAAACCGCTTGGACAAAGAACTCTCCCTCATCAAAAAAATGGGGTTTGTCTCTTATTTCCTTATTAATTGGGATATTGTTTCCGAGGCACGCAAGAGGGGGTTTTATTATGTGGGGCGTGGCAGTGGTGCCAATAGTATTGTGGCCTACCTTCTCCGTATTACCGATGTGGATCCCATGGAACTGGACCTCTATTTTGAACGGTTCATCAATCTTTATCGTGCCAATCCCCCGGATTTTGACATAGACTTCTCCTGGCGGGACAGGCCAGCCATGACCGAGTACATTTTTAAACGCTTTGAACATGTGGCACTGCTGGGCACCTATGTTACCTTTAAGGAACGTGGGGTCATCCGGGAACTTGGAAAGGTCTTTGGCCTACCAAAACAAGAAATCGATTTTTTGGTCACTGGACAGTATAACCCAGACAAACTGGACAGCATGTCCAAACTTGTGCTGAAATATGGAAAACTCCTCAAGGACAAACCCAATTATCTGAGTATCCATGCAGGGGGTATTTTAATCAGCGAAAAGTCCCTTCACTGGTTTTCCGCCACCCATTTACCTCCCAAAGGCTTCCCTACCACCCATTACGATATGGTGATTGCAGAGGATGTGGGACTCTATAAATTTGACATTTTAGGCCAACGTGGACTCGGAAAAATCAAGGAGGCCCTAGAAATCATCGCCTATAACCAGCCTGAAAAACACAAGCAAATTGACATTCACGACATCCAAGGCTTTAAAAAGGATGTTACCATAAACAACCTGATCAAGACCGCACAGTGCATGGGCTGTTTTTATGTGGAATCGCCCGCCATGCGGATGCTGCTCAAAAAACTGGAGGTGGACAATTATCTGGGGTTGGTGGCGGCCAGTTCCATTATCCGTCCCGGAGTGGCCAAAAGTGGTATGATGAGGGAGTACATCCTTCGCCATCGAAACAAAGGTCGGGCAGAAGAAAAAGCGCATCCGGTGATGCTGGATATTATGCCGGACACCTACGGCGTAATGGTGTATCAAGAAGATGTGATCAAAGTGGCCCACCATTTTGCAGGCCTCGACCTGGGGGAAGCCGACGTACTGCGCAGGGGAATGAGCGGAAAGTTCCGCTCAAGGGAGGAATTCCAAAAGGTGAAGGACAAGTTCATTTCCAACTGTAGAAAAAGGAACTATCCGGACACCCTAATTTTTGAGATTTGGAACCAAGTGGCCAGCTTTGCGGGCTATGCCTTTGCAAAAGGGCATTCCGCCTCCTATGCCGTGGAGAGTTACCAGAGTCTTTTTCTGCGCGCCTATTATCCCCTGGAATATTTGGTGGCCGTGCTCAATAACGGGGGCGGGTTCTACCGTTCAGAATTTTATATACACGATGCCCGAATGATCGGTGCCACCATCCACGCTCCCTGTGTAAACAACAGCCATGCGGCCACTTGCATCTATGGCGCCCATATTTATCTGGGAATGGTCTATCTCCGAGATCTGGAAAGCAGGGTCATGGAGCGCATCATCAAGGAGCGAAGATCAAATGGCAACTTCCTTTCCTTGGAGGATTTTTTGGACCGGGTAATCATTTCCGTGGAACAACTTTCCATTCTTATCCGTATCGATGCCTTTAGATTTACCAGGGTCAACAAGCATACATTACTTTGGAAGGCCCATTTGATGCTTTCCAAAAATGACCGTTTGGAACATCCCAAACTGTTTCCACCGCGACATCAAAAATTTAGGATTCCCAAACTGTACACCACCCATCTGGAAACCGCATTTGACCAATTGGAACTATTGGGGTTCTGCTTGTGCAGTCCTTTTGAGCTATTGGCCGAACCTCCAAAAAACACCAATGGGCAACAAGACCTGCATCGATACCTCAACAAGTATATAGACATTTACGGTTATTTGGTGACCATAAAAAATACCCATACACATACTGGAAAACGGATGCATTTTGCCACTTTGGTAGATCAGCATGGTGAGGTTTTCGATACGGTTTTGTTTCCTCCCGTTGCGGCCAAATACTACTTTAGGGGAAAGGGGATTTACCGTTTTTACGGGAAGGTGGTGGAAGAATTTGGTTTTTTGAGCATTGAGGTGATTAAAATGCAAAAACAGGATTATGTTCCAGACCCCCGCTATGCAGAAATGAAAACAAGCAAAAAATTGCTGAAACCAAAAACTGTAAAAGAATAACTTTATATATATACTTTGGGAAAAATCAGAAAACTCATCGATGTAGACCAACATATTCTACATATCCTGGAAGAAGAAGCTAAAAAGCAGAAGCATTCCTTAAAAAGTTTTATGAAATATTCCTTAGAAGAAACAGCTAGAAGGTTAGAATCTCCCTCGGAAGCATATAGGACCATGATGGATGATATGCTGAAAAGACTCGAAAATAATGAAGTTCAATTTGACCCCATCCAAGATATAGAAAAGAAATATGGACTATAATGTCCAAATTGCCAAAGAAGCCCAAATACAACTGGCAGTAGCCGAATGCTTTTATAGGACAAAAGGATTGGAGCGGGAATTTTTGGCCGATTTTTCGGAACAAATTGGATTTTTAAAGAAAACTCCTGATTCATTTCAGGCAAAGTATCGTGAAATCCGCGCCATCCTATTCAAAACTTTCAACTATTCAATTCACTATATCATAAGGGATCATCAGGTGTTGATACTTCGCATACTAAATCAAAGACAGCATTTTTAGGCAGCAGCCAATACCCCTAAAACAAATGCTTAACCCACTTGGCAATCCTATCCGGTAAGTTATAGGGTGCATAGCGCAAAGGGGGATCTATCCAATTTCCCCTTTTCACAATGCCCTTTTTATGGGAAAACAGGTCGAAGGAAGCCTTTCCATGATAAGCCCCGATCCCACTGTGGCCCACTCCGCCAAATGGTAGATTTTTGTTGGCAATCTGCAATACAGAATCATTGATCACACCTCCCCCAAACCCAAATTGGGTCATGCACCATTTTTGAAAAGCCCTTTTCCCAGAAAACACGTACGCGGCCAAGGGTTTTTCATATCGACCGATAATCTGGGCAATGTCAGCCTCATTGGAATAAGATAAAATAGGTAGGATAGGTCCAAAAATCTCTTCTTGCATTATGGGGCTTTCCAAACTGGGCTCATCCAACAAGGTCAAACCTATAAAAAAATCTTCGTCCACAGAATTCCCACCATACAAGATTTGTTGCCCTTCCAAAAATGACCTTAATCGTTTATAGTGCTTCTGACTTACAATTCTCGCCAGATCCTTGGAAGCTGATTGGTTTTCCCCATAACTTTTCTGAATGTTACGTATTAGCGCAGCCACAAATTTGTCTTTTATGGATTGATGCACCAAAAGATAATCGGGGGCAATACAGGTTTGTCCAGCATTAAGGGCCTTGCCCCATACAATACGTTTGGCGGCCAGATTTACATCCACATTTTTGTCTACAACACAGGGGTTTTTGCCCCCTAACTCCAGGGTTACCGGTGTAAGATGTTTAGCGGCACTTTGATAAACAATCCTTCCTACCTGGGTGCTGCCCGTAAAGAAAATATGGTTCCAAGGCTTGGACAACAATTCCTGGGACACCTCAATACCCCCTTGTACAGCGGTCACATGTCCGGGGTCAAAAACATTTTCTATTATCTCCGCAACGATGCTTGAGGTATTCGGTGTAAGTTCTGAAGGTTTCACCACAACAGTGTTTCCAGCGGCAAGGGCACCGATCATTGGGGCCATGGTCAATTGAAACGGATAGTTCCATGGAGCAATGACCAACACTTGACCCAGCGGCTCCCGATAAATGTAATTTTTGGATGGAAAATTGGCCCAATTTCCCGCTACCTTTTCCGGTTTGGCCCAAAAATCAAGATTATTGAGCTGCACATTGATTTCAGCCAGAACAAATTGGGTTTCCGCAATAAAGGTTTCAAATCTCGGCTTTTTAAAATCGGCATAAATGGCATCCGCTATAGCATCTTCACGGGCAATGATTTCTTTTTTCAATCGCCTTAGCGCCTTCTTTCTAAAAGAAAAGTCCCTAGTATGCTCTGCTAAAAAAAATGCCTTTTGCCGTTCAAGCAATTCCATAATGAAGTTTGATACAACTTGCTTGTCAAGTTAGTCAAAATTTAGGGCCTGTTTAATGTAACTTAAACTCGGGTACTATTTGAAAGCTGGATATCCGGTGATATCCGCACCAGTAATCAGTAAGTGGATGTCATGGGTACCTTCATAGGTAATCACACTTTCGAGGTTCATCATGTGACGCATAATGCTGTATTCCCCGGTAATGCCCATTCCACCCAATACTTGCCTGGCTTCCCTTGCAATCTTAATGGCCATATCCACATTATTCCGTTTAGCCATGGAAATCTGTGCCGTATTGGCCCGCCCTTCATTTTTGAGTTGCCCCAACCGGAATGCCAACAACTGCGCCTTTGTGATCTCAGTGATCATTTCGGCCAGCTTCTTCTGTTGTAATTGATAGGCAGCAATGGGCTTTCCAAATTGAACCCGCTCTTTGGCATAGCGAAGTGCCGTGTCATAACAATCCATGGCTGCCCCAATGGCACCCCATGCAATTCCGTAACGGGCGGAATCCAAACAGCCCAACGGCGCACCCAGACCATTTTTACCGGGCAGTAGGTTTTCCTTGGGCACCTTTACGTTATCAAAAATTAGTTCGCCGGTGGCGGAGGCCCTTAGCGACCATTTATTATGCGTTTCAGGGGTCGAAAATCCTTCCATGCCCCGTTCCACAATCAAGCCATGAATTCGTCCCTCTTCATTTTTTGCCCATACCACTGCCACATCTGCAAATGGCGAATTGGAAATCCAAAGTTTGGCTCCATTCAATACAAAATGGTCTCCCATATCCTTGAATTTGGTCTCCATTCCCCCTGGATTGGACCCATGATTGGGCTCAGTAAGTCCAAAACAGCCCATCCACTCGCCCGTGGCCAATTTTGGCAAATATTTTTGACGTTGTGCTTCGGTGCCGTACGCAAAGATGGGGTACATTACCAAAGAGGATTGGACCGATGCCGTGGAACGAACCCCGCTGTCCCCTCTTTCTATCTCCTGCATGATCAAGCCATAGCTGATTTGATCGAGTCCCGCCCCTCCGTACTCTTCCGGGATATACGGACCAAAAGCCCCTATTTCCGCCAATCCTCCAATAATCTCTTTTGGAAATTCCGCCTTTTGCGCATATTCTTCAATAATGGGCGATATGTCGCGCTTCACCCATTGACGGGCGGCATCGCGAACCAATTTATGCTCCTCGGAAAGTAGATCGTCTAGATTGTAATAGTCTGGGGCTTCAAACAAGTCAGGTTTCATTCAAAAAAATTTTATCAAATGTACTAACGAAATCCAACTTTCCCTTCGCTAAATGTTACATTTTTAAATAAAAGGGCTGGGTGAGCTGAATGTACTCCTGTGTATATTGATGACGTTCCCGTTCAATCGTCAGTGTATTTTCTTCCGGGTCACTTTCCTGAAACGAAAATTCCAACAAACTTCGTTTTACCGGCCCAGCTGCCGTACCCTTAACTCTAAGGAGCCGTTTTGGAAAAAGCCCCACTTCCTTGGCCAGCCCTTTAAATTCTTCCTCTGCCTTATAGGGAACAACAACGGAAAAAAGACCTTTTTGGGATAGCAATTTGGAAACCCCTGCCACCAATTCATGGAATGGGAGCGAACTTTCCTGTCTTGCCATGTCCCTGGCCGTGCTTCCGCTGGGCATTTCTTCGGAATAAAAAGGGGGATTGGATACAATGAGGTCGTATTCCGCATCCATTTCTTCCACAAATTCATCCAATCCGGCATGGTAGCAAAATAGCCGGTCGGACCATGGGGATGCCTCAAAATTTTCAACACATTGCTCATAGGCATTCCCATCCAGTTCAATGGCATCAACAAGTTCGGCAGCAGAGCGCTGTGCCAATTGCAATGCAATCAATCCAGTTCCAGACCCTATGTCCAGAATGGATTGTGGATGGTGGTCAACGGACGCCCACGCTCCCAATAACACCCCATCCGTGCCAATTTTCATGGCGCAGCGGTCTTGGTGCACTGCAAATTGTTTGAACTTGAAGGGTCCCATAAGCACAAATATACTATGGAAGGAATTAGAGGGATACAGTAAAAAATCTGTCAATCCCACTCATGCTTTTGTCAGTTCAAACCGGGCATCCATCAATTACAAAGGTTTGAACTCCCATTGAGTCAGTACTTTTTGCACTTAGAGCTTGTAAAAAATTTACAAAACCAAATTTTAAACATTTATCATGAAAAAAAACTTTTTCTTGGCAATTGCCATTTTGGGCATTGCACAATTTACCCATGCGCAAGAACAAAACAAGTTTAGAGCGGGGCTCGACCTTGGGTACGCCATTCCTGACGGCGGAGGCGGAATTATCATCGCCTTGGAACCTAAATACAACATTGCGGACAATATGAACATTGGTCTGCGTATTGAATCCGCAGCAATGGCCAAAAATGTAGCCGCAGTGGAGGATGTTGCCGAAATAGAGGCAAGTCTTTCAGCCAGCACATCATACTTTGGAACCTTTGATTATTACTTTCACTCTGGAAGTTCACCATTTGCACCTTTTATTGGAGGGGGTATTGGTTATAGCACATTGGCCAACCTCGATTTTGATCCTCAAGTTACAGATGAAAAGTTCGATATTGAAGGGAAATTCGGAGGACTTGTACGCGCTGGTTTTGAACTAGGCAAACTGCGATTGGCGGCAACCTATAATCTTATCGGTACATCTGAATTTGCAGATGGAGACGATAATAAATTGGAAGTAAAAAACTCTTATATCGGAATCTCCTTAGGTTTCTATGTGGGCGGTGGTAAGTGGAAGAAGTAAATCTTTATCCTAATATGTCACCAAAAAAGGGAGCCTTTGGTTCCCTTTTTCTTTATCTATTGTTTGTCATTCTGAACTTGATTCAGAATCACAAAATGATATGGTCCTTTAAACTTGGGACCCTGAAATAAATTCAGGGTGACGCAATGAAATCAAAAGCCAACAATCATCATACATCTCCAAGATAAAGGTCTACCAACCCTTCTGGAGTTTTAACATGGATAATCTTTGATTCCCGATCCACTTTAGTAATGATATCATCACTAATGGGAATCAATAGTTCCTTCCCGTCTTTTTCGGCTTCGAAGAGTTCTTGGGAAGCACTATCGTTCACTGCCTTGACCTGTCCAATATTGCCATGGACCTCATCCATTAGCGTGAAACCGATGACTTCGTGGAAGTAAAATTTGTTCCCGGTCAATGGGGGCAGCATTTCCAAAGGAAGGTACAGTTCGGACCCCATGATCTTGTCCGCAGAAACCTCATCCTTTACTTCCTCAAAATCGATGCGAAGTAAGGCGGATTTGTGCAACCGACAACGGTCAATAAAAAATGGAACCAGATTGCTTCCCAATGAAACAAATACTGATTCCATGTTTTCGTAGATTTCGGGCTCATCGGTATCGAGTTTGACCAATACCTCACCCTTAAAACTGTATTTTGAAACGATTTTGCCCAGGTAGAAGCAATCTTCCTTGCGCATCGCGTATTGGGATTACTCCTCTTCTTTGGCTTCGGCCTCAGCAGCAGGTGCTTCCTCGGCTTCTGCCGCAGGCTCTTCAACAGCTGGGGTTTCCTCAGCAGCGGCCTCAGTGGCTTCAACAGCGGCTTCCGCTTCCTCAGCAGGAGCTTCCTCTTCTACTTCTGGCAGGGCCGCAGCAACTCTCTTTTCATTTACTTCTTTTTCAGCTTCCAAAGCTTTTGCCCTAGCCTCTGCTTTGGCTTTGTCCAATCCATCGCGTTTAGCTTGGATTCCTTTCTCCTTTTCCTCCAGCCAGGCATTGAATTTTTCCTCCACTTGTTCCTCGGTCAAAGCTCCTTTGCGAACCCCTCCCAACAAATGGTGCTTTAACATAACACCTTTGTAAGAAAGAATGGCTCTGGCGGTATCTGTAGGTTGTGCTCCATTTTGCAACCACTTCACAGAGTTGTCTACATTGATATCAATGGTAGCTGGATTGGTATTGGGGTTATAGGTTCCCAATTTTTCCAAAAATTTACCGTCTCTTTTTGATCTTGAATCGGCGGCTACAACCCAATAGAAAGGTTTACCTTTTTTACCGTGTCTTTGAAGTCTAATACGTACTGGCATATCACATTAATTTGTAGGGTGCCCGACCCTTGTTATTAATACTGTTCCTGCAAAAGCGGGAAACTTTTTTATCTGCTTCTCGGTGAAAGCGGGTGCAAATATACTTGATTTCTTTTAATGCACAATGCCCTAAGCAACTTTCTATTCCCTTTCGGCCAATTGGTCTTTTCCCAAGACCATCCCAGACTTGTGCTCTGTGACTATTTTCTGGATTTGCGCTATTACTTTTGGGTGTTCCAGTGCAATATTATATTGTTCCGAAGGGTCATGGTCCAAATTGTACAACAATGGGATTTCATGGTCTTGCCGCTCCCCAAATTGTCTATATTCCCCTTGAGTGATAAAATGCGCTTTAAAAGCTCCCATGCGAGCTGCATATAGTTCCGTTCCACGATAATACATAAGGTGTTTGCGAGGACTTGGTTCCAGGTTCAACAAAGTTGGCCCTAGGTCATGGCTATCCATAGCCCTGTCTTGGGGAATCCCAAGCCCGGCCATGGCACTAAAAGTTGCGAACAGGTCCATGGTAGATCCCAAATCCGTAACCACCCCAGGTTTCACAAGACCAGGACCCCAGAAAATTCCGGGTTCCCGCATACCACCTTCCCAAGTGGTTCCTTTACCTCCCTTAAGCAAACCTGCACTACCGCCATTGGTTTTGAAGGGAAGCCAGGGGCCATTGTCCGAAGTAAAAACCACAATAGTATTTTCAGCCAATCCTTCTGCTTTTAGTGTCTCCAAAATCTGCCCCACACCATGGTCTATTTCCTGTACCACATCGCCATACAGACCGCGCTTGCTTTTGCCCAAGGCCTCCTTGGAAGCAAACAATGGAATATGCGGTAGATTATGCGCTAAGTATATAAAAAAGGGCTTGTCTTTGTGCTGCTTGATAAAGGAAACCGTTTCCTCGCTATACCGCTTGGTTATGGTATGCTGATTAGCTGGCCTTTCAACAACCTCTGTGCCCCGGAGCAAGGGTACATTAAAGTGCTCGGTTTTTATGGAATCGCTTTGCTGGCTCCAGTAGTCCCCATTGGGATATTCCCCCACAAAATCCATGTCATTGGAATAGGGAATTCCGAAATAATAATCAAATCCATGATGCGTTGGAAGATATTGCTCATGATGTCCCAAATGCCATTTTCCAATGGCAGCGGTTGCATAGCCCACTTGTTTTAACTGTTCGGCCAGGGTAATCTCTGCTGATGGCAAGCCGTTTTTTGAGTCTGGAAAGAGCACGCGTTCCTTGTCACTTGCCATCCCGTTCCTTGCAGGCAATCTCCCAGTAAGCAGGGCCGCTCTGCTAGGGGTACAAACGCTGGCCCCCACATAGAAATTGGTCCATTTTTGGCCTTCATGGGCCATTTGGTCCAAATGCGGCGTATAAATGGTGGGGTTTCCGTAACAGCTTAGGTCTCCATATCCTAAATCATCAGCAAAAACAATTATAAAATTGGGAGGCGGTATTTCCTTTTCCTTGGATTCCTGTTTGCAGGAAGTGGCAAACCACAACAGGAAAATTGCAAAAAAGTGAAATAGTTGTTTCGGTTTTATGGGTCTCATCTTAGGCGGGTTATCGCCCTAAATATACTTAAAATGAGCTGGATGGCGGGAAGGTTGATAACTCCTTAAAACTACTTTTTAAAAAGGCGAAGTGTTTGTATATTTTTAATCATTTATTTTTTGCAGGAGACCGCTTATGTATTTGATTTTTGACACCGAAACCACAGGATTGCCAAAACGATGGGATGCTCCCATTACGGATACCGACAATTGGCCCCGTTGTGTTCAGATTGCCTGGCAATTGCACGACGAAATGGGTAATTTGGTTGAACATCAGGATATGTTGATAAAGCCAGATGGTTTTAACATCCCCTACGAATCAGAGCAGGTCCACGGTATATCCACGGCTTTGGCAGAGCAGAAAGGCGTGTCCCTTTCCGAAACCTTGGAGAGGTTCAACGAAGCACTGTCCAAGGCCAAATTCGTAGTTGGCCAGAACGTCGATTTCGATGTGAACATCATGGGATGCGAATTCCATCGTATGGGAGTGGACAGTCCATTGACAAAGTTACCCGTACTGGACACCTGCACCGAAGAGACGGCGGAATTATGTAAAATTCCGGGAGGACGGGGCGGCAAATTTAAATTGCCCACGCTAACCGAGCTGCACCAACACTTGTTTGGAGAACCATTTGCCGAAGCCCACAATGCTACCGCAGATGTGGAAGCAACCACGCGTTGTTTCCTGGAGCTCATCAGAAAGCAGCATTTCACATTGGAGAAGCTGGATGTCCCCACCGATTACTTCAACCGATTCTCCGAGCAAAATCCAAGTGAGGTACAGCTGATCGGGCTCAAACACCTCAACCTTAAAAAAGCTTCCAAAGAAATTGCAGATGCTCTCTGGGCCAAAGATACCGGTGGTATTTCCGAGGATGAAATAAAACAAAATGTTGCTGATCTAGCAGATGCTCCATTTGCCCATCTGCACAACCATTCGCAATTTTCGGTACTACAATCCACCATTAATATTAAGAGCCTGGTGGGCGCTGCAGCGGAACACAATATGCCCGCAGTAGCTCTTACCGACCATGCCAACATGATGGGCGCCTTTCACTTCGTTAAAGAAATAATGGCCCATAACAAAGGGGTCAGACAACGAAATACAGAACTTACTGAACAAGGAGAAACCCCTTTTGAGCGGGAAATTACCCCAATTGTCGGTTGCGAATTCCATGTGTGCGAAGATCACACCAATAAAAATGTCAAGGATCACGGTTATCAAATAGTCCTGTTGGCCAAAAACAAAAATGGCTATCACAACTTGGCCAAGATGTCTTCCGTGGCCTACACGGATGGTTTTTACTATGTGCCCCGGATAGACCGAAACATTATCGAGCAGCATAAGGAAGATGTCATAGCCCTTACCGGAAACTTATATGGGGAAGTACCCAACAAGATCCTGAACGTTGGCGAAAAACAGGCCGAGGAAGCCCTCCTTTGGTGGAAAGAACAATTTGGCAATGATCTTTATATGGAGATCATGAGACATGGGCAAGAGGACGAAGAAAGGGTAAACCAGGTTTTGATCCAATTGGCCAAAAAGCATCAGGTAAAACTAGTGGCCACGAACAACACGTATTATTGCGATAAGAAGGATGCGGAGGCCCACGATATCTTACTTTGCGTGAAGGATGGCGAAAAACAGGCTACTCCCATAGGAAGGGGTCGTGGCTATCGCTATGGATTACCAAATCAGGAGTATTACTTCAAGTCCTCTGATGATATGAAGACCCTGTTCAAGGATATCCCGGAGGCCATCTTGAACATTCAGGAAATTGTGGATAAAGTGGAGCCCTTTGATTTGGCCCGCGATGTACTTCTTCCCAAGTTTGATATCCCATCGGAATTTATGGTGGAGGAAGACAAACAAGATGGGGGCAAACGGGGTGAAAATGCCTATTTGCGACATATCACCTATCAAGGAGCCTCAAAACGATATGGTGAAATAACGGATGAAATAACGGAGCGCATCGATTTTGAATTGGGCACCATTGAAAATTCCGGTTACCCGGGTTATTTTCTTATTGTGGAAGACTTTATCAGGGAGGCGCGTAACATGGGAGTTTCTGTTGGGCCCGGAAGAGGATCTGCAGCAGGTTCCGTGGTGGCCTATTGCTTGGGAATCACCAATATTGATCCCCTGAAATACGATTTGCTTTTTGAGCGATTCCTAAATCCGGACCGGGTTTCCATGCCCGATATCGACATTGATTTTGACGATGAAGGTCGCGGTAAGGTCATGGATTATGTGATCGATAAATATGGGGCCAGTCAAGTGGCGCAAATCATCACTTATGGTACCATGGCAGCCAAATCTTCCATCAGGGATACGGCACGGGTACTGGACTTACCCTTGAACGATGCCGACCGGATAGCCAAGCTCATTCCCAACATGTCCAAACTCAAAAAGATTTTTGGGGTGGAAGAAGCGGAGCTCAAGAAAAAGTTCAGATCGGACGAACTGGAAAAGGTACATGAACTCCTAAATATTTCGGAAGGGGACGATCTAGAGGGGCAGACGGTTCAAATGGCCCGGGTACTGGAAGGCTCTTTGAGGAATACGGGGATCCATGCCTGTGGGGTGATCATTACCCCAGATGACATTACCAATTTTGTTCCCGTGGCAACTGCCAAGGATTCGGATTTGTATGTGACGCAGTTTGACAACTCGGTGGTGGAAAGTGCCGGTTTGCTCAAAATGGATTTCTTGGGATTGAAGACGCTTACTTTGATCAAGGACACCGTGAAAATTGTAAAGGCGCGTACAGGAACAGAACTTGTGCCCGATGAGTTTCCCTTGGATGACGAAAAGACCTATGAGCTTTTCCAACGGGGAGATACTGTAGGGATATTCCAATACGAATCCCCCGGTATGCAGAAACACATGAAAAACCTGAAACCTACGGTTTTTGATGACCTCATTGCCATGAATGCCCTGTATCGCCCAGGACCCATGGAATATATACCGAGCTTTATCGCCAGAAAGCACGGGGAGGAAGAAATCACCTACGACCTTCCGGATATGGAAGAATACCTTAAGGAAACCTATGGGATTACCGTGTACCAAGAGCAGGTGATGCTACTTTCGCAAAAGTTGGCGGGATTCTCCAAAGGTGATGCGGATGTGCTACGTAAGGCCATGGGTAAAAAAATCTTCGCCTTACTTCAAAAATTAAAGCCCCAATTCTTGGATGGAGGCGAAAAGAATGGGCACCCGAGAGATGTTTTGGAGAAAATTTGGAAAGATTGGGAAGCATTTGCCTCCTATGCGTTCAACAAAAGTCACTCTACCTGTTATGCGTTTATCGCTTACCAAACCGCATATCTAAAAGCGCATTATCCCGCGGAATATATGGCCGCTGTACTTTCCAACAATATGAACGACATTAAGCAGGTCACCTTTTTTATGGAGGAATGTAAGCGGATGGGCTTGGAGGTTTTGGGCCCGGATGTCAACGAATCTTATTACAAGTTTGCAGTGAACAAGGACAATGCCGTGCGATTTGGAATGGGGGCCATCAAGGGAGTTGGGCGCTCGGCGGTTGAGACCATCGTGGAGAACCGGAAAAAGGATGGTCCATACAAATCTGTTTTTGATGTGGCCAAACGTGTAGATCTAAGAGCCGCCAACAAAAAATCATTCGAAAACCTGGCCCTGGCAGGAGGTTTTGATTCTTTTGCCGATACACATAGGGCACAATATTTTCATCATGAGGGAGATGGGATCACCTTCCTTGAAAAAGCCATAAAATATGGTGCCAAATTCCAAGAGAACGAAAATTCATCCCAGGTAAGCCTGTTTGGCGAATCCAGTGAAGTGCAGATTCCCGAACCTGTGGTTCCGCCTTGTGAAGATTGGGGCACCATGGAAAAACTCCGACGGGAAAAGGAGGTTGTAGGGATTTACATCTCCGGCCATCCCTTGGATGATTTTAAAAAGGAAATCAATGCTTTCTGCAATTGCAGTGTCTCAGCATTTTCGGAATTGGAACCCTATGTAAACCGGGAATTGACAGTTGCAGGGGTTATTACGGATGTGCAGCACAGGATTTCCAAAAACGGAAAGGGCTGGGGGCTTTTCACACTTGAAGATTATACCGACTCCCATGAGTTTAGAATTTTTGGAGAGGAATACCTTAAATTCCGCCACTTCCTTATGATCAATTCCTTTGTGCATGTCAAAGCCTTTGTTCGTGAAGGTTGGGTCAATCGGGAAACAGGCAAAAAGGGCGATCCCAGATTGCAGTTCAATGAGTTCAAACAGCTTCAGGATGTGATGGAATCCTATGCGAAAAAACTCACCATTAAATTGGACATTGACAGATTACAGGAAAAGCGGATCCAAACATTAAAAGATACCTTGAGAGCATACAAAGGAGACCATCCCCTCAATTTTGTGGTATACGAAATGCAGGAGGAAATCAAGTTGAATTTATCCAGCAGAAAACAAAAGGTCAAAATCAACACCGAACTTCTTTCTGCCCTGGAAGAGAATGAGATACATTACAAATTGAACTAGGGAACCATAGTTTATGTTGATGGCGCAATAATGAAAATGAATATGTTCCAGGTAAGGAAAGTGGGCATTATTTGACTAAATTTGCGAATATTAAAATAAATAAAATGGCACTAGAAATAACAGATGCAACTTTTGATGATGTAGTACTAAAGAGCGACAAACCCGTTGTTGTGGATTTTTGGGCTGCTTGGTGCGGGCCTTGTAGAATGGTTGGACCCATCATCGAAGAAGTGAGTCAGGAATATGAGGGCAAAGCCGTGGTTGGCAAGGTAGACGTTGATGCCAATCAGCAGTATGCCGCCAAATACGGAGTACGAAACATCCCTACCGTATTGGTCTTCAAAAATGGTGAGATTGTAAATCGCCAAGTTGGGGTTTCCCCAAAGAAGGTGTACACTGATGCAATTGAAGCTGTATTATAAAACATTTCCTTTCGGATTTTAGAAAAGGTTTGGCAATTGCCAAACCTTTTTTGTTTTATCTTGATCCAACTTTCCAATTATGGACATCCGATCAGAATTACATAAAGCACAACTTTTCCAAAACCTTGAGTTGCTGGCCAACCAAATTGTGGAGGGCTTTATCAGTGGTATCCACAAAAGTCCGTTTCATGGGTTTTCCGCAGAATTTGCAGAGCACAAAATCTACAATCCAGGGGAAAGCACCAAGCATATTGATTGGAAACTGTATGCAAAGACCGATAGATTATATACGAAACGATATGAGGACGAAACCAATCTGAGATGCCACATGATCTTGGATAATTCCTCTTCCATGTATTATCCCAAGGTATCGTCATTCGGCATCGGAAATTTGAACAAAATTGGTTTCGGGGTTTTGGCCATTGCCTCACTTATGCAAATGCTAAAAAGGCAACGGGATGCGGTTGGACTGAGCATTTATTCGGACAGCTATAATTTCCATGCCAATGAAAAAAGTAGTGAGCGGCATTTTCAAATGTTGTATTCCAAACTCAATGGTGTGGTTGAATCGGAACATGCTTCACAAAGCACAAAAACCTTTACCTATTTACACCAAATTGCGGAAAAAATACATCGTAGAAGCCTAATTTTTCTTTTTACCGATATGTTCCAAACGGAGACCGAAGAAGCAAAGTTATTTGAGGCACTTCGCCATCTCAAGTACAATAAGCATGCGGTGGTCCTGTTCCATCTGATGGATTTTCAACACGAACTGAAGTTTGATTTTGACAATGCACCCAAGCGATTTGTGGATGTGGAGACCGGGACGCACATTGATCTATATGCGGAAAATATCAAGGATGCCTATCAGCAAAAAGTTGTGCAATTCCAGGAAGATCTAAAGTTAAAATGTGCCCAGTATAAGATTAAATATGTCCCCGCGGATGTGCGTTCAAACTTCTCCCAAATACTGAATACCTTTATGGTAGAGCGGCAGAAATTTGTTTAGTCCATTTTTTAAAAAATGTTTTGTTGAATCAAAATGGAGAATGTATATTTGCACTCGCTTCTCAAAAAGCACGAACAAGATTTGAATCTGGCTGTTGCCAGGGTCTGAAAGGACAAAATCATTGGTCTGGTAGTTCAGTTGGTTAGAATACCTGCCTGTCACGCAGGGGGTCGCGGGTTCGAGTCCCGTCCAGACCGCTTTTTAAAAAAACAAATTAAAACAAAACCTCGCTAATCCTATGATTTAGCGAGGTTTGTTGATTTTAGGGGGTACGTTTAAAAACGATTTTTTTAAATTTAAATGTTCACAAAGCGTCAACGTGTTTTTTTAATCGTCAACACATTGTCCAACTCTTGATCTTCAACAACATCTTGTATAGTTGATTTGACTTTCGTCTCAATTAATGTTCAACATTGTAAAGACGACAACTATGCGCACTACACAAACATTTTCTATCCTTTTTTGGGTCTATGCCAAAAGAGCGCAAAACAATCAATCAAACATCTACGTAAGAATTACTGTAAATGGCAAAAAGGTAAATATCAGCCTTAAGCGAAAGGTAAATTTGGATTCTTGGAATGCCAAGGCTCAAAAAGTAAGAGGCAAAGGAAAAGAGGCCAGGGAATTGAATTTATACCTTGACGAAATAAAAGCAGAAATTATTCAAAGCTTTCGAGACCTAAAATCGGAAGGCAAAGTAATAACAGCAGAACTTATTAAGGCCAGATACTTAGGAGAGGATAAAAAGCACTTTTTTCTAAGTGATATTTTTGAATACCACAATCAGAATATGGCACATAAGCTAGCGAAATGTACTGTTGGACATTACAAAACTACCCAGAAGTATGTTTCAGCTTATTTGGAAGAAAAGTATAAAGTTTCCAATATCCAGCTTCAAAATTTAGATTATGCTTTTGTATTAGGTTTTGAAAGCTTTTTAAGGTCGTATAGGTCGAGAGCTTTTCAGGGAACTATTGGGAACAATGCAGCTATGAAACATATCCAGCGACTCAGAAAAATGATTACGCTTGCCTATAACATGGAATGGATTCCCCGGGATCCATTTATTAATTTTAAAATGAAAATTGAAAAGAAAGAACGGGAATTCCTCAGCAAGGAAGAACTGCAGCGAATTGAAGAACTAACTTCCCCCATTGAACGTCTTGTAGCTGTAAAAGACCTATTTATTTTCAGTTGTTACACGGGAATGTCCTACGTGGATATTATGAAACTCACTCGGGAAGATATTGTGGTTGGTATTGACGGGAATCGTTGGATAATGACAAAAAGGAAGAAAACAGGAGTCCCTATAAAAATACCTTTGCTTCAAGCAGCAGAATCACTGCTCAATAAATATGAAAACCATCAACGCACCAGGGTTACTGGTTATTTAATGCCATATATGTCCAACCAAAAACTAAACAGTTATTTAAAAGAAATAGCAAATCTCTGCAGGGTTTCAAAAAATCTGACCTTTCATATGGCCAGGCACACTTTCGCCACTACAGTGACACTTAGCAACGGGGTGCCTATTGAAACCGTTTCCAAATTATTGGGTCATACCAAGATTGCTACAACACAGATTTATGCCAGGGTAATTGAGGAAAAAATCAGTGAGGACATGCAAAATCTGAGCAAGCAAATCTTAAAATAAACAATGGCTCACTCAGCTAAGTATTTGAAGTAAATAAAGAGAAAAATTGTATAATATTTCCTATTGCACAAATAGGGTACAACTAGAAAATACAAAAAAACCAAAAAGACTGGGCCAAGTTGTCATAGATTAGTGGTTTGGCCCCTAAGCTAAGATCTTACCCAAAAAAATTATAGTCGCGATGAGCAGCTCAGAACTTTGGAATAGTTAAATTCCTTATTAACAGATGATACAACCTTATTTAACCGTGTTTTAAATTCTCGCTATGATTTTTACGAGCTTATGAGATTAGGTCAAAGAGGCATTCCGTTTCAGCCCATAATTTCTTGTACTGCCCTTAGGGCGGAACGACCAGCGGCATGTACACTGCTCCAATCCTCTCCAGTGGTATAGCCATCCCCGGCAAAAAACAGCTTGTTGTTTACCGATTCCCCAAGAGTCCTGACCAACCTCCAGTTTTCATGGTCTACGATATAAGCTCCATTGGCATACGGTTCGGCATTCCAATTTTGAAAGGTGTGTTTTATGTAGTTCGATGAGGCTAGATTTGGACCGAAAACGATATCCAATTCTTCCAACATAAAATCGCGTAACGCATTGTCGTCAGAAATTTGATTATAGCTATCGGCCTCAATACCCACTGCGAAAAGCCCTAAAACATTTTTAGTGGTGTTTTGTCCATAGGCGGCATCATAATACAATTTTTGACCTGCAGTTTCAGGAAAAGTTTCGTATGCCGTAAAGGCAGGATAAAACTTTTCTGAAAACTCAATAAATGCTTTACAACCATTCCAAATTCGTGCACTATTGATTGCCTCTTGCTTGGACTGTGGCAGGGCCGGAATGAAATCAATCCCTCCGTTTTGAAGTATCTTTACGGGAATAGTAACAATTATTTTGTCGCCTGTGAATTGAGTTCCATTTTTATTAGTTACAACCACGCGGTCCTTCGAATAATCAATAGTGGTTATTGGATTATTGTACTTAATTCTTGATTTTACCGAAGGATAGATGTATTCTTCAAAAAAACCGAACCAACTTGAACCCACAAATTTTTGATCAATGGTGAAGCCAACTTCCCCCAATGTTAACTGTTCGCCCGTGCTGGCATCAATTCCATAATCCACATTGGCATCATATGCAATAGTTTCCAAATCTATGGCCATGGAACTATCGTTCACGATTTCATCAAGGATCCCCCGTTCAACATGCAACCATTCCCCACCTAGCGAAATGGGAAAGTCCGTAAATGAGGTGTTATGCCTCATACGCCCCCCAGGAGCAGAGGTAGCTTCCAATATTTCAAAATCGATACCTTGTTGCGCCAACAAATATCCTGCTGTCATTCCGGCCGCTCCAGCTCCGATGATAATTACTTTAGTACTGATATTCGCTGTATTTTCATCATCGCCCGAAGTGCATGCTGCCATTACAGATTGAAAGGGCAATGAAATTCCCAATAATCCACACATTTTTATAAATTCTTCCCGCTTCATATTATAAGGCATTAAAATCGTTTATGGTTGTGGTCACATATTTGTACAATGGTGTATAGTGGTCACCGCCTTGGTATTCATATAGTGTTGAACTCCCATTTAATTGGCTAAAGTGTTTGTGGGCGTTGGTACTGTTATAATGGGGCACGATTCTGTCCTCGGTACCAGAATGAAGGAATAAATGCCCTGCAGGCTTCCATCCATTCAAAAGACTATTTGCCTTTAGGGCCATAGTGAATTTAGTATCGGTTTCATTTACAATGCCATTAATAAAATCAGTTTGAAAGATATCGATAGGCCTATCAGAAGGTACATCCAGGGCTTCCAACTGATTGGATACCGTATAGGCCCAAATGTCGTTCCTGCTGCGTTTCAGTTCTTGCGAATACAGATTTATGGAATATGTGGCCCAGCTATAAATGGATAAGTTCTCATTCTTCAAAGTACCATTTGCAATTATTTGCTTAAAAAAGGTGTAATAATCATAAGGTCCGGCCAAAAGGGAACTTCCTTTTATTGTAAACTCATCAACATCGACCAACTGTAAATATTTATGGGTGGCCAAGGCGGCACCACCGCCTTCACTCCAACCTGTCAAGAAAACATTGCCCGAAAAATCCAATGATAGTTCATTCATCAATTTTTTGGTGGCCCTCAACATGTCTATGGAGACCCCTGCAAGCTCGTGGTGCACTGTATATGGATGTTCCAGATGACGGGTAGCGCCATAGCCGACATAATCAGGCAGCGAAACCACATAACCGTTGGATGCCATTACCGCACCAATGAAACTAGATTCAGCATTACTGTCTGTATAGCCCCCAGTGTATGCTGATGGCACTTCGTCGTTGTCCCCTGGAATAATGGTACCATGGTGATGTTGAACAATTTCAAGATGATTTTGAACGTTTTCTGGAATCATTACTAAACCCGAAACCTCTATAAGTTGCCCTAAATGATTGGTGTTGTAGACTACTCTATAGAGGATTACATTATGATTGGCGTATGGGGAAATGTCCCCCACATTTGAACCATTTTTAATGATGTTTTCAACGGTTAGCCTTCCTGTTTTTTGATAGGATACCAGAGCCCCAGGCTTATCGGACTGACCTAACAGAATAATTGAATCGTCACTCTTCGAACATGAGACAAAACAAATGATGTGGAACACCATTAAAGCGCATATTGATTTCATAAAGATATTTGAACAAATGTGCATTACATTGTATTTTAATTGCTTTCAAACTTAAGGCAGGACTTTACCTTAAAAGAGTAATTTCAACAAGTGAAAGGATTCTCCCAATGAAAGTGTTTTTTTATCCCTTGAACGGATTGTTTGGTTCAAAATCCCGTTTATAGGATGTATCCGGTCGCCCATAACATTTTTGTGGCCGGTAGAAGGGATTTGTATGCTGGCTTACGGATTGGTTTGTATACTTGTTTTTGAAATAGATCAATACATTGAATCGAAAGGAATTCATACGAAATAGCGGGATTGGCCAGATTGTACTTTGGTTAATCTATTTGGCAATGAGCGTAATTTACGATGTGGAAACAATCGGTTTTGTACCCGCCTTGGCCTATGGCTTGAACTTTACCCTAATAACCGTAATAGCAGTTTATCTTCACTATCACAAGCTCTTGCCCTTGCTCTTTGAGAAACGATATGTTCTCTACGCCATTCTTACCCTATGCACCGTGACTGCGCTCAATATAGTATATATGGTAATCGACTATAATCTTCCCTTTAGTTACCCAATGGAAGAGTCGTACTTTATCTCGTATGGTTATAATTCCTTGTCCTTTGTTCTAGTTATGATTGTCTCAAGCATGTTTTATTACGTTCGCGAATGGCATTTGAGACAAGAAAGAGAAGAACACCTTAGAATGCAAAAACTACAAACTGAGCTTGATTTTCTGCGCTCCCAGATCAATCCACACTTTTTGTTCAATACCTTGAACAATATTTATTCCTATGTGCAGACGGGCAACGAAAAAACAGCCCCCATGATCGAAAAGCTTTCTTCAATTTTGAGGTTTATGGTATACGATGGTAACAATACCTCAGTGGAACTGAACAAAGAGATTGATGCAGTTGAAAGTTTATTGGAAATTCATAGAATGAAAAATTCGACTCAGTCCAACATTCGCTTCTTGTGGGAAGGGAACAAAGGATATCATCTGGTTGCGCCGCTTATTCTCATCAATTTGGTCGAAAATGCCTGCAAGCACTCTGATGCGGTGAGTAATCCAAAAGGGTTCATTCATATTGATGCCAAGGTCATAGAAGACAAGTTTTTGCAATTTTCAATTTCGAATTCCGTAAAACAATTGTCTCAAAAGGTTACCGCAAAAGTGGGCGGCCTTGGATTGAAAAACATAAAAAAGCGCCTTTCATTACTTTATGGCAACAACTATTCAATAACTGAGAACAATGATGGCGATGTTTACCATCTAAAGCTGAAGATACCTTTGGAACGAAAAAAATAGAAAACATGAAATCATACCGAGTAGTTATTGTAGATGACGAAGAACCGGCCCGGGAGCTTCTCAATGCCTACTGCGACAAAATTGGGAACCTAGAGGTTGTGGGAATGGTGGGGCATGCGTTGGAAGCCAAAAAAATCATCGAAAACAAAAAAGTGGATATTTTGTTTTCCGACATCCAAATGGATGATCTTACGGGTATTGACCTTATAAAATTGCTAAAACATCCCCCTGTCACCATATTCACCACTGCTTATTCCGAATATGCTTTGGAAGGTTACAATTTGGATGTGATTGATTATTTAGTGAAACCCATCTCATTCCAGAGGTTTTTCCATGCCATAGAAAAAGCTATCGAACTGATTTCATTTAAAAAAGAGGAACCATCGCCAAGTGATGAAAAACCCGCTGAATATGTTTTTGTAAAGACCAATCGAAAAATGGTAAAAGTGGTTTTTGATGAAGTACTGTTTGTGGAAAGTTACGGTGAATATGTAAAAATACACACTCAAAATGATATGGTCTTGGCATTGCAGACCATGACCAATGTAGAGACCATTTTTCCAAATGACAAATTCGTACGCATTCACCGATCACACTTGGTCAACCTCAATAAAATTAGCGCGATTGAAGGAAACAGGGTTTCAATAGCCACTCATAAGCTGACCGTCAGCAAACGCCTTAAGGAACAGTTCATGAAGCGCATAAAACAAAGAGGGATTTTATGACCGCAGGTCAGTCATTATGTTTTTGCCCGTCAGTGCTCCTTAAAACTATTTTACCAAGGGTAATCAAACTTATTCTTTTGAGAACATTTCTTTCTTAAGTGCCTGGTGATGTTCCCCTACTTCAGAATTCTTGGTAAGATCCCAGACCGAAGTGTTCATTTCTCTTAGGGAAAGTATGGTTGTGATCCAACCTTGTGTCCAACCAGTTTCGATAGCCCAAGCACCCCAGCCAGCATCGGCATTAGACCCCCAATGTTCAAATCGTCTAAAGTCGAAGGCACGCATCCAGCCTCCATTCAGTTCAGGATGGTTTGGCGATTTCACTTGGATACGGCAAAGGAACTCTGCCAACTTGTCTGCAGCTTCTTTTACACGAGGGTCCTTGCTACTATACCAGGCCTCATGCAAGCCAAGAAAAGCAAAATTGGTAGTATAGAGCAGATCACTGACTGGATCTCCATTTCTAGCTATTAGTGAGGCTTCATGCAAACCATAGTCTTCATTTTTACGGGTTGGGGGGAACACCCCTTTTTCCAGATTTCCCAATTCTTCCCAAATTGCTCCGCTTTCATCTTGCAGGTCCAACAATCCTTCCACAGCTACATTCAACATTTCCCTATTTTCCGGAGTGTTTTCAATCCTTACCAGCCACGCAAGTGGCAACAATATCCTTGCTCTTTCCTGCGCCAAACCGTTCATCCACTTCCAGCCATGCGGATAGTTGTCCATAGTGGTTTTTATGGCTTTTTTGGTACGCTCCAGAAAAATAGGGTCCCCTGTTTTATGATAAGCCCAAAGAAAACAGGCCCAAAGGTAGGCCTCCATATGTGGGGATAAATTAACGATATCCCTTTCGTAAAAATGCTGCCACCCATTTGCTTCAAATTGAGGCAAGTCTATCCGGTCTCCCCTAAAACCGTTTTTACCCGTAGTCCTTACTTGGGCAAGTAATATTCTCATCAATTTCGGATCCAAATCTTTCTTCCCGGTGATAGCTGTGGCGATAAAAGCCCCCAATAAAAGTCGAGCATTGTCGTCTCCGTAATTGGCCTTGAACCATGCATCATTTTCAATCCCCCAAGCTGCCAATCCATAAGCTCCATGACTCGTATCGCCATATTGTCCCTTAGTGGCTGGGGACTTTTCTAGGTAGTATTCAAGTAAATTATTGGCAATCTCATAATTCTGTTTCACTCCAAGCGCCTTCCCAGCAGCCGCAAAGGCTCCAGCAGCTTCTGCGGTACAATCTCCCCGGCGTACAATACCAATTGGCTGATTTCCGGTCTCATCAATTTTTGAAAAGATACACTCAAAAACTCCATTACTACCATTACCAGAAGATATAGTGTCGCTCCAGGAGATAAATCCTGTATTTATTTTGCTATCAAATGCCATCTGTATTACCTGATCATAGTTATCAGGGATAAGCATTTTAGCATTGTGGTACCACGCGATTGCCCGTTCAATACTTTTTCTTTGGTAATCCTGAGGCAATGTTTGCTGTTTTGTATAGGAAGTCTGAACTTCTGCTTCCCACTCAAATTTGTCAATCCGCTTATCTGGCAACAGATACTCTAGTATTCCCTTCCAAACCCCCTGCCACTCACTTGCTGGAGCGTAACGTCCTTTAATAAAATGACTCAATCCGGTTGTGGCTACCAACCCCGAGTATCCTGGCACCTTGAAAAGTAAGGGATCCGTTTCTTCAGGTAGCCCATAAACTGCATGGTCCAATCCCGCAACACGGCCAATCACTATAAGAGGCTGAGAAACCTTAACTCCGTTAATTGAATGATCTGATTCCGAAACACGACCAGCCACTATTTGAGACTCAGGAACTTTTGTCGGAATATCTGTCGATCCTTTAACAGCACGAGCTAAGTCAGTTCCTCGACTGGCAACCATATTTGACTTGAAAACCTCAACTGGAATATCTTTCTGCCCATTAATTATTTGATCTGCACCAGCTGCACTGCCGACCACCAAATCAGATCCAGTAACTTTTGTTGCAATATCCGTAAGTCCCTTGACTGCATGGGCTAAGTCAGCCGCGCGACCGGCAACCATATTTGACTTGGAAACCTCGGTTGGAATATCTTTCAGCCCATTAGTTATTTGACCTGCTCCAGCTGCACTACTGGTCATCATATGGGATTGAGGAATTTTTGTTGGAATATAGGTCAGACCGTTAATCGCGAGGATATCCAAACTATCGGGTCCATTCTTGAAGAAAGAGGAATTTATAATGGCTCTTCTATATTTGGATGTCACGTTCTGGGTTCCGGCAGCAATCCCAGGTAAGCCATCAGTAAATTCCAAATAAAACCGAAGGTTCTTATCGCTTATTCGATTAAAAAAATCATCGGACAATTGGAGTCGTTCTTCCGGATAATTATCAGCTAAAACCATAATAGCCTCTCCCTCATCCACACCATCCATCATCTCCTCCAATGAATCATAACGAATTGGATCGACCCCTTCCAATGTTTCCAACACTTGGAACAAATCGTTGGCCTCTTCGCAATAGATATGGATTCTGGGGGAATCATAAAACAAACTGCCCGAAAATAGCTGAGATAGTATTAGCAATAAAATCAGTATTATGCCTAAGTAAATGGGTATTATTCTTTTTTTTCTCATTTTGTTCGTTTATTTAAAATCGATATTGGCTTGAATTTTTTTCTCTATTTATAACAACTCATTATTCAGTTCATCCCCAATTCTATTTACGGCGTTCAAAGAGTTTATAACCCTGTTCAAAAAATATAGTGGTCTTGATGTTATTACCTGCGTTGAATTACTCAAATCCGTAATAATTGATTCCATGTCTTTTCCATATTTTTTTAAGTAATAACAAGGAGCTCTTAAACCGGGTATAATCCTTATTCTTTTTTTGGGTCCATCCTACTTCAGCATAGGCGGCAATTCTAGGAAAGATCTGTAGGTGCATACTCTCACGGGTTGGAATAGCCTGGCTCCACATCTGGCATCCCAATCCCAGAATTTTCGAATGATAAGAAATTGGAAGCTCTTCGGGAACAGGTTCAAAGCTGTAGGCTTTCTCTAAACCAATACTTTCATGGCTGTAGTCTAAATAGGTGTAAACATGATAGGAATTTACTATGTCATATCCTTTTTTAGCGGTCTCCTCAATAAGCTTTGGATCTCCTTTCCAAAACTGTACAATAGTCTGCTGGTCCAGTTTTCTTCCTAAATGCACATCCTGGGAATCTATATAGTCATGTATTTTGTTTCCAGTTATATCGTTCCAACCAATCATACGATACCCTTTTTTACTGATGTAGGAAGACATGTTATTTGTAAACCAAAGATGCAGATCAGCTGGAGACTTAAGATTATGTTCCTTAATAAATTGATTAGCTTGACCTGAATCCTTCCATTGACCATATTTTACTTCATCGCCTCCTATATGGACTATGCCCGATGGAAACAAGGCAATAACTTCATCCACCACATTCTTAAGAAAGGTCCGAACCTCAGGGTCTGCCACATTGTAGATGTCCGGGTAGACTGCTAACAAAGCCTCGGGAATCTCCAAAGGTTCACCTTTTGCTCCCAACCAAGGATATGAAGCAATAGCAGCACTGGCATGTCCCGGCATTTCTATTTCAGGGATAATTTTTATATGCCTTGAGGCCGCATAATCAACAATCTCCTTGATTTCCTCCTGGGTATAATACCCTTCATGTGGCATACCATCACTTTTATCTCCCGGGCTTACCTTGGATCCATTTCTCTTGGAACCCACCGTAATTAGTTTAGGGTATTGCTTAATTTGAATTCGCCAGCCTTGATCATCGGTAAGATGCCAATGAAAGGTGTTCATCTTTAGAAATGCCATTTCGTCGAGCAGTTCTTTAACCATGTCCATCCCTTTGAACCGACGGGCCTCATCCAACAAAAATGCCCTCCAGGCAAAGCGAGGTTTATCCAATATTTTTACCCCTGATACCATGAATGAATTCTCACTATTTTTCTGAATAAGTTGTAAAAGTGATTGTATCCCATAAAAAATACCGGTACTTGTTGGTGCTTTGATCTCAATAATATCCCGAAAGATTTGCAGTTCATATCCTTCTTCACCGAGCTCTAACAATTTATCTTTTTCAATAGTTAATCTCAGGTTGGACGTATTTTTTTTGGTTGAAATTTGGGATTCGACACCAAACTCATTATGTAACTTTTCAACCAAGAACAAGGCCTCATTCATACATTCAATTGAAGTGAAGCAGTTTATCGAGCTTGCTATAAAGTTCTCACTTTTATGTTCAACCTCTGATGGATAGGGAATAACTGGGAGTTGCCCAAGGACATGTAATCCTGAATTAAATATCAGGAGCAGAATAAGGACAAACTTTTTAAAAACGGGTTTCATATTTCAAAATTTCTGGGCAATGGGAGTCTTAAATTGAATAACCAAATAGGGAAATCCGACCTTTCTTCGAACTGTCCTCGACATTTAGTCCAAATTAAAAACATGGTTCAGGCTGTAAAATTGAATCTTAGGTACCCCGAAACCTGATATCAAAAAAGCGTTCCTTCACTACTTTTCTTGCCTATGGAAATCTTAAAGCAAGGGTAGGTTAAAGACTACTACTGACTCGAACTAAACCAACTAATTCTATAATTTTAATCTTAGACCCTTCGGTTTCCATCTTATAATGGTTACTTGGTTTCACTTTGCGATAATCCCAGTGGTTTATACATTTAAGACGACTAGAAATTAAATAGGGGTTAAAACATGGTCTCTATAAATGATTGTGCGGTTTCACCAAAGGTTTTCCCATAAATTTATAAGTTAATCGAGGATTCCAGTAAAAAGGTGTTGGCTCTCTATTTCTGTCCCTGTTTGTTCTAGGAAAAACGCTGAAGAACTAATTAATTTTAAGCTTTCCCCATAATCTATAGAGTATCACAGAACTTAAAATAGCAAGCAAAAGAAGTAGTACTCCCAGAACTAGATTTCCATAAATAAAATATCCTATCGAAAATAGTGTCGCAAAGACTATAAAACTCCCTGTAACCATGCAAAGTATGGCAATTGGAACATCCCATTTTTCATCAATATCAGTGTCGGAAGAGTCCTTTATCTTATCAACGATTTTTCTCCAACCTGGTCCTCCGGGCTTTGTTAATCCGTAAAATGATTTTAATGTATTTTCATCAGATGGTTTAGTTAATAAGGTAACGCTTACCCATGCAATGGTTGTTATTACCACCCCAAGTATAAGTTGCAGCGAAGTTGAAAGTTCGCCGAAATGCATTTGTGGGTGAATGAATTGAAAATAAACTGCAAGAAGAAAAGACACAATCATGGCGGTGATCTCGCTCCAAGCATTTATACGGTACCAAAACCATCTTAAGATAAAAAGAAGACCCGTCCCCGCACCAATTTGGAGCAGAACGTTAAACGCTTGTAAGGCATTGCTTAAAAACAAGGCCAGTATCGCCGCCAATACCATGAGTATAACTGTTGAGAGTCGAGCCATAAAGACCAATTCCTTTGAAGAAGCGTTAGGGTTAATGAACCTGTGGTAGAAATCATTTACCATATATGAAGATCCCCAGTTCAAGTGAGTGGATATCGTCGACATGAAAGCAGCAATCAAAGATGCCACTACCAGGCCCAAAAGCCCCGAAGGAAGAAAGGTGATCATTGCGGAATAAGATATGTCATCCTGTATGATTCTATTTTCAATATTAGGAAAAGCTTGTGCCAAATCCGATACATTTGGAAAAACGACCAAAGAAGCCAACGCGATGAGAATCCACGGCCACGGGCGTATGGCATAATGGGCAAGGTTAAACAATAAAGTTGCCCAAACAGCATTCTTTTCGTTTTTTGCCGATAACATCCTTTGTGCAATATATCCGCCACCCCCTGGTTCTGCTCCAGGATACCAGACACTCCACCATTGCACCGCAATTGGAATAATAAATACCGTAAGGAGCAGGTCCGTATTTGAAAAATCTGGAAGAATATTCAATTTTCCCTTGACGTTATCATGATTGATCAAATTTTGCAAACCGCCAACTTCTGGAAGATCTATGATTACAACAGTGGCCCAAATTGAACCAGCCATGGCTATAAAAAACTGAAAAAAATCGGTAATCAGAACTCCTTTTAATCCGCCAAGTGTACTATAGACAACAGTTACTGCCGATGCAATCAACATGGTCTGTACGGGACTTATATTTAATAAAATACTCCCTAACTTAATGGCGGCAAGACAAACGGTGGCCATTATTATAATATTGAAAAAAAAACCAAGGTACAAGGCCCTAAAGCCCCTTAGGAAGGCTGCTTCTTTCCCACTATATCTTATTTCATAAAACTCAAGATCTGTTAATGTTTTTGAACGCCTCCATAGTTTCGCATACAAAAAGACCGTAAGCATACCTGTTAATAGGAACGACCACCAAATCCAGTTTCCAGAAACACCGTTCTTTCTGACTATGTCGGCAACCAAATTGGGAGTGTCGGCGGAAAATGTGGTGGCCACCATTGAAATACCCAAAAGCCACCAAGGCATTGAGCGCCCAGACAAAAAAAACTCGGAGGTATTTTTACCTGCCTGCTTGGAAACCATAAAACCAATTATCAGTGAAAAAACAAAAAACGCCCCTATGATTATCCAATCAATTGGTTTCAGTATCATAATCCCCGCTCATTTAAAATTCGGATGACCTTCCCAAGATCCATGTCGGCATCATGAAGTCTTTGTGCAGCTTCCCCATCTTCGATATTATATAGGTCGCATAGAATTTTTTTTGCCCGACCCACCAGTTTGGCATTGATACAAGCAACGTCTACCATATAAGGCCCAGAAACTTTTCCAAGTTTTATCATAATTGTCGAGGACAAAAAGTTCAACACCTTTTTTGTGGCGGTACCGGCTTTCATTCGCGTGGATCCTGCTACCACCTCATATCCCGAATTCAATGGAACCACCTCATCACAAAACGGCAATTTGTTTTTAGGCAATTCGCTTTGAATCATTACAGAATAAGCTCCACGTTCTTTGGCAAAAGCCAATGCCGACTGCACATAGTATGCCGAACCACTAGCGGAAATTCCAACAACAGAGTCGTTTTCCGTAATGTTCATCAACAACATTTCAGGAACAGCACTGGCATCCTCTTCGTAATTAGATTCAATTTCAATAGCCGCATCAGCTATACCTCCTGAAACCAAGCTCAGAATCCTATCTTCTGGAAAACCATAAGTACACGGTATTTCAACGGCATCCATTGCCGCAATTCTACCACTGGTGCCAGCTCCGACATAAATCAGTCTACCTCCTTTTAATATTCTTTCCGAAATTTCTTCAATGACTTTTTCCATAGCAGGGAGACTATTTTTCAACAATTCTCCTGCCTCCTGCTCCGCTTTCCACAATAACCTTACAATTTCTTGGGTAGTACTATGCTGCAACTGGATATTATGCTGATATGGAATTTCAGTCTGAATCGACCGATATTGTTTCGCCACTTGATTGCTCCGAGCAATGGATTCTCCCCTGGCCAATGACACAGCTCCAATAAGTTGTAGTTTATTCCCTTCCTTTAAAACATTGGCACTCATTACTTTACCCAATACACTTTGACTTATAGTCAGCTTTGAATTAAGTTTATCTTCCAATGGATAACTACAGGCAGCAACCGCATCGGCCAAACCTCCACAAATCATCAGCTTGTCCAGATTATATAGTGTGAATGCGGTAGTAATAATCATTACCAAGTTATCCATGTAAGCATCAATGGCTTTTTGACATGATTCTTGGGTCAAAACTTTGATTAGGTCATTTTCGGGGTTTTTCGCTGCCAATATGGATGCGCTGGCAATATTATCATAGACCCCGCTAGAGGTTCTAACACTTCCAAGTATGCTTAATACCTTTCCAGGCCTCCATCGTCTCCCATTCCTCCAAATAGAAAAACCAAGCCCTGTACCGATGGGCATAATACCTACTGTTTGATTCCCTTTAAGCAGCCCTAATTCAGAAATCCCTATGGTAGTTGCATCAGCATCATTTATTAAGGTAACAACGCACCCTAGTTCTTTTTCAATTTCAGTTTTCCACTTATCTGTCTTCAAAACACTTAAATGGGGGGCTGCCTTTACGACTTTGGAGCCATTGTAGTCAACTATTCCAGCGGTAGAAATGCCTACTCCGCCTATGTGTTCATGAATTGCCCCAAACTTTAAAATTAGCTTTCTTAGACCTTCGATTAGTTCCTTTACCGCTGCGCATTTGTGCAAAGGGCTTTTAACCTTCTTTATATGGATATCCGTTTTTTTTTCCTCCTCTAAAAGAGAAAAATAGGTTTCGTCTACCATCGTGGCTTTAATCCATGTTCCCCCGATATCAATTCCCAAATATTTCAAAGTGGTTCTAATTTTAAAACTTAGTTTATATAGTGGAACAACAAAATCCGGTATTTATAATAAACAACCCCTCCATAATACTTAACTTATTTTCCAAATCAATAGACCTATTCATGGTTATCCCAGAATCCATAAATTTTCCCGTGAATTCTTCAAACCCTATTGAGAACCTCTAGGCACTATTTAAGAAATAGTCTCTCGAAAAATGGGATAGAAATTTTAATGAAATTTCTTTAACAGCTGCTTCTGGTAATACTTTTATTAATCTGGAATATTCAAAACGAGCACTTTTATTGAAGTACTCTTTGCCCAAATCACTTTTAATATCTTTTTAGCGACTCCACAATTATTCTTTCCTTCTCTTTTGCAGGAAGATCATATTGGTATTTGTATATGGCCCCGTCCCAATCACCATACATGGCATTGGGTAATACAATAAACCTGTTACCAAATGTGGTTGAGTTGTCAATAACCAAGTCGTTACGTTTATCAATTGTTTTTTTATCATAAATCTCGCTGAAGTCGCTCAGGTTATCTCCCAGTAATAAAAGTATTTCATGGGTAATGGCTACTTTTGCCCTTCGGGGTTCCTTGCCCGAGGTGGTTGTTTTCATAGTGAGGTGACTATCAGTAGCATCGGGAAATCCCCATCGTTCTAAATCTTTTAAAGTTGCCTCCCGCTCAGCTTCAAGTCGATTAGTAATGTAGAAGATATCCACTCCCCTGCTTTTGGCATATCGAAGAAAAGATAATGCCCCCGGAATCGTATCGCAGTCTATCCTTGCCGTCCATTCCATCCAAGAGGCATCACTATATTCTTCATTATTCAAGGCCTGATGCACCTGATAGGGGCTATTATCCAATACTGTTTCATCTATATCCGTGACGATAGCCAACGGTTGCGTGTATTTCTTTTGCAATAGAGCATCCAAACGCGTACGCGCCAAGTTATAAGCCTGAAAACACAAAGCCTTGTATTCCCCAGACTTTTGCTGCCATACAGAAGCCCAAGCCGGGCCCTGTAAAACAATCGAGGTATTTGAAATTTTCCCCGGATTCTGCTTAATGCTACAACCCATTGCCAAAATGATTGTTAAAATGAGTATTCCGCAATAAATGGTTTTTAAGAGTTTGAACATATTCATCATTTTGTTATCGGGCCGTTTTTTTATTCTTTAGTCAATCCTAAAAGTTGCTAGGACCCCTTTATGATCCGAAGGCCATATTCCATTCATTTCCAAAAACTTGTCCTGACCAGGGTTGATGACTACTCGCTCTCCATTGACCACGCAACCGACCGGCCCTACAACAACTGCATCTTCCAGTGCAAGTCTTTCATGTGGCCGATAGTATATAAAATCTATTCGATCCCTGTCGTCCGCCTCGGGGGTCCATACCAACTCGTCCAAGGGTACGTGGGTGTTGTTCGCCAGCCAGGTAAACCCAGGGTGCGTAACCGGATCGGGATATTTGGTTCTATAGGTATCCAAAAAACCTTTTTCCGCAAGGGTTTTACTGTTTTGCCAGGGCACCACAGTTCCGTTGTGGTCGAACAGGTCTTTGGAAGCTTCTCCCCAATCCAAATGGGAAGGTTCATTAAAATCCCCTCCCAATAAAACAATGTTTCCGTTCTCGGTTTCCTCTTGGGCATTGTTCACAAAAAGTGCTATGGCCTCATCGCGTTGTGATGCTTTGTTCTGTTCCAATATTATTTTGGTATCCAAAATAGGTTCAGGCAACTTCTTCCATGTAATACCATCATAACCACGGGGCAAATAACATGCATAATGGGTATAATCTAAATGGGCCGAATAGATGGCTATCTGCAGGTTCTCATCAATTTGCACCCTACATTTTGTAAGGTAGGAAGTGTTTAAAGCCGGTGTTGATACAATGGGAAACTTTGATAAAATAATAGGGGATTTCCCAGAATTGAAGGAATAGTATTTCTCACCCCTATCCATTAGCTCTTTCACTATCCGATCACTGAATACAACATTATTATGGTTTGTGATTTCGCAGAGCATTACGATGTCAGCTTCTGAACGATGAATGACTTTGGCTATGGCATTGAAACCATCACTAACCTTAGTTCCCTCATGCCATGCATTCAACGTTAGCACCTTTAAGGAGCCCTTAAATGCGATTTTTGCAACCTGGCTTTCCGGTTGTTTCTTACTGGTTGTTCCCTGTTCGTTTGTACGAGAACTACAACCCATTAATATAGTAAGGAATATGGTCGAAAAAGAAAGTATCCAATATTTCATTTTAATCACTTTTGAAAAAAAAGAAAGGAAATGATTTTCCTTTCTCTTTTTACGTACTAAAAACTAACTCAAAGCAAATAACTATTCTTGAAGAGAGTATGTATTTGTGGATGTAAACCAAAATACCCAAGCGCCTCCCGATTCATAGTATACGTCTATCACAACTGAAATTTCACCCAAACAAACATCATAAGTTCCCTCACCATTTTGGCGAAACTGATAAACATATCCATCATTATCGGTCCCAGCAGGATAGTCCACAAATGAAGCCGAGCCTGTAGTTGCGCCTGCTATCACCGGAGTAAGGGTAATTTCCAATTCTGCGTTGGGAAAAGCTACATAATTAATCAAAGTTCCATTGAGTGTGACCTCGGAACCTTCTACATTACCTGAGACAATATGATCTCCTGCCGAGTTAAGGATGTTTGAAGAGTTGAAAACTGCGGTGGTATCACTACACTCATTGTCCAGAACATTTAGAACAAACAATTTATTGGACTGATTTACGATACCGACACCTATGTCAATCTTAGAATTGCTGACACTCTCAATAGTAATTTCAAGACTTCGGTCTTCTGAACTGTTTACCAAGTCGTCAATAATATTGATTAAAAAGGGTTCAGATCTAATCTCCCCGGCTTTAAAAAGCACTTTTTTGGAATCTACAGAAAAATTTGTTCCTTCTTGCAGGTTATTACCTCTTACGGCCAATTCTACCGTAAAATCCTCTTCAAGCACGCTTCCGTCATATCGCAAGTAAATGGGATATCCGCTGTCATTATCCTCGGAATACGTTTCTTGGATCTCATCGCCTATATCAACAAAGGACACAAACTTATATTTTTCAAAATCATATAACACTACCTCCTCATCACAACCAAGATTGGAGAGGATGATGGCTAAACCTAGGATATATTTTAATTGTTTCATTGTCTATGCTTTTTTTAAAAGGTTACCACCCCATTATTTGTTTTAACTGAGGGTTTAAGGAGACTTGGTGGGCAGGAATGGGCCTGTAATAAAACTTTGGTTCTTCGAATCGTTGTGTTGTTGTTGAAGTAACCATATTCCCGGAGGTTCCGTTGGTCAAGAATAAACTTGCGGCTACATCGCCAAAAAATCCGGCCTTGTAGTAAATAAGTTCCACACCCAATGCATTTTGTTCTTTGGGGGATGGCACATCTTCAGTGCTGGCTATAATGCTGATGTCCTCAACTCCATCACCTGTCATATCGTACTTACCCAACCCTGGAAAATGCATGCCTTCGGGAATTCTCTCCAAGATTTTTCCGATGTTCCATCTTGAAACATCATTCAACCGGAAAGACTCCGCTGCAAACTCTACTCTTCTTTCCCTCCTTATTTCATAGATCACTCCTCTATTCGATCCCGAAACATTGGGAAAATCATCTTCCATAATGGGATCTATATCGGCATTGGCCGTTGCCAAATCCATATTGGGTAGGCCTGCTCTAGCCCGCAATAGGTTAATCGACATATCAAGATCCGCTTGGGTCAAGGATCCAAGTTCGGCTTTTGCCTCCGCAAAGGTCAACAGCATTTCGGCATACCTGTATACCGCAATATCGACTCCTGCATCTTCCGTAGTATTGTTATATCCTTTTTGTTGATGATATCCAGTAAAGTTTTTGTTTAACACTTGAACGTAAGGAGAATCACTTCCAGCCAATATATATCCAGGAGGAACAAAGGTTTGTGACAATCGAGGGTCACGATTTTGGAATTCTTCCACGTATGTCATGGCTCCGGCGTTTGGTTGATCTGTAAAACGAGAACCATCCGTCATCAAATAAGAATTGATCAATGCCTTGGAAGGGCTTTGTTCATAATCGCCAAAGACGTGCCAAATACCGCTGTTCTTATTTTTATCCACATCATACACGTTTACCAACATGGCTTCGGATATGCCAGAGAGATCCTCAGATTGAAAAAGTGTACCATAATCGCTTTCTGGATTACCGGTATTGTGCAGCGAGAAGTTTCCAGAATCCATTAATTCTTTTGCGGCATTATGAGCTATTTCCAAATAGGTGTTGGCTGTCCCCTCTAGGCCAAGCTCAGGATGGTATTTTCTAAAAGTACCCTCGTACAGTGCAATACGAGCCTGTAAAAACAATGCCATCCATCTGTTTATGTTTCCATATGCCACGTCTTCACGAATGTTTTGGGAGGCAAATTGTATGTCGTTCATTAGGCTATCCACAACCAAAGTTCTTTGGTCCCTAGGTTTAAACAATTCTTCATCGCCAGGACTTAATGTGGTTGAATACCATGGCACGTCTGAAAACCGTTTTACCTTGTTGAAGTAAAACTCAGCCCTGTAGTATCTGGCCACCCCTTCAAAATGATTTTTTGTACTTTCATCCTCATCTGCCTTTTCAAAATTTTCCAGAAAAAAATTAATGTTCCTAAGACGTGTCCATGTCCAACCGGCACTGATATTTTCAGCACTGGGATTTCCAATCATCATATTCTTGATCTCTACAGCGCCAGTTGTTGCCATGTCATCTGTTCCTTGGTCGCCCAAATACAATCCTACACCTGGCAAGGAATGTAATCCATTAATATAAAGCTGTAGATCGGATTCAGAATTAAAAAAGTTTTCCTTTGCCAATGAGGATTCCGGGCTTGTATCCAAAAAATCATCAGAACACCCTACAATGGCCAGCGCTAAAATCAATATTGCATATATATTTCTCATTTTTTTATTTTTTGTATTGCCCTATTCTTAAAAAGTAATGTTCATTCCTGCCGATAGTTTTCTATGGAACGGATACGAAAACCCTGCGTTTTCCAAGGCCTCTGGATCAACAAATCTTTTGATTGAGGACCATTCGTAAATATTTTCTCCGGTGACAAAAAAACGAAGTTGATCGATGTGCATTTTTTCCAGCCAATTTTTTGGCAGGGAATATCCCAACGTAATGTTCTTCAGTCTTAAATATGCTGCACTTTGCATGTATTTGGTCTGTGGAATGGCAAGTCCAGCAGGGTTTCCATTACCATCCCGATAGTTGGCGTCCGCCAACCAACTTTGCAACACCGGATATTCGGAATCAGTATTGGCATCTGCCAACCCAGCATCAATATATGATTGGGAATGTTGTTCCAGCAAGGCATCACTGTCTCCCTCAGCTCTATAAAAATCAAACAGATGCGGGTACGTATTTGCATAAGGTTGCTGGTAGGGGCCCCAAAAAAGATAACGTAAAGGATAATAGTCTCTTTTTCCAATGCCCTGTATAAATCCACTTAAATCAAATCCTTTCCAAGCAAGATTTAGGTTGAACCCTACTTGATATCTGGGAGTTCCGTTCCCGATCAGCTTTAGGTCTTTGGGGTCGTTTGCAGAATTCCCCAATAAAATTTTACCATCACCATCTTGATCTACGTATTTGGGCCATCCAGGTACAATGGTTAAGGCTCCCCAAGGAATAAGTGCAGTTTGATCCAGGTTGTCTATTTCTTCCTGGTTCGCAAATAAGCCATCGCTTTCAAGTCCCCATATTTCGCCAACCTTTGCGCCTTCTCTCCATTGTGAAAATAACTGGCCATCATTTTCATATCTGGTAATTGTGGTCTCATTATCCGACAATATGAATGAGGCCCCTAGTTCAAAAGGGCTTCCCCCAATGTGGGAATTATGTTTGTACCCTAGGGTAAATTCCCATCCTTTGGTGCTTAAATCTGCTGAATTCTGGCTTGGCGGATCTGTACCCAAAACTCCGGGCAATTCTTGACTTGGTACCAGCATCCCCATAGTATTCCTTACATAATTATCGAACGAAATGGTAAGGGCACTATCAAAAAAGCCAAGGTCGACCCCAAAATTGGTCGTCACCACTTTTTCCCATGTATAATTGTTTGGGTCTACACCAAGCTCTGGAGCGAATACCGCTTTAGGATAATCCCCATCTATCAGGTATGTTGATTGTCCTGTTGGCAATGAGTTTATATAACCATAATCGTCAACGAGTTGGTTCCCCAAAGACCCTCTTGATGCCCTGAACTTTAAATGGTTCATGACACCCGTGATCGACTCCCCAAAATCTTCACTGGCTATCCAGGCCAACGAAACTGAGGGAAAGAAACCATACCTGTCATTTTTTGGAAACCGGGAAGATCCATCATAGCGACCATTCAACTCTAAAATGTAGCGATCATTATAGATATAGTTCAATCTTCCGAAAATACCGTTCAACGCCCAATCTGAAAAACCCCATTGGACGGTTTGTTCACCAGTGGCCAAGGCAATGTTGGGAAGGTCGGATGATATAAGATCATCCCTATTTGCAGAAAAGAACTCGGACTCGTTTATTTCCTTGTTATAACCTGCCAAAGCTGTAAAATTATGCTTCCCAAATTCTTTGGCATATGTGCCATAAATATTCAATACACTATACTTATTTTCGCTAAGCGCTTCGAAAGCGTAATCTTCATTTACCTGTTCCCTTACATCGTTGGGACCAAAACCTATTTTATATTTCGTGCCATTCCAATGCCTTCTATTTGCATCTTTTTTATAGGTATATTCACCTGTAAGGGTGAGAGCTTTGTCAAATAGGTATACGTTTAATTTATTGGTAGTCTGGATACCAGTATGCACTACCTCGGATTTGCCCCCGTCCAGCATTCTTGCAGCGGCGCGCCCCGCATCGGTATTTGCCCAGGTACCGTCCGGATTCTTGACAACATCCGTAGGTCTAAGGTTGAACACATTGGTAATGCCATATGTCGGAAGGTTTCTCTCCGTAAAGGTTAGAAAAGTATTGTTCTCAAAATCCATCCAGTCATTCGGGGTTATTTTTACCTTGCTTCGAATAGCATCACGCACCCATTTGTCTTCCGCCAATCGATTCAGTCCATTTTCTACTGTGTGGTTTCCCGATAAATAATAACTTACACCTCCCTCGCTAAGGCCATCTTCCGCAGTTTTAAAATCCCTTTTGCCACTTATGGCCACATTGTGGTTTTGTGAAAAAGCAGATTTATTAAAGAAATATTCGTTCCAGTTGGTGCTTCCCATATATTGCCACCTGTCCGGGTTTAAGGGATCTACCCTAACATTGGGTACGGTAGGGTCTTCTGAACGTTCTCTGGCCCAAGCATAAGTATCATCGTTAAACGTTACAAAGTTCCATGGCGTATTGCTTGTCGACAAATCGAGCAATCGTGAAAAGATATAAGGATCAGTAACAGGGTTCGGTGTAATCGTGGGTTTTCCCCAAATAAATGCGTTGGAATAGGTTATCTGACTTTTTCCTCCTTCCTTGGTAGTGACCAGTACTACACCAAATGCCGCCCTTGCCCCATAAATGGCCGCGGAAGAGGCATCCTTTAACACCGAAATAGATGCAATATCATTCGGGTTCAGCCTAGTAAGGTCAGCTGAAGATGACGGGATTCCATCTATCAAAATCAAAGGGCTACCTCCATTTAAGGATGTGAACCCCCGTATATTTATATCGGCCGTACCACCAGGCGCGCCATTGGCGAAGGTAATATTAAGATTGGCAATCGTGCCCTGCAGCCCCTGCGATACATTGGCTATAGGACGATCTTCCAATATCTCCATATCCACAACATCAACAGATCCCGATAGATTGACTTTCTTTTGTGTTCCAAAGCCTACCACTACCACTTCTTCCAAGGCTTCCAAGCTTGGAAGCAGTGTTACATCTATTGTAGCATCATTACCAATAACAATTTCTTGGGATTCATAGCCAACGTAGGAAAAGACCAATGTAGCTTCTGAAGATGAAACAAGTATTTCAAAGTTACCGTCAAAATCCGTCATTACGCCATTTGTGGTTCCTTTTATTAGAACAGTCGCACCGGCCAAAGGGTTACCTTGCCTATCGGTTACCTTTCCTGATATAGACTGCTGGGGGACAGCTTTCTTTTTTGGTTCATTTGAAAAGCCCTGATGGGATTTTGGCGATTCCCGCTTCAGTATAATTTGCTTTCCCCAAATTTCATAGGTAATAGGTATTTCCGAAAATAGCTCATTCAAAATTTTGGAAATACGTTCCCTTTTAAAACTTACGGAAACTTGTTGTTGGTAATCGACTTCATTATGGTTGTACAGGAACTTAAACTCTGAAAGTGATTCTATTTCCTGAAGGACCCTCTCTATTCCCACATCGTGGAGTTCTAAGCTAATTCTGGTCTTTTGAGAATAGGAATTTGCCTGAACCTGAAATAGTGTTATTATAAAAAGGTAAATGGAAAGTTTCATTTTCAGGTCAAACTTTAGATGTAAAGGGGTCAGCCCCTTTAACCTTTTGCTGTTTTTCATATCTTTGTTCTAGGTTTAGTGGTTTGACAGAATGTTTAAATCACTTATTTTATAAATCGGGAGATGTGTCCGCATTTTCCGATTTTTTATAAGTGTGAATAGTGTTACTTCATACTTTAAGATTGTTTATGGTTAATGAATGATTATCCGATTGTTTTCAACACTAAATTCAAAGGGATAATTTTTGCTGAATGAGGTCAGCACCTGCTCAATGGTTTCCACATCGAAACTTGCCGTAAAAATTTCCTCTCCCAGCAGTTTATTGTTGTTTTCAATGGAAACATCATATTTCCTTTCCAGCTTTTTCAGAATATCATTAAAGGGCATTTTGCTCAAAACAATTCGCCCATCAATCCATGCAGTATAGATATCTACATTTACTCTTTCAATGGAAATATCATCATCGGTTTTGTTCCAAGCGGCCTTGAATCCTGGCTCGAGCTTTGTATGGTGTTCCTCACTGAATTCCTTGCCGTTTTTGAATATTCCTACTGAACCTTCAACCAAAACTGTATTGATACGAGGATCTTCAGGATAAGATGTTATCACAAACTGAGTACCCAATACTCGGATGTTTAAAGCCTCGGCATTAGCGATAAAAGGATGGTCCTCATCTTTGGCAACATTAAAGAATGCCTCTCCTTGCAAGAATACTTTCCTTTTTTTTCCTTTTAGGAATTTTATGGGATATCTCAACGAAGATCCCGCATTAAGATGGACCCTGGTTCCATCGGAAAGGACAACTTGGAATGTTTTACCGTAGGGAACCGTCAACTCGTGGTAGACCAAAGCTTCCTCCCTTTTTTCAGTTTCATCAGTTGATTCTTCAGGAGTGAAATAGTTTAAAACATTGGCCTCTTGAACACCTACTACTCTTCCTTTGCTATCTAGGACTTGTTTTTGTTCAGTTTCTGACAATTCTTCAAAAGCACCTTTCTCTAGTTCTAAAACAATCGATTCTTTCTTAATGTCCAATTGTGGTTGCTCACCGAAAGGATTTCCGTTGAAATAGAAGTACGCTATTCCAATAACTCCCACAAATATTGCTGCAACCCTACCAATAATACTTAAATAGCGAAGTTTGCCTTGCGGTTCGGTGTGCTTCTTTAGCTTACGCCACTCGTTGGTTTTATCAGCATTAACTTTCTTGTTAAGACTGTTTCTTTTTAACCATTCATCAGGATTTGTCAGTTTTTCCACCACATAAGACTTTTCTTCTGGATTCAACACATCCGAAGTGTCAATTTCATCAATCTTTTCTCCCTTTACGATTCTACTTGCCAGCCTTTTGGCCAACTGCATTATTTTGCTTAAATCTCTTGGCATCGAATAAATCTGTTGTAATATTCTATTCTAAGACGACTGAACTTAAAAATGGGGTTAATGTTTTGTCATCTTTTTTTATTTGCGATACTCAAACGGCTAAAATTGAACCTTGGCTTACTCTAAATGCCCGCTTTTAGGAAAGTCACCTTGAAACTGTAACATTTTGAGATACTTCCGTTGTGGAATTTCATTACCGAACAGGTGGATTTCACGTCAGAAAAATGTGTACTATCAAAGCAAAATGCTCCTTTAGAAGCGAACGAAGTTTGCGATAGGCTATTTTCTTTTGAGCCTTTACCGTATTTAGCGTTATCGTTAGCTCTTGGGAAATTTCCTCATTCTTGTACCCCAGTAAGCTCAACTTTATTATCTCCTTGCACCGGGAAGGAAGGGTATTCACGGCTGCATCCACAAGTCTTGAAGTTTCTTCGATAAGAACCTCCCGACTAAAAAAGGAATCAGTTTCCATGCTCTGTATCTCTTCCACGGTTAAATCACTTTTCAATTTATGATATCGGCTTTTCAGGACATCCAAAGACCTATTTTTGACCGCCGTATATAAGTATGATCTGATGACGCTTTGGCCTTTGAATTCAATTTTTTGATCCCACACCTTTATAAACACATCCTGAACCACATCCTTGGCAAGTTCCAAGTCTCCAACATAGCGATTGGAGAACAAACAAAGCGATACATAAAGCGTATCAAACAACGCTTTGTATTCCTTTGAGGTGAGCTTATATGTGTTATTCTGTTTCAGAGGTTAGGGAAATTGTTCCCATCAAACTTATAAAAAATTACCTTTTGAAACGTATAGCCATTGAAGCGTATATATTTGTAAATCAATTACTTACACGATATCAATTATTCTTATTTGATATGTAAGAAAAACACTTAATTCGCTATTAAGACCAAGTCCGACACCTGAAACAAAAAGGATGTTCGATCAGCACTTTTTTCCGCCTCAGGAAATCTTAAAACAGGGGCAGTCTGGCTGCCCCTGACTCAAACTAAACTAACTAACAGTCGAACTGACTCAACAATTTCAACATTGGTTTTTCTTTTTTGGTTTTACAATGGCTATTTAGTTTCACTTTAGTGACAATTCCGGTGGTTTATGCTTTTAAGACGACTAGCAATCCAAAAGGGGTTAAAACTCTGTCTCCTTAATTCATTGGAAGCTTTTCGGCCAAGTCTATACCCGTGTTGTTCACAGGTCCATAAAGCACTCTATGTTTTTACTGATCTCATAAAACTTTATTTCCCCGTCTTTCTTATCACTTACATCACCAATTACCGATATGGCGTTGCGATACTTCACAACGGCTTCGTTTACTTTTCTGTGGTTCAAATCGTTGATGATTTGGTTAGTACCACACGCTGATAAAGCTTCGCAAGTACCAGAGCCTTCGCTGGTAACACCAGTTGCGGTGATGAGCACATTTTTGTTTTCCAGATTAATTTTCAAAATTTTCGATTTTTAAGATTGATTATTTCCTGCTTTTTAATCTTTTTTGATCTGGTCCAATATTGTTCAATTTCTTCGAGTGTCTTTCCTTTTGTTTCGGGAATGGTTTTGTAAAAGAAAATGGTGGCTATAAAGCAGAATCCCGCAAAGACCAAAAAGCCGGCCCCCATTCCTATTTGTGAAACAAACCAGGGAAAGAAAAAAGCGGTTGTGAAGTTGGTTCCCCAGTTGGCAAAAGTGGCAATCGACATGGCCCTACCTCTTATTCTGGTAGGATAAATCTCCCCCAACAGCACCCAGATAACTGCATTGATGGAAAACGATAAGCTAGCCATGTACACACATAACATGATCACTATCAATATTCCATTGGCTTCGGGTTTGGAAAACAACGCTGCAACGATCAGCAAGGACAAACATACCGAAGCCATTCCTCCGATCAACAGGGGACGTCGACCCCAACTATCGATCTTCCAGATGGCCAGGATGGTGAAAATAAGATTGATGACCCCAATGGCCGCCTGAAATTTCAGGGAATTGTCGAAATTAAAACCTGCATTACCTAGAATATCAGGACCATAATACACTATGATATTTACCCCTGTAAACTGACCAAAAATGGAAAGACCCAATCCAGCTATCAATGCAATCCTAAATCCTGGTTTTAAAAGCTCTTTTAATGTCCCCTTCTTTTTGCTTAGTACATATTGTATGTTTTCTATCTCTTTCACAGCAGCAAACTTTCCTTGTATTTTTTCAAGTATTCTAAGCGCCTTATCTTCCTTTGCGTCCATAACCAGCCAGCGGGGGCTTTCAGGGACTATCAATAGTAAAAAAAAGAACAAAGCAGCTGGAATCATTTCCATACCGAACATCGCTCTCCACACCTCTGATATCATAATTTGATACAGTAATTCTGTATTCTCAAAGAATGTTTTATTTGCCTGGGAGAATCCCAATAACCACCAATTGGAATAGTACGCCAAGAGAATCCCAATGACAAGAGATAGTTGGTATAAGGCGACAAGGCGCCCTCTTAAGTTCGCCGGTGCAAATTCTGAAATAAATAATGGCGCAACTACGGACGCTATTCCAATACCTATCCCCCCGAGAATTCGAGCGGGTATCAGGACCTCAAAGGATGGCGGAATAGTGGATCCCAGCGCCGACAAGAAAAATAGAATTGCAGAAAGAATCAGAATAGGACGTCTGCCATATTTGTCACTAAGCACCCCAGCAAAAAGGGAACCAATAATAGCTCCCAAAAGTGCTGAACTGCCAAACCAACCCACATTGATTTTGTCAAGGGCAAACTGAGTCTCTACTAAAGAAACTGTTCCTGAAATCACGGCAGTATCAAAACCAAAAAGGATACCTCCCAAAGAGGCTACAAAACATATTAGAGCCAAGTATGCGTTCTTTCTCCTGTTATTTCTCATGGCCATCTTGCTCAATTTCATTTATTCTTATCCTTTTGCAAGATCTTCCAACAATTGATAACAACGAAAGAGTACTCGGGGAACATGAAAGAATCCTTTCCATCCATTCGCCTTAGCCTCCCAAACGGGGCTACCGTCGCGATTGAGGTAACCAAACCATTCTCCATGTTTCTCGTCAGGAAAATGATTGAAGGTGTATTCATGCAACTTTTCGTACCAGACTTTAAGGTCTTCTCTACCTGTGAGCAACCAACCCATGAGCAAGGCATACAAGGCTTCGCCATGAGGCCACCAGAGTTTAAGATCTGCACCAAGCTCATGCGTTGGAGTACCATCAGTATTCAACATATAGCGAAGCCCTCCATACTTACTATCCCAGCCATATTCCAGGCTTGCAATTGTAATATCAATCGCAGTATCAAACATCGCTAGATCTTTCCTTTCAAGAGCTATTTCCATGAGCATCCAAGCACTTTCAATAGCATGCCCTGGGATAACCAGGCGTCCTTCCGGAATATCGGACAATTCAGACCCGTCCATGGCCGTGTTTTCCAGCAAGTATCTTTTGTCTGTATTCCAGTGACGACTCAAAATAGAATCCACCGATATGGTCAAGTCTTGCTCAAATTGTTCTGAAGGCCAAAGATCGTTGTACACCTTAGCTACGGTCATACGGCACATATCGTGGGAATGTAAATGGATATCCCGTTCTATGGAATATCCCAACATAGGCGTATCGCTGGCCTGCCCTAATCTCGAAAGCAAAAAGTTGTACATAACGAGTGCACGATCCTTTAAATCCGCATCCTGGGACAAACCCGCATATTCAGCTACTGCTATACAAGCGAACACTTCTGTGTAAATACTAAGAACCGAAGAGATTGGCCTACCTTCCTGGTTAAGCCTAAAATGCATCTTGCCATCTATTTTGAAGGAATGCTCCAGCATAAAATCGAGTCCCTGTTTTGCAATAATCTTCCACTGTTCCTTTTTTTCGTATTGATTATATAAATGACTGAACATCCATATCTGACGGGCTGTCATCCACATATCCTTATCCCCCGAGTACGGAGTGCCATTGCGGTTCAAGCGAGTAAAATATCCTCCATATTCCCAATCCATTGAATACTGTTCCCACCAAGGAATCAAATCTTCAAAAAGTGAAGTTTCATATATTTTCTTTAAATCGTTGATTTGTTCTTTGGACCAAGATTCGGTATTTGATTTCATTTTACTTTTTCTGAGGTTTGGTTTTTAGGTCCTAGGTGGCTTATTTGATTCTATGCCTAAATGACCTCTAGAATCAGGTTGTAAGCCACCAAGGATTGATATCCCCAACAAGGAATCATATCTTGGACGACGATTATGTCTTTTAGGGTTAATTTTTACTGTTATATCGTATCATTTTCATTGTTTTAGCATCTATCATATTTGAAAAAGTCGATACGGACCTGTCCTTCATAAACTTTTGCATTGAGGTATCGGCATCTTCAATTGTCCTCCATCTGACCACAACCAAAACTTCTTTAGAATCTTCCGAGTAGGCACTCTCCCTACTTATAAATCCCGGTTGTTTGCTGGTATAGTTTTCTTGGATTCTCGCATCCTCCTTCCAAAAATCCTGAGGTTTTATATTCGGCTTGTATCTAAATGTTACAATTTCTATTACGTAGGATTCCATGGTTTCCGGGGTTTTGGTTGAACAACTCATAATGTGCCCCAGAACTATCAATATCACAAGTATTTTGGTTTTCATATTGTTGATAAACCACTAGTTTCTTTTAACAAACCAATTACATCCAAAGATTTTGTGTACATCTCAATACTACCATCTTCTTTTTTTGGCCATTTGTCAACAGGTCTGTCCCAATATAATTCGACACCATTACCATCGGGGTCATCAAGGTATATGGCTTCTGAAACACCATGATCGGCGGTTCCGGTTATTGGATATCCCTGTTCATTTAAGCGTTTTAGGATTAATGCCAACTCTTTGCGCGTTGGATATAGAATAGCTGTATGGAACAAACCCGTACTGTCTTTGTGGGGCTTAGCCCCATTTTTGCTATACCATGTATTCAGTCCAATATGGTGATGATATCCCCCGGCGGACAGAAAAACCGCTTGATCTCCATAAAAAGTGGTGATTTCAAACCCCAACAATCCCTGATAAAACTCCAAAGCTCTTTTTAAATCGGAAACTTTCAATTGAACGTGTCCTATTCGGGTCTGGGAGGGTATGCTATAACTTTCCATGATAAAGAGATTTGCTCATGTAAATCCATCTAGGTTTTCAAAGACTATGTTAAGCTTCGTCCGGGAAATTAAACTTGCCGTTTGTGTTTTTCCGCTCAGATTTTGGAAGAATCGTTTCCATGACGTCCCAATGTTCTACAATTTTCCCATTGTCAACTCTAAATAAATCGTAGTATGACGTAGGCTTACCGGCAAATGTTCCTTCACTAATCGTTAGTACAAAATTACCCTCGCCAAGCACTTTATGTATGGTTATATATTCCATTGTAATGCCTTGTTTGGCCATACCTTCCAATGCTTTTCCCAATCCTGACAACCCATCTGCAATTGCTGGATTGTGCTGAATGTAATTCTCGACTCCGGAATCGATAAAACTTCCCAACTTTTCCATTTCTCCTTTCATTAAAATGGTGGAAACAAAATCACGGACCACGGTCTTATTGGTTTCTGTTTTATCAATGTCAATCGATTCAGTAGGCCCATTGGTCTGTGTATGCCCACTCGGGTTTGGCGGTGCTAGATCGATCAAGTTGTCCCAATGTTCTACGATCAAACCATTTTCAAACCTAAAAACATCGAACCCTATCTTTGGTCCAAAAAAATCATAGATAGTATGGGTAAAAACATAGTCACCATCTTGATAAGCGCGCACCACATCAGCTTTAAACCCACCTTCCGGGGCGTTTTGCAAAACTGCTACAAATCCTTCTAGACCATCAGTCACCGCTAAGTTGTGTTGAATATATTTGTCCGCATTAATGTAACCTACAGGTTCCTGGTCACCAGTTTCTAGGCTTCTTAACAATGCGATTCCTTTTTCTTTGTTTGATAATTCCATTTTTTCTTGTTCTTGTGGATTAGTGATTGCTTCATTCTTCTTTTCCGATTTGCACGACATCAATGCTATAATCAGCGCCAAAGTGATTCCGATGTTTTTCATGATTATCACATTTAAACTTGATGTAAAACTATGATTGAATGAATGTGCAGCCTTGGTTAAAATGGAGATAAAAAGGGTAAATATCGAACCTAAGCAATCTAAATGTACCTGTTTTTAAATTTATTCGGGGTTAATCCCGTATGCTTCTTAAAGTACTTCACAAAATTTGTCGGTTCTTCAAATCCTAAAGAAAAAGCGAGTTCTGTACTTTTGATTGTAGAATTGATAAGTCGTCTTTTGGCTTCCAAAATCACGAACTCATCTATGAACTTTTTTGCGGTTACATCTGCAACTTCCTTGCAAATGACATTAAGGTGCTTATAGGTAAAGTTCATTTTTTTTGCATAAAAATCTGCATTTCTGCTTTCCCTAAAATTGTATTCTAAAAGGGATTTGAATTTTAGGAAAGCCTCTAACTTATCGGTCTCATTTAAATGAAAGGTCTGGTATTGTTTGAGTTGTTCCAATTTTGAAAAAATAATGGTGTACAAAGAATCGATTATGTTTTTTTTATTGAAAACGTCTCTGTCCTTATAGAACTCATCGAATAAAAGATGTATATAATCTACTGTATTGGAACTTTCAGGGATTTGAATTTTTGGAGAGAACAGATGGGATGTAAACAAACGTATAATAGCATTTTTTGGAAGCTTGTTTAATTGGGCTTTGAAATAATCTTCCGTAAAAAGAATGATAAAGCCGCTTAAACCTTCATTAAATTTGAAAGCGTTCACTTGGCCTTTGGATAGATAGAACAGTGTATTTTTTGAAGCTTTGTGCCAGACAAAATCCACCAAATGTTCAGTTTCGCCTTTTGCATAAAACACCAGCATATAGAAATCAAGTTGATGCGCTTTTTCAGGAATGTGGTCTAGGTCGGATTTTCTGAAGATCAAATCTTCTAAAGTAATAATCTCCACCCCCTCAATTTTAGAGTACGCTGATTTAAATTGTATATGTGGGATTTCGCCCTTCATGTAACACGAATGAAATAATGAGGAGTTGTTCTTAATTTATACAATGCTCTTTACAAATCTAGTAGAATTCGCGTTCAAGGTTATCCCATAAGCAAAGAGTTTATTTGTTGGAATACATTACCAAAAAAGAGGCATAGCTCAGTCTTTGAACTATGCCCTTCGTAACGAGACCTAAACAAACAAAATTGCTAATGGATAACCTAACTCATCCCGCTCGCTATTTTTTAAGTTCTTTAATTCGAATGTTTCGAAACCATAGCTCGGAACCATGGCCTAAAAACCCAATATGGCCTTTGTTCCTTTGGAGTCCTGGATGATTTTGTTGGTCAGCAGTTCCATTTTTGGCAGCTTCCTTCATATTTCCATCTACAATGACATGTCCATTCAGGGTAATCTTGATGTGATCTCCCTTTACAATCACCTCTTCAGAATTCCATTCCCCAACTGGTTTTAAAAATCCTCGTTTTGCCGCAATAATGCCATAGACAGACCCATGGTATTGATAAGGTTTTAAGTTAGTATATATGGGAGCAGTGTTATCCAAAATCTGCAATTCCTTTCCAACGTATGCGGCGTCACCTTCCAACGGTGCATGAATACCAAGGCCATTGTTGGCACCTGGGGTCAGTTTGAAGTCAAATCGAAAGATAAAGTCGGAGTATTCATTGGCAGTATAAAGGTTTCCATGACCACCTCGCTGCGGGCGTACAGCCAATTCATTGTTTTCAACCAGATAATCTGTTTTATTTCCAATCCAATGATCCAAATCCTTTCCGTTGAACAAGGATTTAAATCCTTCTTTTCGTTCTTCTTCACTTAAAAGGGCATCACCTGAATTGATTTCCCGGACATAGATATTACGAAATCCCAAATCCTCTCCATGGGCCTGAAGTTCAATAGCCTCTTTGTTGAAAATGGCATCTTCTCGATTCCAATAGTTTTCCAAAACTACATTGTCGGTTACCAAAATACCATTCAAATGCACTGTGACCCTTTCTCCAACCATTTTGATTCGGAAGGTATTCCATTCGTTTATGGGGTTATCCGCAAGCACCAATGGTTTGCTAGTGTTTTTTTGGTTGTTATAGAGACCTCCACTCCCTACTTGAGCTCCTACATCGGTTCGGGCTATGTCCCAGATCTGTACTTGTGGTGTACCTCTTAAGTAAATACCGCTATCCCCACCACTAGTAATCTTCCAGTCAACCAACATCTCAAAATCCCCATAATCTTTAATGGTGCAGATATTGTTATAACCATCTCCCTTAAAACCAATGATACCATCCTTTACAAACCAATCCGATAGCATTTGGGTATTGGCTTTCTTCTGGGCTTTTTGCAATATCCCTTTGGACATTTTACGTCGGGCAATAGGATTTTCCACCAGACCTTCCCAACCTGTAAGGTCTTTCCCGTTGAAAATGGAAACAAAACCCTTTTCTTCGGGCATGTTGTCCAGAAATTCCTTTACATCTATTCTCATGTACTGGCTGTCAGGACCTGAAAGGTTGACAATACTCTTGGAAACAGCCTTTCTAACAATATCCCCACTAAGACCGTTGTTCAAGCCAGGACTGGGAAGTGCTAGACTAATAATTGCATTGGACGCGGTTGTCTTCAATTCGTTATCATCCAAAAAATCTGAAACAAAGACCAATGATAAAAATGTCTTGGCCGAACGAGCTGCACGGATAATCTGCTTCTTTTCTTCTGTTGTGTAGCTATATGGCGTAAGCTTTCTTATCAACAGTAACTTTTGATCATCTGGTAAATCTGAAGTGGTTATTTTCCTTAGATATAGTCCAAAAGCTTCAGAACGGATTTGATTTTTGGAATTGACCACAGAATGGAATAGATGAGGTAGGGCATCTTTGGTTTTCCATTTGGCAAGCGCTCTAATAGCGTCAATCCTTTCATTCATATTTTCGGACGGCAGCCGTTCTAAAACCATTTTTAGGGCAATATCAGTGCTCAAAGTTGGTAATACGGGGAGCAGTTTTGACTTATCCTCAAAACTCTTATAAGCCTCATAGATAATTTCTGAATTATCCTTTTCCGTGGAGTCCAACACATTAATAATGGCACTTTGAACAGAATTCGACTCCCACTTTTCCTTAGTTTTCGAAAGGATATTGATCAATTTTTGCAATTCATCTATGGAAGCTATGGATGGTAAAGCCCTGTAGGCCGCATTTTTTAAATCTGGATTGGCATTATTCACCAACCCAGCAACTAAATCAAATTGAGTAGTTGCATTGCGAGCAGCAAGAACATTGACCAATACTTCCTTTCCTTTATCATTGACCCTGCTCAAATGTTCCGCAAGGACGGTACTATCTTCTTTTCCGACCAACCTCAACAAGGTTTTTTCAATGGCTTTTTGAATTGAAGGTGATTCATCCTTTTCCAAAGCTCGCATAAGTACAGGTAAAGCCTTGTTCTTTTTCTGAAAAGCCAATGCTTTGATTCCTGCCAATCTTACCATTTCATCTTCAGCATTTACGGCCGAAACGATACATTTGTCGAAGACCTCGTTTTCGTCGCGCTTCGATAACAGCCCAATAATTTGAGGTTTGGCACTAGCATCTGCTTTTTTATAGGCTTTCACCCATTTTAGCACTTCTTCATTCGTTAAGTTTTGCGCTGCCACAGCCAACACTGCCCCTCTGTATTTTAGATCTTTATGTCGTGCCTCCTTCAGATGGATCTTTACAGCATTTTTCCCCTGTACGCCACACAATAGACCAAAACCAGCTGCGCGATAATGCAGTTGATCGTCCGATTTGCAGTTTTTCAACAAAGAATTGGCAACAATTAGCGCGAGTGTGGAATTACCTTTCTCCAACAACCTGTTTCCGTAATGTATATAAGCAACAATGGCTCCACTATCATCCATTTGGTATACCGAACCAATTACTGCTTGTGACAGGATATCATAGGAACTGTGATGTGCAATCTCGGCCAAGGCCATAAGACTCTTTTGTTTTGAAACATTGGAAACAGGATTCGAAGCCTCTTTTTCTAATATGGTCAAAGCTGGTTCAAATCGCATTATTCCCAAAGCCTCAATTATTGCCACACGTTTTTTACCATTGGCAGATTTAGCTAAGTTATAGATGGAGCTTGCAGCCTCTTTTGTGCCTATCGCTGTAATCGTTGCCAAAGCAGGAGCCCAGATTTCATCGCCCTTTAAATACACCCCCAATGGCTCGATGCTGGTATTGCTCCCGCAATACATCAAGCGGTCTATTAGAAACGTCTTTATTTCAGGATTTGAAGCTTTTTTCAATCCAATCAAAAGCGCATCTTCAACCGCATTGTTTTTAATCTTATTTTTTTGTCTCCCAGCATATATTGCCAAACTTTGAATGGCATAACGCGCTTTGGTATCATCTCCTGTTCCAAGTGGAACCAACATATCACAGAATTTAAGGATCCCTTCGGTTTCCAAATCCATAATTTCTTGCATGAGCTTGTCGGAATGACCTAAATCTTTGGTTGGCAACTGGGCCAATATATCCGCCACTTTGGTTTCAAGGGTTCTGTTTATCTGCCCCATCATGGTTTGCAAAGCAAACAGCGCAAAAAGGAGAGTAGTTATTTTTAAACTTGTTTTTTTCATGTAATCAAAGTTTTTGACCTATTCAATGAATGCCATCTGAAATTTGTTGATTTCAGCGTTTGCTCCATCAGTTATTATGGTTGGTTCCTTTAGAATTTTGCTTAATTGATTCGATATTACTTAAGGGGATATACTATTTGGCCCAAGAGTTCCTCATGGGTTGGTCTATCAATCTATTTGCCTCAGCATCGTTGATGAATTCTTGCTTCACGGGGTCAAACTCAAGATCACGTCCTAATCTAAGCGCAATGACTCCCATATTCACCACAGTTGCCGATCGGTGCCCGTTATCTTCGTTCAGCGCAAATTTTTGTCGTGTTTTTACCGAGTCAGAAAAAGTGGTGATCTGCTCTTCAGGGTCTGGAATGCTATTAATCAACTTTTTAAGATTAGGAACGGTAGATTTAAACCCTTTGTAGATCTTGCCGTTGGGCCCTTCGATATAAGCAGCGCCTTTATCCTTGTTTTCTCCATCCAATACAATCTGACATCCATCGGCATAGGTATATGTAATTCTTCTCCAAGTTCCAATAGCATCATAATGCTGCTGTGGTGCATCTACCTCTACTTTGATCGGGCTTGTGCTGTCCTTGCCCAAGAAGTATTGAACGGGATCTATATAATGTTGTCCCATATCTCCCAATCCTCCGCCATCGTAATCCCAATACCCCCTAAAAGTGGAATGCACCCTGTGCGGATGATATGGCTTTTCTGGTGCTGGTCCCAACCACATACTATAATCAAGGTGGTCCGGTACTGTCTGTGGAGTCAGGTTTTCCCTTCCAACCCAATAAAATTTCCAATCAAAACCTGTTACTCCACTGATGGTGACTTTAAGTGGCCAGCCCAAAACACCGCTATCGACCACTTTTTTAAGTTTTTTGACCGGAGCTCCCATTCCATAGAAGTTATCTTTAAACCGGAACCATGTATTCAATCTGAACATCTTTCCATAAACCTTCATGGCCTCCACTACTTTTTTCCCTTCACCAATAGTGCGGGTCATTGGTTTCTCGCACCAAATGTCCTTTCCGGCTTCAGCTGCCATTATGGACATGATTCCATGCCAGTGTGGTGGCGTGGCAATATGGACAATATCAATATCAGGTCTAATCAGTACCTCCCTGAAATCGCGATACCCTTTCACGTCGCTGCCCACCTTTTTAAGTGTATTGGCCAAGTGCTTTCCATCAGCATCGCAGATTGCCAGTAGTTTGGTGCCTTCGTAATCAAGATGTCCTTGTCCCATTCCTCCAACTCCAATCACCGCTTTGGTTAACTGATCACTTGGAGCTATAAAATTACTCCCTCCTATTACATGTCTAGGTATTATGCTAATACCCGTAGCCGCTATCAAGGTTTTTTTAACAAACCCTCTTCGATTGGTCGTTTCTTTTTTCATCAATATGCCTGATTTTGGTCCTTAAGTTTGTTGTTTATTAGAGTGACGAGTAAAAAGAGAAATGGAGTGAAATTTGGGAAAGAAAAACAGCAATTGGTGAAAATTTTGCCATTAATCATAGCCTTTTTTCTCAAGAAACAACCAAGTCATTGACCGATACTGAAATTATGCGTGAGGTGTCGATAATAAATATTGAGGATAAAGTATACAAAACTGTCAATGGTTTGGAAGGTGTAATACACCCGAACGTGCTTTTGTTGCTTTACACAGAATGTTGGCTAAAATTCAAATAAACGATTAGCCTACCTTAGTACAAGTCATTTGGGTTCAGGGTTCGGGTCTAAATGAATTGTAAGCTAAATATTTTTTGAAAGTAAATGGGTTTTAACTTCCTGGATTGCAATTGCTTACAATTCATTGCTTTTGAGAGTTCACAATTCGTCAACATATTCACTGAAATTTGCCCAAAGCCCCAGTTATAAGCCCGTCAAGACAATGCTTCCGTCCCCGTCCAGACCGCAAAAGAAAGCTTCACGTTTGTGGAGCTTTTTTTTTGGCCTTTGAACAACACTCCCTACACTCTGACCTATGCAACAGAACCCCGGGGCCGATTCCAACAAAATTGTTGTCCAAAAGCGTTCAACTCCCCAGATGGCCCCATTCCAGTAACTTGTAACGGACCATTTCAAAACATTAAACTTGATCAAGGTTTTCCGGTGTGTTCTAAATATTTGTTAAAAGCTTGTGGATGATGCAAATCAAACATACTTTTATAATGTAAGAAAGTATATTAAATTGTAATTTTAAACACGATTTTAGATTGCAACCAACCGTTATAACGAATTTATATGCGTAACCGCCCTACCCTCCAATTCCCTTCAAGATTAAATAGATCCTCCATCAATGCACTGAGGCCGATAGTCCAATTCTTGGCCATTGCATCTCTTTGCCTCTTCCTCCTGAACGGTTGCTCCAACCAAAGTATCGAAGGCTCTTGGGCCTATCAGGCATCGATTCCTGAAGAACCAGAATACAAATTGATTGACGGCGTCATGAAAATTGAACTAAAGGATTCCCGCTATCAGGTGTCGTTGATTTCATATCAGATGGAACGCATTGATTTGGACAGCGTAGCCATGACCAACAACGAAACTTTGACCGGTTTTTTGACGGAAGAGGACGAACTGGAAGAAGAGGAAGTGGACGAAGAAGATGAAGCAGAGGATGAGGAGGAAGACGAAGAAGAAGAAGAAGAAGAAGAGGATATGGATGAAGAAAATGGAATCGTGCTATCCGGAAAATTCAATGGAACAACCTTTAAAGGATATTTCCGATTTGAGGGCGAAAGGATTCCTATTACGGCGACACGCTTATCCGATGACCCCGTTGAAATTGACAGGTCTGATATCACCTACATATTAACCGATAATGACTTAAGCGAAACCGAATTCGACCTGGACCATCGTGGTATTATCGAACAAATGGACGGTGAAGGCTATTCCGAAGGTACCAAAATTTACAATTCCAACTGCATCAACTGCCACGGCACACCCGATTTGGAAGGTTCGTTGCCCACAGCATCCAAATTTTGGCAACAGTCCTTAAAAGCAGGGAACGACCCCTATTCCATGTACCAAACCATCTCCAAAGGTTTCGGTGCCATGCCGCCCCAGTTAAGTCTAACGCCAAAGCAGAAATACAACGTACTCACCTACATCAGGGAACAGTATATCCGAAGAGGAAATCCTGAAGACTATTTTACCATAACCCCAGGGTATTTGAGCACCCTGCCCGAAGGAAGTTTAACGGGCCCTGACTCTGAAGAGAACCAGCCCTGGTCAGAACAGGATTATGGCAACTTTTTTTCCAATACCATAGAACTTGTGGATGAGGAAACAGGACCAGAACGTTACCACTCCCCCGGACCGGTGCCCTATGCTGACGAAGACTACTCAAAAAACAATTTTGCCTACAAAGGAATAGCGGTTCGTTTGGATGAAGGTGAAGGAGGAGTGGCCAAAGGCAATGCATGGATGCTATTTGACCACGATGTGCTTCGTGTGGCCGGTGGTTGGACTGGCGAAGGTTTCATTGACTGGAATGCTATTTTGCTCAATGAACAACACGAAACCTATCCGCGTACCGTAGGTAAACTCCATTTTGAGACCCCTGTGGGTCCTGGATGGGCCAATCCCAAAAATGGTTCCTTTGAAGATCCCAGATACACCGCCAGGGACGGACGTAAATTTGGGCCATTGCCCAGGGAATGGGCAGATTACAAAGGGGTTTACCACCATGAAGAACATATTGTGTTTTCGTATTCCGTTGGCAAAGCCAATATTTTGGAGGAGTTGGGCAGGGAACATAAAAATGGACAAACCATTTTTACACGGACTTTGAACATTAGTCCCACTTCAGACATCTTAAAAATGATAGTGGCACCAGCCAAAACCCATGTTCGAATTAAGGGAAAAGGGGCCTCCCTCTCCACCGAAAATGGCTTTATAATCATGACCGTTGCCAAGTCGCAAAAAGCCAATATAAAATTGTTCATTGCCGATGCAGATAATACGGTCATCGACGATGTGGTCAACGCAGCAAAGGAACCTGAATCGCTACGCAAATACACTAGTGGTGGTAAGGCCCATTATCCGCAAACATTGACCACCTCCATTATCAAGGGGTCGGAAGATAAACTATTGGCCATAGATCAACTTACGCCTCCTTTTGACAATCCATGGAACTGCCAGATGAAATTTAGCGGTATAGATTTCATGCCAGGGGGCGATGAAGCTGTACTCTGCACAACAGATGGTGATATTTGGTCTGTAAAAGGACTTGCTGAAGGCAACATGCTCCTAAGATGGAGACGTATTGGAGCTGGTCTATTCCAACCGCTTGGCATTAAGGTCATTGACGGATTGGTTTATGTGAGTTGTCGAGATCAAATAGTTCGTTTGCGGGATCTAAATGCAGATGGGGAAACCGACTTCTATGAAAGTTTTAATCATGATCATCAAGTTACAGACCACTTCCATGAATTTGCCATGGGACTACAGACCGATTCCCAAGGCAATCTTTATTATGCCAAAAGTGGAAGGCATGCCAGGGAAGCTCTTATTCCGCAACATGGCACCCTAATTAAGGTCAGCAAGGATGGCAAGGAATCCAAAGTCATTGCTTCAGGTTTTCGGGCAGCAAACGGAGTTTGTATTAATCCAGATGGCAGCTTTCTGGTCACAGATCAGGAAGGATATTGGAATCCGGCCAACCGCATCAATTGGGTGCAAGCCGATGCTGAGGATAAATTTTATGGCAATATGTGGAGCTACAATCCTCCCAAGGATACCACCCGATTGGCCATGGAAAAACCCATGGTATGGGTAGATATGGAATTTGACCGTTCTCCCTCGGAGTTGTTATGGGTGGACAGTGAAAAATGGGGAGCTATGAATGGCAGCCTATTGAGCTTTTCCTATGGATATGGCAAAATTCAACTGGTATTGCACGAGCAGCTCAATGGTCAAGCGCAAGGCGGGGTAATAGATATTCCAGACACCAAATTCTATACCGGGGTAATGCGCGGAAGATTCCATCCTATGGATGAACATTTGTACTTATGCGGCATGGCCGCATGGAGCACTTCCAGCAATGTGAGACCTGGAGACCTGTATCGAGTTCGATATACTGGGAATCCCATACCAATGCCTATTGAGATGCATGCGACCAGCAAGGGTATGACCCTAAAATTCGCGGAAAAACTAGATCCGAAATCTGCTGCGGAAATTACCAACTATGAGGTCAACACCTGGAACTTTATTCGAAGTAGCGACTACGGCTCAGAGCGCTATGATGTGACCAAGCTCAAGGTTTCAAAAGCATCCTTAAAAGCTGATGAAATGACCGTTGAGCTGGATATTCAAGATATTCAACCGGTGGACGCCATGACGATTACATACAATATAAATTCAACCACCGGGGTAACTCTACAGGGCACCGTTCAAAGTACCCTGCATACCTTGGGCAAGTCGAATTAAAGAAAACATACAGCATGAAATTTCAAGAATCAAGTTTCTTTCTTAACTTTAATTAGTATATTGTGTCCTTGAAATAACCGCAACCTAACCTAAATACAAACCACATTTTACCAGAACATGAATCAGCATAACCAAAACAGACTTTTTTATGGCAGTTGCTTTGCCTTGATCACAACCGCCTTTTCCTTTAGTATTAGGGCCGGGGTTCTCCCGCAATTGGGCGAAACCTTTGATTTGTCCGCCAAACAATTGGGCTTCATCAACCAAATGTGGTTCTTGGGATTTCCAATATCAATGGTTCTGGGGGGTATCTTTTATAATGCCATTGGGCCTAAAAAAATAATGCAGTTCGCATTTTTAACCCATACATTGGGTATTTTACTTACTATATATTCAGGAGGATATGTGGGACTTCTTATTTCCACCTTGCTCATTGGAATCGGAAACGGTTGTACAGAGGCTGCTTGCAATCCAATGATCGCTGACAGCTATTCAGGCAAGACCATGAATACCTTGCTGAATCGATTCCATATGTGGTTTCCTGGAGGTATTGTCTTGGGCAGTCTAATTTCACTTTTAATGACCAAACTAAACTTGGGATGGGAAGCCCAGATTTGGATCATATTGTTGCCGACAATCATTTATGCCTATTTATTTTATGGGCAAAAATTTCCTGCGCCAAGAAATCTGGAAACAAAATCCTTAAAGACAAACTTGTCCGCAATACGGTCTCCCCTATTTCTCTTTATCTGTCTTTGTATGACCTTGACCGCAATATCGGAGTTCGGACCCACGCAATGGGCACAACTCATTTTATCCAAAAGCGGGGCTGAACCCATGGTGATCCTGGCTTTAATAACCGGTGTAATGGCCATAGGTAGATATTTTGGTGGCGACTTTGTACATAAATTCGACCAGACCGGGGTGCTTTTAGGCTCTTCCATCTTAACTACCATAGGTATATTTCTGTTCAGTATTTCCGCTGGCCCAATGGCTTATGTAGCAGCTATATGTTTTGCCCTTGGTGTCTGCTATTTTTGGCCAAATATGATTGGACTGGTAGCGGAGAAAGTGCCTTTGAGCGGGGCCTTTGGAATGTCCATCGTTGGAGCTTTTGGGATGTTTTCCACCTCCATATTCCAACCAGTCATAGGGAATTGGATTGACAAGGCAGGGGAGCAAGCAGCATCCTTGGGATTGATTGGTGACGCTATGGAGTTGGCCGCAGGCCAAGCAACATTACAGAAAATGATTTCTTTTCCTGGTATTTTAATCGTATTGTTTACCCTCCTGTTCTTTTGGGTAAGGAAGATAAAATCAGAAAACAAAGAAGCATAATAATCGACAGTTAGTGGAAAGAGTCATGGTTGATAATAAGAAAAGAAGCAAATGAAAATTGGCATGAACATGCTCCTATGGTCCGACTACGTGACCTTGGAACTTCAACCCATCTTTGAAGAGCTAAAAGAAACAGGCTATGATGGTGTGGAAATTCCATTAGGCGAAGGAAGTGTTGCACATTATGCTGCGCTTGGGGAACAGCTTGCTGGCATGGAGATGGGCACCACATGCGTGACATCCCTAACCAAGGAATCCAACATAGCCAGTACCAATCCTTATATCAGACAAAAAGGATTAGATCGCTTAAAGTGGGCAATAGATCGGGCCCACGCCCTCAAAGCCGATGTCCTTTGTGGACCCATTCATTCTGCTTTTGCCCATTTTGAAGGTAGGCCTCCAGAAGTGGAGGAACTAAAATGGAGCGCCGAATTACTGCATGAAGCTGGGGACTACGCAAAACAAGCTAATCTTATGCTCACTCCCGAAGCCTTAAACCGTTTTGAATGCTATTTAGTGAATACGGCAGCAGATTTAAAACAATTGTTGAAAAATGTAAACCATCCAAACGTTAAGGCCATTTACGACACGCATCATGCCAACATCGAGGAAAAAAGTCATCAAGAAGCCATAACCCATTTAGGGAGTGATCTACAACATGTCCACATCAGTGGCAGTGATCGGGGCACCCCTGGAAAAGGTCAAATAAATTGGGATGAAGTCTTTGAGGCATTAAAAGCCATCAATTACCAAGGTTGGCTAACCATTGAGGCATTTAGCTCCGCCATTCCACGATTTGCAAATTCCATTAACGTGTGGCGGGACTTTTCCCCTACTGAAGAAATTTATAAGGAAGGGATTCAATTAATTCGATCTAAATGGTTCGATTAAACAGAGTAAACGTATGAAAAGACCTAAATTTTCCCTAGGCAGCTGGGCGTTTTCCTTTGGCCCTTTTGAAAAGAACCCCTGGTCCTTTCCAGATTTCTTGTCCTATGCGGCCGAAGCTGGGTACGACGGAGTGGAGATCAATGGTTTTCGTCCACACCCCCACCCTGATGTATACAATACACCTGAAAAATGCAAAGAACTCAGCAGGCAAATTGACGGATTTGGATTGGGTATCTCAGGATACGCTCCTGATTTTACCGCGGTGCCCCCTGCGGAAGTTCAATCAAGGGAATACCTCTTGGAAATTGAAAAATCCCTGAACTTTTGCAATGCCATGGAGATAGGAACCTTACGTGTAGACACCGTTAGTCCACCCAATTATTTGGACTTGGATACCTATTTGCAAAGGTTCGATAACCTAGCCAAGGCTTGGCACAGCGCCGCTGAACTATGTAAAAAGCATGGTGTTACACTGGTCTGGGAGTTTGAACCTGGATTCTGGTTGAACAAACCCAGTGAAATTAAATCCATAGTGGAAGCTGTTGACCATCCAAATTTTAAGCTGCTGTTTGACACCAGTCACGCCCATATGTGTTCGGTCATTGGCGCTAGACATAACGGGTCCAAAGAGATACTTGCCAATGGGATCGTGGAGCTTGCGGAGCAACTGAAAGGACACATTGGTCATTTTCATTTAATTGACAGTGATGGCACCTTACATGATAATGAAACCAGCACCCATACTCCATTTGGGAACGGAAATATTGATTTTGAACGGGTGCTTAAAGCCTTGAGAAAAGACGTAGAACACCTGGAATGGTGGTGCTTCGATTTTTGTTTTTGCCCCACTACGGAAGTGGATGCAAAAAAGGCCATTCCCTTTGTTGAAAATGTAATCAAAAAAATAGGATGAGTTACTTCGCGGATTCCAACGGAATAAAAATTCGATATCAAATAAAAGGCGAAGGAGAGCCGCTGGTACTGCTCATGGGATTTGGGGCCGATGGAGATACATGGGAAAAGCATGTGGCCGAATACCAGCATCATTTTAAATGCTATTTAATTGACAACAGAGGTGTAGGCGGTTCTGACCAGCCCAAGGGACCATATTCCACCAAAATGATGGCACAGGACACCATAGCCGTGATGGACCATGCGGGTATTGACACGGCAAAAGTGGCCGGTATCTCCATGGGAGGAGCCATTGCCCAAGAGCTGGCACTGAACTTTCCCGAGAGAGTAACGAAACTGGCCTTGATCAGTACTTGGCCCAAATTCAATACCTACGCCAAAACAGTTTATGAAAACTTGAAGAAAATACGGGTTACCAGCAATCCCGAAGATTTTATGGAGCTATTGCAGCTCTGGATTTTTGCACCACCTTACTATGAAGAAGGTTTGCAAAGTCTAAAAGAAGGACAACGTTCCGCCGCGTCCAATTCCAATCCCCAGTCTCGATTTGGTTTTGAAGGTCAATTGGATGCATGCATACAACACGATACTGTGGCACGACTAGCCAATATCAAGGTGCCTACCTTGATCACTGTTGGCGAAAAAGATATTTTTACTCCTCCGGAATTTTCCAAAGTGCTTCATGAAGGAATCAAAGATTCCAGTTATGAGTCCTTTCCTGATGGAGGACACGTACACCATTGGGAGGATTTGGAACGGTTTAACCAACTGACAACACAATTTTTAATCAATGACTAAAACCATGGACAGCATAAAGATTGGCTGCGAAACCTATACGTGGCAAATGACCGGGGAGTCCTATAAGGGCAAACTAGATCACATCATGGGAATTGCCTCCAAAGCTGGATTTTCAGGAATAGAACCTGAAACCAGTTTTTTTGGGACCTTGGAAGACCCCATCAAAATGAAAGAGGCCCTGGACAAGCACGATCTTGAATTGGCCGTTTTATGCCATGTGGAAGATTGGCGGTATAACAAAGAAACAGAGGCCGAACGACAAAGAGCTGACCAATGGATGGATTTTCTATCCCATTTTCCAAATACGACCTATCTCCTGGTCCAGATGCCAGGGTCAGATCGCAGGGATTTGATCAATCGACAGCGAAATTTGGTTTCCTGTTTAAATACAATTGCTGAACGTGCCGTTGATAGAGGCATTACCTGTTCCCATCACCCCAATTCCCCAGAAGGATCTATTTGTCGGGTGGAAGAAGATTATAAAATTATCATCAATGCCCTTAATGCAGACCACATTGGGTATTGCCCAGATGTAGGTCATATTGCCAAGGGTGGCATGGAGCCTTTGGAAATTATGAGGGAATATCGGGACTTGGTCAATCTTGTCCATTATAAGGATATGTTCGCTGACGGAAGGTGGGCACCCACTGGAGAAGGCATCATCGATTTTAAAAACATCACCCAATATTTGGTGGATACGGACTACAAAGGCTGGATCATTTTTGAGGATGAATGTGATCGGGCCATCACGGATCCAGATGGAGTAACCCTCTTGGATGGTAAATACACGCAAACACAAATACAGCCGCTGCTCTAAAGCAGCTATAACTAAAGACGAATACAATGAAATCACTTTATTATTTTTTCTTCGCCTGCGTATTTATATGGAGTTGCAAAGAGAAAAGCGCGGACCAAAAAGCTGAAGGAGAAACTGCACAACCGGAGGCGCAACAATGGATCAGTTACAAGGGCGATGCAAACCAACCCCATATTGTTTTGGTTTCCGGAGATGAGGAATACCGCTCTGAAGAAGCGCTTCCCCAAATGGCCAAGATTTTGACGGAAAGACATGGTTTTAACTGTACCGTGCTCTTCGCTCAAGACCCCAAAAAACCAGGTATTTTGAATCCGAACAATGTTAACAATATCCCCGGTCTGGAACAGTTAGAAACTGCGGATTTGATGATTTTATTTACCCGATTTAGAGCTTTACCTGATAATCAGATGCAACATATAGACAACTACCTAAAAGCCGGTAAGCCCGTTATTGGGATACGCACGGCAACCCATGCCTTTAATTTTGAGGACGGGGGAATTGAGTCGAGCTACAAGCATTACGGGAATTTTTATGAAGGCGATGACGCTTGGAAAGATGGATTTGGACGACTGGTATTGGGCGAAAAATGGATTTCACACCATGGCGTGCACCGTCATCAAAGCACTAAAGGAATTCCGGCACCCGGTGCTCAAAACCACTCTTTGCTAAATGGCATTAAAGCCGGTGACATTTGGGGACCGTCAGATGTGTATGGTGTTAGATTGCCCCTACCCGGGGATGCCCAACCCATTGTTTTGGGGCAAGTGATAGATCGTGAAGCAGCCTATGACGAAAACGACAACCTTTACGGAATGCGTATCTCCGATGATAAGCTGGCCACCACCAATTTAATTGAAATTGAAGAGGAGGAGGACGAGGAAGAAGAAATGGAAGAGGAAGAGGAAGAGGATGAAGAAGAAGTAGAAGAAGAGGATGAGGATTGGGAAGAAGAGGATGAAGAGTACAATCCAAACGACCCTTTAATGCCCATAGCTTGGACAAAAAGTTACCAATTGCCTGGAGGAAAACAAGGAAAAGCCTTTGCCACTACCATAGGGGCATCCACAGATCTAGTGGCCGAAGGGACAAGACGAATGTTCATTAATGCGACGTACTGGTGTTTGGATTTGGAGGTGCCCCAGAAGGCCAATGTGGACCTTATTGGAGAGTACAACCCAACTCCTTTCGCATTTTTGGAAGATGAGCATTGGGAGAACTTAAACAAAAGTATTTCATCAATAAAGTAATCAGTATTTCATTGTTCAATGTTAGCGGTAATTGATGTTGGCGTCCTTTCAACCCAACCTAAAAAGTTGAAGTTGGGTATTGTTTCATTTACGATTATGGTTTTGTGTGCTATCTCTGGAGTTTTTGGGCAACACTTGTATCAGCAACCAAAGACTCCAATGAAGAAATCCCGTCTTGATAAGATTATCGGGAAACTTCAGGTGGAAGAACCCAAAGAGGAATTAAAAATTGTTTGGGTATATGGTTATGACGAACATCATATTGCCGGTGCTCATGACTATGTTAAGGTAAAGGATCTTATGGTTGATCTTTTATCTAAGTCCCCTAAGACCAAAGTTGAGGAATCCTTTGGATTTCCTACCGAACGACAACTTCAAAATGCTGATCTAGTAGTAATGTATCTGCATTTGCCACAGCTGAAAAAAAAGCAATTTAGGGCACTCAAAGCATTTGTTGAAAAAGGGGGTGGCTTGGTCTCTTTACATGAAACCGTAATCATGCGACCGAGAATTAAAGGAAAAAAACTAGCAGAATGTCTTGGATTTGCCTGGAAAGAGGGAACCTCTAAATGGGGTGCCATTTTTGACTCCATATCCATTGATAACAAACACCCAATATTTATGGGTTTTCAAAACAAAATGACCATTCCGGATGAATTCTATTGGGATTTGTACCAAGAGGACAATGTAAACATACTTGGTTCGGTTAGAACTGGACCAGAGGAAGATAGCTCCGGCCCCATTCCACCGAGCCAACTTTCTGAAAAGGAATCACCTCTCTTTTGGACCTATGGGATTGGAAATGGCAAAGTTTTCGGGACAAGTACAGGTCACCATACATTTACGTATTACAATCCTGAATTTCGAATTGTTCTTTTCAGAGCTATGGCATGGGTCGCAAACCAACATCCTAATCGCTTTATGCCCTTAGTATTTGAAGGCATTATGAATAATGGCATGGTAGGCATTACAGAGGATTTAAGGGGATGGGACGGAAAGATTCGGGAGTAATTGAACAGGGAGCCAATTCCCATACCCACATTTAAACTAAATCGTTTTTCTGCGAAAGGAGGCTCGAATTTCTGTTCAGCCGTTCCAACAAAAAGTTGGGCTATTGCTAACAATAAATTTATTGCGAATATAGATGAACATGGATTTTAAAAACAAAGTTGTATTGATAACCGGCACAAGCTCGGGAATTGGAAAAGGAGCCGCCTTGGAATTTGCCAAAAAAGGGGCTAACGTGGTGCTGGCCTCCAGAAATAAGGAACGGAATTTGGAACTGTTGCACCAAATAAAATCCTTGGGCGCCGAGGCCATCTTCATACCTACCGATATGTCCAAAACCAAGGACATCCAGAACATGGTAACTGAAACCTTGAAAGCCTTTGGGAGATTGGATATCGCCATCAACAACGCTGGAGTGGAAGGAACTCCGGGTATCAAGGCCATGGATTATGAAGAACCCGTTTGGGACCATGTACTGGATGTAAACCTAAAAAGCGTTTGGCTATGCATGAAACATGAGTTAAAGGCCATGTTATCCAATGGAGGAGGAAACATCATCAACATTTCATCCCTGGCTGGCTTAAAAGGTGGGGGAGCCGGGGTAGCTTATCATGCCAGTAAATTTGGTGTGGTAGGCATAACGCAAGCCGTTGCCCTGGAATATGCAGAAGATAACATTCGAGTAAACGCAATTTGTCCTGCCGTAATAGAAACACCCATGGCGCAAAGAGCATTTGATGAGCCCGAAAAAAGAAAAGCTGCCCAAGCTATGCATCCTGTAGGTCGGTTTGGCAAGATACAAGAAGTGGTAAGTGCTATTTTATGGCTGGCCTCCCCAAGCTCCAATTTTGTAACAGGAACTTCTATACCCGTTGACGGGGGAGCAAGTCTCTAATTGAAATCAAAAGAGATTCCGGCCCATCATTTTTGGCCGTAATAGGCATTGGAACCATGCTTTCTTTGAAAGTGTTTGGCAATCAATGACGCTTTGAGCCTCTCTGCTTGTGGACTGATCTGCAGGGTTAAATAGGCCATTTTGGCAAGCTCCTCCAACACATTGGCATTGTAAACGGCGGTACTGTCATTTTTTCCCCAGGTAAACGGCCCATGACTTCCCACCAAAACCATTTCCACCTCCAAGGGATCAAGGGCATGTTCCGAAAACCATTCCACAATCTGAATCCCGGTATTGTGTTCGTAATCCCCTTTGATCAACTCATCCCGCATGGGAGGCACACAGGGAATGTCCTGCACTAAATGATCGGCATGAGTGGTTCCCAAAATTGGAATCCCCATTTGGGCTTGGGCCCATGCAACAGCATAAGAAGAGTGGGTATGCACAATAGCGCCAATAGCTTTCCATTTGGTATACAGGTAAGCATGGGTTTTGGTGTCCGATGATGGGTTCATATCCCCTTCAATAATCTGGTTGTCAAAATCCACAATAACAATATCTTCCGCTTTGAGTTCCGCATAGGGCACACCACTTGGCTTGATGGCAAAACATGCATTTTCCCTATCAACTACGCTCACATTGCCAAAGGTTTGAATGACCAAATCCAATTTTGGCAATTGCAAATTGGCCTCCAAACAGTTCTTTTTCAAATGATGATACCTACTCTTCATTTTATTCTTGTGATTCTACAAAGGATGCCAGAACCTCATATTCGGTAAACATCTTTTTATACGTATGAACTTCATTTTCCTTGGGCATATAGGTGGTTCTAAAACCTTGTCCCATGTTTTGGATGGCCTCTTGGACCGAACTATGTATTCCTGATGCCACAGATGCATACATGGCCGCTCCCAGGGCAGGGGTTTGTTCGGAAGCTGAAATCTTTATGGGCTTATTCAGTACATTGGCCAAGGTTTGCATGACAAAAGGAGATTTCTGGGCCACCCCACCAATACCGATAACAGAGTCAATAGCTATCCCTTCCTCTTCAAAACGGTTGATTATTTTTTTGGATCCAAAACAAATGGCCTCAACAAGGGATTTAAAGATATGGGCGGCACTCGTCCCTAAGCTTAAATTGACAATGGCTGATTTTAGCAATTGGTTAGCGTCCGGGGTGCGCCTCCCGTTGATCCAATCCAAAGCCACCGGTGCAGTATCTTCAGGAGGTAGGACAGCAGCTTGTTCGGACAGATTTCTGATCAAGTCCTCTTCCAATTTCTTGACTAATTTTTCTTTTTGCGATGCATCGATGTCCCTGCTTTGTTGAATGATATCTCTCGTGGGCGCCATCAACACATCCTTAAACCAGGCCAGTACATCCCCAAATGCAGATTGCCCGGCTTCAAGACCAATCATTCCCGGCAAAACCGAACCATTGACTTGGCCACAAATTCCCTTGACCGCCCTGTCTCCAATAACATGTTCATCACAAACGGTAATATCACAAGTGGAAGTTCCCATGACCCGTACTAAGGTATTCGCACTTACCTCAGCACCAACCGCTCCAGCATGGGCATCAAAGGTACCTACGGATACAATGGTAGATGTGGTAAGACCAAGTTTCTTGGCCCACGCTTCACATAAATTTCCCGCTTTCTGATTGGAAGTATAGGTGTGGGTGTACAAGCGATCCTTGACCTGGCCCAAATAGGGATCCAGGGTAGACAGAAAAGAGCTATCAGGCAGACCATCCCAATCAGCATGCCACATGGCTTTATGGCCCGCGGCACATCGGCTATACCTGAATGACTCCAGCGAGGGACTTCCTATTAATAAATAGGTCATCAAATCGCAATGCTCCATCCATGAATATGCTTCAGATTTTATGGCCTGGTCCGTTCGGCATACATGTAGCATTTTGGCCCAAAACCATTCCGAGGAATAAATCCCTCCCACAAATTCAGTATAATTCTCCTTCCATTGACCAGCCAATGCGTTAATTTCATTGGCTTCCTCAATCGCTGTATGATCTTTCCATAAAATCATCATGGCATTGGGATTGTCCTTAAATCCATCTTTTAGGCACAAAGGCGTTCCATCTTTGTCTATAGCTTGGGGGGAAGAGCCCGTGGTATCAATACAAATCCCCTTAACGGACCGGGGGTCTATCCCTGCATTCTCCACCACTTCCCGAACAACCCGTTCCATACCCTCCAAATGATCCAAGGTATGTTGCCTGTACTGATTTTGGGTAGGATCACAATAGTATCCCTTTTTCCATCTGGCATACCAATGCACCTCCGTTCCTAAGGTCTGGCCATTTTTGGTATCCACCAATAGGGATCGAACTGAGTCGGTCCCAAAATCCACTCCAATAACATATTGATCAGGCATAGCTCAACTAATAAATATCAAATTTAAGTAATTAAAGTTTAGTTTCTAACTTTTACGAAAAAAGTAACATTTAAATGAATTATCCATAAATCCGCCGACAAGTCCTATATCGAAAATCAACCTCCAAAGCCTTACTATATATAAAGAATAGCAAACAGCAGCCTTTGTCCAATGACAGACCTTAGTCCCTATCCATTTCATATTACCTTAGCAATGAGCTCACTAGATAATTAATCCAAGATAAAATCTCAACATCCTCCTAATAGAAGCATAATATCCTTGCTGCTTAACACGCAACCAAAAACTCTCAACGTTCTGACATAAATGTGTTTACACTGAAAAAAAGTTTCTTTTTTTTGATATGCACAGGAATCCAATTCCGTCAAAAGACCTTCTCTAAAAAGTGGAATATTGCTATTTTGATCATTAAAAATCACATTTACTTATTTAATGTTAGAAAATAAGTTGTAATTTTAGCTACTCTACAAAATATTAACTAATAACCTTTAATCAATTAACAAACCCATGAATTTAATTAAGCTTTTACCAAAATCAAGAATCACCTTGTTGTGTGCGCTGATTTTTGGTGGTGCCAGTTTATTTGGACAACAAATAACTGGGACGGTTACGGATACTGGAGGAGAACCACTCCTCGGAGTAAATGTTGTTGTGACGGGCAGCCAAGTTGGTACTGTCACCGATTTCGATGGAAATTACTCTATTGCAGCACCTGAGGGTTCACAAAGTCTAACTTTTTCCATGATAGGTTTTGAATCCTTAACGGTGGAAATTGACGGGAGGACCCAAATTGATATGGTTCTGAACCAAAACATTAGGGCACTGGACGAAGTCATTATTACCGGGTATAGCTCCCAACAGCGTAGGGATGTTACCGCGTCCATAGTTTCGGCCGATGTGGAAAGTTTGCAAAAAAGAGGGGTAACCAATGCCGCACAGGCCCTTCAAGGTACAGCGGCAGGGGTGCACATCATATCCAACAATGGTAATCCAGGTTCTGATGTAAACATCACCATTCGAGGGGTTTCCTCATTTGGTGGCAACAATGCCCCACTTATTATCGTGGATGGTGTGCAGACCGAAAGTGGGATGAACAATATCAATCAAAATGATATTGAATCCGTTCAGATACTCAAAGACGCTTCTGCAGCGGCTATTTACGGGTCCCGAGGGGCCAATGGGGTAATTCTCATCAAGACCAAAACGGGAACAAGAGGAAAAACAACGGTTACCTACTCCAACTATTTAGGGACACAAATTCCAAGAAAACCCCTGGATTTGGTCAACTCCAGCGAGTACATCCAAATTTTACAACGGATGTACGGAACCAATCTGGACAACAATCCTGATGCGCTTATACCGCAGGCTGCAATAGACTACTTGGCTAATCCTGCCGGGTTTGGGGATTATGATTGGCAAGACATCATTTATAGCTCCGCTCCCATGCAGTTTCATGACCTTTCTATCTCCGGTGGGTCTGAATCGGCTATTTTTAGGGTCTCCGCCAGTTACCTAGATCAAGAAGGTATTACTGTGGGCACCGCTTTTAACAGAGCCAATATTAGGGCCAACGGATTGTTCAACATCAATGACCATATAAGGTTGGGGGCCAATGTGGCCTTGTATCGATCCAAACAAGATCCCGAGGCCGATGCTTTCAGTAGGTCCATTTACCAACAGGCCATAAAGCTAAAGCCCTATTTTGCACCAACATTTGATGGTTCCGGCGTGGCAAATCCCGCCTTCCCGGATACGAATCCCGATGGGGACATCCAGACTTCCTCATTCTATTTTGGTGGAGGGGACAACCCAGAGGCATTGATCAGGAACCCGCTACATTACTTAACCATTTGGGACACTGACATTATAGAAGACGAGGTCTCTGTGAACTTGTATACCGAGATAGATATTGTAAAGGGATTGACCTATAAACTAAGTGGAGCCTATTCGCAGCTCACCAACGAAAACCGATATATGTTCGGGTTTAAAGGTGTCAATCAGGATGAATACTTTAACGACAACAATGCCATTAACATCTCCACTTCCCGGGACTGGAACTGGAATGTGGACAATACCTTAAGATATTCCGGGACCATTGGAGAGAAGCATGATTTGGATGTTTTGGCCGGATTTGTGGCACAAAAATTCTCCTCCAGGGTCAGGTCCTTTGGAAAAAACAATTTTCTGGCAGATGTAGCTACGGGAATAAACACCCTAGGTGCACCAGGCGGGGCGAATCCTTCCGTTACTGGGCAAAGGTTTGTAAGCACCTTGGCTTCCATTGTGGCCCAAGCTTCCTATTCTTTTGATGACAGATATTTGCTTAGTGCGAATTTCAGAAGGGATGGTTCCTCTAGATTCTCAAGCGATGTCCGATGGGGGAATTTTGCCGGGGGATCCCTCGGCTGGAAAATTTCCAACGAGGAATTTTGGGACAAAGTCGGACTGTCCGATATCAATTTCCTTAAGTTAAGAGCTGGATACGGTATTCTGGGAAGACAGAATGTCCCTGAATTCGCATTTATTCCAACCCTGCAATTTGAGCCGGTGGTGTTCGGCGCAGGTGTTGCCAATGGGTTGATCACTGGAACAGCCATTAACCCGAATGTGACATGGGAAAAACTGGAATCGACCAACATTGGGGTGGACTTTGAGCTTTTTAATTCCTGGAGTGGTTCATTTGAATACTACAATAACATTACCACGGATATGATCATTGCCGCACCCATTGCACCATCAGCAGGGGGAGGTACCATCAATCAAAACAATGGAAAAATCACCAATAACGGGATCGAGCTTTCCTTGAACTACGAAGGAAGCGCAGGGGATGATTTTACCTATAATGTCGGGTTTAATGTGGGGACACAAAACCCAAAGCTTGACAACATTGGCACTGACTTGATCATCTACGGGGACGCCGGTCCTGAATGGGATGTGCCCCATGTGATGGAGGTTCACCAAGGAGGAGGTCTTTCCGAATTTTGGGTAATCAAGACCGATGGGATTTTCAGAACCGCTGAGGAAGTAAGTGCCCATAGAAGCTCTAATGGCACCATCATCCAGCCCGATGCACAACCTGGGGATATTCGCTTTGTGGATGCCAATGACGATGGGGAAATTACCTCCGAAGGAGATCGTCAATTAGCTGGTAGTGGTGTACCTAACGTCAATGCAGGATTCAACTTCTCCGCCAAATACAAAAACTTCGATTTCAATTTGATATTGACCGGTGCATTTGGGCATCAGATCTACAACTCCCACCTGTACTTGGTTTCCAAAACGGATGAGTTTGGCAACTATGGCCGCCATTTGTTAAATGCGTTTGATCCAGTGGACAATCCAAATTCAAATATTCCAAGGCTCAATCCTAACGATATTGACGAAAATTGGAACTCTCGCCCACAATCCGACCGATTCATAGAAAATGGGGATTATGTGAAACTAAGAAACCTGGAAATAGGATACACATTGCCCAAAGCATTGGCCAGTAAACTTTATATGGGCAATGCCAGAATCTTTGTTCGGGGTCAGAACCTTTGGACCATAACTGGTTTTGGGGGCTTGGATCCAGAAGTTGGATCATCTCCCATTTTAGCAGGATTTACACCTTTTACCGCCGGTTTAGACCGAGATACAGCACCTCAAGCTGCATCCATCCAGGCCGGAGTGAGCATTACTTTTTAATAAGAAATAATTATAAAAGCATAAAATAATGAAAAGCAATAGTAACAGGATAGCGATTTTGGTTTTGCTTGCTCTTTTGACGATATCATGTGAGAAAGATTTCTTGGAGGTTAAAAACCCCAACGAAATCACTGCGGACGTTTTCTTTGAAGATGCAACACAGGTAGAGCAGGCTGTAAACACATTGTACAACAGTATCGCAGGAGCCTTAAGGGGAGATGGTGATCAGTCTATATTTACACAAAATGCCAGAGGGGGCGGTTCAGTTGTAACTGCTGGGGCCTTTCAAACACAGGTAAACTATTTTAATTATGGTAGTTCTCCACAAGATAATGACAGCGATAGTTTTTGGAATGGGGCATATACCACAATTTTTAGGGCCAATACCATTTTGGAAAACATTGACGGAGCTGATTTCGGTGGGGATGAAGCTACAAAACAGCGCTTGTTGGCAGAAACCTACTTCTTTAGAGGTGTGAGTTATTTTCAATTGGCCCACTTGTATGGAGCGGTTCCCATCGTGCTGAATACTCCGGTGTCCGATGAGGACTTTAATCCCCCGGTTGCCGGTTCATTTGGGGAAGTTTGGGATCAGGCCATTGCCGATTTGTTATTGGCCAAAGCCGGACTTCCCACTGCAGAGAACGCGCCTGAAGGCCGAATCACATGGGGCAGTGCAACCGGATTTTTAGGCAAAACGTACCTATATCGTGCTGGCTACTTGAACGAAGCTGCCAACTATGCCTTGGCAGCCGCGGAGTTTCAACAGATCATAGATTCCGGAACCTATGAGCTTGTCACCAATTTCAGGGATAATTTTACCTCCGAGAATGAAAACAACACCGAATCCCTATATGAATTCCAGTACTTTTTCTCCAACCAGGAAACAGCCACCCAGTCCAGACCTTTTAATAGTGTTCCGGGGATTGGGTTTGAGATTTTTCTTCGACCATCGCCTTGGTTGATGAACGAGATGTCTTTAGAACGAACGGTGGGCGATGAGTTTGACCCTAGATATTTGGAAGCCGTTTATTTTAATGAGGGACTTCCTTTGTTTGGCGTTCCTTATAATGAATTGGGAGAAGGCCTTAGCTGCGATGGTGGTGGCGCTCCCGATGGTTCCAGTGATACCGAAGGTGGTTGGTGGAGAAAGTACCTCAACGTGCATTTAGCCTGTCCACCAGAATTGGAGGGTTCTTCGGATCCAGATAACAACGAACGTATTTTAAGATATGCAGATATCCTGCTGATGCATGCCGAAGCCTTGGTTGCCTCGGGTGGGGATTTAACAGCCGCATTGGAATCTGTTAACGTAGTGCGAAGAAGAGCCAACTTGTCTGACTATGCCGATACTGCAACTTTGCTCGATGAGATAAAACACCAACGGGCCATTGAGTTTGCCTATGAAAACTTACGATACTTTGACCTTATTCGTTGGGGCGAGTTGGAATCTTTTGTAGCCGCCAATGGAACGGCCACCCAACAGGCTAATGTAGGTGCAAAACACAAGTATTTCCCGATACCAGTTGATGAGGTAACAAACAACTCCAATTTGGAACAGAGTGAACCTTGGAGATAATCAGTTATTCAATTCTATTGGCAAGAACTGAATAAGCGCCAGTTTTTTGAGAACTAGCATGAATTAGTCCAGCGGGCAGACCTATGGTTTGCCCGCTTTTTTATAATGCATTCATAAGTCTTCAATAGCTATTTTCCTACCAGATTTTTCCCACTAGAAACCCCGAGTCTAGGCTACAATCCTCCTCGGATTGTAATTAAAAGTTAATATTGTCAATAACTTTCTTACTGTATATAACTAAGTTGTATATTTGTTATCAACAACCTAAACAAATGACCTATGTCCAGAAATAGTATTTGGATGGTTCTTTTTGCCATTGCAAGCTTGTCATCCTGCAAAATCAACAGCAAACCCACACCGAGCACTGAATTCTTTGCCTATCACACCAGCTTGAGAAATTCCGATAAAGCCCACCATCGCTATGAAGACCTTATTGTAAAACTTGATGCGGGTCAACTAGAGTTTAGGTTGGAAAATGCGTATGCTCCCATTTGGAGAGTAGGAGACTATAGTTATCCGGTTCAGGACTTATTTCCCGATCGCGAAACTGATGAAAAATCAAGATACTCCTATGTGCGGTTATTGGAGGAAAGTGATGATAAAATTGTTGTACACTATACACATCGTCCAAAGCTTTCTGGACTTTTTGCCAGTATAGATGAAGATCCTTTGTATACTGGCGGCATCACCAATGTAGTTCATGAGATTTTCATCATTGGCAAAGACTACCATATTACCCGACACGTTAAAAATGCGGAAGGTACCCGATACGAGGATTGGGTACATCCTGACTTCGGGTCCGTCCAAGAAATTCAACTGGAGCATAACGGTATCACGCACGGGGAATTGCAAAACGGAAAATCGGCACCCATTTATCCCAGACCAGCTTTTGATGGCAACCCAGTTTTGAAAACGACTCCTACCTCTCCCCTTTTGAGCTGGAACTTTGATGATGGGATGCAACCACATGAAGATTTTGTTATGGAAGCAGTTACCCAAACAAACTGCCCCATCAAAGGTGTTTCCACCCATTACGAAAAAGGTATTTCCGGGACCGCCTTGGCCTTCGACGGCTATTATACCTCCCTTTCATTGGCTAAAGAAAAAGTTCCTGAAATTGGCAACACTTTTTCAATTAGCAGCTGGATTGCGCCAGATGCCTATCCCTATAACAAAGCACCTATTATCCATCAATCCAAGGGTTGGGGAAAAGAAGGATTCTACCTTGGTCTGGACCCCTATGGACACATCATTTTCACCGTTAATGGGGAAGAAACCAAATCCAATTCCAAAGTGGATTTTGGAAAATGGTCATTTATTGGTGTTTCTGTTAACAACGCTACCATTGAATTATCCATAAATGGAAAAGTTGAAGTCTCCAAAACCTTGAAAAATCCAATTGAATTCATTGACGCTCCCATCCAAATTGGGATGAACAATGAGCTGGACAGAGGTTCGGACTTTGTCAGGACCAATGCTGAAAACATTGATTACTTCATTGGATTTCAGGGGTTAATTGACGAGCTGGCTATTTTCGATTCCGCCTTGGACGCTGATACCTTTACCCATCTATTCGACCAAACCAAACCGGAAGACTTTACTTCCAGCTTAGCTTTGAGTGTTTTACCAGGACAAAGCGAAACTGGGAAATTTGGTGCTTACTATACAAATTTGACCCTCAGCAATGCGCTTTGGGACAACCTCTGGAGAAACGTGGAAAGTCCGGATATTGCGGTGGAGTTTGACGATGTAAAAGGGTCCGTAAAGTTTTGGCACGGGACCAATTATGCCTCCAACTGGATCAGCGACAACAATATCTGGATGGCGGACCAAAGCACCGAGACCTGGGGACCCCATGGGTGTTCGGAACATATGGCCGACAAACAGAATCGACAGAGTTATGCGCGAATTATTGAGAACAATCCGGCACGGGCAATTATCCATTGGAAATATCCCTGCATTGACGTGGGCTATATCAATAACAATGATGAGACCAATTGGTCTGATGAGTACTATTATATCTACCCCGATGGCACCGCCGTTCGGAAGGTAAACTTTAATGGTAGGGGATTACCGGAAACGGATGATGAAGATACCTTTGCGGTGGACGAAGATGAGGAAGAAGAGGGTGAAGAAGAATTATCCGAGTTTTCGTTGGCCACTATGGCTTGGGGAGAAACCATGGCGGAATACCGGGACACCTATTACCACCCAGAAAATGACACTTGGACAGAAGAAAACATAGGCGCTGCAGGACCAGGATTTCAAGATGTTCAAATCCTACTTTCACCCGGAGTCAAAGCTCTTGATTTGGTAGGTTTAAATGCCATGGACGTGGCCAATCTCAATGGCGATGTACAAAAACTACAATGGCAATTACCCAACAAAACCCCATTTGTCCAAATTCATGATGCATCCATAGAGCTTGTCAAGACCAAGTCTGAATACAAAACATTTGAGGTTTTCCAAGGTGGGTATATTACCCCATGGGGACTAGCGGAGAATTCAAACTACACCGATGACCCATTTGCCGGTCCTTGGAACCATTGGCCGGTTAATTTGCTGCCCTCTGATGGCAGGTACGCTATCGGCAATGATCGTATCGGGCATTTTGCGCTTGGAGCAAATGACTTCATTCCATCTGTGGGTGCCATGGTATTGCATGGGATGACCAACCAAAGTGTTGAGTCCCTAATTCCGTTGGCACGATCCTGGAAACTACCTCCACCAGTTACGCAAGTGCAAGGAGCTACATCCGTGAAGTATTCCAAGGAACAAAAGGCATTTTTGATAAATGCCGCTGCGGAAGAAATCAGTTTTACCATCAATGCCTCTGAAGAACAACCCGTAGTGAACCCGGCATTTGTCATCTCCAATTGGAGCGATGATGCAAAAATTTCCATTAATGGCCAGTCCTTTTCAGGAGACATTAAAAGTGGCATTGAAAGAGACGCCAATGGCAAAAAAAGGTTGGTGATTTGGTTGAAACACACAGCAAGTACCGCTGTTAATGTGAGCATATCAGCCCCTTAGGGCTGAACAGCATCGGTAAACGCCATAACTGGATGTCAAAAAAGCAAAAAACATACATACTCCTCTTCTTGACCATAATTTTTGGATGTACCACTTCCAAAAGTCAGGTGACAATCCAAGATGTAAAGGAATCCCATCAAGTAGTTCAAAATCAAATATGGTTATCCCACGAACATATCTTGGTTGATTTTATAGGGGCAAAAAAAATTCAACCAGCCGGCTGGGACCATGAGGAAATAATGGCTGCTGTACTACCATATCTTGAAGTACTTAAAGATCACCATGTAACATATTTTGTAGATGCCACGCCCAATTACCTGGGAAGAGATGTAGTTCTTCTAGAAAAAATTGCAACTAAAAGTGGTCTAAAAATCCTTACCAATACAGGCTTATATGGCGCACAAAAAGATAAATTTCTCCCAGATTACGTCAAAGAAAGTTCGGCTGAAGACCTTGCCAACATGTGGACCAAAGAGTATACGCATGGCATAGAAGGAACTTCAATAAAACCGGGCTTTATAAAAATCAGCATTGATAACTCCAAAAGCCTAAGTCCTTCCCATCAAAAATTAGTTGAGGCCGCAGCGCTTACCCATTTAAAAACAGGATTAACCATAGCTTCCCATACGGGAAAAGCAAAAGGATTATGGCCACAGTTAAAGATTCTAAAGGAAAAGGGCGTCTCTCCAGAAGCCTTTATTTGGGTACATGCCCAAGAGGAAAACAATAACAACAGCTATCTCAAAGCAGCAAAAATGGGATGCTGGATAAGTCTGGATGGCTTAGGCTGGGAACTGGAAAATCATGTTGAGAAAATTCTATTCGCCAAATCAAATGGCATCCTGGACAGGATTTTAATTTCCCATGACGCTGGCTGGTACGATCCACAAAAAGAAGAACAATCCATTCAACCCTATACCGCCATATTTGAAAAGCTCTACCCAGCGCTTAAATCGCGGGGCTTCACGGATGAAGAGTTTAATGTATTGATGTCTGTCAATCCCTCAAAGGCATTTGCGATACAAATCAGAAACTACCAGTTAGATTAACCTTGGATTAATAAAAAGCCAAAACTTCTCGTCTTGACCGGCTAATGTTCAAGGCATTCCGCGAAAGTTTTTAAATATGGGTTTAACCGCTACAGAATTCTACCCAATACGGATCAGTATACCCCTTGTATAAAGTTGTGAACTTCATTCCTATAAAAAATCTTCAATGAATCCATCAATTCATCGGATAAAGGATCTAAACCACTTACTCTGGCATTGGCCGCTGCCTGCTCTGGGGAACTGGAACCAGGAATTACCGTGGAAACTGCTTCATGCTCCAAGATCCACCGCAAAGCCAGTTGCGCCATTGTCATTTCTGCAGGACAAAACGCTTTGATTTTATTGGCAAGTTCAACGCCCTTTTCAAAAGGAAGTCCCGCAAAAGTTTCCCCAGCATTAAAAAATTTCCCGCCTTGGTTGAAGTTTCTATGATCGGTTTCAGCGAACCGAGTGTCTTTTTTAAACTTTCCGGTCAAAAGCCCACTGGCCAAAGGCAACCTTACAATAATTCCAACTCCTTTAGATTGGGCCTTGGGCAGTAGTTCTGATGTGACTTTTTGTCTAAAAATATTATAAATTACCTGCAGAGCAAGCAAGCCCTCCTGCTCAAGGCAAATCATGGCCTCCTCAACACTTTCCACACTGGCCCCAAAATGGGTAATCTTACCTTCTTTACGCAATGTTCGTAACCAGTCAAAAATCTCTCCATCCTCGAGTATTGCCTTGGGGACACAATGAAGCTGCAGTAAATCCAGAGTCTTCATCCCGAGACGATCTGCAGAACCTTCCACGGATTCACGAAGAATTTGTTCATTGAAATTATTCCCTACGCGAACAGATTTTCCAAATTTGGTGGCCACTTTGATATTAGCATTTGAAGTCCTCAGGAATTTGCCAATCAACAATTCACTTTGGCCCTCCCCATATTCATCAGCCGTATCAAAAAAGCGAATGCCATTATCAACCGCTGCTTGTAGAATTTCCATAGCCGCGCCATCGTCCATTTGAGTCCCCCAATTTTTGCCTCCAAGTTGCCAACACCCTAGACCAATTTCGGTAACATCAAATCCGTTCTTCCCTAACTTTCTAGCGTTCATTATAAACTATATCTGGTTTTGTTCTTTATTGAAGTACTTTTTTACTTAGACAGCACCAACTTTGTCTTCTTGTCAAGAGCTAAATCAAACCATAGGATAAGGTCTCTGGATTCCAGTGTATTTCGTATGGCATACCTGAACTTTTCTGATGGGAGCACTTCTTCATCCAAGCTTATACTAGGTGCGGCATCTCCCCAATTATGAATTATAAAAACAGGATTTACAAGCGGGGCCTGGGCATCAGCAGCGATCTCCATTTGGACCATTTCAGCTGTTCGGGAATTACGGGTCATATGATATGCCCGATCATTTCGGCTAAAGCCTTCATAGCTAAAGGAATCATCCGATAGAGCAATTTCTGGAGTATTCAACCAAAATTTTGCGAACTGAACCAAATCTTCCATCGAGCCATCACTGAGGCCTAAGACAAAACGCCCTTCCAAGGCCCCTCCCTCATTTTCTCGTTGCATACCAGCCAGGGGCGATGTGATTGCAGAACTGGTCACACGGTCATTTGCAAGCACAAATCTACCATCACTGGGAATTTGGCTTACTGGCCAATGGTTTCTCCAGTGGAATTTGGAAAGACGATAGTCAATTTCCTTACGCCCCCCACCATAGGGACCAATACCTCCAGGTTCCTCATAAATAAAAAAAGGCTTTGTGTTCGACTTAACATTGATAACCGAAAGAACCTCATCATCTATCGAATGCTTGAATCTTCCTCCCTGTAATTGATCAGAAGGCCAGGTCTCAAAGGAATGGCTACTGGTTTCCCCATTGACATTGGCCAAGGTTACGGCAACCATATCAATATTGTCCTCTGGTCGTTCCCCCGGATTTGAAAGCAAGGCTGGTTCCGTTATGCTATAGCCATCGTCCATACCGTGAATACGATAGTGTCTTATGGCGTATCCATCCGGATAAATGTAGTAGTACTCATCGGCCCAATCCCCCCAGTTGGTCACAGGATCTGTATTGGCAATGGTATAGTTGATATCCGTAAGGGCATAGCGCCAGTGAACCACCACACGCGCCTTGTTGTTTTCAATGACCCGTACATGGCTGTATCGATTCTGCTTGTCGGACATATGTTCCATACAACCAAATTCACCAAATGTTTCCGCGCTCTGATCAGCAATCCATTTCCCATTTTCGGTAACCAGGTTCATATTGTAATTGGTCCCTTTCCAAAACACCATGGAATGCTTTTTTTTGTCAAAAGTCACTACTATGTCCGGGTACCGGTCATCCCTCCAGAGTCGATCCCAATCTTCATCGTACTTTAGTTTGGTGTAGAAAGCTCCAAATGCTGCATCATCCAACTGTATCTCTGGGAGCTTTCTCCATGTTAACTGAGGAGCATCCGAAGGTTTGAATTTTTGGTAATTCCCGTTCAGTTCGTCTCCCGTCAAAACCTTATTCCAAATTTTCAGCTCATCAATGATACCATCAAAAGAGAATTTTGCCGGAACATTTACAAAGCCTGCCCTGTTAAGTGAAGAGGGTGGCGAAGGTTGATGGTTTCTTGCAATTTGCATTGGAAATTCCCGATCGTATAGCAAATCTCCCTGTACTTGTAGATTCCCGGATAGCTCCCCATTGATATACACTTTCATACCATCCTCTGGATCAAATGTGGCAGCGATATGGGACCATTCCATAAAAGGTATGGTTGCTGTGCTGATGCATTCCCGCCATTGACGGGCCACCGCGGCATGCAGCCCAACACGGCCTTCACCATCAATCCCAAAGAAAATACCTCTTTGCTTTTTATATTCTTGATTATAGATAGCGGACCAATTCCACGGATAGGCTTGGGGTGCGACCCATGCCTCTATGGTAAAGGGCCCTGATATGACAGGTGCCTCTTCCTCGTCCCGAACAATAGATGTGGTAAATCCGTCACATTTAATGGCTTTACCCACCACCCCGGCAACCGATTTGTAGTGGCCGTCAATTTGATCCAAATAACCGGAAACCATGTCCTTGGTCCCCGGGGTAGCCAAATCATCAAAAGCCCAGTAGGCAATGCCTTCATTTTGGATATTTTGTGCTACAAGTGATACACAATTGGACAGTACAAGAATGGGAACAAACAACAGCGTACTTACTTTCATAAAACTTAGTTTAATTGGGTTTAAAAGATGGCATACTTTGAATGGCAACCATTTGCTTGATTCCATAATGGAACTGAAGTGGTTTTATCCATCTATTCCATAACATTTACATTTTGGGATTCCACCAACTTGCGAAGATTGATAAGTGCATATCGCATTCTTCCCAAGGCGGTGTTGATTCCAACACCGGTATTTTCCGAAATTTCGGTATAGCTCATTCCCCGAAAAATTCGCATCATTAAAACTTCCTTCTGATCATCATGGAGCTGTTCCACCAGGGTAATCAGGCTTTTGTCCAATTGCTGCTTTATGAGATTACTTTCCGCATTTGGACAGTCGTCTTCAATTACCGAAAAGATGTCGAACTCATCCTTGTTCTCAAATAGGGCAAGTCTGTTTCTTTTCCTAAAGTGATCCACAATGAGATTATGGGCAATCTGCATGACCCAGGACAAGAATTTGCCCTTCTCCCTATAATCGCCTCTCTTAAGCGTTTTTATGACCTTTATAAAAGTGTCTTGAAAAATATCTTCTGTTACCTCCCTGTCCTTTACTTTGGAAAAAATATACCCTGAAATACGACGATTGTGCCTGTTGATCAACTGACCAAGAGCTTCTTCATTTCCGTCCATGTATCTTTTAACCAATACTTCATCCTTAATTTTCATAATCAAATAGCCGTCATTGCTTGGGCCATTGAATTTTTATTTACTTTCTTATATTTTAAAAGTAAACAATATATTATTATTCAATACCCCTAAAATTAATAATTTTACTCTTAAACTCTTTATTATTAAACTTTAACATTGTTGTTATAAATAATAAAACTTTTTTTCATACATTTACTATGTTATACAAAATCAATTATAACAGTGCAATTCTAGAGTCTTAGGTTCTTCAAAGACTTTAAGTTTAGTTAGTCAATTCTGATTGAGTTAGTGGTAAAAAGGGCATCGCGTTTGCGATGCCCTTTTCCATAAACAACACTTGGGAATATACATTCCCAAAAAGCCACCGAACTAGTATTAAAACAGCTCAGATGTCCTTTTACCCAACCTTGATTTGATTAAATTTTCAATATGAAAAGTGGGATGAGGCCTCCCCTGACCATTCACTGTACAGTGAGCCATTGGGATTAATGGAAACAGCAAATTTCTCCGCGTTAGTTTTCCACACGCACAATTGAATAATGACGTGTTTTGGGTTGATTTATCTTGTAGATGTCATCAACCATCTTTTTGGATTCGGACTCCAATTCCTGGATGATTTTGGAAAATTCATCCTGGACATAACGTTCATATCCCATCTCCCTTAACCGCAAGTAGCGCTGATGCTCGGGGTCCCCGGAGAGGTCTTCCTCTTCCTCCTCTTCTTCCATCATCTCAGGGTTAGCCAGTCCTTTTCTCAACAACCATTCATCCCTGATTTTCTCGATCACCTCTTCATTTCGTTGCTTATTGAGCTCGGCCACCTTTAATGCTTGTTGATATTGGGGTGCTCTTGGGTTGTTTTGCAACTCCACTCCCTTGGCAAGGTCCATATGGGAATAGGTCCCAACAGTAATGTTGTCTATGATTACATGGTAATCCCCATATTCCAATCCAACCACACGGATGATCTCTGCCCCCAATCTGGAACCTGCATTGGTCAAATCAAATGCATATTGGGCATCTGCCGGTACTACCCAAGGCAAGGCGTTTGCTTTAAAATCGAACTCAACCATATCCGTTTTTCCGTTGCTTATGGCACCATTTTTAGAGGCATATTTCCAATGTCCCGCTCTTTTGTCCACTTCAATTTCTGAGACCATGGTATCCACTCCCATACCCTCCAATAAGGCAACCGCCATAATCAATTGGCCATCATACTCTGGGTGCACCGCATCAGGGATAAAGGTAAAATTGGCATCTTTTTTTCTTGCCTCACGGGTGTAATGGGTAAGATATCCATGCAAATCTGCATAACCATAACCCTGCAGGTTGGCCTGCTCCAGGCACCAAGCTCCAAAATACGCGAGAACAGCATCGTAATGCATATTGGGTATCTCTACCTTATCCACCCAATTTTCCCCGAGCAGAGCTTGATGGGTATCAAAAATAGTAGGGGTAAGCAGTAAAGGCTTTACCTTGGCATCCACCAGCTTTTGGGTTAGATCCAGCATGTCCCGTTTATAGGTATTGAAAATGGTATCGTTCCATCGTACATATTCCCCATCGTTCATCCCAATGAGTATACTGGCATATTTGGGTTGGTGCTGTAGCACATCTTCTTCTAAACGTTGAAGGACATCCTCCGCGAAGTCTCCTGAAACCCCGGCATTCACAATACTGAGCTTTTTATCAGGATACCTGGTATAGAAAAAATCTTCTACATACTGAGTATAAGCGCATTGGTGGGTTATACTATTTCCGATAAAAACAAAGGTGTCCCCATCTTCCAATTGAACCCTTTCCTGGGTGTTTTGGAAATCCTGGGCCCCAAGCTGTGTGAAAGCTAGAGCAAGGAAGACCACTACGCTGCAAACGCAATTTTTGCTGTATTTCATGCTATGGATGGCTTTTGTAAATTTTATTTTGTCAAGATTGATCCAATGCCAATCCTTTGGATTCCCCTTTTTTGAGGTCCACATCCCAAACTTGATCTCCAAATCGAATTTTGGTCGCGTTCCCTGTTTTTGAACTAATGTTGAGATGGGTAGGCTTTCCATTTTGCCATTCCATGTCCACAACAAATCCACCACGGGCAGGTAGCCCTTTTACCTTACCCTTGGGCCATTCCTTGGGCAATGCAGGAAGCAATACAATCTCCTCTGGAGTGGACTGAAGCAACATATAGGAAACCACGGCTGGCATTCCTCCGCTAATGTCAAGATTGAAAATTTCTTGTGGATCGTGATAACTCACAAAAGATGGAGTCCAATAAGAGTTTACCAGCCAACGGATACATTCGTAGGCCAGTTCGGCATCTTTAAGATGGGAGGCGGCCATACCCAGTTGCACCAAACCAAAGGCCATTTCTCCACCATCCCTGCTCCTTCTATATTCCATACGGGCTTCGATGGCATTTTTTGCAGCATCGAACAACTCCGGATTATTCTTGAAATCCTCATCCACTCCATCATAAAGTGGATATAAATGCGAGGCATGTCTATGTTCATTGTTGTTATCATAGGACTCCCAAAGCCATTCTTTCAACTGCCCATGGTCGTCAATGGTATAGTCGGGTAAATTGTCCAAAATACTTTGGTATTCAGCAATGTTCTGTTTTGCAATATATCCCTGATTGGCCAAGGTAATCAGGTTCCTCAACAGCTGTTTCATGGACGCCACATCCATGGTCGCATTTATGGCCACCGGATGTTTGTCCAACGGCCCAACTTCTGGCGAATACGAAGGAACAAACATGTATTGCCCATCTGCCGACCGATATAAGATCTGGCTCAAAAATTTGTACGCCTTGAGCATAAATGGCAATGCCTGCTCCTTGAGGTATTCCTCGTCCATGGTGTACAGCCATTTGTCATAATGAAAATGCGCTGCCCAAGCCGTTCCGGCATACCAATAAATATGGGGGAAATACTCCGAGTAATGGTACACACTGCCAAACTCGCTCGCCCTGGAAGGCACATAAATTCCATCCAGTCCATAAAGTCCCTTGGCATTTTTCTCAAAATCCGCCAACATATCATCCATCATTTGCAAATACGAATCCGTGAGTTCCTGTAAGTTGGTATTTAGTCCGGATGCGATTACCGAGGGAACATTTCCATTTAGGGTAAAATCCCCTGACCATGCTGGCCGCCAGGTACCACCCCAAATACCCTGTAGGGCCGGCGGGGTTTCCCCAGTGCTACAAATCACATTATATCTGGAAGCTTCCACGGTTTGCACTACCAATTCCGAATTCGTGGCCTCAAATGTGGATGAGGCCAAAAGCGCTTCGGAAGTGATATTTCTTCTTTCAGTCTCACCCAATTGAAAACTAAAGCGATTGAACAATGCCCCATGGACTTGGGCATGCGGTTCCAAAAGAACTTCATAGGAAGACCCCAACGCATCCAATGCCTTCTTCAATTTAGAGGTTTGCGAACCAACCTCTTTTTCATAGTTTAGTTTGACAGCGGACAGTACCAGAATTTCATCAGCATCCATTACCTGAATACTGTTCCCCTCCACCTTAAGAGCTCCATTGCGAGGGATAATCTTGGATACCACGGTATACGTCTTTAAGGATCCCTCCCATTGTCTTTCAAAGGTTGTATGATAGGACAAATAATCACTTTGGGCCTTGATATCCAGTTTGGAAACAAATTCCGATGGGTCAAAAGCATCTTCCTCTTCTTCTGCTTCGGGCAAGGGCAATTGGTTTAAGTTAAACCTGTAATTGAGTTTCCCTGCCGTGAGATTTTGAATGTGCAATACGGCAACACTGTCAGTACGGGAAACAAAGGCTCTTCGAGAGACCACCTCGCTTTCTGACCCATAGTTGATGGTTATTTCTCCGGTTTCGTAGTTTACCTTTCTAGCATATAGATCATCCTTAATTGGATTTAGGTTCTCCAACTCCAGTTGGCAGGCCGGGATATGGGGATTCGTCCAAATAAATTCGTCTTCTATTCCGATTTTTACCCCCTCTTGCACGGCAATCATGGATGCTTCCTGTTCCTTGCCATGGAAGACAAGTTCCCGGATTTCATCCAAGCGACTCCCCAAATTTGGGGCATCATAAGGAGGATATTCGGGCATAAACAATTTCTCATGGCTAATGACCATTCTATCTTTATGGACATCTCCAGGAATTAGAATACCCACTGTACCATTTCCGCTGATAGCGGATTCCTCCCATTTTGATGCTGGTTTATGGCTAATAAAGCCATGCTCTGGGTTTTGGTTAAAAACGGAAGCAATGTCCAGTTGCTTTTCTGAGCTGCAAGACACAAGAGCCGATCCCACCAGGATGGCCATAAATCTCATTGCGTTCATTGATGTGTTGTATCTATTTGGTTAACTATTGACTTTAAAGCCCGATCATTTGTTCCTATATGAAGAAAAGCACCATACCACTTGATCTAAAATGGCATGGTGCAACGTTACTTCAACATGGTTTCCCCTAAACAATCCAAAAAAGGGAAAACAAAATCCAAGGAACTATTTTAATTGGCCTGGTTAGGTCTTAGATTGGCATTGGTATCCAATTCACTCTGTGGAATACCCGCCACTTCATCCTGACCATCAGTAAATGTGGCAAAATTTGCATCCTCGGATTGTTGCGCACTATTGTACTTGCCATATCTTTTTAAATCAAAGAACCTCCAATTCTCCCCAGACAATTCTAGGATACGTTCTTGCTCCAATTGATCCCTGAACGCACTCTGGCTGTCAGCAGCGCCAGGATAGGCATCCAACAATGCTGGTCTTTCCGATCTAGCTCTAACCTGATCTACAAAACCAACTGCCTGAGCCGTATTTCCCGCAGCATTTAAAGCTTCGGCATACATCAACAGGACATCGGCATATCGGATGACAATATAATCTGTACCTCCATCGGCCAAAATGGTCATAAAGGTTGGAAGTCCGGAACTTGGATCCACATTATTGGCCGTGTGTTCCTGTTCTGAATATTTGTAGAACCCTGTAAGCAGATTCTGGTCCGGAGCCTCATCCGCCCAGGCTTGGCCACTTAGTCCATAATAGGTCAACTCCGAACCTGGGTAAATTATCGTTTGGTCCATTCTTGAGTCCTTACTTCCCGTGGCATCTTCCTCCCTATTGAACGCATTGAAAATCATATTCGAACATTGAATATCCCCAAAGGCACCTCCTTGTTCAGAAACACTGAAAATTTGGTGGCGTCTATTCGAATCCGTCTCGTTGGTGGGACCATCCTCAATAAAGTTAACCAAAAACACAGCTTCTGGGTTCACGGTGCCGGTTTCCCTAAAATTATCAGCATAATTTGGCAACAAACTATATTGCCCCGAATCAATAATGGCTTTTAACAAAGGTTCAGCCTCTGCAAAACGCTGTTGTTGAAAGTAAGTCTTGGCCAAAAGTGCCTGTGCAGCACCTTTTGTGGCACGTCCATAATCATTTTCAGGCCAGTTCAAAGGCAGTTTGTTGATTGCGGAAAGCAACATGGTTTCGATCAAGGCATAGATCTGTCCATCTTCCGCTGTGGATGGTCTATCCGCAGGATTTTGAACACGGTCCACATACGCCACATTTTCCCCAAAGAATCCTACCAAATTGAAGTAGGCCAATGCAATCAAAAATTCGGCTTGTCCAGCAATGACAGGTTTGTTAAACCTTGGCTCGTTTTCCAAAACTTGATACGCCCTACTGATCATGGTATAATTGCTTCCCCAGTGCGGACCTCCAAAGGCATCGGTATCCGAAAGGGTGAAACGCACCAAGGCATTAAATTCAAAAGGGTGCTCATTGGTACCTTCATCCGAAAGTCCGGAATAGATGATATGAAGGTTCTGTCCGTACATGGTATCAAACTGCAATACATCATACGCTGCAATGACTCCTTGGTCCAGTTGTGATTCTGTTTGCCAGAAAGTGGATTCCGACACCTGGTTTGGATCTACTTGGTCCAATTCGGAACAGCCAAGCAATGATAAGGTCAAAGCAAAAGCGTAAACTAATTTTATCTTATTTTTCATCATCATTTTTTTATAAAGAAACATTTAAACCTAACGCTATAGATCGAACCACTGGATACCCCAGTTCGGCTTCACCTGCTGTAAAGAAGCCTCCTTCAAATTCAGGCTCTATGCTTGTGAAGTTGGTCCATGTGAACAAGTTTTGTCCGGAAATAAACAATCTTAAATTATCTACGTCTTTCCACGGCACCGAATAGCCAATCTGCAGGTTTCTCAGCTTAACAAAACTTCCGTCCTCCACATACAGGGTACTTGCCGCGTAATTCCCATGATCTCCGGCAGTCTGCGGTCTTGGATAGGTGCCAACCCCGTTGATGTATGGATTGTAATTGGCTGGGTAATTGCTCGCAATGTCAGAATGTAGTCCACGGATGGGCTCGTTCAACACATCCCTACCGAACAATCCGGAAAAGAATGCTGTGAAATCCCAATTCTTATATGCTGCCGTGAGATTTAATCCAAAGTTGACAGTCGGCAAGGTGTTCCCCACAGCTACCCTATCATTCTGATCAATAATGTTGTCACCGTTCACATCCCTGTATTTGGCATCGCCAACTATAGGTTCAAACTCACCTACCACGAAACCTGCTGGCAGGGCAGCAATATCTTCCGCAGTATATAGACCCTGATAGTCCCAAACAAACAACCTTGCCCTAGGCGAACCCACGGTGGTTATGGAACTTCCTTGAATCCCGGTAAAGCCAGCAGGCACACTTTTTACAGAAGTCTCTGTAGCAAATGCATTGGCACTGATGCTATAGGTAAAATCCCCGTCAAGTTTTCTATACGTAAGCGCAGTTTCCCAACCTTTACGTTCATTGGTAACCGCGTTCAACCTGATTTGGGCCCCGAAGCCGATACCGGCGGAAGCGGGAACAGGAACATCGGCCAACAAATTTTCGACCTCCCCAAAGTAGTAGTTTCCTTCAAAGGCCAACTTTCCGTTGAACATTTCCAAGTCCACACCAAAGTTGTACTCACTTACCCTGGCCCAGGTCAAATCCGGGTTCCCCAATGCGGCATCCCGTGTTGCGCCCGCTGCTGCGGTTCCTGTTGGACCTAGGTTATAGTTGGGTCCTCCAGCACCTTGGGAAATTCCTGTAGTTCCGATATACGGATTGTCCCCGGCATCATTATTTCCTACTTCTCCATAGGCAGCCCTAAGCTTTAACTGGGAAATGGCTTCAACGTTAAAGAAGGCTTCGTTATGCACGTTCCAACCTATATCAAGAGAAGGAAATACATCATCTCTGTTTTCGCCAAGAAATACGGAATAACTATCACGACGAACGGAGGCCTTTAACAGATATCGATCATCAAAGTCATAGGTAAATCTTGATAGTAATGAGTGCGTCGCCACTGTTGACCTGCTGCTTCCCACGGTTGGGATTCCAGTTCCTTGAGGTGTCGCTGCCGAGACTTCAAACAAACCTGCTTCAAAAGCATTGAGGGAATTATCGAATGCTATTGAGGTACCGAAAGAGGTTTCCTCCAAATCATTGAATGCCCCCATAAGTGAAAAGGTGTGCTTGCCAAAGGTTTTCTCATAGGTAAGCCTATGTTCAATATAGGTAGTCTGATCCTTTGAATCATCCACAGCCAAGGCCGATCCAATCAATGTGGTACGACGAATCTGGTTACGTGGATTAAACAATTTGTTATAGCTATTCCCTCGTTCAATCCCCAAACTGAAGTGGTAGTTCAAACCGTCAAAAATGGTAAAGTCGGCGTAGACATTTCCTAAAATGTTATGGGTCTCAGTAGTGTTTTTGTATAAGGCAGCATACCCAATAGGGTTGACCATAAAGCTTAAGTTATTGGTATCCCCATGACCATAGCCACTTATTTTGGTTGGATCAAATACGGGAATAACAGGAAGAGCATCTATGGCAGTAGGAACAGCAAGACCTGCTGAGGCCGCATTGTCCTCTTCGGCTCCACCACTTAAGCGAACTCTATTAAAAGCCACATTCTGACCTACGGTCAAACGGTCTTTGATCACTTCAAAGGAAGAATTCAATCGAATCCCCGATCTATCAAATTTTGGTCCTGGAACGGTTCCATCTTGATAGGTATGGTTAACCCCGAACAACACTGTGAAACGATCTCCTCCACCAGATACATTGGCATTAAAATCCTGAAGGGTGGCCGTCCTAAAGACTTCACTTTGCCAATCCGTATCGATACCTGGCAAATTAAATGCATGGGCAGGTTGTAGTCCACTGGCATTTGGCGAATCGAAGGCTGCCCTTACAATTGTAGCCCAACCTTCGGCATTGGTCACGTCCAGTTTTTCGGCAATTTGCTGAAAGCCAGTGGTCACATTGGCACTAACACGGAGCTTTCCTTTTTGTCCCTTTTTAGTGGTGATCACAATCACCCCGTTACCCGCACGCGAACCGTAAATGGCCGCTGAGGAAGCATCTTTAAGAATTTGGATATTCTCCACATCATTGGGGTTGATGGTAGGTGCTCCTGAAAGAATAACACCATCTACCACGTACAGTGGGTTATTATCATCAAAGAAAGCAGAACCCCTAATCCTGATATCACCAACTGATCCAGGCTCACCATTGGCTACAACAGAAACCCCCGCAGCCCTACCTTGAAGTCGGTCGGTAATATTGGTGTACTGACTTTTTTCCGTTTCTCCTACATCGATAATGGAAACAGCACCTGTCAAGGAACTTTTCTTTTGCTTACCATAACCGATCACCACTACTTCATCCAAAACATTTTGATCTGCTTGAAGACTAACGTTGATTGTGGTTCTTACCCCCACAGGTATGTCTTGGGTGACAAAACCTACAAAGCTAACGGTCAATACCGCATTGGAGTTGGCGACCACGATACTATAGTTTCCATCAAAGTCGGCCACCACCCCGTTGGTTGTGGATTGCTCAACCACCGTGGCGCCAGCAAGCGGCTGTCCATCAGTATCGGTAATTGTACCTGTAATTGTATTTTGGGCGATTGCACTTGACTGTAGCCCAACCATCAGCCCCAGAAACAATAGGGCACTTTTAAATCTTAATATATATTTCATTTTAATGTCTTTGTTATGCGTGAATTATTCCTTGATGCCCAATCGTACATCGTCAACGTTGAATGAATTACCGGAAGCTTCCGTATTAAATCCAATGGCAAATACAGCGGACAAATCAGCTTCAATGTCCAAGTCGTCAAAAACGGCCTGCAAGTCCTCCACTATTATGGTATTAAAGCCTGGGTTTCCTAGAACAACGTCTTCCCCTAGATCTGCCATGGTAATGGAGAACTCCTCGCCAGCACCGAAAAATATATTCACGTTTGTAGCATCGTTCACGTTCGCATAACTAAACTCGAATCTCGGTTGGTTGGAAATATCAAGCTCTTGTGTGAACAATTCAATCCCAACCCAGTCACCTGGAGATGGACCGATCAAAGCGGAACCGCTACTAATGGAACTACCTACTGAAAATATGTCGTTCACTTCCTCTACAGCACCTTGCATCTGTTCTGTAAAATCCCCATCTGGGACATCAAAATTAATTTCAAGAGCATATACCAGATCAACTCCTTCTTCTACTGTTACATCTATAGAGGTACTTACCTCATTGCCATTGGAATCAGTCACTGCAACACTTATCACCGCGGCACCAATGGACACAGATTGCAATGTTAGTATAGAACCGTTAATACTAGCTTCTACCACACCTGGGTCACTGGAATTAACCACAAAGGACAGAGCATCGTTCTCCTGATCATTAACATTGGTAGATAGGTCAAAGGTCTTTGGCCCACTAATTTCCTTTAGAATTTTGCTACTAATCGGGGTCACTTTGGGAGCCTGATTAATAATGAGTACTTCTGGAAATTCAACTTCAATTGGGTTCTCACACGAAGAAAAGCCCAAAATCAGAATCAGACCCATCAAAGTAATTTTTCCAATAATTTTTTTCATGAGTTATTTAGTTAATTGTTGTAAAGTTCGGATAAATGTATAAAATTTATTTTTACTTTTTAAATTTTAGTAAGTAAGTTTTGTCAAGCTGACAATTAACACTTCACCATGTACTTGTCCCAATTTACTGAACACCTATGTTTTACAGGGTGTTAGCAAACAAACAAACCGTTTATTAATTTGGTATTTTTTTACCATAAATTTTAAACATTTAACAAATCAAGCTCCTTAATTTAAGCTATTTCTTACTTTTTTAAATTGTTTCTAAAACCTTAACCCCAACTTGTATCCCAATTTCAATCGCTCCATTACGCTGGGAACCACAGCTTGTTTCCATATCATCTGACCATTAGTCGAAGTGATTCGCACCAATGTATCGTTTTTTATCTAAAAACCATATCAATTTAATAACTTACTTTTGTACTTTTACTAAGTTGCAAAAGACCAACGACACGCAATATCATTTTTAAAAAACAGAACATGACCATATTCCGCACAGTGGCGCTATTATCGGCAACCCTTGCTCTTTTTAATTATAATGAAACCAACGGCCAAGAAATGGTCCAGGCCAACTATTATGAACCTACGTGGGAATCACTCTCGCAACATCAAACCCCAAAGTGGTTGAAGGACGGAAAGTTTGGCATTTACACCCATTGGGGGATTTACTGTTATTCCGGGATCAATGGAAAATGTTACCTGGAACTCCAGCGTAGCCTATATGAATCCCGAAAGCGAATGGGGCAGGGACTTTGAACGGGTACATGGAAAGCTTACCCCCGATTTTGGTTATAAAGACCTTATTCCAAAATTTACGGGCGAGAATTTCAACGCGGACGAGTGGGCAGACTTGTTCGCCCGATCAGGTGCCAAATTCGCGGGGCCCGTGGCAGAACATCACGATGGTTTTGCCATGTGGGATACCAAATACTCCAAATGGAATGCTGCCCAAATGGGACCCAAAAGAGATGTGGTGGGCGAGCTGGGCAAAGCGATCAAGAACAAAGGAATGAAGTTCGTTACAGCCTTTCACCACTCGGCCAACTGGTACTTCTTCCCCACTTGGGATAAAACCAAAGACGCCAGTAATCCGGAGTTTTCCGGGCTTTATGGACCTATACATGAGGAAGGGGATGTACCCACCAAGGAATATATGGACGAATGGAAAGGAAAGTTGATAGAAGTTGTGGACAATTATCAACCTGATTTTGTTTGGTTCGATTTTGCCCTGGACATTATCCGGGAAGATTATGTGAAAGACTTCGTGACCCATTATTACAACTCTGGATTGGATCGCAACGCAGAGGTCATCATTTCATACAAGCACCATGACCTACCTCCTGGGGTGGGGCTCTTTGATTTGGAATTGGGCGCCGCCTCCAAACTGACCCACTACGATTGGATCACGGACACCACCATTGACAACGGTCCATCCTGGGGCTATAGACCCAATTTGGAATACGAACCCGTAAATAATCTTATCGATAACTTGGTATACCGGGTGAGCAACAACGGATACCTATTATTAAATATTGGACCAAAATGGGATGGGACTATTCCGGAAGAGGCTAAAAATGCCCTATTGGGGATGGGAGAATGGCTAAAAATCAACGGCGAGGCCATCTATGGTACAAGGGCCTGGACCAAATCCGGCGAAGGACCAGGCCATGAAGAAACTGAAGAAGAATATGAGGTAGTAGGCGATTTAAAAGACCTAGGCCCGGACAATGAAGAAGACGAGGATGAAGGCGCCGATTTTGGAAAAGATGACATTCGATTCACCACTAAGGGCAATGTGCTTTATGCCACTATCTTGGGCTGGCCAGGAAAATCGGTGACCATCAAATCGTTGGTCCGCCATTCTGGAGCTACTGAAGGCAAAAAAGCATGGGGCTATGTAGATTTGGACGAGGATGCACAAGGCCACATTTCGGGCTACTATCTTTACCCAGATGAAATTGATTCCATAACAATGCTCGGTGACGGAAATGCATTGGACTGGGAGTTGATTCCTGCAGTGGGACTCAAAGTGCAAATGCCCATGCAGCGTCCTTGTGATCACGCCTATGTACTTAAAATAGTTCGTAAATAGAGCATAAATGCAAAGGTGATTTTGGAACTATAATGTTAATGTTTATTAGTTTCTAACTTTAATTTAGTAAGTTTGGGAACGGCGCAGACAAACAACATGATTTGACAAAGAAGGCACCGAAAGAATACAACTATATGTAATTGGAAAAATAAAAAAGATGAGAACTAAAACCCATGCATTAACCCTAATGCTATTTCTGACCTCTTTGACCTACTCCTGGAGTCAGGACAAACCGATCCAGCACTTCGACTTTGACAAAATCAGGGTGGAACGGCAAAAGGCAAATTTGGAAAGAGGAGAAACTTATGTCCCAAAAGAGGTATTTGCCTACGTTACCGAAGTCAATGGCAAGGAACACAATTTAAATGGAAAATACTACAAGAGCGTTCCCGGTGTAAAGGGAAATGCCGTTTTATTGGATGGCTATACGGCTTATGTAAATATAGAAGAGGAGTTCGACGAAGAAGCGGATGCCCTCATTCGGGATGAGCTCACCGAATTCACCCTGGAAAGCTGGGTTGCTCTAGGTGCCTATCCGAAAAACTTCTGTTCCATATTCAATCACAGAAGGCCCTTATCCGATGGCTCTACTGAAGGCTATAGCCTGGAATTGGATTCCTGGGGAAGACCGGTTTTAAAACTAGGGACCTACGAGGGTAAAATGGAGACCGTTATGAGCGATAAAAGGGTAGAACTCAATGAATGGACCCATGTTGCAGGAACCTATTCGCCAGCAAGCGGAATGACTCTTTATATCAACGGAGAGCAAGTTGCCAATAGAAAATTTGAAGGTACTTTTTCAACTATCACCTACCACGGTGATGTGGAAAAATTAATTGGTAGAAGCAGGGTAGCAGCCAGACCCACTGGAACCATTCGGCCTGAAGGCACCGAAAAGTCATTGACCTATTTGGATGGGATTCTTGATGAACTAAAACTATACAACAAAGCCTTGGACGCAAAAACCATTGCCTCGGCCTATAAAAAGGAATCAAAAGCATTGGGAGCCCCTGCCCTCCCGAAAAGAAAATTCCCATCCGGGCCACAATCTCCCGGTGTTTTTAGAGCAGTTAATACTACCTTGGAATATTACCCCGGATGGGATGCCCCATGGGCCGTGGACAAACATGCAGATATTGTGGTGCAATTTGATGAAACGGACTGCAAGTTCGTGTTTTGGAGAGGTACGGGTTATATCCCCAGCTGGGTAAGTGAAAATGGGATTTTCTTCAACAATGGATTTAATGAAGGCTGGAATGACCATGGAAGCTGTGAGCCGATGTCGGACAAAAAAACCAAATACTCCAGCGTAAAGATCATCGAAAGTACACCTGCCCGGGTGGTGGTACAATGGCGCTACGGATTGGTTGATGTGGTTGGAAATTTCGCCTTTGAAGACCCACAAACGGGTTGGGGCGACTGGACCAACGAAACCTATACCATTTATCCTGACATGTCGGCGGTTCGCGAGGACGTACTCCTAAGTAATGCCCCCAACGCTGCACACGAATGGCAGGAAAGTATGGTGGTCATGGAACCTGGTCAAAGGCCAGAAAGCGTATTGGAATTTGAAGCCCTTACCGTATCCAACATTGATGGCGATAGCAAAACCTATTCTTGGGAACACCAGGCACCACCTTTATGGCCTCCGTATCCGCAAAACATCTCCAATCAGATTGTAAACACAAAGTCAAAATACAAGCCTTTTTCATCCCTTCGCCCACAAGATATTGCGGGAGGCATCAATGGCGGCCAACCCGCCAGCATGGATGTGTATGCAGGTGAGCTACGAAGAAACATTAGTGTTTTTCCATGGTGGAACCATTGGCCAGTGGCCACAAGACCCACAGATGGTAGATTTGCCATGGTGGCGGATCGTGGCTCCCATGCTTCCTTGTCCCACTATTTCTGGAACGCCTATAAAACAACCGATCGTTCCATGACCAAGATCATGTTGTGTGGAATGACGGACCAAAATATTGAGACTGTGGTCAAGCAAAACAAAAGCTGGTCCAACCCCGCTGCCATTTCATTGGGAGACAATGCTTCCAAGGCCTATTACAAGCCGGAAGAAAAAGCCTACACCATTGCACTTGATGATCAGGTGCCTTCTTTGGCCATTACTTTGGATGCTTCAAAGGAATCCCCTGTGCTGAACCCAGCTTTTGTGGTTGAAAATTGGGGGCAGCGCAACCTTTCTTCCATTAAGGTAAATGGAGAAGCCTTAAATGCCAAAGATGGCAGATACGGATTCAAAAACTCCTTGAACAGTGTTGACCTCATCGTATGGGTCAGAGCAGAATCCGATGCGCCAATACAAATTGATATAGACGCTCAAAAATAATATAGGTCCAAGGCAAAATTGGAACCACTTTTTATACCCCGTTGACCTTTTCATTTTGGAAAGTATGTTAGCGGGGTTGTTTCATTTCCCAAATGAATTTTGACCAAAACGGAAAGAGGGTTCGAAAAGTCAAAAAAGTTACAATATAGGGTTGGGTAAATGCCCAAATAGCGGTTCTAATTATGAAGTAAACAACCCGAGTAAATCAAGTTGAACAAGTACTTAAACCTATGAAAATAAAATACACATTAACCCTTATACTATTATCTATTGGCCTATCCAGTTGGGCCCAATCCAGTTTTACCGCTTATTACACCAAAGTAACTAAAGGTGAAAGTTGGGAGGCCGCTTCCAGAACTGGTAAATATGCTGACCTGATCGTTAGGTTGGATGAAAACACGAGGCTAGTTTTTTGGCGCGGTAACAGTTATCTACCTTATTTGGAAACCAACAATGGCACCTGGAACGTTCCTGAAGTTGTTCCCCGCTCTGGGGACGGCTCAGCAAACTTCCCGGACAAAGTCAATACATTCTCCCATGTACGCCTCATAAGTGTTGATCAAGAAAAAGCCGTGGTACACTGGCGATATTTGCCAAGCTTTGGTGCTGGGAATCCCAAAGTAAATGTGGACCATCGGTCCATTGTGGATGAAGTATTTACCGTGTTCCCGGACGGCACTGTAAACCGCACGATCAAACGTGGGGATGTCAGTTACGTTAATTGGGAAGACCCGCAAAACATAACAACGCAGTCGTTCACCCTTAATCCCACAGGTATCTCCAATGTAAGTACTTCCATAGGCAGTCCGATGGGTTCACCAGGACCTGTGGCAGGCAATCCAGTTATTGGAACGAATGTAATCACCCCTTCTGCCTGGTGGAACTTCGATGAGGCACAAAATAATATCATAACAGAAACAGCTTCTGGATATAACCATACTCTTGAAGGAAACAAAATGAATTGGAAAAAAGGCATTTCCGGAACGGCCTTCGCACTTGATGGTTATAATAACTATATCACTTTGCCAAATGCAAATGCCCCTTCCATCTCCGATGCGATTACAATTGAAGGTTGGATAGCCTTGGGTGCCCTTCCATGGATTGACCAAGCTATTGTTCATAAAGGAAATGCCGTCATCAATGATGAAGTTGCAGATGATTCTTATGGTCTTTATGTGGATGAATTTGGGGACATATTTGGCAGAATAGTGCAAGGCAGTACGGTCACTTACATTTTTGGAGGCCCCACTTTACCCCTGCAAAAATGGGTTCACGTGGCCATGGTCATAAATACTTCGGCCGGCACCGCCAAAACCTATATAAATGGCGCTGTTGTGGGTAACGAAACCATCGCCAACACCCCTCTGGCAACGAGTACCAGCGATGTAAGTATAGGTTCTGGAATCGCGGATGCTGGATGGCACTTTACCTTGGACGCTCTTATGGATGAATTTAAAATCTATAATTCAGCACTCACCGATGCCCAAATTTTACAGACATACAACAACTTTAATCCGGGCAGTACCATTATTGACAACGTGGACATGGAGACCAGGGTAGTTCCAGAAGGCACTTCCTCCGGAAGTTTTGGGGCTCGGTACGAAAATTTAAAGTTCTATGACACTTGGGATCAACTCTTCAGGAATGGCCCATATTCTGATATTGTGGTTGAATATGACAACTCCCCAGTTAAGACCGTATTTTGGAAAGGTGCCAGCTACTCCCCCTATCATTCGAATGGGGCTAAAACCCGATTTAACTCAGAGTTTAATGAAAATTTTGGGGCCAACGATGAATGTTGCTACGAGCCAATGTCTGACAAACAGCATATGTACAGCCACGCCCGAATCATCGAAAATACTCCGGCCAGAGTGGTGGTGCACTGGAGATATCCCCAAATCTTTCCCGATAAGTCCATCAACCATTTTAATGCCGCGAGTGGTTGGGGGGATTGGTCCGATTGGTATATGTATTGCTACCCAGATGGCATTAATGCCTATGAAATGATCTGGTGGGCCACCGACAACACGCAACGTGTTGAATGGGCAGAACCCATGCTCTTGCTTGGGCCTGGGGAAATGCCCTTGGACATTCTGCCAAGCGACCTTAAAAAAGTAGTAACCAACTATAACCAGTCCTCCAAAATAAACTGGGACTGGTCCTTTGATTGGAATACCCTAGATCTGCTTCATAATTCAGGGCCCAAACCAGAAATCCAAACCATTAACATTACCGGCAGCGACTATAAACCCACCATGGTATACGATACCCCAAATTTGGAGTTCTTTGGGCCATACAACGATTTCAACCGTTATAACCACTGGCCTGTGGGTCAGAAACCAACAGCGGGTTCCGATGATTATAGTGCCGGAGGGTCCCGGACCGGTCATACAGCAATGCTAAAACCAATTCCGGACGAAGATGGTTATCAAATGGGTAGCATTGCTGGCGGAGGATGGAAAAAAAATATACGACTAGAAGGCATGTCCAACCGGGATGATGCCTCATTGAGAAGACTGTACAGGTCTTGGCAAAATGCCCCAACCCTGAGCAATACAAATAATGTAACCGGATCATATATTTTGGAACAAAGGGCTTACCAGCTTACAGCTTCCAACAGTAGTTTATCATTTACCGCAGATGCGTCAACCGAACGCCCATTGGACAATCCATGTTTTGTAATTAAAAATTGGTCCAGTAATGACCCTGTTACCATCGTAGCCAATGGCACTGTTCTTTCCAACCTCAAACAAGGAACATTTACAGACACGGACGGAACCACCACCTTGATCATATATCTAAACATGGTGGCCACTTCATCCACAAACTTTAGCATCATAAATTCCCCTGAAGGTGCGTATAACTATACCATAACCACAAAAGAAGAGACCTGTTCCGGTAAGAGCAATGGCAGTGTTACGGTTGGCAGCCACCAAACCGGATCCTTTATTGCTAAGATAAATGGTGCTGAACACCAATTTACCACCAACCTTGAAATTACCGATCTTGCTCCTAATACCTACACATTATGCATATCCCATATTGACGATCCTGTGAGCAGCGAGCGTTGTTATGAAGTGGTTATAAGGGAAGGGATTAGCTTAAGCGGAAAATCAAATGTCATTACAAAGGCAGGCGGTGCGCAAAGCCAAATGGACCTAGAGATTACAGGAGGTACAGGGCCGTACACCGTTAAAATCAACAATAGGGAAATTGGACAGTACACCTCGTCCAAATTTACGATTCCCGTATCCGATCAAGATCAGGTTGAAGTAACTTCCAACCGGAATTGTGAGGGCAAATTGACGTTCACAACCAATTTATCCGATACCTTGATGTTATTTCCCAATCCTACAGAAAATGCCTTTACAATTAGAACTGCATCGCCATCCGCTGATAAAGTACAACTAGAGATATTTACTATTGCCGGGCAGCTGATTGATCAAGGAGAATATGAATTGGACAACAAAAGGGCAAAGGTTGCTATTGACCATTTAAGCCCAGGGCTATATCTGATAAAAGCATCCGATAAAGATAGTAGCAAGACTTTTAAAGTAATTAAAAAGTAAATTGGGCCCAACGGTATGGGAACTGACAAAGTATAGCGTTCGCTAGTCCAAAAAAATATTACAAACTGTTATAGCGGGCTTAAAACAATATTCCTTAGATAGACCTTGTACTTGGATTCTGGATGGATTTGAAACCCAATAAATCCTGATTTTTGTATGGAAGGGTCTTCTTCGTACCAATCAACGGTTTTTATCCCATTTAACCAATGTTGAATGTGGTTTCCGTGAACACGAATACGGACATGGTTCCAACCTTTTTTGTTATACAATTGTTTGATGGCTGCTTTGTCCAAGTCACTTACGCTAAGTTGCCTGCCGTAGGGATCGTGCAGTTCTCCCCACCAGAGTTCCTTCTCTCCTGCCCATCCCCCAAGATCAAACTCATAACCTAACACTTGTTTTTCGGCATTCCATTTTCCACGATAGTACACTCCAGAATTTCGGTTACCATCACCTTCTAGTTTGCACCATAAGGTCAGCTCAAAATTTTCATAGGCCTTATCGGTGATCAGCCAAGATGGATCCTCCGGATTTCGCTTTGATGTGGTTGCCCCGACCAACATTCCGTCCTCTACTTTCCACCACTGATGGTCCCCTTTCCATCCCTCTAAACTTTTCCCATTGAACAATGAAATTTCGGCTCCGTTTTGGCTTGCTGTAAGCTCTTGCGCGACGCAATTCCAGCTGGATATCATCACCAATAAAACCGAAAAGCATAAACTTGAGGCTAATCTCAACATCTGGCTAGTTTTAAATATTTACTTCCTTATTTTCCAAATTCCGAGAATACTTCCCTAACGTTGGATAAACTGATCTTCATAGCTTCCATGGGACCCATGGTATGTGGGGTTTCATCATCCACCGCCTGTTCTAGGACCAACGCAGGTCGTTGTCCGTTCTGAAGCAGCAGATCGGCAATATGGCTATAATCAATATCCCCTTGTCCAAAGGTTTCCGCCCATACCCCATCAACGGTTTGTCTCAAGTGAAGCTCACCAATCCTGCCAACATAGGTGCCAACCAGGTCGTACAGGGTCTGCAGCGACCCCGTGCCTTTGTAGATCCAATCGGCATCCACACAAAGTCCCATATTCTCAGGCCGGGTACCATTTAATGCATGCAAAAATTCCTTGGCATCGTTTTGCATCTCAATTTCATGATTGTGGAACAACATACGTATCCCCATCTTGCGAAAACCAGCCCCCAAAACATCAAGGGCCTTGGTCTGGATGGTCAGTTCGCCACCTGTTTTATGTTCCACGGGACCGTCTTCTTTGGCTTCGGGATTCACCACAATAACGCTTACTCCCATTTGCTTTAGCCGTTTTCCAATTTTTAGCAATTTGGAAATATGGCGTTCGGCCATGTCTTCCAAATGCAAGGTTGGGCTGGCAAACATGGAAATCGGTTGTAATTGTGCTTTTTGAATTTTGGAAAACGTCTTTGGAAATCCCTGATGCATTTCCATCAGAACTTCCATGCCGTGCAATGTATTTGGTGCTAGTTTATCCAGGGATGAGGACAAGTCCTTGTACCACTGCTTCCCTTCCCTTTCAAAATAGGTCAGCCAGGTAAATTCTTGGCAATAAACGGGGAGTTTGCTGTTTTTTATGCTGTTGGCTATCACATCCCAAGGAGCCATTAGGCCCAAGGCCGATGCCATCGTTGCATTCTGGATAAATCTTCTTCGTTCCATGATTATTATGTTACTTCCAATTGCAGTTTAATACTATTGTACTGTTCTATTATTTCTGTAGAATGGCATCGGCAAAACGCTGGGCCATCTTCTCACCTCCTTGCACATTTGGATGCCAGGCATCCTCGAGGTCCGCTGCTGAAAATCCAGTATTGCAATCGACCAAAACAATAGGCGATTCACTGGTATTGAGCTCCCCGGCCAATTTGGACCATCGTTCATTAATTTGAGCAACAAGTGCATTTTGCGACGGAAATTCGGTATTCAATGGAATAATCTGTGCCAAAAGTATTTTTACCTTGGAATGTTTGTTTCGCAGTGCTTGAATTATGGTGTGCATACTTTGTTCCACATCTTCCAAGGTTGCGGCTTCTTCAAAAATCAACTCAGCATCGTTAGTGCCCAAATGCACCAGCACCAAATCTGGAGCAGCGGCTAAAGCGTTCATCCAAGCGTCAATCTGGTCATTGGCAATTTCAATAGCGGTTATTCCACTTACTGCTTGGTGTTTATCATTAAATCGCTTCCCTTTGTATTCAGGCAGTCCATGGTCAGCTTCACCACGATTACCCACAAAAACATGTTGATATTCCGCATCCACCAATTTTTTCCAAAGGGGATATCGGTAATATTCGCCTTCCGTGATAGAATTTCCTAAAGAAAGTATTTTGACCGCCGTTACTGTTGGTTCTGTTTCTTCTTTATTGGCATCCTTATCTGTGGAACAATTCAGTAAGAAGAACATAGACCAAATGTAGACTAGCTTCTCCATGGTACTTTTGGTTTTTTATTTTGGTCTGGAGCTTCCCTTTCTATTTATATCCCAAAAAAGCTTGGATAGCTCCTGGACAATTTCCGGATGCTGATTCATTAGGTTATTGGTTTCCGCTAAATCATCTGCAAGATTATAAAGGGCAGTGGGCACAAAATGATCTTCTGTTGCCTCTTCAATAGATTCTTCCAAATCGAAAATGAGTTTCCAATCCCCTTTTCGGGTCGCATATCCCAAATGAATGTAAGAATCCCGTATCGGGCCATTCGACTGTTCACCGTAAAGCACAGGGGCAAAATCAAAACTATCCGGTGCATCATCATCGCCCAAAGGCGATTCCAGAACACTTGCCAAGGTGGCGTACAAATCAACCTGGCTGATGAGTTCATTACTTGTTGTACCCGATTTTATTTTACTGGGCCACTTTACTATGAAGGGTACGCGGTGCCCCCCTTCCTCGATCCAGCCTTTGTATCCTTTTAGGTTTCCAGCGGATTTATGTCCGTCAAATGATTCTCTGGGTCCATTGTCACTAGTAAATATTATCATGGTGTTATCTTCCACGCCCAGTTCTTTGATCGTTTTGGTAATCTGGCCGACGCAGTAATCGGTGAGGACCACCAAATCCCCTCTGGGGCCTGCATCGGATTTTCCTTTTACAAATTCTGCAGGTGACCAGGGTATATGAGGCAAAGAAAGTGGCAAATACACAAAGAACGGCTTGTCTTCTGCCACCGTTCGCTTCATAAACTGAATAGCCCGATTGGTAAATGTGGTATCCGCTTTTTCATGTTCCCAATCATGTGCGGCAAGCACATCCTTATAGTGGGTTTCCTTGGTCTGCCAATTAAAATCCCCGGGCACATTGATGTCCTTTAGTGCTTTTAGAGGCAATCCCTGCAATTTATTTCGGTCAATGAAGGCAAATGGCGAATCATCACTGGTACATCCCGAAGTGCCAAAGAAATAGTCAAACCCTTGATCCATTGGAGTCGAAATCAGGGGTGCTTCAAAATCTACATTGGATTCTTCCGGTTCTGCATTTGGATCTTTAAATGTCCAATCCATCCCCACATGCCATTTCCCTATGGCGGCTGTCTTGTAACCGTTGGCCTGAAATAAATTCCCCAAGGTATTTTCGTCTTTTGCTATGATGGGAGCCCCATAACCTTCCTGCAGCTCCACAGTGTTCGTAGACCGCCAACAATAGTTCCCAGTCAATATGCTATATCTGGACGGGGTACAATAGGATGCCGGGCTATGGGCATCGGTAAATTTCATGCCCTCTGCGGTCAACTGATCTATATTGGGGGTGTTTATCTTTGATTCTGCAAAATAGCTGCTTACATCCCCGTAGCCCAAATCATCCGCGTAGATAACAATTACATTAGGTTTGCTATCGACCTTATTCATCGTTACTTCTTCCTGAGCCTTTTTGGCATTGCTCTTTTTGCACGAATACACTTGAGTAAAAACCGCGATTACCAAGAGGGTTTGAAGCATGTATTTCATCCTTGATTTCATTTACTTGTTTTTAGTCTTGACTATTCCCAATCTTAAGATTGAGCACTTTATTTAAGATAAGGGAAAACGCACCCATCAGGGCTGCATTCTCACCAAATGTGGATTCCAAAATCTGAATTTCCCTATTTAATTTCCCCATGGCATGTTTCTCCAGTTCAACTTTTAGTTTATCCGTCAAAAACTCCTTGGCCCCAGTGAGTCCCCCAGACAACACAATGCACTCTGGATTGAACAGTTTGATCATGGTATCAACCCCAATCCCAAGATAGGATACAGCCTTATCATATATTTCCAAAGCAATCGGGTCACCCGCCATGGCTGCCTCAGTCACAATCTTGGCATCTACCTCCCCGGCATTGGACTTTACCATTTTTGCCAATAATCCAGTTTCGGTAGCTTCTTTAAGTCTTTCGCTGGCCATTTGGGCAATTCCATAACCCGAGGATAAGGCTTCCAACGTACCGGAAAGTCCCGACCGCCCTTCCGACGCTATATTTTGATCCACAATGATATGCCCCAACTCCCCAGCGTAACCGTCCACGCCTGAAAAAGGTTTTCCTTTGGCAATAATTCCGGCCCCAATTCCATAACCCAAGTTCACGGTAATAAAGTTTTGGCAGTCCTTGCCAATCCCATACCACAACTCACCTAGGGCTGTTAAACGGGAAACATTATCATAGAACACGGGTAAATTGGTAAGCTGCTTGAGCGATTCCCTAACATTGACATTTTTCCATTTAAAAACTGGGGAATATTCCACTATCCCTGAGTTTTTATTGACCAACCCGGCCACTGCAAGTCCGACGCCCAGCACATCTTTTCCCTTGGCGAGTTCACGGGATGTTAAACTATCAATGAGCCCACCAATCTGCTCCATGACCTTATCAAAACCTTTGTCTATCTTGGTAGGAATTTCCCGTTCCATGATAAATTCACCATCCAAATTGGAAAGGACGCCACGTATGAAAGTGGTTCCCAAATCGATACCCACCACATAGTTCTCCTTGGAATTAAATTGTAGGATCTTTGGCCTTCTTCCACCACTTGATTCTCCTTTTCCAATAATGGAAACCAGTTTTTCCTTATTGATCAGATCATCAGAAATCCTGGTAACGGTCGGTGCGCTTAGCCCGGTTCGTTTAACAATTTCCGCCCTACTTATTTTCCCTTCATTCCTGATGAGATGTAGGATCCTGATTTTGTTTAACCTATTGATATATATGGAATTACCGACCGGTAATTTTTTATCACTCATATGCTACAGTTTTATTTACTCTTGAAACCTGAATCAAAAGCTTGGTCAAAATCCCTTTTTCCGATTCAGCTATTTACAGCAAGTGAGGTTGTATTTCATGGGGTTTTGAACGTGCTACAACACCTAATAGGATGCTTTTACCAGCTCTATCATTTCGGCTTTAGTTGCCACTTTTGGATTGGATTCATAATCTGGCAATACCATGCATTGTTCCGCTAATGCCTCTATTTCAGCTTCCGGCATGTTTACATCGCTCAATTTTTTATGGAGACCGATCTTTTTCAAAAACTTGATTACCGCACTTTCGGCATGTTTTGAAGCTTCTTCCAGACTTAGACCTTTCAGCTCAGAATCAAAAAGTTGGGCCATCCGTCCATACTGTTCAGGAGCGGAATCAGCTGTAAACCGCGTACAGGCAGGATAAACGATTGCCAAGGATTCACCATGGGCCACATGCGGATACATTCCCCCAATGGCCATTCCCATTCCGTGCGGCAAGGTCACCCCTGCGCTGGCAATGCATAAACCCGCCAAGGTATCTGCCCAGGCCATTTTTTCGCGATACGCCACGTTATTTGGTTCGTCCAAAACTTTAGGCAAATATTCAGCTACATACTCAATGGCCTCCCAAGCCAGTAAGTCCACATAGGCCCCGCGATTGGGATGGATTGCACTTTCGAAAGCATGACAGAACACATCAAAACCAGTGGTTGCGGTCACAAATCTGGGCAAAGTGGTCATCAACTCCGGATCCACAATGCAAGCATCAGGGAAAATCAATGGATGGTACAAAGCGCTTTTGTCCCTTTCCTCGGTGTTGGTGATCACGGAAACCTGGGTTACCTGCGAGCCTGTACCGGAGGTACTGCTAATGCTCACAATGGGCAGTGTTTTTTCCGTGGGTGGCTTTTTATAGAACAGATAATCCCAGGCACTCCCTTCGTGCGAAGCTTCTACTGCTATGGCCTTTGCCGCATCCATACTGGATCCCCCGCCAAGTCCCAAAATTACATCTGCCCTGTGTTCAATGGCCATTTTGGCCCCCTCGGCACTAACCTCCGTAGTTGGGTTGGGAATGACCTGGTCATAATGGGCCACGGCTATCCCGGCATCTTCCAGAAGCTGTTTTACCTTGTTGTACATGGGCAAAGTAGCCTCCACGGCAGGGGTGGTCACCACGAGACATCGTGTTCCATATTTCTTGACAACCTCCCCAACTTCGTTCACTTTTCCTGAACCAAATATGATTTCCGTGGGTTGATGGTATGTAAATGATTTCATCATAAATTGACTGATTTGAATGTGTTATTGTGTATGGTTATAAATCGATAATCACTTTGAGCGTCTCATCTCCTTGTTTGTCTATGTATTTATAGGCGTCCAAATAGGATTCGAAGGGGAAATTTTTGGTAATCAAGGGTCTGGTACTTATTTCACCACTTTCAATGTATTTTACCGCTTCCTCGTAATCGGAATGTTTGTACATCAAGGTTCCGATGAGAGAAAGTTCCCTATCCCCTAAAAGGGATACATCCACGCGGGGTTTGTCCCCGTAAACGGCGACTGCCACCACATCTCCTCCTTTGTTGATGTTTTGGATAAGTTGGTCCAGTGCGATTTCCACCCCTGCACATTCAAACCCCACATCAAAACCTTCGGAACCGAATGCGCATTCCACACCCTTGGCCAAACTTTCAGTTTTGGGATTGCTGACATGTTCAATGCCACAATCCTTGGCCTTGTCCAACCTATAGTCACTCAAATCCGTGATCAAGACATTGGCACCTCTGATCTGCGCAAACTGGGCCACTAAATTTCCAATGGGTCCGGCACCGGTCACAACCACATTTTTTCCTTTTAAATCCCTAGCTTTTAGGGTGCAATGGGCCGCAACGGCCGTAGGTTCCACCAAGGCTCCCATTTCAAACGACATGCCATCGGCCAACTTGATCAAACGATCTTCCGGAAGGATAAAAAAGTCTTGGGCAACCCCTGGGGCTTGAAAACCTTCCACTTTCAACACATCACAGATATTATAATCCCCTCTTAAGCAGGGACCACAAACTCCACAGACCAATTGCGGTCGAGCTGTGACCTTATCCCCCACTTTGACCTTGTTGACCTTGGCCCCAACTTGAACCACCTCACCACTATATTCATGTCCTTGGATCACAGGGTAGGGCGTAAATGGATGCTTTCCATGATACACGTGAATATCACTCCCACATACCCCAATTTTCTTCACTTCGATCAAAACTTCCGTATCATTGGACAACACAGGCTTTTCCACTTCATGAATAGCTATCGCGCCAGGCTTTGGCATCACCGCTTGTCTCATTATTTCTTTTTTATAGTTAGTAAGTTACTTTTACATTCTTATTTCAACACCTAATGTTCTATCCTATTCAAAAATGGAGTAGAGTATAATTATGACCAATAAAAGCAGACCGGCTAGAACCCTAACATCTTTCCAACTTTCCACTTTTCCACTGATTACTTCCCGTGGGTTCCTGAAGGTCGTTTCTGCAATCTGGGCTTCATCGGGTTTTGGTGTGACCCAACTCAGCGCTACAAACAAAATGCAGCACAGACAGAACATCCACCATGTACGCATCAAGAATGCCACTCCCAAACCGTCCGTAATATATCTATAGCCACTTACCGGAGCGAAATCCAACAAGAACAGAACCACCCCTAAAACAAAACCGATCAACAGCGTATAAAATGCAGCATCCCTGCTCCCTCTTCGATAAAAGGCCCCTAAAAGAAACACAGCTGAAATTGGCGGAGCCAAAGCTCCCGCCATATCATTGATCGCTTGAAATATGCTTCCAAACTTGCCCCCTTGGGTAGACCATAAAATGGCAACAAGCATGACCACCACAGCGGTGATCCTACCAATGCGTACTTGCTTTTTATCCGAAACCTCGGGATTGATCCGTTTAACAATATCCAAAGCCACCAGGGAAGAACAGCTATTAAGTGCTGCCGCAATGGTACTCATCAAAGCGGCCAATAGCGCCGCCGCAAAAACTCCTTTAAGCCCTACCGGTAGCAAACGGTCAATCAGTACCGGGAGCGTTTCTATAGGGGCAGCAATATGGTCTTTGAACAGCACATAGGCCAGTGCCCCTGGTAATACCAGAATAAAAGCCGGAAGTATCTTAAGAAGACCGGCGAACAAGGGACCGTATTGCGCATCGTTCTGTGTTTTGGCCCCCAAGACTCTTTGCACGATGGTCTGATCAGTACACCAATACCAAATCCCCAAGACGGGATACCCCAAGAAAAATGCATACCATGAATATCCCTTGGTCCGTGCAATTTCTGAGTCAGGAGCATGCAACATCTCCAGTTGTCCGGGCTTCATTGCCGCCTTAAGTTCCTCAAAACTTGAAATACCGGTGTCCCCTACCGCATAAATTGCCAAAACGGTCAAGATTATGGACCCCAGCAACAAAATAATCGTTTGAATATTCTCCGTCACCACTACCGCTTTTAACCCCCCTGCCACGGTATAAATTGCCGTTATGGCCGAAATGACTACGATGGAAACATACATGTTTACCCCATAAAACTTTTCAAAAACACTTGCCCCGGCATACAAGCTCATACCGATATGAATGAACAAGGCCCCAATAATGGCCATAAAAGCCAACAAGGTTCGTGATCTGGAATCGAAACGCCTCTCGAGAAACTCCGGTAATGTGGAAATCTTGGTCTTAAAATAAAAGGGCGCAAAAACCAATCCTAGCAGGATTAAGGTAAATGCGGCCATCCATTCGTAGTTTCCGGCAACCAGTCCGATATCAAAGCCGTCTGCCGCCAGACCTGTTAGGTGAATTGTTGAAATATTGGAAGCAAACAAAGCCGCACCAATGGTTGCCCAACCCAGACCCCGACCTGCCAAAAAATAGCCTTCCCCGGTCATTTTCATTTTTCGGGTTGCGAATAGCCCCACCAAAACGATTCCAACTAAATAGGCTACGATAATTGCCGAATCCAAAAAAGAAATTTCCATGTAGTTAATTTGGTTATGTATTTCTTAATCCACAAGAAAGGTCCAGATAATTGGTCAAATATTCCCAATTAACACCCAAGAAATAGCACAAGCTTGTTCTTGTGAGTAAATATAGTTAAAATTATATTCTTTCTAAATTATCAAAAGTATTAATCATTAATATCTCAAAGCCCTGAAAACAAGACTTTACAGAACTTTCAATTTAGAAAACTTGGCGATTTTCACAAAATCAACCTTACAAATATAACTTTTTTACATACCTTTACAATGTTTTTGGAAAAATAATGGGAATTCAAGGTGTTATTACTCCTCAACCTACGGTTCAAACGGATAAAACTACGTACACCCATTCTTAAATTTAAACACGGGAGATCAGTCAATCGCCCGCATTTCAATGCCATATAAATCCATGGAAAAAATAAAAGCTATCTGTTTTGGTGAGGTTCTGTTTGACAAATTTCCCAATGCGACCAAAATAGGAGGAGCTCCATTAAATGTAGGGTTGCGCATGCAGTCCTTAGGATGCGAGATCAATTTTATTAGCGCCGTAGGGAACGACCAAGATGGAGCCAGGGCTTTAAAGTTTCTTCAAGACCTAGGGCTTTCCACCAAATACTTTCAAATCACCAACAACTACCCTACCGGGGAGGCTATAGTTACCTTGGATGCGTATCAGAATGCCACCTACGAGATTCGATATCCAGCTGCGTGGGACAATATTGCTTTGAACGAAAATGCCATACACGCAACTTCAAAAGCCGATGTTTTTATTTACGGAACACTTGCCGCTAGGGACTTGACCTCAAGAAGTACATTAATGGCCTTGCTAACCTATGCCAAATACCGGGTGCTGGACCTAAATTTAAGGCCCCCACATTATCATAACGGCAGCTTGCCCAACTTTATGGAAAAAGCAAATTTCATTAAAATGAGTGAAGAGGAGTTTGAAATTGTTTCCGTGCTATATGATCTTCAAACAAGCTCTACCGAGTATGCCATTATTGAAATCTGCAAACAAACCAATACACAAAGCATGTGTGTTACCAAGGGATCCAAAGGAGCGCTTTTATATCATGACAATAAATTCCACTACAACCCGGGATATCCCGTAACGGTGGTGGATACCGTGGGATCGGGCGATTCATTTCTAGCGGGTTTGATCACCAAACTGATCACAGAAAACAATCCTCAAGAGGCATTGGATTTTGCTTGCGCCGTAGGAGCTTTGGTCGCACAAAGTGCAGGGTCCAACCCCATTCTAAAACCAAACGCCATCCATCAACTTATGGCAACCTAATCAACAGCTCAATTTCTAAAAAATCAATTTCCAAATGAAAAATCACATCCCGAAAGTTCTTATTTTAATCATTGCAATAGTTATGTCTTCCTGCAGTACAACTTCCAAAGTCAATACCTCACCAGCAGTAAAAAGGGTGGGCATGGTCATCAAACTCAAGCCCGAATTTATGGACGAATACAAGGCTCTTCATGCCGATTCAAATCCCGGGGTAAGGGACCTGCTGACCAAATATGGAATTCGGAACTTTTCCATCTTTTTACATGAATTGGAACCTGGGGAATTTTACGAATTTGGTTATTATGAATATGTGGGCAAGGATTTTGAAGGGGACATGGAAAAAATGGCCAATGAAAAAAGAACCATTGAATGGTTAAAAGTTTGCGACCCCATGCAAATCCCCTTGAAAGGCGCCACAAGTTGGACTACCATGGAACAGGTCTACTTCAATCAATAGTAGTAGGATCGAACCGAACAAAAGCTGCCTTATCTGAGGCAAGTAAACGGAAATGGCTGGGTATTCTTCCCTCTAGTATATCCAAATCGCAAGATTAAATTAAGTTCCGTTCCAAAACTTGCGCAATTTGTCCAGGAGGACCAATCATAACTTCTCACTCTCTTGGGCTTTCATTTTTATTTAAATACCGTTAAAAAGTATCTAGATTGTTTATATTAGCGAAAGGTAAATTCGGAATAACGTATGAACAGGCTTTCACTGGGGAAGGATGCTTCTTATATCAACAAGCTCAACAAAATTGAGATTCTCAAAATAATCAGGGATACCGAATTGGTATCCAGGGCAGAAATTGTAAAACTTACCAAGCTTAGCGCCCCGACGGTTACCCGAATAGTTGACGACCTAGTGGAAAGTGGTCTTGCGGTAGTCGTTGGCGAAGGGGACTCCACAGGCGGAAGACCTCCCAAAATGCTAAAATTTGATGGTAGCGAAGAATATGTGATCGGTATTGACCTTGGATCGACCAGCATTCGTGGGGCCATATCAAATCTGAAAGGGAATATCATCATTGAGGTGGAAACCCCCACCGATCTCAGCGGAGGGGTTGTAAAAATTTGCGATCAAATTGCCCAATTGGTTGATAAGCTCAAAAAACGATCTAATCTGGACGTCTCCAAAATTTTGGGAATGGGCCTCGCTGTTGCAGGACTTATCGATTTTAAAAGTGGCATTATTGAGTACTCGCCGGTATTCAATTGGAAAAAGGTGGATCTAAAGGCCGAATTGGGCAAACATTTGGACCTCCCCATTTTTTACGACAACGTTTCACGGGTCACTGCTTTTGGGGAACTCCTTCATGGGGTGGGCAAAAAATATGACAACTTCATCTTTGTCAACGCAGGCTATGGCATTGGTTCTGGGGTTATAATTGATGGTAAACCGTTATATGGCAACAAGGGTTTTTCTGGAGAGTTGGGCCATATCATAGTGGACAGTGAAAGCGATTTTGTGGGCAAAGATGGGCTTCGGGGAAGTTTGGAATCTTTGTCATCCGGATACGGAATTGCCGAAATTGCCAAGGCAAAAGTGGCCGACCATCCAAAAAGCACCATCCTTGCCAAAGTCAATGGTAAAAAGGAAAATATTACCGCCAAAATCGTTGTTGATTGCGCCAAAGAAGAAGATTCCTTGGCCATGGAGATTTTTGACACCGCCATGAGCCATTTGGGAATCGGTCTCGACATGCTTATCAAGATGTTCGACCCGCAAGCCATAGTTTTGACTGGAGGGCTTGCCAAAAATGGCGATATCTTTTTTGAAAAAATCAAGGAACAAATTGCAAAAAACCGTTTCCAACAGTTGGAGCAGGAAGTGCATATTCTACCCTCCTCTTTTGGGGAAGACGCCTCCCTAATAGGCGCACTTTCCATAATTCTGCATCGCATTTTCCAATTTGATCTTTAAACAGATCGCTATTTGAAGTTGATTCGAAGCGATATGTTGGGGGTCAGTCCCTGGGACAATTGCTCTATCAAAGTGACTTGTTGCTCATCCGTTACCGGGTCATCATCCACTCGATATGAAATGGCCAAGGATACTTGTCTATTATAAATATTCAGCACGGATAACCCTATGGCTCCGGTGGTTTTGGATGATTTTGAAAGATTAAATCCATAGCGAACGGACGCATCCAGTCGATGATAGCTAGGTAATCGAAGACTGTTGATGGCCCCAAACTCAATCTCATTTTCATCCCCAAGACCGGTTGAGGGGGTATAGGGCGTGCCGGACCTGATGGTCCATCCTAGTGCAAATTCCCAATGATCCTTTTCAAAAATATTCGATATGCTAAAATTGGAGGGCACATCATTATTGCCCGGAAATGATCCATCCTGAAGCTCTCCAAATGTATACTTTACATCATTGAAGGTATAGCCCAAAATAAGACTATAATTATTGAATTTTCTTTGTAGGAACATATCAATTCCCATAATGGTGCTTTCACCTTCTGAATAATCTTCAACCAAATTCGTAAAACCATTGGTAAAGGAGGTCAAACCATCGAGTTGTTTATGGTAACCGTCCAATTCAAAGGTCCAACTCCCTTTGTTAAGCAGAAATCCTGCAGAGAACTGTGCACTTTTCAGTAAAGGAAAATCGTTCCCATTGGAAACGGTCCACACCTTGTTTTCCAAACGGGTTTGACTGTCCTCAAACTCAATAAGCTGACTTATGGGCTGATAGCGATTTTCAAATGTGAGCTTAAATCTCAGGTCTTGATCAAATATCGGTAGCTCCAAATTTAACCGAGGTTCCCAAAAAAGACCATCCAACAGGGAATATCTGGAAACACGAATTCCAGCATTAAAAACTGCCTTGGAATCCGGTTTATATTGATATTCCAAATAAGCTGCATGGGTAGAAAACTCCCCGTTGCGTTCTGTTGCGCTGTTTTCGGGAATTTCATTTTCCCCATTGCTTTCTGTTCGGGTGAACTGAAAAGAAGCATTGGTGTTGGACCATTGAAATCCGCCATGCAGCCAATGGTTACTGCTTAGCCCAAAGGCCAGATCCAATCCAAGGCCGTAATCTTCCAAGGTATTGGACCTAAAACTTTCTTCTTCCAAAACCGCTTCTTCGGAAATTTCGTTTTTATAACTGCTATCCAAAGAGGAATAATAGGCGGACAGGGAGTGGTTGAACCATTTTGTTCTTGTTCCCTCCCATGAAAACCCTGCCCCTTTGTTCTCAATGATCAACCTATCTGATACCAAATCTTCATCCGATTGTACGACGAAGTCAAGGTCATTTTTTGTAATAATTCCGCTAACGGAAATCGTATCCCGTTTACTCGGTTGAACAAGCAATTTGGCATGACTGTCATAGAAGAAAAAATCATCCTTGATGGCATTGTCCTCCGATTGTTCAAAGATGCCTCCCGCCGCATCCGTCACCAAAGTTTCATTCTGAAAAACTTTATTGGAAAGCACGTTAAAGGTTGGGGTTTGGAATATATTGGAATACGAATGCCTACCAGAAACCAAGAGCCCAACATGTTTGCCCAAAGGTGTTTTTAGAAATGCATCCCCGTGGGTTCCGTTAATGCCCAGACCGCCAGTTGTCTTTTGTGGCACCGCCCTATCGGAATATATATCAATCACTCCGGAGACCCGGTCGCCGTACTTTGGACTTGCCCCTCCCTTATATATTCTAGCACCTTCAATGAGATACGGATTGATTGCCGATATCAAGTCAAAAAAATGGCCCGTATTGTACATTTTAATATTGTCAACAATAACCAAATTCTGGTCCGGAGAACCACCCCTTATTTGGATTCCTGCAGCCGACTCGTCCAAACTTGTGATACCTGGAATGTTTTGGATATTCTGGAAAACATCTGGCTCTACCAATCCAGCCAAGACCCCCAAACGATTATTGGTCAAACTGAACGAGCCATCACTGTTTTTATCCAGCCCCTTGGTCAAATAACTGGTTACCACCACCTCATTCAAGGTTTCCAAACCTGGTTCCAAAAACAAAATGGGGCAATCCGATAGGGAAACATCCCCAACCACAATAACCAAATCCCTATACCCCAAATGAGCCAACGTAATTTCAGAACCGATTGTAACGGCCTTAAGCTCAAAATAACCATTGCTATCGCTTATGCTCCCTTGTGTATTGTTGCTAATAGCAACGGTAACCCCTTCCAAGGGTCTCCCAATGGATTGTTCGTGGATATATGCACAAATATCAATGGTTTGCTTTGGTAGGGTTATGATGATATCCGTATCTGACACCCTTTCAAATACAAGCCCCGTTTCCGTAGCCAGTAATTCCAAAATTTGGTCCGTCTCCAAATGTTCAAAGCGAAGCGAGACCGTTTTATCTGCAATCACATCTTCGGAATAGGAAAAATAAAGGGCACTTTTGCCTTCTAAATCCTTGATGATTTCCTTAAGCGGCACAGCCGAATAATCTGCAGTGATTTTTTCTTGTGCTATACTCCAATAACAGCTACCAAAAAAAAGAAATAAAAGAAAGGGAAGGTTGCGCATACCGGACCTTATTGTCCTAAAATTACCAATTTTTTATCTGGATCAAGTTGATATGGGATGTCCATGGGGACCAATACCGTTTGCAAAGCAATGTCAACATTATCATGGGTGAAACTCCCGGTAAATCTTTGTGAAATATCCATATTATTTACTTCAAACGTTATTCCAAATTGGGCTTCCAGTTCCATCAACACTTCGTTTAAGGCAATATTGTTGAACACACTTCTTCCCTGCATCCAATCTGGGGTTTCGGTGCTAAAACTCCCTTCTTCAAATTGGTTGCCCTCCAACCTAATCTGCATTCCTTTGGTCAAATACGATTCGTGTTGACCGTCCTTGGAATTGAAGCGCACTTTTCCTTCAAAACACGCTACTTCCATGGCCGCTCCCCTATCTCTAATATTAAACTGTGTTCCAAGCACTCCCACTATCCCAGAATGGGTAAGTACCGTAAAGCCCTTACCTTTTTCAATTTTGAAATAGGCCTCCCCCTCAAGCGCTACCTTCTTGGAGGAGCTCCATAAAAATCTTTTTCTGCTCAGTTTACTGTTCGAATTCATCTGCACCTGGGATCCATCCGGTAATTCCACCATAAGCGTTTCACCCGGAGCTGTGCTATATTGGACCTCATTAAATAGCAACCCAAAAACCAATGCGATTGCCGCTGCGGCCGCACCTATATAACCCCACCATTTTAAGGATACCACCTTTGATGATTTTGGCTGGGATTGGGCCTTGGTCCCTCTGCGTTGGGTAATTTTTGCCCTAAGGGCCTCCTGATCAAATGCGGGTTTCTGGAATCTTTCCATTCCCTGAAGGATACGACGGTACTCCCCAAACTCCGGATGTTGCTCCAAAGTTGATAGCTCTTCCGGTGAAAGTTCACCAGCCATCCATTTTGCCCATATGGTTTCTTTATCCGCCATGATTCACGTTCTCATCTATGGAACCGTTCAAATGTCATTTACCCAACCCCACTAGATTTCTTTAATTATGGCCCTCAACTTTAACAGGGCCTTTTGCATTCTTTTTTCAATTGCCGTTTCCGAAACGCCAAGCATTTGTGCCATTTCCTTATAGGTTTTTTTATCGATACGGTTCAAAAGGAATACTTCACGTTGCCCATCAGGTAATGCATCTATAGCAGACTGCAGCTTTTTCATGAATTCATCTTCTTCCAAAAGAAATTCCGGGGATTCGTGATCGGCCGTCTTGTGGGGTTTTGAATTCGCATAGTCCAACACCACCTTTTTATGGGCCACTTGGTTGTAAAATTTGTTCTTGGCCACTGTGAACAGAAAAGCTTTTGCTTTTTCAAACAGCACCTTGGCGCAATGCTGCCATAGTTTGATAAAGGCTTCCTGGGTCAAATCTTCCGCCTGATCCAAATCCTTGCATTGATAATACAGATAGTTGCGAAGGGACTCTGAATACCTTTCGAATATAGTGTTATAAACTTTTTCGTCGCAAACAGACTGTTCAGGGGTGTTCATGGAGAGAAAAATTTCCCTGGGGTTGGGTAAAATTCGATTGACCGGTTTTAGTAAAAAAGTAAAGATATAGTATTATGCACACACCCCAAAACTTAAAGATGGCCTTACTGGTCATAAGTTTCCTCACCGGACTGTCGCTTTTATACAAGGCCATTCCGGTTTCTAAAAATCTAGATGATTTTTATGCTGAGGAAATGTACTTGGTAACCTACCGCTACTATTTTAAGAACAATGATGGTAACACAACTATAAAAACCTATTTGCCAAAAAATAATAGTAGACAACGCATCAGTGCCGAAGAAACAGGCATAAAAAAGGGCATCCAATTTGAACGACTTGCCAAAGACGGAAACTTGATGGGGGTTTGGACCGCCAACAAGCCCAATGTATTTCAAAATGTGGATTATCAATTCATGTATGAGGGCAAGGCAACACAGTTCCATATTCCCCAAAACTTCAAAAGTACCTTGGAAGTCGCGCACCCTTATCTGAATGAAACTGAACACATCCAGGCTTTTCATCCGAAAATTTCCCAAAAGGCAAGGGAGTTGGTCTTGGGCTCTAGAAGTGATCTGGAATCCATACAGCGTTTGTTCAACTTTGTCCACGCAATTCCATCCGCTCCCATCATTAGTTTCACGGATGCATTGACCACTTTGGAACAAAATAGGGCCTCTTGTAATGGCAAAAGTAGATTGCTGGTGGCGCTGGCACGAAATCTAGGGTATCCTTCCCGAATTAAGGGGGGAATCTTGTTGGAACATGTTCGAAAAAGAACCTCACATGCGTGGGTGGAAATACTGGTGAATGATCAATGGGTTCCTTTTGATGCCCTCAATGGACACTTTGCCTACCTGCCATCCAACTTCCTGGAATTGTATGCCGGGGACGAATTCCTTTTGGTTCATACGGCCGGGGTGCAATTGGACTACACCTACGAGATTAAGGAACTGGACAAAATTCCCTTTCTCAGCATGAACTCCGAACAATTCAGTAATATCTCCCCCTTTTCACTTTGGGGACTTGTAGAACAAAAAGTCTTGCCCAAAAAGGGTCTCAACCTGCTTTTATTGCTTCCTATTGGCGGTCTGCTTGTGGCCTTTCTAAGAAATGTGGTTGGCCTTAAGACCTTTGGGGTGTTTTTACCGGTACTCATTGCCATGGCGCTTATGGAAACCGGTTTTGCCCAAGGAATCCTACTTTTTTTGGGATTGATCATGTTCGTTGGATTGGTGGCACACCCGTTCAATAGGATGGGGCTGTTGCAAACTCCCAAAATGGTCATTTCCCTTACTTTGATGGTCCTGGTCATGGCCGTAGGCTCCTATTTGGGCGTCAAAACCGGAATTGCATGGCTAACATCGCTAACGATTTTCCCAACCATTATTCTTACCATTTCGGCGGAACGCTTTACCACTTTGATCCAAGAAGATGGTTTTCAAAAGGCTTCCAGCACCTTGTTACAAACCTTGATGGCTGTGTCCGTCTGCTATTATGTGATAGCCAATGAATGGCTGCCCACTGTACTGATTCTTTTTCCAGAAATCCTAATCTGGGTTATCATGTTGTCCATTGTCCTTGGAAAATACATAGGGTTACGTTGGACCGAGGTTCTTCGCTTTAATCCTTTACTAACCCCAAAATCAGTTTGAATATGTTAGGCAGATTTTTCAAGATAGGCCCCAATTCAGAAGTTGTGGGACTCAACGACAGGAATTTGAACCTTATTTATCCCAACAATCCACGAAAGCACTATGCACTTGCGGACGACAAGGTTAAATCCAAGGAAATCTTACACAAAAACCATATTGCCTGTGCGGAAACATACGCAGTCATCAACCGTGTTAGTGAGATAAAACGAACCTGGAATTCATGCAAGCAATATGATGCCCTGGCCATTAAACCTGCCAATGGTTGTGGGGGAAACGGTATCAAAATATTGCGAAAAGGGCTGCATGGTACTTGGGTCAGCGGCAATAAAATGATACGTGACCAACAGGTGGCCCAGCACATCATGAGCATTATCTCTGGGGTGTATTCCATGGGCTCCACGGACAGTTGCCTTATTGAGGAATGCATTGTTCCGCATCCATTTTTTGGTGAAATATACGGAACCGGAGTTCCCGATTTCAGGATTATTACCCTTAAACATAAACCTGTTTTGGCCATGCTCCGAATGCCCACTTCAAAATCGGATGGAAAGGCAAACTTGCACCAGAAGGGTGTTGGTATTGGCATTGACATCAATCAGGGAACCCTGACACAGGTTTTTGACGGGAAGCGCTACTTGGACCATCATCCAGACAATCCCCAGACCATTACCGGGAAAATCATTCCTTACTGGAACGAGCTTATTGAAATATCCAAAGCAACGGCGAAAGCCTTTCCCCTGGATTACCTGGGCATTGACTTGGTCATTGATGAAACCAAGGGACCACAGGTAATGGAAGTAAACGTCAGACCCGGTTTAGGCATTCAGTTGGTCAATAAAATTGGGCTAAGAAAGGCCATTGCGCTTGTTGAAGAACAACAAAGCAAGTACGTTCCTATCCGAAAATTATCTCGATACAAAGAATCACCCATACTAAGACCTGCTGCCAACAACTAGTAGGCTAAAACATAATTCTATCATGAAAAAAATATATATCAGCTTTTGCCTAGGTTTTTTTTCCATTGCCCTTTTTGGACAGGAAAGACATCAATTGGAAGTCGCCACGTTGGGTGGCTATGAGTACAATTATTTTAAAAGTCCCACCATGATCAGGACCGATGAGGGCCTTTTAACCGAAGAGGATTTGATTTCCAGCAGTTTCTATCAAGACGTTACCGTTGACTACGGATTTCGCTATAAATGGGGTGCGGATCGTATTCGGTTCTACGCCCTTCCCTATGCCCGAATTTTTCAAGAGAACATGGACGACAGTTATTGGAGCATCGATTCCAAAGTCAAATATGATCATAAGTTCAATAGAAAAACACGATTCTTTGCGGGCTTGAACTTCAAAAGAATGAACCGGGAAGGGTTGGATGGAGCCCAGGATGTATTGGTCAACCCTCTCGGATATACCCTGTTGGGTTCTGAGCTTGAACTGGAACGGGCCAACAGCAAGAATGTAACCGGCCGAATTGGGCTTTTCCATAATTTCAAGAATTTTGATGCCTTTGGGACCCGAGATTTGGAATACCACGAATTTGGTAGTCAGCTTAAATTGGAAAAGGAATTTGAGAATCAGGATCTAGAACACACCCTTGGGTTTCTTGCCTATTATAAAGTGCGGTTGTACAACACCTTCAATGCATCTGAAATTTCCAGTGAAGGCAACCGGGATTGGCGCTATATCAGAGCTACTGCGTATTACGAGTATCCCGTCAGCAAATCCATACGATTAAAACCCAGTGTCACCTATTACCAACGTATGGACCCCTTGGCCAACCGTTCCGGATTTCGACAATATGGCCCCTCTTTGGGCCTCTACGTAAAAACCAAAAGGACCAGAATACGATCTCAAATTGAATACCTGAAAAGGGATTATACGGATATACTGGCGAGAGACAATGAAGGCCCATTGCAAGAGAACGTTGCATACCAATACACGGATTTTTCCCTACGCTTTGAGCACCAACTAAGTCATAGCAGTTTTTCGCTTACGGGCAATGTATACAGTAGGCTGAGGACCACGAATTATTCAGATTTGGCAGCTCGGTCCTTTAGGGGGTATCGAAATCAATACGCTGGAATTGGAATAAAATGGGAACTATGAAAACTTAGTGCATCCATAGTTCCCTCTATAACTAGTTGGACTTTTCCACCTGTATTTCGATGGATTGGTCAGATTCCATATCCAACCAAAGTATAAGGTCGTTTCCACGTAGGGTCTTGCTGATTCCAACTCGGTAGTCTTTCCCTTTTTGGAGTCGATTGCCGTTCATGGACAAGCTCAGGTCTTCCCCGCCTTTCCAATTCCCAACAACAATGGCGGGATCAACTATAGGGGAGTCATTGCTTCCCTCCAGGGTAAGGCTCAATGTGCTAAAAGTTTCCTGCTTATTTTGTAATTGGTAGGCCATTTGGGTAGGATCATATCCATTGTTAAGATATCCCGTTCCTTTTAAGCTCAACTTGGCAGGATTGTCCCAACTTTTGGCAAAAGGGACCAATGCTTGTACTTCCCCTTTTGTCATTCCATGAAGCATTAATTTGGTCACCTTCTCTTCGGATTTCGCATAAGGCTCCCATTGTGCCTTATCGGGTAAGTTCAGGGTTTCAATCATGGTACCATCGGGCTCATTAAAATCCAAGGAGTACGTAAACCCGTTCTTTTTGGAAGTCAATTTTAGATTATCCAATGCAAAAGTTCTAGGTGTTTCAGAACCTTGAATCTCCAGATAGATTTCATACATTCTGCTTACATCGGCCTCGTCTTTAAAGTCCTCCAATTGTATATCCGCAGTGTAGGTGTTGAATTTGTTGTCGTTCAGCTTAAATCCTGTACCCAATTTTGCAAGATCTATATCCTCGGTAATTTCGGAAGAACGGTCATACATGATCAACTTGACATCCGAAGTCCATAGATTGGCATAATCGAATGAAAAGCGAATCCCATTCCTTAAATCTTCCGGCTTATCGAACATCAGATCTATAGCTCCCCACTCTGTTGCCGTCCATTGAAGGGCTTGGTTTTGGATCAAGGTTTTATAACCATAGCTTCCCCAACTGTCCACAGGTGGATCTATGGCCAATGCGATATGACCCAAGGAAGAATGTGAGGGTTTTTCCGCACTTTCCGCCCCCCTACCATCGCTGGCATCTTGGGAAACAGGCCAATGGTCCCACCAGTTGAAAAAGGAGTTCTTTCCTGTTCCGCGGTAAGGGGTTATCAAATTATCAAACTCCTTTGGTGGTGATACCAAGGCAAAAGGATGCCACTCGCTTTTAAGGTTTACCTTAAAAATATTGGCCTTGGACGGGTTTTTGTCGAAAAGCGGGGCTCCATTTTCATCCCAAACATAGGTGATATGTTCCCCCTCCATATTAGCAATGGAAATGGCCCCGTTTTGAATATTTTCGTGGGGCAGCGTGCCTGGTTGGTTGATTACGATCGCTTCCTGAAATTCCATCCATTTGTGCAATCCACTGCTATGCGCGGTGATTTTGCGCACACCTTTTGCATTGGGATAAATGGTATAATACTCATCCACCCAATCAAACCAACCTGTTTCTTGGTCTATAAATGGATGCTCATAACTCACATCCACCGGGGCGTATCGCCAATGGACCACTACGCGTGCATCATTACTTTCAATGATCCGTACTTGGGAATAGCGACATTGTTTATCGCTCATGGGCTCCACAATGCTGGTAGTATTTGAGCTGTGCACATCTCTGCGCTCCACAAATTCGTTGGTATACCAAACGCCATTTTCCGACACCCATGCCGGAATGTAACTGGTACCTCTCCAGAACACAAACTTATGTCCCCCATCTTCAAATTGCACCACCACATCCGGATGATCCCCAATGCGCCAATCCTTGTCCCAAATGGGATCATATTCCAATTTCGCATAATAGGCTCCAAATGCTCCTGGCCCATCTGGACCTGAAGGGAGTTTGTACAGCTTGCCCTCCTGTGCAAAAGTTCCCACAACCCAAACTACACCCAATAACAAGGTGAAGAGGCTACGTTTGTTTTCCAAAGTTTCTTTTTTGATTGATTTTTCCATTTTTTAAATAGTTTTCGTTCGACCTAGTTTTATTTCTTGATGATTTTGTAGGATCCATTTTTGCCTTCACAACCTACCTTGACGACATAAGTACCAGGTATAAGACTGTCAGTAGGAACTCTGGCCTTTCGGGCTTCAATCTGGTAATCTCGTTGTTGGATTAATGTGCCGCCCATTGAGAATATGGCAACCTCAATGGTTTTGATTCTTTTTGACGGAACACTTATGGTAAAATATTCCCTGACCGGATTTGGATAGAGTTCGATAAGCTCGTACAGCTCTGCCCTGTACTCCATTTGTCCTTCACATGCCTTATCAGAAGTCACTGTTATTTTATCACCGTGCTCTACCGGGACCTTAAATTCCTTGCTATTAAAACGACCTACGACCTCCTTGTTCACCCGAACTGTGAAGGGGGCTGTACCTTTGTCAATTTCAACGGACAATTGATTGTCCTCACCAGTTTTTGTAACCAGGGTAGTGCTTCCAGAAATTTCACCACCTGCCGTTACGGCCGCTTCAAAGCAACGCTGGCAGTCACTGGTTGCACCAATATAACTGATGCACAATTCATAATTTCCAGGAGAGAGCCCTCCAATTTGGGTCTCCTCCGTAAACGGATAATCTACTCCATTGACCTTCGCATTATATACCCCAGACTGGGCACTGCCGATTCGGATGCTACCATTGTTCTTTCCCAAACAGGTTTCTCCCACAACTTTGATGTCAAAATTATTTTGCCCCAAATCGTCCAATGGACAACCATCAACACTAATCCCCAAAACCTTGCCGCCAACAACCATAGGATGTGGGATAGCGGTTATGGGAGTAATAGCGCCGGCAAAGGACTGCCCATTATTTTGTGCACTAAGCTGTTGGTTGGCCTTGCCGACATATCGGTTATCGATACACTCATCGCCATTTTCAAGGGTACATCTGGCTTCAGTGGTGATGGGAACATAATTGGCATCTTGCGCATTGTAATAGACTTGGGAATCCTTGAAAGGACCAAAATCAAATGAAATGTTCTGTGGGGTAAAAAACCAATTCTCTTCTTTGGCATCTGCCAGCAGCGCAAATCCATCCTGGTCAAAAATATGGTTGTGCAACTGGGGCAGGAGCACAATATTTTTGTCCCCGTTCAAAAAGTTGATTGGTCCCGCAGATTCCTTTATGGTGACCCTTGGATATCCTCCATCAAAGACCATGGGAAAATCCTCATTGGGTTGCTGGGTCGGATTTTTAATCTCGATATCAGTCCCTGAATTATTGAAAGTTCCCCCGTCAATGGTTACGTTGGCGTTTAAGGCGGTGGTAATACCCACAGCATTCCCAGAAAACCCTTCAATGGTATTGTTGATCAAGGTCCAGTTATAGGTATTGTGATAAAAATCGAGATCTATCCCAATCGCAACCGGTTCCTCCGCCACTACCCCTGGAAGCGGGTTGGTTCCATAATTCTCAAATTCTTGGGAGGCATTATAACCGACAACCCTGGAATTTTGGATGGTAACATTGGAGGTATGGTTATGCCCAAAACCCCTTCTTCGGATGTTCCATAGTATGGTATTGTCAAAAACAAGGTTAAGCTGTTGGCGGTAAACATCCGGGGTAAGGTTCATCCATTCCTCTGGATCATTACTTTCTTCCTTGCTCAAGTGAAATTCCGTATGCACATAATACGTATGCACGCCCCTGGCAAAAGTATAGGCCGTGTTGTTGCGAAAAGGACGAGGCTGCAAATACCAGATATCCAGTACAAACCCTGGATATTGCGCCTTCCAATCCTTCAGGGCCTGATTCAGAACAGGAAATTCAGCGGCTGGCACATGGGCATCAATATCGCCCCTGGCCATTCCCAATCCTTTTTCAATAAGACCGTCTACCCAGTATACATATGCATGGCCCGTAGATCCAGCCACCACGTTCCCCTCCACGGTCACCCCGGTTCCATGAAACCAAAAACCATCTCCTTGCCATGCAAAATCCTGTCTTCCTTCCCTAATATCGGCCAAAGCCTGGGTAGGACCACCTTCAAAATATGAATTCCTTGGCCTTGGAATTGCGGTCATAGGTTCAGTGGGATTATAGGTCCGTATGGCAATATTCTCGATAAACGACCCGGTTTCGTTCCCCGATTCTGTACAAAATGCACTTCCTACCACGTCGTAGCTTACATTTCTAACAAAGTTGACTCGGGACGAATGGTTCACAAAGCCCCATCCCGGATCATTATTGACCACACAACCTTCCACGTGTGCAGGATCTGGCAAAAAGGCCTTGGCCGGGTACACACTGGTGTCCACTGCACCTCTATGGAAGTGAAAAGAATAACGCCCCCTGGGATTCCTCCCTCCATTGGGCACTGGTGAACCTGTGTCTTGACCTCTAGCCAAATCTTCAAAATCCCAATCATCCAAAATGATGGATTTATCCGTCCTTCCCGTATTGTTGGCCTCTACAAACCGTAGGTCCACATCTTGATTGTGCATGAACATCATATGCCCTCTTGGCTTTCGAAATTCCCCGCTGATGGAAGTCACACTCGGATTTTCTGAAGTGACCACAATATTTCTGGTCAAATTGGCCAAGTGCACATCAAGATCAGCAGCTTGCGATGGTGCCTTATGATCTAGGGCCAATGGGTTTTGCAGGGTGATTACATTTCCTGAAATCCCGGATATCTCTACTACCTCATCGCTGGTAAAGCTATTGATATCCGTCCCTGCCAATGCCAACTTGTCCCCAACCCTCCAACCTGAGGGTGTGGAATTAAGGACCAACTGGGTTGCCCCAACATCCGGTTGGTTTGCATTGTTAAATGCCAACCAATTGGTCTTGTCGGCACCGTGCATCCGAACAGGGCCCATCAGTACAGCCCCTGGAGCAAATCTTTGTGGGTCAAAAGTTTGGGTAGTCCCCCCTCTTTCTGCAAAAACCAGTTTTGCCGTAACCGATGCGTCCACTTTATTTGCAGCTGTTCCAATCTCGAAGGAACCGCCCATTTCGCTGACCAAGTATTCTGTGCGTAATTCAGTATTTACATTTGTTGCGTATTGTAATTTCCCGCCTTGTGCAATGCGAACTGATTTAAACTCCTCTGCGATTAGCCCATCCACGGTGACCGTGATGCCATCGGGAATTAAAACCCTATCATCATCCGCTGGAAGAATACCTCCCCATGTGGAAGATGCACTCCAGTTGCCACTTTGGCTGGCTGTAATCGTTGGGGTACCTGCAACGTCCACCGGCGATTGCCCTAATCCCACACATTGCACGAGCACCAAGCACAGCACAAAAGCAGCTAGGTGTTTATTATTCTTAACTCTTTTTGATAAATTGATGTAATTGTTGATCATCCGTTCTACTCGATTTTACTTTCACTTATAAGTTGATAAAAAAGACCGCCAGCTTTGTATCCGTCAAGCCGGCGGTCCGCACCATCCAAATCAATCAATCTTAAAGTTCCAAACTGGTCCTACTGCTGCCGATTGTTTGTCATCCCTGACCACAATCCGCCAATAATAGGTGCCAGCACCTTGAAGATCAACGGTTCTGTTTGTTTCCGAAATACCTGAAGCCAATAAGGCAGGCGGATTGGATGTTCCGAAATAAATATCATAGGTAAGCACGTCGTTATCAGGATCTTCCCCTGTCCATGTTAAATCTGCAGTGGCTCCCACAACCGTGGCCTCGTTTGCCGGGGAGACTACAGTTGGTTGATAAGGAACACTGTTTGTAGTTGCCTCGGGTTCCGTGACAAACTTCCATACCTCGGAAGTTGCACGCTGCTCCGATCCCGATCTTTTGGTAATAATGCGCCAATAATAGGTAGTATTGCGCTCCAAGGTATACACCTTTGTATTTCCGCTAACCGCCTCCTGGAACACCGGGGTTGAAAATCCATTGTCTTTGGAAACCTCAATTTCTTGGGTAATCGTACCTGTATTGCTGTCGGACCATCTGAATTCCAAATTGAAGTTGGTACAAACAAGATCATTGGTCGGAAATTCGAGTTTTGCGGCCTTTACAGGCACTTCATTATCTGGTCCAGGTCCACCGCCAGGTTCATCATCTCCTTTGGAGCAAGAGCTGTTGAACATTATCACTGAAAAAACCACGAGGGCAATGATTACCCTACTTTTATTTATTGTTTTCATTTTTATATTTTGATTATTTTAAAGTTTCGTTCATGTCCTTCACAGCCCACCTTGAGCATGTACAGACCTTTTTTTAATCCATCTGACTTTACCGTAGCCTCACGATTTTGAATCGTATATTCCTTTTGTTGGAGCAATGTTCCATTCATGGTATATATTCCAACAGAAAGGCTATCCATTTCGTCTGAAGGAACCCGGATATTGAAATGGTCTAGAACAGGATTGGGGTAAATCTCAATCAATTCATATAACTCGGCCAGGATATCCAATTGCCCTTCACAGTGCTTGTCCGAAGTAATTGTTACGCGGTCGCGGTGTTCCACGGGAATGGAAAAATCTTTGGTTGTGTAGCTTCCCACCACCTTGTCGTTTACGCGAACTGTATACGGTGCGGTACCGGCAGCCATTTTTACCGCTACTTCATTACCAAATCCAGGTTTGGCCTTAAGGGAAGAGGTTCCGGAAAGTGCAATTCCCCCACCAATGACCAATTCGAAACAGCGTTCACATTCCACGGTCGTCCCTATGAAGGAGACACAGACGGAATAGGTGTTTGGAGCCAGGTTATCGAAATCCACATTGGTGGTAAACGACTGCTCCACCCCATTGACCTTGGCCAGATATGAACCTGTTTGCTGGCTTGTGATGGATATGCTTCCATTGTTTTTTCCTGCACAGGTCTCGTCCACCGCATTAATAGTAAAGTTGTTGGACGGTAGATCATCAATGGGACACCCCTCAACAGCATAAATCACTTTTCCTCCAGTGATCATTGGGTGCGTATTCGCCGTTACGGGTAATATTTCCCCACCCAAGGAGGTCCCATAAAGGGTTTGTAATTCCTGATTGCTTTTTCCTAGAAAAACGGTTGGGGTACGACGTTCTGGAAATGTATTTTCCGAATCATACCTTAAGGGGTCCAATAGGTTGGCCGTGGGAACTGGCACAAAATCTGCAGCTTGTTCATCAAAATAAACTTTGGTATTGTTGAAGGGTCCAAAATTTAAGGTGATGTTATCAGGGAGTAAAAAGTACCCTGTCATTTTTACACCAGATCCGTCTGGATGAAGCAATGCAAAAGAATCCCCTGCATTGTTTACAAGATGCATCTGGGCATCCAACACAATGTTTTTATTTGGATTATTGAAAACGATATTGCCTTGGATGAGGATATTCCTCCACGGTGTGGTTTTATCGACAGGCGTGGGATCAGCGATTATCATTCTACTGTTGTTCCCAGGATCGTTGACCTCCTCATTATTTACTACTCTATCTTGCCAGCCCCTAGCCCAGTTCACCTCCCGAATAAAAATATCCGTTCCTGAATTATCAAAAGTTCCTCCGTTCACCAGCACCTCTGCATTCATAGGCAAAGTCAATGCTTGTGATTCACCATCCCATCCTACTATTGTATTGTTCTCAAGGGTCCAAGTCCGCGTATTGTGATATTGGTCCAAGTCCACACCGATGGAGTGTGGCTCCACTTCCAAAAGTCCCGGGTATGGATTGGGCTGCGGTCGCCAAGGTGCCAATGTCGTGGAAGCGCCATATCCATAGATCTTGTTGTTCCTTAACGTGATCTGGGCACAATTCTCGAATTGCATTCCGGTTCTCCGAATACTCCACAATAAGGTATTCTCAATCACCAAGTTCATCGTATTGCGATAATTGGGAGGCATTACATTGAATTCAATGCTTTCCGGATCATTTGTTTCATGGAACTCTGTCATGATATAATCTCCACGAAATCCTTGGGCCGAAGTATATCCGATATTATCCTTAAAGGGTTTGGGAAGAATGTACCACACATCAAAAATCCAATTGGGATATTGTTGTGCCCTGGCTTTTACTTCTGCATTTAAAGCGGGAAACTCCACAGGGTCCACATACAGGTCAATCCTGTTCTGCATCTGTGGTCGACCTTTAAGACTTTCCCAAAGTCCTTCGGTCCAATAAATATAGGCGTGACCACTGCAGCCGGAGACCACATTACCCTCAATGGTAACTCCCGTTCCATGAACCCAGAATCCATCTCCTTGATGGGCAAAATCAGAGATTTGTTCCCTACCATCGGTAAGGCCATCGGTGCGCCCTCCCTCAATTCCCAATTCGCCACCTGCTGGGCGACCAAGGTTTAGGGGTTCTGAGGGATTATAGGTCCTAATGGCAATATTCCTGAGAAAAGAACCCAGTTCATCGCCTGCTTCGGTGCAGTAGGCAGAGCCTACCACTTCATAACTTACATTATTGATAAAATCCACATTGGAAGAGTGGTTGGTATAGCCCCATCCCGGATCATTGTTGACCACACATCCCTCTACAAGTGCTTTGTTGGCATTGGTCTCCAAAGTCCTATGGAAATGAATGGAATACCTACCTCTTGGGTTCTTACCTTCCCCAGCCGGATACGGAACCGTTGTACTCCATCTGGGATCGGGTTGGCCTTCCTCTCCTTCCTCGGGTACGGACCAGTCATCCAAATCAATGGCCTTATCGGTTCTGCCCGTGTTTTCAGTTTCTATATACTTCAAAACCACATCGGGATTGTGCATGAACATCATATGCCCCCTGGGCTTTCCGTAACCATTGGTTCCGCCTAGGGCGGCTACACTGGTGTTTTCCGAAGAAATGATAACGTTTCTTGTATTGTTGGATACATGCACATCAACCATGCTGGACAATTGCGAAGGCGGTTGGTGGTTTTTGGTCAATGCGCTGGTCAAGGTGACCGTACTGCCAGAAATGCCACTGATAATCACCTTTTCATCACTCTGATAGTCGTTGATATCCGTTCCTGCCACCACCAGCTCATCACCAACCCTCCATCCCACAGGTGTTGAACCTAGGGACAACTGGGTAGTCCCAGATGTTGGATGGACGTCCAAAGTGGTCCAGCTGGTCTTGTCTGCCCCATGCATACGAACCGGCCCCATGAGTACAGCTCCTGGTGCGAATCGATTGGGGTCTTCAGCTTGTGTAGTGCCACCGAGCCATGCAAATACCAATTTTGCGGTCACTGTTGCATCTACTTTGTTGACTTCTGTTCCCATTTCAAAAGACCCGCCCATCTCGCTTACCAAAAACTCTGTTCTGAGTTCGGTATTCACATTGGTGGCATATTGAAGTTTGCCACCGCTAGCAATACGGATGGACTTGAAATTTTGGGTGATTAACCCATCAACTGTAACCGTCACATTGTTTGGAATCAAAACCCGTGCATTATTCCCTGGAATATTACCGCCCCAGGTTGAGGCTGCGCTCCAATTACCGCTTTGGGTGGCAGTGACGGTAGCTGCACCCGCCACTTGAACAGGGGACTGCCCCTGAGCGTAAAAAGCTGAGGCGGCCAACATCAACGCGGCCACTAAGGATTTTAAATGATTTCTTCGAAATAGTCGTTTTCCCATATCTTATTTAATATTTATAACTAACCATTAAAACAGTACAAATTGGGTTTACCCAACCCCCTAAGCGTTAAAAATCGAAATCAGACGCTAAGTTACTTATTAATCTTTAGTAAGTAATTAGAATTATGTTAAGATGATGGATTTTTAATATAGTCAGCTGCTGAAGATCTATTCAAATGCCTCCTTCAAAGAGGGTTAAGGCCGAAGACAAAAACACCTCCAGGCAAACAGGTCTTCTATTCAGATTTCAATTCCAAATTTGTAAATGGTGGTGCTTTTAAATTGCTCTCCGGGGTTTAAAATCGTCGATGGAAAATTATCGTGGTTAGGGGCGTCAGGAAAATGTTGTGTCTCCAGACAAAGTCCGGATCTAAATTGGTACGCCACATCTTTTTTGCCAATAATATCACCTTTCAGGAAATTGCCCGAATAAAATTGAATTCCAGGTTCGGTAGTAAAAACTTCGAGCAATCTGCCCGAAATAGGCTCATAAACACTTGCTATTAATTCACAAGCCCCATCTTTCTTGTCCAAAACAAAATTGTGGTCATACCCCCCTCCATTCCTGAGTTGGACATGATCAGTTTCAATATGCTTGCCGATCGTCTTGTATTCCCTAAAATCAAAAGGGGTAGTCTTCACCGTATCAATGGTTCCGAGGGGTATTAATCTATCGTCAACCGGGGTAAAGTACGACGCTTCAATTTTTAAGCTATGATCTAGAATGGTGGTCTCCCCACCATCCTTTAAATTAAAATAAGTGTGATTGGTTAAATTGACAATTGTGGTTTTATCCGTTTCCGCCCGGTATTCAATTTTTAACTGGTTATTGTTGTCCAGCGCATAGGACACCCAGCATTTCATGTTGCCCGGATAGTCTTCCTCGCCATCTTTGCTTAGATAAAAAAGGGAAACTCCCACCTCATCTTCCCGGTTGAATGTTTGCGCTTTCCAAATCTGTTTATCAAAACCTTTGACGCCTCCGTGCAAACTATTTCCATTGCTGTTTTGAGGCAACTGAAACCGCGTTCCATTGATGTGAAATCTGCCCTGGTTTATCCTGTTTGCAAAGCGGCCTGCAATGCATCCAAAATAATCGCTTTTCTCCTCATAATCGGTGATATTATCATGCCCAAGGACTACATCTTCCACCTTTCCATACCGATCAGGAACGCAAATAGTTTTAATGATGCCTCCATAATTAAGAATTTCCACCGTCATTCCAGCTCCATTGCCCAGCTTAAAAAGCGACACCCGTTGGTTCTCCTTGGTGTAACCAAAAGTAGATTCTTTTATAGTCATAAAACTTTATCAATTAGGTTTGTTACCATACTTCCCTGCAATCAAAATGTCTTGACGACAAACACCTGGACACATTCGAATAGAACCAATCTTGAGCAATTTGATCCTTAACAGGATGAGCAAATATAATCTTTGTAATGTTATGTAATTAAGTTATTGTGGATTTTTTTTGGACGTATTGCTTTTAGTGCTATCCCTTTATATTCGATTGGGCTTAAAATCAGCTCAACCCCTCGAAAATCCCAATTCATTTTTGAGCTTACCTAAGCCCGGATTGGGAATGTTTTTGGCACCGATAGCCCCAATCGATTTCCAACACGTTGATAAGAACTAAAAAGTCCTTCTTTTAAAAGAAGGACTTTTGTTGAACGCATCATCTCTGATCATAGTCCAATTAAAATGTTATGCGTTTTGATTAGATGTAATTGCCAATATCATGTAACCCGGCATCGTCCATCTTCCCTGTTATTTTTCGCCAAATTTTAATATCATGTCTTTCATGAACTTCCTTTCTTTCCAATGCAATTTGCAAATGGGCAATATTGTCATTGTAAAAATCATCTAGATAAGAGGCTCTTCTAGTGTACTCGATTAAGGATTCCCCCCTAGAATGAAAATTCACCGCCTTGGTATTGTGCTTAAGCGAATTACTAAAGTGGTAATTTGGGTCCAGATACATTAAGGTATTGGTGTTGAGCACCGTCGCCTTTAGGATTTCTTCCATGTGGGAAGTATTGGTTACCTTGCTACAATGTTCCTGATATACCCTGCACCATTCGCCCATAACATAATGGGTCTTGGCCATGGTAAGGTGCGTATTGTTAATATAATCCACATCCAACAGGTTGTAGATTTTTAAAAGCTCATTACAACAACCGAGGCTATCGAGAATCAAGAACTCTTCCAATATCAAATTATTGGTACCATGAAAGTGCATCAGCTTTTTAAATCGGCTTAAACTCTTTTTGTTTTTCACTAACTTTTTATATAAATCCGAGTTGGCTTTTAACCTCAGCCCCAATTCCAGAATTCTATTTTGTTTTCGTTGTGTAGGCTGAAATGGAGGGTAGGCGCCATACACGAACTCATAGAAATCCTTCTTTGTTTTAAGCGTGCCAGTGTAATTATTCGGTTTTTTGTCCTTCAGATGGTACTGACTGAACCAATAGAGTGAAATCACTTCCTGGATGTCCGATCGGGCAACCGAGTTGAGTGCTACACTATTACTGGAATTAGCTCCATTTTCAAATATGTCCTTAATTTTATAATCGTCCACATAATAACTTTCGTCATGTGAACTGTATATAAGGCGGATGCACTTTTTGAACAACCCATCCAAGGTAAGGTCCGGATGAATCTTGTTGAAATCAATTTTAGTGTCCGAATTGACCTGGTTAATCATATAAATGATCTTCAACAACTGGGATTTGGCCAAACTATATTCGCCAATGTTTTTTAAAATCCTATGCGCCAAAAAATATTTTTTCAACAACTCATCCAGCTCACATCCCAAGGCCTTGTAGATAAACTTGATCTTTTTTGGGGCATTTTTACTTGAATACCCACAGTTGGTGAAACTCGACAGACATTGGTTCAAATCCAATAGTCCATTGGTAATGGCATAGAGGTACTCGTAGGAATAGGCCTCTCTAAGATTCGGTATATCCACCAACCGTTCCAACTCTTTATTTATAACATCAAGATTCGGTTTTACCCTATCTTCGAACAATTTTTCAAATTCATCAAGGGATTTGGGCGATTCGTTATAATACTTATAGATATTGATGTTCTTGGTCAATCTCCCTTTGGGTTTATCGTCACACGGCTCATTATTGGGTATCAATAAGGCTGCAATGGATTTTATGTAATACAGGGAAGCATCAAGTGGAGACATCAATAGATTTTTATACACATTGATTTTTTTGTCCAACTTGGCTACCTCTTTTTCACCTTTGCCTTGTTTATCTTCTTCAGCCTGGTTTATGGCCTCTATGATCAGCTTACGCAAACATCTGTTCATAGTGCCATTTTTATAATAAAGAAGGTCCCCCAGCTTATTGTAGAATTCAGAAACGATCATTCGTTTTTGCTTGGACTTCAAAGGAAGTTTTAGGAAATTGAATTCCTTGATGGCCCTTAGGATGTCTATATCACATAATTTATCCGGGCTGGACTTCTCGATCATATACAGCTTGGCCACGGTGGGCTGATAGAACAACCTCACATTTTCCAAGGTGGTCTTAAGGAAATAATGTTTCAACGGTCTATAGTTGGTACCCAATTTGTCTATCTCTCTGGCCAGGCTTTTATCATTTCTGGAATAAAAACTGTCCATATCGGAAATGGGATATATTCTTTGCCACGGTTGTTCTGGCTGTGCATCCTTGATGCTTACAGGATTGGCCTTTATCCTGCCAATGACGACCACCTCGCTTTTTCCCTTTTTGCCCAGCGTCCTTTTGACCACTTTTTTGAGCTCAGCTCCGTTATTTATGGAATCGCATATTTGCTTTATGTTGTTTAGCTCCGCTTCGGTGATAACGAATCTTGCCAATCCAAACTTTTTTAAGGGGATATTTCGTTTTTTGGAAACATAATGGGCCAATTCCGAATAGGTCAACAGTGCATTGTCGTACATCTTATTCTTTTCATAGGCCAATCCCAGTTTTAGTTTGGTTCTGACATAAAAGACAAAATTGTACATGTCCATTATCTCCATATCAGATTCCAGCAATTGTTGTATGGCCTCCAAATAATGGATAATGGCTTCTTGGAATTCCTCATCATAAAAATGGAGGTCCCCGATCATCACATTCAAATGGGATATGGAATGGATATGGCTGTCCTTTGCGTTGTTCCCTAAGGCAACAATGGTATTGTTATGCCCTTCCTTCAGCTGATTGAGGCGTCGGTTGAAGTGTCTTTTCAGTTCAATGGACTCATCCAAAGTGAAATTAAGGGCGGCTCCTTCGAAGGCATCTATTCTGGAAAGAAACTTGATTTCGGATGCTACTTTGCTATTAAATCGATAGTCATATATGCCACTTAAAATTGGCCTGATATGACTTTTGGAGAGGGTATAGACCAACTTATCCAGGAATTCCTGAAATTGAGGCTCCTTGTTCACATCCACCAACTCCGGGGTAAGCGATAAATTCCTATAGGAAATTCCGAATTTGTGATGCTTGAACAAATGATCCAGCATATAACTGATGGAAACCAACAATTTGTCATTGTACTCGTGCATATAGCTCCCCAATCCCAGGAACACCGGGGTAGTCAAATAAGAGATCAATGAAAATTTATATTGTCTGTAGTATCCCAGGTCCAAATATAAATTGTTGGTGTTTTTACCTACGAACAACACATCGTTGTCCTTCAGTTCCTTTTCTGCCACGGGCCTTAAGTGGTTCTCCAGCAAGTTGGCCAATTTCTGGGGCGCACCATTGCTCCTATACGTCAGGTATAGAATGAATTCCTTTAGCAGGGATATGATTTTTTCCCTTTTTTGGATATTCACTTTATCTCTTTCGGCTTTGCCTAGATTTTCCAGTAGTTCATCATGCGTTTTTCCAAAATAATGTTCCAAATATCTATTATACACCTTTAAGGAAGGGGCAAGCGATTGTGCGCTGTAATAGTTATGGGGAATCAAAAATTTACACAGATATTCCTCGGTAATGCTGGTAAGGTCATTTAAGCTTTTGGTCTCGATTTCCTTATAGAAACTTTCAACATAAATCTTGTTGTCGTTGAAAATGCTGTCCAAACTTGACTCCCTATCCGAAATTCCGGCCAAGGCGGCCTCATACATTTCCCTGCCCGCAATAAAGATGAATTTGGCCCTTGCTGTATTCAGAAAATGCTTCATGCTGGACAGAATGAGGGAAATCCGCTCTTTCCGTCGGGTTAGATATCGTACCTCCCCATTATCCGCTTCAAACTCGTCTTCCTGCGATGATATGGCCGCATTGTAATGCGGGTTGATCTTGTCCAATTCATCAAAAACCACAATAAACTTGACCTTCACGAACAGGGAGGACAATTTTTCCACATCCTGCAAAAAGTGAATGAGTTTCTGGGAAATATCCTTGGCCCCCAATGGTTTGTAATGGAATTGTCTTCTAAACTGGAATATGGACGACCATATGGGTTTGGCACCTGTTAAATGTCCGCTTTGCTCAAAAGTGATCGCGGCATCTATTTGGTTGCGGATGTTCCGCAACCTGCGCAAGGTTGAAAAATGGGTTTTGATCGGCAAAAAACGGGCTGGAATAATTCTAACAAGCAACAGAATAAATAGCATTAGGAGGTAGACCGGCAGAAGCGGTACCCGGGGGTACAATCTATTGATAACCCTTTTAAGGTAGGTATTGCTGTCCTCATCAAACACGTCATTGATCAATACCAATCGAACGTTATACCAAAACTTTAAGGACAAATAGTCCAGCTCATTGCAGATTTTAACAAAGCCAACATAGGTGTTCAACCATTGGTCGGATACATTTTTACTCCGAAATAAAACCTCAGCGGACTTAAAACCTATGTATTCATTCGGTTTGCCCAAGTTATATTTGAGTATTTTGTCCTTATAGACCTTTCTAATTCTCCTGCTATATTCCTCCAAAGACGTTTGTGACTTGTCTTCATTGACGAACATATAATCCAGATCTCCCAATCTAAGGGAATCCTGTGCTTGCAAAGCTTGGCTTGGAAAGTACAGGGACAACCGTACCGTTTTGTTGGTAAAGTCCATGAACTGCATATCCAAAAACCGGGTATAGAACATGCTGACCACAAAATAGAACAGGAAAAAGACAAAAAACACATTGACCAATCGTTGCGGGTTCAAAAGACTGTAAAACCAGGAACTGTACTCTCTATGTATCTCATCCGCCACATATTTTAGCACTTCCTTTTCGGTCAAATTATCTTTCCCCAAATTAACATTGGCCACTATGTATTGTTGAAAGTCCAGATTTCTAAATACCCCATTGAGATAATTTTCGCTCAGATCATCGCTTCTCTCTTTGCTTACGGTATATATTATAACCCTTGTAAGGATAAGTGCCACTAGTAACCCCAAGGCAGCAACCACAAAATGATCTGAATTGCTGGCAGCAAACATCAACCCACAAAAAATGACAAATGCAACAATGGAGGATATTACTTTGGCATTTTTTACAAAATCGTGTGAATTTCGGCCTTGTTTACCTCCATGGCTACCTTTTGATTTGGACAAGCGAATAATGGATTTGTAGACGTCCACTATCCAGTAGCCTAGTACAAGGAGGGAGGTAAAAAACCAAAATATATGATGTCTGGAAGCGTTCTCCTCAAAGACGAAAAGGTCGCAAAGAATATGTAACCCAACAAGACAAAAATACACCAACGCAAAGCTGGTTATACGCTGAAAGTTGTTTTTACTCTTACTGAACTTGGAATTAAAGAGCGCTTCAGTACCCGACCATAGCGTCTTGGCAAACTTAACGAACCAATGGTGTTTCTTATTAAGCCTATTTACCCGTGGATCCCAATACCCAAGGGAATACACCGCAATGACAATACATAGAATAAAGCCAATAAGGATACTGATCGGCACCGCTCTATCATCATTCTCCCAAGATGATTTTAGTTGGTTGCCAAGTATCTTGAAATTGCTCCAGAAGATTACAATGGGCAGGAGCATTATCCAAAGCTTAACATAGAACCCAATATTTATTTTGGGATTGAGCTTGGAAAGTGCCTTGTTTACCACAGAGGTTTTGCCCATACCCCTGAAACCCGTCACCAAATATGTTCCCGTGTTATTGGAAGACTCATGGACAAAACTTAGAATTTTGGCAATAATTTTCTTTCTCCCTACAAACCTCCCCTGCAGTTGCTCTTCATTCCCCTGCATGGAGGCATGGTAGTAACTATAATTTTGCAATTCGAGAAATACAGGCTTTACCTTAAAGGATTTGGTATTGAGTTTTTTCTCAAGTAATTTCTTGTTGTCGGCCATTGTTTAGTTGGTTGAAGGACATGATCATTTCAAACAAAACCGAACAAGGGGGAGGAGGGGGATACATTGGTTTCGGTATTTGGTTGATTATACTTCTGTTGGTCAAAGAATTACAAAGTAGTATTAGGTTTTAAATAATCATGGAGAAATCGATTAAAGGTTTTTTTAATGGATAAGTGTAGATTATTTAATAAAACTCCTTGTTTTTTAGAGGTTTAAATCAAATAAGGTTGTGCGTTTACCATAAAAAACGATGGTATTTCCGCAACCGGCCCTTTACTTCATTTTGACGTACTTCAATGCCTTCCAAATGGACCGTTTGGAAAAACTGTTATTTGATTTATTCCGTGATGGTTGAAAATTTGAATTGGGGCCAATTGTGACTTTTCAATTATTGCTGTGTCTAATTAGCATAGTTTTAAGAAAAAACTTAGTTTTATTACAATTAAAAAATACTACCATGGGTAAATTCGAAATCAAAACAGACAAATCAGGGCAATTCAGATTTAACTTAAAAGCAGGCAACGGTCAAGTGATCCTAAGCAGTGAGGCTTACACCACAAAATCAGCTTGTGAAAATGGGATTGAATCCGTAAAGACCAACTCCCAAGATGACAATCGATTCGACAGAAAAACTGCCAAGGATGGAAGTCCTTACTTCAATCTAAAAGCTGCCAACGGACAAGTGATCGGAGCCAGCGAAATGTACTCCAGCACTTCCGCTATGGAAAATGGAATCGCTTCCGTAAAAAGCAATGCTCCAGGAGCAGATATTGAGGACAACTCCTAGTCACCTGACCGTCTATTGACGATATAAACTGAAAAACAGCCCTTTGAGGCTGTTTTTTTGTTCCATTACCCCGCATTCCTTAAAAATCACCACTCCCAAATTCCACAAAATTGTCCTGAATTTTGAAAATTTTTTGGTCGTAGTTTCAAAAAATCCCTGAAATTAGAGGCCAAATAATTCTGGCGCTGACTTGCGCCTTCATCTTGCCCCGAACATGTCTGACCATAAAGACTTCAAGGCCGAAATTATCATAGAGTCCCCCGGACGGATCAACTTGATTGGAGAACACCTGGACTACAACGGTGGCCAAGTACTTCCTGCGGCCATCGACCTAAAGGTAACTTTGCGTCTTAGAAAAAATGGAAGTTCTATTTGCAATTGTTATTCCAAAAGCTTTGATGATCATTTTGCTTTTGATCTGAACAAAGTGGAAATAAGTGAAAAGGAATGGCACAATTATTTTCTGGGAGTCGTCCATTTTATTGAACAGTCCTACCCCGGCAAACTCAGTGGTTTTGACTGCATCGTGGAAAGTGAGCTTCCCATTGGTTCCGGGGTGAGTTCATCAGCTGCGTTGGAATGTGGGGTGGCCAAGGGATTGGACCAACTTTTTTCTATGGGCCTCTCTGATGATGAGATCATCACCATGGCCCGGGACGCTGAACATCATTTTGTGGGTACCAAATGTGGGATCATGGATCAATTTGCGGTGGTCCGTGGCAAAAACGAAAAATTGATTTTATTGGATTGCAATGACCTAAGCTATCAATATGTACCCGCCGATATGGGTCCCTACACCATAGTGCTGCTCAACACCAATGTATCGCACAACTTGGCCACCAGCGAGTACAATCTTCGTCGTCAAGAATGTGAATCTGGATTGGCATCCATTCAAGTGAAATACCCCGACCAAAAAGTACTTGCGCAAATACCAGAGGAAATAATCACGGAGCATCGTTCCAAGCTCCCCCCTAAAACATATAATAGACTCTTGTACGTGGTCCAAGAAAATGCCAGGACCATTTCCGCAAGCAAGGCTTTGGAAGTACAAGATCTTCACACCTTTGGACAAAAACTGTTTGAATCCCACGAAGGGTTGAGCCAACTCTATGAGGTAAGCTGTCCGGAACTTGACTTTTTGGTAGATATAGCAAAAAACACCGAAGGTGTTATCGGTGCCAGGATGATGGGAGGTGGATTTGGAGGTTGTACTATTAATTTGGTACAGCATGATCAAGTTGACGATTTTATCTCAAAGGCTACAGAGGCATATTACAACACCTTCAAGATTCAGCCAAGTGCGTTTAAAGTGGCCATTGGAGATGGCGTTAAAAAAATGAACCCATAATGTCCAAAATGCTAACGGAACAACCGCATAGAAGATATAACATTCTCACCGGGGAATGGATTCTGGTTTCACCTCATCGTACTAAAAGACCTTGGCAGGGAAAGACCGAAAAACAGGCCACGGAACAACGCCCGAAATACGACCCCAATTGCTATTTATGCCCTTCCAATACAAGGGCCAATGGGGAGGTCAATCCAAATTACCAAAGCACATTTTCCTTTGTGAACGACTTTGGTGCCATTGTAATGGACGGAGAGGAAGAAAGCTATTCCGAAGGACTGTTGAAAGCAGCATCAGAACTTGGTATTTGTAAGGTGATCTGCTTCTCCCCGGATCACAGCCTAACACTTCCGCTTATGGAGGTGGATGCCATAACCGAAGTGGTAAAACTTTGGAAGAAAGAGTATGCGGAACTGGGGGCATTGGAGCACATCAACCATGTCCAAATATTTGAGAACAAGGGAGAAATTATGGGATGCAGCAATCCCCATCCCCATGGACAAATCTGGGCGCAATCGTCCATCCCGGAAGAACCGCGGAAAAAACTGGCAACACAAAGCGCTTATTTCAAGGAAAAGGGAAGCAGTCTTGTTGGTGACTATTTAAACCAAGAGCTTGCAGCCAAGGAACGTATTGTTCTGGAAAATGCGGATTTTGTGGCTTTGGTTCCTTTTTGGGCCACCTGGCCCTATGAAACCATGATCGTTCCAAGAAAACATTATGCGCACATAGGTTTGTTGAGCGATGCCGAAGAACGTTCTTTTGCTTCGATAATTAAAGAGCTAACCATAAAATTTGATAATCTATTTGAAGTATCTTTCCCCTATTCTGCGGGCATTCATCAAGCCCCAACGGATGGGAGGGAGTATCCGGAATGGCATTTCCATATGTCGTTTTATCCTCCGCTACTGCGTTCGGCCACCGTTAAAAAATTTATGGTGGGTTATGAAATGTTTGGAAATCCGCAGCGGGACATAACGGCGGAAATGGCAGCAAAAAGCCTGCGGGAATTGCCGAATATGCACTATAGTAAAAACTAAAAACTTTCGTATGAAGGCCCAAAAATTGTTTAAACCCAAATTTATTGTACCCCTGTTATTTTTCCTTTGCATCATAGGATGTAAGGAGAAATCCAGTCCAAAAACAGAGAAAACCACAGACACTACAATGGAAAAGACCACGTCCATTCCAGTGCTTGTTGACATGCCCGAAGGCATGGAAATACCAGAGGGAATGGTCTGGATACCGGGTGGGAACTTGTATCAAGGTGCTGTGGCCAATGATCCAATGGCCATGGGTCATGAAAAACCCAGCCATGCAGTCGCGGTAGATGGTTTTTTTATGGATATTTCAGAAGTGACCAACGCCCAATATGCCAAATTTGTGGATGAAACCGGGTATAAAACCATCGCAGAGCGAAAGATTGATTGGGAAGAAATGAAAAAGCAACTCCCGGAAGGCACTCCCAAACCCCATGATTCCATTCTACAGCCTGGATCACTGATTTTTCGGGAAGGCGTGGTGACCAACCTTCAAGATTATTCCCAATGGTGGAAATGGACCATAGGCGCCGACTGGAAACATCCCAATGGCCCTGGAAGCTCAATTGAGGGGAAAGACAACGAGCCCGTGGTCCATATTGCCTATGAAGATGCATTGGCCTATTGTGAATGGTCTGGCAGTAGATTGCCCACAGAAGCGGAATGGGAGCATGCAGCCAGGGGCGGCAACAGCACAGGCGTCCATTTTTGGGGAAATGATGTAGCTTCACTGGCACAAAAAGCCAACACCTGGACAGGGGAATTTCCCAAAACCAATGATGAGGCGGATGGCTACACCAGAAGGGCACCGGTAATGTCCTATCCCGCCAACGGATATGGCCTTTATGATATGGCCGGTAATGTCTGGGAATGGACCAGTGATTGGTACAACAGCAATTACTACCGGGATCAGGCAGAAAAGGGCGTGACCGAACATAATCCCCAAGGGGCTTCCAGAGCGTTCAACAGCATTAATCCATATGCCGTGGAAAGGGTCATTAAAGGAGGATCTTTCCTATGCAGTGCGTCCTATTGCGCCAGCTACAGGGTTTCGGCCAGAATGGCCACCAGTCTGGATTCTGCCATGGAACATTTGGGATTCCGTACGGTTCGGGATGCGACTTCCGCCAAAAAGAATCCTAGTTAAACACCAATTCATCCAGGAAAATAAAACTATTTCCTCCTGGAACAGGGTGCCAATCCGGATTTTTAAGGGGACTTTGCACCAAAATCCGAACCTTTTTGAGGGTTACGGGGTCAAACGCGATATCATAAACATTGCGTTCCCGATCGGCCGAAGGTTCTTGTTTTGGTAATTTCAAGGTCTTCAACTTCTGGTAGGACTGTCCATCTTTTGAGCCCCAAACACTAAACCCAGTGGGGAAGAAAATCCAATTGGGCGGCATGGACAAAGCTCCCACGGAAACGCTTGAAATATCAGTTGGTTCAGCAAATTCCACCGTAGCGGTCATATGTTTGCTTTCATAACCCAGCCAATTCCCATCGGTAAAATTGATACTCCCACGCTTAAAATCGATTAAGGTATTGCCCCCTTGCGCCTTATATTTTGGATGGGGTTGTTGGGCAAGGGCAATCTTGGCAGGCTTGATGTTTCCCTTTAAAAAGTCCTCCCTACTTTCTGCGCTATCCTCCCAACCGTCCATGGTGGCAAAAGCCCTGAGTCGCCCACTTTCCTTAAGATAAAACGGACCTGTGTACTCCTTGGGCAAGGTGTCATTTTTGGAATTTTCTATGATGTAATGCGCTTTGGCCCCTTCAAAAAAGAGTTCAAGGGTCACTTGTAAAGAATCTTGAAAAATCTCTTTGCCAGCAACAATAGCCGGAGGGGTCAAAATACTGGCGGCAAAAACCGAATCCGCAATCTGCCCCTGTATCTCAACTTCCTTGTGCTCCTGTTTGAACGCTAAAAGGGCTTCCGGGGTAATGGGTGTTTGCCAGACGTAAATCTTCTTGAGATTGGGCAATTTGGAAAGCTGTTGAAGACCATCATCATCTATTTGGGTTCCAAACAAATTAACAGTTTCCAAAAATTTGAACCTTTTGATATCCTGAATTCCCTCATTGGTGATTTCCGTATGCTGTAATTGAAGTTTAATCAGGTTCCTAAATGGCTTTAACCATTTCATTTTTTCATTGTCGAAATTGGTATACCCCAAATTTATCTGTACCACATTATCCTTGTAACTATCCAAAAGTTCAAAATCTTCCGCGGTAAGATCTTTTCGCTGTCGAAAGTTTACGGCCAACAAGGGCATTTCCTCGGAAACAAGTTGGGCCGAAATGTTGTTCAAGGACAGTTCGTCAACAAAATCCTGTGGCACCCCATCCACTTTCTCTGCCAACAGGGCCTGAGTGGAAGTATCCTTTTCCAGGGCTTCCAAAGCTGTGCTCAATTTGCCCTCGTGGTGTAAATCTTCCACGAGGCAGTCAAAGCAATTGTTATTTTTCATCCACCAGTCCAAAAGCATCAGCTCTTCTGATGTTAGTTGAACCTTGCCCTTGGGAGGCATATGTTCTTCTTCTTCCAAAGGAAGGTACAATCGGTGCATCAGGAGACTGTTTCCTTCTTGTTCCAAAGTGTCCAGCAAGGAACCCGAATCCCCTCCTTCCAGGAATTTGGTCTCCGAAGTGAGCAATAATCCCCCTTTTGCCTTGCCGCTGTTATGGCAACTCACACACTTCTGCTGCATAATGGGTTGGATAATATCAGCGTACACTGCTGCCTTCTCAACATTTTCAATTTCCGGGGCCTCAAACTTTTCAGCAAACAAAAAATCCTCCCCATGGGTAAGACTACCACCATAATGACCGGTTAAGGTAAGCAGAACCAAGACCACAATAAATAAAGGCATATAGGCCTTTTGTGCTATGGGCTTTGTTGACCTTTTAATCAGAAATAGCAATATCGCCCCTGCGGCAAAAGCTATGGCCAACCACCGGTGCCAGTCCAACAATCCCTCATCATAGCCGCCATTGTCTCCCAAAAACCATCCGGTAACCACAGAGAGAAAGGAACTAGCCGCCCCAATGGCCAACGTAAACAGGATGGTGCCATTGTCCTTTGGGTCCGCTTTCTTTCGATAAAAGAGTTCCATAAGAAAGGCCATTACCAAAATACCAATAGGTAGGTGGACCAATAAAGGATGTAAGTTTCCGAGTTGCATTTAAATGGATTATTCTACCATGATCTCATCAATAAAAAACCAAGGCAGCGTTCCTTTTCCTGGGTGCCATTCTGGAATTTCGGATAATGAATTTATGGTTATGGTGATTTCTTGATTAATTTCTTTTTCTATGGGGATATCAATAAACCGGAGTTCTTTGGGACCCTCCTTGGTGCTTTCATCCAGTACCACAGAACCAACCTCAATACCATTGGAGCCAACCGTAATGGAATGGGGCACAAAAATCCATGAACCTTGGTCCCGCAAAGTGCCCAAGATTAGTTTTTGTATTGGAGTATCTTCCTTGAATCCCATGGTTACCGTAATCTGTTCGGACTGAAAACCCAACCAATATTTTCCTTGTCTGAAATTAGTGGTTCCCTTAAGTCCATCGTGTAAGCTTTTTGCTCCTTCCCCGGGGTAGTTGGCATGTGGGTCAGGTGTTACTTTTACTGTAGCTTGTGAAATATCCCGTTCCAACTTTCGAACGGTCAATTCCTGCTCTTCACTGGCGGTAAATTTCGGATGAAATGCTTTAACGCGTATTGGTGTTGTTTTGTCCAATACCACAGGTTCGGTATACAAAGTGGCGTTGGTAGTTACCGGATTCCCATCCAGGGTGTACCGAAGTTCGGCATCTGCTTCATCCAAACGAACATGAAGCGTGGCACTCTGATTGAACAAGGAAGAGTCCACAATGATTCTGGGGGGAGCCAATTGTATGGCGTCTTGCTTCAGGAAATTCACATTTTTGGATTGGCAGGAGGTCAAACAAACACCTCCCAGTCCTACCAACAACAAGCCAATACCATTTAACAGTTTTCTTAGGACTGGCATTGTAAACCATTTTGGTTTCATCATACCCTGGACAATTTTATGGGATAGGTGGCATAGGAATTCCATTGGGCCACATAGATGTTTTCATCATCATCAATGCAAACATCATGCGGATGCCTAAATATTTTCAAGGTTTGGTGCATCGGGTTCAAACTGCCGTTTTCATACGTAGGGACACTTCCTCCTGGTGCGGATATGAGTTTGTTGTTGGCATCCAAAATAGAAACAAAGCCTGTTCCCTCCGATCCATCCCCAGACCAAATGGTAGCCAAGTATACGTGATTGTTGTGAATAACAGGTCGGCAGATATAGGCTCCCGGAAGATCAATGGAATCCAAATATTCCCCATCCATTGAAAAGCGTTTCAACTTGTTTTGCTGTCGAGCGGTAATCAAGAGAATCGGATTTGAAGGATCTCTATCGTCAATGCAAATTCCATGGGCATTGTTAAAATGATGGGCTTCTTCACCCTTGCCCCCAAATATGTTTTTGATGCGCCCCTTGGCATCGTAATGTGTAATGTATTGTGAGCCGTAACCATCTGCCACATAGATATCACCATTGCTGGCAATGGCCGTTTCTGTAGGAATGTAGGCTTCCTTTTTTTCATACTTACCGCTTTCTTTTGGAAAAGGGAACACCTGAATTACTTTCCCGTCCAACGTGGTTTTGATCACCTCATGCCGATTGTTATCACAGATATACAAAAATTCCTCCCCATTTTCATCGTGAAGGGTGAGTCCATGCCCGCCAGGATATTCCGTGCCCCATGAATCCAACAGCTTACCTGAGCGATCATAAATGAGGATATTGTTCTGGGTGTGGTTGGTCAGCAATATGATTCTGCCCTTGGCATCCTGGACCATTTCATGACAGTCCTTTACCGGAAACTGTTTGCTGTTGAGTTTGCCCCAATTAAGGTCCACCTTGTATTTATGCGAGCCATGTCCAATGACTGCATCCTGCAACCATTTTTCAGAGAAAGACATCGACCCCAAGGCTGCTACACCAAGGGTTGCCCATCCGCTTTGTTCCAAAAATTTTCTTCTACGCATCATGCCAAAATATCTTTTACAACGTGTCCTTCCACGTCTGTTAATCTAAATCTACGTCCCTGGTATTTGTAGGTCAGTCGCTCATGGTCTATCCCCAGTAGGTGCAACAGGGTTGCCTGGAAATCATGTACGTGAACCGGATTTTCCGTGATGTTATATCCAAAATCGTCCGTTTGCCCATAAACGATTCCCGGTTTAATCCCTCCACCGGCAAGCCAAATGGAAAAGCATCTAGGATGATGGTCCCTACCGTAATTGGTATCAGTCAAAATTCCTTGTGAATAGTTGGTACGGCCAAACTCCCCGCCCCAGATCACCAAGGTATCATCCAGCATGCCCCTTTGTTTTAGATCGGCCACCAGAGCAGCAGAAGCCTGGTCCACATCCTTCGCTTGTTTGGAAATGGCCCCTGGCAGGTTTTCATGTTGGTCCCAGCCCATATGGTACAATTGGATAAAGCGTACATCCTGCTCCGCCAATCGACGGGCAAGTAAGCAATTGGCTGCGTACGTCCCCGGAATCTTGGCGTCCGCCCCGTACATTTTATAGATATAGTCTGGTTCGTTGTCAGTATTCATCACCTCCGGTACCGAGGTCTGCATTCTATAGGCCATTTCGTATTGGGCGATCCTACTTTGGATCTCATCATCCCCAAACTCCTTGTATTGCTTCTCATTCAATTCGGCTAGATTATCTAAAATGGCCCGTTTGGCAGATTTGGAAATTCCTTGTGGATCGTTCAAATACAGCACGGGATCCTTTGCCGCCCTAAACTGCACTCCTTGATGCAGTGAATGCAAGAATCCATTGCCCCACAAGCGTGTATACAATGGTTGACCATTGGGTCTTCCGCTGCCGCGGGATAACAGCACCGTAAATGCCGGCAGGTTTTTATTTTCACTTCCCAGACCGTAACTGAGCCAAGAACCAATACTGGGTCTTCCCGGTTGTTGCGATCCTGTTTGGAAAAAGGTCACGGCGGGATCGTGGTTGATGGCTTCGGTGAACATGGAATTGATCACGCAAATGTCATCGGCCATTTTTGCGGTGTAAGGAAGAAGATCACTGATCCATGTCCCGTTTGTTCCATGTTGATGAAACTCGAATTGAGATCCCACCAGGGGAAAACTGTCCTGGCCCGATGTCATTCCGGTCAAACGTTGGCCATTGCGGATAGACTCTGGCAAATCTTCCCCCCTTCGCTTATTGAGCAGCGGTTTATAATCAAATAACTCCAAATGCGAAGGACCTCCACTCTGGAACAGATAAATCACCCGTTTTATCTTGGCCGCATGGTGAGGTGAATGCAAGATGCCCCTTATTCCCATTGGATTATCAGCTTTGGTCAGGAGCTCACCTTCTTTTCTATAAAAATTACAGCCAAGTAAGGAGCCCAATGCCATACCGCCCACCCCAAGGGCAGACTTTCCTAGAAATGCCCTTCGGTTCATGTTCAAGGCATTGTCGGCCAATATTTTCTTTTCGCTCATGATTATCCTCTTGTTATGGTTTCATCCAAATTGAATATGGTCTGGGTTGTCAGCGTAAGGGCTGTAAGGGTCTCGGGAGATACTTCTATCTGCGGCTTAAATTCGCCTATGGACAGATATTCCTCGGGGATAATCTCGCCAGCTTCTATTTTTTCCAAGGTGCTCGAGTAAAAACTTTTCAGCACTGCCAATTCTTCTTCATCCGGGGATCTGGAGGTAGCATTTTGAAAAACAAATCGGATTTGGTCCTCAACTTCGCCTGTCTTGAGAGCGGTAGACGCCATGGCCCTTGCCGCTTCAATCAATTGGGGGTCGTTGAGCAATACCAAAGCCTGCAAAGGGGTATTGGTCTCTTGCCGTTTAACGGTGCACAGGTCCCTTGATGATGCATCAAAGGTCATCATACTAGGAGGGGGTACTGTCCGTTTCCAGAAGGTATACAGGCTTTTGCGATACAAGTCCTTTCCTTCGCTTTGAACATATCTTGCCGTGCTTCCACCACCACCTCCCGTGGTTTCCTCCCAGATGCCTTCCGGCTGATAGGGTTTCACGCTGGGGCCACCAACTTCCGGGTTGAGCAGTCCACTTAATTTTAGGGCCTGGTCCCGAATCATCTCTGCCCCCAATCGCAATCGGTTGGCCCTGGCCAAAAAGGTATTCTCTGGATCTAATTCCCGCATTTCATCCGATATTTCACTTCGCTGTTGGAATGTAGCGGACATGGCCATGTATTTCATCATCTGTTTGATATCCCAACCTTCGGTCCTAAATTTGACCGCTAAATAATCCAGCAATTCTGGATGGGAAGGCAGGGCTCCCTGATTCCCAAAATCATATGAGCTCTCCACCAGTCCCTTACCAAACATACGCTGCCAGATACGGTTGACCGCAACACGGGCCGTAAGAGGATTGTCTTCATGGAACAACCATTTTGAGAGTCCCAGTCTGTTCTTTGGAAATTCTTCTGGAAAAGGCATTATAGCCTCCGGGGTTGCAGGAAAAACCTGGTCTGTAGGTTGGTCATAAGCACCTCGGTTGAGCACAAAGGCGTCCCGTGGCTCCGACATATCCTCCATGATCATCACTTTTACCTCGGACATTGAATTATGGGTCAGATTTACAAAGTCCAGTACGCCATTAGCTTCTTTTTCCGTAATGGTCATATACGGCTTGGGTATGACCTGGGCTCCGGCCATAAGTCCATCTTCATCCACGTTATTGAAAAAGCTGAAAAGCTGAAAATGTTCTTCTTGACTTACAGGGTCATATTTATGATCATGGCAACGGGAACATTCCAGGGTAAGGCCCAGAAAAGCCGTTCCAAATGTATTGGTTCGGTCTTCCACGTATTCAACTCTATATTCCTCTGGAATAACGCCACCTTCTGCGGTGATTTTATGATTTCTATTAAAACCGGTCGCCAAAATGGATTCCTTGGTGGCATTGGGCAGCATATCGCCCGCCAACTGATAGGTTACAAATTGATCATAGGGCATGTTTTTATCGAAAGCGTGTATGACCCAATCGCGCCAAGGCCACATGATTCGTTCAAAATCATCTTGATACCCATGCGTATCCGCATACCTGGCAACATCCATCCAATCGGCCGCCATATATTCCGCATAGTCCTTGGTCTGCAATAAGGAATCCACAATGTTTTCAAAAGCGTTGGGGGATTCATCCTCCAAAAAACTTTGTACCTGTTGCACATTGGGAGGCAATCCTGTAATACCAAAATAGGTGCGGCGAATCAGCTGTTCCTTTGCCGCTCTTTCTGAGGGCTCAAAACCTTTCTCCTGTATTTTTTTAAGTACAAACTTGTCAATTTCGTTTTGGCTCCAAGAATCATTTTCAATAATTGGCACCGCTTGTTCCTTGGGAGGAACAAAAGCCCAATGTTTTTTATACACCGCTCCCTGTGCTATCCATTTTTTTAAAAGTTCTTTTTCGTAGGAAGAAAGGGTTAGGTTAGACTCCGGAGGTGGCATAACAAGATTGGGGTCCTCACTGAAAATCCTATGCACCAATTCACTGTTTTCCAAATCCCCGGGCACAATGGCATAATGATCCTTTTCTTCACCAAGGGCCGCGTAGGCATCTTCGGCCTTGTTCAAGGAAAGACCGCCTTCAATTGCATTCTTATCCGGACCATGACAGGCAAAACAACGATCGGAAAGAATAGGCTTGATATGGAATGAAAAATCTACCGAATCGGGAATCTGTACCGGGGCACCATTGTCCGATATTGAAGCATATTGGTCTTTTTTGCCTTGGCACCCCACCATGAAGAGGGCAAAGACAAGAACAACACATTTAGATATCCAGAAGATATTTCTTCTTGAAGTTTTGGTTACGGGCATGCTCAGGTGAATTAAACAAGTTGGACCTTAAACTACCTAGATCGTTAGAATTTCACTACAAAAATTCGACCAATAACCGAAGTAAAAAGATCAATGCATACAATTCACCAAAACAGCTGTAAACCAGAGTAGTGTGGTTTAGGTGATGGTGTCGTTAAGTATTCTACTTTTAGCTTCGTTCAAATAGCTCCTTCCAATGGTGTATCGAATACCATCCACTTCCAAACTATTGCCCTCTATGGCCTCCACTTTGTCAATGGCAATGGTATACGACCTGTGAATCCTTAAAAACTTGTCCGAAGGCAGTTCATCAGTAAAGCTTCCGAGTGTTTTATGGATTATATATTTGGCCGAGGTGGTCTTTATCCGGATATAATCCTTGAGACTTTCCACCACCACTATTTCGTCAATAAAAATCTTTTGCAATTTTTTCTTGTCGACCTTAACAAAAATGCTCGGTTTCTCATTGGCGGATTGCCCGGAATTTGCCGTGCCCTGTTTGAGACCAATAATTCTGTTGATAGCCTTCAAAAACCTGGGCAACGGAATTGGCTTTACCAGATAATCCATCACCTCCAACTCAAAACTTTTAAGGGCATATTCCTCATGGGCCGTGGTAATTACGATCATGGGAGGTGCGTGTAGGGATTCCAAAAAATCGAGCCCATCCAAAATGGGCATATTAATATCCAAGAAAATGATATCCACTTCATTTTCCTGTAAAAACAAGTTGGCATTTATAGCATTGGAAAATGTTTGCACCAACTCCAACTGGCTCACTTGTTCCACATAGTTTTTCAGCACATTGATGGCCAAAGGCTCATCATCAACAATGATCACTTTCAGGGGGGTCATACTTTTAGTTTTAAGTCTACATGAAACATTTTTTCTTTTTCAAAAATCGAAAGTTCATAATCATTGGGATCATAACCCAACTCCAATCTTTTTTTAACATTGGAAAGCCCAATTCCCCCACCTCTGGTGGCCACTTTGCTGCGTGTGCCATTGGTTGGAATGGTATTGGACACTTTAAAATACAAAAAATCGTCGTCTACATGGATATCTATAGTGATATTCATGTCTCCAATGTTCTTGCTCGCACCATGCTTAAAGCAGTTTTCAATAAGGGGAACCAGTAGCATGGGGGCAATTTCCTTGTTTTCCAAATCGCCCGAAATACCAATGTCTATTTCCAAGGAATCGTTGAAACGTATCCGTTCTAGATCAATGTAATTCTGAATACAATCGATTTCACTTTTTAGGTCCTGCTTGCGTTTTCTGGTGGCGTACAGTAAATACCTCATCAAGCCTGATAATTTTAGAATTACTTCAGGCGCTTTATCCGATTTTTCCAGCGTAAGTGAGTATATATTGTTCAAGGTATTAAAAAAGAAATGTGGTGAGACCTGCGACCTTAGGAATTTAAGTTCTGTAGTGAGCTGCCGCTTTTCCAAATCGTGCAATTTGCTGTGCTCCCTCAACCAGTCCACCGTTACTTTTATGGCGGTGGCAAAGGCCACTACATAAAGCTCCCCAAACATGGTGATAATGGCATAATTTAAGGTTAGGCTATCTGTATATTCAGGGCCCTCCGGCATTACATTGGTACTTACCAAATAGTAGGTAAGGTTGAATTTTACCAAGAGCATAATAAACAAACAGGCCACCACCAAAAATGCATAACTGACATATTTCCTGGTATACACAAAACGCGGCATCAGGAAGTAAATGTTTACATAGGACAGCGCTATATGAATCGGAAAACCGATCAAGTTGGTCTTGAGGGACAGGACAAAATCATTATGGATACTTCCCCATCGCAATGTGTTCAACAAAAAATAGATGCCCCAAAAGATGATATGGTGCTTGTATGTAATGTTGTACTGCTGCGGGGATTCTACCTTTAAAAGCTCCTCCAATTTGTCATTTATGTACATATATAGCAGTGTTTTTTGTTTGTACGGTTTTTCTGTTGTTTAGCTTTTGGGGCTTGTTGTTGGTCTAATTTTATTCGGCTGGAGGATAAAATTATAAATATTTAGGATTACATTTTTTGTTAACCCAACACTACCATTAAATTCGACCTTACCCTCCTTGACCAACTATAAGAAAACTCAATATATTTTGCCGAAAAGTATAAAAAATATCAATATTAACCCAAATGGACAATGAGCTGGAGAGCCTTAGTTTTTATTGTGTCCGTACTATGTGCGAGCTCTTCGTGCAAAGAGTCCAAAGAACCAATCACTGAGGTAGGTCTTACCTCCTTGGTAGATCCCTTTATTGGCACGGGCGGTCATGGGCACACCTTTCCCGGTGCCACGGCCCCTTTTGGCATGGTACAACCCAGCCCGGACAATGGTACTGCCGGTTGGGACTGGTGTTCTGGCTACCATATAACCGATTCCATAATCTCTGGCTTTGGGCAATTGCACCTAAGCGGTACTGGAATAGGAGATCTTGCGGACCTCCTGCTCATGCCTACAAACAAAAAAATGGACCTGTCCCAGTTTGGAAAACCACGAGACAGCCTTCCTTACACTTCCAAATTTTCGCATTCCAGTGAAATTGCCCATCCCGGCTATTACAAAGTGGATTTGGAAGATACTGGGGTAAAGGTGGAACTTACCGCCAATGAATATGTGGCCTTCCACAAGTACACCTATTCCCAGATGGAAGAGCCATCTTTCGTACTCGATTTGGGATATGCCATAAATTGGGATGCCCCAACCGCATGTTCCATTACCCTTGAGAATGAAAATACCTTGGCAGGATATCGGCATAGTACCGGTTGGGCCAAAAACCAAAAATTATTTTTTGTCATCCAATCTTCCGTGCCCATCGGGAAGGCATACTTTGCAGTAGATGGCAATAGGCTGGAATCGGCAAACGAGGCCGAGGGGCAAAAGGTAGGCGCCCAATTGTTTGTAACACCCAATGCAGAGGGTGAGGTTGAACTCCAAATTGCGGTTTCTTCCGTGAGCATTGAAAATGCCAAATCCAATTTGGCTGCCCATGGCAAGGATCACTCTTTTGAAGATGTAAGGTCCAAAACCGAAAAACAATGGGAGAACCTGTTAGGTAACATCAAAGTGGAGACTTCCCAGGATTCGCTTAAAACCATTTTCTATACGGCTTTATACCATACACAAATTGCACCCGTGTTGTTCAGCGACACTAATGGTCAGTTTAGACTCCAAAACGATTCCATTGCAAAGACCACCGGATGGAATGCCTATTCCACCTTGTCGCTCTGGGATACCTTCCGTGCAGAAAACCCCTTGTTGAACATCCTTCAGCCAGACCGTGCCAATGATATTATCCAATCCATGTTGGCCTATTATAAAGAACAGGGGAGACTTCCGGTTTGGACACTGTACGCCAATGAAACCAACACCATGACTGGTAACCATGGAGTCTCCATGATTGCCGAAGCGTTCACAAAGGGAATACGCAACTACAATGTTGAGCAAGCCTATGAAGCCGTCAAGAATACCATGATGGGCGATATTCGTGGATTGGCTCCTTATAAGGAATTTGGCTACATCCCATATACCTCCCTGGATGAATCGGTGACCATTAGTTTGGAATTTGCCTACAATGACTGGTGCGTTGCACAGATGGCAAAGGAATTGGGCAAGGATGAAGATTATAACTACTTTATAAACCGGTCCAACGCATACAAACATCTTTTCGACCCGGAAACTGGTTTTATGCGTGGCAAATCTGAAGATGGCACCCAATGGAACGAACCTTTTGACCCAAAATTTTCCAACCATCGGGAGCATACAGACTACACCGAAGGCAATGCCTGGCAGCATAGCTGGTTTGTACTGCATGATGTCCCAGGGTTCATAGAATTACATGGAGGTCCGGAGCCTTTCTCCCAAAAACTGGAACAATTGTTCACAGAGAGTTCTGAAATTTCAGGTGATAACGTTTCTGTGGACATTTCTGGCTTGATCGGACAATATGCCCATGGCAACGAACCAAGTCATCATATTGCCTATATGTTCAATAAGGCCAACAAACCTTGGAAGACTCAAGAATGGGTACGGGAAATTTTGGACACCCAATACTCCACACGGCCCGATGGCCTAAGTGGAAATGAGGATTGTGGCCAAATGTCTGCCTGGTATGTTTTCAGTTCGATGGGACTTTATCCCATGAATCCCGCTTCGGGCCAGTACGAACTTGGCAGTCCCATATTTGACAAGGTCACCATTACCCTTTCTGATGATAAAGAATTTACAATAACAGCCAACCAAACCTCTCCTACCAACAAATATGTTCAATCCGTGAAACTCAATGGGAATGCACTGCAACGTAGTCACATTACCCATGATGAGCTAACGGCCGGCGGTACGCTGGAATTTGAAATGGGCCCTGAGCCCAACATGGATTGGGGAGTATAACAGACTTGGAATAGATATATGGAAATAGCCGACCTGTTAATCATAATAGTCTATGTATTGCTGACCCTTTTTATTGGTATTTGGGTCTCCAAAAAAGCGTCCAAAGGACTTGAATCCTACTTTTTGGGCGGCAACAATATCAAGTGGTACTATTTGGGTCTTAGCAATGGTTCTGGAATGTTTGATGTTTCCGGGACAGCTTGGATGGTGGGCATTTTGTTTCTGTACGGAGCCAAAAGCTTTATGTTTATGTGGCTCTGGCCGGTCTGGAACCAAATTTTTGTAATGATGTTCCTTGCCGTTTGGATTCGCAGGTCGAACATCATGACCGGTTCCGAGTGGATCTTAACCCGATTCGGTGATGGTCGTGCCGGAAGGGCTTCCCACTTTATAATTGCCGTTTTTGCCATTATCTCCACCATTGGATTTATTGCCTACTTCTTTGAAGGTGTTGGCAAATTCCTTACTGTCATTTTACCTTGGGACCTCAGCCTGCACATGGGAGAAGTGTTGCTGCTCACATCAGAACAGTCCTATGCAATGACCATTATTGTGTTGACCACCATTTACACCATCAAAGGCGGTATGTTCTCCGTGGTAGCCACGGAGGTTCTACAATATATTATTATGGTAATCGCCGGATTGCTTGTGGCCGGATATACCTTTGTCTCCATTGCCGAAGTGGACATCAATGCCGTGTTGTCCCCAGAATGGCGCAGTATATTTTTCAATAATGAGCTCGGGGACCATTGGAGTACCAAATTTCAGGCATTCAACGACCTGATCGATACGGAAGGGTACAAAATGTTCGGTGCTTTTATAGGTATGACCTTGTTCAAGGGATTTTTTGCCAGTGTTGCCGGACCAGTTCCAGGTTTCGATTTCCAACGGATTCTTTCTACTAGAAATGTAAAAGAATCAGCCTATATGAGCGGGTTTACAAGTTTGGTGCTCTATATTCCACGATACTTGCTGATCACGGGCATTGTAGTCATCGCTTTGGTGGCATTGGCTCCAGAAATGAGTGCAAATCCCGCTTTGAATGGCGGAGATTTGGAAGTGATCCTTCCCAAAGTCATCAACAACCACATTCCAGTGGGAGTAAAAGGATTGCTCTTGGCCGGTCTCCTCGCCGCCTTTATGTCCACTTTTTCCGCATTTGTAAACTCAGGTCCCGCATATATTGTCAACGATATTTACAAAAAGTACTTTAAGCCAGAAGCTTCCAACAAGCATTACATCAAGGCTAGTCATATAGCATCATTTGCCGTTGTGGCCCTAGGGGTGTGCATGGGCTTTTTTGCGGATTCCATCAATTCGCTCACCTTGTGGATCACCAGTGCCCTTTACGGGGGCTATGTGGCTTCCAATTTCTTAAAATGGGTATGGTGGAGATTCAATGGATGGGGCTATTTTTGGGGTATGGTGGCCGGTCTTGTGGTGGCCAGCCTCCAATATTTTTTAGATCAAAACAAAGGCAACTTTGCAGAGGATACTTTCTTATATGAAATATCCCATATCCATGCCATTTACCTCTTCCCGATCATCTTTGGTGTTTCTTTGCTCGGATCCTATTTGGGAACCTATCTCACCCAACCAACAGATGCGGCGGTATTGAAATCGTTCTATAAAGAAGTTAAACCATGGGGCTGGTGGAAGCCAATCTACAACCAACTTAAGGAAGAGGATGCTACCTTTGAAAAGAACAACGATTTTTGGCTGGATATGTTCAATTGTGCCATAGGAATTATTTGGCAATCCAGCATGATCTTGTTACCCATATATCTGGTGATACGGGATTACCCGAAAACGGGAATTGCTTTGGTGGTGTTTGTGATTACCTCGGTGATCCTTAAATCCACATGGCTGAAACGCGTACAACGAATACCAAATTAATAGTCACTATATTATAGTAGTTCAATTCATGACGAATCAAACATTGGAGAAAGTGAAATCGATTCCGTGGCAGGAAAGGCCGCAAGGCAGTAATGATGTAATCTGGAGATATGGGGAAAACCCCATCATCCAACGAGATGCCATTCCTTCCTCCAACAGCATATTCAACAGTGCGGTTGTCCCATTTAAGGATGGCTATGCCGGGGTTTTTAGGTGCGATAACAAGGCCGTGCAGATGAACATATTTGCGGGTTTTAGTAAAGATGGCATCAATTGGGACATAGAACACCAACCCATTTCCTTTCAGGCCGGAAATACCAACATGATCGAGTCCGACTATAAGTATGACCCCCGGGTGACGTTTATAGAAGATCGCTACTGGATCACTTGGTGCAATGGCTATCACGGACCCACCATTGGCATTGGCTATACCTTCGATTTCCAGGAATTTTTCCAATGCGAAAATGCGTTTTTACCCTTTAACAGAAATGGGGTGCTGTTTCCAGAAAAAGTGGATGGAAAATATGCCATGTTGAGCCGACCCAGTGATAATGGCCACACGCCATTTGGGGATATTTACATCAGCTATAGCCCTGATATGAAATACTGGGGAGAGCATCGATGCGTTATGAAAGCATCTCCCTTTGAGGACAGTGCTTGGCAATGCACCAAGATAGGTGCAGGTTCGGTTCCTATTTTGGTGGATGAAGGCTGGTTGATGTTCTATCATGGGGTCATCAACACTTGCAATGGCTTCAGATACTCCATGGGTGCTGCCATTTTGGATAAAAATAGTCCCGATCAAGTAAAGTACCGAACCCAACCTTATTTGCTTTCCCCGCAAACCTCTTACGAATGTGTGGGCGATGTGCCCAATGTGGTGTTCCCTTGTGCCTCCCTACATTCCATTGAAGAAGACAAAGTGGCCATTTACTACGGAGCCGCTGATACGGTCACCGCGCTGGCCTTTGGAAGAATTTCCGAAATTGTTCAATTCACCAAAGAAAACAGTTTATGATATAGACATGAAAGAATTTGCTGAAAAACACCGGGACCTCATAAGTTTTATCCTCTTCTTTCTATACATTGGATGCATCCTGCTGGCATCGCAGACCACTCCTAAAACATATGTTGCCTATAAAACATCCGAGGTCATCAATATTGATGGGGAAGCCAATGAATCTTCATGGGAGAAAGCAGCTTGGACGGATTTGTTCATCGACATTGAAGGGGTTAAAAAACCCAAATACGACACCCAGGTAAAAATGCTCTGGGATGATAAAAACTTTTACTTCTTCGCACGACTAAAAGAACCGCATGTTTGGGGAGATATCACCGAACACGATGCTGTAATATTCCACAACAACGATTTTGAGATCTTTTTGGATCCAGAGGCCGATGTGCATGGTTACTATGAGCTTGAGTGGAATGTACTAAACACCTTATGGGACCAATATCTTACAGCTCCTTACAGGGCAGGCAATGAAACCTTAAACGGATGGGAAGCATTGGGCCTAAAATCTGCAGTTGCTGTCCAAGGAACCTTGAATGATCCTTCGGACATAGATCAGGGATGGACCTTGGAGATTGCCATTCCATTTAGGGATTTCCGGACGGAATATTATGAAAACAATGTCCCGAAAAACAAATTTTGGAGGCTGGGGTTTTCGCGCGTTAACTGGGATTTTGACATCACCGATGGAAAATACTCCAGAAAGAAAGATCCAAAAACAGGAAAGCTCTTGCACGAATACAACTGGGTGTGGTCCCCACAATATGTCATTAACATGCATGAACCTGAAAGATGGGGGTATGTATATTTTACCGAGAATGAAGTGGGTGGCGAACCCTACAAATTTGTTATTCCCGAAGATGAGCACGTCAAATGGTACCTGTATGAACTTTATCGCGACCTCATACACCAAAAAGGGAAAGTGAAATGGGAAACGGCCCATGGGGAAATTTTTACGGATGGAAAGGAAATCCTCGGCAAGAAAGTGAGACCAGTTCTGGAAAAATACAAAACAGGATTTGTCATTTGGGCCCAAAGTCCATTTACCAAAAAAACATTGGCAGTGGATTCCAGCGGGAAGTTCAGGGCCATCTCTATGAAATAGTAAAAATTCAGGGCGATGAAGTGGCGTTATTGTTTTTTAGGAATAATGGTTGTTGTTTTGGGATGCGCTCCCAAATCCGAAGAAAAAACGATTCAAGTACATTTAACGGACTATGTGAATCCCTTTATCGGGACCGATGGTCCAGGGAACACCTATCCGGGTGCCACCGTTCCCTTTGGTATGGTGCAACTAAGTCCGGATATTGGCATTCCGGGTTGGGATAGAATCGCTGGGTATTACTACCAAGATTCCTTTATTTCCGGTTTTTCACATACCCATCTTACGGGGACGGGTGCAGGGGATTTGTATGATATTCTTGTAATGCCCACCAATGGAAAGTTCTCCAAAAGGATTCCAGAAAACAATTATAAGCCTTACTCCCATTTCGACCATTCCCGCGAGGGTGCCTCCCCGGGTTATTACTGGGTGGATCTTCTGGATTATGGGATTAAAGCGGAAATGACTGCGACGGACCGGGTTGGCATACACCGTTATACTTTTCCAAAGGCGGACAGTACCCAAATCCATGTTGATTTGGGTTATAGTCTTAACTGGGACAGTCCCACGGATACTTATATAGAGGTGGTAAATGATTCCACCTTACGCGGGCACCGCATGTCCAATGGTTGGGCCCGCAACCAAAAGCTCTACTTTGAGATGCAATTCTCCATACCTTTTACTTCCTATCAGCTTGACGATGGCAAGACCACTTCCAAAATCAGCTTGGACTACCAACCCGAGGAAGGCGAGCAAATCGTGGTAAAAACCGGGTTATCTTCCGTAAGTAGCCAAGCTGCAGGAAAAGCTATTCAGCAAGAGGCCACCGAAAGTTTCGATGTCTTAAGAGGTCGTGCCAACAAGACATGGGAAAAGGAGCTCCGAAAAATAGAGATTACCACCACGGACGATGACCTAAAGACCGTTTTTTACACCATGATGTACCAGTCCATGTTGGCTCCTACCCTATATAGTGATAGCAACCACCAATACAAGGCGGCCAACGACGTAAAAGGCCAATATCTCCCGGAAACGGACACCATTGCCAAAGCCAATGGTTTTAAGCGGTACGATACCTTTTCTTTATGGGACACCTTTAGGGCGGCGCACCCATTGTATACGCTCATCCAACAGGAACGCGTGCCGGATATGATCAAGTCCCTATTGGCCCATTACCAGGAAACAGGAGTGCTTCCCGTTTGGTCCATGCAGGGCAGCGAAACCCATATGATGATCGGCTACCATGCCGTTCCGGTTATTGTGGATGCCTATTTCAAAGGCTTTCCATTTGATGCCGAACTGGCCTTTCAAGCTTGCAAGGAAAGTGCCATGATGGACAATCGCCAAATAGATGTGTACAAAAAAATGGGATATATCCCAGTGGACGAACAGCACGAAAACTGGTCGGTTTCCAAGACCATGGAATATGCTTTTAACGACTGGTGCATTGCCATGTTTGCAAAAGACCTGGGAAAAATGGAAGATTACCGTGATTTTCTGGTACGTTCCCAAAACTGGAAAAAACTTTATAACGAAAAGCGAAGCTGGCTTCAACCCAAAGATGTGAACGGGAACTTTATAGAACCTTTTGTTCCTAAGGAATATACACCCTATTTCTGCGAAAGCAACGCATGGCATTATTACTGGTTTGTGCCTCAAGACATTGAAGGGTTGATCTCAAAAACGGGCGGCGAGGAACGATTTACACAGAAACTGGATTCCATGTTCAGTTACTACCCGGAACCAGAGGACAAACTGCCTCTGTTCAGCACTGGGATGATCGGTCAATACGCACATGGCAACGAACCTAGTCATCATGTGGCCTATCTTTACAACTATATTGACCAACCAGCCAACACACAAAAACTGGTTCGTAAAATATTGAGGGAACAATACAGGAACAGCCCCAATGGTCATTGCGGCAATGAAGACTGCGGACAAATGTCCTCCTGGTATATATTTGGTGCATTGGGCTTCTATCCAGTCAACCCGGCCCAAGGGGTTTATGATTTAGGGATCCCTATGTTTGAAAGCACTATCTTGAATCTTCCCAATAACAAGACATTTACCATTTTGGCCAAAGGTGCAAAAGACCAGGCCTATGTGGAGCGCATCTCCTTAAATGGAAAACCCATGGACAGGAATTACATCACGCATAAAGAAATCATCTCGGGGGGAACCTTGGAGTTTCATTTGACAAATGATCCCAATTTGGCCAACAAAGAATTAAGAGCATCTCCTGAGGTCAACAAAATCTATCACTAACATGAAAAGGACCCTCAGGAATTCCATCTTAAAAGGTAGCACGTTCTTGCTAGGTGCGCTGCTATTGTCATCTTGCGGAAATGAAGACCAAAATGAAAGGGAAGGCGCAGCAAAGGAAAAAGAAGAACTGCTTTCTTATGTAAACCCTCTTATGGGCACCGACTCAGATTTCAGTTTGAGCAATGGAAATACCTATCCCGCCATTGCAACGCCCTGGGGGATGAACTTTTGGACCCCCATGACCTCAAAAATGGGAGATGGCTGGACCTATAAATATGACGAAAAGACCATCCGTGGTATAAAACAGACCCATCAACCCAGCCCTTGGATCAATGATTATGCCGCATTCTCCTTAATGGCCGTGACGGGGGATCTAAAATTTAAGGAAGACGAACGCGCTTCCCACTTTTCGCACAAAGCGGAAACGGTCCGCCCGGATTATTACAGTGTTTATTTGGCCGATTATGATGTTGTGGCCGAAGTAACGCCAACGGAGCGAGCGGCGCATTTTAGGTTTACCTTTCCGGAAACCGACGAGGCCTATTTGTTACTGGATGGGTTTTTTAAGGGTTCCATGGTGAAAATCCTACCCGAGGAACGAAAAATTATTGGGTACTGCCGAAATAACAGTGGCGGTGTCCCGGACAATTTCCACAACTATTTTGTGGCTGAGTTTGACAAGGATTTTGAAATCACCCATACTTGGGGAGACGATTGGTCACTTCAAGAAGGTTCCACAGAAAGCAAAGGCGAACATGTGGGAGCCATCGTGGGTTTTAAAACCAAAAGAGGTGAAGCCGTCCATATAAAAGTGGCCAGTTCATTTATCAGTACCGAACAAGCTCAATTGAACCTGGATAGGGAAATAGATCAAAAAACCTTTAAGGAAACAAGGGATAGTGCTACCCAAGCCTGGGAAAAAGAATTGGGCCGAATAGAAGTGAGCACCCACAACATTGATCATCTCCGCACATTCTATTCTTGTCTGTACAGGGTATTGTTGTTCCCACGAAAATTTTATGAGCACGATGCCAATAACCAAATTGTCCATTACAGTCCGTACAACGGGGAGGTCCTGCCTGGTTATATGTTTACCGATAATGGTTTTTGGGATACGTTTAGAGCTGTTTTTCCCTTCTTTAATATGATGTATCCAGACCTTAACAGCAACATTATGGAAGGCTTGGTCAATACCTATAAAGAATCTGGGTGGTTGCCGGAATGGGCAAGTCCTGGACATAGGGACTGTATGATCGGTTCCAACTCCGCTCCCATTATTGCAGATGCCCACCTGAGCGGAATTGAAGGTTTTGACAAGGAAGTGCTCCTTGATGCCATTATTAAAAATGCGACCGTCCCGGATGGGCGACCCGTGAACAGCGTTGGCCGTGCCGGTTTGGATTACTACAATGAATTAGGGTATATACCCTATGATGTGGGCATTCATGAAAATGCCGCCAGAACCCTGGAATATGCCTATGCTGATTTTACCATTGCCCAAATGGCCAAATCCTTGGGTAAGGACGATATAGCGGAAACCTATTATCAGAAATCCCTGAACTACAAAAAACTGTTTGATCCCTCTACTAAACTCATGAGGGGCAAAAACAAAGATGGATCCTTCCAGGCACCATTTAATCCTTTGAAATGGGGCGATGCCTTTACCGAAGGCAATAGTTTACACTATACCTGGAGTGTTTTCCATGACGTACAAGGACTTATAGACTTGATGGGAGGAGACAGGGAATTTGTTGGAATGCTCGATGGTGTTTTCAATATGCCTCCTGAATATGATGATTCGTATTATGGGTTTACCATCCACGAGATCCGCGAGATGCAGATCATGAACATGGGCAACTACGCCCATGGCAACCAACCTATACAGCACATGATCTATTTGTACAACTACGCCCACGAACCTTGGAAAACCCAACAAAAGGTCCGTGAGGTACTGACCAAGTTGTATACCCCTGCACCGGATGGCTATTGTGGTGATGAGGACAATGGGCAAACCTCAGCGTGGTATGTTTACAGTGCTCTCGGATTTTATCCGGTTGCTCCGGCCACCAACCAATATGTGCTGGGCAGTCCACTTTTTGACACGGCTACCTTACATCTTCAAAATGGGAACAGCTTCACCATAGAGGCTAAAAACAATGGGAAAGGCCATCCTTTTGTACAAAGTGCCCAACTGAATAGTACCGCGTTTGATAACACCTGGATTAGCACCGAAACAGTTCAAAATGGGGGTAAATTGGAATTTAGCTTAGGTTCGGAACCCAACAAGGAATGGGGTATTTCCGAAGCCTCTGCCCCTTATTCGTTGTCCAATAATTAAGATTTGAAAAACTACATGCAATACTCGGCTATGAAATTCCATCCTCTTTTGGTTTTCCTCTGTGTTACCATGCTTGGGTGGGCACAAAAAACACCAGTTGACTATGTCAATCCTTTTATCGGGACGTCCAATTTTGGGACCACCAACCCCGGGCCCATAGCGGTCAGGGGAATGGCCAATGTATCGCCTTTTAATGTGGCGGGGCCACAAAACCTCCCTTTTGAAAAAGATAGCAGATGGTGGTCTACCCCTTATACTTCGGACAATGGCTTTTTAACAGGTTTTAGCCATGTAAATTTAAGCGGCGTGGGCTGCCCGGAGCTTGGGGTGATCCTGGCCATGCCCACCACCGGCGAAGTGGAAACCGATCATGAAAAATATGGCTCCACCTACACCGCGGAAAAAGCCAGTCCAGGATATTACACCGCCCAATTGGACAAATATGGCATTAAGGTGGAAACCACCGCAACCACGAGAACAGGTGTTAGCAGGTATTCCTTTCCTGCGGGAGATGCCAACATCCTCCTAAATCTGGGATTGGGATTGACCAATGAGCAAGGGGCGCAAATTCAGGTAGTGTCCCCTACAGAAATTGAAGGCATACGAAGCGTGGGTTCTTTTTGCTACTACAAGCCCGAAGAGGCCTATCCGGTATACTTTGTTGCCAAGTTCTCAGAACCTGCAGTTGAATTTGGCACTTGGAAAAAACCAACCAAATACAAAGGGGAAGAGGCACAATGGATGGGATACAATGGAAAGACCCGGCTTATGGAAGGTTTCACCAAAACGGTAATGGGCGATAGTATTGGGGCTTATATGCGCTATCAGTTCAAAAACCCTACCCAAGTGGAAATGAAAGTGGGGATTTCCTATGTAAGTATTGAGAATGCACGGGAAAATTTGGAAAAGGAAACGGCTGGCAAAACCTTTGCGTCCATTAGAAATGAAACCAAAAATGAATGGAACCAATATCTGTCCAGAATTGAAGTGGAAGGAGGTACCGAGGAAGAGAAAACCATATTCTACTCCGCCCTGTACCATACCTTGATTCATCCGAACACCTTAAACGACCATAACGGTGAATATCCTAAAATGCGGACCCGGGAAACCTTAAAGACCGATGGGACCCGCTACACAGTTTTCTCCTTTTGGGACACCTACAGGAACCTCCATCAGTTGATGAGTCTGGTATACCCAAAACAACAATCCAATATGGTGCAGAGCATCCTCCAGATCTATGATGAATCCGGATGGTTGCCCAAATGGGAACTTAATGCAACGGAAACCACCACTATGGTGGGGGATCCCGCAGGCATTGTTCTTGCCGATACTTATCTGAAAGGAATCCGGGACTTTGATGTTGAAAAGGCTTATGAGGCCATGGTAAAAAGTGCGGATCAATTGGAAAACAATCCGCTGAGACCCGGAATCAAGGATTATATAGAAAAAGGATACCTGACCACAAAGACCACGAACAGCGGTTCCGTATCCACCACCCAGGAATACAACATTTCAGATTTTGCCATTGCGCAATTGGCAAAGGCACTTGGCAAAAAGGAAGATTACAAACGTTTTTCCAAACGCTCCATTTCCTACAGGAACTTGTTCGATAAGGAATTCAATCTGCTTCGCCCAAAAAACGACGACGGTAGTTGGCTTACCCCCTACAATCCGGAAACCGGGGCCAACTTTGTGAAAAATCTAGGCTTTATAGAAGGCAATGCCTGGCAATATACCTTTATGGTTACCCATGACACCAAAGGTCTTATCAAATTATTTGGCGGAAGCAAAGCCTTTTCCAAGCAACTTCAAAACGTATTTGACAAAAAACAGTTTGATATGGCCAATGAACCGGACATAGCGTATGCCTATCTGTTTAATTACGTAAAGGGAGAAGAATGGCGTACCCAGGACAAAGTATCCGAACTGCTCAAAACCTATTTTAAGAATAGTCCCGATGGCCTACCGGGCAATGATGATACAGGAACCATGAGCGCATGGGCGGTTTTTTCCATGATGGGCATGTACCCCGTTAGTCCTGCGGAGCCCATTTATGCCCTTACCACCCCAGTTTTCGACAAGGTGATACTTCATTTGGATACCACCTATTATAAAAATTCCCGTTTGGAAATCAGAAAAAGCCCAAATCCAAAAGACAACGGAAGCCATATCAATAAGGTGTTCCTAAATGGCAAAAAGTTAAACAGTCCGTTTGTGTCCCATAAAGAATTGGTGGAAGGCCAAAATCTGTTGTTTACCTTTTAGTAAACCAGCCAAAATAATAGTCTTATTGCCCTATAAACCGCATTTTCATTGCGTTAACTTGGAAAAACGCCTACGCAAACGTTTTCGCTTTGATGTTCTTTAGCCTTTCAGCATCGTTATTAGTCGAAATTTTTTCCAATATATATAAGGAATTAGAACTTTTAAACTGAACTTTAAGCTTATATTAAGCTTTCGAAACTAATAACCTAACTCAAATAGTATGAACAGAAAACTTCATTACTTTTTCATGCTTGTGTCGTTATTTTGTATTCAAGGAATACTGGCACAGCAAAAAACCGTTACAGGAACGGTAACTGACGCAAGTTCTGGAACTCCGATTCCGGGCATTACTGTTGTCGAAAAAGGGACCTCGAATGGTACCTCAACAGATTTTGATGGAAACTACTCCATCTCCGTAGCAGGTAATTCTGCTATTTTGGTGTTTACCGCAATCGGCTATACCGAGCAGGAAATTGCTGTAGGTGCGCAAACCATTATCAACGTTTCCATGGGCGAAGATGTAGAGCTCTTGGACGAAGTTGTGGTAACCGCCCTTGGTCTTACCAGGGAGAAAAAATCCCTGGGTTATTCGGTCACCGAGCTATCGGGAGACCAAGTATCCTTGGCTAAGGAATCCAACGTAGCGAGCTCCTTGGCAGGTAAAGTGGCCGGGGTTGTTGTAACCAGGTCCACTTCCGGTGTAGGTGGTGGTACCAGGGTAGTAATTCGTGGTAACAACTCCCTTAACGGAAACAACCAACCATTGTATGTTGTTGATGGTATTCCAATTGACAACTCCACACTGGGAACTGCCGGAGCTGGGGAATTTAGCGTACCTGACCTAGGTAACGGTATCTCCGATATCAACTCGGATGATATTGAGTCCATTTCCATTCTGAAAGGACCCAACGCCGCGGCCCTTTATGGATCCCGAGCTGCAAACGGTGCCATCATCATTACTACGAAAAAAGGAACCCTAAACCGTGGTTTGGGCGTTAACTACACTGCCAGTGTTACTTTTGAAGATCCTTTGGTTCTTCCAAAGTATCAAAATGAGTACGGTAGGGGTACTGACGGAAACTTTCCGCAGATCAATGCCGGGGACCCATTGGCTACCCAGGTTAATGCTGTTGCTTCAACCAGTTCTTGGGGTCCAAGGTTTGATGGATCACAACAGCTTGCCTATAACGGTCAGCAAAGAGCTTATGTAGCCCAACCAAACAATGTAAAGGATTTCTTTAGAACAGGAACCAGCTTGGTCAATACCTTGGCCTTGAGTGGCGGAACTGAGAATGCTTCTGTTCGTTTCTCCTATACCAACTCCGATTTGGAGTCTATGTTGCCAAATTCCAACGTAAAGCGTAACAACTTCAACCTTAGAGGATTTGTGAAGTTGAACGACAAACTTACCTTGGATGCCAAGGCTACCTATTTCCTTCAGGATGCCAAAAACAGACCGAGTCAGGGTACGGAAGGTGTAATGGCCTATTTGTGGACCATCGCGCGTAACGTTAGAACTTCTGACCTACAGGTTTTCCAAGATACTGAAAATCCGATTAACCCAGAAGATCCTTTCCGCGTAATTGCACCTACTTCTTCAGGAGGTAACCCTTACTGGATTTTGGAAAACGATTTCAACGGGGACAAGAGAAAGAGATTTACCGGATTGGTAAAATTGGATTACCAATTTACCGATTGGCTATCTGCATTCGCAAGAGTTGGTACTGACCAAGTTACCCAAGATGTTGAAGGGTACACTGCTGTAGGGCACCATTTCTTCCCAAGGGGTAGAATCGGGTTCCGTAAAAATGACAAAACGGAGACCAACTACGATTTCCTTGTAATGTTCAACAAAGATTTGACTCCAAAGTTGAATTTGACTGCAAATGCCGGTGGTAACTTGAGACATACTACAGAGATCAATGCCCAAATTAGCGGTTCTGAGTTCAAAATTCCAGGTCGTTACTTCTTGAGCAACACGGATGCCGATCTATTGACCGCCAGCCAAAGTGATTTGGTAGAGAAGCGCGTTAACTCCTTGTACGGTTCCGCATCCTTTGGATATGACGATGCCGTTTACTTGGATCTTACGGCAAGAAACGACTGGTCTTCAGCGCTTGCAGCAGAAAATAGATCTTACTTCTATAGCTCTGCCAACGTGAGTATCCTTTTAGATCAAGTTTTCAACTTGCAGGGAGGAGCTATCGATATGTTGAAATTGAGAGGTAGTATCGCCAGTGTGGGTAACGATACAGGAGCCCGCCAAATCGTAAACGTATTCAGCGTAGCTGGAGATGGTTACTTGGGCAATGTACAGATCAACAGACCCAACATCAGATTTAGTGAAAGCCTTCGTCCAGAAGATATCACAACGACTACCATTGGTGCCGAGTTTAGATTGTTCGGAAACAGATTGTACGGTGATGTATCTTACTATAACATTACAACCAAAGACTTGATTTTTGATGTACCCGTTGACCCAGGAACTGGTTTTAGCGCCTTTAGGGAAAACATCGGTGAGATTACCAACAAGGGTATCGAATTCTTGTTAGGAGGTACTCCTATCCAAAACGACAACTTCACTTGGGATATTTCTGCCAACATCTCCAGAAACAAGAACGAATTGGTTAGCTTGATCGAAGGTCAGGAGAACTTCCAGTTCAGTGGTAGTAATGGTGGTATTGTAGACGTGCGTGCCCAAGTAGGTGATGGTTTCGGTGATATCTACACCACAACTTGGTTGAGAAATGACGATGGACAATTGATCGTAACAGCAGAAGGTCGTCCAAGAGCTACTGCAGAGCGTGAGAAATTCGGTAACTATCAGCCAGATTATTCTGGTGGTATTACCAATACCTTTAGATACAAAAACTTCACTTTGAACACCTTGGTTGACTTCAGGGTAGGTGGTGAAGTATTCTCTTTCACTGATTCAGCCATGGATGCAACCGGGGTTTCTGAAAGATCCCTACAGTTCCGTGATGGAGGAATCTTGGTTGAAGGTGTTGTTGACAATGGCGATGGAACTTTCTCACCTAACACCACTACCATCAGTGCGCAAGATTACTGGGGCTCTGTAAGTGGTATCGGTTCGGAGTATGTTTTTGACCAAACCAACTTCAGACTCAGGGAATTAAGCTTAAGTTACCAATTTCCTAATAAATTGTTAAAAGATACATTTATCCAAAATGCTTCACTTAGCTTTATTGGAAGGAATCTGTTCTTTATTTATAAAAAGGCTGATAATTTTGACCCCGAGTCTAGCTACTCTACAGGCAACTTTGGGCAAGGTGTTCTATTCTATGCCCTTCCTACCTCAAGGAGTCTAGGCTTGAGTTTAAATGTTAACTTCTAAAAATTGCAATGATGAGAAAAAACAAATTATGGTTATTTGGTCTTGTTGCGGCTATGTTTGTCTTCAATAGCTGTACCGAGGACTTTGATGACATTAACACAAACACACAAGGTTTTCTTACCGACGAGGTAAGTGCCAAGTTCTTTTTGACGAGTTCCCAGGTGGGTCTTTATGCTCCAAACAGATTTGTATATTGGAGAGCGCAGTTGATCCACTCGGATAGATTTGCAGGTCACTTTACTTTTGGACACAATTCCTCTTGGTGGAGTGATGGACTTTGCTACAACTTCAACGCAAGTTATACAGATGCAACCTACGGCTGGTTGGCCGGTTACTTTGGCAACATCAAGTCCTTTGGGGATTTGACCGCGGAAGGTGGCGAGTTCGAGAATCAGTACATGTACGCCATGTCTTTGATCATGAAAGGCCTTTACTATCAGTTGTACACGGATACATTTGGTATGGTTCCTTTCACCGAAGCCGGTGTAGATGGTATTCTGACTCCTGCGTATGATACACAAGCAACTATCTACAAAGGTATTATTGCCGACCTAGATCAAGCCATGTCCATTATTGGTGATACCGAAAGAACCGGTATCGGGGTTGATGATGCAGGTTCCAATGACATCTACTGTGGGGGAGACCTACAACAGTGGAAGCGTTTGGCCAATACCTTGAAGCTTAGAATAGGGATGAGAGCCTTGGGAGCTCCTGGTGATGATTTTGCCACAGCTACCATTACCTCTGCCATGGGTGCTCCATTATTGGATGCCTCTTCAGGTAGCGTTACCATGATCAAGGATTTCGAGATCAGCAAATGGGCCTCAGCCGCCTACGGTGACGTATGGCACGATTTCGGAGGTGGTTCTGACTGGACCGTTTCCAGCACGTTGGTGAACATGTTGAAGGACAACAATGATCCACGCTTAACGGCCTACGTACAACCAGCTAAAGGAGGTTCTTTCGACTTTGATTCTGCTGCTTCCGATCCACCAGACCCTAACTTCCAGGATCGTTTGGATTTTATTGTAGCTAATTTGGACGCTGCTGGTGCCAACTACACTATGTCCACTGCAGGAACCGTAACCACTATTGAAGTTGGTTCAGGACAGTTCATTGGTCAGCCGGTAAGGGTTAACGGAGATACATATTCCTTTATGAGATACGATATGTTCTCTACACCTTCTGATGACGTTATCACTCCTCGCGGAAAGCAAGTGGACGGATATCCAGAAATCATCCTTTCCAGTGCAGAGGCCTATTTCTTGCAAGCTGAAGCTATAGTAAGAGGTATTGCCACTGGAGATGCCCAGGCAATGATGAATGCTGGAATTGAAGAAGCCATGAAACTTTGGGGCATTGGTGCCGGGGATGCTGCCGCTTATGCTGCACAGCCCATCGCAGACATCACAGGAGGAACTGAAGATGAAAGATTGGAGAAAATTGCAAACCAACGTTGGTTAGCTAGCTATACTGATGGTTTTGAAGCTTGGTCCGTAGTTCGTAAGACAGGGTATCCAGCCGAATTGTCTGCTGGTGTTACCGATCCGATCATCTTTGCTTTAGGAGAATTGAACGGAGCCTATCCTCAACGTATGAGATATGGTTCTGGCGCGCAAGAAAACCCAAATTTCGCTGCAGCCATCACTGCCCAAGGGCCTGATGAGCAAGCAACAACCTTGTGGTTTGCGCAATAAGAGCTTACTGTAGAGTAATCCATTAAGTTAGATTAATTTATAGTTTGAGTTAGTTTCATTTGTACTTAAATAAGTAAAGGAAGAGCAATCTTCCTTTACTTTTTTATAACTTCTTTCACGTTAGTCAATACCATCCCCGGATGGTTTATAACCACTACTAATGAAAATGAAAACAACCTCTGTACTATGGTCATTCCATATGATCATGGCCACGCTTGTCATCTCGTGCAGCACACAAAAAGACGATCCCTCGTTTCTGTTTGAAGAACTGGACAGCGATCATACCAATATCCACTTTGTGAATACCATAGTGGAAAATTCACTTACCAATTCCTTCGTATACGAATATGTGTACAACGGTGGTGGCGTTGCCGTGGGCGATGTAAACAACGATGGTCTGGAAGACATTTATTTTACCTCCAATTTGAGTGACAATGTCCTGTACCTCAACCAAGGGGATTTGGAGTTTGAGGACATTACGGGACCTTCGGGTACCAAAGGTCAAAAAGGTTGGACAACAGGGGCCAATATGGTGGATATCAACAATGATGGCCTTTTGGACATCTACGTATGTAAATCAGGTCCGTATTCCCGAAAAGCCTTGATACAAAACGAACTCTATATCAACAAAGGCCCCAATGCCAAGGGAATTCCAATTTTTGAGGAAGCCGCCGAGCAGTATGGTCTCAACGATACCGGAAACTCCATTCAATCAGCTTTTATAGATTACGACCTGGATGGCGATTTGGACATGTATCTCATGAACCATAACCCCCAGACGTTTGGGCTGGGAGATGTGAACACCATTTCTCCCTATGGTGACAGATTTTACGAAAACCAAGACGGCACCTACGTCAACGTAACCGAAAAAGCCGGCATATATTCCAATGCCATTGCCTATGGCCTTGGAGTTGGGGTGGGCGACCTTAATAAAGATGGCTGGCCCGACCTCTATATCTCCAATGACTACGATGAACCGGACTACTTATACATCAACCAAAAGGACGGCACCTTTAAGGAAGTGGGCAAACAGGCCATGAACCATATGTCAAACTTCTCCATGGGCAACGATATTGCCGACTTTGATAATGACGGCTATCTGGATATAATGACCTTGGACATGGTTTCTGAGGACAATTATGGGATGAAAACCAGTATGGCAAGCATGAATCCACAGAAGTTCAACGACAATGTGGCCGCTGGCAAGCACTACCAATACATGTACAATACCCTTCAAAAAAATAGCTCCCATATTGACAGTGCCGGTGTTCCCTTCTTTTCAGACATTGGCCAAATGACCGGTATTTCCAATACGGATTGGAGCTGGGCCCCGCTTATGGCCGATTTTGACAATGACGGTCTTAAAGACATCTTTATTACCAACGGGATCAAAAGGGATTTTAGGAACAAGGATTTTGATGCCAAAATGAAACAATACCTCGGGGAGCATTCCGATGCACTTTCCAATCCGGAAAAGATCATGTACTTGATCAATAGCACACCGCATCGCCCCTATGAAAACTATTTCTACCGAAACCTAGGAGGTCTATCGTTCCAAAACACGTCCAAAACCTGGGTTAAGAATGTAAAGAGCACCTACTCCAACGGTGCCGCCTATGCCGATTTGGACAACGATGGCGATTTGGATGTTGTGGTGAACAACGTGGATGAAAAAGCCACCATCCTTAAAAACAACTCCAATGTATTGCCCAATGCGAACTTTTTGAAACTACAGTTCAAAGGGCCAGAAAAAAATTCGATGGGAATTGGTGCCAAGGTCAAACTTTATATGGATGGCACCTCCCAGGTATATGACAACTATAGCGTGCGGGGATATCAATCCTCCGTTCCCCCAAAGATCAATATAGGATTGGGAGATAAACTCAAGGTGGATTCCTTGGTCGTCTACTGGTCAAAAGATGAAGCCCAGCACATCCCCAACCCGGAAATCAATACCACGCTTACCATCACCTATGATCCAACTGCCCAAAACAAAAGTTCAGATGGCCAAGCCGACGCGCTCTTTCAAAAATCCACCGGGATAGAGGAAATAGCCCATGTGGAAAACGATTTTGATGATTACCGCATTCAAGTTTTGTTACCCCATAAATTGTCCAATTTTGGGCCCGCGGTTGCCGTTGGCGATGTCAATGGAGACCAAAAAGAAGATTTGTTTGTGGGCCAAAGTACCGGCAATGCTTCATCAGTCTATGTACAACGGGCGGATGGTACTTTTAAATTACATCAATCCTTCGAAAATGAAGTGGACTTTGAAGATGTGGATGCCCAGTTTTTCGATTTTGACAATGATGGGGACCAGGACCTTATCGTGGCATCTGGCGGCAATGAGTTTGAACAGGGCTCCGCAAATTACGCTGATAGATTATATGAAAACCGGAACGGTACATTCAGACTAAGAAAAGACCTGTTGCCACAAATACACGCCAGTACTTCAAAAATCAAAATAGCGGACTTTGACCAAGATGGCTATAAGGACCTATTCGTTGGAGGTAGGTTTATTCCCCATGACTATCCGGCACCGGCCAGCAGTTATTTGCTCAAAAACGAAAAGGGAACCTTTGTGGACATAACGGAAACGATGGCCCCATCCCTAAGCTCCATAGGTTTGGTCACCGATGCGGTATGGACCGATTTTGACCAAGACAATGATTTGGACCTCTGCGTGGTGGGAGAATGGATGCAACCCACTTTTCTCGAAAATAGAAACGGGATTTTTGGGAATGGAAACCTTCCTTCGGTTGAAGGGCTTTCCGGATGGTACTATGCTATTAATGCCATGGATATAGACCATGACGGCGATGAGGACTATGTTCTGGGCAATTTGGGCCAGAATTATAAATACAAGGCCAACCACGAAGAACCCTTTGAAGTCTTTTATCACGATTTTGACGGGAATGGCAAAAGGGACCTCGTATTGGGGTACTACAATTTTGGAGACCTTTATCCCGTTCGTGGGAGGGAATGCTCTTCCCAACAAATGCCTTCCATTAAAAAGATTACCCCGACCTACGATGTGTTCGGAAAATCCACGGTAAAGGATATTTATGGGCAAGACAACCTATCAGAAGCCCTCCATTTAACCGCCTATAACTTTAAAAGTGGTGTACTGAAAAACAACGGCGGGGGGAATTTTGAATTTGTAGCATTCCCTGAAATTGCGCAGATCTCATCCATCAATGCCATTTTGTTCCAAGATATGGACCAAGATGGACTGGAAGATCTGATCATTGCTGGTAATCTTTTTGCCTCTGAGATTGAGACCCCAAGAAATGATGCAGGCTATGGCATGCTATTGAAAAATAAAGGAAACGCCCAATTTGCGGCTATCAATGCGGATGAATCCGGATTATTCCTTTCCAGGGATGTTAAGAACATGAGTTATATCCAGATAAAGGACAAGACCCATATTGTTGTGGGCAACAATAACGAACCCTTGGATTTTTTGGAAATCACGTCCAATCCAACACCTTAAGAACAACCAACAATTTAACCAATAAACAACTAACCCGACCCTGATGGCGACTATACCCAACTCCCCTCCTACTGTAGCATCGGCTACCACCAATTACAGGAAACCTTTTTTGACCATAACCTTCCTGTTTTTTATGTGGGGGTTTATTACGGTCATGAACGATGTGCTCATTCCCCACCTGAAGGAGGTCTTTGAGCTAAGTTATTTTCAGGCGGCCCTGATTCAATTTGCCTTTTTTGGCGCATTTTTTATCATATCCCTGTTGTACTTTATTGTTTCGGTGAGCAAAGGAGATCCCATTTCCAGGATTGGATATAAGAATGGGATCATTATCGGGCTACTGCTCTGTGGATTGGGTTGTTGTCTGTTTTATCCCGCCACCATTTTCCAACGTTATGGTATTTTTCTCAGTGCCTTGTTTGTGTTGGCTTCGGGTGTGACGATCTTGCAGATTGCCGCCAATCCGTATGCCGCTATATTAGGAAAACAAGAGACGGCATCGAGTCGGCTCAATTTGGCCCAGGGATTTAATTCCTTCGGAGCAACCTTGGCCCCGCTGGTGGGCGCCATTCTTTTGTACAAGGTGTTCTCCAATGGTGAGATTACTGTGGATTCCCTTAAAATTCCATATTTGATTTATGGCGGACTGTTCTTTTTATTGGCTGTGGTGATCAAATTCATCAACCTGCCTTCCTTTAAAAACACCGAAACCTTGGAAAAGGGATTGTATGTACTAAAATTTAGGCACGTGGTCCTGGGCATGATCGCCATTTTTGTTTATGTGGGTGGCGAAGTGACCATTGGAAGCTTTTTGATCAACTTCTTTAAATTGGAGAGCATTGCCGGAATGGATGAATCCCAGGGAGGTGTATTTCTGTCCTATTACTGGGGTGGTGCCATGATCGGCCGGTTTCTAGGCTCAATTGCCATGGGAAGTATGACGGATAAGGTCAAAAAATATTTGTCCATGGCAGGCCTTTCCATACTTTCTTTTATGGTCATCTATTTTATAACCGGAGTAAAGAACAACGATGGGGTGTTTTCTTTGGAACTCATTCCTTTCGCCGAGATCCAGTTCTTTATCTTTTTCTTGATCATCAACTATTTGGCCTTCCTCTTGGGGGGTTCTAAGCCGAACAGGGTGCTTACCTTGTTTGCCACCATTGTAATTGTATTGCTGGCGGTAATGATCAGCACCAGTGGGGCCGTTGCCTTTTGGAGCGCCATTGCCATTGGGGCCTTTAATTCCATTTTATGGTCCAATATTTTCACCCTCGCCATCAAGGACTTGGGCAAATACACCAGTCAAGCCTCCTCCCTTTTGGTTATGATGATCGTTGGCGGGGCATTGGTTCCCATTCTTCAAGGTGCTGTTGCCGATGAAATTGGAATCCAACTATCGTTTATTGTTCCCGTATTCTGCTATGCCTATCTTATTTTCTATGGATTGAAGGGATATCAGGTAAAACCCTTAAAAGCTTGATCATGGCCGAAAATGGGACATATGTTGTTGGTGTGGATATTGGGGGAACCCATATATCTTCCGCTGTGGTGGATGTAAGACAAAAGAAAATCCTTAAGGAAACCTACGCCACAAGCCATGTGGCCAATCTGGAACCCTTTGATGTGATCATGGAGACCTGGGCCAACACCCTCAACAAAACCTTAAGTGCCTCCCACGATTTATCCCTTGAAGGCATTGGATTTGCCATTCCCGGACCTTTTAACTATAAAAAGGGCATTGCCATGTACCCTGAAGGATTTAAATACGGCGCCCTGAATGAAGTAAAGGTGGACCAAATCCTTGCTCCCTTGTTGATATCATCGGATACCTTGCCCATTCGTTTTTTAAATGATGCCACCTCCTTTGCTGTTGGAGAGGCCTGGCTTGCCGAGGATGAAAGTATAAAAAGGCAACTCTGTATTACTTTGGGCACTGGCCTTGGCGCTGGATTCATAGAAAACGGAATCCCAGTGGTAAATGGGTGCAATGTACCGCCCAACGGTTGCTTGTGGAACATTCCCTACAAGGATGGTATGGCCGATGATTACTTCTCAACCCGTGGATGTATCAATGCCTATGATGAATTGAGCGGAATAACCGTTACTGGCGTAAAGGAACTGGCCATCCGGTTTGAAACTGACCCTTTGGCCAAACAAGTATTTGAAAATTTTGGCCACGACCTAGGAAACTTTCTTGCTCCGTGGTTGGAAAAGTTCAAGGCCGATGCCATGGTATTGGGTGGGAATATTTCCAAATCCTACGCTTGTTTTGGTCAAGCGCTCCAGGCAAGTTTGAATGAAAACGGTATTTCGATTCCCATCCGGATTTCCAACCATATGGAAAAAGGTGCCATTGTGGGCTGTACCCGCGTCTTTGACCACTACTTCTGGAAAAATGTAAAGGACAATCTTCCTGAACTTTAAGATACGTCCCATGACGGATAATTACTTAAATCCCATCCGTTGGTTGAAACAGGGCATTCATGAAGCCAAACCGGGCATCCGTTAATTCCCGCACCAACCAAAGCCCTCCTATACCTAAGTTTGTAGTGTAATTAGTAGTTGGTTTGATTCTCAGATTTGACTACTGTTCATAGCAATACACTTTAGGCTGTTGGTCACAAAGTGTTTAGTTTAGTTGAGGTTTCCATTGCGCCAAGGAATTAAAAAATTCCTTGGTTGTAATGGATTTTTTGTTGGTACCAGTCCAAACGCTTTTTTAGAATACCAGACATCAACTTTCGGCTACCCAAATGTGTGGTTTATCAGCTAATAACCGTTAACCCAAAAGCACCATCCATCAATTCAAACTAGGGGTTTATTCATTGGTAGGACATAATTCCAAAGGGTTGCCATCTATTTGCCCGAACAATTAATAAACAACCCCAAACAATGAAATCTAAAATCGTATTGGTCGGAATCTTCATTCTGACTTTTTTTAATAAGACACATTCCCAATCCTATACAGGCTACTTGGTCGACAATTATAGCGGTGTACATGGAATATTGCTAAATCCAGCTGAAATTGCCGATTCCAGAACTAAATTTGACCTAAATCTTGTTGGTCTAAGTACATTTTTCGGAAATAATTATATGGGTGTCGACCTTTCGGATGCCTTTAAAACCGATATCGACAACATCTTTGATGAAGCAACAATCACTCCCAAGGAAAATAATTTTCTCAGTACCAATGTAGATATTTTGGGACCTGCCCTTATGCTATCCATAAACCCGAAAAACAGTATAGCGCTATACACCAGGGGTAGGCTCTTTTTTAATCTGGATGACGTAAATGGCTCTACTTTGGATAGTGAGGGCGGTATTGATGAGAGCGAAGATTTTTTTGTTGATGAAGGGGAAGTTTCCGGTGCCATCAACCTTTGGGCGGAATTTGGCGCCAGCTATGCACGGGTATTAATGGACCGCGGCCAACATTTTATAAAAGGAGGTGTAACCTTAAAATATCTTTTGGGGTCACATCATGCCTATGTAAATGGTACCAATATCTCGTTGGATTATAATGCTGCCACTCGAGAGGTGACCACCAATGGTAATTTAACTTATGGTACCGATGTTACAGATAATGACATAAGCGTATCCAACATTCTGGACACCAGCAATGCAAGTGGTTTTGGGGCAGATCTAGGTTTTGTGTACGAATGGCGGCCTGATCATGCACAGTACTCCTATAAAGATTCCCAAGGTAAAACCATCATAAACAAAGGTGTTAACAAGTACAAACTAAAATTTGGACTTTCCGTAACCGATATCGGGAAAATTTCCAACTCCAATGGCGAAAGCACTACTTATGACCTAAATACAACGGTGGATATAGATGCCTTTGATGGACAAGATTTGGAAGAGGCCCTTGAAGAAAACTTTGATACTGAAGGGGGCACATCGGCAACCGCTGATAGCCATTTGCCAACGGCCCTTCACACCACTGTGGACTGGAACATGTATTCCAAATTATATCTAAATCTAAGCTCCGATCTTTCTCTTACTGCTAAAAACAAAGTAAACACCAACCGTATCCTTAATAGGCTTACCCTTTCACCCAGATTGGAAACAACATGGTTGAGCATTTACTCCCCCGTAACACTTTTGCAAGGAGCTGGGCCGCAATGGGGCGCGGGACTCCGATTGGGGCCGCTATACGTAGGTTCTGGTTCCGTTCTATCAACGCTACTTGGCGAAAATACCCGATCCTTGGATGTCTACGCCGGATTAAAAGTTCCCGTGTATCAAGGAAAATTAAAAGATCGCGATCAGGACGGGATCAAGGATAGAAAAGATGGTTGCCTAGATACGGCCGGCCCCACAGAAAATGGTGGATGCCCATGGCCGGATACGGACGCGGATAGGGTATTGGACAAGGACGATGCCTGCCCGCAGCAAGCAGGCCCCGTTGAAAACCAAGGTTGTCCATGGCCAGATACTGATGGTGATGGCACCAAGGATAAAGAGGACAGTTGCCCAGAACTTGCCGGTCCCAAAGAAAATAATGGTTGTCCCTGGAAGGACACTGATGGAGACGGGGTATTGGATAAAGATGACACATGTCCAGAGGAACCAGGTCCTGTAGAAAAACTAGGTTGCCCAGATACTGATGGGGATGGTTTGGTGGACATCGATGACATCTGCCCTGAAGTACCAGGTACATTGAGTAATCATGGATGCCCAGAAGTAACGGAAGAAGTACAAAAACAGTTGAACAGTTATGCCAAAACCATCCTGTTCAATACCGGTAAATCCACCATACAGTCTGAATCTTTATCGGTCATGATCGATATCATCCAAATTCTTAACGAATACCCAACGGCCCAATTTACGGTGGAAGGTCATACAGATAGTGTAGGGAGCTCTGCAAGCAACCAACGTTTGTCAGAATCCAGGGCAAATGCAGTTCGTGATTTTCTGATTCAGAACAATATTGATCCTTCGCGACTCACTGCCATTGGGTATGGGGAAGAAAGGCCCATTGCATCCAATGCCACCAAAGAAGGAAGAAAACAAAACCGAAGGGTAGAGATCAATTTAATAAAATAACCATGCTGCTCCCATCTATATGGTAATCTGAGAATATAGGATTTGGTGCAATATGTGTGTTCTTGACTGCAGCATTGGTTGAGCCGCCAAAGGATTCTTTGGCGGCTTTTTACTAGCTGAAAACTAGTTAAGAAACTTCGCTTTTAAGATTTCAGGACCATTCGTCGTTTTATGGATTCAGCAGCGTCATTCGTCAATTGGGAAGCACCATCGGTTAATTCCGCCTCCAAGCATTAAATGGAAATATTTTCTTTTATGGTGCATTCATGTCCCAATCTTTCAATGGAAAGTGTCGGTTAAACCTACTAGCCTATGATACTGTTTCTACATTCCAACGCATTGCCATATGCCAAATTTTTTACAAAAAGCCAGGAAAAAAGCATAATTTCTTGGGTTCAGTTATTCATGCTGGTATGCTCATTTCTCGGCACCAACCTAAGTGTACATGGACAATTACCCACCTTTACGGACACTTGGCTAAGAGCAGACAAAGCTGTAAATGCAGATCCAAGTCCATATTACCTATATCTTCCTGACCCTGGTGTGCCGGGCACATTTGGCGTACCAGGCGGAGATGGAACAAAAGTGGATAAATGGTGGGATGTGGTACATTACATTGAACAAGACGGGGTTCCATTTCAATCCGACAATACCCAATGGCCCTCTCCGTATCCTAATGGTTATGAATACTCTTTTGGATATTCAAGTCATCTTTCCCCAAGTGGCACAGTACCCGGCAGACCTACATTTAGAAGAAATAGTGTTGATAATCTAAACCACAATCCCGTCATCAATTTTGATGCAAGTGGAAATGGTGAAGGGCTGTATTTTAAATCTGTTAATCTTGACTCTATTTCTGCATTTATCGTTTTTAATAACATTCAAGGTGCCGGAGACACTCCAGAGACCATTCCCCCATTATTGGGGGGAGATGTGGACGTACATCACGAATCATCTATCGAGAATCAATGGCGCACCAACATGTCTATTGGGGTTGATAAGAACAATCATTTGGCAATAAGTAGAACTTGGCATAATGATTCCGGGGGAGAATTGTATACAGGAACAAAAGTAATCAATGGCCCTACCATTGCAACAATTACCCGGTTACCTGATAAGGTAGAAGATGAAGAAGTATTAAAAACATATATAAATGGTGAACCGGATATCAATCTACTACGAACAACCCTAAAATCCTCCAACAGATTATTTTTCTATAAGACAATAGGAAAGCACTTTAATGGCGACCACGAGGACAAAAATCTCAATGCGGATATAGCGGAAATCATATTAGTGGACAAAGTTCTGTCCAGTTTGTCACAAAAACAGATTGAATCTTATTTGGCGATCAAGTATGGAATAACTTTAAACAATGGTAATTCGGATTACTACGCTATGGATAGTACTGTTGTTTGGAAGGCCAATCCTTCTTATAGGTTTAATATTCACGGCCTGGCCAAAGAAAGAATTTTTAACTATGATAAGGACGATCATGATACCGGCCTTAACGGAGATTTAGATTTTAAATTATATTATAGTATACACCAACGTATTTCTACAGGAGACATTGTAACAATCTCCACGAACAATGTTTTTGACAAAGATAATCTAGATCAATCGAGACCATCATTTAGTCCTTCAAATTCTTCGTTCAAACACAACTACCTGCTCATGGCCCATGATAATGCCAGCTTGGATGGCACTAATATAGACGTTCCTACAGGAATTCAATCTAGGATGGCAAGGGAATGGAGGGTTCAATCAAGTCAATCGGTTACGGTTCCTCCGATCTCTGGGGTTAGTCTTCGAATTGATGTGAGTGGTTCCAATTTAAAAGATGCAGGTGATTGTTTGCAACTCATCATTGAAAAAGATGGCGATGGTGAATTCAATGACGGGAAACCATTGGAAATAGTGAATGCTACCAGCTATGACCCGTTACTCGGTTATGTCTATTTTGACGATGTAGATTTTGCTGGTGTAAATGTATTCACCCTTGGGTACGGTGATCTTATTCCACCTACCGGCAATCTGACAAATATTTCCTTGGAAGTCTGCGATGTAATTCCACCCCCAAGTATAGCAGAAGTAGTTAATGCAGATGACAATTGTGCTTTGACAACTGTAGATCCAATTGTATTTGTAAATGATAGCCCTTTGGTAGGCTCAAATCCAGGTACAATGACCCGCACCTATCGAATCACAGATGCAGCTGGTAATACTTTGGATCTTCAACAAACCATTAATGTCTATACCACTCCCAATCTCGATCCCATTGCAAATGTAAATGCATGCGGGTCTTATGAATTACTCTTCATCAATGGCTTTAATTTAAGTGGTAATCAAGCCTATTATGACGGCCCAAATGGAACTGGAAACAAATACCTACAGGGGGAAAGTATATCTACTTCTGGCACATATTATGTATATGACCAAACAGGAATAAGTCCGCTTTGTACTGACCAACATTTTTTTGATATCACAATCACCCCGGCCCCCGTGGCCGACGCCGGGGCTGACGAGGAGATATGCGGTGCGCTTCCCTACACTGTTGCCGGCGCGAGCGCAGGTGGTTTCGACACTGTGGTGTGGACCCACAACGGTGGGGGCAGCTTCACGGACCCGACGGTGCTCAATGCGGAGTACAACCCCGTCCCCGCGGACATCGGGAACGTTGTCACCCTTACCCTTACGGCAGCCAGCACAGGTACATGCCCTAGTGCCGTTGATGCCATGGACCTTACCATAGACCAGCAGCCCGTGGCCGACGCCGGGGCTGACATCGAACAGTGCGACCACGGGGACTTCACCATGGCTGCCAACAGCCCCAGCGCGGGGACCGGAACTTGGACCCACGTCAGCGGCGGGGCCGTGACCATACAGACACCCACCGACCCAACGACCAATGTCACCGGACTGGCAGCCGGGCAGAGCGCCATCCTCAGGTGGACCATAACCAACGGCAACTGCACGGATTCCTTTGACGAGGTCACCATAACCAACAACGACCAGCCCGACGCCGGGACCAACGGAAGCCTGACCATATGTGGAGGCGATCTCGTAACGGCCCCACAGCTACTCGCAGAGCTCGGGGGAGCACCCGATGGAGGCGGAACTTGGAGCCCCGCACTCGCAGGGGCGGGCGTATACACATACACCGTGGCCGCAACAGCACCATGTACAACAGACGCAACAGCACAGGTCACCGTGAGCGAACAGCCACAGCCCGAAGCAGGGACCGACGGAAGCCTGACCATATGTGGAGGCGATCTCGTAACGGCCCCACAGCTATTCGCAGAGCTCGGGGGAGCACCCGATGGAAGCGGAACTTGGAGCCCCGCACTCGCAGGGGCGGGCGTATACACATACACCGTGGCAGGGGCTCCTCCTTGTGGGGATGCCTCCGCATCCGTGACCGTTACCATAGACGATACGCCCCCCTCTGCCCTTCCCATTTCTCCGGTGACCGTACAGTGCACAGCTGACGTTCCCGCACCCGATATCTCCATCGTTACGGCCAGTGATGATTGCGGACCTCCCTTAGTAACCCATATCCTCGATGTTTCCGATGCGGGTAACAACCCGGAGGTTATCACACGAACCTATGGTGTCGAGGATACAGCCGGGAACTCCATCAACGTACAACAGATCATAACCGTCAACGACACCACAGACCCAACGGCAAGCGACCCTGCGCCCATAATTGTGACTTCACCAGAGGAGGTGCCAACCCCAGATATCTCTGTGGTTACTGATGCCGCTGACAACTGCAGTATACCTATTGTTGCACACCATTTAGATGAACAATTGGAGAATACCATTAATCGGTATTATAGCATTACCGACGCATCTGGGAATATCCATATGGTCAAACAAGTAATTTCATTCTTATGTTTTACAGTTTCATATTCGCAAAGCAATGAATCTTGTAAGGATGCCCAAGACGGATATATTCAATTTACAGTTGAAAACGGAGCGCCTCCCTATTCCGTTCAAGTTAACTCCGGCGTTCCCTTAAGCTTTCCCAATAATTCTTTTTCCTTGGACGGGCTTCCAGCAGGCACCTATGAGATTAGCATAGTGGATGCCAGCGGATGTGTGCAGGAAGAAATCATCACCATAGCTCCCGGAACCAATCTAGAGGCATCAGTTACCGAACAATACGATTGTACCCTAGCTACTTATTCCATTTCAATCCACTTGGAAGATACGGGTGTTGGCAATGACGTGCTCTATGGCATCAACACTACAGATACCACCAACTTACAATCGAGTTCGGAATTTGGAGCCATACCTCCCGGGGACCATTTCCTATACCTTTTACACAGCGATGGTTGTGAAAACATTGTGGAATTCAGTCTGGACAGCGTTGCTACGATAGAACTGGAAATAACACAAACTGGAATTAACCAGATTTCAGCAACGGCCGTAGGCGGTGAGGCTCCTTATACCTTCTATTCTGAAAACGAACCTGGTTCTTCCCAAAACACATTTTCCATATCGGAAACAGGAATATATAAAGTAAGCGTTCGGGATGTCAATGGTTGTGAAACCTCGGCCACCATTTTCATCGAACCTCTAAAAATTCATATTCCCCCTGTATTCACTCCCAATGGTGATGGATATAAGGATACTTGGCAGATCACCATAGAAGGGCATCCTGAGTTGGAATTTGCCACATGGATCTTTGATCGTTACGGCAGACCCTTGCACCAACTGTTGCAAAGTGGTAACGGCCTGCAAGATCAAGGTTGGGACGGAACCTATAATGGCAAAGAACTGCCTTCAGGTGACTATTGGTATAGAGCGGAAATTATCAATCCTGGTAAACTTAATGAGCAGGGGCAGGGTATTTATATCCCCAATGAGAATTCATGGATTGGAAACTTTACCCTATACCGTTAATGCAATTGATCATGAAAAAAAGTAATGTTTTGATATTGATGTTTTTTTGGGCCACAGCTTCCAATTCACAAGAGGTCAATATTCCGCAAATCTCACAATACCTTTCTGATAATCCCTTTGTGATGTCCCCAAGTTATGCCGGGATAGGAAATTTTGTAAAAGTTCGGTTAAGTGGGGTTACCCAATGGATGGGGATAAAAGAAGCCCCGGAAACCCAAACTTTATCCGCAGATGTCCGTTTGGGATATAGGTCTGGCATTGGCATGGTACTCTACAATGATGCCAACGGGGAAACCCAACAAAAAGGTGCCAAAGTTTCCTTTGCACACCACCTTACTATAGACGAACATACTGAACAATTTTTCTCATTTGCACTTTCCTTCAATTTGAACCAATTCCGAATCAACACCAATGAATTTGGCGGGGAAAATGATCCTGCCATTGTTGGTAACAAAGCTTCGAGCAATCCCAATTTTGATGTAGGCATCCTATATCGCAAAAAGAACTTTTATCTGAGTCTCAATGCATCCAATATTTTGAACAAGGACTTTCAGGCTTATGACTTTTTGTATGAACCCAATATCCTAAGAAACTATTACGCCTATGCGGGAATGCGCTTTAGAAGCGACAAAAGAGCTGTGTTTGAGCTGGAGCCTTCCCTCATGTTCCAGTATTATGAAAGTGATGGTCGTTCTTCCACCGATGTCAACACCAAGTTCAGGTGGTATGATTTTCATGATTATTATTATGCCGGTATCACCTATCGATTTTTAAATGATCAATTGGGTCAACCCTTGTCTCTAGGCCCAATGTTAGGGGCACAAAAGGGGGATTTATACTTTGGGCTGGCCTACCATTTTTACATGGGCAGCGTGCCCTCTATAGCCACAAGTACATTGCAGCTCACCGTAGGAGTTAACTTTTTAAGGGGTATTTCAAACTGTACCTGTACTTATTGACAACCATTCGTATATGAAAAGCATCCAAATACATTTTTATTCAAAATTAATCCTCATTGCCATACTCAGTTCTTTGAATTCATGTCAAAAAGGAGATGACTTTCAAGAAATTGATGAGGAAGTTATCATTCATGCGGCCACCACTGACACCATTATCCAAATAGTGGTTGAAGGCAAACAAGTTCCCGTTTTTCTATCCATCCCAAAGGCTGAAGGACAATTGCCAGCTGTTGTGGTAAAACATGGCTCTGGCGGTATGTGGAAACATGATAACCCAAAAACCAAGAAACTGTCCAGACAATTTCAGGAGTGGAAAGAAATTTTGACTCAAAATGGTTTTGTATGTGCCGTGGTGGATGGATATACCCCCGCTGGAACGGCGGAACGAACCGGGAAATGGAAGAAACCTCCATATGCCTTCAAAATAAGCTCGGAATTTGTAAGACCTAGATATGCCTATGGAACTTTGCGCATGCTTAGAAATCTAAAGAATCATGCGGGATCAAACATAGTAAGAAGCAAAGATATTGGCATTATTGGGTTTTCGCATGGCGGAAATACAACTGCAGCCACCTTATTTGACACCGATCTAACCCCACAAGATTGGAATTGGACACAAAGCTATGATGGCAAGGAATACGGAATTTCCAATGGTGTTAGGGAACCGGCCCAGAGGCCCGAGGAAGGTGGATTTGCCTGTGGTGTGGTTAACTACGGCGGGGCTATCGCCCATGGTTATTGGGGTGGAGACCCATGCAGCGATAATGCCAACGAAAAAATCATATATGGTAATTATGCCCCTGTTCTATATCAACTGCCAGAAAACGATTATCTGGCCGAAAGCACTTTGTGCATGTTCCAGTTGCTAAAGAAAAAAGGATTTCCCGTGGAAATGGAAATTTATAATAACGTTGGCCACGGTTTTGATGATGATGGGCTCCCGCCAAGCGAGGAGGCAAGGACCAAAACAATAAACTTTTTAAAATTACACTTACATGAAATAGACTAGTCAACACCCAAATCTGCACAGGAACCTAACCTACGTACTTTCCCACCCCCTTAACCCAGGTACATTCTTCAACCTTTCCCCATCGTTCCCAAAATATCCTTTGGGGTTCCTTTCAGTGGGCATATCGTCAAAATGGGAACATCTTCAACTTCCAATAAACCAAATCCCAATTGGGACAAAATCAGAACACCTAAATCAAACGAAAAATGAAGGAGAATTTTCTTGAAAAATGGATAATGGACCTCGTGAAATTGGAATACGAAACCGGAAAAATACCTAAAAAAGCAACCTATAAATTGAGAGAGAAAATGGACAATTTTATTGAGGTGACCATTGAATGGTCGGATACCCTTGAAAATGATTTCAAATTAATATATAGTGCACGATCTTTCGGCAAGCACATGGTGGATGAACGTCTCCCCATGCTGAATGACCCCATATTTGAATTGGAAAATTATTATGCCCTGGAGATTCACACCTATGTCAATGACATTAAAAGAAATTATAGTTGCCGGAGAATTGCAAATTACGATGTTGACAAGGTAGTTGATGAACTTGATCATCTCAAAGCCATGAAAGACTTGAAGATGAGCGGCTAATATGAACCCTGTCCCAATGCATTTCAGCCCAAAAAAGTGCAGTTTATCGAGCAAAAAGTGCAAGTCAATTGAAAAACGGCTTTGGTCCATTAATGAAGTGACCCCTCCTGTGAAAGTTGTTACTTGCCCCACAAATAGCATGTATTATCCCAAATAATAACCTAAACCTACAACCATGCATTACTTTTCCATACTCTGGGCACTTTTCTGTGCAGCTCTGATTATTGGGTACCCCGTATACCTGTATCATCAGTCCATGTTGTTGCTAAAGAAATCAAAAAAAAGTGCGGCCATTAAGGCCAGCCATAAACTAGAGCTCTTGTCTTTTGATATTCGGGACCAGCTGCCTGGATGGTCAGTTTCATTGGAGGTCCCACAGATTACCGAAGATGTATTGGGCCACTGTCCCATCCTTTTTTATCTGGAAACCGAAGAGACATTTTTAAAACTACCTGTAAACAACCAGGCCTTGGGTTATACCGCCGAAGTATATAAGAATACCGGCAAGGTCTACCTTACCTTTAAATGCCTAAAAGACAGTGTTTCCAATTTTCACGTACCCTGTTGGCATGCCACACATTTAAAAATCCTTATCATCAAACCCAGGTTGCTGGGGTCATTGGCGCCGCAAAGCAATACCTCTTATAAAACACTTGTACATCAAACCTTGCAAGCTGCCAAAATAAATTTATCCCAATATGGGGAGGTGCTCTCATACTTTGAACAATATGGGATTGCCCCCTTAAACAATCCCCAGGTACAAGAGTTGCCTTCGGTTTCCGGGAAACTGGGTTCCTTGGCTTCTTAAAAAACTTCCCCTAATACACAGCGGTAAACCCATATAGGCCAACCGTCAATTGATATGGGCCAACGATCAATTGGGGCAAACATCTTGCCTGTACCCCTTTTACATTTGGAGCCTTAATTAACCCGTTAAAAAATTACGATTATGAAATTATGTAGATTATTGATGTTTGGCTGTAGCGTTTTGGCCCTAGTGTTTACTGCCTGTTCCCCTGAGGATGGGAAACAAGGTCCAACAGGAGCCACGGGAGCCACAGGGGATACAGGGCCCAAAGGTGATTCTGGGGACGACCTGCCCAACAAAGATTTCTATTTCCAAGATGGATTTAAAGGTTATGATGGGACTAACGATGCCAGTTTATCTTCGTTTGCATCAAGCGGAAGTGACTCAGAAATTGATTTAAGACTAAATACCAACGTTCCTGATCAAAACAAAAGAGGTGTAATCCATTTTTCCGGGGTGGATTTGGCAGTTCATGAAGCTTTGGTTGGCGAAGGTGAAGACTGTAATACCTCGTTTTATATGAATCAAGCTATATTGTATTTATTCGTTACGGCAGAAGATGCAGATATTCCCCAATTTGATATTAACATAGGTTTCTATGGGGATCAAGACCCACTTTTTCAAGAAGAACAAGTAAGTTGGACTGCCGCCAATGATAATGACGATTGGGGTGACGATGGCGCTGAAAGTGAGGAATGGGCAGGCCCATTCTCAGATGATTCGTATGCGTACAGATATTTACCGAAACTTGGGCCACATCAAAATATTGGATGGGTGCCAATACTATTGCCAAGAAGTATCGTTGAAAATTGGTTGTGTAATCCAAGTCTAGATAAGGGACTTAGATTAAGACTCACTAGTAATGCCGTTACAAATGGCACTGACTTGAGTTTTGCATCCAGCGAACACGAGGAAGCCGATCTTCGCCCTCTATTGGTCATAGAAACCGAAAAAATTGAAACCAGTGAAGCAAGTAAGGCTTCTGTTTCCAATGCTAAGGCACAGGATTGGGAAACAAAGACCTATGCAGAAAAAATGGCGCCATTATATAAGTACTTGGCGGCGAAAAATTGAGATTTCCCTTAGCCCACTTGGGCTGCTAACCAGAGACCTGCAGTTACCCATGGCTGCAGGTTTTTTTTATGTCATCGCAGATCGTACAAATTCAAATATCGGGGGTTTGGCTGCGGTGGCATTTTTGGTTAAAAGACCAAATCAATATTTTTTCAATTTCCACCTTTTTATTCCAAAAACCTCATTGGTCAATTCAAAACGGGGTTTCGTCAAACGTAAGGGTCAAAAATATCACCTCCATCCTACTTTTAGCACAGTTAATGGTAAACAAAAAGCCCACCATTAGTACCTTAAAGAACCAAGCTAAGCACGGGTATGGGGTTATGCTGCGTTTTGGCGGTTCTTTTTCGGAACATGGTGGGTTTTAAACTACTTTCTGGCCATAAAAAATGCCCCTCCCCATTTCTTCTTCCAATCGCCATTTACCAAAATTCCGTTGTTGCCCCTTGTTTCCCTATGCATATTCCAGCATTCTCCCCTCTTGTTTTACAATTGCATGAAATCCATAGTTTTAATAAGGTTTTTATACAATATACATTGCATAAAAATCCTAGTTTTTCTATGGTTATACCAAATAAATCCTGTACTTTGATTACAGTGGACCTTTAGAAGCTACTTCAAAGCTAACCCAACACCCATCCACCGGCAACTGGATAAATAACCCATGGGGTACTTTAGAACCAAAACCAAAAAACAACACATAGTTCCGCGGTCAAATCGAGCCTATTGTGTATTCTTGTTTTTTCCATTGGTCTTTTTTGTATCCGGGGAACAGCTCAAGAACTGAAGGAAAGAAAACTAAAAACATTGCCCTTTTCGGTTCTAAAAGATCAGAATTTTTCCATCGACATTGATTCAGTGCTCACATTGAATTCCAAATTTAAAAGTGCAGAAGCGGTTGGTGGAATGATGAATCCAGATGAATCGTTCTGGATCCGGGTAGACCTACATAACGAATTGGATACTTTGGAAACAGATTCCATATGGCGACTTCGGGCCCCGGCATTTGGCTATGCCGACATGTTTTACAAAGAAAAAGATTCAATTACCAATATTACCTTCGGCACCTTTAACATGTCCGAGGACATCAACTCCATATTGCACCACCCTGGAATCCCGTTTAGCAAGGAAAACTTGATCCATGGGAGATACCTCTATCTTAGAACCTGTGTTTTCAACTACTACTCCAGCATATCCACCTGGGAATTGGGTTATCTCTCGGATCAGGCAAACAACTATTATATTCACTACTACACCAAGGAAGATGTGCGCACCTTGTCCAACGATTATTTGTATTTGGGGGTCTGCACCATCATGTTCCTTACCTTTTTTATTATTTACCTGTATACCAAAAGGCTGCAGTTCCTTTTTTACTCGCTATACATCGCTACTTCCATAGCCTACCTTGTCTATCCCTACCTTAACAGTAATATTGTAACTCAGGTAACCGGCACTTTTTTTGGTCATTGGGTCACTAGCATTTCCCAAGTGATGATCAATCTGTTTTATGTCTGGTTTGTGGTATACTACTTGGAAACCAGAAAAAACTATTCCCTCTTGCACACATCGATCATAGTTATCATAACCATGCTTGCCGGTATTGTCATTTTTGATGGGTTTATTTTCCTGAGAGGCCACTATCAACTGCACATGGATATTTTGAGTTTTCAGCGATTGCTCATGACACTATGGGGACTTTCGGCAATGTTATACCTTCTTATAAAGGCCAAGGACAGGCTTCCTTATTTTGTGGTGGCGGGTTCCTTCCTATATATGATGGGAGCTTTGGGATACTTATTTTTTGACAACAGGTCATTGATGATCATTGGTTCCATTTTGGAAATGCTGGTTTTTTCCCTTGGATTGGCCTACAAGATCAAGCAGCAATTTGAAGAAAAGATTACACTGCAAAACGAAGTATCCCTAAAAGAAGTCAGTGCTTTGCGGGCCCAAATGAATCCGCATTTTATATTTAACTCACTTAATTCCATTCAACACCTGATATTAAATGACAACCGGGTCTCAGCTTTAAAATACCTCTCCAAATTTGGGAAACTTACCCGTAATGTTTTGGAGAGCTCCATTGAGACCCAATCTGTTTTAAGCAAGGAAATTGAGTTGCTGAAATCCTATCTGGAGCTGGAATCGCTCCGTTTTGAAGGCGTATTTTCCTATGAGATCAAAGTGGACGAGAACTTGGACCCGGATATGGCAGAAATTCCGCTATTTCTAGTGCAACCCTATGTGGAAAATGCCATTCTACATGGACTTTTACCAAAGAAAAAGGGCAAAAAGTTACTCACAATAAGTTTTGAAAGAGAAAAAAACAACATAATTTGTACCATTGAAGACAACGGTGTCGGAAGATTGAAGGCGCAAAAAACCTCGCTACATCCCCATGCGCAAAAGAAATCCAGGGGGATGGAAATCACTGGGAAAAGACTGGAGCTTCTTGGACAGTCACAACCCGGTAAAAACTCAGTGGAAATCATTGATTTGTTTGATAACAAAGGAAATCCCAGTGGGACCAAAGTGATAATTCGAATTCTTGAAATATTAAAAACCGCAGTATGATCCTAAAAGTTGTAATTATAGAGGACGAAAAAAAGAGCAGGGAAACCCTAAAAGCCATGCTGGAGGAATTCTGCAAAGATGTAAAGGTGCTGGCCACCGCAAGTAATGTCACAGAAGCCGTAAAGGTATTGTCTGTAGTGAGTCCAGATGTTGTTTTTTTGGACATTGAACTACAGACGGGGCAAGGTTTTGATGTGCTGGAGCAAATCAAGGACCCTAATTTTGAGGTCATTTTTACCACCGCCTTTGAAAAATATGCCATAAAGGCCATCAAGTTCAGTTCCTTGGACTATTTGTTGAAACCCATTGATCTGGACGAGCTCAAACAAGCCGTGGAAAAAGCTAGAAACAGGATGGACACCAACGTCTACAAGCAGCAAATTGACACCTTGATGCAGAACATTTCCAAAGAAAATTACCGCCAGGAGAAAATTTGTCTGGCCACCACCACCGGTATGGAATTTATAGCCATTGAGGACATTGTAGTCTGTAAGGCGGACGGTTCCTACACAACCTTTGTGTTAAAAAATAAGAGCAAACTTATGGTGAGCAAACACCTCAAAGAATACGAAATCCTGCTAGGGGACCATCAATTTATGAGGGTGCACAACAGTTATTTGATCAATTTAAAGGAGGTCAAAAAATACATCAAGGCAGATGGCGGTTATATCATCATGAGCAATGATATGCACGTGAGTCTCTCGCCCCGCAAAAAAGAGGATCTTATTGAGGCCATGAAAAGATTATAAGGCCTTGGGGTTGGGATAATTATCGGACTGGTCCTCCACGGTTTCGTCCATACACACAAAATCCTTTTCCAATAAAAGATAGAGATCCGAGCCGTTTTGGAGTTTTATGGTGTTCTCATAGCCAACCCTGGAACTGTCTGCCCAGGTTTTGGTGATTTCTTCAGGTACAAACATGGTAATGGCACTGCCATCAAAACTGGCTTGCAGACCATTGATTCCTTTTTTGGCTTCCAACCGATAGATAAACGTTCGGGCATTGAACTGGGTCTGCTCGCTGTAGATGCCCTCCTCGCAAAAAGTCTCCACTTCAGTTTTTGTTAATCTATATCGAACAGAATTGCCCTTTATCCTAATTTTCATGATTCCTTCTTTTTCTCCACAAGACTTTTGGTAAACTCGTTCAGAGCTTCCACTTTTTCCTCAAAATCCCCTTTTAGGGTTTCGCGATATCGATTCAGGTTTTTTACCAGGTCGTCAATATTTTCTGGTAGCACTTCTTCAAAGAATTGTCGCAATCTCTTTGCAGTTGTGGGCGATTTCCCATTGGTGGAAATGGCCACTTTTACATTCCCTTTGGTGACAATTCCGCCCATATAAAAATCACAATAAGGTGGATTGTCCGCCACATTCACCAGTATACTTTCTGCCCTACAATCGCGGTACACTTGTTGGTTTACCTCGGGCTTATCCGTACAGGCAATTACAATATGTTTTCCCTGTAGATAATTTTTGTCGTACTCCTCTTGTACCATTTCCACCTTGTGCTTTTGGGCCAATACTTCCGTATCCTTCAAAAACTCCGGTGCCACCATCTGAACACAGGCGTTTGGACTGGATTTTAACAGAAAGGTCAGCTTTTCCAAACCTACATTTCCACCCCCCACAATAAGTACCTGCAGGTTGTTTACTTTCAAAAAAATGGGGTACAGTTCATTCCGCTCCATAATCCAGGGCTTTCTTGATGAGTTCGGTTTCCCGGTTGGGCAAAGATAGTTCCAAGGCCGCTTTTTGTCCTTGGGGAGACATTTTCTTCCAAGTTTTTTGAAGGATGTCCACCAATTTTTCTTCTGAATGTTTCTCGGCAAACGGGCCAAAATAGTATTTGAGGAAAACAATACAGATCACATCTTCCAAGGTTTGGCTTTCCTGATTTTTCTTAAGCTGCTTTTTAAGCAAAAGGAATCGGACCTGTTCCAAAATTTCCGATTCGTACCCAACTCGTTCCAAAATTTCCGTTGCCTTTTCCGCATGGAATCTTTTAAGGGCCTCCCGCCATTTCAAATACCCTACTCGGTCCATTTCATAGGAATCCCTCGGAATTTCCCATCTTCTCAAATGCTGGCAACGCGCGGCCAATTGTAGTGCTTCGGATGCATTAGGCATAAAATGCATCAACTCTTCCGTCATCTGTTGGGCATATAGTAGTTCCTTCGGCAATGAAATCCCATCAACTATTTCCTTGTTAGGGTCTTTGCCATTGGCCTCATCAAAATAATGAAACGCTTCCTTTAACTTTTGGGACACCATGTTCCGGGATTTTTTCTAAAGCTATTCAGAAAAACCTATATATACAAAGTACTCCCAAAGTCTAATTGGTCTAAATTTTAATTGTCCGTCATTTTTTGATGACCCGGCCATCGCTGGAAAGATGCTGCCGGATAATGTCCGCATCCCCTTTATAAAACAATCTACTATCCGAATTGGCCGTTACATCAATGGTCTTGTTAACGGTAAGATAGGCATCACTATCTGAAGATAGGGAAATCACCAAATCCTCGACGTGCAATCCGAAATCCGCAAATTTACTATCGGATGTGAGGGTGGCATCCAGCGCTCCCATTTGCCCAATCATATCCACAGTGGCATCTGATGATAATCTGGCCCGGGTCTCTTCAGCCTGGATTTCCCCTTCCAATCTTGCGCTTGATGATAAATCCAGAAAGGCATCCGAAGCATCAACAAAAAGGTCTGCATGGCTATCTGAAGATGCCCTAAAATCAAAATTATCTGCGGTGATATCGCCTTCAAAATAGGCGTCGGAACTCAAATCAACAGTAACCCTATCGGCCGTCAATGGGTCATCCAGATAAATGGCTGCATCCGAGGAGGCGCTAAAATCCCGAATCTCACGCATGGTAATAAAGAGATTCAAGGTTTCCTTACCCTTAATGTTGATATTGTTCCTGAGTTTCACGGTGAGCTTACTCCCCTCCTGATACACCCTGATCTTGTCAAAAAGATTGTCGTTGGCCCTAATACTCACATGATCCCCAGTATCTGAAAAACTAACATAGGCCTTAAAATCAGTGGCAACGGCCAGTTCAGTAATGTCCGTAAAACCGTACTCCCTTGTGGAAATTTCGTCGGAAACCCTGATGGTCTCATAGCTACAGGAACCGCCAAAAAAGGCCATACCTATGGCTAGCAAAGTAAACTTTACAATTCTCATGATGTGCTATTTTTTGATTAAAATTCTATTCTATAATTCAGCAATGGCAATAGTTCCAACTGATATTCCGGCACCATGGTACGGGTGCGGGTATTGAAAAACATCTCGTCAATATTTTGACGGTTGGTGAGGTTTTGGATGTCCAAGGAGATTACGTGGGCCACCTTGGGTCTATTGATCCTATAGGAAATGCTGGTATCCAAACGCCAATAATCAGCAAATTCCAGGGTATTGCGTTGGTCTTGCAACAGTCGTACCCTTCCTGTTTGGTCAAAGAATTCCAGGTCAACCGGAGTACCCCGTTTACCCCCGTTCCAAAGGAGTTTGGCATTCAACCCCAATATGTTGTTGCCGGATTTACCAGCCTTAAATTCTTTCCCTCCCACCACATTAAAGGTATATTGGGCATTGTACCTGCTGTTGTACCAATTACCATCCCCAGCCCTGTACTGGGAATCAAAAAGGGAACTTGTGATCAGGAAGTAGTACTGGTCTGAAAAAAACTTCTCCAACGTAAGCTCCAAACCATAGTTTCTGGCTTTTCCAGAATCTACCAGTGCTGTGGTGATAAATTGTCCGTTGAGGAACGAATCGGTTATATTGGAATCAGCCGATATGGCCACTTTCCTTAAATCTTGGTAATAGGCCTCAATTTTTAAATGGCCATTTTTAATTATTCGCCAATCGTAACCCAGCACATAATGTATGGCCCGCATCAAATCCAAGGCTTTATTTGGGGTGGACACGTTCCCCTGTCCATCTTCCACCTCAATAAAATATTGGTTCAAGGGCATTCGCCTGGAATGCAAACCTATCCCTCCGCTTAGCGTATGCTTTGGTGCCAATTGATATTCAAATCCTCCGCGAGGTTCCAATACAAAATCATCATTTACGGAAAATGAAGAGGCATGTAGACCAAAAGTGGTGGAAAAATTTTCGGTAAAACGGTATTTTGCCTGTGAAAATAGCTGTAAAAAGGTACCGCTGCCCTCAGCATCCACCAAGATGGCAGTCTGGGAGTCGCTGGTCTCATCAGAAAGTACATCGTAGGCCAAACGGCTATAGACCACCCCTGATTTCAACGTGGATTTTGCATTGAACTTCTGATTAAGGTTGGCACTGATCCTAAAGGCGCTATTTCTTAGAATGTCCCGCTCTTGGAAAAAATTGCCATTGAATCGGTTGTCCACGGAAAAGTCATAATCGCTTCGGTTGCCGGAATAAGAAATGGCCCCGTCCAAGGAGGTGTTGTTACTAAAGAAATGCTTGAGATTAATTCCGCCCATATACGTTTTGGATTCAAAAATCTCATCTTCAAACACATCTGGAACTACTTGTTCCGCATTGTCCTGGTTATCTTCACTAATCCCCCCAATACCCCATGCGGACAAATTGGTTTTGGTCCCCAAGGGTAGGTTCACCTTAAATGAAAGGTCTTGAAAGGTGGGCACGGAGCCTTCTGAAACTTCTATGATGTTGTTCAGAATGGTGAGCGTGGAATATCGGTAGTTTACCAAATATGATCCTTTATAGTTTTTGGAAAACGGACCTTCAACGGCCAGGTCGGTCCCCAAGACCCCAAATTGAAATGCATATTCCGTATTTTCCGAATTCCCATTTCGCAACCGGATGTCGAACACCCCGGAAGTGGCATTACCGTATTCTGCAGGGAAGGCTCCGGTGAAAAAATCGGAATTTCCCAACATGTTTGTACTTAAGAGGCTCACCGCGCCGGGGGAATACCCTTCTTCCGAAAAGTGATTGGGCTCGGGCACCTCCACCCCTTCAATTTTCCAAAGCAATTGGTTGGGTGCATTACCGCGAATTACAATTTCGTTGGTGGTATCATCGGTATTCGTTACCCCGGCAAATGAAAGTGCCATTCGGCCCGGGTCACTTATACTGGCCGGAAAACGTTTGGTTTCCTCCACCCCAAAGGAACGTGCGCTGACTGTAGCCAGTTTATTATTGGGTTTCACCTGGTCCTTTCTTGCCAAAATCACCACTTCCCCCAGTTGGTTCAAAGATTCCGTAAGTCGTATGGTTAAATTAATTTCCTTGGCGGAACCAACCAACACCTCCGAAACAACAGCGTCTTCATAACCCAAAAAACTGCATGCAAATGAATGCCTTCCCACCGGCACATTCTTCATGGTAAAAAATCCCTGCATATCGGTCACCACTCCCACTTGTGGATTGGAATCCAACAGCACAATGGTGGCTCCCATCAACGGACTGCCGGTAACGATGTCTGTCACCCTTCCCTTAACGGTCTGTTTTAGGTCTTGTGCATTTGCCAGAAAAATGGATGCGAACAAAATTCCCAAAGTCAATGGGATATTTCTTTTGTTTGGTTTCATGGTTTGGTGTCTGAGGGATGTTGTTAGCGAAGTTCCTTTTCCAGTCTTAGGACCGGCATCCAGTAGAAATTGATGACCGACCATTCATCGGTCTCCAAATTTTGTGAGCTTCGGATAAATACCGACCCATTTTCTGAAAATACGTGTTTGGCCACCAGACCGTGATTGATTGACTGTTCGTTTTTTGATTTGCTATTGTTCATCGGAAATATGTTTTTTATACCTGTTGCGTCCCATATTGAAAACGCCAATTTTAACCCCAATGCCACCAGAGAATCCGTTGATCCTGTCCAACGGGTTCAGGTCCAGGTCCAATTTGTTGGAAAACCGGTATTTTACCCCTGCTTCCAACTGGACATATCGCGAAACATTGAACAGCACACTTACCCCTGGTTCCACCACAAAAATGGCATCGATTTCATCTTCATCAATATCTTCGTCAATAGGGTCATCAAAATTATTGCCAAAGTACCCCACTCCCCCAGCTCCGATTAAAATTGGAAAGGAAAGGTTCACCAAATTTTCACTAAATAAAATGGGCTCAAGATGAAGTCCACCATATACCCCGATCAAATCCTCATTAATGGTTCTTGGGTTGTCTTGTTCCGAATAGAAAAAATTACCCACAAAGCCCACTTCAAATTTTCTATTGGCCACATAGGCCACTTTTAGGCCTCCTATGTAGGTGTCCTTGCCGTCAATTTCACCAAAATAGGTAGTAAGGCCCAGATAGACCCCATGTACCACATTTTTGCGATCGTTGAACTCTATATAATCGGTATTGTCATCATCTTGGCCAAAACCAAATGAACTGATTAACAGTATGGCAAAAAGAAGCTTGTGCTGTAACATGTTTTTGGTTATGGTTGCTGTTGTAAAGACATTGCATTTTTTGGAAGGTTGCATGGTTGCTGATTTTTTTTTGGATTATTTTTTGATTGCTGAAACTTGATTAATCGGTAATTACGATAACACCTTTTATGCCATTTATGGTAAAATCACCTTTTTCCCCGTCACCGTAGGTTGCAGTGATGTCCCTAATCTTTCGCCCGGCATTTTTTACATTGCTGTTTACCTTTGCGAAGGTCCTGGGAACCCGCAAAAGTCCTTGCTCCAAAGTGGCCTTAAAATCGAAGGAAAGGCCAGAAACATCCATATTGATTTCCGAGGATTCCTGAACAATATCAATTTCCGGTGCCGGGTTTAAAAACTTGCGGATCTCCACTTCGGCTATTCTAAGGGTAAGGAACATTTCCGTATCCACGCTGCCAATATCCACATTGGAAAATTTAAAATCCCCTCGCAAACTTCCTATATTCTCCAGACCAACTTCGTCTTTGCTGGAATACAGCTCCAGATTGGTTATATCGTCCAGTTTTATGGTGCTGCCGCTGCTGATGATCTTTAATTTTTGGGCATCTTCCACATCAATGCTCCCGTTGCTCATTTTAATATTTCCATAGCCAATGGATCCCAAGTTCAGTTTCCCGAAGCGCATATCCACTTTGGCCGTAGACATTTCATCATTTACCCAAACATCGCCATGTTGCACATTGGCCTCAAGATCGCCATGCCAAGCACCAACTACCAGGTCTCCAAATTTATTGGTTACATTGAGCTCGGCATTTTCCGGCATATAGATCTCAAAATCAATTTGGACATTGGATTTATCAAAATCGAAGGGATTTGCCTTGTTGAAATACCGGCTAAACAAGCTGGAACTGCGATCCACAATTTCGGAAGTGATTCGGATATAATCCCCAGCCTGGGTCACTTCGGGCTGAATGCGGTCCAATAGTTTTTTGGCATTTTCATCCTTGCGGTGCACCACTTTTATATTGATGTTCACCTGGAGTTTGTTCTTTGCCCAACCATTTACCACCACATTTCCGTACTTGTTCTCTATTTGTACTGTGGCGTTCCCGGGCAGGTCATAACTACGCTTCCATTGCTTTGTTCGCTCGCTCTGCGCCGCCACTACATGGACCACAAGGCCAAGTAGAATGGCCATAAGTCGATATTTAAAGAATATACCCTTCATAATCCGTCTCATTTTTAGAAGCATTGATCTGTTTCAACAAATTCTCAATAAGTTCAATGCGTTTTTTGTAGTTGTTTACGATGGCCTCCAAGACCCTTTCATTATCCAAATTATGCTGCATTTCCAATTTCAGTTGTTCATATTCCTGGTCCAATTCATCCATAAAGGACAAAAACTCCTCTTTATCCAGTGCGGTCAATTTGGGATGGTTTTTAACCAATTGCACTTGTTGGTACACCAGATTTTTATAGTGGAGGTCAATCTCAAAAAGTTCCTCGCTGGCATAACCCTCTATTTCCTGGGTGACCGGATTGCCCACCAGCATAAAGGTTACCAGCGACAGTCCCATCAAGAAAATCACCGAAGCGGCAATTCTTAGCTTTGCGGACCGCCAAAGGGGAACCACCTTCACCTCTTCTTTTTCATCCAATTTTTGGGCTATGCCCTGCCAAAGTTTGTCCTGGTCCACCTTGTGGACATTAAAGGATTCTTTGTTCTCTTTTATAAATTTTTCAAAATTGTCCATCACAGTTCATTTACAATTTGAATCAATTTCTTTTTGGCCCTATGGTATTGGGACTTGGATGTGGAGGTTGAGATTCCCAAAATCTCCCCAATCTCCACATGGTCATATCCTTCAATCAGGTATAGGGTAATTATTTGTCTGTACCCTTCAGGCAATTGCCCAAGACCCAGTTTTATCTTTTCTATTTCCAGGTTATCCACTGTCACTTCCCCATCTTCCTCCAAAGGTTCTCCTTCATTTTCCAAGGAAGACAACAACAGCCGCTTTGCTTTTAAATGGTTGATGCTCCTGTTGATCACGATGCGTTTGAGCCAGGCGCCAAAAGTGCTTTCAAACCTAAAGGTGTCCAGCTTTTTAAAGGCTTCTACAAAACTTTCCTGTAAAACATCCTCGGCGTCCTCCCTAATGGTGAGCATTCGCATGGCCACATTGAACATAGCATCCACATACAGCCCATATAACCGGTATTGGGCATTCCGGTCCCCTGCTTTGCTCTGTTCCACCAACGCTTGGTGCGTAAAACGTACGTTTGCTTCCAAAAATTCTGGACGATTATTCAATGACGGCTAAAAATAATCCTTATTCATCTATGACAAAGACAGATCAATCTGGCAAGGGTTGCACGGCGCGGATTTTTAACAAAAAAAGCCCCCAACTTTCGTTGAAGGCCTTCTCGTGTTTATGTTGATTAGGTATTAATCCAATTGTACGATAATAAATTCCGATCTCCTATTTACATCATGTTCTTCGGTGGAACATTTTACACCGTTGTTGCAGTGGTTCAACAGTTTTTTTTCTCCATAACCTATGGCACTTTCTATCCTATCGGATTCTATTCCTTGGGAAATGATGTAATTGCCTGTGGATTTGGCGCGCTTGTCCGAAAGCGTCTCGTTATAACGATCGCTACCCCTGGAATCCGTATGGGCCTCAATTTTAATGACCATTTTGGGATATTCCTTCATCACCTCAACAATCTTATTGAGCTCTTGGGCGGCATCTGGCCTAATATCCGCTTTGTTCAGGTCAAAATAGATATTATCTATTTTAATTTTTAGCACGCCATTTTCCCGAACAATCAATTTATTGAGTTCTTTGGTAATCTCCATCGGCACATCGTTCACAAAATCCTTTTGTTTGGAGGTAATGAACAATGCCTCATTGGGTAAAAATCCCTGTTTGTTGATTTTGATCTCGTAGCCCTCTTCACATTCCAAGGCGTTTTCAAATTCGAATGCACCATAGGGGTCTGTTGCTGTCCGGCCCAAAGAATTGCCTTCGGCATCCATTAGTTCCACAACCACATTTACAATGGGCTGAGCGTTGGATTTACGGATGACGCTTCCCTTTACGGTCTGCTCACAGGTTTCCTCCATGCGTTGGAAGGAATAGATATCATCATCCCCCTTCCCCCCTTCGCGATTGGAGGAAAAATAGCCGCGCTGGGTGGATTCTTTTACGATATATCCAAAATCGTCCCGATTGCTGTTCACGGGCACCCCCAAATTTTTGGGCGTGCTGAAGCCAGTGTTGGAAATTTCACTTTCAAAAATATCAAGGCCCCCAAGTCCTACGTGCCCATCCGAAGCAAAATAGATCTTTTCACCGGTCACATAAGGGAACATTTCCCTTCCACTGGTATTGATGGCAGGTCCAAGATTCCTAGGTTGTGAAAAACTCCCATCCCTTAAAATCTCAACTACAAAAATATCGGTTTCACCAATGCTTCCTGGCATGTCGGAAACAAAATACATATATCGGCCATCCGGGCTTAAGGCGGGTTGGCCCACAGAATAGTTTTCGCTGTTAAAGGAAACTTCCTCGGCCTCGGTCCACTCTCCTCCCCGGAGTTCAGAAGTATAGATCTTTAAATGATTGGTCCCTTCCTCATCCCTTCCCAGGGTTTGCTGGGTATAGTTGTTCCGAGTAAAATAGACCTTATTCCCTTCCGGAATAAATGTGGCTGCCGCTTCGTGGTACCTGGTATTCAGAATGGAAGAGAACGGAATTACGTTGGTGAGGTCTGATCCAGAGGCCATGGTATCGGCCATAAAGAAATCCAGATAGGGTTGTTTGTTCCATTCATAAACACGGGTCTCAAACTTTAGGGAGTCCCTACTTGAAGAGAACACAATTTTGTCCTTGTAGTACATAGGTCCAAAATCGGCAACCGCGGAGTTGATCGCCAAATTGCTGATATAAAATTGCGGCTGGCGTTTAAGGAGCTCATCCAGGGCTTCATCATTATTTTGAAGTTGACCCGCCTGAAATTCGGACAAATCCAATTTTTGGGCATAGATTTTCATGATCCCCTTGGCTTGCTTGTAGTTCCCTACGCCTTTTAGGGCATGAACGTATCTAAATGCGTATTTCGGTTCTAGAACCTTCTCATATTTAGAAAAAAGCACCTCATACCACTTAACTGCATTTTGCATGTCGGTGTTGAAGTAATAAGCATCTCCCAAACGTTGCAACAGGTGTTGGGAATCATCTCCTTTTTGGGCCAATACTTCGTATTGTTTGGCCGCTTTTACGTACAATAGATTATCAAAGTTGGTATCTGCGTCATTAAACTTTAGTTGTGCGTGCATAAAACCGCCCCATAGGAGGATAAGAACGGATATGTTGGTTTTTAGGTTGTTCATTTTAGTAAAATCTTGGAGATTTAAGTCGTTTTTCAACGGTCTTGAACTCATATCGCAGGAACACCTCATGGGTGCCGCTGGTGTAGCTTCTTAAATCAGAAGTGGTCAAATCATAGGAATAGCCCATGCTTAAATCCGGAGAAATCTGAAGTCCCAACAAGGCCGAAAATGAATCGTCCCATCTATAGGCCAGTCCGGCCGTAAATGTTTCCATGAGCATGGCATTGGCAGACACATCGGCTATGACCGGTGCGCCCGGAACCCATTTAACAAAAAACGCGGGCTTAAATTTTATGTCAGGGGTCAAATCGATGATCTTGCCCCCTATCAGATAGTAATGGAGTCTTTCTGCGGCAATTTCCTGTTCTTCGCCATCATAGTGGTCCTGGGCAAAGAAATTGGGAACAGCAAGACCCAAATAACTTTTATTGTTGTGATAGTAGATTCCTGCCCCAATGGTCGGAAAGAATTTGTTCTTGATATTGTTTTGGAAGGCCACATCCGGATTTTCCACCAATCCTTTTGAGAAATCAACGTTGAACATACGACCTCCTCCCTTTAGTCCGAATGAGAGCTTTTTATCCTTATCATCGAGTTTTACGGTATACGAAAAATTGGCATCCACAAAGACTTCTGAAGCTGGGCCCAAAGCATCGTGGGACAATACCAAACCTAGGCCAACATTATTGCCCATAGGCCCGTCCACCGCCAATACTTGGGTGGTAGGCGCCCCGTTTACCCCAACCCATTGGGAACGGTGCATGAGCAGTGCCGTTAGGTGTCCGCGAGATCCCGCATAGGCCGGATTAACGTTCAGCGTATTGTACATATATTGCGTGAACTGGGGGTCTTGTTGTGCGGAAATCGACCATATTCCCATGCATAGGGCCACAAAACAGCTAATTCGGAAATGCCTATTCATTCGTTGTGTTTTTCTTTCTAATCTAATACCCATCTTCCTATCTGTTTATGTATAACCAATCTGTTCGAGGTTCCGAGCCATCGCCCAGATCCAATACATAGTAATAGGTTCCTACAGGCAATTGATCTCCTTTTTGAACGGTGGCCCTTCCATTTGAGGTACCGTTCCAATCATTATTGTAGGATCGCATTTCGTAGACAATATTGCCCCATCGGTTGTACACCTGAAGCACATTGTTAGGGTATCTTGAGATACAGTCGATCTTAAAAAATTCATTGACTCCATCTCCGTTGGGTGAGAATTCGTTGTATACGGTCAGGCATGAAGGCGAAACCTCTGCCTGATCAACATCATTGGTATTATTGGTATCCAATTGATCCACATAAGCCAAGCTCGCTGTGTTGAGATAATCATTGATATCCAAAATTTCTACCGTAAGTAGCAGGTTGGCGGTGCCTAGGGAAGCCAATCGGTCTATTTCCCAAAAACCGGCATCCTCATCATAAACTCCTTCTGAGGCCTGGGCAGAAATCAAATGATATCCTGATGGAAGTATTTCCTCAATCCCAATATTGGTAGCTTCCACCGATCCTTGATTGCCTACCGTAATGGTGAACACCACTTGGTCCCCAATATTTGGCGTGCTATTATCCACTGATTTGGTAATGGCAATATCTGTTGTCTGGGGAGTCACGAACGCGACGGCCTCATCATCATCGGCCAATCCATCGGATAAGTCGTCCACATTAATATCTTGGTTGGGATCACTATCCGGGTCATTGAAATCACTGGCTGTAATTTCAGCAACATTCATATATTCATCAGTAGCGCCAGTTGGTGTATTGACCGTTGCCAAAACAACCAATGTTTCCGTACTTTGGTTAAAAATCGCCCCATTTAGTGTCCACAATCCAGTCCCTGAATTATATATTCCGGCTGTTGCTATATGTGATTGATAGGTATAGCCAGCAGGCAAATTATCGGTGACCACCACCCCGCTAGCATCACTAAAGCCGTTATTGGTAATGCTAACGGTAAATTCAACCACATCTCCTACGTTAGGGTTGGGGTTGTCCACGGATTTTGTGAGTTCTAAGTCAGCTTGCCCGTTGGGAACCGCCACAACAGTATCCTGGTCATCTTCTGTATTCAGATTGTTGTTGGGAGTAGAATCCGGGTCGAAGGTATCCAAGGCTATTAATTCGGCCGTATTGCTGTAATTTCCACTCGCCTGTACTTGGGCGGTAATTTGAAGTGTTGCTGATGTTCCATTGGCCAAAGTGCCGATGTCCCAGCTTCCTGTAATGCCATAATACACTCCTGTTGATGGAAGTACGGATACCAGACTGTATCCCGAGTTGAGCAAATCTTCCACCACTACTCCAGTGGCATCATTGGGTCCGGCATTGTTTACGGTAACAGTGAACACGATGTTTTCACCAACGGAAGGTGTTAGCGTGTTTGCGGTTTTGGTCACTGAAATATCTGAGACGGTCCTTGGTGCAATGGACTGCTCAGCTTGATCGTCTTCGGTAGGGTCATTGTTCCCAGGAGTTGAATCTGGATCTAGTTGAATCACCGAAATTACTTCTGCAATGTTATTGTAGTCTCCTGATGCGTTGACCTGGGCCGTTATGTTTAAATTGATGGTGCTTCCCGCGGCCAAATTGCCAACGTTCCACAATCCGCTTGCTGAGCTATAAGTCCCTCCTGAATCATCGGAGACATAGGTATATCCGGACGGTAGGGCATCTGAAACCACCACGGCCGAAGCATCGCTCAATCCATCGTTGGCCAAGCTTATAGTAAAGACCACGTTGGTGCCTACATCTGGCGTTGGGTTATCAACGGTTTTTGAAAGACTTAGGTCCGAACTTGGAATGGGGGTAGTCCCCGCACTATCTTGATCGTTTTCAAAGACATTGTTGTTATTGGGCACGGAATTAGGATCAAAGTTATTGGAAGAGAACACCTCGGTCACATTAAAATAATCCCCAGAAGGGTTAACCGTGGCCACAATGTTCAAGGTTTCCGTGGTTCCATTTGGAATAACCCCATTTAACTCCCATATTCCCGTGGCAGGAGTATAAACTCCAGCAGTTCTGCTATTGGAAACGTAAGTATATCCATCTGGCAACAAATCCAGGATTTCTACTCCGGTAACATCGCTAGGTCCATCATTGGTGATGCTGATGTTAAAAATAACTTCTTCCCCAACCAATGGACTTAGGATATCAACAGATTTCCTCAGCACAAGGTCGGACACCAAAACTGGAACAGGTTCCACGGTTTGTTGGTCATCTTCGGTATCATCATTATTGGCCGGTACAGAATCCACATCCGTTTCTGTCAAATCGGTTAGTTCCGCTATGTTGGTGTACACCCCATTGGCCAACACATCTGCAGTTACCACCAAAGTTTCGGTGCCTCCATTGGCCAAATTTCCGATGGTCCAGGAACCGTTCAAGGGTTCATACACTCCAGTGGAAGGAACTGCGCTTACAAAGGCATATCCAGAAGCCAAGAAATCAGTCACTACCACATTTGTGGCATCATTTGGCCCATCGTTGGTAATGGTCACCGTAAAAACAATCTGGTCGCCCACATTGGGGGTTAGGTCATCCGCCGTTTTGGTTACTGAAATGTCCACTAGGGGATTTGGATTGATTCCTGCATCATCCTGGTCATCTTCAGCAAGTAATCCGTTGTTGGGTGTAGAATCACTATCAGGTTGATCTGCAGCGGTAATCTCCGCCACATTGGTATAAACCCCTGTTGGATTAACCGTAGCCGTAATATTTAAGGTGGATGTAGCTCCATTTGCCAAGGCACCCACATTCCAAATCCCAGTTCCGTTGGCATATGCACCCCCTCCGTCATCAGAAACATAGGTGTAGCCAGAAGGCAGCTGGTCAGTCACCACTACATTGGTAGCATCACTAGGTCCAGAATTATTAACGGTAATGGTAAATACCACATTGGTGTTTACATCAGGATTGTTATTGTCCACATCTTTTGTGAGGGCAAGATCTGCCACTGCCACTGGAGTGATCACTACTTCATCCTGATCATCTTCGGCACCAACCCCATTACTTGGTGTAGAATCTATATCAAAACCATCAGAAGCTGTAATCTGGGCCACATTGGTAAAATCGCCCGTATTGTTTACCAGAACATCTATGATCAAGGTCTCGTTGGAGCCATTGGCAACGGTGCCCACTTGCCACAATCCTGTGGCATCATCATAAGTTCCTGTCGTGGCACTATAGAGTACATAGTTGAATCCGCTTGGAAGTACGTCCTGGACCACAACGTTGGTGGCATCGTCGGGTCCGCTATTGGATATGGTAATCTCAAAACTTATTTCTTCCCCAACACTTGGCGAAAGATCATTGCCCACGACAATTTTGGTCAAGGAAAGGTCAGCTTGTTGCGGGGCGACGGTCACTGATGTTTCGTCATCTTCACTTTGATCGCCATCATCATTGTTGGGTGTACTATCGGTATCGTATTGGTCTGCAAATGTCACCTCGGCAATATGGGTGAATTCGCCTGCAGCCCCTGTCGGATTTTGAACTGTGGCGTTAAAGGTCAACACCAGCGAATTTAGCCCTACAGGCACATTTAATCCCGTCCAGCTAATAATATCTGTGATAAAACTAAAGGTTCCTCCATTACTGATACCTGTAATGGTGGCATATCCTGGAGGTACAAGATTTTCCAAGGATACGTTTGTTGCCGCATCGGCACCAAAATTGCTGATATTGATAGAGAATGCGACCACATCCCCAACATCTGGAGTGGGGTTACTGGCCAACAATTCAATTTCCAGGTCAATGGATTGTGGCACTACTGTATAAAGATCCTCATCATCTTCGCTTTGATCCCCATCGTCATTGTCCGGTGTACTGTCTGGATCATATTGGTCGGAGGCTGTGATTTCCGAAATGTTCGTGTATTCACCCACCAATCCCAAAGGGGCATTTACGGTGGTTTCATAACTTAAGGTTGTTGACCCCACTCCAAGATTGGCAATAGTCCAACTTATGGTTCCTGAAGTGTTTACCCCTCCATTGTTGATGGTTCCTATGGTTAAGCCAGACGGGACAACGTCCTCCACACTCACATTGGTAGCGGCGTCTGGACCTGCATTGGTAACGGTCAATTCAAAAACTACCGTGTCCCCAACATTTGGGGTGGCACTGGAAGCAGCACTTATTGATTTGTTCAATCCAAGATCGGATGTTTGGATGGTGATCTGCGCTGTATCCTGATCATCCTCTCCTGTAATACCATTGCCTTCGGTAGAATCTATATCAAAAATGTCATTCGCTGTGATTTCAGCAGTGTTCACATAAGTTCCAGAGGCATTAACCGTAGCATCGAACGTAAGGCTCAAGGTGGCGCCATTGGCTATGGATAAATTGGACCAGGTAATGGAGAGATCACCAATATTGTAAACCCCACCATTGCTAACCGTTCCGGGAACAAGGGTATAGCCGGACGGAATTACATCCCGGACGGAAACTCCCGTGGCATCCGCTGCACTATTCGCATTGTTATTAAATACATCCAAGGTAAAGGTTACCGTATCTCCAGGAACCACATTGGTAGGTGAAACGGATTTGCCCAATTCCAAATCAATGCCCAACAAGGACACCTCAACTGTATCGGAAACAGGTGTACAGACGCCGTTGGAAACGGTCCACTGAAACACATAAGTTCCGGAAGTAGCTCCAAAAACCTCAGTACTCGGGTCATTTTCATTGACAAACCCAACCGTGGTTGGACCAGAAACTTGCGTCCAGATTCCCGTTCCGGCAATGGGAGCATCTGCAGCCATAACCACAGTGGCAAACTGATTGAGGGATTGATCAGGACCCGCGTTGGTACTCGTTGGGTCGGCATAGTTCACCAACTGCATGGTATCCACAAATGTACACCCCCCATTGACCACGGTCCAAGTGAATTCATAGGTTCCAGGTTCCAAAGTGTCAATTAAGGTGGTTTCGCTATTTGGTGCAACAATATTTGCGGGGGTTCCAGGCGTTCCTCCAATACCTGGACCTGCAGTTTGGGTCCATGTACCGGTGCCAATCGCTAATCCGGTAGCGGCCATATTGGCCTGGGTGGCATCACATAGTTCTTGATCCGGACCTGCATCCGCTGTGGAAGGTGCATCATCAGGAAAGGTAATATTTACTGTATCTGAGCTCGGATCACAAGCGGAAGGACTATCCACAAAAGTGATTCCATTATGTGCAACGGTCCAGGTTAACTCATAAGTTCCTGTAACCGTAATGTTTGATAAAGTCGATGTAGGAGAATTGGGGTTATCGATAACCGCAGCACCTCCAGAAGGGTCTGTGGTAAGGGTCCATGTTCCGGTACCCACCGTAGGTGGAACAGCGTTCAATTGTGCGCTCAACTGGCAAGCATTAATTTGGTCCGGTCCGGCATCAGCAGTGGACGGGGCCTCGTATACCTCAATCCGAACCACATCTGAAGTGTTGAAACAAAAACCGGCTTCAAAATTCCATTCCAATATATATATCCCTGGTACCGTGAGTCCAGTAATCGTAGAGGTTGGATCGTTGATATTGGTAATCACCGTGGTACTACCGGCAGGTTGCTCCGTAAAACTCCATGTGGCGTCATCCACATCATCCGGTGGCGGGTTTCCTGCCAAAGTGGTTTGGTTGGGAACTGGCAGATCACCTAAACATAAAAGCTGATCAGGACCAGCATCTGGCAATATAGTGGGCAATCCACTAGATTCCACTTGAACTTGATCGGAGGTATTTCCACATCCTGTGGCTCCAGGATAATTGGTAGTGAATTCAAAAATGTAGAAGCTGCCAAAAACGATATCACTTACTTCAGCGACGTTACTTCCTACGGGATTTTGGGTTATGGTTGCGGGGGTACCCGGAGCACCTCCAACACCTGGACCAAAAACCTGGGTCCATGTACCCGTGGAACCAAACGTAGCTTCCAAAAGAAAGTTTTGGACATTACATAGTTCCATATCAGCACCGGCATTTGCCGGCACATACACATCTACCGTCTTGTCTGCAAAGCTAGTGGGACAATTGCTATCTCCTGCAATGGTCCAGCGGAAGGTGTATGTTCCCGAAACCATTCCTGAAACCATGGCATTCGGGTCATTGATATCAGAGAAAGTGGGAGTATTTGGAGCACCGGACAAAAGGGTCCAGTAACCTGTTTCTATATTGCTATCAAATGGATTACCATCCAACGTAATAGTGGTGGAAGAGCAAATGGTTTCCGTAGGGCTCGTTACCACAGCAGTTGTGGGTGGAATCCCTACATTCAGTGTTACTTGGTCTGTATCCGAAGAGCAACTGCCGTTATTGGCGGTCCATTGAAATACATATTGGCCTGAAAAACCAAAAGTCAATTGTGCTGTTGGACTGGCGGCATCATCAATTTGGTAGCCCCCTGGTCCTGAAATTTGTGTCCAAAATCCACTGGTTCCCACCGAGGCTGAAGCATCCATGGTAAATACGGACTGACATTCCGTCTGATCAGGACCCGCATCTGCCACGGCATCCGGCCCCACAGTTATTTCCACTTCATCGCTGGTTGATTGACACCCTGGAGTTGTTTTGGAGATAGTCCAGGTAAGGACATAACTCTGCTCAACGGTTATAGTGGCATCCGTATCGAACTGATTCACATCATCAAAGGCAATTCCAATTGCTGGAACTGCGGTCCATGTTCCAATTTCATCCACTGCAGGTTGGTTTCCAGCCAGGGTTACCGAAGAAGTTCCGGTGGTCAGGCATTGATCACTTCCGGCATCTGCCAGAGTAGGCCCTTGAGTAGCATTGGTGGTGATGGTCACTGTATCCGTACCCGGGGTAGGACAGGTAGCATCGTTTGGATTGGAAATGGTCCACCTGAAAACATAGGTCTCGTTGGGATTGTCCAAGCCTGAAACCAAAGTATTGGGGTCATTTTCATCTTCAAAAACAATAGTCGCCCCAATTGGAGCGGTGTTTACTGTCCAAACACCTTCAAGATTGGTTGATATAGGGTCGTTTCCGCTTAATTGAATGGGTGCTCCAAAACAGATGCTTTGGTCAGGACCGGCTGTAGTAACTATAGCCGCGTCCGAAGACACTACTATTTGAACTGTGTCCTCCTCAGATGGGGCACATGAGTTTCCACCGGATATTGCATACTGGAAAACATAGGTTCCAGGGACAAGATTGGAAACATTGGTGGTTTGACCATATGGACTGGCGATGGTGGCCGTGTTTGGCCCACTTATTTGAGACCAAAGCGAACTCCCAACAGCCACTGCATTTCCAGTGATGTCCGTGCTGGTCACATTACAGGCCAAGGTTTGGTCCGTCCCAGCATTGGCTGGTGTTGGGGTTAGGGCAACCGTTACATTAATGGCATCGGTGGCCACATCACAACCTGTTTGAATGGATCCGCTCAAGGCTCTCCTCAACAAAACAGTATAAGTTCCTTCCACATCAAAATCAATGGTAAGAGGAGAACCTCCCGTATTGGAAAAAGTTCCTGGGTTTACTAAAGCAGAACCGCTGGGTCCACTTACAATGCTATAGGTGTTGGTTCCATTTCCTGAGGTAACAAATGGGATATCCACACTGGTAACACCACATGTGGCCTGAATATCATTTCCGCCGTTGGCCACTATGGACACTGCAGCGGTAGAATAGTTAATGGTAGCTGTTGCTGAATCGCTACACAGCGTCGTTCCATTTTCAATGGTATAAGTGAACTGATAAGTACTGCTCCCATCCAAACCTGTTATTTGGGTAGTACTTGAGGTTGGGTTAAGAATACTGACCCCGGCCACAGGGCCACCGGTCTGGGTCCATGTAGCTGTTTCATTGGTAAAAAGAGGCAGGGAACCCACCAAGGTAACGGTAGTAATGCCTGCATCACAAAACCGTACATCATCATTTTGGATAGAGGCTGTGGATATTTCCTGGGTAGCCTCGGCCACGGTTATGGTCATGGTATCGGATCCTGTTGCACAAGGCCCATTAACTGACCATCTGAATGTATAGACCCCTTCAATAAGATTGGATACACCAGAGTTATTGTTGTTTACATCCGCTATTACCGGAGTGTTGGGGCCGCTGACAAAAGACCAGGTTCCTACTTGCCCATTAATATTATTTCCGCCAAAGCTTGCCGCCATATTGGTGGTCTGCGTGGTGGTATAGCAATTGTCCAGGTTTTGATCGGCACCTGCATCCACAATGGACTCTCCCCCATAATTGGTCACAGATATGGTGGAAGTGGATTCACATGATTGCCCGGGGGCATATTCCGGACCGGTAATCGTCCATTGCAAGGTGGTAATCCCGGCGTTGGTCTCGGCCAAGGTCAAAGTTGTTGTGGGAGAGCTGGGAGAATTGATTGTAACTCCCGCATTATTGGCTCCTACAATGCTCCAACTTCCAGTTTCCCCAGCGTTGAGCGGAGTATTGGCATTTGTGGATATGGTTCCTGTGTTGTCCGGGCATGATGCAATATCACTCCCAGCGTTTGATAGGGTAATGGGCTGTACGGTGATGTCAACATCTTGAAATTGTGGAGTGCCATCGGTACAGACGGCGCTTAAGCGAAAGGTATAGGTATTACCTCCTACCAATCCATTAACTTGGGTATTTAGATTGGAAGCATCTACAATGATCACGGAAGGACCCCCTACCTGCGACCAAGTTGGACCACTTTGAACCAAACCCGATGTAGACCCAGAAAGTGTATAGCTAGAAACATTTTCACATATGGTTTCCGGAATCCCGGCATTGACCGAACAGTTTTGGGAATAACCCCATTGAATGGAGGCAAACAAAAGCAGGAAAAAAAACGGAAGAATTCCTTTTTTTTGGGGGGTTAGGGGTTTGTTCATAGTCAAAAAAATGAGGTTGCTCTTACCCTGTAAGAATATTCAAACATATCCACTAGCATCGGTTAAATGGAATATATGTTGTATTTCATCGATCATTTGTTGTGAAACATCGGATATTCGATGGGTGTTTTAACAGAATCTTGGGAGCGCCTGTAGGATTATACGTGCTAAATGTGATTTAGCCCTTCTGAAATTGCTTTAAAATAAGCTGAATGCTAGAGTTTTAGCTCTCTACAAAATCCTCTCCCGAGAAAGGATCCATAACCCTTTTTTGATTATGAAATAGAAGGAAGGATAAATTGAATTTTGCCTTTCAATTCAGGGGGATCCCATACAGGTCCGGACCGGTAGAAATCTCGAATTTTAACAATTAGCACAAATGCCCTTAATAATGGTTTGCACATTTTTGGGTTTAAACCCATGGGGCATTTCAAATTGAAGTTCGGTGGTACCGTTCATGCAATAAACGGTCTCACAGCATTCACATACAAAATGGGCATGACCATGACCAGATGAAGGTTCAGATCCGAGTGCATATTTGGTAACCCCGGTATGGTCATTTATACCGTGGATCAGACCTACTTCCTCAAAAATGGAAAGATTGCGATATAGCGTGGATTTATCCACATCGCTAACCAACGCTTGTTTTAAATCGCTATAAGCCTGTGCATGCTTTGCCTCCTTAAAATGTTGAATGAGCTCCAAACGCAATTTGGTTTTTTTGAGTCCCTTTTTTTCAAGAAGATTTTGGGAGCTATCATTGAATATGTCCACTGTTATCTTTTCCAACATTTTTATAGCGCTATTGCCTCCGCCTGTTCCAAACGGTAGTAACATTGATTGGGGTTATCAGCATTAAGTCGAAGCAGACCACTTACTGAAAGTAAGTCATCCATTTTGAAAGCGGGCTTTTCCGCAAATTCAAGTTCCATAATGGTTTCGGGACCTCCGTTCCCGCAAAAAAAACAGGATGCCATCGGGTTTTTGGATAATAGATACACGGATTGCGTTCCATCCAAAACCAAAAAATATCCCGTTACCAGTACTTCTTCACCTTCCAAAGCCACAAGTTCCGGAGCAAAAATGGCCTGTCTGAACACAGGTATATCCGCATTGGATTTCCAAGATATTCCACTTTGGAGATCGGACCATTGTAATAGCTCCTGCGAATGCACGTCCATTCCCCAGCTTCCCAATAGTACCGCAACCAGTAAACTTAATGTCTTCAATTTATTAATTGGCCAGTAGCCCCATTTAAAATGTAATTGCAGCGATCTACGTTGTCGGCATTAAGTTCCAGCACCCCTGTGACCATGATGATTTGGTCTGTTCTAAAGGGGGGCTTTTGCTTAAAATCGACCTCAATTATGGTTTCAGGTCCTGCCGCCCCGCAAAAAAAACAGGATGCCATGGGGTTTGCCGACACCAAAAACACCTCACCGTTTCCTGCTATATCCAGAAAGAACCCCTTAATCTGGACTTCCTTTCCCTGGAAAGATTTGATGGTAGATCCAAAAGTCGGCATCAAAAAATTCACATCGTAAGTGGCATTGTATTTTGGTTCAAAATTCACATCGGCAAAATCCTTCCAGGTTAGTTCTATCTGGGCAGATAATCCTTGGACCATAAATGTCAAAATCAAGGGTAGTACAATAAAATTACGCATCCGAAAGTGTTTTTGAGATGTTCAAGTTAAAAATAGATTTTGAAGCCAGCAAAGTTGCTACTAGACTAATTACCAAAGCCACACACAATAGAGCCAATTCCGTGGAATCAAATCCGGATAGGATGAGTTTGTGTCCGTAGGAAGCTTTGGTAAAATAAGATGCGACCCAAATGCCCACTCGCCCCAATATCCAACCAAGAAAAAATCCCCCTAGGGTCAAAAACAATGCCTCCAAAAATACCAACCACAACAGCTGTGCGGTACCAAGACCATAGGTCCGAAGCAAAGCCAATTCTTGCTTGCGTTCCCGAATGGTTTTTACCAAACTGATAAAAATACTAAGTCCAGAAACCAATAGAATGGCGAATGCTATTCCGTTCACGGTCTTAATCCCAGACCCCAACAACCCTAAAAGGCGTTGTACCTCAAAACCCGGCAGAGCAGCCTGCATGTTTGTATTTTCATTTATAAATCGGGGCAGCTGTACCATGGCCAAGGGGTTTTTGAACTTCACCAAAAACGAGGTGACTTCCCGCTCTTCATGGTGGTGTTCTTCGTCATGACCTCCGTGCTCGTGTTCCTCATCATGATCGTGTTCCTCATCGTGATGGTGATCTCCCTTATGGTCATCATGATCATGTTCTTCATCATGATCTTCGGCGTGATGTTCCTCATCGGTAGGTTCCCCATCGTGATCTTCCTTATGGTCCTCTTCATGTTCATGAGCCTCCCATATGCTTTCTAAATTTGTGATCAACAACCTGTCCACCACCGTTCCAGTGGGTTTTAGAAGTCCTGTTACCACATAGGGATGATCGTCATGGGCTTCCCCGCCAGAAGCTGCCAGTCCATGCGCCCCTGTAAAAGTATCCCCCAGTTTTAATCCCAATTTTTGGGCAATGGTATTCCCTACCACTACTTCAAAAGATTTGGAATACAATTCCCCTTCCAAAAGAGACGCCCCATAGCTATCCAGATAATCATGGGTAGTTCCCAAAATTCGATACCCTTTATAATTATCGCCATAAGAAACTGGGATAGCCGATGCCACCATAGGGTTTTTGGTCAAAAAGCCAGTTTCCTCCATATGAATATTTCCAGTGGGGACATCCACATGTAACACAGAGGACAATACAAGTTGCAATGGACTGCCTTTCGCTCCCACCACCATATCAAATGGTGCAATATTTTTATCGAGCTGACCACTTAATTGCTTGCTCAATTGCAATACAAAGGTGACCAGCGAAACACTCAACACCAGGAGCAACAGACTTAATAAAAGATTAAGCGGTTTGGACACCATATTTCGGAATGCAAGTAATGCCAGGCTCATAGCGTCAACTGATTTTTAAAATGGGACTTTATCCTATGGTCGTGGGTGATGATCACCAAACTACTTTGGCAGATTTCCGCTTCTTCCTTTAACAACTCAATGACGGCAGAACAGTTTGAATCATCAAGATTGGATGTGGGCTCATCTGCAAAGATGACATCCGGCTTATGTATCAAACCCAAAGCAATGGAAAGTCGCTGTTGCTGTCCTTGGCTGAGATGCATTACCTTTTTATGTAGGTTGTTGGTGAGCCCCAAGCGTGAAGCAAGCTCGTTGATGCGCTTTTTATCCAGTGATTTTGATGGATAGCTTTGGCGCAGAATCAGATTCTCATATACGCTAAGGGACCTGATAAAGTGATATTGCTGAAAAACCAATCCAATATGTTCGCCCCTAAAATGATCCAAAGCTTTTCGCGACAAGGATTGCAATGTGGTTCCAGCCACTGTTATGGTACCACTTTCCGGAGGGAGAAGACCAGCCAACAAATGCAATAAGGTTGTTTTGCCAACACCTGATGGTCCTAGAATCAAAAGATGCTCCCCCGATTTTAATTGGATGTCCGGAAAAGTAAATTCCGATTCATTTTCGTACGAAAACTTTAGAGCGGCTGTCTTGATCAATGGAATGTTTTTGGCAAAAATATAAATTATTACAAATGCAACAGAGTTGCATTTAAATATTTAAACTATTTTTGTCCCTCCTATCCCCAATTCATGGGGATATATTTAAAAAAAGGTGTACTATGAAATCCGCAGATATAACATCAAAATCTGATGTGATCGGAGCTACTGCAAGTGCTCTTTGCCTTATTCACTGTTTGGCCACTCCCTTGCTTTTTGTTGTGCAGGCCGGGGTCATGTCCGCGGGCGAATCTCGCCCACAATGGTGGGGGATTTTGGATTTGGTCTTTCTTACCATTTCCTTGTTCGCAATTATTTGGACCAACAAGACCACCACCAAAAAATGGGTGGGCAATGCCCTTTGGGCAAGCTGGTTGCTCTTGGCCATTGTGGTCTTGAATGAAAAAATTTCTTGGGTACACCTGGCGGAAGAAGCGGTGTATATCCCAACCGTAGGACTCATTTTTTTCCATTTGTACAATCGAAAGTACTGCAAAGGTGGCCAAGAAGCCTGCAGTACAGAGGAGTAACACACTTTTAATCCTACTAACTACCATAATGGATATTGATAAAATAGAACTTATAGGTGACCAACACCTTCCAACTTCGTTGGAAACACCATTGCGTCCGGATGCATTCGATAAAAGCGATGATGAAAAGATTGAAACCATCCAATATCATTTTCAAAAAATCATGGAAGCCCTTGGTTTGGACCTTACTGATGATAGTCTATCAGGCACTCCCTACAGATTTGCGAAAATGTATGTGAAGGAGTTGTTCTATGGTCTAGATCCGAAAAACAGGCCCAAAATATCTACCTTCAACAACAAATATGGCTACCAAAAAATGCTGGTGGAACAGGATATCACCATAGATTCTTCCTGCGAGCACCATTTTCTTCCGATAATCGGAAAAGCCCATATTGGGTATATCCCCAACGGGAAAGTAGTAGGGCTGTCCAAGATAAACAGGTTGGTGGACTACTATGCCCATCGCCCCCAGGTTCAAGAACGACTTTGCCTTCAAATCTTGAAGGACCTACAGCAAACCTTGAACACGGAAGATGTGATCGTAGTGGTACATGCCGAACATCTTTGCGTTTCCTCGCGTGGAATCAAGGACAAAAACAGCACCACTACCACTGTGGAATATGGTGGTGTTTTTGAGAGCTCCCAATACCGAAACGAGTTTCTTGCCCTGGTTACTGAAAATTCAAAAAAGTAACTTTCGGAACATTAACTGGTCAGCGCGCCCATTTGCTCCCATGGTCCTGTAATGGCAACGGTATCCCCGTTCTCCTGAACATTTACAAAAAGGGTCTTCCCGGAAGGTGAAAAAACCAAGCCGGTAAGTTCGGATTTGGAACTTCTGTTGCAGGCCAATGTGTAAATATTTCCCTTTTTATCAATTCCCCTTATGTGGTTCAATTCCCCGTTGTCTTCGCATAGGAGAACATCGCCCCAGGGTGCAATGGTAAGATTATCGCACATGTGCAACACTGTTTTGTCATTGGATTCAGCATACAATTCCAACTGGGCAGGTGTTTCGTTTTCCGCTTCCGAACCTTCTTTTGGGGACAGGGTGTATTTAAAAACCTGTCCGAAATTATCCGGACCTCCATTGGTACAGGCAAAAAAGAGTTCTCCTTCTCCCATCCATATGCCCTCACCTCTAGCAAACCGGGCTGCCCCAGCATCGAACCCCCTAAACCTCAAATCGTCTTCCGGAGCCTCCACATCGTCCAAATCTATCCAAAACACTTCCATTGGAGTATTTCTGGCAACCACCGAACCTTCCCAATTTCTGGTATCCAAACTTTTTTTATCCCGAATGGCCAAAGCCTGCAAAACCCCTCCTGCCATTAGGTTTTCTTTTTCCTTCGGAATAAAACGATAGATCAGACCATCATGCCGATCTTCCGTAAGATATACACAGCCAGAAACCGGATCTACGGCAACTGCCTCATGATTGAACCTTCCCATGGCCTTGATTGGGGTAGGGACGGTCATCCCCTTGCCTTCCATCGGGACTTCAAATACATATCCATGGTCTTTAAGGATTTGCTTCCCGTCCGCTTTGGTCACATCTTCTTCGCAAGTTATCCAAGTACCCCAAGGAGATACTCCTCCGGCACAGTTTCTATAGGTTCCGGCCAGACTCATGAATTCTTCCACGACCTCCGCCTTGTTCTCGTCATATATCAGGGTTGTGGTACCTCCAAGACCTGGATTGGTCCCATTTCCATTGTCATAGATTTGATTTGAATCGACATTGGACAACAATGCATTGTCCGAACCAAAAGGACTGTTTTCCAAATCTGTTGCGCCATTTTCATGGTTTCGTATAATGACAATTTTACCATCCCCGTTAAGAAAAGCTCCCATTCCATCAGGTCGCCCGGGGACCAACAGCCCGTCAGACATTTTGTTGCCTGATTTTGATATTACTTTATAGGAAAATCCCTCCGGTAAATCAAGATAGCCCTTGGGGTCAAGCTTAAGTTTCAATCCATCTTCTTCCGTAACCTCGACAGTCTTGGCTTTCTTTTTCCCATTGGTGCAACTTGCCAATGATATCAACGCCAAGGAAGTAAGGGTGGATTGTCTGATGAAATGTCTTCGGGTATAGTCTTTCTGATCGCTGTTCATGATAAATGATTGAATATTATAGTCCTAATTGGCAAACCTTATTTGATTTTGAAGTCGTGCATGCACGGGGAGCTTCCCAACAAAGTTATTCAATGAAATAAAATAATTGGCCCATTATAGATTTTAAAACGTTTTGCTAACACCAACTAAACATGCATGGGGTAAGGTACATTCTGCAAAGCCCATAAGTGTGAGGCTATTTGGAATCCATCATGTGAAAAACAACCGGGTTTTGACAGGTCATCTAACAATCCTTAATAAAGGTCAAAACATTAAGAAGGGCCAATATTCCTATGAATACCGAAATTTTCTTTACACATCTAGCATCCAAATCAACTTCTTTTGGAAAGACGTTTTTAATACTGGCTATCTTTATGGCACATAATTTTATATTTTGTCTAACTTTTAATAATTTTGATTAAACAAAATAGTTTTGAACAGGAATCGATTCCTTGTCGATTTCGGTGGCAACAAAAATGACGTTGGCAAAAGAAAATGTTTTTACCCCAAGACAGTTAGATCGAATCATAGAAATGGCATGGGAAGACCGCACGCCTTTCGAGGCCATTCGTTTTCAATTTGGTCTGGCGGAGAAAGAGGTCATAAAATTAATGCGGTCCAATCTTAAGGAGTCGAGCTTTAAACGCTGGAGAAAACGTGTCAATAGTGGTGTAAGTCAAAAACATCTGAAAAAACGAAATCCGGATATCAATCGCTTTAAATGTACTCGTCAAAGAATCATTTCAGGAAACAAAATCAGCAAACGCCATTGAACCCATTGTCAGCAATTGGATTCACGTAGCGTTTTTGGAATATTGCTGCTTCAAAAAAGGAAAGGAAACGCTCATCAAAAAAAGCTGAAAAACAAAACAGATAAAATGCATTACAGCCATAAAGACATTGCCAATTTAGACCGTATCACCCGACTCAAACTTGTCAACTCGGTATCTGGGATAAAACCTGCCAATTTAATTGGGACCATAGATAGTAAACAAACTACCAACTTGGCGGTCTTTAGTTCCGTAGTTCACCTCGGAAGCAATCCTTCGCTGTTGGGTTTTGTCTCCCGGCCCCAAACAGGGGAGTCGGGGCATACCCTTGAAAACATCAAACAAAATGGGGTGTTTACCATAAATCATATTCATCCAGAATTCACAAAACAGGCCCATTATACCTCCGCAAAGTTCGACCGTTCTGTTTCGGAATTCGCAAGATGTGGTTTTAGTGAAGAATACATTGAAGGTTTTGCTGCGCCTTTTGTAAAAGAAAGTAGGGTTAAAGTTGGAATGCAGTTTAAAGAGGCCATTCCCATCCCTTTGAACGGAACTATTCTGGTAATCGGGGAAATTGCCCACCTGATACTTCCAGATACTGCGTTGGAAAAGGGGGATATCAATTTGGAAGACCTCAACAGCATCGGGATTTCAGGACTCAACAGCTACTACGAACTGAAGAAGATTGCACAACATCCATATGTTAGGGCCAACGAGGTCCCTGAATTCAACGGATGAAAAAGCATCGGTTGCCAGAAAAGATATGTGCGACTTGCCAGCGTCCTTTTTCGTGGAGAAAAAAATGGGAAAAGAATTGGAACAACATCAAATATTGCAGTGAGCGCTGTAGGCACAATAGACATCAATGAACCGGATACATCTTATTTTCCCCCATCAACTTTTTAAAAGTTCCCCGTTTATGGAGGAAGCAGTACCGGTTTATCTGGTTGAGGAATTCCTTTTCTTTAGGCAATACCCATTCCATAAACAAAAGATAGCTTTTCACAGAGCTTCCATGAAGACCTACGAGGCCTATCTAAAATCCAGGGGAATGGAAGTGCACTATATAGCATCCACCATGGACAGTGCTGACGTTCGAAAATTGGTTCCACAATTGAAGCAGTTGGGAGTGGACCATATCAACTATGTAGATCCCACTGACAATTGGTTGCACCGTCGAATTCAGAAGAGCTGTAAGGCAAATGGAATAACCACTACCGTTTTTGATTCCCCCTTGTTTTTGAATACCAAAGTAGAACTATCCGCATTCTTCAGAAAGGACAAGAAGAAGTACCACCAAACTTCTTTTTACACCGAACAGCGCAAGCTACGGAATATACTTCTGGAAACAGATGGCAAACCAAAAGGTGGGAAATGGACATTTGATACGGAGAATAGAAAAAAATACCCAGCCAAAAAGATTCCACCCCCAATCCAATTCCCCGACACAGATGGTTTTTATGCTGAAGCTTTGGAGTATGTGAAAGCTCATTTTTCAGATCATCCAGGAAGTCTTGCGGACCACCCTCTATATCCAACAAGTTTTGCAGCTGCCCAAGCTTGGTTCCAACAATTTTTGGACTACCGATTTACGGACTTTGGCACCTATGAAGATGCCATTGTGGTTGAACATTCGTTTCTTAACCACAGCGTGCTTACGCCCATGCTCAATGTTGGACTGATTACACCCCAAACCATTGTCCAAGAAAGTTTGGCTTATGCTGAAAAACACCAAATTCCCATCAATTCTACGGAGGGGTTCGTACGACAAATTATAGGTTGGCGCGAATTTATACGCGGTATGTATGAAAGCAGGGGGAGTGATGGGCGCACAAGAAATTTTTGGGGGTTTACAAGGAAAATTCCACCGGAATTCTACAACGGAAGTACCGGTATCCATCCAGTGGACCAAACCATAAAAAAAGTACTTAAGACCGGTTACTGTCACCACATTGAGCGTCTCATGGTTTTGGGAAATTTTATGCTTTTGTGCGAGTTTGATCCAGATGAAGTCTACCGCTGGTTTATGGAGCTTTTTGTGGATGCTTACGACTGGGTAATGGTTCCCAACGTATACGGCATGAGCCAATTTGCGGATGGCGGATTAATGGCCACCAAACCGTATATCAGCGGCAGTAATTATTTGATGAAAATGGGCAATTACAAAAAAGGCGAATGGCAAGCCATATGGGATGGGCTTTTTTGGCGGTTTATGAATAAGCAGCGTAACTTTTTTCTGTCCAACCCAAGATTGGGTTTGCTTGTCCGAAGCTTTGATAAAATGTCTCCGGGAAAAAGGGAATTACACCTTAAAAATGGCGAAGCCTATTTAGCGAAATTAAGCTCCAAAAATTTGTTGATACCGTAAAATACAATATATGAACCCAGGTATACCGTTAATTTTAATTACAGTAATGATACAGTCCACCATGTTATATCAATTCAGCAATGCATCGGATAGTTCGGATTGGCGTATTGTTGACGATGTTGTGATGGGAGGACGGTCTTCCGGAAACTTTTTTATAAACAAAGAAGGAAACGGAGTTTTTGAAGGCCGGGTATCGCTAGAAAACAATGGCGGTTTTTCTTCGGTTAGGCATAGATTGGACAAAAAAGGAGTCAGGCAATATTCCGCAGTTGTGTTGAAAGTGAAGGGGGATGGTAAAAAGTTCCAATTCAGAATCAAGGACAAACTATCCCATAGTTATTCGTATATAGGTTCTTTCACTACATCCACAGGATGGCAGACCATCAAAATTCCATTAGCGGACATGTATCCATCTTTTCGAGGACGCAAGCTCAATATCCCAAATTACAACGGAGATACCATAGAAGAAATCGCATTCCTAATTGGAAACAAAACCGCGGAGGATTTTAAACTTGAAATTAATTTCATAGGTCTGGAGTAAGTCAATCCTCAGAGATGTCTGGTAATTTTGGAGCTCAAAGGAGAAGTAATGGAATAAAAATAGTCCACGAGATTCCCTTTGTCGTCAACCAGGTATTTCTGAAAGTTCCAGCGAACGCTTGAGCTCTTTTTCCCATTTAACGCTTTGGATGTGAGCCATTGGTATAAGGGATGTTGCCCTGGGCCTTTGACATGAATTTTTTCGGTCAATGGAAAAGTAACTCCAAAATTGAGTTCACAAAACTGCCGTATCTCGGTGGAATTGCCAGGCTCCTGTTTTCCAAACTGATTGCAAGGTAGTCCTACAACAACCAATGAGTCAGGATATGCATCACTCAATTTTTGCAAATCCTTATACTGCGGGGTAAAGCCGCATTCCGAAGCTACATTGACAAAAAGAAGGTGCCTTCCTTTAAATTCGGCCAGGTGAATAGCGGAACCATCAAGTGCGTTGATGGAGATATCGTATATGGATTTTTTAGTGCCCCCGGACTTTTTAGAAGGTATTTTGGCCTTAGAAATAATCTTCATCTGTTATAGTTTAAAGGATACAATGCCGCAATCCATCCTAAATATTTGACCTGAAAGTGAACCGGCCTTGTTAGAGAGTAAAAATTGCGCCATTGCAGCTACTTCCCCTGGGTTTAAAAATCGTTTTAGTGGGTGACGTTCCGCTATGTTTTCAATCATTTTTTCGTTGCGCAACAGCTTAGCGGCAAGTTCTGTGTCAGTTACCGTCGGCGCAATGGCGTTCACACGAATATGTGGGGCGAGTTCCGCGCCCAGAGATTTAACCAACCCTTCAACAGCAGACTTGGATGTGGCCACACTTGCGTGAAACGGCATTCCCAATTTGGAAGCCACCGTACTAAAAAGTACAATGGATGGGTTTGCTCCTTTTTTCAGTTGTGGCAGGTATTTCTGGATGGCCTTTACGGCTCCAGCCACATTTATTTCAAAGTCTGCTCTAAAGTCTTCCACACCCAACCTTGAAATTGGCTTTAGGTTAATGCTTCCCGGGCAATAGACCAGTCCATCCAATTCCTCAATATCAGGCAAGTCGTCCACTAAAACGTCACACGGGAAATGCGTAACATTGGATGGCATTTCCGGAGGTTCGGTTCTACTGATGTTGTAAATTCGACAGGTTTCGGACAACTCATTTAAAATGGCATTTCCAATGCCCCGACTACCGCCAATTATTGCTATAGACCTCATCATCAACTACTTTAAATAATTCTGTAACTCGGCAATTTTATCGGAATTATTGAAGGTTCCTCCGTAGAATGAGGTCACCGTAGCCGATGTATCATCCTTGACCCCACGAGAAGAAACACATAAGTGTTTGGCGTCAATGATCACTGCAACATCCTCGGTTTCCAAAATATCAATTAATTCTTTGGCTATTTGGTTGGTCAATCGTTCCTGCACCTGAGGCCGTTTGGCATAATATTGAACAATCCTGTTAAGCTTTGAAAGACCAATCACCTTGCCTGAAGATATATAGGCCACATGTGCTTTGCCAATAATGGGTACAAAATGGTGTTCGCAGTTGGAGTAAAAAGTGATCTCCTTTTCAACCAACATTTGGTTGTATCTATATTTATTTTCAAACAGAGCCACCTTAGGCTTATTGGCTGGGTTTAAGCCTGAAAAAATCTCATCTATATACATTTTTGCAACTCGATTGGGAGTTCCCCGCAAAGAGTCGTCTTCCAAATCCAACCCCATCACATCCATTATTTGTTCAAATAGATCGGCAATCTTCAGTTTTTTTTCCTCGTCAGATATGGCAAACGCATCCTTCTTCATTGGGGTGTCCAGCCCAGTGGAAAGATGGTCATCACCAATTTCCTGGTCTGAAAATCCGTTTAATCCATTTTTCTTGATAAGGACATTCAATACGGCTCCGTGGTCGTTCATAGTATCTGATTTTAATGTTAGCATGGATTCATTGCCAGTGCACGTTACCAATTCCTGAATCCCATTTCCCTCATTTGATTGGATGACCCCCTTAATGCGATTTATAATTATCGATTTTGATGAAGGTCGCCTGTATGTCGTGCATTAAATTGTACAGTCCAAAAAAGGTCCGGTTGATATAGATGAAATGTTTGGAACCCCTATTACCATTCATTTTGCGCAGTTCAGTGTTCTTGCTGTATTTTTCACCTAGTTCGGCAATCTTGCCAAAAAAGTCCGCGTCCGAAAAATCAAAATATTCCGAATGGAAAGGCTGGGTGAAGAGACTGAGCATTTCATGGAACATTTCTGAGAAAAACTCGATTTCTTCTTTAGAATCATCTTCGCGAAGAATCTCCAATTCATATAGTTTTCGGGTAAACAATTCAGGATTGTCGATGTTTTGCTTTTCAGCCAATTCAAAATAGGGGACATAGAAATCTTCGGGAACTTTTTTCATACATCCAAAATCCAAAGCGATGAGTTCCCCTTTTTCCGAAACCAGAAAGTTACCGGGATGTGGGTCCGCGTGTACTTTCTTTAAGCAATGCATTTGGTACATATAAAAATCCCAAAGGGCCTGCCCCACTTTGTTCCGTAAGGTCTGATCGGCATTTTTACCTGCAAACTCCGATAGATGTACGCCCTCCATCCAATCCATGGTAATGATCCTATCGGATGAAAGCTTTTCATAGTATCCCGGGAATTTGAGATTGGGGATGTGCTTGCACATTTTGGCAACTTCCTTACTTTGTTCAATCTCAAGGATATAGTTGGTTTCTTCCAACAGCTTTTTTTCCACCTCGTTGAAATACTTATCTGAATCTTTTCCTTTGATGTTGAACATTTTTATGGCCATGGGCTTTACCATGGACAGATCGGAGGAAATGCTTTCCGCAATTCCCGGGTATTGAATTTTTACCGCAAGCTTTTTGTTGTCTTTTTCCGCAATGTGAACCTGCCCAATGCTGGCAGCGTTTACCGATTTGGTAGCAAATGAATCATACAGTTGGTCAGGATGTTTCCCGAAATACTTCTTAAAGGTTTTGATGACCAATGGCGGTGACAGTGGGGGCACGGAGAATTGCGATAAGGAGAATTTTTCCACGTAAGCCTTTGGCAATACACTTTTTTCCATACTCAACATCTGCGCCACTTTAAGTGCACTCCCCTTCAATTCTTTAAGGCCGTCGTAGATATCCTCCGCATTTTTTTCATTCAGGCGCGCTTTGGCCTCATCCTTTGGACTGATCAATTTATCGCCGTAATACTTAATGTAGTTTACACCGACCTTTGCCCCGGTGGCCATGAGTTTTGTAGCTCTCTGAATTTTAGTGGTGGGAATTTTGTCGAGTGTCTTCATCAATTCATGTGCATTTTTTCCTTGTACAGAAATTTGCCCAGATCCATAACACTTTTCAAGGGTTGTGTCAGTATTAAATCAAAGCTGGTATTTACAGATTTTTCAATGAAAATGTCCGTTTTCTCAAATGATGCTGAATCGTCGTCCAGCCAAAACTTAAGAGTCAACAACAGTTGCAACCAAGCCCCTTCTTGGAGTGTTTTGGATTGAAAGCGTTCCAGTTCCTTATTCTTGATATCCAAAGTTTCAATGTCCAAGGACTCAACATACGCCATAAAAACTTTTCTTAAGCCCCTTAAAGACTTGACTGATTTGAGCATTGATTTTTTCGCGTCCAGCACATAAACCACATAACTTCTATTTGCGGTTAGCAGCTCAAAAAAAGTATAGTGGAAGCTTAACAATTGGTTGCGTGCGTCAAAGTCTTGGTAATCTTTGTTTTTTTCGAGTAGTTGATGGGTCTGCTCAAAAAAGGAGGTAAATATTTTTTGTTCCAACGCTTCAAAACTTCCAAAATGCTCATAAAAGCTATGCTCGTCAAAGTTGTTTTCCTTGGCAAAATTGAATACCGTTCTAGGCGCTTCATTGTGCTGTAGAACATGGTTCATATATGTTGATACCAGAAATTTTTCAGTTACTTTTTTCTTCGTAGCCATTTTTACGTCTATTTGATGCTAAAGTAGCAAAAACTTATTTTGTTTAATAATTTTTAATATTATTTAAACAAAATTTTAATTTTTACTCTTTCCATCCCGATTGTTGTGTTGAATGAAGAATCCTATGGCTTAATTATGAACAGTAATGCCACAAAGGGCAATTGGGGCAAGTTGAAATGACTAATCTGAAAAGGGGACCATTGTTGTACCAAAACAAAAAGGCCGAGATTCTTAATCTCGGCTTTTTCTTATGTACCTTGGGTGGGAATCGAACCCACACTCCCGAAAGAACTGGATTTTGAATCCAGCGCGTCTACCAATTCCGCCACCAAGGCATTATTTAAGCTTATCTCTAAGCTTGCGGAGCTGCTCTTTGCCAACTCCCGACTTCCAACATTTTTCCCTTTTCCTTGCCTCTCTCCTATCTCTGCATGATTCTTGATAGATCAATTTGAAAGGAGCATAGGGCTTGGTCGTTTTTTCCCATCCGCTGTTATGCCTTCTTAATCTCTCTTCAAGATTTTTGGTCATTCCCACATAAATGTAGTTCGAATCCAAACTTGATATGGCATACACAATACTCAACACAATATTTCAGCGCGCCTGCCTGTCGGCAGACAGGTCTACCAATTCCGCCCTGCCTGCGGTAGGCAGGCACCAAGGCTTAATTTGTATCCCCTTTTTGAAATGGGACTGCAAAGCTAAAAAATTATTTTATTTACCACCAAAAATACCTTGAATATTCCTTTAGCAACCCGAATTAATTTTTAAATTTGCACCTCTTTTGCAGAAAAGAACTTTAATAAACTAGTCGACAAGAGTTTACCATGCCGTACCAAGTTCCAGAACCCAAAATTTTTGCCTGCACCCAAAGTACGTTGTTAGGGGAAAAAATCGCAGCTTCCTATGGCGCCGATTTGGGAAAGGTGCAGTTTTCCAGATATAGTGATGGTGAGTTCCAACCTTCATTTGAAGAATCCATCCGTGGGGCAAGAATTTTCATTATAGGTTCCACCAATCCAAGCTCGGAAAACCTCATGGAAATGCTGTTGATGTTGGATGCGGCCAAAAGAGCTTCGGCAAGGCATATCACTGCAGTAATGCCCTATTTTGGTTGGGCCAGACAAGACAGGAAAGACAAACCACGCGTTCCAATTGCAGCCAAGTTGATCGCCAAAATGCTTGAGACCGCCGGTGCCACCAGGATTATAACCATGGATCTCCACGCAGACCAAATTCAGGGCTTTTTTGAAAAGCCGGTAGACCATCTTTTTGCTTCAACCCTGTTCCTTCCTTATTTGAAGGGACTTAATCTGGACAACCTTTGTATTGCTTCCCCAGATATGGGAGGTTCCAAAAGGGCCTACGCGTATTCCAAGGCATTGGAATGCGATGTGGTCATTTGTTACAAACAAAGGGCTAAGGCCAATGTAATTTCACATATGGAGCTGATAGGGGAGGTTAAGGGAAAGAATGTGGTGCTTGTGGATGACATGGTGGATACAGCGGGGACACTGACCAAAGCTGCCGATCTAATGATGGAGCGGGGAGCCAAAAGTGTACGGGCCATTACCACTCATGGACTATTGTCCGGAAATGCCTACGAAAAAATTGAAAAATCAAGATTATCGGAACTTATTGTAACAGATTCCATTCCGGTAGAACATAATAAGAATAAAATCAAGGTATTGAGTTGTGCCGACCTTTTTGCGGATGTAATGCACAGGGTTCACCACAACACCTCGATTTCATCAAAATTTTTAATGTAGCCATCGAGCCTGCCTCAGGCAGGAAGCTACACCAAGTATTACTTGGCAAATCGATACAACGTTGAAATAATTTTAATATCACAATTAGTAAGAATGAAGTCAATTACTATCAAAGGATCCCAAAGAGAAAGCGTGGGCAAGGTATCTACCAAGGCCTTACGTAATGCTGGAAAGGTCCCTTGCGTGCTGTACGGAGGGGATAAGCCATTGCACTTTTCAGCAGATGAGCTAGCGTTCAGACACTTGGTGTACACTCCCAATGCACACACGGCGGTGATTGAATTGGAAGATGGTCAAAAGTTTGATGCTGTATTACAGGATATCCAGTTTCATCCAGTAACGGATAAAATCCTGCACATCGATTTTTATCAGTTGTTCGAGGACAAGCCTGTAACCATGAACATCCCCGTACGTCTGGAAGGAAACTCCCCAGGAGTGCGAAACGGTGGACGTTTGTTGTTCAGGAAAAGAAAACTATCCATTAAGGCATTGCCAAATCTACTTCCTGATTTTATTACAGTGGATATTTCCAAGTTGAGAATTGGGGGGACCATTCCAGTGGAAACCCTTTTGAGTGACGATTATACCATTCTTCACCCTGACAGCACAGCTGTTGTGCAGGTAAAAGCCTCTAGAACATCTGTTGATGACGAGGAAGAAGAAGAGGAAGAAGAAGGTGCAGAAGGTGCAGAAGGCACAGAAGCAGCTGCGGAAGGTGCCGCAGAAGCTCCAGCTGCCGAAGCCACGGAGTAATCCTCCACAGAAACCTATACAAAGCATCCCTGTTTTATACTTGTATAAAATCTGGGGATGCTTTCTTATTTTTGGACAAATCCAGAATAGTTGATAATTCATTTTTTAAAGTCCATTTTTGGTAGCACCAAACCGCTGATTGAAGAAACTGATCCCATGAAAAAATTTCTAATTGTTGGCCTAGGAAACATCGGTTTGGAGTATGAAGACACGCGTCATAATGTAGGCTTCAAAATCCTAGACTTTTTGGCCGAGCAGGAACACTTTACATTTGAAAACGCCAAATTGGGTGCCGTGGGCAATTTTAAGCACAAAGGCCGGAGCATTGTCTGTCTAAAACCATCCACCTATATGAATTTGAGCGGAAAAGCCGTAAAATACTGGATGGAAAAGGAAAAAATTCCAATGGACAATGTCCTGGTAATCACCGACGACATTAACCTTCCCTTTGGCACTTTGCGTTTAAAGACCAAAGGAAGTGATGGGGGCCACAACGGTTTAAAAAACATTCAGAATATCCTGCAGACCACCAATTACCCGCGATTTAGATTTGGTGTGGGTGCCGAATTCGGCAAAGGCAGACAGGTGGAATATGTATTGGGGAAATGGAATGAAGAGGAGGAAAAGGCCCTTCTGGAAAGATTGGGAAAATCTACAGATTTGGTTCGTTCCTTTATTTTCTCAGGGGTTAAGAACACCATGAACCAGTATAACGGTGCGTGACTAAAAGACCTTAAAGTCAAATACACCTGAATCCGAGGTGTTGCCCTGCTCATCCGTAGTAATTACCCGCCAATAATAAATGGTATCCGATAGGACCGCCACGGACAATTCCATGGTCTCGGCATCTAGTGTACCCGCAGAGGTTTCTGGTGGATTTTGGTCGGCAAAAAATAGCTGAAAGGAAACAATATCATTTTCCACATCGGCCCCACTCCATTCCAAAAGCACTTCGTTGGACAAACTTTTCTGTACCGTGGAACCTGAAATTGGACTCACCAACTGGGCAGGAAACGGAGCATAGTTGGTCTGCGCACCCGCATTGTAAAACAACCAGGTGCTACTTGTGGCCACCTGATCGGTATTGGAGTTCAGGGAAGTGACCGACCAAGAAAAGGGGGTTCCCTTTTCAATGGACAAGCTGGCTTGTGTGGCCGCCGTTGAGATGGTTTGTGGAATATTGGTTTCCAAATTCACCACATTCAAGGTGTAGCTATCCGTGTTGGCCGATGCCTGCCATTCAAATGTCACCTGACTTAGCGCTTCATTTACACTAACCCCTGTGGTGCATTCAGAATTTTCCAAAGGAAAAACCAAATTGGCTCCTTCCGGGGCAGGTGGCGTGTCGTCACTTTTTTTACAGGACTGCAAAGAAACCAATATGCACAATATCATCAATACCCGTTTCATTCCTTGATCATTTTAATTACTTCCCGTCTTTCTTCCGTCTCAATGCTCATATAATAAGTCCCTTTGGGTAAGAACGAGACATCAACCTCCAATTCCGTACCGTTCAAATCCTGAATTTGGGATAAAACCAATTGTCCGTTGGTAGCATACAACTGCACATTAGCCTTCCCATTGTACCCATTCAGGAAAACCCGTGCATGTTGACTGACCGCATTGGGATACAATATGGCCTTTGTAGCTATAAAAAAGGAATCCTCATAAGTTCCTTGGCAGGGCAAAGCCCCAAACACCCTAAGGGTATTTCGCCCTTCTTTCAATTCCAATTGAATTTTGTTAGCCTGGGTCTGTGTAACCAATCCGTTAAGTTCCACATTGTAAAAACTGGACCCTTCCAGGGTGAGTTCCACAGATTGCCCTACCAAATCCGCAAACACGGAAAGCTCTTCCGGTTGGGCAATGACCAGATTAAAACAGGTCTCCCTAAAGTTGATCATTCCGTCCGTACCGGTAATGCAAAGGGTATAGTTACCTGCCTCTAGATTGTTAAACTGATGGGAATTGGTAAAGTCCGCGTTGACCTGGGATCCTCCATTGTCCAAGACCGCCGTATATGTCAACGAAGTATCCTGTGCGGTTATACTGATGTTTCCATCATTACTACTTCGGCAACTCTCACTTTGAATCTCCACGGTAAAGTTATCTTCGGGAAAGCGGTTGATAGGACAGCCTGTGGTATCCACTTCCACCCCTTTGGGAGTTCCTAAACAAAGATCATCCCCGTCATCAAATACGCCGTCCTCATCTTCATCGGGCCTAAAATTACCTTCGGCACAAACTTCTAGCGTAAAGGCTACCAAGGACCCACCATCCCCAGTGGCCGTATCCGAAATCTCCAAGGTCCATTCGCCCAAAGTGGATTCGCCATTAAAAGAGTTAAGCGCACCCAAAGGCTGCACGGTCCCGGAAATAGCAGGATTATCGGAGCAGACAATGGCGGTACCATCATCGTCAAAAATTGCATTGATGTTATTCGCATCCCCGCATGTATTGGATACCAGGGCCACTTTGGTCCCCGCGGGAGAAATCAAACTAATGATCAAATCCTCTAAATATGTATGGTTTAATTCCAAAGTTACATTGACATCGGAAACGGTTAAATCTTCAAAGATTTGAACACTGGTGCTCACCGTTGAAGTACCCACAGCGGATATGGTCAGAGGCAATCCGATGGGCTCCATGGTCTTACAATCCAATTGATCCGTGGTAAAACTGAAGGGGGTTCCGAAAGTTCCTGCACCGCATTCATTGTTGGGCCTTACACGCCAAAAATATTCCGTCTGGGCCTGCAAACTGGTAACCTGATAGAAATTGAAAGGTACATTGGCCGATTCCACGATATTGGTAAAGCCAACATCCGTGGCTACCTCAACATCATAATTGGAATAGGTAGCATTGTCCTCCCACACCAACTGGGTATTCAAAGTAACATTGGCTTCCAAATCTGCAGGGGATTGCAGGGTAACATCGGAAAAAGTATTATCCTTAATGATCAGTGACAAGGGAACATTCTTGGTTACCGAAGTGGAAGTGGAAGTAACAGTAATGGTGTATTCACCTGTGGCCACTCCATTGGTGTTTGAAATGGTCAATTGCACCGAAGTATCATCCGCACTGGCTTGGGTGGGTACAAAGGCACCGGTGAGTCCTACCGGTAGATCAACAGAAAAGGTTGAGGTCTCATTAAACCCTCCAAAAGTCCGGTAGGTAAATGGAATTAGGATGTCATCGGGCTGGCAACCTTCAAACTTTAATTGTTGAAAATCGAGCACCACCTCCGATTCCTGAATGGTAAAATCGGAAGTATTCACCGCCAAAAACACATTATCACTTGCTTTGATCATGATCCGGGCCTGGGTCGTCGCATCTCCCGGCATTTGCACTTCCTCGGAACCATCGTTCAGGGTATCATCGGCCAACATGATTGGAAACGTAACCCCTCCATCCAAAGAAAGCATGATATCCACCATTTTGGCATCCACGGGAGCAACATTGGTATTGGACACATCCCAAGTTATTTGTTGCAGACTGCCACCCTCATAGACTTCATTGGTAGCCTGTGAGGTGACCGCAAAGGGGCCGGCTGCGCTAACCACCTCAACGGTAAGGACATCCGACACCACCTGACCACCGCCGGCTGCATTGTCCCTAACGGTGCAGGCAAAATTTAGATTTCTGGCCACATTGGAAACGGTTTCCCAAGCGTCATTGGTTTCGGGTTCGGTTTGTGTGAGCTGTCCCTGTATTATCCTGGATAGGCGGGGAAAATACCTTTTGGGGTCCATGGAAGGTGGTAATGACCTAAAATTGGCCCCACTTGGATTATCTGGTCCAAATGTGGAGGTGGTCACTACCCCATTATCTATCTGTTCCCAAGTATATGTCAACACATCACCTACATCGCTATCTGTGGCAATGCCCTCCAAAACAAAGGCGGTTCCTTTGGGTATCACATAGTCTCCCACGGGGGTCAACACTGGTGGATTGTTGGTCAATCCTGTTTCTTGTGCACATGATACCGTTTGCAAATAAGTGGATATCTGCTGAATGCTATTAAAATGGAAATAATCGCTGCCATTGGGCGCCACATTGTTTCCTTGAACGATACCGGCATAACCCATAATGGTGGTACCACTGGCTGGTTCGGCCTGCACTCCGGTACCTTCACTTTCAAAAGACCAGGTGTGGTTGGCCCCAAATTGATGGCCCAATTCATGGGATACAAAATCCAGGTCAAAGACATCTCCTTGCGGAATAAAAGCTGCCGAAAAGGCACTTCCTTTGTTATTGTCCACACAAACTGAACCGATAAAACCTGCATTTCCATTGTCCAGGCCCTCTGCCACTTTATGGAACAAATGGCCAACATCATAATTTTCCTCCCCAATAGTGGATGTTAGTGTATTCTGCACTTCAGAATTCAGGTTGCCGTTATACGGGTCTGTGTTTGCATTAGTGAAGATGATTGCGTCATTATTGGGTATCAATTCCAGGGTAACGCCAAGGTCCGTTTCAAAAACTTCGTTGATTCGGGTGAGTGTGGTGTTGATTGCCGCCAAGGCGTCCGCAACGGTCCCTCCATGAAAATCGGTATATTCCCCACTGGCGGATACGGCAATGCGATATTTACGTAATAGCTGGTCATCTACCAAAGGGGTAATGGTTTTGGCTATGGTTTTTTGAATGTCAAAGGTCTTGCATACAAAACTTCCCTTTTCTGCATGGGCGTCCACCCTCTCATACACCACGTAGGTATCCGACGCATTGGAAACTTTTTCAATAAAGGCCAATTTTTGGTCCTTTAAATTCACCATCATTCCGTCCATCCCTTTTTGGGAACTGCTCAGCTTGACCTTGTAATTCCCATTTTGACTCCATCCTGAAAAAGATTTGATCTCTGGATATTTCTTTCCCAATTCTGGGTGGAGCACCGGTGTTTCCTTTATGGTAAAAGCAATCATTTCCCCTTTTTCATTGGGCAGATAAATGGTATTGCCGTTCTTTTTGGAATTATCTCCAGGCACCAACTTTTGGAGCATTTTGGCCTGGTCCAAAGTATAGGCTGCCTTGGCCTGGTCCATTTTTTCGAGGGAGACACTTTTGAAGTTACTCTTGACGGGAACCGATTTCCAATAAGCTTGTTGACCCTTTAAGGAAAAGCAGATAAAAAATATGGAAATTGAAAAAACAAGGTGTAATTTAGCTTTCATTCTAAAGGGGCGTCGGTCAATTCCAAAAATAAGCCTTTTTTATTTCTTGTTAGGTGGAAACAATCCAAGGCATTTCTCAGTTTAAAAATTCAAATTTCCATACCGCTGTAACCATCGGAACCTTTGATGGTGTTCATATTGGACATGGTAAGATACTGGAACGCCTCATAAATAGTGCCAAAGGCGCCGGATTAAAATCCACTTTGCTTACATTCTTTCCCCATCCAAGGATGGTTCTCCAAAAAGATACCGACATAAAACTGCTCAATACCCTTGAAGAAAAGGTAAAAATACTGGATGCCATTGGTCTGGATTATTTGATAGTTCATCCGTTCACTAAGGATTTTTCCCGACTTTCCGCTACCGAGTTTGTACGAGATATTTTGGTGAACAGTCTTGGAACCAAGAAAATCATCATTGGCTATGATCATCGATTTGGAAGAAATCGGAATGCCAATATCCATGATTTGACCTCTTTTGGCAACACCTTGGATTTTGAAGTGGAGGAAATTCCAGCACAAGAAATCAATGATGTCTCAGTAAGTTCCACCAAAATCAGAAATGCGCTTCTTGAAGGTGATATAGTAACGGCGAATTCTTATTTGGATTACAACTATATGCTCACCGGTACCATAAAAAAAGGAAAAGGATTGGGCAGGCAATTTGGTTTTCCAACCGCCAACCTAGAGATCGCCGAGGACTATAAACTTGTGCCCAAAAATGGGGTGTATGTGGTAAAGAGTGAGCTCGGCGGCCAATCCTATTTTGGAATGATGAACATTGGATATAATCCAACCGTTTCTGGAAATGAAAAGAGCATTGAAGTCAACTTTTTTGAATTTGACGGGAATTTGTACGGAGAAAAAATTCAGGTAGACCTACTACACAGGATTCGGGATGAACACAAGTTTGACTCGGTTCAAGAATTACAGGCGCAATTGGCCAAGGACAAAGCAACTTCGTTGACCTTAATTTCAAAGTAAAGTGAATCAGTTTTTGTTCAAAAAAATAGACAATGCCCAACTTGTGGTCTTCAGGGTATTCTATGGTTTGTTGGTCAGCGCGGAATGTTATGGGGCCATTGCCACCGGGTGGGTGCGTAAAACCCTGGTAGAACCCAAATTCACCTTTTCCTTTATTGGTTTTGAATGGCTTCAACCCTTACCGGGCAATGGAATGTACATATATTTCGCCATCATGGGAACCTTGGGGATTTTGATCACCTTGGGCTACAGATACCGATTTAGTGCCCTTGCATTTGCCGTACTCTGGACCGGGGTGTACCTCATGCAAAAAACATCTTACAACAACCACTATTACCTGTTGATGTTGCTTGGGTATATCATGGCTTTCCTGCCCGCCAACAGGGATTTTTCGATGGACGCCAAACGTATTCAAGGCTTTAGGACCACAAGCATGTACAATTGGGTGCGTTGGATGATCATCCTTCAATTGTTTATTGTGTATACCTATGCGTCCGTGGCAAAACTGTACGGGGATTGGTTGGATTTTAGCATCATCGAGATTTTGATGAAGTCCAAGGCCGATTATTATTTGATCGGGGATATTTTACAGGAAAAATGGGTACACAAGATCATTGCCTTCTTCGGAATTTTCTTTGACCTTTTGGTTGTGCCCGCCCTACTCTGGAAACCTACTCGCAAAATTGCCTTTGCCCTATCCATATTTTTTCATTTGTTCAACAGTATTGTATTCCAAATAGGAATATTTCCATACCTATCCCTTGCTTTTATAGTATTCTTTTTTCCTCCCAGTACCATCCGAAGAGTCTTTCTTAGAAGGAAAGCCATGGAAGAAGAAGCAGCTTCGCTCCCAAAAAACAAAAATTTGGTCTTGGCTATTCTAGGAACCTACTTTGTGGTCCAACTCTTGCTCCCTCTAAGGCACCATACGTTCCAGGACGATGTTCTTTGGACGGAGGAAGGGCACAGATTAAGTTGGCGCATGATGTTAAGAAGCAGGTCTGGTTCTGTGCGGTTTAAAGTGGTGGACAAGGAAAATGGGAAAACAGAGGTTGTTAAGCTTGGAGACCATCTTACCAAAAAACAACGGAGAAAAGTAGCCTGCTATCCGGATTTTACCTGGCAATTTGCACAATACCTCAAAAAGGACTACGCCAAAAATGGAAAGGATATTCAAGTGTTTGTTGAAAACAAGGTCAAGGTTAACCAAGGAAAATTTCAGCAATTTATAGATCCAGAAGTGGACCTGGCCAGTGTTCCGTGGAAGCACTTTGGCCATAATGAATGGATTTTACCTTCTCAACAGGAAGAATAGTTGTGCATCTTACCCAGATTGATTTAAATTTGCGGCTCAATACTAGGCCATGCTTCAATTACAGACCATAAGGGAAAACAAAGAGCGTATTATCGCAGCACTTCAAAAGCGAAACTTTGATGCCGAGAACATCCTATCGGCGGTGCTGGACCTGGATGAAAAAAGGCGCTCCATCCAAACCGAATTGGATGCAACCTTGGCCGAGTCGAACAAGCTCTCGAAAGAAATTGGAATGCTCTTTAAATCAGGAAAGGCGCAGGAAGCCAATGTGCTAAAAGAGCAAACAGCCGGGTTAAAGGAAGCGGCCAAACAGTTGGGAGATGACCTAAGCAACACAGCCGCCGCACTGCAAGAGCAATTGTACCAAATTCCGAACATCCCACATGAAACCGTACCGGCCGGCAATACTGAAGATGACAACGAGGAGGTTTTTCGGGAAGGAGAAATCCCGGAACTGGCAGAAGGTGCCTTGCCACATTGGGAACTGGCCAAAAAATACGATATCATCGACTTTGAATTGGGCGTTAAAGTAACAGGTGCTGGATTTCCGGTATTCAAGGGAAAAGGTGCCAGATTGCAGCGTGCCTTAATTGCCTATTTCTTGGACAAAAATACTGCCGCCGGATATACAGAGGTGCAGCTTCCGCATATGGTCAACGAGGCATCTGGTTATGGAACAGGGCAATTGCCAGACAAAGAAGGCCAGATGTACCATGTTCAAGCAGATGACCTGTATTTGATTCCAACCGCGGAGGTTCCCATTACCAACCTTCATAGGGACGATATGCTTTCCGCATCCGATCTTCCCATAAAATATACGGGTTACACCCCCTGTTTCAGAAGAGAGGCAGGCAGCTACGGTGCCCATGTTCGGGGACTGAACCGTTTACATCAGTTTGACAAGGTGGAAGTGGTACGGATAGAACGTCCTGAGGATTCCTATGCCGCTTTGGATGAAATGGTGGAACATGTAAAAGATATTTTGAGGGAATTGAAACTCCCATTCAGGATCTTAAGACTTTGCGGTGGGGATTTGGGCTTTACCTCGGCGCTTACCTTTGATTTTGAAGTGTTCTCCACAGCCCAGGATCGTTGGTTGGAAATTAGTTCCGTATCCAATTTTGAGACTTTTCAAGCCAATCGATTGAAACTTCGTTTCAAAGACGACAATGGAAAGCGTCAATTGGCCCACACCCTAAACGGCAGTTCATTGGCTTTACCTAGGGTGCTGGCAGGAATCTTGGAAAATTACCAGGAAAAAGATGGGATAAAAATCCCTGAAGTCTTGGTGCCCTACTGCGGTTTCGATACCATCAATTAAATCATGGGTGCCCTAAAGGGCACGATTTGGTAGCACCATAAAAAACAAAGCTACCAGCTGCTTCTGCACCTGATAGCTTTATCTCGGGGCTATTTACAGTTAAATAATTCCCGAACTTCTAATTGCAACCATGGTCTTGACAGCCTTGCGGCACAATGTCAGAATCCTGATTGTTGTTGGCATCCTTAACCGTGATGACACCTCCATTACATCCAAAATTAAGCGTAACGGAAGAAGAAAAAGTTGTGGTGAGCAAACTTCCTCCCTGGTACCATTTGTAAGGAGCCGTGCCTCCCATTACCGAAGCATCTACCTGCCCGTATGGTCCAGTTCCACACCAGGAAAGGGACACACTTGCAGCGTTTGAAGCTTCATTGGCATTGATTTCCGTGGGTGAATCACTGGAAACCGTAGAAAGATCATTTTCAGCAGTTTGTGCTGAAACAAAAGTAATCAGCGAAAGCGCAAATAACGCAATCAAAAATTTGTGGTTTGTTTTCATGAAATGAAAATTTTAAAATTGATATCCGAAATAAAGATATGTAATCTTTTTCCTACTTTTTGCAATCGAAATGTTATAGAAATATTAATTAACTATTTCCTTTCCATTCCAGATGAGGACTTCCTCCCGTTTTCAACATTTGACAGCTTTTCTGTTCCTCGGAGATACCCTTATTTTGGATTCACTTAACAGAAATAGACATATTTCTACGTTATATTTGGAGTAAAACGTGCTATTGAAACACTTTTCAACACTTTTTGTTTTTCTTTTTACCTGCTTCTTTTGTTTTGGCCAAGAAGATTTTTTGGCCAAACAATATTATAATGACGGGGACTACGAAAAGGCGGTGGTATTCTACGAAAAATTGGTACGGCAAAATCCACGGCGAACGGATTATTCGGAAGGTTTGGTGGCATGCTACCAGCAACTCGAGCGCTATGCGGACGCAGAACAATTTTTACTGAACAAAATTAATGATGCCTATGCTTTCCCCACCTTTTTTATAGAGTTGGGTTATAACTACACCCTCCAGAATCAGCCTGAAAAAGCTACGGAATACTATCAGCGTGCCATTCAAAAAATAGAGGAAAACCCCAATTTTGGATACAGTGTTGGCTATCGATTTCAAAAGTACGCCCTGTTGGATCAGGCCATTCAGGCCTATACTATGGCCATGACGCTTAAGCCTGAGCTCAATTACGATTTTCAATTGGCCAGAATCTATGGTGAGCAAGGCCATATAGAGAAAATGTACCAATCTTACTTGAACTTGATCAAGGAAGGGAGAACATCCCGATCCAATATCTTGAGGAGTATAGACGATTTTATTTCCGAAGAGGCTTCCAATCCCAACAACATATTACTCAGGAAGGTACTTCTAAAAAATGCCCAAAGTTCCCCAGACGTATTGTGGAACGAATTGTTGAGTTGGTTGTTTATCCAACAGAAACAGTACACCAGTGCCTTTGCACAGGAAAAGGCCATTTACAAAAGAACAGACCAAGCTTCCATGGACCGCATGGAAAACCTTGGGATAATTGCGCTGGAGGATAAGGATTTTGAAAGTGCCACGAAGATTTTCGAGTATATCGTTGACGTGGGAGATAATCCTGTTACCAAACTCAATGCCCATCTCCATCTCATAGATATTGCCTTGGAAAACCAGGATAAAAAAACCCTGGATTCCGTGGAAAAAAAGTTTGAGACCTTGGTTTCGGAATATGGAACCGGTAGCAGCACCCTACAGTTACAGGTGGCTTATGCCAATTTTCTCACCTTTAAATTGGAACGACCCGAACCCGCCATCGCAATGCTAAAATCGTCCCTAGACCTACAATTGGGTAATCGCGGGATGGCCTACTTAAAATTGGCCTTGGGGGATATTTTGGTCTACGACCAAAAGTTCAATCAAGCATTGATCTACTTCACCCAGGTACAAAAACGATTAAAAAATGATGTCTTGGCACAGGATGCCCGGTTTAAGGTGGCGCAAACAAGTTTTTACAAAGGGGATTTTGATTGGGCACTGACTCAACTAAAAGTCTTACGCAGTTCAACATCCCAATTGATCGCCAACGATGCCATGCAACTCAGTCTTCTTATATCTGACAATTCGCTGGAGGACTCCACCCAAACCGCCTTAAAAAAATATGCCCGTGCCGATCTGTTGGCCTATCAGAATAAAAATGATGCGGCCATTGCTGCCCTGGAAGATATATTGCAAAACCACAAAGGGGAGAAAATCGAGGATGAGGCCCTGTTCAGGCAAGCCCAACTATTGGAAACCAAAAAAAAGTACGGGGACGCGGAATTCAATTATAAGAAGATTGTGGAGTTCTATGCTTATGGCATATTGGCGGATGATGCCCATTACGCACTTGGCGAACTCTACCGCAATGTGCTGGACGAACCCGAAAAAGCGAAACAACACTACGAGAAAATCATCTACAACCATCAAGACAGTTATTACTTTCCCAAAGCGAGAAAGCACTTTAGAAGACTACGGGGCGATGCCATTAATTGATTCTTGTCTACTTTTGATACCGTAAAATATTGGGTATGATCATATACAATGTCACCATCAACATTGACGAAAATGTGCACGATGAATGGTTGGTCTGGATGAGGGACAAACACGTTCCGGATATGTTGGCCACAGGAAAGTTCACCCATGCCAAAATGGCCAAGGTATTGGTGGAAGAAGAGATGGGTGGAATTACTTACTCCATTCAATATACCGCCCAGGATAGGGCCACTTTGGATTCTTATTACAAAGAAGATGCGGAACGGCTAAGAGCAGACGGACAAAAACGCTTTGCCAATAAATTTGTGGCCTTTAGAACGGAACTGGAGGTCATCAGTCAACAAATCCCCTAACCAATTGGAATATCTTTTCACCTACGGAACCCTGCAGGACCAACAAGTGCAACAGTATATTTTTGGTCGAACCCTGAATGGTGCACCGGATTTTTTATTGGGTTTTAAAAAAACCGAAAATGCAGTCTATGGCCGCTACCCTTTGGTTGTGCAAACCAATAATCCAAAAGACAAAGTAATGGGGATGGTGTACGCGGTTAGCTTACACGAGTTGGCACAAGCCGACGTGTATGAGACCAGTGCGTATACCCGTTCAAAATTTGCCCTGGAATCCGGTCAAAAGGCATGGACCTATGTCAAAAATTCCGACTAACTTGCAAAAAAAGTCCCGTGTCCAAAAAAAGCAAAAAGAAGCTTGGTAAAAACAAGCCTAAAAAGAGTACTAACGGACATGATTCCCAATCGGTAAGGGCAAAAAAACACCTAGGACAGCATTTTTTAAAGGATGAGGCCATCGCCCAAAAAATTGCAGGGACCCTTAGCTTGGACACGTATTCCAATGTTTTGGAAATTGGACCCGGAACAGGGGTGCTCACCAAATATCTCCTGGAACGGGACCTGGAATTGGTGGCCATGGATCTAGATGAGGAATCCATTGTGTACCTGAACCACAGTTTTCGATTGGAACATCCGGAGGTTTTCAAAAAAAACAATCGCCTGAACATCATTGAAGCGGATTTTCTCAAGTTCGATCTAAAACAATTATACGGAAACGAGCAATTTGCCATCACCGGGAACTTCCCTTACAACATTTCCAGCCAGATCATCTTTAAGACGTTGGAAATGCGTCAACAGATTCCTGAATTTTCAGGAATGTTCCAAAAGGAAGTGGCGCAACGTATCTGTGAAAAGCCGGGGAGCAAGACCTATGGCATCCTTTCCGTGCTGGTCCAGGCCTTTTATGAGGCACAATATCTATTTAGTGTACCTCCCCAGGTTTTTGACCCACCCCCAAAAGTACATTCTGGGGTACTTTGTCTAAAAAGAAAGGACGACTTTGCCCTTCCCTGTGATGAGCACCTGTTCTTTAAAGTGGTCAAGGCCGCTTTCAACCAAAGACGCAAGACCATTAGGAACAGCCTTAAATCCTTTAACCTTTCCCATAATCTCAAAGAAGATACTATCTTTGATCAGCGCCCGGAACAGCTTAGTGTAGCTGATTTTATCGGGTTAACACAGAAGATAGCCAATGACCCCATTTAAACTCACAGACGAGCTCATTGCTGACATCAAACTGTTGATTGCCGACAAAAAAAATTCGGCACTAAGACAGATGATGGCGGAATACCACTATGCGGATATTGCCGAAATAGCGGAAGAGTTGAATGTGGAAGAGGCCACCTATCTGATTAAACTTCTGGACAGCGAAAAGACCTCGGACATTCTCGCTGAAATGCACGAGGATATTCGTGAAGCGGTGTTGAACAACCTTTCCGCCAAAGAAATTGCCGGGGAGCTGGAGGAATTGGATACGGATGATGCAGCGGATATTGTTGGGGAACTACCCAAAGAAATTGTTCAACAGGTCATCTCCGAAATTGAGGACAAGGAACATGCCGCAGATATTGTTGACCTGCTCCGATACGACGAGGACTCGGCAGGTGGACTTATGGCAAAAGAGCTGGTAAAGGTCAATGAAAACTGGAATGTGCTCACCTGTGTCAAGGAAATGCGCGCACAAGCCGAGAATGTGACCCGGGTACATTCCATCTATGTTGTTGATGACGAAGAAAAGCTTAAAGGAAGATTGTCCCTAAAAGACTTGCTCACAACTTCCACCAAAACCCACATCAAAGATGTGTACATCCCCAAAGTGGATTCCGTAACGGTCAATGAAGATGCGGAAGAAGTAGCAAAGATCATGTCCAAATACGATTTGGAAGCCATTCCGGTAGTGGATGAAATTGGTCGGTTGGTGGGACGCATCACTATTGATGATATTGTGGATGTGATCAGGGAGGAAGCTGACAAGGATTATCAGTTGGCCGCGGGTATATCGCAAGATGTGGAGGCGGACGACAGCATCATGGAACTAACCCGTGCCAGACTTCCTTGGTTGATCCTGGGACTTTTAGGGGGTTTGGGTGCCGCAGGTATTATGGGGGGTTTTGAGGAAATGATCTCCAAGCATGCCATTCTTTTCTTTTTCACCCCGTTGATCGCCGCTATGGCCGGCAATGTGGGCGTACAATCTAGTGCCATTATTGTGCAAGGTCTGGCCAACAACGACCTCAAAGGGAGTATCAGTGACCGTTTGATCAAGGAGATGCTCTTGGCATTGCTCAATGGTTTCATTTTGGCATTGCTCCTAATGGTATTTACTTGGATCTGGAAAGGGGATTTTGCTACGGCCCTGGCCATTTCGGTGTCCTTGATCGCAGTGATCATGGTTGCGGGCTTTATAGGAACCTTTACCCCATTGTTTTTAGATCGCAGGGGGATCGATCCCGCCATCGCCACAGGTCCATTTATAACTACCAGCAATGATATTTTTGGCATCCTCATTTATTTTTGGATCGCCAAGCTCATCCTTGGGATTTAAATTTAAGCCCATGAAACCCATCAATCTTAAAGAAAAACATGCCGAATTCACCAAGCAATGGCACCCTCACCAAATTGCGGTTGTGGATGATATGCAGGTCTTATTGGCCAAGCTGCAAGGTGAGTTTGTTTGGCATGCCCACGATAAGGAAGACGAGTTGTTCCAGGTGGTCAAAGGCACACTTTACATGCAGTTCCGGGACCGGACGGAAGTGGTGAAAGAAGGTGAGATCATTGTGGTGCCCAAAGGAGTGGAGCACAATCCAAAGACCAAGGACAACGAAGAAGTCCACGTGTTACTTTTCGAAAAATTGTCCACCAGCCATACAGGGGCGGTACAACATGAGAAAACCCAGACGGTTTATCCCAAAATATAGGGAGTTGTATATTTGACAGATGAAAGTACTGCACCTCGATACCAACCACCCCCTGTTGTTGGAACAGTTTTCACAACTGGGTTTTGAAAACCACGAAGACTACAAATCCAGTAAAGAGCAAATCGAACAAAAAATCCATGAATACGACGGTATAGTTATCCGTAGCAGGTTTACCATCGATCAACAATTCTTGGACAAGGCCCATAACCTAAAGTTTATTGGCCGGGTAGGTGCTGGTTTGGAAAATATAGACACGGTATATGCCAAACAGAAAGATATCTTTTTGGCTTCAGCCCCAGAAGGAAATCGAAATGCTGTTGGGGAACATGCTTTGGGCATGCTTTTGTCCTTAATGAACAAAATGACCAAGGCCAATCGTCAGGTAAAAAAAGGCAAATGGGACCGAGAGGGCAATCGCGGAATTGAATTGGATGGCAAAACCGTGGGCATTATCGGATATGGGAATATGGGAAAGGCCTTTGCCAAAAAACTCCAAGGTTTTGATGTTGAGGTGATTTGCTATGATATTGTGGGTGGTGTTGGTGATGAACATGCCCGTCAGGTAGGCATTATGGAGTTTCAGCAAAAGGCAGATGTGGTGAGCCTACACGTACCGCAAACCGAACTTACCGAAGGTATGGTCCATACTGCGTTCATCCAAGGTTTCCATAAACCTTTTTGGCTCTTGAACACGGCCCGGGGCAAATGCGTGGTCACCAAAGACTTGGTGGAAGCCCTCAAATCAGGCAAGGTTTTTGGAGCTGGACTGGATGTGCTGGAATATGAAAAAAAGTCGTTCGAGAACATGTTTGTCCAAAAACCCAAGGCATTCAAATATCTCAGAAAATCGAAAAACGTGCTCTTAACACCCCATGTAGCAGGATGGACGGTGGAGAGCAAGGTAAAACTGGCCCAAACCATAGTGGACAAGATCAAGGAGAGATTTTGCTAATTTTAGCAGGTGAAGAAGACTATTTTTGTTTTTTCCGCCTTGATTGTTTCCTTGCTGGTACTCTTTCAATTGAGCAGGTATTCCTATCTCACAGGAAATCTGAATATTGAAATTGTAATTGCGATCATTGCCATCATATTTTTTGGTATTGGCGTATATATCAACAAAAAGTCCCTCCATCAAAAAAAAGACCAGACCCATACCATTGATGCCCATAAAATTGAACAGTTGGGCATTAGCAAAAGGGAATACGAAGTATTGGTGCATATGTCCAAAGGATTGTCCAACAAGGAAATTGCCGATCAACTTTTTGTTTCTGAAAGTACCATAAAAACCCATGTTTCCAACTTATTGGTAAAGCTGGATGCCAAACGCCGGACCCAGGCCATCCAAATTGCCAAAGAGCAGCGTATCCTGACCTCCACATAACGGAAAAACTTCGGTTCACTTGTTTTTGGTACTTTAGTATGAGCGTGAATATTGCTGACCTACTTAGTTTTAGCCCAACCATTTAAACAATACATATGAAAAAAACAGTAATCCGATTTGGACTTTATGGAGCACTTACCATTTGTTTGTTGTTCCTTATAACCTGGTACCTTTTGGGAGACCTCCCCTTCTCCATCCAGGAGATTTTAGGTTATACCAGCATGGTCATTTCGCTTTCTTTTGTGTATTTCGGAATCAAACATTTTAGGGATAGGGAAAACCAGGGGCAGCTGAGCTTTACATTGGCCTTGAAAATTGGTGTGCTCATCAGCCTGATCACGGCCTTGGCCTTTGGTATTTTGGATGTACTGTATACCGAGGTATTGAACCCTGATTTTATGGAAGCCTACTACCAGGCTACCGTAAATGATATGCGCAACGCGCTGCCCCCAGACGAGTTTGAGGTTCAGCTAGCGGAAATTGAAGCACAAAAAGTCATGTTTTCAAGTCCCATTTTTTCATTTGGACTCATGTTCCTGACGGTTTTTGTCATTGGTTTTATCATCTCATTGATCTCTGCCCTGCTCTTACAGCGCAAATGAAATTGTACCAAAATTGCCAATAGCCAATTGATACTTGTTAACTGATAATTGAAACTATGACCATAGATGCCAAAACTCCGGACGAATACATAAGCAAGGTCCCAGAAGAACGAAAAGAAGCGGTGACCAAATTAAGGGAGACCGTTAAATCCAACTTGCCCACTGGGTTCGAGGAATGTATCAGTTATGGGATGATCGGTTATGTTGTGCCCCATTCCCTATATCCGGATGGGTACCATTGCGACCCCAAATTGCCCCTCCCCTTTATCAATATTGCATCACAAAAAAATTATGTGGCCTTGTACCATTCGGGCATATATGCGAACAAAGAGCTGCATGACTGGTTTGTTGGGGAATATCCCAAACATGTATCCACCAAACTGGATATGGGAAAAAGCTGTATTCGCTTCAAAAAAGTGGAGACCATTCCCTATGGACTTATTGCCGAGCTCTGCCAAAAAATGACCCCTGAAGCTTGGATTGCACTTTACGAAAAAAACACAAAACGATAATTATGAAAAATCGAGTAACAGGATTGGGCGGCTTCTTTTTTAAGTCGAAAGACCCGGACAAGGTCAAAACTTGGTATAAAACCCATTTAGGACTGAACACCGACCAATACGGTTGTACGTTTTGGTGGAAGGACAAGGACGGCAACGACTGTTCCACCCAATGGAGCCCCTTTAAGGAGGACACCACCTACTTTCAGCCTAGTGAAAAGCAGTTTATGATGAATTTTAGGGTAGAAAATTTGGTGGAGTTACTAGCAGCCTTAAAGGAGGAAGGGGTAACCATAGTTGGGGAGATTGAGGAATACGATTACGGTAAATTTGGGTGGATCTTGGATCCAGAAGGAAATAAGCTAGAGCTTTGGGAACCTGTTGATAAAGCTTTTCTATAGATGTTGAATTATTTGTTACATTTAAAACACAATTAACCAACACATTAAAACAATGTCTGAAGAAAACAAAGATTTAGGAGATAAGGCCGAAGAGGCTTTTGACAACGCCAAAGAGGCGGCCAAGGAAGCTGCAGAGGATGTGAAGGAAGCCGCCCAGGAATTTAAGGAGGATGTAAAGGAGGCCTTTGACGCCAACAATCCAGAAAGTGGAAAAACGGTGGCTATTCTTGCGCACATCACCTTTTTGGGATGGATCATAGCCATTATCATGAACAGCAGTAACAAAACGGAACTGGGTTCTTTTTATGTTAGGCAGACCTTGGGCATATTCCTTATAGGAATTTTATCAGTGATTCCCCTCTTGGGTATCTTAATAGGGCTGTTCTGTTTTGTGCTCTGGATCGTAAGTCTTATCAATGCCATCAATGGATCACAAAAGCCGGTATTTTTGGTTGGGGATTTGTTCCAGAGTTGGTTCAAGGGATTATAAAATAGTTGAGAAAAAGCTAGAAAATTGTTCTCTAGCTTTTTTATTTAAAAGCTTTATCGTAATATTGCAATATAAAATTTTAAATCATTTCCCCAATTATATATGGGAGCATCCAAAACACATATATTTTCCCTGGTCCAAAATGAACTTGCACAAGCTGCAAAAGTTCTGGCCCATCCGGCCCGTATAGCCATATTGGAATATATCAGCCGGCAGGAAAATTGTATCTGCAACGATCTGGTGGATGTAATTGGTCTTTCCCAACCCACCATTTCACAACATCTCAATGAAATCAAGAAAATTGGACTGCTCAAAGGCACCTTTGAGGGCAAAAACCTATGTTATTGTATAAATCAGGAACGCTGGGAAGAATTGCAATATTCCTTCAATGCGTTCTTTTCAAATATTAATCAAAATTGTTGTTAATTATGAACACAGCAGAATTACTTTCTTTATTAAAACAACATCAGGACAAAAGCCTGTTGTTTGAATATACTCCCGGCAAGTTGGTGGGAGCCAATTACCATATCACGGAAGTGAAAAACATTATTGTGGACTCTGTAGACTGCGGGGCCGGTACGGATTTCTGGAAGGAAACCGTGGTTCAACTTTGGGAAAGCCCCAAGGAACTGGACAAAACAGAATTTATGTCTGTCTACAAGGCCCTTTCCATTTTAAACAAGGTGGATCGCATCAAGCCCATGGTAAAAGATGCAGAAATCAAGTTTGAATACAGCAATGCCAGTTTCCACACAGCGCAACTTTTTGTTGATGACTACGAATTGAATGGGAAACAGTTGACACTGAAACTTTCCGTCCAAAAAACGGATTGCAAGGCCAAGGAAACCTGTGGCGTGGAAACCGTAGCGGAAAATGGATTACAAACCACCTCAGCTTCCTGCGACCCAGGTACTGGCTGTTGTTAATCTGTTTCCATGACCGTCCGGGAAATGAAACCCTCCGATTGGGAACAGGTAGCCCAAATATATGCCGAAGGCATGCGCACCGGATTTGCAACTTTTGAGCAATCTGTTCCCAGTTACGAACAATGGGATAAAGCCCATATAACATCCTGCAGGTTGGTGGCCCTTGAAGCAAACAACATCTTAGGTTGGGCCGCCCTATCCCCCGTTTCCAGCAGATGTGTGTATGGCGGTGTGGGCGAAGTAAGTGTTTATGTTTCCTCCTCCAGCAGGGGCAAAGGAGTAGGGAAAAAGTTATTGGAACAACTGATCCTGGAAAGTGAAAAGGCTGGTTTTTGGACGATTCAATCGGGAATTTTTCCAGAAAATGAGGCAAGTATCCAGTTACACCAAAAAGTGGGGTTCCGATTTATTGGTAAAAGGGAGCGCATTGGAAAATTGGATGGTGTTTGGAAAGACAACCTCCTGTTCGAAAAAAGAAGTCAAAACATAGGAATAACATAATCAACAAAAAGAAATGAAAAACGTATTGGTACTATGTACCGGAAACTCTTGCAGAAGCCAAATGGCCCATGGTTATCTTAATCATTTCCAAGATGCACTTGCCCATGTTTATAGTGCTGGAATTGAAACGCATGGTCTCAATCCGGGTGCGGTGTCCATCATGAAGGAAGATGGCATTGATATTACCCACCATACCTCCAATCATGTTGATGAGTATGAGGGAATTGCATGGGATTTTATCATCACGGTCTGCGATCATGCCAAAGAAAATTGCCCATTTATACCGGCGCCCAATGCCGTTCGTCTTCACCATAACTTTTTCGACCCGTCCAAGGTTTCGGGAACCAGCGAGGAAAAGCATGCAGCCTTTTTAAAGGCCCGGAATGAAATCAAGGATTTTGTGCATGATTTTGTAAAGGAAGAGTTGGTCAACTAAACTTGGGGTTCCAAGGATTTTCAAATGGCAGTCGTGACGTTCACCACTGCCATTTTTTATAGACCGTAATCAATGGGAAGCATATCGCCCAATCTAAAATTGGACATATACCCTCCAAAAACCAATTCTTTATAGGGATTACAGTTTCCATATTTGTCCAGTGAAAACAGGGTTGCGGGATTCTCAATGGTCAAGGTGGAACGGTAATACCCTTTTCTTTTGTGATATATCACAAACCGCTCCCCCAAGAATTGAATCCTCCGAAATTCCCCAGAAGAACCATTCTTTACCTCAAACAATTCCTCCGCAGTGATGTCCCTAAATCTTTTTCTGAGTATAAATTTCTGTGCCTTCAAATTCCCGCGCCAGCAGGCCCTCATAAAGTGCATTCGGGATCCCGCGTAGGCCCTCTTGCGTCGTTTTATAATTTTGATTTTCCCTTGGGAAATATCAAAAAACTGGGTAGAGCCATTGTAAAGCGTGTTGTGGATATTATCCAGGCGTTCCAGGCTGGTGGACTTAAAAAATATCTTGAATTCCTGGATATCAAAGGAAACCCGGTACCCCAAAAAGTCGTTTTGGATGATGATCGGATGGTCGCTGGAAGCAGACAGGGTATTGTTATACGTATTGAAGTGTAACCGTATGCTGTCCTCGTTCAAGATCGTGCTCTTTCTCCCTCCCGGGGTATCTCCTAAAAATTCCAGTTGAAACACGCGCATTTTCTCCTTTCGGCTAAAGGGATCGGCCGTCAAAACAATTTCATTGAGCCGTTGCACCTGTTCCACCAAGGCCACCTGAAGTGTATCCGACTCCCAGGGCTGTGGCAGCTTTTTGGTCTGATATCCCAAATGCCGCACCACAAGGGTAGAATTGCTCCCCGAAAGGATCGGAATCGCAAAATTACCTTCGAAATCGGTTATGGTGCCCACAGAGCTCCCATCATAGTAAACGGAAGCCCCTACAATGGGCTCTTTTGTTTTGGAGTCAAACACATGACCAGTAATTTCTTGGGCGCGGGCATTGGTTCCCAAGACTATGGATAAGGTTATAAGCAATAACCATATCCTACCCATGGTGAAGCTTTCTTTCCAGTTCGGCCTCGAACTCTTCCATTACCGGTTTTACCGTACTTTCCGGTAAGTCGGCTATTTTGATATACATCAAACCATCCACCGAGTTGTTGAACAGCGGATCCACGTTGAAGGCAACCACCTTGGCGTTCTGCTTGATATATTTTTTGATCAGTACGGGCAATCGAAGGCTACCAGGTTCCACTTCGCTGATCAATTTGTCAAATTTGTTCAGGTCGGCCTGGGTTTCGTCAAATACGAATTCCTTGTCGGCATCCTTTAGTTGCACCTTGAATTCCTTTTTGGGCCGAACATACTGTGCCACATAGGGATCCCAATAGTTGGATTTCATAAACTCGATCATCAAGGATTTGGAAAAATTGGAGAACTGGTTGCTAATGCTTACGCCACCGATCAAGTATTTGTGTTCTGGATGCCTTAAGGTGGTATGTACAATTCCCTTCCACAGCAGAAAAAGCGGCATGGGTTTTTGTTGGTACTCTTTGACTATATAGGCCCTCCCCATTTCAATGGATTTTTCCATCATCCCGTACAGCTCTGGTTCAAATCGGAACAGGTCTTGCAGGTAAAACCCATCAATGCCATATTTTTTGAATATTTCGGACCCCAGCCCCATCCGATAAGCCCCAACCACACTCTTGTCCTCGTCATCCCAAAGAAACAGGTGATGATAGTAGGAATCAAACTGATCTAGGTCTATGGCATTGTTGGTTCCCTCTCCAACCTCACGGAACGTGATTTCCCGTTGCCTGCCAATCTCATTCAGGATAAAGGGCATATCTTTCTCTTGGGCAAGATAGACCTCGTAGTTTTTGCTCTGCAACATCCGGCAATCCTTCTCCCTCAATTTCTCAATTTCCCCTTGCAATACCTCCTTGCCAACAGGGGTGGCAATTTTCTTTTGGGGCTTCGGAATCTTCAAGGTTGTGGGCACTTTGTCAATAAGGCGTTCCTTTTCAAACACATTGGCCAAGAGGTAGGTTTTTTTCCTCAATAATTCTGTAAACGACTCCAACGTGGGTTCTTCTTTTTGGGCACTGACAGAAATGGGCTGACCAATTCTGACCTTGATCGGTCTCCGACTTTGAGAGGTAAGTTCCGACGGTAGTTTGGCTGTTCGGAACACATCATTGATCTTGGATAATTTATAGAACAATCTACTGTTACGGGCATGAAAGTAGATGGGGACCACGGGGACTTCAGCCTTTCGAATCAGTTTAAGGGCCGCTTCTTCCCAAGGTTTGTCCACTACCAGTTTACCATCCCTATAGGTAGATACCTCCCCAGCGGGAAAAATGCCCAATGGGTGTCCTTCCTGGAGATGGAGCAAAGCATTTTTAAACCCCATGATGCTGCTTTTGGCATCCTTGTGGTTTTCAAACGGATTGACAGGCATGATAAATAGCTTCAACGGCTCGATCCGGTGCAATAGAAAATTCGCGATGATCTTGAAATCCTCTCGTTGTTGCAGCATTAACTTTAGCAGCAATACCCCATCTATTCCACCAAGGGGGTGGTTGCTTATGGTGATGTATGGCCCGGATTTGGGCAAACGTTTAAGGTCTTCCTCCGGTATCTCAAAATCAATTTCATAATGATCCAGGATGGCATCCAAAAACTCCGTTCCAGGGAGGGATTTATTTTTATTGTAAAAGCGGTTGATGGTGGTAATCTTGGTGGCAACCATAAGCAGCCAACCAATAAAGGTGCCCAAAAAGCCATATTTATCCAAATTAATGACCTTTGCTACCTCTTTCGCCGAAACCAACCCCATGAATAAAATTTTAGGTAAGCGTAAAGATAGAAAAATACGGCTTTCAGAATTGCGGTAGGTCCCTTTCGGGAACCACATTATTTTACCACAAGCTGAACTGTCTCTTTTCCACGTTGTTCCACCAAGACCGAACGGCCGTTTTGGAGCGATTTTACGGCATTATCATCAAAATGGCGAATGGTATACAAGGACACATCTTCATGGCATACCACCTTGAACCTCCGTTTTAGCTTGTCAAGCATGGGCTGAAGTCCGTTGAACTTGTTGTCAAGACATACGGAAAAACTAATGGCCGAATTTTGAATGAGGTCGACCTTCATCCGATGATCGTGGAAGAGTTTGAATATATCACTGATGTTGTTCTCCACAATAAACGAAAAGTCTAAAGAAGATAATTTTATGAGCACCTGGTTCTTTTTGACAATGAAACAGGGGATTTTTGGTGAAATATCGGCTCCTTTGCCCACAACCGTTCCATCGTCCTTTGGTTTTACAAAAGACTTTACATGTAAAGGGATTTCCTTTCTCTGCAAGGGTTGCAAAGTTTTGGGGTGTATTACGGAAGCACCGTAGAAGGCCAACTCGATTGCCTCACGGTACGATATCTGATGCAGTAATTGGGTTTCCTTGAAATTTCTTGGGTCCGCGTTCAATACGCCTGGTACGTCCTTCCAAATGGTGACCGAATCGGCATTGAGGCAGTAGGCCAAAATAGCCGCTGTATAATCCGAACCTTCCCTACCCAAGGTAGTTGTAAAGTTATTGTCGTCACTTCCAAGAAATCCTTGGGTAATATGAAGTTTGGAAGTATCCAATTTGTCCACTCTTTCTTGGGTGTTCTCCCAATTTACGATAGCATCCCTATAACTATTGTCGGTCTTTATCAGATTTCGAACATCCTGCCAAACATTGGGCAGTCCCTGTTCTTTTAGGTATTCACTCACAATAGTGGTAGATACCAGTTCTCCATAACCCACCACCTGATCATATACAAAGGCATTTTTAGGGGATTTGTTCCACGCCAAAAATCCCTTTACCTCATCAAAAAGCTCCCGCACTTTTTGGTAAACAGCGTGCTGGTCATTTGCAAACAATTCTGAAAGAATTGCGGCGTGATATTCCCAGACCTCATCTATGGATGACAATACTTTTTGCTTGTCCTTAAAATAGGCCGAAACCACTTTTTCCATGGCATTTGTGGTCTTGCCCATGGCGGAGATTACTACCAATGTATCTTCATGCCCCACTTCTTGCAACACTTTGACCACATTTTTGACCCCATCGGCATCCTTTACCGATGCGCCACCAAACTTAAATACTCTCATGTATTGTATGTACTATCCGTTTATGGAAGAAGCTTCCAAATTATCGATATATTTCCTTATTCCGGTCTCATCCAATTGCACCACATCCCAATCGCGCATAACCCTGGCACCTTTCTTTTCATAGAAGGCAATAGCGGGCTCGTTCCAATCCAAAACTTCCCAGCTAATTCTTTTAACGCCAAGTTTGTGGCCGTATTTCACCACTTCGTCCAACAGGGCGGTACCTAGACCGCTTCCCCGCATTTCTTCGGCAACGATCAGATCCTCCAAATGCACCATGGCACCTTTCCAAGTAGAATACCTTGGGTAGATCAGGGCGATGCCCACAACGCGGTTTTCCTTTTCAGCCACAAAACAGTGAAATAGCTTGTTATCGCCAAAACCATCCTTTTTTAGATCTGTCACGGTCACCTCCACGGCATTGGGTTCTTTTTCAAAAGAGGCCAGCTCCTGAATCAGGTTCAAAACATGTTTCATATCGGCTGGCTGCGCATCCCGGATAAGAAATTCCATATTGTTATAAATAAAACTCAAAGTTATAAATATCTAAATCTTTATCATAACGAAAACGATTTAGTATAACAAAATACACGATATTTGCGCTCAAATAAAACAGCGCTACCATCCATGACAAACAAGAACAAAACCCTAGGGGAATTTATCATTGAAAACCAAACAGAATTTAGGTATTCCACGGGGGAGCTCTCTAAACTGATCAATGCCATACGGTTGGCCGCAAAGGTGGTAAACCACGAGGTGAACAAAGCAGGCTTGGTGGATATTTTGGGAACCGCCGGAGATACCAACATCCAGGGAGAAAATCAACAAAAGTTGGATGTATTGGCCAATGAAAAATTTATTCAGACCCTAAAAAACAGGGAGATTGTTTGTGGAATTGCTTCGGAGGAGGAAGATGATTTCATCAGCATCAACAGTCAGGATGAAAATCACCAAAACAAGTACGTGGTGCTTATTGATCCCCTGGATGGATCTTCCAATATTGATGTCAATGTTTCCGTGGGAACCATATTTTCCATCTACCGCCGTATTACCCCAGTGGGTACCCCAGTGACTTTGGAAGATTTTCTGCAACCGGGCAAAAAACAAGTGGCAGCTGGCTACATCATTTATGGCACCTCTACAATGCTGGTGTACACCACCGGTCATGGGGTTAATGGATTTACCCTTAACCCGGCAATTGGTACCTTTTATTTATCCCATCCCAATATGCAATTCCCGGAAACAGGAAAAATCTATTCGGTGAACGAAGGGAACTACATCCATTTTCCGCAGGGTGTGAAAGATTACATTAAATATTGTCAGAAGGAAGAGGGTGATCGACCCTACACATCACGATATATTGGTTCTCTGGTTTCCGATTTCCACCGGAACATGATTAAAGGGGGCATATATATGTATCCGAAGAGCAGTGTGGCGCAAAAAGGGAAGCTTCGATTATTGTACGAGTGCAACCCCATGGCTTTTTTGGCCGAACAGGCCAATGGTAAGGCCAGTGATGGTTTCCAACGTATTATGGAAATCCAACCTACCGAATTGCACGAAAGGGTTCCGTTTTTCTGTGGCAGTAAAAAAATGGTGGAAAAGGCCGAAGAGTTTATGGCCAACTCCTAATTTATTTTTCCATAAGGAACATATAGTCCTCAAAGGCAATCTTTCCCGTAAAAATGGCCACGGACTTATCCACAAGATGGTTGGCTTTTTCTGGGGAGTAGCCCAACCCAATGGCATATTTTACAATGAGCGCTTTTTGGGCATCGTCAATTTTTTGGTCGGCAAGGGCCATTCCAAAAAAATCGAACAAACGCATCAACCTTCTTTCCGAACTATGTGGAGTCTCTATTGGATATTTGTTCTCCTTTTTCATCACTTCCTTGTACTCGGCATCAGTGATATTCAAACGAAAGGCAAACTTGTCCAAAACTGCTTTTTCCTGATCATTGATCTCCCCGTCCACTGCCGCCAAACTGGCAAGAGTGGCAAAATGGGCCAAATTTCTTCGTTGTTCTCCGTGTTCGTAAAGATCTAAAATGGGCATATGCTAAAATTTGTTCGGCAAATATAAATCTTAAACCAAGCACGGTAAAATTATCCCCGAAAGAAATTGTAATTTTCTTTCCGCTTGTTAAATCCATAGACAATTCCACTGAAAAAAACCGAACTTTTCCATATTGCCGAGAGTTGGTTCCAACAGCAAGGTTGGGCGCCTTTTGCGTTTCAAAAAAAATCATGGCACGCTTTTTTGGATGGCAAACATGGCCTTTTGAACGCTCCTACCGGAAGTGGCAAAACCTATGCGCTCTGGTTTCCCATTGTGTTGGATTACATCCAAAAAAATTCTGAGTATAGAACCAAGCACAAAAAAGGGCTCAAAGCTATATGGATTACCCCTTTGAGGGCACTTTCCCAGGAAATCAAACAGTCCGCGGAGCGGATTACCCAAGATCTGGGCACCCAAATGACCGTTGGAATCAGAACCGGGGATACCTCCACAGCTGAACGGGCACGACAAAAAAAGAGCATGCCCGACCTTTTGATCACCACTCCAGAAAGCCTTCAGTTGCTTTTGTCTTCAAAAGGATATGGCAATGTTTTCAAAAACTGCTCTGCCATTGTAGTAGATGAATGGCATGAACTTCTGGGTTCCAAAAGAGGGGTTCAAATGGAGTTGGGCCTGTCCCGATTAAAGACCGTTTGTCCCCAAATCCGTATTTGGGGTATTTCCGCCACCATTGGAAATCTGGAACAGGCCAGGGAAGTATTGCTGGGACCAACCTCCGGGGCTTTGAAACATTCCGTGCTCATAAAAGCCAACTTGAACAAGAAAATCACTGTAAAAAGTATCATCCCGCCCAAGATGGAAACCTTTCCATGGAGAGGCCATCTGGGTCTTCACCTATTGGAGGAGGTCGTTCCCATTATCAACAATAGTAAAACTACTTTGCTTTTCACCAATACAAGGGGACAATGTGAAATCTGGTTTCAAAAGATCTTGGAAAAACATCCGGAATATGCCGGGGAAATTGCCATGCACCACGGTAGTATTAACAAAGAAACCCGATTGTGGGTAGAGCAGGCCATCCGAAATGAAAGTTTGAAGGCGGTAGTGTGCACCTCCAGCTTGGATTTGGGTGTTGATTTTGCTCCTGTGGAAACCGTAATCCAAATTGGTGGCCCTAAGGGGGTGGCTCGGTTTTTACAACGCGCGGGGCGAAGCGGTCATAGACCTGGCAAGGAAAGCGTTATTTATTTTTTGCCCACCCATGCCATAGAACTCATTGAAGCCTCGGCCATGCAAAAAGCGGTTTTAAACGCCGCAGTGGAAGATCGGATTCCCTATTTGAACAGCTATGACGTGCTTATCCAATATTTGACCACCTTGGCGGTTTCCGATGGATTCTATCCAGATGAAATTTTTGCGGAAGTGCAGCAGACGTTCTGTTACCAAACCCTTACTAAAGAAACTTGGCAATGGTTACTGAATTTTTTGGTCATGGGCAGTCAAAGTCTCAAAACCTATGATGAATACAAAAAGGTTGAAGTTGAAGCGGACGGAAGATTCAAGGTAAATAATTTGGCCATTGCGCGCAGACACCGTTTTCAAATTGGGACCATAGTGGGAGATGCCAGCTTGTCCGTACGCTATCAAAAAGGTGGATATATCGGTACTGTGGAGGAATCATTTATTTCCAAGATGAGTCAAGGCGATGTCTTTACCTTTGCCGGCCGAAATTTGGAGTTTATCCGAATCAAAGGGATGACGGCCCAAGTGCGTAACTCCTCCAAGCGCAGTAACAAAATACCATCCTGGATGGGCGGCCGGTTGAGTTTTTCAGCTAAAATGTCGGAATTGTTGCGACAAGAATTGTATTCTGCGGAATTGCCTCTTAAAGATCAGGCGGTGGAGATTCAATCTTTGGCACCCATGTTTGCCAAACAAAAGGAAGAGAGCATTGTGCCACAACCCCATCAATTTTTAATTGAAACCTTTAAGACCAATGATGGCCATCACCATATCTTTTATCCGTTCGAAGGAAGGGCCATTCATGAGGGCATGAGCAGTTTACTCGCCTATCGCATAAGTCTACTGAGTCCCATTACCTGCTCCCTGGCTTTTAACGACTATGGCTTTGAGCTACTTTCCGACAAGGCGATTGACATCCAGGAAATTTTGGACAATAATTTATTCTCTCCGGAGTATATGCTTTCAGACCTGCAAAAAAGTCTGAATTCCAATGAAATGGCTCGAAGAAAATTCAGGGATATTGCTGTGATCAGCGGTATGGTTTTTACCGGTTATCCCGAAAAAGGGGTCAAAATGAAACATTTGCAAAGTAGCTCCCAACTCCTGTTCGATGTTTTCAAGGATTTTGAAGATGACAACCTGCTCTTCCAACAAGCGTTTACCGAGACCTTTGAACATCAATTGGAGGAAGGACGACTTCGTTTGGCATTGGAACGAATAGGTCAACAAGAAATCATTTGGAACAAATGCGGGAACCCCACCCCATTTTCCTTCCCAATCATTACCGATCGTCTACGGGAAAAACTGTCCAATGAAAAACTGGCCGACCGCATTAAGCGGATGACCAGAATTTTAACTCGATAATGACACTATTCAATCAGGGTCATTTCATACAAGGTAAAATCTTCAACAGCTCCCTCGGTGGCTTTCATGTATTCCGTAATATGGGTGTTCTCCATATGTTTTTGCCAGAGTTCCCTTGAAGTCCAGTTCTCATAGAATAAGAACAGGTTTTCATTCTCGTTGTCTTGGTGCAGATCGTAATTAATGCACCCTTCCTCTTTTTTAGTGGGAGCGATAAGTTTTATCAATTCCGTTTTTACCAATTCCCGCTTTTCCGGTTTGGCCCAAATTTGGGCTACGATGGTCAATTGCTGATGCGCCATGTTGTACCTTAATTTATCGTTGTTACTACCTCCGTTAATGCTCTTCGCGATTTTGGATTCTTGGATGGTTGATTAAAATCGTCCTCATCCCTATATCCAATGGCCACCCCTACCAGCGCATGATGATTATCCGTGTCCAGAATGGCATTATACTTTTCCGGTTCAATACCCTCCATAGGTGTGGCATCTATCCCCATTGCCGCGCAAGCGGAGAGAAACACTCCCAATGCCAAATACGTTTGGCTATCAAACCAAGCCTTGATCTGTGCTTCGGGTTGTGGTTTTAAAAATTCCTTATAGTATCCCACCGCTGGTTCCGGTAAGGTTGCCTCAATCTGCTTTTCAAACAAAGAAATGGAATCAACTCTGCTAAACACAACCAAAGTGTCACAATCCAATACTTTTTGCTCATTAAAAAAGGAAGCTTTTGCCAATTTGGCTTTGGTAACCTCATCCTTTACAAAGGTAAACCTCCAAGGTTGGCTATTTATTGAAGAAGGGCTTAATCTTACAATTTCCTTCAGTTCCTCAATTTTTGCAAGATCTATTTTACGCGTTGTGTTGTACTTCTTAGTGGTATAGCGTTCTTGCATTGCATTAATAAAACTCATATTTTTATACTATATTTTTTATAGTAACAAAACTAATTATAGTAAATGTTCCATGCAATAACGGTCAAAAAGGATAGTATTAAATTAATAGTATAGGGCATGTATACGGTAAAAGGTAAAAACTACCCCTGCTGCACAAGTGTCACCATGGGTATTATTGGAGGGAAATGGAAATCCGTAATTCTATTTCATTTAATGGAGGGGCCCCTGCGTTACAATGAGCTTTTGAAGAAAATCAACGGAGTGACGGAAAGAACTTTAAGTCTTCAATTGAAAAGTTTGGAAGAGGATGGGGTTATCAAGCGAAAAGTATATACCACCAAACCGCCATTAAAAGTGGTCTATTCCTTAACGCCCTTTGGTAAAACCCTCACCCCACTCCTTCGGTCCATAGCCGAATGGGGCGATTTTGTGGTGGAAAACCATGCGGACTGAGATAAGCACGTATCTTAGCTTGGCGTGAACACCATTACAGTCCATATTAACAAACAGGCTTTTTTGCTACATCCTCTTGGAGGAATCTTCTGGGCGGAAAAATCCATTTTGCTTATCAGCGATGTTCACCTGGGCAAGGTGGCCCATTTTAGAAAGTTCGGGGCTGCTGTTCCTAGAAAGGCCATTCATAAGAATTATGTCCTGCTAGATCAAATTATTTCTGATTTTGAACCTTTTCAAATTTGCTTTTTAGGGGATTTGTTCCATTCCACCCTGAACAGGGAATGGGAACTATTTGAAAACTGGGTGGCCAAAACCCCTTCAGAAATCGTGCTGGTTTCCGGGAACCACGATATTATCTCCCCGCACAAATTCGAAAATTTTGGTATTCCCATTTTTCAAGAATTGATCATGGATGGTTTTCTTTTGACCCATCATCCGGAAAAACGTGAGGGCTATTTCAATTTTTGCGGACATATCCATCCAGCCGTAAAACTTCGGGGTGCTGGGAGACAGAGCCTACGGCTGCCCTGTTTCTTCAAAACCAAAGACCAACTTATATTTCCTGCCTTCGGGGAATTTACTGGAAGTCATACCCTGAAGCCCAAAAAAGGGGATGAGGTTTATGCCATTGTCGAGGATGAAATCGTTGAACTCTAAACAAGCATTCCTCTCTTTGCTCATCACACCATATCCCGTTATATTTGCAGCAAATTTCTTGGATTGACCAAATCGTCCATTTTCCACTTGTTTGAACAGTCTCCCCAAATAGGGAAACTGCGGGAGACTATTGCCCAATCCATAGGTTCCGGTCAAAATAACCCTCAAATTCTAGGCATATCAGGACTTGCCGGTTCTGCTCTTTCTTTCGCGATATCCTCCTCTTTCAAACATTCAGAATTGCCTTTTTTACTGTTGTTCAACGATAAGGAAGAGGCCGCATACTACCTAAATGACCTAGAGCAATTGATTGGTGAAAAGGAAGTCCTTTTTTACCCTGGAAGTTATCGTAGACCCTACCAAATTGAGGAAACGGACAATGCCAATGTGCTATTGAGGGCAGAGGTCCTGAACCGAATCAATTCCAGGAAAAAACCCGCGGTGATAGTAACTTATCCCGATGCATTGTTTGAAAAAGTGGTGACCAGAAAAGAGCTGGACAAAAACACTTTGAAAATCAAGATCGGCGATACCTTGACCTTGGACTTTTTAAATGAGGTCCTGTTCGAGTATCAATTCCAGCGGGTGGATTTTGTCACTGAACCCGGGGAATTTTCAGTGCGCGGTGGAATTGTGGATGTGTTTTCCTTTTCGCATGATGAACCCTACAGAATTGAATTTTTTGGGGACGAAGTGGACAGCATCCGGACCTTTGATGTAGAGACCCAATTGTCTACCGATCAGATAAAGCGAATCACCATCATTCCGAATGTCGAGAATAAGTTCATGCAGGAAACCCGGGAAAGTTTTCTTAAGTACATCTCGTCCAAGACGGTCGTTTTTGCCAAAAACCTTGATTTGGTATTTGGAAGAATCGATTCCTTTTTTGAAAAAGCCAAAACAAGTTTTGAGCAATTAAGCGAAGACATCAAACATGCCAGGCCCGAGGAGCTTTTTGTCACTTCCACCTTGTTGAAATCGCAACTGGAGACTTTTACCATGCTGGTCATGGAAAGAACAAAGTCCATACTACCAACGATGGAGGTAGCATTTGCCACCAAACCCCAACCAGCATTCAACAAAAAGTTTGACCTGCTCATTGAAAACCTTAATGAAAACCACCAAGCTGGGATAACCAACTATATTTTTTGTTCCACGGAGCAGCAAGCCAAACGGTTCCATGATATTTTTCAGGATATTGAGACGGAGGTGCACTATAAGACCCTGGTATTCCCACTTTATCAAGGTTTTGTGGATCAGGACCTAAAATTGGCATGCTACACGGACCATCAAATCTTCGAGCGGTATCACAAATTCCATCTTAAAAATGGCTATGCCAAAAAACAGGCAATAACCTTAAAGGAACTCAATAAACTGGAAATTGGGGATTATGTGACCCATATTGACCATGGCATCGGGAAATTTGGCGGCCTTCAAAAAATTGACGTGGAAGGTAAAAAGCAGGAGGCCATAAAATTGGTTTATGGTGATCGCGACATCTTGTACGTAAGCATCCACTCCCTCCATAAGATATCCAAATTCAATGGCAAGGACGGTGCAGTTCCCAAAATCTACAAGCTGGGATCTGCAGCTTGGAAGAAATTAAAACAAAAAACCAAGAGTCGGGTTAAAAAAATTGCATTTGACCTCATCAAGGTGTATGCAAAACGACGGTTGGAAAAAGGATTCCAATATGCTCCGGACAGTTATTTGCAACATGAACTGGAAGCTTCGTTTCTTTATGAGGACACTCCCGACCAGGAGAAATCGACCCAAGATGTAAAAAGGGATATGGAAAGCGAACGTCCCATGGATAGGTTGATCTGCGGGGACGTTGGTTTCGGAAAAACCGAAGTGGCCATTAGGGCTGCTTTCAAAGCGGTGGACAATGGCAAACAGGTCGCCATTTTGGTTCCCACAACCATTCTGGCCTTCCAGCACAACAACACCTTTAAAAAACGCCTAGACGAACTGCCTGTATCGGTGGACTACCTGAACCGGTTCAGGACCGCTAAAGAAAAAAGGGACATCTTGGAGCGCCTTGCCCAGGGTAAAATCGATATCATCATCGGGACGCATCAATTGGTGAACAAAAATGTACAGTTCAAAGATCTTGGGCTGCTTATTGTTGATGAAGAACAAAAATTTGGGGTGTCCGTAAAGGACAAACTAAAGTCCATCAAGGAAAATGTGGATGTACTCACCTTAACAGCCACTCCCATCCCGCGAACATTGCAGTTCAGTCTGATGGCAGCCAGGGACCTCTCCGTAATCAACACACCCCCACCCAACCGATATCCCATAGAAAGTAGGGTGATCCGGTTTAATGAAGAAATTATCCGGGATGCGGTGTCCTACGAAATACAACGTGGGGGGCAGGTATTTTTTATCCACAACCGAATTGAAAATATCAAGGAAGTGGCCGGGATGATCCAACGTTTGGTACCAGATGCCAAAATTGGGATCGGACACGGTCAAATGGAAGGCAAAAAATTGGAGCAGTTAATGATGGCCTTCATGAATGGGGAATTTGATGTATTGGTTTCCACTACCATAGTGGAAAGTGGATTGGATGTTACCAATGCCAACACGATTTTTATCCATAATGCCAACAATTTTGGACTGAGCGATCTTCACCAAATGCGGGGACGTGTTGGGCGTAGTAACAAGAAAGCCTTTTGCTATTTTATAACCCCACCCTATGAGGTGATGACCCCAGATGCCCGAAAACGCATCGAGGCCCTTGAGCAATTCACCGAACTTGGCAGTGGGTTCAATATTGCCATGAAAGATCTTGAAATAAGGGGAGCCGGAGACCTTTTGGGAGGGGAGCAAAGCGGGTTCATCAACGAGATTGGATTTGAGACTTATCAAAAAATCCTATCGGAGGCCATAGAGGAACTCAAAGAAAATGAGTTTAAGGAACTCTATGAGGAGGTGGAAGGCGACCGACCTAAGGTTTTTGTGAAAGACACCCAACTGGATACGGACTTTGAACTGCTTTTCCCGGATGATTACATCAACAACATCACTGAACGATTGAACCTTTATACCCAATTGAACGAGGTTAAGGACGAAGAAGGTCTGAAAACATTTGAAAAGGAACTTGTGGACCGTTTTGGGGAATTGCCCGAACAAGCTGTTGATTTGCTGAATTCGGTTAGGATCAAATGGATCGCCAATGGAATTGGGCTGGAGAAAGTGGTTCTAAAAAAAGGAAAGTTCCTTGGCTATTTTATTGCTGACCAACAGTCGGATTTTTACCAAAGCCCAAACTTTACGCAGGTATTAAACTACGTTCAATCCAACCCGCGGGCTTGCCAACTCAAGGAAAAACAGACCCGTAACGGGCTGCGTTTGTTGTTGGTTTTCGAAAACATCCCAACGGTGGAAAAAGGGCTACAGGTTTTGGAACCCTTTAAACCCAAAATAGAGCAGCTTGCCCACTAGGCTTGTTTATAAATGTAGTCAAGGATTTGTACCAGGTCTTCCCGTGACTGAAGGCTAAGTTTTTCCCGCTTAATATACTCCTTGATCCTTTTTTGGTTCTTTTTTGAAAATACCTGGACAAACTTCTTGGTATTAGAGGGAATAAACACCAATGTTTTTTGGTCATCTGCCCCTGCACGGAAATAGAAATGGGGTTTTACCTTCTCAAAACGAGCGGGCTTTTCCGCTTTGTAGCCTTCCGCTTTTTCCTTTTTGAAAAATTTGATTCGCTCCTTTAGGTATAGTCCATATTTGTCATTCTTTTCCAAAACCTCGAAAAAAGAATGCCCGAATGTACCTTTGGAGTTTCTATAACTGGCCGCCTCGTATCGGGTTTCGCTACCATCAGTGAAGGTGATCTCGTTTTTTCTTTCGTTGGAAAGTTCAATTACCTTGTCTTCGGCCACCCATACCTCTGCAGTTTCCTTGTGCGCATTGATTCGGACCAAATAAGTCTTGTTGGAATCGTTTATTTTGGAAGGTTTGAACTTTAAATCCAAATACGGAGATCCATCCTCGCTTTGATAAAGTTGGGTATATAAGGAAGGTACATAGTATACCCCATATATATTATCCGTTAATTGGTTCTGTGCCTGAATGTGTGCCACAAACAACAGGGCACAGGAGAAAAGGATTGGTTTTTTGATCAATGTTTTCATGTAGTCGGGTTTTAAAGCAGTTGCACATTGAAACAACTTACAAAAACTATTCCATTTTTGCCTTAACCAAGGTAGCCACTTTAAACAATACCACCATCTCCAAAATCACCGTTGGAAAAAACAAAAACAAGGCCAAAGGAGTCAAAACAATGGTCAGTAAGCACAAGGACATCAGCAATTCACTGGCCCCGGCTGCAAAAGCCACGGTGCGCAGCACTTTGCCGGATTTTAAAATGGACATCCCAAAGAGCATCCCTACCACCCCAAACACAATGGCCTCCGCCATAAATACCACCTCAATTTCCAGGAACTCGTTAAAAGCTGAAATGATATCATAGATATAAAAAACCACCAGTATGATCATAAAAACAACTGTTGCAATTTTCATGAGATAGTTGTTGAGCAGTTTTCCCAAAATTAAAAACCCATATAGGAACAGTAGATTGAATACCAACACCAATATTTTTACCATTACGTGCCCTAAACTGCCATACAGTAGCTCCCCTTCCTCCACCCGAACAAAATCCCCAACACCTTCGAACACAGCGGTAATCAAAAAGAAGATCCCCGCAACCCAGGCCATGGTCAACAGAAAATGAATGGATTTTGCTTCCTTAGGGTGCACTGGTCCTATATTTGAACTTCCTTGGGCAGCTTCACTGTCCTGAAGACTTTCGTAATCATAATCCAGGGCGGACAAAATTGTCTTTATGGTATAGCTCCTCGGAGTAACATCCCCGCTTTCTATGCGTTGCAAAGTGCGCACATTAATGTTGCACCGTTCTACCAATTCTTCTTGGGTATATCCCTTTTGTTTTCTGAGTTCACTTATACGTAATCCTAATTCTGGCTGTTTCATAAGCTGCGTTTTTTGGATAACTGGGACAATGTTACACTCAAAACCAGAGGATTACAAAAATATAGATTGAATTTGACCCGACATTTGGACGACATTTCGAATTTACGTGCAGATTCCCCATCTATTCGAGGCATCATTTTTAGTTAGATGTAATATCTTCGAAACATGGAATTGCGCACCTTTTTCAATTGGAGTTCAGGAAAGGATTCGGCCCTGGCCCTTTATCATCTACAGCAACAGGGCAGATACCAAATAGGTTGCTTGTTGACCACCGTAAATGCCCACTACAATCGAGTTTCCATGCACGGGCTTAAACGTGAAATCCTGGAAGCGCAAACGGCCGCCATGGGGATTCCGTTGGAAATCATTGAGGTTCCTGAAAAACCCAGTATGGAAACCTACAATGCCCTGATGGAATCCAAAATGAAGCATTTGGTTTCGCTTGGTTATACCCATGCCGCCTTTGGCGATATTTTTTTGGAGGATCTAAAAACATATCGCGAGCAAATGTTGGCGACCCAAAACATAAAGACGGTCTTCCCCATTTGGAAAAGGGACACCACAGAACTGTTATTGGAGTTTTTGGACTTGGGATTCAAATCGGTTGTGGTCTGTATCAACAACAGTAAGTTGGACAAGGAGTTTTTGGGAGCTGAACTTTCCAGGGATTTCCTTAAAGCACTGCCCAAGGATGTTGACCCTTGCGGAGAAAATGGGGAATTTCATACGTTTTGCCACGCCGGACCCATCTTTGACCATCCTATTTCCTTTGACCTCGGGGAACAAGTTTTTCGCACTTACAATGATCCCTCAGATAAGGGAGAGCAAATACCCTTTGGCTTTGTGGACCTCCTTCTAAAAAGCGCCGTAGACTAACTTTACAAACTCTCCCATTTTTTGGGGTTCCAACCAACGGGTAACAATAAGCAAGCCACTCTTTTGGTCCACCACAATGTAATTGCCCCCAAATCCGGCGGCATAAAAAATGTGTTCGGGAACATCTTCCCAATGTCGGTTACCTTTGCGGTTGAGCCACCACATATATCCATAATTAACATTGGGTACGGAAGGTTGAGTGGCTTTGGAAATCCATTCCTCACTGATAAGTTGTTGGCCTTCCCATTGTCCATGATTCAAAAACACCATTCCAAATCGAGCCATATCTTCGGTATTGATAAACAACCCGGCACCGGAATGTCCTCCCCCTGTAACCGATTTCATCTTAATTCCATCAATAACTGTCCAGGCATGATCATATCCAAACCATCTCCAAGTGGTGCTCGCCCCAATGTTATCCATCAATTCTTCCTTCAATACTTGTGGAAGGGGTTTGCGCCACACCTGGGTAAGGGAATAGGCCAATACGTTTACCCGAACATCATTATACTCCATCACTGTTCCGGGTTCGTTCAATTTCCTAAACTTCCAATCGTCCAAACCGCCTTCCCTCGGGGGTCTATCCGCCCAATCCTTTAATCCCCACAATTCCCCGGTCCAATCAGAATTTTGTTGCAGCAGATGTTCCCAATTGATCTTGCTGTTGTGCACCCCATCAAAAGTGCCGTCCCAAACATAACTGCCCACCTTATCAGTGGTGCTGGAAATCAAACCCTTATCGGATGCCAATCCTGCAACAGTGGACAAAAAACTCTTGGTAACACTAAAGGTCATATCCACTCTTTTGGTATCGCCCCAACTGGCCAGCACATACCCATTCTTGATTATCATCCCGGCAGGTCCGCCTCTTTTTTTGGTTGGCCCCAAAATCTCATGGAACGGTTCTCGTTGGAAGCCTTTGAGGATGGCCTGTCGAAGGTCGCGTGAGCCGGAATATTCATTTGCCTTGGCAAATTCAACGGCCTCATTTAGTTTGTTTTCGTTAAGCTTGAATTGGTTGCTTGAAGCCTGTTTCCAAGCTTCATGTTGCTTTGGAAAATACACTTCTTGGGAAATGCCCTGCACTTGGAACAGAGCAATCACTAGAATACACTGGAGATATTTCATTTTCGATAAAGAATTGGCCAATGAAATTAAGGATTGTAGGCTGAACCCCGAAATGAAGACCGGAATTTCCGTGGATTGTGCTCGGGAGGTCTATTTAGAATTTCTTCTTGAGTATAAGTTCCCCTTTTTCGTCAAAGTAACGCCATGTGCCCACTTGGCCGTCTTTCTTAAAGCGACCTGTCATTTTTTTGGAACCACTGGGATAAAAAGCCTCGTATTTCCCATGTTTGAGTCCGTCCTTAAGTTCCACTTCGAACATGAAATTCCCATTACCATATTTTTTTGCGAAGGATTTTGAATTCAGGTCCGCGGGATAAATGGGTTTAAGATCAAATACGGATGCTGTAATTTCTTTTTTCCCTGATTCTTGAATCTTTGGGCCCGGTGATACGGACTTGGTGTTTTTGGATACGTTGTTGGATTTATCCAATTCTTGATACTTGATGACCAATCTGCTCTCGAAAAGGTCATCTTCCGGCCGTAGCTGGAAACCAATCTGCGGGAAGCACAAAATAAAATCTTTGTTTTTATGCATTTTGGATTGTGTTGGGGCATCGGCGAGGGCTTTCATTCCATTGTACATATAGGGGATGTTACCATATATAAAAAGACTGGAGGAACGCTCAAATCGATCATCGAATACCTGAAACTCTTTGGAGTTTGAAAGGGTCTTGCCCAATTTTAAATCATCAATCAGGGATTTCAAGGTATTGGGACTATTGCTGAAAATCACGAAATCGCCTAGCTGTGCAAAATACGGTTTGTCAAATTCCTTGAACCTATTTCCCAATAAAATCTTGAAAAATCCTTTGATGGATAGATAGTTTATTTGATAGCCTTTATAATCAATGGCCTTGAACTTGACCGGGGTTTTCTTTTTGATCTGCTTGAGCACAAAGTCCAAGTGTGTTTTGGCATCCTCGGCATCGTTGGTCTGCAACACCAAGGCCATATCCGATTTGTCCGCTGTGATCTTGGAAGGGATTTGCAAGAGGGCAATTTCGTCCCCTATCCAACTCACAAAATTCTCCTTTATATTGATCTTGAGGAATTTTTCAACCCGGCCAATACCATCTTGGTATTGCTCAAATTGTTCTGGATGCTCTTGTTGGACTTTTTCAAAATTTCCATAAAACTTGTCAAACCCATCAAACCCATAACTGATGTAAAGCGAGGTTCCTTCCGGCGCTACTTGGGGCACTGTCCTTTTAGCCATCCCGGATTTTTGGAGCGCAGCAACATAACTTTGCTGTGTTGAACCTAGATTGGTATAGCCATTGGCGGTCAATAAACTATTTTCATCCAAGTCTAAATGAAACCCAGAGAACAAGAGATTTTCGCTTATCCGTTCAATCCAATCGTTTTCCGTAGTGGAATACCTTTTAAAATAATCGTCCAGATAATCATATTGGACATACAATCGGAAAAGGTCCTCATAGCCCACTCTTGAATTGATTTCCAAAAACTGGAGGTCGCGACCCAGAAAAGGTTCCTGATATTGGTCAATGGAAGCTTCCACCAGGGTATGGGTATAAGAAGCCACCATTTGGTTTTTTACAAAAGCAAGGTATAAGGTCTGTTTGTTCTTTTGATCATAGACTTCCAAAATTTCATGATCGTGATACTGTCGCCGGCTCATCTTATAATTCTCGTTGAGCAAGGTGTTCAAATAAGTCTTAAGGAGTTTGAGTTTGGCTATGCGTTTAAGGTCCAGCACATAGAAAATGCCGTAGTCCTTCTGGCTGATCATATGGATGGAGATGAACAAGGACCGCCCATCAAAGAATTCGAACAACCTATGGTTGTTGTTAAAAACTGTATCCACCTTTTGGATATTGTTGGTAAGATCAGCAACATATTCGTTCTTCTGAAGGTGTTTCCAAGCTTTGCTTTGACTTACCATGCCCCAGCTTTCCACCGGCTTGTCGGATTCAATGACAAAGACCGCATCTTTTGGAATTAGGTAAATGGATTGCAGGTTGATCTTGGGGGAAAAAATAAAAATGTAGGCCAAATAGCAGAGGTAGAGGACCAAAAGGCCTAGTAACCCGAAAAGAATTCTTTTTTTGGACATACTTCACAAAGTGTCATTCATAAAAACGGTCAAACCAAAAATTTAGTTTGTGTTCCCTTCCCAATTTCCACCAACATGAAGAAATGGATTATTTTTGGACCCAAATCCGTTTTCAAATGAAGTTTGTTAAAACCCTGATCAAAGTATTGGGCATTATTTTTTTGCTTGTCCTGGTATTTCTTTTGATTTCTTTGTTGGTTGACAATAACCGAACTGCATATCTAAAGATCGACAATGATTCTTCCTTGGCGCTAAACACCTATTTGATCAAAAATGTGAATGTGGTGCCCATGACCCGGGATACGGTGTGGATGGGAAAGAGTGTGCTGGTGGAAAATGGCAACATCTCCAAAATTGCGGACAATATCCCAGAAAATAACTGGCAAATCATTGATGGAAATGGCGGATTTCTGTCCCCTGGTTTGGTGGATACCCACGTTCATATTTGGGACCGATATGACCTTGGGGTGTATTTGGCCAATGGGGTCACCACAGTACGAAACCTAAGAGGATTTCCGCTTCATCTTAGAATTAAAGAGGAAATCAAAAACAAGGAAATTATTGCTCCCCAAATACTGACTTCGGGTCCAATTTTAACTGGTCCCTACGACTTTGGCGACGAAAAAATCCAAGTGCAGGATCCCCAAATGGCCAGGGAACTGGTAAGGGAGCAAAAAGAAAAGGGTTATGACTGCATTAAAACCTACGCAGGGCTACCCCTGGATATTTTTATGGCGGTCTTGGAACAGGCAGAGGCCTCCCAGATGGAAGTGGTGGTACACCCCAGCTTTGAAGTTCCCTATGGGAACAATTTTCACTACCAAGTGGCCAGCATTGAGCACGCTGAGGACATTGTCCAACAAGCCCTGAACTATACGTTGGACACCATTGTTCTTAAAAGCGTAGTGGCACAATTTGGGGCGGCAAGACAGACCTTGGGCCCTACTTTGACGGGTTATTATAAAATTCTGGAAATGATGGATGACCCCAATATCCAGGATTCCGAACAAATGGCGTACATCAACCCATTGGTAAATGAATTGGACAGCAAGTTGCAGATAGCACGCTGGACAGGTGAAAAGGAATATGATCCAGGAGTAAGGGACCGTATTCAGGAGCAGCACGATTTTCATATCCATATTGTTGGAGAACTGAATCGCATTGGAATCAACATCATTTGTGGCACGGATGCTGGAATAGGTGCAACCGCTCCGGGGTTCTCGATACATGAAGAACTGGATTTTTATCTCCAGGCGGGCATGACCAATTATGGCGCGTTAAAAACGGCCACCATCAATCCATCCAAGGTGCATAGGGCCCTAAGAAATATAGGAACGGTAGAAGTAGGCAAAAAGGCAAATCTAATTCTCTCGGCAACAAACCCATTGGATAATCTTGGTGTATTAAAAAGTCCTGAGTGGGTAATGGTGGATGGCAGAAAGCTAGATCCCAAAAAACTGGAGGAATTCAAGGAGAATGCCAAAGACCGAAAAGGGCTAATTGCCAGCGGACTTTATTGGGTGGAATACCTCTTGTTTGAAAAATAGATTAAAGTCCCTTTAGGTCCTTAATGGTTTTGAATGCTACGTCCACCTGGTCCTCGTTGACCAAAATGGTAAATTCATTGGTAGTTGAAATAACTTCATAAAGCACAATCCCCTCCCAAGCCAATCGCTGGAAAATAAAATAGTATATTCCAGGAACAGATACATTTTCGGCCGGCAGTTTCACGGTGATAGAAGATAAGTTCTCCGCTTTTTGGGTACATCGTTCGTGCTTGAAGTACTTTTCCACAACTCCATCCATAATGCTACTGATCACAATATTGATTTCATTGACACCCCTTGATGAAGTATAGAACACGTCCTGGTTGGCGTGCACTTCTTCCAATAATTTGGCTTGTTGTCCAAGAATGGTCTCCGAAGCCAAAAAAGTGTAGTCCGTCAAAGAAGATCTAACGGTAATCTCTCCAATATTTTTAAGGACCTTCACAATTCTATGGGTGGCCCTAAATTCCAAATCGTCGGAAAGTCGTTTAAGTGCCATCACAATGGCCCCATCCTTAACATCTTTTCCCAGGGCTTCGGAAATCTCGGGTTTGATTTGGCGTGAAAGTGAAGTAAGGTTGATTATGCCTTGCGCCAAGGCACTTTGTAAGAAGGGTTTCTTCTTAATGTAATGTTCAACAACTGCGGATATGGTCTTCATTTGGTTTGGTTTGGAACAAAATTAACATATTGTTACATATAAAACAAATGGTTAGAAAAAATAAAATGCATTTTTAACATGTTCCAAATGAAAATCGTCTTTTTGCTTCACAATAGTGATCAAATCAAAGCGAACCTCATCCAAAATTCCGTGTTCCACAACGTATTGGTCCGCCGCCATGGTCAACAGATTGACCTTCTTTTTATTGATCACGTTCTGAAGGTCTTCCACAAAGCCTTTGTTCCTGGATTTTACTTCCACTATGGCCAAAATTCCGTCCTTTTTTGCCACGATATCGATCTCCGCTTTTAGGAACCTATAGTTGGTGGCATGGATTTCATATCCTTTTTCCAGTAAAAAATCAATAGCCAACTGCTCTCCCAGCTTTCCAAATTCATTATGTTTTCCCATCGATTTTGAAAAATATTAAAAATTATGTGCAGTTCATCGAAAAATTTGGTAGTTCATGGGCAAAACAGCGTTTACATTGTAATTTGTAAGCTCAACTGAACCACACCCAACGTTAGCTAAACATATAGTTGCCCCAAAAACTATGGACCTAATTAACGCCGAACATTGCTATGGAGTACTTTATCAATTGTAATTCCTCAACATTGGCGCCGTACACTACTCCATTGGATGAGTTGCGTGCTGCCCACTTGTACCGGAGACTAGGCTTTAGTGCTTCGGTAGATACCATTAATGCCGCTGTGGGCCAAACAGCTGGTGCCCTTGTAGACAACCTGGTGGACCAAGCTTTGGCTGCACCACCAATTCCTGCACCTACTTGGGCCGATTGGACCAATGATGATTATCCGGAAGATGACGACCTCGCTGGCCAAATGCGAAGGGCCCAACGCGAAGAATTTGCCATTGCATATGGCAATGCCCTACTTGACAACGGTCTTAGAGATCGAATGAGCTTCTTTTGGAGCAATCACTTTGTGACGGAAATTGATGTGTACAACTGTAACTCCTTTTTGTACTACTACATCAACAACCTACAACGAAATGCCCTAGGGAACTTTAGAACGTTTGTAAGTGAAATTGGACTTACTTCAGCCATGCTCTATTATTTGGATGGTGTTCGAAACCGCGGGAACAACCCCAATGAAAACTATGCCCGTGAGCTATACGAGCTCTTTACACTAGGAGAGGGAAACAACTACACCGAAGAAGATATCATTGAAACTTCCAAGGCCATTTCTGGATATACCAATAATGGTGAAGTTGGCTGTACCCAGGTCACTTTTGACCCAGCAGACTTTAACACGGAGAACAAGACCATTTTTGGGCAAACCGGCAATTGGGACTACGATGATGTGATCAACATATTGTTCACGGAGCGTCCCAATGAAATAGCTTGGTTTATCTGTAAAAAACTTTATGAATTTTTCGTTCATCCCGATTCTGATGATGACATGGGCAATGCCCAGACCATTATCAATGGAATGGCCGCCACCTTTATTGCCAGCAATTTTGAGATAGCCCCTGTTTTAAGGGAGTTGTTCAAGAGCCAACACTTTTTTGATGAAAATGCCATTGGGGTAATCATCAAAAGTCCGTTCGACCTGTACCTGCACATGATCAAGGAAACTAGTTTTTCCTATGATGACAGCACAGTAGCTAGCGTGGTCGATGCGTCAAGTTTGATTGGGCAGACCATGTTCGACCCCTTTGATGTGGCCGGATGGCAACGTGATAGACAATGGATCAACACCAATTTTATTATTGGACGTTGGTTGACTTCGGAAATGTTCATTCAACGCTTTTATCAGGCAGATCAAGAACAATTTAAGCAATTTGGCATTGCTGCAGTTGGTCCAACGGGAAGCACAGAAAATGATCCTGATGTGGTTGCCAAAGCCATTGTGGATCAATTATTGCCCAAGGGACTGCTGACTGACGCTGACTATGAAAGGGCCTATGTTGTCTTCAGAGAACCCTATCTAGATTCTGGCTATTATGAAACCAATAGTTGGAATATGACCTTGGAAAACACCCACGTCCAAGTGTATTTGTTGCTACTGCATCTTTCTAGAGAACCCGAATTTCAACTAAAATAACCCTACACCATGTGCGATACTCACCACACCCACCATACATCACCATTTAAAGGCCTAGAACACGAAGGCCATGATCAAGAACACAAAACATGGAGCCGCCGTTCCTTTATACAGGCCCTCGGTATTGCCGGATCCGGATCCATGTTTTTGGGAAGCAACCTGCTGACCGCTTCAGCTCCATCCCCTCTTACCGCTGCCATTTCAGATACGGAAACTGACAATATTCTAATATTGATCAGGCTCTCTGGCGGTAATGATGGATTAAGCACGGTTATCCCTATCCAACAATATGATACTTATGCTAATGCGCGACCTAACATTTACATCCCAGAAAGTAAGGTCCTAAAACTTACCGACGATTTTGGTGTCCCAACCTATATGACCGCCCTGGAACCTCTTTGGGGCGAAGGCCAATTCAAGGCCGTCCATGGAGTAGGATACGAAAATCAAAGTTTGTCCCATTTTACAGGCTCTGACATTTATGCCAATACCGACCTTACCACTACTGGTTTTACAGGTCTGAACACGGGTTGGATGGGCCGCCATTTTGAGGAGTGTTATCCCGACTATCTCATTAACCCACCTGAAGCTCCTGCAGCCATTCAGATTGGGAACCTCTCCAATTTAGTCTTTCAGGGAGAAGAGACCAATTATGCATTTGTGACCAACAATATTGAACAGTTGGAGCTAATTGCGGAAACAGGTACCTTCTACGATATTGAAAATGCGCCATTTGGAGATTGTATGTATGGCGATCAACTGCGATTCTTGAGAGGGGTTGCCAATACCACCTACGAATACGCGGGCAAAATTCACGAAGCCTATGAAAGAGGACAAAACCAAGTAGAATACCAAGACAACGGATTTGCCAGACAATTGGCATTGCTGGCCCGATTGATCAAAGGGAATTTGGGCACTAAGGTGTACATGATCTCCATGGGAGGTTTTGATACCCATGGTAACCAACCTTTGGCCCACGAAAGACTCATGAGCAATTTGTCCGTGGCGGTAAACAACTTCTATGAAGATTTGACTTTTACCCAACAAGATGAGCAGGTTTTGAGTATGACCTTTTCTGAATTTGGAAGAAGGATCTATGAAAATGGCTCTAACGGAACAGACCACGGTAAAGCGGCACCCACCTTGTTTTTCGGTTCAGGATTAAATGGAAGCGCCTTTGTTGGGGACCATCCATCATTGGACAGCCCCAATAATAGAGGAAACTTGGAATACACCATGGATTTTAGGGATTTGTATGCCACCGTATTGGCTGAATGGCTCTGTGTACCCATTCCGTTGGTGGAGCAACATTTGTTGGACCACCCCTACAATCCTGTAAATCTTGGATTTAACTGTAGCGGCGTGGAGTTCCCGGATATTGCCTATGACAATGATCCACCCATACTCCCTGATACGCCTCCTAGCCCAGATGGTTCCGATCCCGATCCAGACGCATTAAGTCGAATAGTACATACCCCTTACTATCCTACAGAAAATGCACCACATATCCATTTGGAGATGCCCGTTGCCGCCCATGTTGATATTCAACTTTACAATATCCTGGGACAAAACGTAGGAACCGTGTTCAACGAAATGATGTTGGAAGGCTCCGCCGAAATCAACATCCGTGAACGCATGCGGGACAGCCTATCCACCGGTAAATATATTTACCAAATCCGTGTAGGTGACGAAAGATTGAGTAAGTCCGTTATGATCATGTAGGACCAGTTGTAACATTCAATTTCCAGAATCCTCCGATAGTGCGACCCACACCCCAATTTGGTTGCGCAATTCGGAGGTTTCCTTTTTTACGGCATTCTTGTTCCATCTTTTCCTAAATCAGTATTTTTGGGGCTTAATTGGATTTTTACATGCCTCAGAACGCAAAACCCTCCAGATACACCATCACCGCCGCTTTGCCCTATACCAATGGCCCCATACACATTGGGCATTTGGCCGGGGTATATGTTCCCGCGGATATTTATTCCAGATATCTGCGTTTGCAAGGACATGATGTTGCCTTTATTTGTGGTAGCGATGAACATGGTGTGGCCATTCCGATGAAAGCCAAAAAAGAGGGCGTATCCCCAAAGGAAATTATTGATAAATATCACGGAATCATCAAAAAATCCTTTGAAGCGTTCGGTATTTCTTTCAACAATTACTCCCGCACCTCTGCCAAAGTTCACCATGAAACTGCCTCCGATTTCTTCCGGACATTACATCAACAAGGGGATTTTATTGAGGAAGTAACAGAGCAACTTTATGACGAGGAGGCAAAACAGTTTTTGGCAGACCGATTTGTGGTGGGAACCTGTCCAAAATGTGGTTATGAAGAGGCCTATGGGGATCAATGTGAAAATTGTGGCTCTTCCCTCAATGCTACCGATTTGATCAATCCAAAATCGACCATTACGGGTGCCGTCCCTACCCTGAAGAAAACCAAACATTGGTTTCTTCCCTTAGATCGCTATGAGGATTTTCTAAAAGATTGGATCTTGGTGGGCCATAAAAAAGATTGGAAACCCAACGTCTACGGTCAATGCAAATCCTGGATAGATGATGGTCTAAAACCCCGTGCCGTTACCCGAGATTTGGACTGGGGAATTCCAGTTCCGGTTGAAGGTGGTGAAGGCAAGGTTTTATATGTGTGGTTCGATGCACCTATTGGTTACATTTCCTCCACCAAGGAATGGGCCGAACGGGAAGGCAAGGATTGGGAACCGTACTGGAAAGACAAAGAGACCAAACTCCTTCATTTTATTGGTAAGGACAACATTGTTTTTCACTGCATCATTTTCCCAAGTATGTTAAAAGCACATGGGGAGTATGTGCTTCCTGAAAATGTTCCGGCCAACGAGTTTTTGAACTTGGAGGGAAACAAACTGTCCACTTCCAAAAATTGGGCGGTATGGTTGCATGAATATTTGGAGGAATTCCCAGGCATGCAAGATGTGCTTAGATATGCCTTGACCGCCAATGCTCCAGAAACCAAGGACAACGATTTTACCTGGAAGGATTTTCAAGCCAGGAACAACAATGAGCTGGTGGCCATTTTTGGAAATTTCGTAAACAGAGTGGCCGTACTCACCCACAAATACTACAAAGGCATTGTACCTAATGCTTCTAACCTAAAAGAAATAGACCAACAGACCTTGGACGCCCTAAAAGGGTTCCCAAAAACAATCAGTGATTCACTAGATCGTTACCGATTTAGGGAAGCTAGCCAGGAGTTGATGAACTTGGCGCGATTGGGCAACAAATACCTGGCAGATGAGGAACCTTGGAAACTTATAAAAACAGACGGGGAACGTGTACAAACCGTAATGTATGTCGCGCTTCAAATTGCTAGCGGCCTGGCTGTGCTTAGCGAACCCTTTTTACCTTTTACTTCGGAAAAGCTTAAAAACATCCTCAATATAAGTAGCACTGACAGTGCTTCCAGCTGGGATGCCGTTGGTAATGGATTGACTTTGTTACCAGCCGGCCATCAAATCAATCCAAGTGAATTGTTGTTCCGAAAAATTGAGGATAAGGAAATTGAAACACAATTGGCCAAATTGGAGGCCACGAAAATAACCAATGCGTCGAACACCTCAACCACAGATGCCATGAACAAGGAAATTACCCCACAAAAAGAGACCATTACCTTTGACGATTTTTCCAAATTGGATATGCGGGTAGGCACCATCGTGGAAGCCGAAAAAATGCCAAAAGCCGATAAACTCCTGGTTCTTAAGGTAGATACCGGCCTAGATACCCGGACCATTGTCTCTGGAATTGCGGAGAGTTTTGCTCCTGAGGACATCGTGGGCAAAAAAGTGACTGTATTGGTCAATTTAGCCCCACGGAAATTAAGGGGGGTAGAGAGTCAGGGTATGATTCTCATGACCGAAAATGCAGAAGGAAAATTGGTCTTTGTCAATCCAGATGAAGAGGGTGTTGACAATGGTGAAACCATCAGCTAAATCAACCTTAACCTATGAAATACCACATTTTGTTATTGGGACTAATGTTCCAAACGGCTCTATTCGCACAGGAAACCATCGTGGAAAAAGAGCTTCCAGAAAAGTTTTCTCCGAAAAACGCATATCAAATCACCAACAGGAATTCCAATGAATTTGCGCTGTTTTTAGATAACGAATATGACATCGTGGCTTCCTTGTTTGATGAAGCCCACAATGAAATTTCGGATTTTACCGCGGCCACTTTTCCATCAGACTACCCAATTCCTATAGGAGCCGTACAAACAGGAGCTCAACAGTTTCAGTTCTTTCTTTCCAATAGATCCAAAAAGAAATTTGGGCTCTTCACATTCGATTTTGGACAAAAGTCCGCCCAAGTGCAAGACATTGATCTTGGAATGAAGAAGGAAACCTTCCTGCAGACCTTCAACCATAATGGAAAGTTTCATATCCTGACCATCCCAAACAATTCCAGTATTTTCAATTTTTATGTGTTCAATGCGGATGGAACTTTTACCAAGAACAGTGTTGACTTAAGTTCTAAGCGTTTTAGATATTGGAACAACGACAATAAGGACCTATACACCTTGATGAAAAAGCCCTTTGGGAAGGAAGTGCCCAAACTTCTGGAAAAAATTGATGCCACCACCCCAAACTCGCTGGAAATCTCAGCGGTAGCCTCCAAACTTTTCCTCGAAGAGGATTTTTTCTACTTCACCTTTGAAAGCAATCGAAACATTACCCAAGTAATCAAGCTCGACCCAACTGATTTTAGTTACACTGTTACCACTTACAACAAACCCTTTTTGGCCAATGTGGTAAACGGCAAAAAGACCAATAGCTTTTTGTACAATGGAAATTATCTTGGGGTATCCAGTACCAATCAGATGCTAAAATTTGAAATAAAGGACCTTGAAACCAGGGCGGTAAAAAAGACCTATGTCATAGAAAAGGACAAGCCCATTAACTTCAAGAACACCCCTATACGGATTGAAGGCAAAAACATAATTTCAAAATCAAGGTCCATTGAAAATTCAAATAGGTTTTTGAGGGATATGGCCAACAACGAATTGGGCGTTACCATTTATAAGGATGGCGAGACCAACGTAGTTTCCATCGGCACCTTTGCCAAGGGAAAAATGGCCATTCCCCTGGTCCCTGTGGCAGCGGTTCAATTTGGATTTTTAAATGTTACCGGCTACGCCTATTTCAATGTTTCTGTAAGTGAATCCACCTACTTTAAGTCCTTGTTCAATACAAGTTTTGACCATTTGGATGGGGAAATTCCTGTCAATTCCTTTGAATCGATAAAGGAGTATACCGAAGAACTTGGAAAACTAAAATTGGAAAGTGTCTTTAGGATCAATGGTGATATTGTTCTAGGGTATCTAGGTGATGACCACACTTATCGAATCATAAAATTCTAGTCGTTCTTTGCTGAAAATCGCTTACCATCCTATTTACAAGCATCCCTTGCCAGATGGCCATCGGTTTCCCATGCTCAAATACGAATTGTTGCCGCAACAATTGCTTCATGAAGGCTGCTGTACTTCGGATAATTTTTATAGTCCGGGACTTCCAGAGGAAGACCATATTCTCCTGGCCCATGACGCGCAGTACTATCGGGATTTGGTGGGACTTAGGTTAAAACCGAGTGAAGTACGAAAAATAGGCTTCCCGCTAAGCGAAGAACTCGTGCAAAGGGAACAGATTATTGCGGACGGGACCATTAAAGGTTGTGAATTTGCTCTTGAGCACGGTATTGCCATGAACATCGCTGGAGGTACCCATCATGCCTATTCCAACCGAGGGGAGGCCTTTTGTATGCTCAACGATCAAGCCATCGGAGCTAAATACCTAATCGAAAAGGGCCTAGCGCAAAAGGTGCTGATTGTGGATTTGGATGTGCACCAGGGAAATGGAACCGCGGAAATTTTTCAGGAAGACAATTCCGTTTTTACGTTTTCCATGCACGGAAAAGGAAATTATCCCTTTAAAAAGGAAATTTCCGATCTGGACATCCCATTGGAAAAGGGAACCAATGATCAGCAATATCTAAGTATCCTAAAAAAGACACTTCCACAGCTCATGGAAAATGTACAACCCGACTTCATCTTCTACTTATGTGGGGTGGATATTTTGGCTTCGGACAAGCTGGGCACCCTAGGGTTGACCTTGGAAGGCTGCAAAGAACGCGACCGATTTGTACTTCAAAGCTGTTTTGACCATAAACTGCCTGTGCAATGTAGTATGGGCGGAGGATATTCCCCGGACATAGCCACCATTGTGGAAGCGCATGCCAACACCTTTAGATTGGCCCAAGAAATTTATTTTTAACTTTAATTATAACCTCAACGTTCTTCACCTATGTTACGTGCACTAATTTGTTTGCTTCTTTTGATCGGAACCCAAGCACACGGCCAAAAATCCATAGTATCGCAGAAAGAGAGCAACTGGAAAAACTTCACCTATGACATGGGCAATGTGTTTGGTGGTATTGGACATTCATATACACGGCCCTTACAATGGGAAGGCAGCGACTGGGCTAATTTTGGGTATTTGGCGGCCGGGACAACTATTTTGTTCCTGGTAGACGACGAATTAAACAATTGGACCAATGGTTTTAGTGAGGATGTTCCGGATTTTCTTGTCGATTACGGAAATGAATATGGAAATCCCAGTAACAATTACATGCTTACTGGGGGAATTTACCTTGCGGGCCTGTTCACCAAAAATGAAAAACTAAGACGTACTGGTGTACTGTTGATATCCTCGGCCACCGCAGGTGGTTTTTTACAACAGGTGAGCAAACGGATCATTGGAAGAGCCAGGCCCAAAAGTGGGGATAGCTCCAGCACCTATGATCCCTTTCACCTCAATAGGGTATTCAACTATGATTCTTTCCCATCCGGACATGCCATGTTGGCCTTCTCCAATGCCTATGCCATAGCCAAACAATTTAAAAACCCTTGGGTCAAGGCCGGGATTTATACTGTTGGTCTTATTCCAGGGTTTGCCCGGATCGTTGATGACTTCCACTGGGTTTCCGATGTTGCCTTCAGTACTGTGCTTAGCATTTTTATTGTGGAGTCCATTGACAGATATTTGGATTCCAAATACAATGAAAAGTACAATTCACATTCCAAGGCGGTAAGTTGGAATCTTAATTTTGGACCTGGCACCTTGGGGGTGGCAATTCATTTTTAACCCCGGAAGAAGGCCATTTCGTATTTTTATAGCACATAAAGAATATATCATGTTATCCAAGAAATTAGAAAAAGCACTGAATGAGCAAATTCGTATAGAAGCAGAATCCTCCCAGGTTTATTTGTCGATGGCCTGTTGGGCAGAAGTTCAAGGTTTGGAGGGGGTGGCCGGATTTATGTACGGCCATTCCGATGAAGAGCGCATGCATATGCTCAAGCTGGTAAAATATGTGAACGAGCGCGGCGGTCATGCCCATGTATCCGCCCTAAAAGCGCCTAAAACCGAATTTGGGACCCTACAGGAGATGTTTCAGGAACTGTACGACCACGAGCTCTTTGTTTCCAAAAGCATCAACGAACTGGTGCATGTTACCTTAGAGGAAAAAGACTATGCCACCCACAACTTTTTACAATGGTATGTGGCTGAACAATTGGAAGAGGAAGCTTTGGCCAGAACGGTATTGGACAAAATCAACCTGATCGGGAATGATAAAGGTGGCCTATACCTTTTCGATAGGGATATTCAGCAGCTCACCGTGGAGAGTGCGGCTTCTGACATGGCGGGGGAATAATTGTTGATAACTCCTTTATTTAGATTAATTTAAAATAATTATCTTTGACCCGTTTACTTCCAAAAATGGGAAAGAAGAAAAAGGAACTAACTAGGAAGCACAAGGCTCGATTGCGGGAACTCCCAGTGACCAATTGCAAGATTAAGTGCTGCAAAAAATATAAAAAAGGAGAAAACAAGCGCTGCAAGCGTTGCCCATGTTTTGACCTGCTAAAAAAGGTTGCATAAAAAAACCGCCAGTGCTGGCGGTTTTTTTATTTTATTTTCTTTTGCTTGGGGAAATGCTGAACCATCACATCGGTCTTAATGCTTTCCATAAATTCATCATCCGAAAGGGATAGGTAGTCCCTGGCCTTTTGAAAAAACAGCTCGCTATTGGCACATTGGGTGCTACATGCTTCCAAATGTAATTCATAAGCTTCCTTTTTTCCCTTCATATAGGCCAAGTAACCTGGAAAGTTGGCCTTGCCCAATTGCCGTTCAAAATCCGCTTGATCGGCCCAGTAATCCAACTCATCCTGACCTCCCAACTTATAAAGTTCAATTTCATAGTCAGCATCCCTTTGGGCCAATTGCTCATAGAATCGTAAGGTTTGGGTGTTCGCATCCAGTTGTGCCAAACCGGGAATGGCCCAGCCACAACATAAGAACACCATAAACAAACCAACAGATTTCATAGCAACTTCTTCTTTTTATTAGACGTACAACCTGCCCCATTGTTGCGCTGTCCCTATTTAATTTATTGTTAAAATGCTCCAAAAGCAAAGAAAGGGGGCAAGTGCCCCCATTTATTCGTTTATCTGTAAATTGGATTTACTTTCCCAACATCAGTAACTCATTGCATTTCACCTCGGTAATGTAGCGTTTCTCCCCCTCTTTGGTCTCATAGCTACGGTGAACCAATTTCCCTTCAATCATTATTTCCTTACCTTTTTCCAGGTAGTTTTCGGCTATCTCGGCTGTTTTGCCCCATGCTACAATATTGTGCCATTGGGTGTCCGTTACTTTTTCCCCTTCCGCATTTTTGTAGGTCTCATTGGTGGCCAGGGAAAATTTGGCCAATTTGCTCCCACTTTCCATCAAAACGATTTCCGGGTCATTTCCTAAGTTTCCAATCAACTGTACTTTGTTTTTAAGTGAATTCATGATTTAAGATTTACGTGTTAAACAGTTAATACTATCGAGCCGCGGCATCGACAGGGCAAACTTAAGCGAGGTAAAAAACCAGAAACGGTTATTAACCATTTGTTTTCGTTTGTAAACGGATGTCACCGTTTAAACAACATAATAAACTAAGGTCGATCTCCTGGTTTTTTCAGGTTCAGGAAGGTTTTTAGTAGGTTTGGAAGAGCAAACAAACAGTATGGAAAATCAGTATTTGGCCCTAATTCTTATCATTTTGATCGTATCGGCATTCCTATTCATCAACTCAAACATGAGGAAAAAGGCCAAACACAATAAAAATGCCAAGTATAAGTATGGGGTCTGGCTTGCAAAGTGGATCGTCTTTGGGGTGTTGATATTGGCGTTGGTACTGTACAATTACTTTAGCTCCAAATAACTGCTTTGCCCCGTTTTGTATATAGCTGCCCAAATAGAAGCCTAACTGTGGATTCCTTACTACAAAAGCACCAAGCGGGGATTACCCCGCCCGGTGACATCTGCTTTTTTATGTCAATGATTAGTTACAAGTTTCTATGGTGGCTGTAAAGCAAACCGTATTATTGGCATTCCCACTTACGGTAGCATACGCATCCCTGCAGTCAAACCCATCATCAATGGCGTAAATGTTAGTGAGATTGCACAGGGTATTGGACATATCCAGAGCTGAATTTCCGGCTACGTACAGATAACCATATATTTCAGTCAGCATATCTGCACTTAGCGAACCTAACGAGGTGTTCCCTGTTAAGTAGAGGTATGAGTTTTCATTTTGGGCGTTGCCCACACTCGTCATTTGTGATACATCCAGTTGGGTTAAACTGGAATTACCAGCGAAATATGCGTAACCTCCTGTGGAAATCAGATTGGGAAGACCGATGGTCTGCAAATCTAGGTTCTGATGAAAATACAACTGCCCTGAAATGCTCTGTAAAGCGGGCATGCTCACCGCTTCAATTCCATTTTGATGGAAGTACAGGTCCTCTCCCACTGTTTGGACGGATGACAAATCTATTGTGGTCATCGAAGCATTGATATGAAAGGAAATATCTTCCTTGGCCCCAATCAAATTTGGCATCAAGACCGACTCCAAATTCTCATTGTTGGCAATGTACATATAGTCAATTTCATTGGATAGTTCCGGCAAAGAAAGTTGTTGCAAACTGTTGTCGCCCGTAACGTAGATATATCCGTATACAGATTCCAAGCTGTTGAGATCAACAGTGGTCAATTGTGGGTTTCCAGGCAGATACAACTGATAGGTTCCACCATCGTCTGTTCCTATGGAAGTGACCAAAGGCAAATGGATGTTGGCTAGACTGTCATTGCCATTGATGTTCAAAAATCCAGAAACCGAGGTCAACAGTGGGAATGATAATTCATCAATCAACGGATTTCCACTAAAACTGAGGCTTCCGCCCAAGGTTGCCAATCCCGGAATATCAAATTCGGTCATTAGGGTATTGCCCCCAATGGAGTTGGTGCTCTGCCCATTGGAATTAATGGAAGTGAGCAATGGAAAGGACACTCCCCCTAGACTTTCATTGCCACTAATGTACAAATGCTCTCCTACCGAAGTCAGATTGGGGATGTCCACCGCTTCAAAATCCACGTTTTGGTTCAAGTAGAGATATTCCCCCACTGTTTCCAGGTTGGGTACCCTAATCTCCTTGATATTGACGTTTTGATGCAAATAGATATATCCGGGCAAGCTGGTAAGGTTCCGGTATACAATAACGGTAGGCTCTTCATAAGTTTCCTGATGGTGGTAGATGTTCTGAAGATCGGTATCGTCAATGTAGATGATATTCTCACAATTTTCCTGACAGCCATCGCAGTCACTCCAAGAAAGGTCCGTGTTGGCGCTGGTGCAATAATTCGCGGTATCACTTTCCGCCACAAACTGGCCATTTTCAAAGACCAAATCGGAAATGGTAGTTAGAGACCCTATAGGAACCTGCTGCGCATTATCCCCGTAAAACTGTTGTTCCGGGGATAGGCCAAATTGACCGGAATACAAGGACCCATCGGTTCCGTAAAACGCCACAACACCTATAAAATCTCCTCCACCCAAATCATTGAAGGCAATTCGTTCAATACCGGAAAAGCCATTAAAAAATCCAGAATTCAAAAGTTTGGGAGATCTTTGGTTCATGTTTTTGATCAGGTAGACATCTCCCTGGTGAGCCTGTCCAATTTCCGGAATCCCTAGGATAAACCCATTGTTAAACTTGGTCATATCTCCTGGAAATTGATACGGCACGGCAGCTGGGTTTGAAAAAAACACCCTTTTGAACGGTACTTCCCTATTGCTATTGGATGGCGTTTTTAGGATTTCCCCAAAATCCACCACAAATTTTACGATACGGATAAATCCCGTGGTACGGTTTTTTAAGGTCAGATAGTTGTTTCTGGAATCCTGAGGTAGGAAATCCTCAAAATCATAGTCCCCATTGGATACATAGGTGTTTAAAACACCCCCCAAACCGGAACCTCGGTCCGGATTTAAGATGATCCAATCGTTTAAAACTTTGTCATCAAAAAAATAGGCGCTGTCATTCTGAATGGCAATCCTAAATTTTTCAGGGTCGGCCGATTTATGGGTTCTACCATAAACGGTATAAATATTCCCCTCTTGGATTTCAATGGTTGAAGTTTGGTTGATGACCACGGTGGCATTGATCGCTGTTAGTACTTCAGTGCTATCTTCTTTGGAACAAGAACCAAAAAGCACCAACAAAAGAACAAGCACACAGAGCAAAGAAATTCTCTTCATTGTGTAATGGATTAAGGTTGATAAAAAACAAATGGATAGTCCGGGAAGTAAATGAGGGGGAGGAATTTTTTTTTGATCGTTATTCCCGTAACTATGCGATGAATATAAGATTACTTACCAAATACTGTAAGTGCATTATCATAATTTAACATAAAATTAATCCTACATTTTGGATAACTCTGCGATGAGCTGTACACAAAATATCATAGCTTCACTTCAATGTCCGGGTTGATTTGCGAGAGATGGGCAATGAATCCTTCTTTATCCTTGGGAGAGACCAGAACACTTTGATGTTTCTTGAATCTTATTTCCAAACGATCCAAGGAAGCGGCGGGTGAGCTTATCAAGCTGTTGGTTCCAGTAATGGATGTAATGGAAAGAATATCTATCCGCTGATAGGTAAAAAAACTCCATTTTATAATCAACACGCCATCTTTGCAGGTGTAGCGCATGGTGGTAAAAACATGTAGCACAAACGCCATCACCAACAGTGACACCACAAGCCCCGGCCAAATAGGAGGAAACATCATGGGAACGGCACACCCAATTAAAATGGCCAGGATAGTAGCCAGGAGGGGATAGCTAATTTTTGATGGATACGATTTCATCCCATTGTGAGTTGTCCGTCCGAAAACCGACAGGCAAGAACGGATACCTAAAAGTACTTAAAAGATATGGCTTAGAGTTGTCCGTCAATGGGCAACTTTCGTATCCGTTTCCCAGTAGCTGCAAAAATGGCATTGGCCAAGGCCGGAATGGCTGGTGGGAGTGGCGGTTCTCCCAAACCCCGCGGAGGCAGGTCGTTCTTGATAAACTCAATATGGAACTCCGGTACTTCCCGCATACGAATCCAACGGTAATCGTGAAAGTTTGACTGTTCCGTGGCGCCATTCTTCATGCTAATCTCCCCGAACATGGCCGCACTCAATCCTTCCAGGATTCCACCTTCCACCTGGGCCTCTGCCCCGGAAGGATTTACGACCAAACCGCAGTCCACCACGGCATCTACCCTTAAAATTTTGATATTCCCATTGGTATCCACCTCAACAGTGACCACCTCAGCAATAAAGGACCCGGCTCCCTTTCGAGCGGCAAAGCCCCTACCCTGCCCTTCTGGCAATGGGGAGTTCCAGTTGCTATTCTCCCTTACTCTTTCAATAACATGGATAAAGCGTCCGTTGTCAAATTCGTAGGTACCTACAACTGGCACCATACGTGCAGGGCCCAAAAATTCCAGAAAAAAATCAATGGGGTCCTTTTTTTGGGCATATGCCAGTTCGTCCAAAAAGCAATTGATGGGAAATGCATTGGCAGAGGCTGAGACTGCACGCCATTGGCCAAGGGGCACATCACTCAAAACATGTCCATATTCCAATTGTAAATTGGGAACAAACCCTGCAGGAAATTCATATTCATCCAATTCTGTATCTGCCACCCTTCCTTCCCTGCCCAAACTCGTCATTCTAGAAGCATTGGCCAAAATATGTTGCCATCCGATCACCTTTCCATTCTTGTCCAAGGAAGCTGCCATTTTATGGACGCCGCCTGGACGATACCAATCGTGCTTAAGATCTTCTTCCCTGGTCCACGTTAACTTTACTGGCCTTCCCATTTTTTTGGATAAAATTGCGGTATCCATGGCATAGTCCACATAGTACCTTCTGCCAAAAGCACCGCCAATTCTCGGCATATGGATCTTAATCTGCTCCGGCTGAAGTCCAAATAATTTTATCAGCCCATTTTGTAGAGCCTCTGGATTTTGGGTGGGGGCCCAGACCTCGCACATCCCCTCCTGAAAGTCCACCGTACAATTCATGGGCTCCATGGTTATATGGGCCCAAAATGGCACTTCATATATTGCCTCATGATGTGATGCCGAATCATTATGGGCCTGAAGTATATCGCCATCTTTTCGCTCTATGGTGGTTTCGGACAATTGATCGTGAAACTTTTGGAAAAGTTCTTCAAGATTCTCTTTTCTGGCATTTTCATTATCCCATTCCACTTCAAGTTTTTCCGCCCCTTTGAATGCCGCCCAGGTTGAGTTGGCAACTACAGCCACCCCATTCACAAAATTGGGACTATTGGGCCCCAAAAGCCGTCCGCCATACACTTTATTATTGAGTTCAATAACCTCCAAAACCCCAGAAACTGATTTTGCGGAGGCAGCATCAAAGCGCTTTACCCCTCCTTCATAAACCGGGTTTTTCCGAACGGTGGCATACACCATGTTGGGCCGTTTGATGTCAATGCCGAATATGGATGTCCCAGTGACTATCCCATCCAAATCGGTTTGGGGTTGGGATTTCCCGACGATGTTATAGTCATCAATGGGCTTAAGTTCCACTTCCTCTGGAAGAGAGATCAAGGAAGCTTCTTGTAACAGACTTTCAAAAGGTAATTGATCCCCGGTTTGATTGTGGATGACCTGCCCGTTCTTGGTACTAAGTTGTTCCATGGGCCAATGCATTTGTTTCGCCGCAGCACTCATCAGCGCATACCTCACTTGGGCCCCGGCTCTTCGCATTAAATCCCAATTAAGGATAATGGCGTAACTACCCCCTGCCCATTGCTCGTCGTATTTTTTGTCAAAATCCGCTTGTTCAATCCTGACCTTGTTCCAATCAGCACCCAACTCCTCGGCCAAGATCATGGGTAAAGATGTTTTTACTCCTTGACCTATTTCCGGGTTTTTGGCAATCAAGGTTACCCATCCATCCGTATCAATTTGAATGAGCGGGGAAAAGCTAAAGGTATCAGGCTGCCTCTCTGCTGACAAACAGGATTCCAAATGAACCCCCACCATCAGCGCACCGGAAGCAGTAAGACCCAACTTGATAAATTCCCTACGTTCAATGCGTGTTTCCATTCTTACTTTTTTTGATTGTGGACCCTTCTTTTAAGTGGTATACGGAATTGACATCCATTTGGGTAAACATTTGCTTAGTTCCCGATGGCCAAACTATCTCCAGTGTTCCAATCTTTTCCCCCGCTGGTATTCCAAAATGGATTTCAGGTGCATTTTCGCTTCCATATCCAGTTTCCCGAATCAAATATCGAGTCAGTTGCATTCCATTGCCCAAGGTTATGGTGGCCCAACTGCCAAGGCCAAAACTATTGGATTTGGCCCCTTCCAACCGAAGTTTGATCCATGCTCCAGAGGTATTGTTCATATAAAGATCATTGGCTTCCCCTCCCCCTCCCCAATTGCAGACAAATAGGTCCAAATCGCCATCGTTGTCTAAATCCCCATTGGCCGTTCCGGCAGAAATATGTGCCTCTATGGCCGGAAGCGAGTGATATACACGGTCGAAGCCCTGATTGTCTTGTCCGGAAAAAAGGAAGTTTTGAATTTCTGGATACCCCTCTGTGCCATTGGCTACATAAAGATCCAAAAAGCCATCATGGTTTAGATCTCCCCAGCTCTGTCCTTTAGATGGTCTTCGGACCTCGTAAGACACTCCATTTTCCAACAATTTGACAAAATTGCCATCTCCCTGGTTTTCATAAAGATTGTTTTCATCAGATCGGGCAACATTGGTCACGTAGATATCGAGGTCATGATCATTATCAATGTCTACCAAGGCTACCCCATAGGAGGCATGGCGATCCTGGGTTAGATTGCCTTCTTTTTGTTCCAAAAATTCTTTCTGACCTTGGTTTATGTAGCAATAATTCCTGTGCTTTCCGGTTACTTTTCCATCCTGTTTGTTCACAAAATTCACCACGTACAGGTCGGGTGTGCCATCTCCATTTAAATCCCCCCAAGCGCAGGCCCTGCCATCTCCGCCATTACCAATCCAAGGGCCCCGCGGTAATCTTTTGAAAACATTTTTCCCCGTATTTTCATAAAGTTGGTCATCTTGCCCATCCCGGTTGAGCACAAATACATCCATGTCCCCATCTTGATCATAATCGCACCAACAAGCTCCAGGGGAATTCGAAGCATCAGTAGTTAGGTCTCCCCCTATGGTTTCAACAAAATTTCCTTTGCCGTCGTTCAGATAGAGGAGGTTTGGAGTTCCAAATTGTGTTGTGAAAAATATATCCAGGTCGTGGTCATTGTCCACATCAACGGTATGCACCGATTCGCTCCATACATCCAACCTGTTTTGGGCTATGGCCTTTCTTATCCATTTATTTTGGAAATTGAAATGGATCGTGTTTCCCAATTGATGGGTGGAATCCACTTGGTTGGCCACCACAATGTCCAAATACCCATTCCCGTCCAAATCGGCCAGGGACACTCCTCTTGATCCTTGTTTTTTCCCTTCAAGAACACTTTTTTCAAAATGGAATTCCTGACCTAGCACCAGCTGCAAGTCTCCAATCAATAAAATGGAAAGAAAAAAGAAGTAGCACGTTGTATATCTCCGAACCATGTCCAAGTTGATTGATGTTTGGAATCCGCAAATTCCATTTTAAACTTAGCCAATAGCTCATGAGCTTCTGGTGCGGTGCAGTAAACTGACCAGATTTTGATAGTGAACCGTCTTAATACGTTCGCTCTTTAAAGAGGAGCGTAATCTCTTTTACAAAACTCTTGCTAACACGTCTTCGGGTTCCATCCTTCATGATCACTTCCAAGGTACTCCCATTGCCCCGGGCCAGTTCGGCAACGTAATCAAGGTTTATGATGGTAGATCTATGGATTTTCCGAAAAGTATCCAAGGGCAAGACTTCCAAAAAAGTCTTTAAAGGCTTGCGCATAACAAAAACGCCCTGGGTGGTGAACAGTTTGGTATAGTAATTTTCCGCCGATAAAAGCTGTATTTGCGAAGGCTCGCAGAAGTAGGTGTTGCCCCCTCTCGTAAGCTCCAACAACAAGGGGGGTTCATCTTCCGGCAAATTACCGGCACCAAGCTTATCAACAATAAACCATACCAATCCAAGGTCTATCAAAGTCCAGAAAATGAAGAAATACCGATATACTCCAAATTTGGACCCTTCCAGATGCAGATACGGACTTAGGGTAGCACTCAATCCAAAAAACCAGCCAAAGTGCAAAGCAATTAAAAGTAAGCCACTTAAACCCAGTATGGGCAGTGCATACTTATTTGATTGCATCCGTTTCCGAATTTCTCCCATCACCATGAATCCCAAAATCCAGGGCAGCCATATGCCCAACTGCCACAAAATCACTTGGTAGAGGTGTACTTGATCTCTTGTTGCATATTCGCGCCAGTAGATCAGCACCCCCAAAAGCAACCCTATGGTCACGGTAAGTGCGGCAAAATTCTTGGTCTTCATGCTGCTGTATGTTCTTCATAAAGTTACTAAGTCTTGCTTGCTAAATGCACCGTTCTTAGCTAATCCCTTGTTAAATTTATGCTTTGCAGGATAAGTCCGCAAGAATCGGGTTTTGTGCGCTTTGTTACCCAACTACTTTTGGGTCGAACAAAAATAAAAATGTCATGAACGATCAAGAACATCTCAATTATGAGCGAATTGCCAAGGCGATACATCATATCCGTACGCATTTCAAAGAGCAACCTTCACTGGACGAGTTAGCGGAGCAGGTACATCTTAGTCCATTCCATTTTCAGCGCATGTTTAAGGAGTGGGCCGGGGTAAGTCCTAAAAAGTTCCTGCAATATACCAGTGTGGAACATGCCAAAAATCTATTGAAGGAAACCGAGGCCAATCTTTTTGATGCGGCCATGGAAACCGGACTTTCCGGCACCAGCAGATTGCACGATCTTTTTGTCTCCATTGAGGGAATGACCCCAGGGGAGTATAAAAATGACGGGGAAAACCTCCATATCAATTACAGCTATGCCCAAAGTCCATTTGGGTTGGTCACCATTGCCTCTACGGACAAAGGGCTGTGCCATGTGGCCTTTATTGAGGACGAGGAAAAAGGTTTATATGAGCTAAAACAGCAATTTCCCAAGGCCTCCTACCATCAACGGGTAGATCAAACCCAAGTGAACGCACTTATGATCTTTGCCAACGATTGGAGTCAGATTTCCGAGATTAAATTGCATTTGAAGGGCAGCGAGTTTCAATTGAAAGTCTGGGAATCCCTGCTTAAAATTCCAAAAGGCAAACTGGCCACCTATGGAAACATTGCCGAAAGTATTGGCCAACCAAAAGCTTCAAGGGCAGTGGGAACCGCCATTGGGAACAACCCCATAGCCTACCTTATCCCCTGCCATAGAGTCATCCAAAAGTCAGGGGAACTTGGGGGATACAGATGGAATCCCACCAGAAAGACCGCAATCATTGGTTGGGAAAATGCACAGGTCCACTAAAAAACGATAGCCTTATGAAGTTTACTTGGAACAGGGAATTCCTTCAGGAGGAATTATCCCAAAAGGGATACGTCATCGTGGAAAATGTCATCAACGACAACGAATGCAAGCAGCTAATTTCCAACTTTAATGACCCCCAAATGTATCGGAAAACCGTGGTCATGGAGCGGTACCGATTTGGCGCCGGCACTTACAAATATTTTAAATATCCGCTGCCCAATACCATCCAAAGACTTAGGGAAGAACTCTATCCGGAATTGGTTCCCATTGCCAATCAGTGGATGCACCAACTTAAGTTGGACGTAAACTATCCCAATACCTTGAAAGAACTGCACCAGCAATGCGCAGATCATGGGCAATTTTTGGCAACACCCTTAATTCTAAGATATCAGAATGGAGGTTACAATACTCTCCATCAGGATCTATATGGGGATGTATATTTTCCCATGCAGTCCGTACTTTTTTTAAATGATTATGGAACTGACTACACCGGGGGCGAATTCGTACTTACGGAACAGGTTCCCAGAGCACAATCCAAAGCCATGGTATTACACCCCAAAAAAGGGTCCATGCTTATATTCTCCACCAATTTTAGACCGGTCAATGGGAAAAGAGGGTACTACCGGGTGAAGATGAAGCATGGGGTCAGCGAGGTCCATTCCGGATTGCGCTACACGCTTGGTCTCATTTTTCATGATGCTATACAATGATGATAGCCCATAATTCCATAACACCATCGGCGCTTTTCCGCAACTTAAAACAGGGAAAAATTAAATGGGCTGGAAACAGAACGCTTAAAATTTATGGAACCTTACAATGTTTCTCCGGCAAGAGAATGAAAAGGGAAAACCGGGTGTTTTTCACCACGGAAGAAGAGGCCTTGGCCCTAGGTTATCGGCCTTGCGGACATTGTCTACGTTCAAAATATGTGGATTGGAAAAACAATACGACTATCTTTAGGGACTAAAACCTGAACTAATGCACTCCTGGCTACAACCCACCATTCTTGAAGGCAAAAGAGTCAAGCTGATTCCGTTACAAAAATCCCATAAAGCCAATTTATTGAAGGCGGCTTCGGATGGGAAATTGTGGGAATTGTGGTTTACTTCGGTTCCTTCGGAACACAACATTGACTCCTATATTGAAGCCGCCCTGCAAGCTCAGGAAAATGGAACCGCACTACCTTTTGTGGTCGTGGAAAAAAACAGTGGAGAAGTAATTGGTTCAACCCGTTACCTGAATGTTGAGGAACAACACAGAAGATTGGAAATTGGAGCCACGTGGTATGCCAAGAGAACCCAGCGCACCGGTCTTAACCTGGAATGCAAACATTTGCTTCTCGGCCATGCCTTTGAGGAATTGAAGTGCATTGCCGTGGAATTCCGAACCCATTACCATAATATAGCCTCAAGGACCGCTATCGCGAAACTTGGGGCAAAACAGGAAGGAATTTTACGGAACCACAGGATAGATCCAAATGGGAACTATAGGGATACCGTTGTTTTTTCCATTTTGGAAAGCGAATGGCCTACCGTTAAACACTCGCTTGAACACCGTATGAACCGTACCTACTGATTTTTTGCTGATTTAAGCAGCCGCGCAAAATTAAAACTGGCCTGCACCAAATTGTCAAAACTATTTGCTTTTGCGGCCTCTAAATCCCCAATTTTGTTTAAAATGGAAACTGCATAATCCAAGCCCATTTCTTGGGTTTCTGCAATGGAAACATTTACCGAACCACAAAGTGCCACCACGGGAACTTGATACTTTTTGGCCCTTTCCACCACCCCTGCAATGGTTTTGCCCAAAGCAGTCTGATGGTCCAATTGACCTTCTCCGGTTATGACCCAATCCGTATTGTGAAGGGCAGCATCAAATGCCGCCATTTCCATTATCAAATCTACCCCGGAAAGCAATTGGGCGTTTAAAAAGACAATGGCCCCTGCCCCCATTCCTCCTGCCGCACCAGAACCTGGTATTTTTTGAACTTCGCGACCAAAAGTTTGCTGGATTTGCTCGTCCAAATTTTGAAGTCCTATATCCAACATTTCCACTTCTTCACTTGAAGCTCCCTTTTGTGGGCCATAGACATAAGCGGCTCCATTGGGGCCATGCAATGGGTTGTTTACATCACAGGCGACCTTGACCTTGATTCGGGAAAGGTCTTTTGGAACTTCCTTTTGCACAATTTGGGTCACCTTAACAAGATTGCTGCCCACCGGATCCAATGCATTGCCTTGGGCATCTAAAAATTGGAACCCCAAAGCCGAGGCCATTCCCATTCCGCAATCGTTGGTGGCGCTGCCCCCGATGCCCAACACAATTTGGCTCGCTCCTTTTAACAGGGCATCCTTGATCATCTGTCCTGTTCCATAGGAGCTGGTATGCATACAATTTAATTCGGCCTTGTTCAACAATTTGTACCCAGAGGCTTCAGACATTTCAATATAGGCCGTTTGTCTATCATGAGAAAGGAGGTATCCCGCTTCAATATCCCTGAAAAGCGGGTCTTTGACCACCACATTTTCCTTGGACGCCTGTAAATATTCAGAGACTACCTCCAATGTGCCGTCTCCACCATCTGCCAAGGGTTTCTTGTGGATTTCCGCATCTGGAAATACCATAGAAATACCCTTTTCCACAGCTTCACAAAACTGAAACCCGGTAAGGGAGCCTTTGTATTTATCTGGAGCAACAACAAACTTCATAGGAACTGGGCATTAACTGAAAAAGTAAGGTAATCCCATGCTCAATAATACGATGAAAAGAAAGAATCCCAATAAAATATAGAGCTCTTTTCTACCTGGATAGTACACAACTTCCAAACCTTCGTTCACTTTTTGCCTGATCAAATAACTTACAGCCACGGCCACCAGTATGGTAACCAAGCACCCAATGGCATTCCACCAAAACCAGAACACCTCCGGTACATACAACCATAAGTACATGTTGAAGAGCACTCCTACCACGATTCCCAAATTGGCCCCCAAAGCATGTGTTTTTTTGGTAAGAATAGCCAGAATAAACGCGGCCAATATAGGGCCGTAAAATATGGAACTGATCTTGTTGATCACTTCTATTACCGTTCCTTCTATGTTTCCTGCGAAAAAGGCAAAGAACAAGCAAACCAATCCCCAGAACAAGGACAACAACCTAGAGGTAAAAACATATTTTTTGTCATCCAAATCGGGCTTGAACCTTTTTACAAAATCTTCCATGGTAACCGCGGAAAGGGAGTTGACCGTGGAACTAAGCGATGACATTGCCGCGGACATAATCGCCACGATCAATATCCCGATGACACCGTTAGGTAAATACTTGATAATAAAAACGGGCACCATCAAATCGGCTTTTTTTCCTTCCAACGAACCTATGTTGGCCTGATACACGGCATCCATTGAGGCCTGAAAACTTCCATCTTGCAGAAGCAAGGTTCCCAAAACAAGACCCATAATACAGTACGTCAGTGTAAGCGGAAACCGGAACAATCCGTTGGCCAACAACAATTTTTTGATAGTGGGCATTCCTTTGGCCGAGAGTAACCTCTGCGATTGGGTTTGGTCCGTTCCATAATAGGAGGCATAAAGAAAAAATCCGCCGATCACCATGGGCCAAAACCCAAATTCATCTTGTTTATCCGCATTATTGAACCCCCATTTGCCAAAATCCACCGCGGTTATCCGATCGTGATCTACATGGGTGAGAAAATTGTCAAATCCTCCCAATTCACTTATCCCGAAGGCCAGGCAAATGATTATTCCCAAAAACAGAATGATCATCTGGATCACGTCGCCCCAAATAACAGCTTTCATACCCCCTTGAAAAGAGTACACCAGGGTGATGACCCCAATGATCAATATGGAAATCCAGAAGTCAACACCTACCGTAGCCTGGAGTATAAGGGCCATGGTATATACCATTACCCCTGTGGCCACTGAACGGCTTACTTGAAACACAAAACTTATGAGCAACCTTGAGGAGGCATCAAAACGTTGTTCGAGATATTCGTAAACGCTTACGATACCAGATTTATAGAGCGTTGGGATAATTGCAATAAGCAAAAATGCCATGGCCAATGGCACTCCAAATTCGTAAGTGAGCCATTGCATTCCACCACCTTCTTTTAGGCCCACAAAGGCGGGTGCGGAAATAAAACTGATGGCAGACAACTGGGTTGCCATTGTGGAAAGGCTCAAAGGTAGCCAGCCCATACTACGCCCGCCGAGAAAATAATCCCCTGAACTTTTATTCTCCTTAAAAAAGTAGCCTATTCCCAAAAATCCAACCAAATAGACCACAATGATGATATAGTCAACGTAGTTCATAATCTATGTCTTAATTTTTCTTTTTTTGTATCGAGCCATTCCGCTTTTAGCATGCTCAAAAGAATGGCATCCGCCCTGCCATTGTTTTGAATGGAGGGAAACATATTGCGTATGACCCCCTCTTGGGAGCAGCCAATACTTTTCATTGCGGCCAAACTTATTTGGTTCTCTGCATGGGCCCCTAAACCCACTCTTTCCAGTCCAAGCTGCTCAAACGCAAATTGAAACATGAGGTATTTGCAATTTTTATTCAGCCCTATACCCCTAAATTCCTGCCCATACCAGGTATATCCCAGTCGAATGGTATTGAGGTCCTGCTGATAATCAAAGTAGCGGGTGCAGCCTGCAAATTTTTGTAGTTTGTTGTCAAACACTGCGAAGGGATATTCTTTTTGCTCTTTTCTAGCGCCAATGGCATTTTTTATATAGAATTCAAAATCCGCACTACCATCCGATCTCCCCAAGAAATAGGTCCATAGGTGTTCTTCTTTTGCGAGTTCTGCCAAAGGTTCCACATGTTCTACTTTCAAGGGCAGCAGGCTTACCCTTTCATTTTCCAACACGTAGTCCTTGGCAAAATCCAAATGCATGGTTGTGTATTAGTTTTTCTCTTTTAAAAGATCGATCAGCAATGCGGCACTCCAGGAAAAATTGTTTCCTCCATAACCGTTCTGGGGCGAATCCGGGTTGTCCTTTCTGGAATCAAAATACTCATAAAAGCCATTCTTGGTGATCAACTCTATGGTATCTTCCTTTACTTGCTTGGCCACATTGTGCATTCCATACCGTTGAAGGCCATGGTACAACAACCAATTAAGGTTAATCCAAACCGGACCCCGCCAATATTTTCGCGGATTGAACCGGCCATGCGTGGGATCAAAGGAAGCACATAGATAACGCCCTTCTCCCCCAAACCGCTCCAGCATGGTATTCACTAAGGTCTTTGCGCGTTCTGCTGAAGGCACTCCTGCATACAAAGGTGAAAAGGAGGACGAGCAGACATAGGGCAACTGTTTGTTGTTTCTTAAATCATAGTGCACATAGCACCCAAGTTCCTTATTGAACAGTTTGTTGTTAAAGCTCTCGATTCCCAAGGAAAGTTTGGAACTTAGGTAATCTATCTTGTCCTTGTTGCCGCCTAGAAGGCGATAAAGACGAATCAAGGCCTCATTGGAACGTATCAATATGGCATTGAACAAGGGGTCCAACACCAAAAAGGGGGAATGGGTTGCAATTTTATCATCTTCATAATGGTATTTCTTGGCAATGTCGATGATATATAGATAATGGTCGTATTCTCTTTTTGATGGTCTTTGGGCCGGGTCCACATGGGTGGTATCCCTTCTTTCAAATTCATATTCAGGAGGGTCCATCGTCTCCCAAATATCGTCCCAAATAGGGGAATTGTCCGTACCAGATTCCCAGTTGTGATAGATGTATACCAGTCCCTCATTCTCCAGGTCCCGATGGTTATAAAAGTATCCATGGTTCTGGTACACCTTATCGATTTGTTGTTGAACGAATTCCAACATTTCTTCGCTATGGCCCGAAATTTCCAGCATCTTTTCCAGAATAAAGCCTGTTACGGGGGGTTGCGTCATACCCGTGGACGGGTATTTTTTGTTGGATTGTTCGTGCAAGTGCGATTGGTGAAAATCGGCTCCAGGAAAATAGGAATCGCTATGGTTGTGAAATACAATATGTGGAATAAATCCATTTCCCCATTGTGAGTTCAGCAAGGTCTCTATCTCTGTTTTGGCCTTTACCATATCGTAATGCGCAAAACCCAAGGCTATAAAACCGGAATCCCATTTCCATTGGAAAGGATACAATCCTTCACATGGAATGGTAAATCCTCCTTCTTGATAATTATTGTCCAAGACCTCTTTGGCCCTTTCTATCATTTTTGCATCCATAGAATTAACATAAAAACATATTGGCGGCCGATTACCGCCAATATGTTACTTGAACCAATAAACTAACTTAAACTATTTTGTATTCGATCAAAAATTAAAGGTTGCGGTAAGAAATACTCTTCTTGGAAGAATAGGACGACCAAAGAAAAAGTCCTGATTACCTGCTTCACCGGCAACACCAGCCCTAGGGTTTCCTTCGGTTATTCCATCGCTATCAAATAAATTAAAAACTGAGAAGCCAAGTCTTACCGAATTGTCTTCATTGGTGTTGAAGGTATACCCAGCTCCAACACGGGCTATGGTAATGGCATCCAATTCCACATCATTGATATCCGAGGTGAACTTCTTACCTGTGTGGTTCAAGGAGAATATTGCATCAAAAGCACTATCGTTATAATTCAGCGCTATGCTTCCCAAAATATTGGGCTGTCTGGCCAGTTCATTTCCTTCATTGGTCACCGTGGTACCTCCATTCACCAAATCTTCCTGGATATTTTTGGTGATCTCATGGTTTTGATAGGTGGCCGTTCCCTGAAGACTCAGGACATCGGTAAATCTATAGTCCCAAGTTGCCTCTACCCCAAAGGTGGACGTATTTTGCTCACTTCTGGTCTGATCTACCAACAATCCACCAACAATGGCCTGATTGATTCTCACCCTATCCTTTAAACTAACGTAGTATGCGGCGGCGGAACCGGAAAATTTGGAGGTGCCGAATTTGGCCCCTGCCTCGAACTGGATAATATTTTCTGCGTCATAATTGGATTCTGGAATTCCTGCAACCGGAGCAAAGCTCCTGATTTGGGGGAAAAAGAACCCTCTAGAGAAGTTGGCATACAGGTTGGTACTCTCTGAAAGCTCATACAGTCCAGCCAATGAAACGGCCCAATCCGTGGCACTGATACGCGCCCTTGTAAAACTGCCATCTGCAAAGCTTACGTTTCTTAGATCATCCGTAAGTTCCGTATTCGTGTATACTGTGGTTTCTTCCAAGCCCCCGTTGCTAAAGTTTCCTTCGGTAGACTCCAACCGGAAGCCAACATCAAATCGCCATTTGTCAAAAACCATTTCATCGGTAATATAAAAGGCTGTTCTGTTCTGATCCAAAAATCTGTTGGACGTCATTCCCACTCGATTGGTGAGACCTCCTTCAGAGAAAATAACATTGCCCCCTCCTGCATCCGTGTAGCTTAGATTAATCAATCTTGGATTGTTGTTGAATTCAGACAGTACCCTATACTGGTAATTGACATCTTCCGCTTCTGTCCTTGATAAGAACGTTCCCAAGGTAAAGTTGTGAAACCCGTCATTTGATCGCAAGGTCAATGAGGCTTCTCCTGAATAATCTGTCATTGGGCGCAAACGATCTACATGTAAATTGTCCACTACCAAATCAGTTCCACTGATCTGCGTATCGCCACCCCCTTGATAGGTTGCGGAAAATCCAATGTTGTCAGGGGCAATACTGGCCATGTATCCATTCAATGAAATAGGGTTGCCATTGGTTCCGTTTCCGCCCACGTACAAGGCAAAGTTGTGCTCATAGTTTGCATATCTTACCTTGGACTTGAACCTTAGATTATCTGAAAAGTTATAGGTAAAATCCCCCATTACATAACCTCCCTTTGTAAACACACCATCTTCGATGGGACTTTCGTATACTCCTCCCGGGGTAAGAAAAGATGTTTCTTCCAGCTGGCCCGATAACAGCTGCGCCACTGGCTCACCATCATTTCCATTGATTCGTTCGCGATCTGCATTAAGCGGCAACGGTAAATAGAACTGGGCTCGATCATTGATGAATTGGCCATGAACCGTGAAAGTTCCCCTTTCAAAGCGCTTTTTTATATTTCCCCTAAACTGAACACCCCTTGTAGCCAGACCTGTATCCAATGGCCCTTGATCGGTACGAACAAATCCAGTAAAGGCATAAAAGGTATTGGAGTCTTCCCCTCCAAGTCGGCCACCACTGTAAAAGTCGGTCTTTAAACGATCTCCATCGCCCCATTCCACATTAATGGTATTTCCGGGGTTGGTATCACCAGTTTTACTTGTATAGTTGATGATCCCTGCCACGGAACCTGCCCCGTACAGGATAGCGGCACCACCTCGTACAAATTCCACGCCCTTAAACCCAATATCAGGTCTTGCATACACATCATGCGCGGATGAATTAAGCCCGAAGGAGCTGATCAGTGGCATCCCATCATATTGCAATGGGTTAAAAACATATTGTCCACCAGATGGAAGACCCCTTACGAACAAGTTGGTGGCTGTTTCACCACCACCACCTTCGGCCGTTATCCCGGGTACGGTACGCAAGATATCAGCTTGGCTATTGGCAGACAGCTTGGTAATCTCGGCCATCTTTTTGGAACTAATGGATAGTGGTGCCTGTTTCTGTGACCTAAAGGTACTGGAAGCCGTGATCACCACTTCATCCAATTGTTGGCCGCTTTCCTGCAATACCACTTCCAAGGTAATGGCGGTTCCATTCAATTCCACTGTGTTCTCAACAGCTGTAAATCCCACAAAGGATATACGGATCACTTGGCTGCCTGTTAGATCTGTTGTCAGAATAAAGTTCCCATCAAAATCAGTTGTGGTTCCTTCCGTGGATCCCATAATGAGCACATTGGCCCCTAAAATGGGTACCCCGGCTGCATCCTTAACATTGCCTGTAATGTCGGTTTGTGCGATGGCTGACCCGAAGCAAAAAAGGGCAATTATCGCAACTCCTAATTTTTTCATCATCATTAAAGTAATTTGTTAGACGTTTTGAGTTGTTTTTGTGTTTTTATACATCAACGGGCTAAAATTATCCGAATACCATACTGTTTTGTCAGTTTTTTTGTCAATTTTGTATGCAAACGTTTGCGCAAACGTTTGCAATTTGAAATTGATTTAACCTTTCCTGTTCCAAAACATGAAAAAGCGACCGAGCATAACACTTAAGGCTCTAGCCAAAGAGCTAAATATTTCAATATCAACAGTTTCTAGAGCCTTAAATGACCACCCTGATATTAGCAGGGACACCAAAGAAAAAGTAAAGGCCTTGGCGGACAAGCACAACTATATACCCAATCTGTTCGCCAGTGGTTTTAGGACCAACCGCACGCATATTCTAGGGGTAATCGTTCCCAATATTTCCCATTACTTTACCACCACCATTCTTAAAGGTATTTTGGAGGAAGGAGAAAACCTTGGATACCGAGTTATTATTTCTGAATCCAAAAACGATGAAAAGAAGCAGTCCGAAATGTTACGGACCATGATGCAATTTGGAGTTGATGGAGTGCTCTTGGCGCTTTCGCGAAAAACCAAATCCGTAGATGAGATCATTAAAGTCATGAACAGGATTCCCATGGTGATGTTTGATAAGGTCTCCGGTAAAATTCCCTGTACCCAAGTAGTAATCAACGAAGAAGAGGCAGCCTATCATGCGGTAGAGCATTTGATCAACACTGGAAAACGAAGAATTGCGATCATTAAGGAAGTTGAGGGCTCCTACAATTCCCAGAAACGATATGATGGATATCTCAGGGCCCTTCATGACCACAGTATTCCCTTGGATGAGAAAATCATCCTGAGCACTGAGGACATATCCATGTCCAAAGGACGAATGATGGCAAATATATTGTTGAGCCTAAAGAAACGTCCAGATGCCATTTTTGCCATCACTGACAGTGCGGCCATAGGAGTAATCAAAGCGCTCAACAAATTCAAAGTGGACATCCCCAATGAAATAGCCGTCGTTGGATTTAGTAATTCCATAAGTTCCACCATCATTAATCCATCCTTGACCACAGTGGATCAACCCGGCAACAAAATTGGCCGGACAGCCGTAAAATATTTGGTGGACGAAATTGAGAACCCAAAGGAGGACCTGATTACCAAAACCATAGAGGTCAAGACCAACCTTATTGTACGGGATTCGTCATTTAAAGCTTAATTTTGGAATGGAAGTTGCACCTCCCCCAAAAAATAAACATCTCATGAAAACACTATTCACATTTTTATTAGCATCCACATGGACCATGACAACCTTGGCACAGTCCAAAAATTTTCTGGACATTCCCTATCTCGAAACTTCCGCGCGGGTGGATACCTTGGTTACCCCAGATAAAATCTTTTTGAGCATTACCATTCAGGAAAAGGACTCCAAAGGCCGAAAATCTGTTGAAGAACAGGAAAACAAAATGGCCAACAGCTTAAGGGCTTTGGGCATTGATTTAGAAAAACAGTTGGTGATCAAAGATCTTAGCAGCAACTTCAAAAAGTACTTTCTAAGGCAGAAAGAAGTCCTGAAAAGCAAGCAATATTCGCTGATGGTTCGCTCTGGAAAAAAAGCCGGCGAAGTGATGATGGCACTCGAAAAACTTGGTATTGCCAACACTTATCTGGAAAAAACGGAGTACTCCAAAATGGAAGAATTGGAGCTCGAGCTAAAATCCAGGGCTGTGGCCAAGGCCAAGAAAAAAGCAGTGGCCCTAACAGCTCCCCTAGATCAAAAAGTTGGTGCCGCTATTCATATAATGGATACCTCTACACCCTATTATCCAAGATACAATCAGCCAAGAATGGAAATGAAGACCATGGCCATGGATGCTTCTGAAGCGCAACCCTTGGACATCGATTTTGAAAAGATCAAAGTGGAGACTTCCGTGAATATAAAATTCGAATTGTCCAAATAAGTCTTGTTCAATCGTCCTAAATACAAACGGACGAAAGATGAGATTTTTAGTATTACTTTTTCTTTTGAATTGGGGTTGGACCCATGCTCAAAACACGCTTCAAATGAAAGAAGGGGAATCATCCCCAATGGCCACATTAGATCAGGTCACCTGGATAGAGGGCTCGTGGCAAGGCGAAGCCTTGGGTGGTGTGGCGGAAGAAATTTGGAGTCCACCCTTGGGCGGGTCCATGATGTTTTCATTTAAGCTGGCCCACGATGGCAAAATTTCCTTTTATGAATTTGGACATATCCAAGAAAAAGAGGGCACGCTCTTGCTGCAGCTCAAACATTTTGATGGGGATCTAATAGGTTGGGAATCCCGTGAGGAAACCATCGACTTTAGGTTAGTGAAAATTGAAAAGGACAAAGTCTATTTTGAAGGCCTTACCATGGAGAAAATACAATTGGACAAGATGCGGGTATCTGTAGTGGTGGGAGAGAAAGGAAAATCAAAAGAGTTGGTTTTCAACTATCGGAAGCATCTCTAATCCAAAATGGAAAGTCCCATATCCATCATCTTTTTTAGCTTGACAGGATTTGGATCTACTTTGGCCACCACGCGCATTCCGCTGTAAAGGGTAAAAAGCATGGCAGCTACGCTTGCTGAATCCATATCTTTATGAAATTCGCCTTCATCAATGCCTTTTTCGATGAAGCTTGTGAACAGCGCTTCCACATTGGATTTGTTTTCCTGCAATATGTTGAGCAGTTCTCCATCACCGGGTACAAGCTCCGTGGTGGTATTGACCACAAAACATCCTTTTCTGCACGGATCTTCTATGGATTCCTGGATGGAAACATCAAATAATTGCTGAAACCCGGCCCTGATTGTTTTTGCATTTTCAAATATGCTCCGAAGCATATTGCCGGTGCCACTTCGATAATGGGCAAATGCCCTACTGAACAGTTCATCCTTTCCTCCAAAAGTATCGTACAAGCTTGCCCGGTTAATGCCCAAATGCGAAACCAGGTCCTGTATTGAAGTGGCATGGAACCCTTTTTCCCAAAAGAGTTCCATGACCTTGATCAATATTTCCTCTTCATTGAATTGTTTCGTTCTTGGCATATATTCTGGAATATATGTTCCAAATGTATTCAAAAACTAAACCTGCGCCAAACCTCCATCCACGGGAATCTCCGCGCCAGTGATATAGCTACTATCGGCCGAAGCTAAAAACAGGGCTGTTGTTGCAATTTCCTCCGCCGTGCCAAACCTTCCCAAAGATACCATGGACGGGAGTCCAGAGGCCATTTGGTCCACATTTTCCTGGGGTACATTGTGCTTCCCGTAAATAGGAGTGTCGATGGGACCAGGTGCAATGGCATTGACGCGGATGCCCTTGGGTCCAAATTCCGCGGCAAGCGTCCGGGTCAAGGAACGTAGTGCAGCCTTACTGGAAGCATAGGCAGCCATCCCTGCAAAACCTTTGACATTGACAATGGAGGTATTGAATATGATGCTTGCTCCCTCATTCAAATGTTCATAGGCCGTTTTCACCGTAAACAATGGCCCTTTAACATTGATGTCATAGACCTCGTCATAAATGTCTTCCGTTAGTTCGTCGATTCCTTCCAGGCGAAACACTCCGGCATTCAAAAACAGAATGTCTATTTTTCCGAAGGCCTGTACAGTTTTTTCGATAAGTTCTTGGCTGTCAACAGTACTGGACGCTTCCGCCTTTACCAAGAGAAATTCTCCGGACAAATCTCCTTTAATTGCATCCAATTTTTCCTGATTTCTTCCGGTCAATACTACTTTGGCTCCTTGCTCCAGGTACGTTTTTGCGGTGGCCAATCCAATTCCGCTAGTGGCGCCGGTCACCACGGCTACTTTGTTTTCTAGTTTACTCATTTTGATGTGATTTTTATTGCAAATTTTATTTTGGAACGTTCGTTCTGATACAAACATAAGCTATTTAGAACGTTCGTTCCAATATTAAATCAACTTTTAACATTTATTTATCTTTAGGCTTCAAAAAACTGCCCATGAACCTTCCATTTATTGCTGATAAAACTTTTGAAAATCAGGATTTTTCCCAAGCCCGATTGGCTAAAGGGGAATATGAGAACTGTGTTTTTGTGGGGTGTATTTTTTCAGAGGGATATCTGGACAACCAGAATTTTATGGAATGTGAATTTGTGGAATGTGATTTGACCAATGCCAATCTAAAGCATACCATTTTTAAGGAAGTGGTTTTTAAAGATTGTAAACTGGTGGGGCTACATTTTGAAGATTGCAACGACCTTTTGCTTAGTATCCAATTTGAAGCTTGCAACCTTACCTTGGCCTCATTTTATGGATTAATCCTTAAAGGTACCCCCTTTTCGGATTGTGTGCTGCATGAAACGGACTTTTCCGAGTGTGACCTGACTTCTGCCGTATTCGCCCATTGTAATTTGGAAAAGGCCCTCTTTTACCAAACCAATCTTTCCAAAGCAAACCTGTCCAGCTCGTTTAACCTCAACATAGATCCCGAACAGAATCAACTCAAGAAAACCCGGTTCAGCAAAGAGAACCTCCTTGGTTTATTGAAAAAACACGATATTGTTATAGACTAAATGAAGCTGAGATGTCTGGGAAGAATTGTTTGGAATGCGGGGATGTACTTGTGGGGCGTATTGATAAAAAATACTGTTCTGACCATTGCCGCAACGCCTTTAACAACAGATTGAACAAAGACAGCAAAAACCTGGTCCGCAATATCAACAATCGACTGCGGAAAAACTATAGGATTCTTAATAGCTTCCCCTTAAAAGACGGTAAAACCAGGACCACAAAAATGCGGTTGATGGACAAAGGTTTTGATTTTGAGTACATCACCAACCTCTATACCACCAAAAAAGGCAGCACCTACTATTTTGTATATGACCTAGGTTATTTACCCTTGGATAATGACAGCTACATTATAGTAAAACGGGAGTAATTGAAGTTTACTTTTTCCAATTTTGGGCACTAAGCTTTAACGCAGCGATCACAATATCCTTTCTACTGATCTGTCCTACCAGAATATCATTCTTCATAACGGGAAGCCGTCTGCGATTGTGCTTGTCAAAAACCCCAGCTGCATCAAAAATGCTCATATCGTGTGGTATGGTCTGTACGTTTTTGGTCATAAAACGCTCGACGCTCTTATCCAAAATGGGTTGGTTGAAGTAACGGCTTTCCGAAATCTGCTTCATGCAGTCCGCCTCGGATATGATCCCTACCAAAAAACCATTTTTATCCATTACCGGCCCACCAGAGATATGATATTTGGCAAATGCCTCCATCACTTCCAAGATGGATTGTTCAGGTGAAAAAGTGACCAATTTTTTGGTCATGTAATCCTCCACCAATATGGGCGCGTCATATTCCTTCTTTGAAGCCTCTTTAGATCGAACACCTTGAAAACTCTTGATTGCCATATCATTTACTTTAGGGGTTGATTAATAAATATAGGGTTTTTTAACGAAATATTTAAATAATCCTCAATCAAGATGCTAAGGTTTCATAATTTCATATTTTTGGATGCCAACTCAATCAAACCATGAAATATTCTAAAAATCTTGCGCTTCTCCTACTCATTTTCTCCGTGTATTGGAGTTACCGGGCGCTGATGCCCCAATACGAATCCGATGCCGATGGCCCACCCACCTCCTTTTCCACGGACAGGGCCCTGGATCACGTAAAAAGCATATCGAAAGAACCCCATGCCGTTGGTTTTCCTGCCCATTCCACAGTAAGAACCTACATTATTTCCGAGCTAAAAAAAATGGGCTTGGAGACCATTACCCAAGAGGGGTATGCCGCTGGGGACTGGGCCAACCTAAGCAAGGCTACCAATATACTGGCCAAAATAAAGGGTTCGGAAAATGGCAAGGCCCTACTTTTGCTATCCCATTACGACAGTAGTCCGCATTCGTCCTACGGCGCCAGCGATGCCGGAAGCGGTGTGGCCACTATTTTGGAAGGTGTTAGGGCCTATTTGTCCCAAAATAAAACTCCAAAAAACGATATTCTGATCCTCCTTTCCGATGCTGAAGAATTGGGGCTCAATGGGGCCGATCTATTCGTAAAAAAGCATCCTTGGGCAAAAAACGTAGGACTGGTGCTCAATTTTGAGGCCAGGGGAAGTGGTGGTCCAAGTTATATGCTGATAGAGACCAATCAAGGCAATGGAAACCTTATCAAGGAATTTACTACCGCCCATCCTAAATTTCCCGTGGCCAACTCGCTTGCTTACAGTATTTATAAAATGCTGCCCAATGATACGGACCTTACAGTGTTTAGGGAGGACGGCGATATAGATGGGTTCAATTTTGCGTTTATTGACGATCATTTCGACTACCATACGGCCCTGGACACTTATGAACGACTGGACAGGAGCACCTTGGCCCATCAGGGTAGTTATTTGATGCCTTTGTTGGAACACTTTAGCAATGCCGATCTAGGTCAGATTAAATCCGATGAAGATTACATTTATTACAACCTTCCGTTTTTTACTTTGCTTTCCTATCCCTATGGATGGATTTGGCCCATGCTGATCATTGCCATTTTGGCGTTTGTGTTGTTGGTGGGGTATGGGGTAAAGAATGGGAAACTGAACGTTAAGGCAATGGCCACCGGGTTTATCCCAATGCTAACCACTTTGGCCATAAACGGCATAGTGGGTTATTTTGCCTGGGACATGATCACTTATTGGTATGTGGGCTTTAAAGACATGCTGCACGGCTTTACCTATAACGGCCACACCTACATTTTGCTCTATGCCATGCTTTCCCTGGCTGTTTGCTTTTGGACCTATCACAAGTTCAGAAAATCAGGCACGGCCAATTTGTTGGTTGCCCCAATATTCCTTTGGTTGATCATCTGTCTGTTGATGGCCCTATATCTACAAGGCGCCAGTTTTTTTGTAATACCCTTGTATGCCACTTTAGGAGCTCTTATGGTGCTCATTAACCAGGACAGACCCAATCCTTTCTTGTTGCTGTTCCTCACCTTGCCCGCAGTGTTCCTATATGCGCCTTTTATAAAAATGTTTCCAGTAGGACTTGGGTTGAAAATGATGGTTGCCGCTACGGTGTTCACCACCCTTTTGTTTTACTTGGTGTTTCCATTCTTGGGGCAGCTCAAAAACAAAGAACGGTTTGCCTACCTTTTTTTGATACTGTTCTTTGCCTTTGGCATATCCGCACATATCAAATCGGAATTTACCGAGCAAAGACCCAAACCCAGTAGTCTTCTCTACGTGTACAACGCCGATAGTGATGAAGCGATTTGGGCCACTTATGATCAGAGTTTGATTGGATGGAATTCCCAATTTTTAGGGAATGAAAGAAGACAAACGGACACAGGGGAATACAACGCCTTGTCCAGTAAATACAATACCCCGTTCACCTACGTACAACAAGCTCCAAAAAAAGACATCCCCCAGCCTTGGGTAGATACGGTTTTGGATACGATAATAGGTAATGAGCGTATCCTGGAACTCTGTGTGACCCCCAAGAGAAACGTAAACCGTTTGGAAGTCTTTACCAACGAGATCAAACTAAATGCCGCTAAAGTAAATGGAATAGCCTTGTCCGAAACTTTTTTGGAGCGGCGAAAGGAAAGGCTCATCACCCATTACGTGAGTAACAACGATTATACGGAATTGGAACTGAGTTATCCGAAGGATGAAAAGTTGGAAATGACTTTCTACGAATCCTCCAACGATTTGCTTTCCCATGAAGATTTTACCATTCCGGAAAGGCCGAAAAACAGCATCCCCATGCCTTTTGTCCTAAATGATGCCATTTTGGTAATCAAAACATTAAACTTTGAGTAAGTCCATAGGTGTTTTAGGATGTGGATGGCTGGGATTTCCATTGGCCAAGTCGCTGCTCCAAAAGGGAAATCGTGTTTTTGGGACCACAACTTCAGAGGACAAACTGCATCAATTGGAAATGGCCGGTATTACCGGCTATCAAATTTCATTATCGGAAACCCGGATTGCGGGGGATATCCAAAACTTTCTGGGCGCAATAGAAATCTTGATCATCAATTTACCTCCTAGACTCAGGGGCAGCAATGGGGAAAACTATGTGGCCAAGATGAAATTGCTCTCCGCTGCCTTGGACCAAAGTCCGGTTCAAAAAATTCTTTTTGTGGGCAGTACCTCCGTTTACGGTGCCGCCAAGGGCGAAGTAACTGAAGATACTGTCCCAATCCCCACCACGGAATCTGGCCGACAGTTGCTGGAAACTGAAAAATGGTTGGTTTCCAACCAAAAAGTGGACACCACCATAATCAGATTTGGCGGACTCATTGGCCCTGAAAGAAACCCAGTTACCATGCTCTCGGGCAAAAAAGGTCTTCAAAATGGCAATGATCCGATCAACTTGATTCATTTGAACGATTGTATTCACATGATCACCATCATCATTGAGCAAGGTTATTGGGGGCAATTGTTCAATGGTGTTTACCCAAATCATCCCATCAAAAGGGAATATTATACCCAAGAAGCCAAAAATTTGGGTATTCCCTGCCCAGAATATATCACTGATCTGGACAAAGAACCTAGCAAAACAGTCTTAAGCCAGAATTTTCTTAATAAAGGACATGCATTTCACACCCCAATAGGCATCTAGTTGACCACGTCCAAATTGCATTTCACAACAATTAAGATAAAATTAAGTTAATTAAACTATTGATTTTTAATAAGTTAACTCTATCGACGTTACCTTTATATAAGCATAAGTTATTTAGGTCATGGGAAATTCAAGATTAACAACAAGAATCTTGATGGAAATGGAGAATTTGATTACAAAAAGTAGTACAAGCGAAAACATAACCACAAGATTTCAAGAACTGCATAAGTCCATTCTTAGAAAACATTACAATGCAGCCGATGTTGACATCGATTATCACAATCATCGGATTCAAATGGATGTTGTTCTGGATGATGGGGAATACGATCCAAAAACCATCAATATGGTGGTGTCCACCATGCCGGTGAACCTGTTTTATAAAGAATTGTCGTCATTTTTAAAATCCTGTCTTACCAGTGATGTTAAAAGTCTGGCCTTCTATGCCAGTCTACTACGGCAGCACACTGATCAGGATATCGCCTTGATGGCTTTATAATCCAATAAAAATTTTGATTTTAAGGGATGCCCTCGGGTATCCCTTTGTTTTTGTTACATATAGTATTCTTTAACAGCATTATACCATTTATTTTTTTAGTTTTGGCGCACAAAATTCAAGATAAATGAAAAAGACGGTTGTACTATTGCTCTTGGTTATGGGCTTCAATGGAATTTCCCAAACCCAAAATGAACTTTTGGCCCATTATCAGGCGTATTACAAAGAAATGAGATTGCAAGGTGATGTAAATGGGGTTATCGGCGCCTTGACCCACCTCAACGTTTTATCGCCTTCCAAGCAACGAAGGGATACATTGGCCTTTGTCTATATGAACAATGGACAGCACATGCAGGCGTTGAATACCATAGGCATAGAAAAAAAGGACGACGATTCCGATTTGGCCGTGCAGGTGAAGGCTGTTTCCTTGAAAGCCCTTAACCAACCCAAGCGTGCTTTGGAGCATTTTGAAGTCCTTTTTACAAGAAGTCCCTCGGCATATTTGGCCTATGAATTGGCCGATCTAAAGATTCAGACCGGAAATAATGAAGGTGCCGCTGCCAATATTGAATATGGCATTGCCAACTCCCAAGACGATATGAAATATGCCTTCTATGAAAGGCAACAACCTTACGAAGTTCCCTTAAAAGCGGCTTTCTACCATTTGCAGGGATTGGTCACTTATAACAAGGACAAGACCAAGTTGGACGACGCAATCGCGTCCATGGATGAAGCGTTGAAAATTGATCCCAACTTCAATTTGGCCAGCCTTAGTAAGCAGGCACTGGAAGCCAGAAAGGAAAAACCAGAAGGTCAAAACTAAGCGATAAGTTATCGCTTTAGTTGAAGGAGCAATACACTGTCCTTTTCTTTCTTGATTTGGATGAGCTCCTCCACATTTTCGTTGGGTACCGCAATTGAAAGTACATAATGGGCAATTTTCCATTGCCCATTTGTTTTTCTCAAGACACCTGAACCTCTACAAAGTTCCATCTGGGTATCCAAGAGCTCATCAAACCAGGCAAAATTCCCAGAATCCCCCAGGTAGATATTGCGCTGCACGGCGGTAAAACTCCAAGCTTTTCCACGATCAAAATAAGGTTTGGAAAAGGCCCTAAAATCTTTGTTCTGCCAATTTTCCATGGCATCAGTACCTATAAAAACCGCGTCTTGGGTCATTTTTGAAAAGTAGCCGTCAAAATCGGCTTGGGCTGCCGCCAAGTGCCAGGCATCCAATAGGGTATTTATACGTTGCTGCTCATCTGACTGAGCATGATTCGCCCCCACGGTCAGCAAGAAAATCACAAAAAGGCATCTATTCTTCATCCAAGATAAGTTTGCTGTCCAACTGGCTATTAAGGATTACATTGAACTGGCTCCGCATGGCATTGTAGGCCTCGATCATCTCAACCGTGGGTGCCGTGGTCTCTGCATTATTTAAAATGCTTGCTTTTACTTTCAGTAAATAGGTCTTCAGAACCCGTTGTCTGCTTTTTATCTGGAAGGCGTTGAATACCTCTGGATATTCCGATTTTGCCAATGCATTTTCCTTATCAATCAAATCATCAATGGCCAAAGCAAGGTCTTCAATGTTCTTTGCTTGGTACAATACATTAAAACTATTGTTGAGTTCCATAAATTCCGGCCACTGTTCAGAAGCTTCTGTGGCTTCAGGGTTCAAGCCGGTTCTTTTAGGCATTTTTTGGTAGTTGAAAACAAGCTCTTCAGTGGTAATATCCTCTCCCGGGGCTTCCTTCCCGTTACATCCCAAAAGGACCATACAAACCAGAATGGCACCTAACAATTTTTGCATAGGCGAATGTACAAATTTTAATAAAGGCTATCTTTACCCACTAACTCAATTAACTTCATTTTAAATGCAAAAACCTATTCTGATTCTTGGCGCCTGCGGGCAAATTGGCACTGAACTTACCATGGAGCTCCGGACCAAATTTGGTCCGGATGCGGTAGTGGCCAGTGACATACGGGAAGGCGGTGAATCCCTGATGGCATCAGGTCCGTTTGAGCTTTTGGACGCCACAAATTATGAGGCCATTGAAGATGTGGTGATGCATTATGAAATAGATGAAGTATACCTTATGGCCGCTATGCTGAGTGCAACTGCGGAAAAGTTCCCAATGCGTGCCTGGAACCTAAATATGAGTTCATTGTTCAACGTGCTCAACCTGGCCAAGGAACGAAAAATCGACAAAATCTTCTGGCCCAGCAGCATTGCCGTTTTTGGACCTAACACTCCTAGGGAAAACACCCCGCAAAGCACAGTCATGGAGCCCAGTACGGTCTACGGTATCAGTAAGCAATCCGGAGAGCGTTGGTGTGAGTATTACCACCATAAATTTGGCATTGATGTTCGCAGTGTTCGTTATCCTGGCCTCATCAGTTGGAAGACCATGCCCGGTGGCGGTACCACCGACTATGCGGTTGAAATTTACCACAAGGCCCTGGAAAATGGTACGTATGAATGTTTTCTGGAAGAGGACACCCAACTTCCCATGATGTATATGGACGATGCTATCAGGGCCACCTTGGAGCTGATGCAAGCCGATCCCGGAAATATCAATGTACGGTCCTCCTATAATTTGGGAAGCATGAGCTTTACCCCCAAAGAGATCGCTCAAAGCATTCAAACCCATATCCCGGATTTTGAAGTGCACTATAAGCCGGATTTTCGGCAACAGATCGCAGATTCATGGCCAAGTAGCATTGACGACAGTTTGGCCAGAAAGGATTGGGGATGGGAACCGACATATGGCCTCGACCAAACCACTGCCGAAATGTTGGAGAACCTTGGCAAGAAATAACCAGATTTGATTTATTGGGCAATGTAGTTGCTCAAGAGGCTCCGATATCGGATTTTCCCCCTGTTTTTTTGAGGAGTTTTATCCGATGGATTTCCACACCTTTATCAATGGGTTTGAGCATATCGTACATATTCAGGGCCACTACACTGGCCCCGTGCATAGCCTCAACCTCCACCCCAGTTTTGTAAAAGGTCTGTACTTTCACGGTTATGGTAATTTCCAGTCCATCTATGGCATAATCAATAGCGCAGTGTTCCACTGGGAGCGGGTGGCAGTCCGGTAGAAGGTCTGCTGTTTTTTTTACTCCCAAAAAACCGGCCGCCCTGCTCATCGCAAAGACATCTCCCTTGGGTACCGTGTTATTTTGGATGGCCTCGATGGTTTGTTTTTGGCTTACGACAACGATGGCTTGGGCAATGGCAGTTCTGTGCGTGGATTTTTTTTGGGTAATGTCAACCATGGTTTAGGTATTTACTTTCCATTGGTACGAATCGTCTTCAAATAGCTCTTTCCCAAAAACCGGTACCTGGGCCTTGATCTCCTCCACTACATATTGAAGGGCATCAAAAGCGGTTCGACGATGGGGAGAGGAAACAAAAACAAAAAGGCATATCTCACCAACAGCTACTTTTCCCAAGCTGTGGTAAATATGCATGCAGGTAATATCGTACTTGGAAAAGGTGTTTTCCCGAATCTCATGGAATTTCAATTGGGCCATTTCCTCATAGGCGGTATATTCAATTGCACCTACCCTTTTGCCGTTTATTTCATCGGCCCTAACCTGACCCAAAAAAATATCATGGGCGCCAATTTCAGTCTTGGATTGATGTTTGGCAATTGAGTCCCCTATAAATTGGGGGTCAATAGCCCCTTCCACAAACACATTTTTAACCTTCTTTTCCATTTGGGAGATGTTTCTGCTAAGGTAACCAAGAAAAGTGAAAATTGATATGCCGCATGGTCACATCAAATATGTGTTACATTTAAAACAAAATGGCACGTAATAGGCCCATTGGCCTTGCATTCCTTTAAATTAGATGAAGGGATATCCATCCTGGGATAGCTAAAAAGTATTTTAAATTGAAATAGAATAAAAGACCAAAGAATTCCATCAGCAATAAGTACAGTGAGCTGTGCTTATCGCAATGAAAAAACAAACCACTAAAAACCAATAACCAACCTATAATGAAAAAAATCCAACCCTACATGCTATTGACTGTGCTAAGCACCCTAATAGCTTGTGCGCCAAAAACAGAACCCAAAAAACCCAATATCTTATTTTGTATTGCAGATGATTGGGGTTGGCCCCATGCTGGAGTATATGGGGATATGGTAGTAAAAACCCCGGCCTTCGATAAATTGGCAACAGAGGGCCTCCTTTTTGAGAACGCTTTTGTTTCCAGTCCATCCTGCACCCCAAGTAGAAGTGCCATATTAACCGGTCAGCAGTTTTGGCGATTGGGCCAAAGCGCCAACCTTTGGTCTACCTTGGATTCAACGATACCGGTATATCCTATACTATTGGAAAAATCCGGTTACCATATAGGGTCATGGCGAAAATCCTGGGGACCTGGGGACTTAGAAGTGGGAGGCTACACTACCACCTTGCCCGCAGGCAAAAAATACGAAGGTTTTAAAGCCTTTCTAGACGCTAGACCCGCGGACTCGCCATTTTGTTTTTGGCTCGGAGCCAGTGATCCCCATCGGGGCTATGAAAGAGGAAGCGGCGAAGCTTCGGGTATGGATATCGACCAGGTCAAGGTGCCCAAATTTTACCCGGATGTTCCGGAAATCAGATCGGATATAGCCGATTATTATTATGAAGTCCAACGGTTTGATTCTGACGTGGCCAACGCTATTCAGCTTTTGGACAGTATCGGGGAATTGGAGAATACGATTATCGTAGTGACAGGGGATCATGGGATGCCATTCCCAAGATGCAAGGCCAATCTGTATGATATGGGCGTTAGGGTTCCGCTCGTGATCAAAATGGGCAAGAACCTAAACCCAAAGAAGGGGCGTATCATAGATTTTGTATCGCTAACGGACTTGGCTCCCACCTTTTTGAATCTTGCTGGATTGGAAGTTCCCGCTCAAATGACGGGGAAATCTTTGGAACCTATCCTAAATTCAGGCATGAACTCCCTGGATACGTTAAGGAACCATGTCGTCTTTGGTAGGGAACGGCATACGCCAGCACAACTTCGTCCATCCTTGGATGGGTATCCGAGTAGGGCAATAAGAACCACTGACTATTTATACATCCGTAATTTTCATCCTGAACGTTGGCCCGCAGGTGTTCCTGAAAATTCTACCCATTCCATGAATACATTTTCAGATTGTGATAATGGTCCTACCAAGTTCTATCTTATGGAAAATGCCACCACTCCCGGACTTGAGCCTTTTTTCAATTGGTCTTTTGCAAAACGGCCCGCTGAAGAACTATACCACATGGGTAACGATCCGGACCAACTTGTCAACTTAGCTAGTGATCCAGACTATGGATTAGTTAAAAAAACACTGGCAAAACAACTTTCCGATGAATTAACCGCTTTAGAGGATCCAAGAGTTCTAGGAGGCAAGGTAGAATTTGATTCATACCCCTATAGAGTTCGCAATAGATCAAATAAAAGTAAATAACAACTGTTTATATACGCGAAGCGAATAAAGAAACCTGCCTGCCGACGTAGCCTCACCAGGACTCGAACCTGGATCTAAAGTTTAGGAAACTTCTATTCTATCCCTTGAACTATGAGGCCATTAAAATAAGTTACCCAGGCAGGCTTCTTTTTTAATATTTCCCTTGTGGGACCTTTCCAACAAATGGATTGCAAAAATATGTTTTTTGGCATTCAATCACTAATGCGGTAGTTTGCTTTTTAACAGTCCATAGACAAATGCTCCAAGCAAAGCTCCAAGCACTACCACCAAAATGGTTACAAATCCTGCGCCGACCAAGGCATACATGGGTCCAGGGCATGCCCCCGCCAAGGCCCAACCCAAACCGAAAAGAACCCCGCCAATTGCATTGGCAACAAAAGTTTTTTTCTTGGGACTTATGGTGATTTCTTCTTTTTGAAAGGACTTTATCTTGTTCTTTTTGACCCATTGAACAAACAAAATTCCCAGGCCTACCGCGGTGCCGATAATGCCGTACATATGAATTGCATCAAACTGAAACATCTCATAGATCCTAAACCACGAAGCTGCCTCCGATTTGTAGAGCACAATCCCAAAAAAAGTCCCGATGAGTATAAATGCTAGATTTTTCATAGGCCAAAAATGATTGGAAACAAAACATGGATCATCAAGAGTCCTCCGGCGAAAAAGCCCACCACTGCAATCAATGAGGGCCACTGAAGATTACTCAGTCCGGAAATAGCATGTCCGGAAGTACAACCCCCGGCGTAGCGCGCTCCAAATCCAACCAAAAAGCCAGCAATCAAGAGGATGACCCAGCCCAATGGACTGGATAAATTTTCTGTGGCAAAAAGTTCTGTAGGAAGGTATGCATTTCCGGCGCTTTCAAATCCTAATGCCTTGAGTTTGGTCACCGTGTTTTCCGAAATGGCCACTTCTTGGTTGTGGGATAACACCTTGGCTCCAAGAAAACCCCCAAAGACCACGCCCAACATCACCAATAAACTCCAGCGCTTGGATTTCACATCGGTTTTGAAGTGGTCAACAAGTTTTCCTGCACCCCCTATGGAGCACATGGTTTCCAGATTGGTTGACATGCCAAATCGTTTCCCCATGAGTACCAAAAGGGCCATTACAACCACAATTAGAGGCCCGGATATATACCACGGCCATGGATTCAGGATAAAGTCCATAGAAAAATTTTGTCCAAAGTAAACCAACTTGGAGCTAAACCGGCGTAACCTAGGTTACACAATGCATTGATTGAAGTTTAATAACTTGGATTGATCTATTCGGCTTCCACCTCAACGATCATTTCAATCTCCACTGCAATGTTTCTTGGAAGAGATCCCATTCCTACTGCAGCCCGCGCGTGTTTTCCCCGATCTCCAAACACCTCCACCATTAAATCGGAAAAGCCGTTCACCACCTCTGGATGATTTCCGAACTCGGGAACGGCATTGACCATCCCCAGTACTTTGACCACGCGTTTTACCTTGTTCAAATTCCCCAATTCCGCTTTCAACACCGCCAATTGATTAATCCCCGTAATTCGGGCCGCTTCGTAACCTTGCTCAATACTAAGGTCGCCCCCTACTTTCCCGGTGATCAGTTCACCATCGGCTTTGGTGGGACCTTTCCCTGCCAAAAACAGAAGATTTCCGGTACGCACCACGTTGACATAATTCGCCACGGGGGCCGAAGGGCTGTTCAGGGTGATCCCCAGCCGTTCCAGATTGGCTTCTGGGTCATAATTTGGATCCATGGCTTCTTGGGGAGCTTCCTCAACCACGGTAGGTTCAGGCGTGTTCTTACAGGCCACTAAAGCGACTATCGCCAAAAAAATCAAGAATTTTTTCATTGTCTAAAGTATTTTCAGGATTGTTCTCCCAAATTTAAGCATTGGCCAATACTTCCTTCACCCGTTGGGCCACGATTCTTTCCTGGCCAGGAACCATCATCCACGTAGTGATTCCTATGGTTTCCTTGTTGCCCACGGTTGCTATGGAAGGATGGCCTTCTTTAAGCTTTTTACGGGCTTCTTCCGGTGTGATTTTAACCTTGTTTTGATCCCATGTTATTTTAAGTGAGGGGACATGGTTGGCATGTGGAGGCACATGGATTTCCGTTTCCACCCCTTCCACTGAAGTGGCACTATCACTGATAAGCTTGATCTGACTCTCCCAAAGCTCCCATTCCTGTTCATGGTCTTTTTGAAGATAGAGCTCAAGGGCCACCATCATACCCAATACTTCCTCCTTGTTTACTTTCATCCCTCTGGCAATCGTGGTTCCCCTAGGTGGGGTATGTAATCTAGCCGCTTTGATCAAGTCCTTTTTCCCTAACAACAGTCCGGCACTCTGCGGTCCGCGAATTCCCTTACCGCCTGAGAAAGCCACAAGGTCAAATCCAAGTTTGGTAAACTTAAAAAGGTTCTCTACCGGGGGAACATCCGCTGCACAGTCAATAAAGGTGGGAATGCCATGTTTTTTACCAATGGCCACAAATTCTTCATATCCAATTTCACCTTGGTCCGTATTGGCATTCAAGAACCACAGCATTGCTGTTTTATCGTTGATTTTCTTTTTCAGTTCCTTGGCTGTTTTCACTTTTACCAACTTGGCCCCAGTATTCAATAGGGCATGGGTATATCCTATATCATGCGCCTCTTGGAGGATTACCTCATTTTTCAATCCAGTGGTGTCTGGTAACTGGGCAACTTTTTCCTGGTCCATTCCACACATAACCCCGGCCAGGCCGATGGTCATTGCGCCAAAAGCGCCTGAAGAAACGGTGGCGTATTCACACCCTAAAAGACTAGCGATTCGTTCACCGACTTTGTCGTGAAGTTGGTCCAAATCAACATATTCCGTAGCTCCATATTTAATGGCTTCCACCACCTCCTTGGGCATCATGGAGCCCGTCATGGAGGTGTAGGTGCCCGCAGCGTTGATAAAAGTCCTTAGTCCTAATTCTTTAAATAGATTTCGTGCCAATGGTCGCGCCGGTTGGGCCTGGACCAATTGGGTGCTCAATAATCCTGTTCCTGCCAATCCGCCTAATACCGGAATGCTGGACAAGGTTTTTAATAATTTTCTTCTACTGATCATAATTGAGTGCTTTCTAGTTAATCCAATGCGGCTATACAGTCCATTTCAACCAAGGAATTGCCTGGTACCCCACCATAGGTGGCCACTGTGGTTCGCACTGGTGGATTTTTGCCAAACCTTCCTCGGTACACTTCGTTCATCTTGTGATAATCGGCCAAATCAGCCAAATACACATTCACCTTTAGCACCTTATCCATAGAGGTGCCATTTTTCACCAATTCTTTTTCCAATTCCTTTAGGACATGGTCGGTATGGGCCTTGATATCCCCATCAAAATGGGCGCCTTTACCAGCAACATATAGGGTATTTCCATGCCGCACCGAGCCAGAAAACAAGGGCACATTTTGGTCTGTTTCAATGGTTCCAACCACTTCTTTGACCGGTTTTTTATCGCGGGCCATTACGGATACCGTACCTGCCCCAAAAAAGGCGGCCAATCCCATTCCTATTCGTTTTAAAGAAGATCTTCTATCTGTCGTTTTTTTCATTGGTTCTATGTTTTAGTTATTGTTATTTTTTTACCAAGTCCTTTTTTTGAGCAGTTCCTGAATTTGTTCCTTTGGAACCGGCAATTCGTCCATGTGGTCCTTTAACCATTTGGAAAAATCCTTTTCAATTTCATCGGTCCATTTATTGTCTATCTGCCCTGGGGTGTAGATTCCTTCTTTGAGGCGGGTAATACCGAACAAATCCCTTAGGCGCACCACTTCGGAAGTGACCACCACTTTTTCCGCCAAATGAGACGGAATAAACATGACGCCTTCTTTTTTGGCGAGTACCACGTCTCCTGGAAGTACAGTAGCCGCACCCATTCGAATGGGTTGGTTGATGCCCAACAACATTACCTCGGTCAAAAATGAGGGGTGCCATCCCCTAACAAATGCATTAAACCCATCAATCTCCGATAGTCCTTCCATGTCCCTGCTCGATGCATTGAAAACCACTCCGTTTTTGGATTTGGCATAAATGGAGTTGCCCAAATTATCGCCAATAAGGGTGCCATCCACAATCTTACCAAAGGCATCGGCCACATAAACATCTCCTTCCACCAACATATCAATGGGCCATGAATTGGTATTGCCTATCTGGCCTTGTTTGATTCCATTTTCCTTGATTACCGTGGAAACATCCGGACGGTTGGGCATGTATTGAACGGTCAATGCCCTGCCTACCACCACCACGTCGTCATGCAAGGGTTGCCACCCCCCTTCAAATTGGTTGTGATACCCTTCGTTTCTGAGTACGCCCCAAGCTTCTTCTATAGTTACCTGACGCATTCGTTCCAATACATCATCCGGCACTTTGGGCCTACCATCTTCAAATCGTTCCCCGGTCCATTGGGGTGTTAGAAAGAGAATGTGCTCCTTTGGGGTTGTTTGCGCCAAAGCCATATTGCACATCAATAGCAAAGCGATTGCGCAAAGTCCTGGGCCAATTTTAAATTTGGGTTTTTTCATTTTTATGTATTTTGTTTTTCGGTTTCTTCTTTTGATGTAAAGGGACTTTTTTCACGCCACCAGGTAGCCAGGGACGATCCTGAAATATTCATCCATGGACCAAATATGGCAGGTGCCAATCCTATGGTGGCCACCTTGCCCATTTCAAGGGCAATCCCAGAGGCAAGTCCGGCGTTTTGCATGCCCACTTCCAAAGCAATGGTCCTACAATCCTGTTCTTTCATTTTTAGCATCCTACAACCCCAATATCCCAAAAAGTATCCGGCCATGTTATGGATGATGGCAGCCACTACCAAAAAGATTCCAATGGAAAGTAAACTATCGCGACCAGCCGCCGTAATAATTACAATGATAAAGGCTATTCCTGCCATGGAAACAATGGGCATGGCCTTATCGAGCCATTTTGCCTTGCCGTGAAAGAAGTGGTTGAAAAGCAATCCAACGGCAACAGGTAAAATCACGATCTTGACTATGCTCAACATCATTCCCCAAAAATCAATTGGTACAAATTCCCCTGCAAACAATTCCATTAATAGGGGTGTCATTAATGGGGCCAATAGGGTTGACACTGCAGTAAGCGTTACCGAAAGCGCCAAATTTGCCTTTGCCAAATAGGCCATCACATTGGAGGCCAAGCCGCTGGGTGAAGAACCAACCAACACTATTCCTGCTGCAATTTCCGGTGGGAACGCAAACATGGTGGCAATTCCGAAGCCTAAAATGGGCATGATAGTGAACTGGCAAATCAATCCGACCAAGACTCCTTTGGGCATTTTTACAACTCCCATAAAATCCTTCAGACTCATAGCGGTACCCATCCCAAACATAATGATCTGCAAAAGGGGTACGATCAGCGATTTGAACTGAAAACCTCCCAATTCCTGAAAGTAGGATGGATAGTACATGGCCAAGGTAACCGCCGCAAAAATGAGCACGGTATAAGAAAACCCTTTTAAGAAAGAGTGGCCCCTTATGGCCAAGGCCAAGAACAAAAAGAACAGCACAAAAAATGGTCCAGAAACAGCAGCACTATCCATGGCCAGGAAGCCAAGGCCAGCAATCAGGCAAAGTATGGCAATAGCCAATAAAATTTTATAGTTTTTTTTCATATTGGGATTAGTTTTTAGCTGTCCATTCTTGTTTGGAAATACCGTTTAAGTCCCAAACAACATTACCTTCCCTTAAGGTTAGTTCACATTCCACGCGCTGATCACCTTCCACTTTTTGACCACGAACATCCACGTAACCAAATTTGCCCTTTCTAAGTCGGAACACCGTCACATCGGCAACGGCTCCCTCACTGAGGTGCCCAAGGTCAGTTCTTTTTATGGCTTGTGCAGAATAGTGGGTCACGCATCCCACAGTTTCATTCAAGGTCAGCCCCATGGCCATAAACTTTGACATGATATTGGACAAATCCTTCATGCCGGCATTCATACTTCCTGTATGCAGGTCCGTACTTATTGAATTTGGTTTAAGTCCCTGCTCCAATGCGGGGATGGCCTGATCATACACAAAGCTTCCCCCACCATGGCCCACATCGAAAATAATCCCTCTATTTTGGGCCTTGAAAACAAAGTCCCTCACTTTACCCTGCTCATCCACAATGGGCATTCTTCCCTTTACTTTGGCATAGGCATGTGTAAAAATATCCCCTGGCCTTAATTTCTCCAGGAACAAAACATCCAGCGGAAGTTCAGGGTCACTTCCCCCAAAATCTATCATTACGGGAACATCTGCCAATACCCCAGCTTCCACGGTACGCTCGGTAGGCAACCAGCTATGTCCATTATAATGGGCCAATTTGACTCCCACAATATCTTGCGGGTTTTGCTTGATCACCATTGCCGTTAACTTGGGATCCATATCGGCTAGGTTTTGTTCCACCGCCCCTCCTTTCATTCCGGAGCCTATAATGTTCAAAAACGCCAATACCCTAGTCTTGGAACGATCTATTACCTGCTCTTTAAAGACCTTAAAATTCTTCCATCCGGACCCTCCAGCATCTGCCACAGTGGTTACACCACTTCTAAAGGTAAATCCATCTGGTGGCAATGCAGAAAAACTGTTGCTTAGGTAGCCCATGGGCACAGTGCCGTAAAAATTGTGGCTGTGAATGTCCAAAAAACCGGCAGTGACATACATCCCCTTGGCATTGACCACATTTTGGGCACTTGCAGCGGGAATATTTGCTGCCACCTTAACAATTTTTCCATCCTTGATGGCCACATCCATGGTACCGTCAATGTTGTTTTTGATATCGATCACATGCCCTCCTTTAATAAGAATATCATGGTCTTGGGACCAGATATGGCAAGTGGTCGCCATAAAAACAACCGCGGTAAAAAGGCGTATTATGGATTTAGTATGCATATCTTGATTGGTTTAGTTGGTTATCGAATCTTTATCCAATTGCTTAGCCCTAATTGCTTGGACTTCCTCCTCGGAAACAGCACTGGCATCATTGCCAAAGCTGGATCTTATATAGGTCAGCACTTCTGCTATTTCTTTATCATTTAAAAAGCTGTGCTGGGGCATCACACCGTTATACACGGTGCCATTTACCTCTATGCTCCCATCCATTCCGTTCAAGGTTACCCCGATCAGGCGTTCCTTATCTCCAGTAACCCAGTCGGTATTGGTCAGCGGAGGAAATCTTCCCGTAGCTCCGCCCCCATCTTTTTGATGGCAGGCGCTGCAATAGGTATAGTAGGTTTTTGCGCCTCCGGACATGTTCATTCCGATGCTAAGATCGTCCTTGACCTCATCTGGAGTTCGTATGTGCGAAAGACTTTTTCTTTCTTCCATGAGCGCCAGCTCCGCTTCTCCAAAATTCTCACGATCCCCATCAAAAACAATTTTCCAAATTCTTCCTTTAACAGAGTCTGAAAGATACATGGTACCATCCGGACCGAAGGCAATTCCCATAGGTCGCAATTTGGCATCCGTTACACTCACTATGGGATCAACACCGGCAAAACCATCAGCAAAAATCTCCCATTCCCCACTGGGTTCCCCGTTCTTAAAAGGTACAAAACCTACAAAATATCCAGATTGTGGATATGGCGCCCTGTTAGTGGAACCATGGAACGCGATGAAAGCACCATTTTTATACCGCTCTGGAAATTGGTCCCCTTGGTAAAAGACCAAATCGTTGGGTGCCCAGTGTCCAGGAAATCCGATAATGGGATCATCACATTCGCTACATCTCCCCACCATGTTCCCATCGCCTCCATATTCCGGGGCCAAAACTTTCTTATTCTGCAGCTGATCATAGTAGCAGTAAGGCCACCCAAAGTCAGCTCCTTCCGTTACGCGGATAAACTCTTCCGAAGGCAGCAGTGCACTTTGCCATCCTGTATATTTATCGGGGAACAAGCGCAACAGGTCATCTCTCCCGTGCACCACAACGTATAGATTTTTATCCTCCGGATTCCAATCCATGGCCACCACGCTCCGGATTCCGGTGGCAAATTTGACCCCATCCTCCTGGGTCTGGTTCAAGGTATTGGCATCAAAACGCCAAATACCCCCGTGTTTTTCCAATTCCGGGCATGGGTCTTGCCCCGAGGCTCCCGGAGTTCTCTTTGGACTTTGGCAGGAGTTGGATGGTGCTCCAAAAGGGACATACATATGGCCTTGATCATCAAATGCCAATGGCTTGCCGATATGTTCGTGTTTGCCATGTGGATGATCATCGGTCAGAACCACCTCCGGGTCTCCTTCGGGAACCAAAGTACCGGGGGTCAACTTATAGCGATACACCACCAATTCCGAGCTAAAATACAAGTATCCATTGTAGACATGCATGGCTGTGGCATAACTCCACTTTTGTTTTTTCCTATATCCCCCGAACTTTTCCACGGTCTCCGCCTTGCCATCTCCATCTGCATCTTGAAGCACGGCAATGGCCGAGGCCTCATTGGAATGCCTCAGTTTGGCATATACCTGTCCCTCGTCCGCAACGGCAAGATGCCTGACCCGCTCCTCAATACTGTCTACCATAATGGTAGCCTTAAAACCTTCAGGAAGGAATAGGCCCCCATTGGGAGGGTCATTATTTTTTTCACATCCAATAAAAAGAACTGCAATTAATACGTTGGTCCATGCAATTTTTAGTCCGAGATTAAAGCTTCTGCCCATTCGAAGTCCAAGAATAAAGTTTGACGATTGATTATAGTTTCCCAAGAACCTTTTTAAGGTATGATTATAATCCGTTCTATGCCAAAAATTGTAGACGAAGAACATAGTTGCACCCCTTTACGCCGATATTCTACTGATATAATGCAATTTACTGCAGTACCAATTCCCATGAACTCTTGGTACCACCTACATTGGCGATATTGGGGAATAGGGTGTTTTGTGTCCGCTTTATATCACTATTATCCATAACTTTTGTAGCTTGTATCGCAAATTTTTTAAACTATGGATAGAAGGCAATTTGTGGGTAAAAGTGCACTCGGTGTCCTGGCTGGTACTATAGGGCTGGACGTTGTTTTTTCACATAAATTGCCCCCGGGATACGTCCCCTTATATCTTCAAGATCCCGACCCCTACAAATTGTTTAAAAAAGATAGTGAAATGGTGGTCTTAAACGACAAACCCTGGAATATGGAAGCCCAGGCCCATTTGCTCAACGATAAAATCACCCCCAATAAGTACATGTTTATTCGAAACAATGGAAAGATTCCGGAGAACATAGATGCTTCCACGTGGACCTTGACCATTGATGGGGAATCGGCCACGAATAAAAAAACATATTCACTGCAGGAACTAAAAAATAAGTTTAAGCCTTATACCTACCAGCTGACCCTGGAATGTGGCGGAAATGGGCGCAGTGAATTTGACCCCCCTGCCAAAGGCAACCAATGGACCGTGGGAGCTGTGTCTTGTGCCAACTGGACCGGGGTTCGTTTGCGGGATGTACTTCAGGATGCAGGGGTACAATCTGATGCTGTGTATATTGGTTATCATGCCGCCGACACCCATTTGAGCGGTGATCCCAACAAAGAGCCCATATCCCGCGGAGTGCCACTTGCCAAGGCCATGCAGGATGAAACCCTTTTGGCCTTTCAGATGAATGGAAAGGATATTCCCTTGGCCCATGGATTTCCATTGCGATTGGTATGTGGTGGATGGCCGGCATCGGCTTCCGGGAAATGGATCAATGGGATCAGTATTCGAAACCAAGTGCACGATGGGGCTAAAATGGGCGGTAGTTCGTATAGGGTTCCTTGTGAAAGTGTATCCCCAGGTACCACGGTTGATGACGCGAACATGTGCATTATTGAGTCCATGCCGGTTAAATCCTTGATCACTTCTCCCAAAAGTGGGGCCTTGATCAAAGAAGACCAACCGTTGAACATCAATGGGCATGCCTGGGCAGGGGAACTACAAGTTGCCAAGGTGGAATACTCCATTGATTTTGGTAGTTCCTGGCATGTTTGCCATCTGGAAGCAGCGGCCAATCGATTGGCGTGGCAACATTTTGATGCCCAAATCGACTTCCCAAAAAAGGGTTATTACGAAATTTGGGCCAAGGCCACCGATCAAAATGGGATAAGTCAACCTATGGTGCTCCCAGGTTGGAATCCCAAGGGTTATCTGAACAATGCCTGTCACCGTATTGCCATAAAAGTTGTATAGATGAAAAAAGGGTTTGATACATCCGTTAGGCGATTAACACTCCTGCTTGCTTCGTTTTTGGTGCTCTTCATCATCCTCTTTGGCGGATTGTTCCATTGGGCCAATAGACCCCCCCAACCCAAGCCCGAACCTGATGAAATTCTTCCTGAAATGGTCACCGATGACACTGTTGAAAATGGCATACATCTGGCCACTGGTTTTGTTGATGATACCGGAATGAAAGCAACCATTCAAAATTGCACCAATTGCCATTCGGCCAAGTTGGTCACACAAAATAGAATGAGCAGGGAGGGCTGGGAGGCCACTATTCGTTGGATGCAGGAGACCCAAAATTTATGGGATTTGGGAAACAACGAGGAATTGATACTCACCTACCTGTCCAAAAATTACGCCCCCCAGGCCAAAGGTCGGCGACAAAATCTGAATCAAACTGAATGGTACTCCTTGAAATAAGATTGAGCTATGGAATATGTTGATGTCTTCATCCAAAGTTTTTTGGGAACAGCAGAATGGACATGGAAGTCCATAATTTTCCAAGTTCCTTGGCAGCGTAATTATTTCTGGGGCTTAATTGCCATTTCGTCGCTGGTTTGGCTCTTGGAAATCTGTTTCCCGTGGCGCAAGGAACAGTCCATTTTCCGCAGGGACTTTTGGCTGGATGCGTTCTATATGTTCTTCAACTTCTTCATTTTTGCGATTATCATTAGTGGGGTGTACAAAATTTTGGAATTGTTGTTCGGCAAATTGGGCATTACCGCCAAAAGCTTTGCCATAATTGACCTATCGGAATGGTCGCTGGCCGCTCAACTGCTGGTCTTTTTTATCCTATTGGATTTTGTACAATGGTTTACCCATGTCCTGCTTCATAAACTCCCCATTTTATGGCGGTTCCATCAGGTGCACCATAGTGTAAAGGAAATGGGGTTTGCCGCCCATTTAAGGTATCATTGGATGGAAAATGTTCTGTACAAGCCGTTAAAAACTTTTGGGGTTATGCTGCTTGGGGGCTTTGAACCGGAACAGGCCTTTATTGTACATTTTGCGGCCATCACCATTGGCCATCTCAACCATGCCAATATCAAATTGACCTATGGCCCCTTGAAATACATTTTTAATAATCCCGTAATGCACTTGTACCACCATTCCTACACTTTGCCCAAGGGAAGCTATGGGGTGAATTTTGGCATTAGTCTCAGCTTGTGGGACTACCTTTTTGGAACGTACTATATTCCAGAGGACAGCGGGACCATAAAGCTAGGGTATCCTGGGGATGAGCGAATGCCAAAAGGATTTTGGCGACAACTCATTTATGGTTTTGGAAAATCGAAGACATCCAATTCTTAGTGGGACAATCTTCCAACGGCGCAACTCAGGTAGGACTTTGCTTTTGAAAGTATGCCATTTTCGTCTTGAGCCACCGGATATCCCAAATGCTTCAACTTTTGCTGAATGGATTCTTTGGTAACCATATCCTTATGATCAATGGTGACCACAGCGGTGTCCACATCCACATCAACCCCGCTTATACCTTGAAAAGACTCCAGTTTGGTTTTGATGGTATGGGCACAACCGGTACACTTTAGGTTTTGAATTTGGATTTTAGATCTCATTTTTCCGGTTTTACCCAATCCTTGTATCCCCCCGAATAATCGTAGATGGTCTGAAAACCCATTTCTTGGAGCAATTGAGCCGCTCTATTGCTTCGCCCACCCATTTTACAGTAGAGATATACAGGTTGTTCCTTATCCAATTGTAGTATTTGATCCTTAAAACCGGGATCGTTCACATTCATGTTGACAGCATCATCTATATGTCCGTTGAGGTACTCCTTGGGCGTACGTACATCTATGAATTGAACGTCCTTTCCGATGACGTCGCTTTTTACAGTGGCTTTATCAATCTTTTTGACACCTTCTTCCTTTTGGGATTGGCAGGAACAAAAGAACAAACAACAGACAGCCGAAAACAAAAGGTTCAATACTTTTTGCACAATTTCTTATTTAAGGGTGGTTGGGCAAACATAGTCGGTAACAGGAATGCCTGCCTCCTTGATCGCCTTGAACCCTCCTGCGATATCCACTAGATTATGGATGCCCCTGCTCTTCAATATGGATGCCGCGATCATACTTCTGTATCCTCCTGCACAATGCACATAAAACGTGTCTTCTGAAGGGAACTCTGCCAAATGATCATTGAGGTAGTCCAAAGGTGCAAGATGGGCATCCTCCACATGTTCGGCTGCGAATTCTGGTTCTTTCCTTACATCAAACACGGGAATCTTTTGTTCCAGCCGCTGTTTGAAGGTTTCGGCATCAATACTCTCTACCGTATCCACCTCCTTACCTGCATTTTTCCAAGCTTCGATACCTCCTTTTAGATACCCTAGGGTACCATCAAAACCAACCCTGGAGAGCCGTGTAATGGTCTCCTCTTCCTTCCCTTCCGGAGCAATCAACAGGATAGGTTGTTTTACATCCGCGATCAACGCACCTACCCAAGGGGCAAAACTTCCTCCGAGTCCAATAAATATAGATCTTGGCACGTGTCCCTTGGCAAAATCCCCTTGGTGTCGCACATCCAAGACCACGGCTCCAGTGTCATTGGCCGCAACCTCAAATGCTTCTGGATCCAGCGCCTGGGTCCCTCTTTCCAATACCTCATTGATGTCGTCATAGCCCTCCTTGTTCATTTTTACGTTCAATGGAAAGTATTGTGGCGGTGGCAAAAGTCCATCCGTAACTTCTTCAATGAATTCCTCACGCGTCATATTTGCCCGAAGGGCATAGTTCATTTTTTTCTGGTTGCCCAAAGTATCCACGGTTTCCTTCATCATGTTCTTTCCACAGGCCGAACCAGCACCGTGTGCTGGGTACACAATAACATCATCCGCCAACGGCATAATTTTGGAACGAAGGCTGTCATAAAGGGTGCCTGCAAGTTGCTCCTTGGTCATATCCGCAGCCTTTTGGGCCAAGTCCGGACGGCCTACATCACCCAAGAACAATGTATCCCCACTAAAGATTGCATGGTCCTTTCCATTTTCATCCTTCAGTAAAAAGGTGCTGCTCTCCATGGTATGCCCAGGTGTATGCAACACCTTGAGGGTTAGTTTTCCCAGTTTAAATTCCTGACCATCCTTGGCAATTATGGCCTCAAACGAAGGATTGGCCAACGGACCATATATGATTGGGGCCCCTGTTTCCTTGGAAAGTGTAAGGTGTCCACTGACAAAATCGGCATGAAAATGCGTTTCCAGGATATACTTGATTTGGGCACCATCTTCCTTGGCACGTTTAATATAGGGCTCAACTTCCCTTAAGGGATCTATAATGGCCACTTCCCCTTCACTTTCTACATAATAAGCCCCTTGGGCCAAGCATCCGGTATATATCTGTTCTATTTTCATGTTTTTGAATTTTAGTCCAAAAATAGCTCCTCTTTGGATTCTGTACAGTCACCAAAGTTACAAAGCTTAGTTTTTGGATTGCAGGGAAATCTTTTCCTGGATTTTGGTTCTTTGTTTTTGACTTGAGCAATACTCCACTGCCTCAATGGTACGTACAAACATATTGGATTTTCCGACGACCTCAAGAATACCGCTTTTGTTGAAAATATCCCGGGTAGGGCCAATCGCCCCAGCAATAAAAAATTGCACGCCCTTTGATTTAAGGTCTTTGACTATCCGTTCCAACATGGCAGCGCCACTACTATCCACATAGTTGATGGCTTCTGCATTAAGGATCACAAATTTTAATCGTTCTCCCTTCTTCTTAATCTGCTTGTACAGTTCCTTTTTAAAATAATCCTTGTTCCCAAAATAGAGCTGGGCATCAAACCGGATGATCAATTTGTCTTCATCCACTTGCACCTCTTCCGAAAAGCGCGAGATGTTTTTAAAATATTCCGTGCCCTTGATCTGCCCCAAAATGGCCACGTGGGGATGGGAAGTCCTATAAACTAACAGAAACAGGGACAACAACACTCCCAAAAGAATCCCTTCGATCAAGCCAATAAACAGCGTCATCACAAATGTGACCAGCAATAGAAAAAACTCGTCTTTTCGATTTCGCCAGAGTTTTAGCGGATATTTTACATCCACCAGGCCAAAAACGGAAACAATGATTATAGCACCCAATACCGCTGTAGGCAAATTGTAAAACAAAGGGGTAAGGAACAACAGGATAGCAGCAATGAAAAGCGCACTAAAAATCAATGCCATGCCCGTTTTAGCCCCCGCTTGTTCGTTTACGGCGGTTCTTGAAAAGCTTCCTGATACAGGAAAGGATTGAAAAAATGAACCCAAGATATTGGATAAGCCCAATGCCCTTAACTCCTGATTGGCATCCAGTTCATAATCCGTATGTTTTTCTTCCACTGTTTTGGCAATGGCAATGGCCTCCATATAACCGTAAAGGGCCACTGTAATGGCTATTGGCAACAGCTGCCCCAGCTCCACAATTTGTACATTGGGAAGGGCAAATTGTGGGAGTCCCTCGGGAATCTGGCCCACCAGCGATATTCCATGATCTTCCAATCCGAAAAAGAACACGACCAATATGCCCAATACAACAATCAACAAGGCCACCGGTATCCTTTTACTGAGTTTCCCCAGTACCAAGATCACCACAATGGCCGTTAAGCCAACAAGCAGTGCATAGGTGTTGCTTTGACCCCAGCTTGCGAAAATACTTGTCAAAAGTTCATGAATCTTGCTGGATTGGGAAAACTCCGTTCCCAAAATATGTTTTAATTGCCCTAGGCCAATTAGGATTGCGGCTGCGGATGTGAATCCACTGATTACCGGTTTCGATAGAAAATTGACAAAAAAACCTGCCCTAAATATTCCCAGTAAAAGTTGAAGGCAACCAACAATCAAGGTCAAAAAAATAACAGCCGCAATATAGGATTTCAAAGAAACCAATTGCAATGCCCCAACACCTGCCGCCACAAGCAAGGAATCCATGGCCACTGGGCCCACAGCCAATTGCCTGGATGTTCCGGTAATCGCATATACCACTTGGGGAACCAGGGCCGCATACAGCCCATAAATTGGGGGTAAGCCTGCTATCATGGCGTAAGCCATACCTTGGGGCACCAACATAATTCCCAACGAAAGACCCGCGGAGAGGTCACTCAGCAAACTCGCCCGATCATATTCCTTTAGCCACGAAAAAATGGGAAAATAACGTGCCAACATGAAGTTAATTTGGACAAAAGTAAGATAGTTGTCCGTTTTTTACGGTAACCTAGGACACAAAGCTAGAGATCTAGGATTTGTATATAGTTTCGGTGCAGTTTTAGTTTCCCCATTTTCTCCAGTTTTTTAAGCAATCTGGAAACCACCACTCGGGAGGTATGTAGATCGTGCGCTATTTCTTGATGTGTACTTTTTATGTGATGGTCATGGGTTACTTCCGTTTTTCTTTTGAGATAGTCCACCAAGCGCTGGTCCAGGTTTTTGAAAGCAATGCTATCCACAGTGGTCAGTAGTTCATTGAGTCTGCCGTGGTAACTTTCAAAAATGTAATTGCGCCAACCTTTGTAATGGGTCATCCACTCTTCCATTTTTTGCACTGGTACCATGATGAGCTTTGTGGGCGTTTCCGTGATGGCCCTGATCTCACTTTTGGTCTGTCCCAAACAACAGGCCATGGTCACGGAACATGTTTCACCCTGTTCCAAGTAATACAACAGCAGCTCGTCACCATCTTCATCTTCCCTTAGGATTTTAATGGCCCCTGAGAGCAATAAAGGCATGCTGCGGACATAATTCCCGATATCCATAAGCATTTCGCCAGGCTGAAATTCCACCAATTTTCCCACTTGCTGGATTTCTTCCAGGAGTCCGGGCTCAAACTGATTGCCGAAGGTTCTGATTAATTCGTCTTGCATGATCTATGACACTCCTCTAAAGTAGCCAATTTATCAGCTCCAGACCACTAGTCATTCTGGATTATTTTAAACATTCCCGGGGCGGTATCTGGACGTGCCTTATACCCAAATTGTTGATAAAAGGACGCTACTTTGTCGGCAGCCATTAAGCCAATAAAAGCGTAATCCCTCACCTTGAATTGAAGATAATTTTCAATTTCCCCCATAACGGCCCTTCCAATACCTTTTCCTTGAAAATCTGGATGGACCACAACATCCTGTACATAGAAATACAACGCCCCATCGCCAACAACCCTGCCCATTCCAACAGGTCTGTTATCCAGTTCCACACATATGGAAAACAAGTCATTGCGCAGGGCAAGCCCTGCCTGTTCGTTCGATATTTGTTCCCAATTCGTTGTGGCCCGCAATTCTTGGTAGTCTTCAGTGGTCAAAGGTCTTAAATGCAAGCTAGAAACATTCACAACACGAAGTGCTATTTGTGTAAATTTCCAATTTTTTGACCAAGGTTGACCCCAATTCCTCCAAGTCTGCCTTTTTCAAAAAGTAGTAGCACCGTGGAACCTCCATAGGCAAAATGTCCCAACTTTTCACCCTTATACACCTGAACGGGTTTTGTGGTCTCCACGTTTTTAAATTTCTCTTCGAAAACCACGGAACCGATCGTCTGCAGACCAATGGGAATCATGGCAATATGGCCATACTCCTTGGTATCTATGATGTAATAGCCATGTTTAAAATCCTGAAACACACTGTAGTCCTTATTATAAGCCACGTTGCCATCATTGATGATATCCAGGATATCGGGCATACCAAAAAGTCGAACGCCCACTTCCTCATGGGATTCCATCATCATCCCCGAAATAGGGGCATGAAAATGATGGTAGTTGGTCGGCAACAAAAAAACGGCCATAGCGGTACCACCAACAAACTTTTCGGCGTATTTGGAATTTCCGAGCAACTCGGTCAGGCTTAAGGTCATCCCGACCTTGGTGGGCAATTCGGAATTCATTTGTACATCGTTGTTAATCATATTGAGCACCCCATCTGCCGGAGACACCAAAACCGAATTGTCATCTACAGCGGTTATGGGACGTGCCCCTGGTTTTAGATCGCGTGTAAAAAAATCATTGAAAGAGGTAAAACCGCCCTCGGGATACACAAAATCCTCATGCCCCAAATCCTTATTCGCCAACCATTTATCCACGTGTTTGGTAGATGCCCTGCTATCCATAAACTTCCCGCGTTCCTCAACAAAATCCAACGACCAACCCAGCCCTGGTTCCTCTTTGATAAACTTCATACCATCTGGGTTTTTATAATATAAAAATGAGAAGGTGATGATTCTGTCAAGACCATCATCCGTCATGGGAAGAAAATAGAACCAGTCGTTCAGGAAATCATATAGATCATGTATACTCTTGTTTTTCCATGGGTTTGTACTACCATCGGGCAAGGGATGTACATTGCTGAACATTTGATCTATGGTTTGCTTAAAATCCGTGTCCGATGCATACAGGGATTTAAGCTGGGTCACCGGACCACAATCTTCTTGGGCCAATATCCCATAATGGAATCCCATAGCAATGAGGAGGAACATCAGCCTCCCATACAATTGTTTTTTCATAGTTGTATTCTTTAAAAATTGTACTTGTCTTGCGGGGGAACAAATAGTTTAGAAATATCTTTCCTTGATGATATTGAAATGCCTCAATTCGTGGCCTGCAATATGATAGGCCAAAGCCCGTACAGTTCTTTTGTTGATGATACTTCCGTCAAAATCAATCCCTTCGCCTGCGTGAAGAAAACTGTTTTTTGGAAGATACTGGAATAGGGTAATCGTTGCTTTTCTTACTGATTCATATTCTTCAAATATGCTCTCCAGAGATCGGGAATTGGCCTCGGAATGAATGGCGTAACGATCCTGGTCAAACCCATGCAAAGGGGTGGAATCATTGCGCCCATAACGCAGGGCGCGATAGGCAAAAATACGCTCGTCGTCAATAAGGTGGACCAGTATTTCCTTGATGGTCCATTTGCCCTCGGCATATCTATAGTATAATTTCCCATCTGGAAGTTGGTATACATATTCCTTTATCTCGAGAAAATTGCGCCAAAGGTGCTCCAGAATCTTGTCATCATCTTCCAACAAATCCATATAAATATGGGAGTATTCTGGATATTCTGAAGGTTGCGGCTTGCTTATTGGTCTAAATTCCATAGGTGTTATTTAAAATTTTTTGCCCACACTTTGGCCCAAATTCCCAAAGGCTCAATAAGGGCATACAGTTCTTGGCCATGTTTTGTCAAGGCATAACCATCCACGGTTCTTTCAATTAAATGGGATTCTCTCAATTCCTTTAACCGCTTGTTCAAGGTGGTGGGAGAGATGGTTTCACAGTATTCTTGAAGCCTTCGGAAAGTGCTGGGTCCGCTGTAGAGATGCCAAATGATCCCCATTGCCCAACTGCGTCCCAACAAGTCCAATAAAGCCATAACCGGTGCCCCGGATTTAGATCCCCTTACAGGTTGACCTGGAATTGGTAATGCCATAATTTCTATTTGCTACATATTTAATAGCAAAGCTACCTTTTATGTAGCATCTTGCCAAAAAAAATTTTATCTCTTTTTTAGTTGGTGCCAAACACCCAAACAGGACCCAAGGTAACTCCGCCCTGATTGTCTTTGACATCCACTCTCCAATAATATGTGGTGTTGGGAGAAAGATCAACCTGAAATATAGGGGCACTAAGGTCTTCCGCCAACAAAGGAGGGTTGTTGTCGGTACCAAAATACAGGTCAAACGTCAGCACATCGTCCACATCCGGGTCTGTGGCTTCCCATTCCAAATCAAGTTCAGTCTGATCTGTAGTGCTTTCATGGGAAGGATGCAACAATTGGGGAATGGAAGGAAGGCGGTTCTCCTGAATCTCTCCTTCTGTATAAAACCGCCAGACAGTTGAAAATGCACTTTGGTTCTGTTGGTCATCTATGGCACGGACCCTCCAATAAAATGTTTGTCCCTTTTCCAAGGTAAAGGTCCTTGCCGTTTCATTGAGCAAATCAGCATGAACAATATCCCCAAAAGTCTCAGTGCTGGAAATTTCAATTTGATATGAAACCCCATCCCCATCGGCATCGGTGGATGGATTCCATCGAAATGCCAGAACATTTTCTATGCAAAGCAGTTCATTGGTCGGGTAGGTTAAACTGGGCACGGACGGGACGGTATTGACCGGGTCGCTTCCTCCACAGCCAAAGAGCAAAGCAACAAACAACAAGAAAAGTATCCAGCTTCTTTTCATTTCTTGATCAGTTTGATGGTTCTTTTTTCATTCAAATGGAGTTGGACGAAATACATGCCATTGGCCAATCCATTTGTTGCTATTTCCATTTCCCCATTGTTCACTTCATAGATTTCCGAGGTAAGCAATTGCCCGTGTACATTAAAAATATCGGCCCGCACCATACCTAAATCCTCAAACACCCGTACTTTAATGTAATCCTCTATGGGATTGGTATAAGCAATCCTGGTTTGGCCTATGTTGATCTCTTGCTCAATCTTCCCTTCGCAAGGCAGGGCGGTTTCTATCTCCAAAGTATCGCCATCCGCAACAAATATTTCCCACTGATCCCCCTCAAATTCGCCCAAAATCTCATCATTGACCCTTAGGGTATATGGCGGGGTGCCTTCCTCCATATGAATCACAGCTCGCGCAAATATCCCTTCTTGCTCCAATTCCACGGAACCACTTATAGCTGCGGCCTCCCCAATGCTCAGCTGAAAACACTGTTGAAAATCCTTATCGGTATCTATGGTAATGCAAAGATCGTAAACCCCTGGCACCAGATTGTCCACAAGTAACTCTTGATCAAATCCAAAGATATTCCCGTCTATGCTGGCAACGTATGGAAAGTAAGCCTTGGCATTGATCTGCACCGTCCCGTTGGCAAATCCATTGCAGGATTCCCCATTCACCAAGATCTCGAAATTGTCATTTTCTATAATGGCCTTTCCATTGAAATAATCCTTGGCCAGTCCAAAGGCATCTTTTCCAATTTTATCTCCAATAATACGCCCCCGAATATCGTCGATTGGAGGATGTATCCCTCCCCAGATTCGGGACAAACTAGTCTGGTCGGATGCATCCCTATAGGTGGCCCATTGTAGGGTAAGGTTTTCGCTAGGACCGTTTTCAAAAACCAAGAAATCGCCTTGTGCGGCATCAAACACACCCATCCCTCCAGGAAAAAAAGCATCCCCGGTAAATAAGGTCAACACCTCAGCGGCAGCTCTGGAAAAGGTGGAATGTCCTGATACGTATCCTGCAAAGGGTGGGGTCACGAACGTACTGCGCTGATAGGGCCACCAATGAGTGCCCAAAATCCAATCCACTCCAGCCACATCAACATCCGGGTCTGAAATAAAATCGGGTCCCTTCCAGGCAAAAATCTTGATACGGCCCACATTTTCGTTATTGTCTCCGGCCAAGGGGTCCCCTACTTCCACCAATTCAATCAATCCAGGTATTAGAGGTATCCCCAAAGGGTCATAATTGGGAAGGTCAGCATCACTGCTTTGCCCGTTCCCCGCCATGTATCTCACAGCGGAAATGGGCCTAACATAATCATAGTACCCTTTTACTCCCCAGGTATTCACCGCGGAATCGTGCATGGCGCCGCCCAATGTCAAATATGCCTTTACATCCCATTCCAAATCGCTTAAAACCGGCCCTGTACCTTCAAATTGCTTGACGGTTTGGGGGTGGTCACTAACATAGTTCAAAATGGTGAACCAATGTCCTGGTGGTGTCTCTGAATCGGGTCCATCGGCCCAAAATTCAGCCAACACCCTGGCATAGTCCGCCCGTTTTACCAACTGAGGCGTGTAGGGCGCATTGGTTATGGGGTTTAATGCATGGCCGGAACCTGGGTCTCCTCCATCTTCAAAATCATAAAATGCCTTGTATTCTTCAAATGTTTCAGGATAATCTGCAATGTCCACATTTCCAATAGCTCCGGGAGATATGTCAATCAAAGTTGGATCATCTGGGTCTAAATGGGAAGACCAAGAGGCAACAAGTGCAAAATGCCATTTGTAAGGATCGTCTATCCCATCTTCATTGGATGGCTGGATGTAAACTGGAGGCCCAGGATCATTATAGATATAACTGTCAAAATCGGAATTGGGAATTTCGGGGTCTGTTTTCCGAAATATCTCCAAGTCACTTTTCTGAAGGGAAAAGGGTGTTACCTGGCCCCATTCAGGACTAAGAAAATCTGGAATATCGCCCGGAAATTCATTCCCCGCCTGTCCAATAAATAATTCAAAGGCCAAGGGTTGCCAACCATTCGGGTCGGTCAGCGGATTGGTTTCCTCATAATTTTCCAGCACCAATACGGGGTTGTTCGGCTGATAAAATTGATTGGCATAAGTGTTTTGCTCATTAGATCCATCCTGTAATCCAAAGGCAATCATTTGACTGGCCATATAATTTCCGAGGGCGGCATAGGAACCGGAGCTATAATCAATGGACTCGAAATTTTCATCATAGCCCAAGGCGTTGAACAAATCGCTAAAAATCTGTATGGATTCCACCGCTCCCGGCGATTCGACAAATCTATGGTTGAGCAATCGAAACATGGCATAGCTCATGATCTCATGTCTGGCTTCCTCTATTTCCTCCAGCGTGGGCGGCGTTGTTATTCCATTAAACCCACAGGTATAGCCTCCCAGCGATTTTCCCAAAAAAACAGTCTGTGCGGTCGGGTCAAAAATGGCCCATGCATCGTACATGAGCATAGCACTATGGAAAAGATTACGGGCATGGACGGTGGGTCTTGCAATATCCACGCGGATTGCGGACAACAGGGCCTCGTTCCATTCCCTTGCCACGGAATGCTGACCCCTTAGTCCCATGGTAAGGGACAGTATCAATAGCAGCGTTAACAAGAAACTCCTTTTCATGGGGTTATGGGTTGATTATTTCTTGCCCAATGGCTCTAAATATAACAAAAAACCCGCGCCAAGGCGCGGGTTCCGATCAAACTAACTCAAACTACTGAACTTGAAATGAAACGCAATTAAAGTTTTAAGGGCTTCCCCTTTATTTGTTCTTTTGGCAACTTATTCCGATTCCGATATAAATGTTGACACATTGGACCAGTCGCTCCAGTTTAAATTTTGGTCTCTGTAACGTACCCTCCAATAGTAGGTTGTTCCAGGCTTGAGGCGATGTGTTCTTTCATCGGTTAGATCGTCGTTCTTTTGTCTATTTTCTTTGTAATACCAATTTTCATGCTGTCTCCATCGCTCGTAGGCAAGCTTTTCAAAGGTCTTGTTTTCCGAAACCTGCCAGTGGGAGGCTGCATGAAAGGCCCTTGAGTGTCCACTTTCAAAAGTGGATGCTTTTAGCTGGGTACCCGTTACCTTTACCAATTGATTTTCCACAGGCTGCAAGGTATTAGGTGCCGTAGGTCTTCTGTCCTTTTTCCAAATGGTAATGCTATCCCTAAGTTCATTGTCTCTGAAATGTTCTTCATTTCCCCGGCTGATTCGTTTGATGGTGAATTTTGGATTGTCCTTATCCCCGTCCACTTCAACCAGCACAAAACCATATTCGTCTTGGGTAACAGAAAACTCATCATAGTCCCTTCCTTCAAACTCACCCCAATTGTCTATGGCACCGCCAGCTGAGGCCACATTGATCCATAGATGTTTATGATCTTTGGATTGCCCTCTGCTATATCCATGTGTATGCCCAAAAAAATGGAGACTTGGCTTGCCCGTCTTTGTTGAAAACTCTTCCAACATCTTGACCACTTTACCAGTGGATTCCCGTTCGCCAGGAATCCATAATTCCGATTTATGGGGATGGTGCAATTGTGCAAATACAAAGTCAATGTCTTCTTTTTGGGCCGCATCGTCCAAGACTTTTTGTAGCCACTTGCGCTGTTCACCCAAATCCTCATACCCCTGATTGGAGTTTAGACCAATTATCCTTGTGTTGCCATAGTCTTTGTACCACCAATGTTCTGCATAAGCAGGGGTACCGTTCTTGGGAAGACTGAAATATTTGAAATAAAAAACGGAATTCCGCTCGTGGTTACCCAACACAGGATACACGGGGACTTTGGCAAAGAGCTTTTCTGCCGGGTTAAAAAAATGATCTTTCCATTGATGGTATTTACTCCCATTTTCCACCAAATCTCCTGGTACCAAGACCATGGCTAAATTTTCGGGCAGTTCTTGGTCAAAGGCACTCTGCATGTATTCAAGTACGCCCTCATTGACCATCTCGCCGAATTTATCCGGAAAATTATAATCGTACTGCATATCGCTCATGGCCACAATATTGAACGAATGGTCATCTGTTGGGAAGGGAGGTGTCTTGAATTGGTAAATATCCGATCGTAGATTTCCCGTTTTTACGCGATAATAATACACTGTGAATCTATCCAGTCCTGTGATGCGAACTTCGTGCACCCTGGACTTAGAAAAATTAATGTCATAGGCTACTCCATGGGACTTTTTACCAAGTTTTGGTGCCTTTCCCCATTCCACGGTACTTTCTTCACCATTTGTGGTTTCCCACATGATGGTCATGGCATTGGGTTCTGCATCCTGAAGGTATGGTTGCACTAAAAATTGGGTGCCCTGTTTTTGTGCCCAGGTCAAGGACATAAAATGAAATGTAACCAAAAAAAGAATTGTACCTATCCTCATTACGCTATTGTATTGATTTTTAAAAATGCTTCATTTAGTATTCCGAGCGCTTGGTCCAGCTCTTGCCTGGTAATAGTAAGCGGGGGTGAAAGCTGGAGAACATTTCCTTTGGAAACTTTGAAGTTGAGTCCTTTTTTAAGGCACTCGTACATAATTTCCTCCGCTTCGGTTACTGCTTTTTCCTTGGTAGTCCGATCTGTGACCAGTTCCAATGCCCACAGAAGGCCAACACCCCTTACGTCCCCGATCAGGGAATATTTGCGCTGTAGTTTGTATAGGGCCGATCGCATATAAGTTTCAAACTGCTTCACTTTTTCCAGTAGTGCTTCCTCCTCAATTATTTCCAAAACGGTGAGTCCTGCCATGGCACCCATGGGACTTTTCTCATGGGTATAATGCCCCAAGGATATATCCTGAAAATTATTGTACTCCGACTTGGTGACCATTGCTGCTTGCGGCATAATCCCGCCTCCCAATCCTTTGCCCAAACATAGAATATCGGGTTCAATACCAAAGTTTTCGAAGGCAAACATTTTGCCCGTTCTACCCAAGGCAATTGGAATCTCATCCAAGATGAGCAATACTTTGTACGTATTGCACAATCCCCTTACTTCTTGCCAAAACTTGGAAGAAGGTATTTGCACATCGGTATTCCGGATGGTCTCCGCTAGAAAAGCCCCAATTTGATTGTCCTTGGACAGTACATATTCCAAATATTCAAGAGCCTTGTCCTCTTGTCCTTCATACATTCCCCGATATGTAATGGGCGGGGGAATTCGAATCACACCTGAATCCAGAGGGCCCATATGTTCCCTAAAAATGGACTCCCCACTCACTCCCACCACATCCAGGGAGGCACCGTGAAACGAATCCCAAAAAGAGACCACTTTGTGTTTTTTGGTGACGGCCCGGGCAAGTTTTAGGGCAATTCCAACTGCCGAGCTCCCATTGGGCGTCATGAGTATCTTATTAAGACTTGGAGGGGTGAGGGCCGTTATTTTTTCCGCAAATTGGATAACAACTTCATTGGTATATCTTCGGGTGGAGAACGTTAACTGCTGAAGCTGCTCTGTTAACTTACTGACCAATTTGGGATTTGAGAATCCTATTTGGTGCACGTTGTTCCCATGGAAATCCAAATAGCGCTTGCCGGAGACGCTTTCTATGTAAGAACCTTCACAATTCCGGATGACATCCAGGCAAGGTGTGGACATGGACTGGTGCATAAAGTATTGGGCATCGCGTTCCAACAACTCCCTGGTATGTTGGTCAATATCCTGCTCCATCCACTGCCTTCTGGCCTCTGTCTGATTGATATCGCCCTCCACGAGCTGCTCCAGATGGTTGGGTTTGTCCAGATTCATTGGTTGAACTCAGTTCTTTAAAGTTAATTTATCGGCGGGTATAATCTGTTTGGGTGTTTGGGGTCCCTTGTATTTTACATCCAAATGGTACCCTCCGCCGCCATTATAATATTCCACTCTTAGCAGATGTATTCCTTTTTCCAAAACTTTGGATCCCCCTCTTTCCCGAACTCCATGGTTTCCATCATTATCCACGACCAGTTCGCCGTTGACAAACAATTTACTGCCGTCATCACTGGTGGTAAAAAAACTATATTTCCCCGCTTCTTCAATCTGCAAGTGGCTTTCCAATACCAAGGCAATCTGATCTTCCTTGGTGGCATCCCCTATCAAGGTTTTATGCGAGAACTCGCCCACATATCCCTCTTTCACAGGCTTTGATACGGTAAAATCAGGTAGTTTTTCCATTTTTTCACCCTGATAAGCCAGGTACTTTACCGCATTTGGATTGTTTGGCGGCACGATTCTAAAATTGGCATCGGCCACAGTGCTTTTTAGCTGTCCATCCTGAAAAATTGCAGCTTTGATCAAGGTCGTTTTCTTAAGATAGAATGTGTCCTGGTAAACGGTACTATTTTCAAGAGTTGGCATTTCGCTGCCCAAAGTGTACCGCACCGAACCTTCCCTGTTAGGGTTTTGCATGACCACGGCAACGGAATCTGCTTTGAAAAATCCTCCTGCAGGTTCAAAATACCCTGCATCCGGAAGGATTTTGGGAGCCATAACCTGCTCTTTTCGGGTATAGTACACTTTTGGTTTTTCATACCCTAAAAAGGCCCCGGTAATCGGCCTGCCTATCCATGCTTGCGGTGTTTTCAATTCCATGGCGAATGCTACAGTTGCCGCATTATCATATTGATATACCGTCTCTTCTATGGTATAGCCTTCTTTGATGCCTTTTCCATACAGGATAAATGGAATTGTCATTTCCGCTGGACTTTCACCGCCATGTCCATATCCCAATCCTCCATGATCGGAGGCTATCAGGAACATGGTCTTTTCAAACATTCCCGCCTGTTTGGCGGCATCCACTATTTCAGCAATGAGGGAATCCGCCTTTTGAACCGACCTATAATATTCTTTGGAACCATGGCCCATGCCATGACCTGCATGATCCACATGATCTAAATGTACAAAGGTAAATTTGGGGGTGTTTTCTTTTATGTATGCAACGGCATCTTTTGTTGTGCCATCTTCGTGGTCGCCATCAATATCAAAATCCACATCACGCTTTTCAAACAATCTCCCAAAGCCGTCCCAATCATAAATGGCCCCGATATGGGCTTCAGGTTGTTGGTCCTTGAACAAGGTAAAGATAGATGGAAAGGTTCCCCTTTCTGTAGCTACCACGGGAGACAATTGATGGTCAAATTTCTCCCACGCATTGGAAGTGATCCCATGTTGTTCTGTATCGGCCCCCATGATCATGCTAGCCCAATTTGGGCTTGAGCTTGAGGGAAGAACCGCACGGGCATTCATGGTTGCCGCACCATACTTGACCATAGTATCCAACATAGGGGTATGGGCCTTTTGTATCCCATCCGGACTCATTCCATCCACACCGATCACCACCACATGTTCTATCCCCAGATCGGGTTTTTCTTTAACAGTACAAGACCACAGGGATATTAAAATCCCCATGGCCAAGCTGACTATTAAAATTCTACTGATCAAAACTCTTGTTTTATTGTTCCCACCATCCTTTGGTGTTGATATCGTCGGCGCCAAATCTGGAAACTGCCGCTTGATAGTTGGTTCCGTTCAAGGTCTGTTCCGAATCTGGATACATAAACCGGACCGGTACCCTGTCAGTGTTTACATTATCGGGTCCGGGTACAATTACTGATGGGAATCCAGTCCTTCGGAAATCATACCAACCTTCCAATCCCACTAAAAAGGATGCCAACCACTTTTGGGTGATTATGGTTTCCAATTCGCCATCATAGGCAACCCCAGTCTGGGCCAAATATGCAAGGACATCCTGGTCCACATCCCAATACTCAAAGGATAACCGAACCCCCTCGTTGTAAAAGGTTTCTGCATCTCCCGTAACCAAACCTCTTTGTGCGGCCTCTGCAAAAATGAAGTGTACCTCAGCGGTTTGGATAATGGTCGCCATTACGGAATTTGGGGAATCATAGAAAAAGGACTGGTTCAAGCGGGAAACGTTACTGGCCCCACCGTTAAAGGTAGAGGCATTGTCCTCACTCAGACCGTTGGTCAACCCTACAAAGAGATCAGGGTCATCATCAGGATTATCTGTTGGTTGGAACCAAGCTTCCAAACGTCCATCGCCAAATTGTTTCAATACGGCCTCACTGGTCTCGCTCATTCTGTGCTCATCAAATCCACCTATACGTCCAGTGCTAATAGGCCATGAATCGATGGTGGTGCTCGCTGGGTAAACCACAGAGGCATTGTCTTCATTGGTGGCGATAAATACCCCGGAATCCAAAATGGACTGCATCTCGGCACCCACATTGGTCTTCCCAGAAATACGCATCAAATAACGTAATCGCAAAGAGTTGGCCAATTGTCTCCATTTGGTCAAATCGCCATCGTACAAAACATCACCGCCCAAAATGGGCTGCCCTAAAGCCAATTGCGTCTCCGCAGTTCTTAAATCGGCCAAAATACCATTGTAAACTTCCTCTTGGGTGTCATAGGCTGGTGTAAAGTTACCTTCGCTTCCGGCAATGGCCTCGGAATAGGGAATGTCACCCCAATTGTCCGTTAAATTGGCAAATACATAAGCTCGCAGCACCAAGGCCATTCCTTCATAGCTGGTGTTTCTGCTAGCTTCCATCATCGCGTTTTCAAGAATGATGTTGATTTCTGGAAGGATGCCATAAAAGCTGTTCCACAATCCAGATTCCGATCCCCAATTGTAGCGATCGAATCCGGTAAAGTTGATCTTGGCCGTGAGTTGGGCCACAATATTTCCTCTATCCCAACCACCATCATCAACCGTGGCATTGGCCAAAGAGGTGATTACTGTGGATAGCAATAAATCAGAACTTACCTCTTCCGGTTGGTTGGGGTTTGCATTGATTTCCTCAAAATCATCTGTACAGCCTACCATACTCAAGAAGGCAATTGTACAAAGTGTTATATACTTTTTCATGTTTCTTTTCTATTTGATTAGAAGGTTAGGTTTAGGTTCAATCCATAGCTTCTTGAGCTTGGCAAGGCCATGTCCTCCACCCCTGGCACCACGGTTCCGCCGTTAAAGGAGATGGTCTCTGGATCAAAATGCGGGTTCTCTGTCCACAAGGCCAGGTTTCGTCCCACCAAGGAGATGTTCATAGATCGGATGAAGGTATTCTTCAACAGTTTTTGTGGGAAGTTGTATCCGATCTTTACTTCGCGAAGCTTTAGGAAAGATGCATCGTACATCCCAACTTCCTCATTGCCCCGGTTGTATCTCCACCAATAGTAGTCACGACCGCTCAATCGTACATCGTTGACCCTATAACTGCCATCCGCATTCTGGATAACTCCTTCTGAAATGATTCCTGTTTCCCTTCCCACGGCAGTAAAGTCCATCATCCCTGAAGTACCTCCGATCAAGACGGTCCTGGACATGATCTCTCCTCCTTGCCTCCAATCGAACAGGAAGCCAAGGTTGAAATTCTTGTAGTTGAAATTGTTCTGTAGACCCAAAGTGAAATCTGGATTGTAGTTCCCTAATTTTTTTAGGTTACCATCCCTGATGGAGAACCCATCCTCATTGTGCACCACTTGTCCGAAGAATTCGCTGCTGGGGTCATGCACGGTTACGAAGCCCGTTCCGTATACATCTCCCATTCTTCCACCAACCCTAGCCTGTACGCTTAAGTAGTTGTTGGAAATTTCGTAGGTATCCAAACCATCGGTCAAGGATTTTACCTCCCCTCTTGCGGTAGTGAAGTTGGCCGTGGTGTTCCAGGTAAAGTTTTCCGTTTGTACAGGGGTGGCATTCACCACAATCTCCAACCCTTTGTTCTGGATTTCACCAGCATTGATGATTCGCGAATCGAATCCAGAGGTATTGGCCACTGGCAAGGTCAGAATCTGGTTTTTGGTCGTGGAGTCGTAATAGGTAAGATCAAAGCCCAAACGATTGTTGAACAATCTAATGTCTGCACCCACTTCAATGGAATTGGCCTCTTCTGGTTTCAGCTCCTCGTTCTTTAAAATACTGGAAGCGTTTACTCTTTGGTAATTGCCAAAAGGCTCATCAAAAGTAAAGGTGTTTCGCAGGGCATAAGGGTCGGTATCGTTACCCACCTTGGCCCAACCTCCCCGGAGTTTTACGAAAGAGAAAGCTTCTGGCAATTCGAACATATCGGAAACAATGGCACTGACACCCACAGACGGATAGAAGTACGAATTGTTATCCGCTGGCAATGTGCTGGACCAGTCGTTCCTGCCCGTCACATCCAAAAAGAGCATGTTCTTATAGGAAAGGTTTGCAAAAGCATACAACGAATTGATCTTACGCTCATCATTGAACTGGGTCTTTGACAATGGTTCTGCTGCATTCTGGAAATTATAGATTCCAGGGACGGACAAAGAGTTGGCCGCAATTCTCTTATACCTATTCTCTTCTTTCCTGATGTTTCCACCCAAGGAAGCACCCAAGTTGAAATCTTCGTTCAGATCTTTGTTATAGGTCAGGAGGAAATCTGTGTTCTGCTCCTTGAAAAAGATATCATCCTCCCTATATTGACCCCTGGCAAATCGTTGCGTACTATAGGCTCTTTTTCCTGTCCTTAGCTCGCTAAAATAATCGATACCCGTACGGACCATTAAGGATAAATCCTCGGTCAAGGTGATGTCTGCCCTGGCATTACCGAACATTCTGTGCTTATCAAAACCATTGGTATTCTCGAACATGGTAAAGAAAGGGTTGTCGTGCCAGTTGTAGTTGTAGTTGTACTGTTGTCTGCCCTCCAAACCTGGCTGCCAGTAATCCCTCAGGGAATCCATATTGATTTGGCGCCCGAACCATACCCATAGGTACATGATGTTCTCTGTTCCATAGGAATTATTGGGCCTATTGTTGCTACTACTGTTCACGTAGTTGATGGAGGAGGAAACCTTTAACCAATCTGTTAGGTTATAGGCCCCGCTCAAAGCATAGGTCTCTCTATTGAAGTCGGTATTGGGAATGATTCCCTCATTGTCCAAATTAGTAAGGGAAAGCCTAAAATTTCCTTTTTCATTACCCCCAGTCAAAGAAAGGTTGGTAGTCAAGGTGCGCCCGGTTTCAAAGAAACCATCCTCTACATTTCCTGGATTGGCTACCCATGGTGTGGCCGTTACCGTATCGGCAAATGTCCCATCTGCATTTCTTGGTCGAACCGCAAAATCCCCAGCTCTAAAACCACTGCTTGTTGGGCTATCGTGCTGTGCGATCAGCTGACCATTTAAGACAGGTCCCCAACTTTCATCAATGTTATCATTGATTCCACCACCAAATCCATCTCCAAAGGCAAACTCACCCCCGGCACCTTGTCCATATTGGTTTTGGTATTTCGGGATTCTAAGCGCTTCCTCAAAAGTTACGTTCTGGGTAAAACTGATTCCCAAACCTCTTGTGGCACTTCCTGATTTTGTGGTGACCAAGACCACCCCATTCAATCCACGGGACCCATATAGGGCGGTTGCATTGGGGCCTTTCAATATGGAAATGGATTCAATATCGTCTGGATTGATGTCAGCGGCACCGTTCCCGTAATCTGTTTCCAGATTGCCTTCAGAACGGTTACTGATGGTACGGTTGGTAATCGGGATCCCGTCCACAACGAACAATGGGGAATTGTTCCCGGGAATCAAGGAACCTTCACCCCTGATCACAATCCTTGAAGTGGACCCCACTCCGGACCCACCGCCTGTGATCTGAACCCCGGCCACTCTACCGGCAAGGGAATTTGTAACGTTGGTTTCCCTGGCGGTCACAAGATTGTCACCCTGAACCTCCTGAACGGAATAACCCAATCGTTTCTTCTCCTTTTTAATACCAAGTGCAGTCACCACAACCTCATCCAATTTTTGGGAGTCGGGCTGCAGGCTAATGGTAGCACTGGTTTTTCCGGTAGTATCAAAATCAAGGGTAATGTACCCTATATAAGATACTTCCAAGATGGCTCCTTCTTGGGGAAGCTCAATCTGGAAGTTACCGTCAAAATCGGTAGCTACCCCAGTGGCACTACCTTTTACAACAACAGAAGCCCCGGGCAGGGGAACGTTGCTTTCGTCTACGACCGTTCCCGTGAACATGGTTTGGGAGAAGCCGATCATACTTACTGAAAAAGCAAGTAAAAATGCTACGAGTGTTCTTTTCATTTGTTGAATATTTGTAAAATTTGGTTAATTATTTATCAACAAATATCCAATACACACGTTAAGACATAGCGCTGAACAGATTAAAAAAAAGAAATGCTAAGGTTAAAAGAAAGGCAATAATGTTAGCTTAATATTATTTACAAATATTCAATTTTTATTCTATCTTGCATGGCCAGAATACGTTACTATCCAACTGCTTAACAATTGGTTAAGTGTTAGCACGTTTTTTTAAGAAAAAAGAGAAAAACTTATAAATATTAAAAACGTCAATTGAGGTTCAAAACATGGAAGATTATCTGATCGGTATTGGAAAGCGGATGAAGGAAATTCGCAAGAACAATAAAAACACCATAAATGATATTGCAACTAAAGCTGGGGTAACCGCGGGACTGATTTCAAGGATTGAAAATGGACGAACCATCCCCTCCCTCCCTGTATTTTTGAAAATTGTGGATGCCCTTGAAACCGAAATGACGGATTTTTTTGATGGCATTCCCAAGGGAACCGGCCAAACTTTTTTGGTGGCTCGTAAAGATGAACAAACCTTAATTGAAAAAGAGGACGAAGCGGTAGGGTTTACCTATAACTACATTTTTAGCAAGCAACTAAATTCTGTTGGGTTTGAAAGTGTGCTGTTGGAGGTGGAGCCCAACTCCAAACGCGATAAGGTCATTACCGATGCCTTCGAATTCAAGTATGTACTCTCTGGCGAATGCTATTATGTAATTGGGGAACAAGAAGTGCTTTTAAAGGAAGGTGATTCCATATTCTTTGACGGACGCATCCCCCACGTACCCATCAACAAGGGCAAGATCAGTTCCAAAATGTTGGTGGTCTATTTCTTTATTTAATTGGACGGAGCTGGGTAGAGCACCTCGGCCAACTCGTGCAATGCATCCAAGATCACCGTTGGATTGATGGTTTCTAGCTGGGTTCTGGTATGGGCCCCTGTTAGCACCCCAACCGTAATACCACAATTGGCATTTTGCCCCTCTTCAATATCAATTATGGAGTCCCCTGCTTTTAGCACTTGAGCTGGGTCCTCAATTTGAAACATGTCCATGGCCTTATCAATCATTTCTGAAGAGGGCCTACCATTTATCACATCATCAGCAGTAATCAATGCATCTACTTGATGGCCAACCTTCCAGCCCAATTTTTGCATCAGGGTCTTTGCGGTATGCTGGTCATACCCTGTATTGAGCACCACTTTTACCTCTTTGGATTTTAAGGTTTCAAACAATTCTTCCACTCCATCGTATGGGGTTACCTTGAGGTTGGCATAGGCCTCTTTGAGCATGGTCTTAAAGTTGGAAAAGACCAAATCGCCGTCAATATCTGAAACTTCTGTGCCCGTGTGTTGAAGATACTCCAGCACATCTGCTATGGCCTTGGATTTTTCCTTACCGGCCCCAAACTCCAGTACCAGGTCCAAATCAACATCCGCCCCCGCTTCCCTTAACGCTTTCTGAACCGTTTTATATACAACATTGTCTTCGTTCACCGTAGTACCGGCCATATCAAAAACAACAAGCTTTATGTCTTTCATAATTGAATTTGTGTCTTAAAAATAGCATTTATGTTTTTTTTGGAGTATCCGGCACTTCCAGTCATTCCCTTACCTCCTATTCCGGTGATGATATGAATGTCCTCATCTATGGTTCTGGTAAAGATGTCGTTGTTTTTACATTGTGAATACATTCCAAACCACCTCCGCTGAATTTGATAGGTGGGCAATTGAAAAATCTTCTGGGCTTCCCGAAGCATAAAATTATCGATATCCATATCCAAATCATCCCCGAGCTCATCCATTTTCGCAGCATCGGCATATTGGTGGGAATCCCCTAAAATTATGGAACCATCCACGGCCTGCTTGAACAAGATATGTACACCCCATTTCTTCTGAAGACTGTCTTGGGTCTCCTTGGCCTTGACTTCAGCAAAGGAAGGGCATTCTGCAAAGGCCTCGTATCTTCTAATGGACCACCCGGTAAGTATGCTCCCCTTGAGCAAAAAATTACCTTGGGGCTTGGTCTGCATCATCTGGAGCTTGGAAACTTCCAAGTCACCTTCGGCGAAAATATCGGGATAAAGATTTTTAAAGTCATTGCCATTGCAAATAATCACCTTACCGGCCCATAATTTCCGGTTTCTAGTGTCTTTAACTTCAATTCCATTTAATTTCTTGGTACATGAAACCACTCTGAATTGAGTCAAAAGTTTCAAGTTCATTTCCTTGACCAAATATTTCTGGAGGCGATGGATCATGGTGCGTGGTTCCACGGTTACCTCTTCCGGAAAAAAGAGACCTGCAGTTACATAATCCTCCTTAAGACCTGGATATTTTTCCAAACACTCTTTTTTGGTGAGCATAGTGGAAGTATAGGAGTTATTATTGTTGATGGCCCGCAACTCCACCAACAGTCGTTCCTCCTCTTCATTGGACGCGAGGTATACCGTCCCATTTTGCCTCACGCTTATGTCAAAAAGGGACTGAATCTCTTTGTAAATTTTCAAGCTTTCCCTTCCAAAGGTTTGCCATTTCGTATTCATTCCGGAAGGTACCACCTGTCCAAAATTTTGTGTGGTAGCCCCTTTAGGGCGAAGGTTTTGCTCAAGAAGGCAAACCCTCAAACCCAATTTAAGTGCATGATAAGCGTGAAAAGTCCCTAAAATGCCACCGCCAACCACGATGACATCATATTTATTGTCCATAACCCAATTGTTCATTTAAGATTTCCGATTTGTATTTGGCCTTAAGGTTGAACCAGGATACCAAAGTAATTCCAATTCCTACAAAAGCGACGGCATAGGCCCCATAGATAAAGAAGTCCAGCCATGAAAGATTTGCCTGCCCAAAGTTCTTGTACAAAAGCACCAAAATACTGCCCAAATAGCCAAAAGCATCTGCAATATAGATGAGAAATCCTGAATTCCCCTTGATTCTAAAGGCGGCAATAAAACGATCAAAGAACAGGCAATTAAAGGGCACATAGCAGATATACAGGCCAAATCCGGTGCAAACCATCCAAAGGAATGGGTTTAATATCCCCAATTGGAACATCAAAGTGGCCAGCCCCAATACGATGGTTCCCAACAGTAATAAGGAGTGATATGTCATTAAGGCCCTGAGATTGTCCTTTATATAGAAGATGGAGCCAATGATCAACAGGACCACAACGGCAATAACCAATTCTGAAGTTGAAAATACGGAAGCATCATCTTGAAATCCGATACTGTCCCATAGTTCACGGGCAAAATTGTCCCTAAAATCCCTAAAGGCCGTCAACAGGGTATAGAATACCACAATAATGGCAATGGGTAGGAAATATTTTCCCAGCACATTTTTCCGGTCCTCCCGGGTCATGGGCAAACGCTCCACTTGGGATGATTTGTCTTTTTCCGAAGGAGGTGGAATTCGTTCCAAAAGAAAGCCAAAAAACAACAAGGGAAGCAAAAAGAAAGCACCGGTTACAGCGGGCATCCAAAATTCCGATATCCCCGTAAAGCGCATTACAAAAAGCCCAACAGATTTGACCACCCCACTGGAAACTATAAAGCTTGCACAAAGTGCTATCCCCAGAATATCCGTGACCCGTCTTCCTTCCAAATATGAAAACACAATGCCCCAGATCATTCCCAATGGAATCCCATTCAAGAACATGAACGCAATATTGTAAGGCCTGGGCACCCAAGCAAAAAACAACAGTGAAAGCTCCGCCAACCCAATAAGTGCCATGAGATAGACCAGTCGTTGGTTGGGTTTGAGTTCAGAAATAATCTTAATCCCAAGAAACTTTGATAGGGCATAGCCCATAACCTGGGCAATGATCAGTACAATTTTGTAGTCCATCCCTGCAAAGGTCAAGCCTTCAAAAGTGGCTACGGTAAAGGGGCGCCTAAATGCGTACATGCAAAAGTAAGTTCCAAATGCTGCCAAGGAAGCATGCAAAAGAAATGGTCTGGAAGTGCTATTTGAACGGGAGAAGCCCAAGGGAAATCTTTACAAATAATAAATTATTATTTCAAATTACTCACTTTTGGAAGGAATTATCCCACTCAAATACTTTAAATAATTGTTAGGAAAAGTTTATACTATACAGGAGCCTGATTCTAAGAAAATTAGAAGGTAAATTATATAGAAGCAAGTATCCGGGAAATCCTATTTGATATTACTAAATTAAAAGTCTCCCAGAAGTAATTTGACTATTTCCGAGCATAAAAAAATCCGCTTTGCAGCGGATTTTTCCTTGGTTGGTCAATCTAGTGCTTTAGAGAAAGTTATCGGTTTCCGTATAGGCTTGGATCACACGTTGCTCCCCTTCTTTTCCCTGAACGGAATTTCCATGCTCCATCCCAAGAATTCCCTGGAAACCTTTGTCATGTATGCTCTTGAACACATTTTTATAATTGATCTCCCCGGTGGTGGGTTCCTTTCTTCCCGGATTATCCCCAATTTGAAAGTATGCGATTTCGTCCCAACAGTCCTCAATATTTGGGATAAGGTTTCCTTCTTGGATTTGTTGGTGGTATATATCAAACAAAATTTTACAGGAAGGTGAATCAACGGCCTTACAAATTTCATAGGCTTGTGGACTATCGGTGAGAAACAATCCCGGATGGTTCCGGAAATTCAATGGCTCCAATACCATTATCAGTCTATGGGGTTCCAAGATAGCGGAGGCTTGTTTTAGCGATTCCACCACATGGGCGGTTTGATAACCCATATTTTGTCGTAAGTCCACATGGCCGGGCACTACGGTCATCCACGTGGCATTGACTCGCTTGGCCACCTCCACGGATTCCTTGATCTGAGCAAGGAATTCTGCCCGCAAATCTTTATCGCCACTTGCCAGGTTAGGTTCCTGCCAATATATTTTATGCGCTACAAATACCCCCATGGAAATTCCCCTTTTGGCCATGGTAGATGCCATTTTTTCCTGTAAGGCAACCGTTTTTCCCTTCATTCCATTATCCTCAAAAGCGGTGAATCCTTGATCGGCCATAAAGTTCAGCTGATCAATGGGATCTTCCCCGGCCAAGTTTTTGAACATTCCCAAATGTGGGGCGTATTTAAGGTTGAACTTGCCTTTGGCAGGTTGGGTATATTCTTGCGCACCTAACAGTCCAGGCACTATACCCAAAGCTGATGTGGCTGCAACAGAACCTATAAATTTTCTTCGTTTCATCTTTTATGGTTTAGGTGCTTATGAAAATTTGGTTACCCCAGGTACCGGAACTTTGTAATTGCCTTCTGCATCGGGCAATGTAGGTGCTTTGGAATCCCAAGTTAAATTGTCTGGCACCAAGGTCAAATCAGAATTCAAAGCCTGGTCCCAAGTAATAATATCCCCTGAATAGGTCGCCATTCTTCCCATGATGGCAGCCAAAGTGGATTTTGCCCCGTTCTCAGCATCTGCCAATAGCTCTGATTTGGTACGTATGGCCGCAAACAATCTGTCGTGCTCTACTTGATATGGATTTGGATCATTTTGTCCCTCATTGATGGCATCGTAATTAAATTTTTCCTTGCCTTCCAGATCGGTGATAATACCCTTGCTGATGACAATTCCACCTTTACTTCCCTGGAACGCTTCGTCCACTCTACTATGACACCCCTTTTGATGCCTACATTGACTGGAAACCACAGCCCCAGAGGGATAGGTATACTCCACAAAGTGGTGATCAAAAATTTCACCATGGTCCTTTCCGTTCCTTACTTGACGACCGCCCATTCCCTGGGCCATTTTGGGATACTCTCCAATAAACCAGTTGGCCACATCAATATTGTGGATGTGCTGCTCCAGGATATGGTCACCGCAAAGCCAGTTGAAGTAATACCAATTCCGCATCTGGTATTCCAGTTCGCTCTGACCATCCTCACGCGGTCTTACCCAAACACCGGCACTGTTCCAGTAGACCTGTCCCGAAACAATTTTTCCCATTGCTCCTTGTTTCACCTGGTCGTATAGGGAAAGATATTTTTTCTGATAATGGCGTTGGAGACCAACCACCACATTGAGTTGCTTTTCCTTGGCCAATTTTGCGGCCTTAAGCACTCTTCTGACACCTGCAGGATCTGTAGCCACAGGTTTTTCCATAAATACATGTTTGTCTTGGGAAATGGCGTATTCGAAATGTAAGGGCCTAAATCCTGGTGGTGTGGCCAATACAACCACATCCGCCAAATCAGCGGCCTTTTTATATGCATCGAACCCTACAAATCGGTTCTTTTCCTTGACATTGATTTTGCGCTCTCCATCAAAGTGCTCTTGAATGGCATTAAGGCTTTTTTCCAAACGGTCTTGAAATGCATCTGCCATGGCCACCAGTTCCACATCAGGGTCGGCGGTCAGCGCCTGAACCGCTGCTCCCGTTCCTCTTCCCCCACAGCCAATAACGGCCAGTTTTAATTTTGCCACTTTTCCAGTCTGTGCCATCGCCTCAAAGGGAATGCTACTGGCCAAAATTCCGCCTGTGGCCAATCCTGTTGTTTTAACAAATGATCGCCTACTTACGGAATTGCTTTTTTGGTTTGTTCCTTGCTTCTCCATGTTATTTAATTTGTATGTTTTTCCTTCCAATATGTTTTTTGGTCCTTGGCAGCCGGGGTGGTGTATGGCCTTACAATTCTAAAGCCCACAAATGTGGCATCTGTGTGCCACCATTTGCTCTTGGGTATTTGGGGGTCTCTCATTTTCCACCTTTTTTCAGAATACCTCCTTGCTGCACTTCTAAGTTTGTCCGAACTATCTTTCCACGAACCTCCGCGTACTACTCTTGGGTAAGTTTTGGTGGGTTTTTGGTATGGATCACTTACTTTTTTCTTTTTCCGGGGGCCATAAATGTCGGAATCGTATCCGTCAAGCGTCCACTCCGCTACATTTCCATGCATATCGTGCAGGCCCCAGGGGTTGGGTTTCTTTTGACCCACTTTCTGGTATTTGTTATCACTGTTGTTGGCATACCATGCATAGTCGTTAATGCTGTAGGCGCTATCACCAAATGAAAATGCCGAATCCGTTCCGGCCCTACAGGCATATTCCCATTCCGCTTCGGTTGGCAACCTATAAAACTGACCCGTTATTGCCGATAGCCATTCACAAAACTTGGACGCTGCATACTGGGTCATACAGATAGCCGGATACCCTTCTGTTCCCATTCCAAAGCTCATTTCCACATAGGGAGTGGTGGCTCCGGAAACTGCATCGATGTCCATTGAAACTTCTTTCCCCTTTGCAAAACTTCCATTGGTATGATCAATTTCCCTTGCCATGAACAGATGGTACAAATCCCAGGTAATCTCAAACTCCCCCATCCAAAAAGGTGAGATCTGAACTTCATGCGCAGGTCCTTCATCAGCGGACCTTCCTTTTTCTGAACTGGGGCTCCCCATGGTAAAACTGCCTTGGGGAATGGGAATCATGGACACAGTGAGGTCGGTGCCTGGTATGTTTTGTTCATAGGACTTAAAGTCTTTCTCCTGACTGTTAACGTTAACGGGAAAAGAGTAAATAATAAGTACTATATAAAGTAGATCGAGGTTTTTCTTCATTTTTTGGGAATGGGTTTTAAGCATGTAGGGTTAAATGTATCCATTAATTTGAATAGGTTGAAATTTTATTGACAGATACTGGCACATTGTTAACAGACTTTTGGAGCATCAGTATTAGTTCATTTTTGGTTTGGAATGATACTGAATAATATCATGTTACACTAATACTTATTTTGCAAATAGATTGCCATGTTTCACGCATCAATAGAAATGTTACAAACCATAACTTCATAACCTAATGTGAGGGATTTTTGGGGCAACAAAATTGGTCCAGGAGTATTTTCGCCCCATACCTCACGGAAATCGTATCCGTTTTGTTTTGCTTTTTTATTCCCTTTGGGGATGTATGAGGTGTTCAAAAGCAGGCTCAATTGACAAGCCCCTGGCGTAAATTGAAAGTTTTATGCCGAGGGAATCTTGTGCGATGAACAAAAAAAAGATTATAAGAAGGGTTGTATGGCCTTAGTTGGAATATAAATCCATTATCTGGGTCGCAGTCAAAGCTTTATCATATATCCGTACCTCATCGATGTCCCCATTAAATGTGTTGCCAAAAGTTCCGGAGGTATTTCCTAAGTTTCCTATGGCCAACTGATAGTTTGTGCCACCTGGGGAACCACCATCATTTCTACTGGCCACTTCAACCCCATCCAAATACAACTTGAACGTATTGCCTTCTGCGGATGCAGCAACATGATGCCAAGCACCATCCTCTGGATAGAAAAAGGAATCGGTTTCCAAGGAAGGGGAGTTTCTTTTTAGGGCATAGCGCCCATTATAGGTAAAGAAAAACCAAAATGGATAATTGGCACTTGACCCAGTACCACTTCCTTGACCCAATATGGTTTGACTGTCCCCATCGCAACATGTTACAAAAGAAGCATCGAGCTTGATCCAAGCGCTGAGGGTTAAGTTGGTCATATGGGCCGGATTTATTGCCGTGCCCAAGGAGATGCGCTTGTTACCCACATCATCAAAACTATAAGCGTTATCCACATTCCCAAATCTATCGCTCGTCAATACCGCGTTGACCACCGTTCCATGGTTTCCATTCCCGGAAGCATCATCTGCATTCCCGCTAAAGGGGTAGTAGGCGACCAGGCCATCCGTTGGATCAAAAACTGGTTTTTCTTGCTGATAGAGCTGGTCCACGTCAGACGCCCCAAAGGCATAGTTGTAAATGCGAATATCATCTATTTTACCTTGATAATGTCCGTCACCAGTTCCCCCCGCAGCTATGTTTCCAATTTTTAACACACTGATTGCCGAAGGGGTTCCCGTGGAGGTGTTGGTCCCATACTCGGCACCATTGATATAGATTTTGCCCACCTTGCCCGTATCGTCATAAACCCCAACAACATGGTACCATTGATCATTTTGCACTATTGGTTCGGTGGATGTTGCCCTGTAGGAGTTATCGGTGGTAACCCATTTGAAAATTGGAAATTCCGTGGATTCAAAACGGATTCCTCTTTGATCACCCGCAGCAGCACCGGGGTCAGCAGCATCAATGACAAACTTGGGGCTACTTGAAACAGCATCCTTGGTCAGCCACAGGGAAACGGTATGACTCCCTGCCGTTACATTGTTCAATATGGTTGTGGTAGCTACTGAAATCTCATCATCCATTCCATCGAACATATACGCACTATTGGCATTTCCGTGCCTGTCTTCGGTGGATGTTGCTCCATTTACAGCACCATGATTGTCATTTCCAGATTCGTCATCGGCATTGCCGTTAAACGGATAATACGCAACCAAACCTGTTTGAAAACCACTACAAGGGTTCCAAAATAAATCTTGATTTCCGGCTGTACAGTACTCCCCGGCAGGTCCAGTGGCCACAAATTGACCCGCTACAAATTCCATGTTGGTTAAGGCATTTAAATTCCCCACGGGAACCATCTGGGCATCATTTCCATAAAACAGATTGTCTGTGGACAAACCAATCTGACTGGAATAAATTCCGTCAATGCCATGATAGGCCACGACACCAATAAAATTGCCCCCTCCAAGGTCGTTGAACACAATACGTTCAATCCCTGTAAGCGTACCATCCAAAAGTCCAGTTTCAATAAGCTTAGGGGTCCGTTGGTTCATGTTTTTCATAAGGTACACTTCACCCAGATGCGCTTCGCCAATCTCTGGGATTCCCAGAATAAAACCGTTTTCAAACTTGGTCATATCACTTGGAAACTGATAGGGCTCGGCGGTGGGGTTTGAGAAAAATACCCTTTTAAAGGGGACTTCCTTATTACTGTTGGATGGGGTTTTGAGAATCTCCCCATTGTCCACGACAAAGTTGACAATACGAATCAACCCGGTAGTCCGGTTTTTTAGGGTTAGATAGTTGTTTCGATTGTCCTGGGGAAGAAAATCTTCAAAATCATAATCCCCATTGGTCACGTAGGTATCCAAAATTCCGCCAAGACCGGACAATTTATCAGGATTCAACTGCACCCAATCTTGGGTGACTTTGTCATCGAAAAAATAAGCTAGATCATCTTGTATCGCAATCCTAAACTTTTCAGGATCTGCGGATTTGTGGGTTTTGCCATAGACGGTATAAATATTTTCTTCCTGGATGGCCACTGCAGGTGGGTTGTTAATGACCACTGTTGCATTCAAGGTCCTTAAGGTATCGGTGCTTTCTTCATTGGTACATGACAGAAATGCGCTAAAAAATAAATAGAGCGCACTGATGAAAAGTGTTTTTTTCATAGCTTGTTGGTTTAGGTTGTGAAAATGCTTTGCTAGCTGTCTATTTAAGGGTTCCCATGGGGGAGGAAAATATGGGAGCTTACCCTTCTGTTGACCTTATGAATATAAGACTATACTTTTTATTTTGTAGTCAATACCCTATTTTTAACATAAATATTATCCTATAAAACATTCATGCTAAGAATTTTAGCCTCTACCTAGAGAATTTTCTTTCCTTAAAAGAAAGGCTATTTGGGATTGTGGCTTTACTTTGTATACATCCTTTTTTGGTCTCCCATACGGATAGGGATTCACTTGCCGTAACAACAAAAAAACCACCTGTTTCATAGATGGTTTTAAAATTATACTACCCTATTGGGCTTGCCCTGAATTTGCTCGGCGCTGGTTTCTGGCCAACAAAATCCAGGGCATAAAAAAACCTTGTTAAAAAACAAGGTTTTCACGGTTTTTGCTCCCCCTGCTGGGCTCGAACCAGCGACCCTCTGATTAACAGTCAGATGCTCTAACCAACTGAGCTAAGGAGGAATATTTTACCTTAAGCGGGTGCAAATATAGCAGATTCTTTAAAAGACCACAAACAAAATTGGCCTAAATAAATCTTTTGACAATATTCCAGATATCGTTGCCAAAAATCACCGCCATCAATCCCATTAATATTACAAAGCCAACAATCTGACCGCGCTCCAGTACCTTTTGACTTGGCGGCCTTCCGCTGACCATTTCATACAACAAAAACATCACATGCCCACCATCCAGAGCGGGAATGGGAAGCACATTGATAAAGGCCAACCATACGGAGAACATCGCCATAAAACTCCAGAAAAACGTCCAATCCCAAGATGTGGGCATCAGCTCTACGATACCAATGGGTCCCTTAACTTGTTTGTACCCTTGGATTATGGGGTTAAAGATCAGTTTAAACTGCTTTACCTGCCGCACCAAAACATTGATGGTCTCCATAAACCCTCTTGGAATGGCAGAGGCAAGACTAAACTCTTTGGTAATGGACAATTGCTCTGTGGCCAAGTTTCTATCCGGGGCAATCCCAACTGCCAAACTATCGGGAACCTGTACCTGTAGATTCACCACTTGACCACCTCGGTTCACTTCAATATCCAATGTGCCACCACGGTTTTCATTGATTTGGGTAGTAACTTGATCCCAAAACTGAAGTGGGCTATTATTGATTTTTTCAAGTTTGTCTCCCACTTGAATGCCTGCTTCCTTGGCATTGGAACTATCGGATACATGGCCAATTACCAATGTGGGGTACCTTGGTATAATAAACTGCCTACCTCTACTTTCCAGCGCGGCCTTCTTTCCTTCATCGCTCAACGGAACACTTACTTCATTACCGTCCCGCAACACTTTGATCTCATCGCCAAAAAGGATGTCCATGGACAGGTACCTGTCCAATTTCTCCACCTTTTTGCCGTCTATTTCCAGGATTTTATCCCCAGTTTTCAGTCCGATGCGCTCGCTGACCGGATCTACATGCAATCCGTGTTCAATTTTGTTGACCGGGATAAAAGTCTCACCGTTGTTGTAGAACGTAAAGGTATATATGACCCAGGCCAGCAAAAAATTCACCGTGACCCCACCCAACATGATGATCAATCTTTGCCAGGCAGGTTTGCTTCGAAATTCCCAAGGTTTGGGTTCCTCTTTCATCTGCTCGGTATCCATGCTCTCATCGATCATTCCGGCTATTTTTACATACCCTCCAAGAGGTAGCCAGCCAATACCGTATACGGTTTCCCCGATTTTCTTTTTGAACAAGGAATATTTTACATCAAAAAAGAGGTAGAACTTCTCCACTTTGGTCTTGAAAAATTTTGCTGGAAGAAAATGTCCCAACTCGTGCAAAATCACCAAAACGGAGATGATTATGATAAACATTACGATCTGTGTAAAAAGACCCATTGATTTCTATATCTTGTATTAAGCCCACAAAAGTAAGCTTTTAGCCCTGTTATAAAAAGACGATTTAGGCCAATCGCAGTATTTAAGAAAGATTTAGCAACAAAAATCCGATTTCGTTTGATGAATCCTTGGCCCGGCTGTAATTTTGTGGGATGCGGGATTTTCTTTCCAGATTCAAGTTTTTTGGAATGGTGCTATTGGCACTTTCGGCCGTTATCATCTACCTTTTTTACAATGCCCTCAAACAAAAAAAAACACTCCCGGTATTTCAACCCTCCATGGTGGACCAGGAATTGGTGGATAGCACCCTACATTACAAAAAAAAGTACCATACCATTGCCAATTTCGAGCTCATCAACCAAAATGGGGAACAGATAACCCAAAAACAGTATCAGGATAAAATTTATGTGGCCGACTTTTTCTTTACCACCTGCCCAAGCATCTGTCCGATCATGACAAAGAACATGGCGGAAATCCAGGAAGAAATCAAAGACAAGAACGATGTGATGTTACTTTCGCATTCGGTCACCCCCGAAATTGATTCCGTACCCCAACTTAAAAAATATGCCCTGGAAAAAGGTGTGGATGATACAAAATGGAATTTGGTAACGGGAGATAAAAAACAAATCTATCAACTGGCAAGGAAATCATATTTGGCTGTAAAGACCGATGGGGATGGCGGACCTTTTGATATGATCCACACCGAAAATTTTATTTTGGTGGACAAGGAAAAAAGGATTCGGGGCTTTTATGATGGGACCAATAAAGAGGAAATTGAAAAATTGCTGGTCGATCTCGAAATTTTAAGGGAAAGCTATAATCAGTAATTGCGACAATTATCCCGGAATTTAACGAGTACTGTTTGGGCTTTTTTCTCTATTTTTGCCCTTACTTAAATTCATTCTAAATAATACCAGTGGCAACTGTTTTAGATTTACAAGAAGGTGAGACCGGAGTAATCAAGGAGTTTTCCGACAACGTACTCCCCATTAAACTCTTGGAGCTGGGATGTTTGCCCGGAAATACCATAAAAGTGATTCAAGTGGCCCCCTTAAAAGATCCCATTTATATCGATGTTAATGGAAGTCACATTGCCATTAGGCGATCGGTCGCCCGGCAGATCCATCTCGAAGCACCAGAAGATTCCACCCCAATATGAGCGAACGCATCAATGTTGCCCTAATAGGTAATCCCAATACCGGAAAAACATCGGTTTTTAACCAACTAACTGGGCTAAAGCAAAAAGTTGGGAATTATCCGGGCATCACCGTAGAAAAAAAGGAAGGTATCTGTAAGCTTCCCAACAATACCAAAGCGCATATCCTAGATCTTCCGGGAACCTACAGTCTAAACACCACTTCTTTGGACGAAAGTGTGGTGGTGGAATTACTGCTCAATAAAAACGCCGAGGACTACCCAGATGTGGCCGTGGTGATCACCGATGTGGAAAACCTGAAAAGGAACCTTCTGCTCTTTACACAAATAAAAGACCTTCACATTCCGAGTATCCTGGTCATCAACATGGCAGACCGAATGAACCGTAAGGGAATTTCCATTGATCTAGCTGCCATGGAGGAAAAACTGGGGACCAAAATTGCCTTGGTGAGCACTCGGAAAGGACAAGGCATCCAACAAATCAAGGAGTTGCTTGCAGATTTCGGCTCGTTACCCAATCAACCCAATGTGGATACATCCAGAATTGCCCCGGAATATTTTGATCGACTTCAAAAGGCATTTCCCAACGAGGACTTATATAAACTCTGGTTGGTGATTACCCAGGATGTCAACTTTATGCCTGTCGAAAAAAAGCGGATTCAGGATGCTACTTCCTTTACAACCAAATCGCCCGCTGAGCTCAAAAAGTTACAGCATAGGGAAACGGTGCTGCGATATCAATTTATAAATAATGCCCTGAAGGAAACCTACCGGGTAGACCTGGAGGCCGCCAAGGGATTAAGGGCTTCCTTGGACAAAATCCTCACCCATAAAATATGGGGCTATGTGATATTTTTTGCCATTCTTCTGCTGATATTCCAAGCTATTTTTGATTGGAGCCAGTATCCCATGGATTATATTGATGCCCAATTTGCCAATGCCGCGGAATGGATCAAAAACACCTTGCCACCGGGCATTTTTACAGATTTGTTGGCCGAGGGAATCTTGGTCGGGATTGGGGGCATTGTCATTTTTGTGCCCCAGATCGCGTTTTTGTTCCTTTTTATATCGCTACTGGAAGAATCAGGTTATATGAGCCGGGTCGTGTTTTTGATGGACCGTTTGATGCGCCCTTTTGGTCTTAGTGGCAAAAGCGTGGTTCCACTAATTTCAGGAACGGCTTGTGCCATTCCTGCGGTCATGGCCACGCGGACCATAGAAAATTGGAAAGAACGATTGATCACCATCTTGGTGACACCATTCACAACCTGTTCCGCTAGGTTGCCCGTATATCTGATTCTGATTTCCCTAGTGATCCCGGAAGGCAGGATATTTGGATTGGGCTATCAGGCCCTTACCCTTATGTTGTTGTACCTGCTCGGTTTTGGAATGGCCATTTTTTCGGCTTCCATATTAAATAAGATCTTGAAAATTAAAAGCAGGTCCTTGTTTATGATAGAAATGCCAACCTACCGTCTGCCACTCATTAAAAATGTTGGCTATACGGTACTTGAAAAAACCAAGAGTTTTGTCTTGGGCGCGGGAAAAATCATCTTGGCCATTTCCATCATCCTTTGGTTTTTGGGCTCCAACGGATATTCGGAGGATTTTAAAAATGCTGAGGATATTGTCCAAAAAAGGATCGCATCCGAAGGTTTGAGCCCTTATAGCAAAAACTACATCCAGAATAATATCCAGGATTATGTGGAACAAGCAAACGATGCAAATATGCTATCCGCTTTGGCCCAAAAAGATTCTGTGGCCATATTGACCCAAACATTAACGGAGCGTGCGAAAGCCCAGGAAGTGGCCAGTTATAAACTGGAACACTCTTATATTGGTTATGCAGGAAAAGCCATTGAACCCTTGGTAAAGCCATTGGGATACGACTGGAAAATTGGTATTGCGGTACTCACCTCGTTCGCGGCCCGCGAAGTGTTTGTGGGTACTTTGGCCACCATTTACAGTGTAGGTAGCGATGAAGAAGAGACCATCAAAAACAGAATGGCCGCCGAACTGGATTCCTCTGGAAAAATGCCCTTGTTCAATCTGGCCAGTGGCATTTCCCTTATGCTATTTTATGCCTTTGCCATGCAGTGTATGAGTACCCTGGCAATTGTAAAAAGGGAAACCAACTCCTGGAAATGGCCCTTGCTGCAATTGGCCTTCATGAGTGTTTTTGCGTATCTTGTAGCATTGACCGCATTCCAAATCCTAAGTTAATGGATGTTACACAGCACATACTGGCTTATCTAACCTTGGGGCTTGCCGTAGGCTATCTCCTTTGGAAATTTGTTCTCCCCAAATCCTTGGTGTCACGCAAAAAGGGAAGTGGCAAAACCTGCGGACAGGACGGCTGTGGCTGCGATTAATTGCGAACAATTGTCTACGGTCTTTTTGTTTGGTTACAAAGACCACACTCAAACACAAAATAAACACGATTAACGGGAATATGTATTTAAGGCTTTAGATCATTGGTCGAACAAAGGAGTACAATAATAGTCCCCAACCCAATACCAAAATAAGACCCCCAATAGGTGTTATGGGTCCTAAAAAACGCAATTTGTTGCCACTGGCGGCACTTAGACAGAGACCATAAATACTGAAAGAAAAAAGCAAGGTCCCAAAAACAAAACAATTCACAATGTAGGTATCCAACGGACTATCAAAACCAAGATTAAACCCTAGTACCAATAGAACAGTAGCGTGATACATTTGGTATTTGACCCCGGTCTCAAAACTTTTAAGCAGTTCCGGGGTCATTTTCTTTTTGAGTGCATGGGCCCCAAAAGCACCAAATATTACCGCCAACAGGCCATATAAAGCGCCCGATAACTGTGCCAATAGAATGCTTTCCATGGATAGCTGTTTTAATTAAAAAGCAATATTGATTTCTGTGTCGCCACTTACCTTAAACCTACACTCTTCATATTTCGGCGGGCCAAAGGTTTTCATTTTGGCCTTGGAAAAGGCCACCTTTTCCGTTGGAATCCCCAACCAGTTGGTGTCCAATTTGTCGTTGCCGTTCTTATCGTGGAAAATGGCCAGGGCATATTCCCCATCAGGGAGGTTTTCAAGGACTACTTCCACACTCCCTTCCTTGGCAGGCGTGCTATGTGCCTTTACCACACCTTCAAATTTTAAAAAAGAGGCATCTGAATTGTAAACTGCAACGTTCACTTTCCCTTCTTCTGATGGAATGTTGACCACATGTACCGAAATGGTATTCTGCGAGAATGCCATAATGGGAAATACCAAAAAACAAAAAATGCTATGTTTCATGACAATGGAACCGGAATTGGGATTATTGGTTGTTGTTATTGATCAGGTGCGCTTAAAGCCTCCTTTTCAAGCTGCAAATTATCATAAAAATTTCGGGTCTGCAGGCTATCCTTAAAATTGATGTACATTTTTAACGAATCATGGTGTACCAATCGAATTTTCTGCTGTGCCAAATCGTCCACAAAAACATGGACCTTGGATTGCGTCAGGGAATCCTTGAACACTCCTTTTTCGGCCACCAGCCAGGAGAATCCACTTGAGCGCTCCATCTCAGGCAACTTCTCTACCATTCCCAGACTATCTATTTCAGAAATCGGAATGATCTGGTAATAGACTCCTGATAAAATTCGAAGTTCACCCTCTTCAATCTTGTGCCAATTTTTATAATGGGCCAAAAAGGCAAAGAAACAAACTATGAGGGTCAATACGATCAACACGTTCCATAACCAATGGCGCTTCTTTTTGCTCATTATTATTTGTCCGTTCTAAATTTTTCAAACCATGCAACCGTATGGGCAATCTTGGTGATCAGATTGCTTGGTTTACTGGCAATTCCATGACTGGCACCAGGAATCTCCACGAGCACAGTCTCAATCTTCCGCAATTTTAGGGCATGGTACAGTTGTTTGGCCTCGCTTGGTGGGGTACGCAGGTCGTTCATACCCACCATCACCATGGTTGGGGTCTGAACATTACCAACGAGTGAAATGGGGGAAAATTTCCAATAGCCCTCGAAATTTTCCCAGGGTTGACCTGGATATCGGTAGTTAAAATAGTTGAAATAATTGTCCGCAACCAAGGTCTTGCTGATCCAATTCATTACCGGTTTGGCCACCACCGCCGCCTCAAATCGATTGTTCTTGCCGATCATCCAAGCGGACATGATTCCTCCCGCACTACCTCCAGTAACAAACAACTGGTCTTCATGGGCTATGCCCATGCCAATGCAATGGTCCACCCCGTCCATGACATCATTGTAATCCTCGCCCGGATAATTGTTGTACAGTAAATTCCCAAACTCCTCCCCATAACTTGTGCTCCCCCTAGGATTGGGATAAAAAACCACATACCCTGCGGCGGCATACAACTGCATTTCCACGGAAAAGCGATCTCCATAATTTAGAATGGGACCTCCGTGGTTTTCCACCATAAAGGGGTATTTTTTGGAGGCATCGTAATTTGGCGGATAGACTACCCAACCCTGAATATCCCTGCCATCCACGGATGATTTGTACCAAACTTCCTCAACCTTGCCAAGTTCGCGATAATTGAGCAAAGCCCGGTTCAAGGCCGTAATTTTTGTGGGGTTTTTAGACTTGGGTTGCAAAATGACCAGCTCCGCCGGATAGTCTGGCCTGCTTTGGGTGAACACAATAGTCCCATTGTTGGAAGTGCTAAACGACCCACTGGCGTACGGTCTGCCCAAGGTAGTACCGCCCACATGGTCCAATACTTTTTTCGTTTCTCCCTTTAAAGATATATGGCCCACTTTGCCATTCCCCTTATCATCGTAGAGTATATAAAGCCCCTCCCCTTTGGCATCCCATTGAATGTCTTTTACGGTACGGTCCAGATTTCCTGAAATCACTTTTTTACCGCTTCCATCTGCATTCATGATATGGACTTTTCTGATTTGATACGCCTGTACCTTATCCTCAAATCCCAAATAGGCGATCAATTTTCCATCTGGGGAGACTTGGGGGTTGTAATCCGGCCCGTTTCTCTCGGTTAATTCCGTGATGGTTCCATTTTGCACATCGACGGTGTAAATCTCACTGTTGCGAAAATCGTATTCCCAATTTTCATCCCGATTGGCAGAGAAATAAATGTTGCTCCCATCCTTGGACCAACTTAAAGTGCCGCGATGATGGAAATCGCCAGAGGTTATCTTGCGGGGTGCACCTCCTTCAGCAGGTATGGTAAAAATATGGTTGAATCCTGGCTCAATATAACCCCTGCCGTCTGCCTCGTGATACACCCGATCTGTGATACGCGGTTTTTCAGCCCATTTTGCACCTTTTGGCTTTTTGGGCATTTTGGCAATCACGGGCGGTTTCTGTGGCACATGCATTGAAAATGCCAATTTCCTTCCGTCCGGTGACCAACTAAGGTTGGTGGGGCTAAACGGCAATTGGGTAAGTCTGGCCACTTTGCCTGTTGCCGTCCAATACATAAAAATCTCGGCTCCCTCCCCTGCACTGCTGGTAAAGGCTATTCTATCCCCTGAAGGAGACCATTTGGGATTGCTTTCATTGGATTCACTTGAGGTCAGTTTTTGGTGTTCCTTTCCATTGGTTCGCACCATCCAGAGATTGCCCCTGGAGCGATCTTTCATGATATCGTATCCCATCCTTCGGTAGACCACCCATTCTCCGTTGGGAGCAATTTGTGGGTCGGATACATACTGAAGATCATAGACATCCAAATAAGAAAATTTTTGCTTTTGTGCCGTGGTAAGCTGGAGCGTTCCCATTAAAATTAGGAACCAAAAAAATCGCTGCATTGTTTCAGAATTTGTAGCTTTAAAGGTAGCGAAAAAGAAGTGTGCCGAACACATTTCCCTTTCAATTGTTTTCTCCCGGTTTCCATAACCAACCTCGTGAAGCCGGGCCTAATTTGTTTAGCTTGATGTTATTGTTTTCTATTGTGGATTCCATGAAATCCTGGCATGATGGATTTAATTCCGCCGCACTTGGGGTTGGGGTGCTGGTTGGGGAATACTATATTTTTTCCAAAGGTTTTGCACTTATCAAAAGAAGGGTTGAAAAAATTGCCTCCCAAAGGGGCATGGATTGTTGGGTAGTGCTACAGCGGACCCAAAGTATCGTCTATAAAAACCCAAAAGCGGTAACCCAAGCCCAGCGGACCCAAATGCAATGGATCCTATTCTTGCACATCGTGGTCCTAATAGTAGCCGCTGTGCTTTGGATGGCCTTGGTTGTGGGTCTGGGCATGCTGCTTTTCAATTTCAACAGAGAATAAAATATCTTTAGCAAAGCTTAACCCAACATCTGGTCTACAATGTTCTTAAATTTGGAATTGGAGCTTTCCATTGTTCAGCTGATTACCATATGTGCGGTTGCCAATGGTTTTGTCTTTGGGTTTCTACTTCTGGAAAAGAGGGAGAACAGGCATGCAAATCGCTTTTTGGCCCTGGCCATTGTTTGCATGTGCCTTACGTTTACCCCATATATGCTGGACCCTTCCATCTGGCATTCCCATAGATGGTTGGCTTGGCTACCCTTTTCGCTGTCTTATTGGATAGGACCTTCTTTCTATTTTTACGTAAGAATACTGACTCAACCCCAAACGCGTTTTACAAAAAAAAAGCTTTGGCATTTTGCCCCCATCGTTCTCAATTATCTTCACAGTATTTACCATTTGATTTATTCCGGAAACCACCACCCATACCATTGGTTTCATTTTACCGCTGAAATATTGGAATCCATGGCCATTGTCTCCATACTCATTTACATGTTCCTCTCGTTAAAGATGATCAACCAGTATCAAAATGCCCTGTTGGACAACGTTTCGAATACCAACAAATATGATTTGCAATGGCTGCGGCACATCATTGTGGTAATCATGGGGTCCTTTATCATCATCCTTATTTTTCTTGCCATCAGTAGTGGCATAAGTGGGATGGTTTTCTTTGATCAATGGAACGAATATAGGGCCGCCGTACTTTTGCTTTACGCCTGTGTGCTCTATTGGTTGAGCATTCATGGTTATCTGCAGGCCCAGACCCTGCCTTTGATTCCATTTGACAAAAAGGAAAATTCCATTCCCAATGACGAATCGTCCAAAATCATCCAACAATTGGAAAAGGCCATGCTGAGCCAAAAGCTGTACCGGAATCCGGAACTGGGCCTAACGGAGCTTAGTCAGAAAATAGGTCTTCCGGAAAGAAGTATTTCTATGGCCATCAATCATGGACTTCACAAAAATTTCTTTCAATATATAAACGGTTATAGGGTGCAGGATATCAAGGAAAAGCTGAAAAACCCTAAAAACTCCAACCTAAAACTGATGAGCTTGGCCTATGACTCGGGTTTTAATTCCAAGGCCAGTTTCAATAGAATATTTAAGGCTCATACCGGAATGACACCAAATGAGTTCAAACAGCAAAATTCTTCTTGAAAACACGTTTTGAGACCTAAGAACGGGTTTTGGGACTTCCATACGTGATTTGCTTTCTACATTGAATGCAAAACTCAATCAAAATGCGAAAGTCCATACTCATAACCCTAGCATTCGTTCTGGGCAATTATTCTTTTTCCCAATCCATAAATGATCTTGATTTCCTTATAGGAAGCTGGAAAATTGTTGAGACTATTTATCCTGGCACCGAAAGGGCATATCAAGAAATTGGGACACGAAATTGTGAATACTACCTCAACGGAAAGTTCATTAAGTGCGATTCAGAAACCACGGTTCAGGTAAACGGGAGGAAACGATATTACTCCTACATTATCAATTATGATTCCAAGGAGAACTGCTTTAGGGCCACCAACTTTGCCCACGATTTTCCGTTGCACGGTCAGTTCAAATGGTTCTTGGATAAGGAAGACAAACGAATCATCGCGATAACGCCCAAAAATGTAATCGAAGACCGTTTTTTTAGGGCCACAATTTCCTATGCCGATTCCAACAAATTAGTTTGGAACGGCTGGGCCAGTGTATTTGAGGGTGACAAGGATTGGGTCCAAATATTTAACGATGTCGCCACAAAAATTGAATGATCGTGTATGAAAGACATAGTTCAAATTTTAGTCCTTCTCCTGTTCATGGGTTGTCATGTGCAGGAAAGGGAACATACGGAACAACCCTTCTCCCAGTATATGGGCTATGGGCATTACCAAGTGGGCTTTAAAACCATATTTACCTCGGACATCACTCGGAATAATGTCCCTTTTTCAGATTGGAGTGGTAAACTATATCCATTAACCGATACCACCGAAGGGAGAAAATTGCCCTTACATCTCTGGTATCCTTCCACGCAAAAGTCCCCGTTATTGTCTTATGCCCATTTTGTAGATCTTATCGTACCACAAACACCTCAAGAAATTTCGGAAGCTACGGATTCCCTTTCCCGTGAAATCTATAAATATCAAGCCGAAGAACTCAAAGGTGAAGCTGGATTTTCCAATCAGGATTTGGATACCCTGATGCAATTAACCACATTTTCGTCCCTGGAATCCAATCCTGGCAAGGGAAAGTTTCCATTGGTGATCATACCCAATGGTAGCAGCCCAGCCAACCAAAGTGTGCTCTCGGAGTATTTGGCAAGTCATGGTTATGTGGTAGCCGGGCTTTCCTTAAAAGGCGAGTTTGCCCATGTGGTCGATGCATCCACAAGGGGTTTGGAAACCGGTGTGGACGATCTTCAATTTGCACTTCGGGAACTCATGGCCCTTCCCCAAGTGGATCCAAAGCAGATTGCTTTGGTGGGAAATGCCATAGAATCCTCTTTTTGTGCAGGTCTAGCTTCCCGGAACAAAAAAATCAAAGCCCTGGTTAGTTTGGAAGGGGGATTTTTGAGCAACTATGAACAACGCATTTTAAATGAGACCGTTTTTTATGATCCACAAAGTCTGTCCCTTCCTATTTTGGCCATTTATGCCCCTCATCCACATATTTCCCCAGATCACATCCAAGGCCTAATTTATAGCGACCGCTATTTTGCCCACTTTCCGGAAATGAGCGAGTTCCATTTTCTCAACTACGGTCTTTTGGATGAATATGTTCCCAATATCATTGGTGAACCAAGAGGAGATCTGCAAACCGGATTTAAAACGGCCGCTGAGCTTATCCTAGCTTTTTTGGACGCCCAGCTCAAAAACAAACCTGAAGGTCTGAAAGGGTATTTTGGCACTTCTCCTTCCAAAAAGCTTGGGAAAACCATTGATACCCTTTTTGTGCTCAAAGGGCATGACCCGGCACCGAACATAAGTCAAGTCAAAAATCTATTTGTTGTTAAGGGTTTTGCTGCCATAGACAGTATATATGCTTCCCACCTTTCAGCAGGCAACAACGCACCATTTTCAATGACATTTTATAATGATTTCAGAAATTGGTTGGCCTGGAAAAAAGACCCCTTATACCAATATAGAATGCGTCTTTACAAAATGGCCGTGGAGAGTTATCCCAATTCTGCCCTCACCCATTATAGATACGGCTACTATCTGGAGCGAAACATCAAAATGGATAAATCAAGACAGCATTATCAAAAAGCCCACATCCTATTACCTGATGACCCAAACATGGGCACATCAGAAAAAAGAGAGTTGAGACAGGTATTGGAAGAAGCTCTAAAATAGGTTTCCGTTAACTTCCATCTGCATAATCCCTAGGTTAGTTGCTATCTTTGATAGCAAGAAAAGAAACCCAATGGATTTTACTGGTAAAAACGTATTGATCACCGGTGCCTCACGCGGCATCGGTAAGGCCACTGCCCTGACCTTCGCAAAAAAAGGTGCTAAGATAGGACTCAATTATCGGAACAATACTGAGGCAGCGCATATGACTCTACAGGAGTTGGCTGGCCAAGGACATCAGCTCTTCCGACAAGACATCAGCGAAAAAACAGGACCCGAAAAACTCATCAATAACTTTGTGGAACACTTTGGTTCCTTGGATATTCTGGTGAACAATGCCGGAATTTCCATTTTCCACGATATAGAGGAAGTGGATTTTGACCATTGGGCCAATGCTTGGGAAAGCATTTTTAATACCAACCTATTTGCGGTATCCAATCTCTGTTATTGGGGTGCCAAAGCGATGATGCAATCTGGTGGAGGGAAGATTGTAAATGTGTCGTCCAGAGGTGCGTTTCGGGGCGAGCCCACCAAACCGGCCTATGGCGCCAGTAAAGCGGCCTTGAATTCCATGAGTCAGTCCTTGGCCAAAAAATTGGCCAAACACCATATCCATGTGGGTGTAGTGGCTCCAGGATTTACCGAAACGGAAATGGCTGCCGAAACCTTGACCCCAATGGAACGGGAAAATTTGCTGCGGGAATCCCCTTTTCAACGGATGGCCCAACCCGCAGAAGTGGCACATGCCATTTTGTTTTTGGCCTCGGAAGGGGCAGGCTATTCCTCAGGAGCCATCATTGATGTGAACGGGGCATCTTATCTGAGAAGTTGATATGAAAGCGTCCACCATTGCCCAACTCAAAAAAGAGCTTCAACACCGTTCCCCAGATGAGCTTTTGAATTTATGTCTTCGCTTGGGCCGATTCAAAAAGGAGAACAAAGAACTGCTTACCTACCTGCTTTTTGAAGCCGATCATGAGGAAGGGTATATTGAATCCGTCAAAGCCGAAGTGGATGAAATGTTCGAGGAAATCAATACCAATAGTTTTTACTACATCAAAAAAAGCGTCCGAAAAATTCTTCGCACCATTAAAAAATATGTTAGGTACTCTGGGAACAAAGAAACCGAGGTAGAGCTGCTATTATACTTCTGTCAAAAACTAAAGAACTTCCGTCCATCCATTAAAAGCAACATCGCCCTGCGTAATTTGTACGATAGACAATTGGGCTACATTGAAAAGAAAATAAGTGCCCTTCACGAAGATTTGCAATACGATTTTGGCCAAATCTTGGAAGACTTAAGATAGCAAAGGGCAACCAAAAGGCTCCCAAATACGTCTTTTCTTTAATAACCATAATCAATCAAAAATGGGAGTCAACCAAAAAACAGCCCGTCTAGCTGGGCTTTTGTACTTTTTAATTGCCATCACCGGTATTTTTAGTCTCATGTATGTTCCATCACAACTCATTGTTTGGGACAACCCGGCACAAACTGTGGAGAACCTTACATCCTCCGAGTTTCTATTCCGATTGGAAATTTTATGTGAGCTACTGTGCTATTTGATCTTTGTTTTTCTGCCTTTGGTGCTTTTTCAATTGTTCAAGGAGGTCCATAAAAACATGGCCGTGCTCATGGTCGTCTTGGTCCTTATGAGTGTCCCCATTTCCATGGGTAGTGTGATATACAAATTTGATGTGTTGTCCCTTTTGGGCGAATCTGGATTTTTGGAGGTGTATAATGCAGCTCAAATTGAGGCTCAGGTGATGCAAGCTTTTCAATCGTATTTTAAAGGCATTCTGATATCCCAAATTTTCTGGGGCCTATGGCTATTCCCCTTTGGCTATTTGGTTTATAAATCCGGATTTCTCCCGAAAGTTTTAGGGCTATTCCTAATGGTGGGAAGTATAGGCTATTTTTTGGATTTCATAGGCAGGGTGCTTTGCCCCGATTACAATTCCCTTTGGATTTCGGATTATATCACCATACCTGCCAGTATTGGGGAATTGGGTACTTGTCTGTGGCTGTTGATCATGGGAATCAAAGTCAAGCGGCAAGCTTAAGTATGCACTAAAGGTACCTTGCTTGGGATTTTTCACTTATAAGTTTTATTTTAAGCTGAAGAAGACGTCATGAAGTGATTCACAAGTACACCACCTTGCAAGATTATTGCAAAGCCATCAAAATTCCTCCCCCAAAAAGGAATGATTTTGATATACGCAGTTTTCAGGAAAACATGCCCACGGTGGTGCACAACATGCCGGCCTTTAAACATGTGTTTTATGCCATAGCCTTAAAGCTGGAAGGCGGTGGCAAGGCCATGTCTGGGCATCACGGGAGTTTGGAGGGATCTACCGTTTTTTTTAATTCTCCCTTTCAAATTATCTCTTGGGACATAGCCCCAAACTGGGAGGGTTTTTACATCATCTTTACCAAAGAATTCATTGCAAAATCAAAACATCTGCAGCAACTATTGGATGAATTTCCCTTTCTTAAAATTGATAAGGCCATTCCTTTTGAAGTGGATGCAGAAGAAGCCATGCCCATGTTGGCGGTTTTCCAAAACATGTACAACGAACTGCAAAACGAGCAAAAGGATAGTTTTTTGATTCTCGAGGCGCAAGTGTTGCTCTTGTTGAATTATGTAAAACGATATTTCAAGATTAAGGTGGACTCAGACGAGGCATCCAAGGCCATTCGTAAAACCGATATTGCCTTGCTGTCCAGATTTCAGGCCCTTGTTGAGACCCAGCTCCGTGAAGATGTCATTTCCAAAAAAGGGAAAACGCATTCCCCAAGTTATTATGCCGATCAATTGGGAATCCATCCCAATCACCTGAACACCATTGTCAAAAGTATTACGCAGCATACCGCAAAACAGCATATCCACGAGCACTTACTTCGCTTGGCCAAATCCCGCCTGCTGCAAACCAATATGAGCGTCAAGGAAATTGCATATTCCCTACATTTTGATTCCCCGAACAACTTCAGCAGTTTTTTTAAGAAACACACCTCCCTAACACCCAATTCCTTCAGAAAAGAAGCGATTCTTTGAATTTTATACTTCTTGCTTTGATTTTATAAATCCATTCCTATGGGTCATTTGGACATTTGTACTGTTCAAAACTCATAACCCATGAAAAAATTGATATCCCTTTTTACACTCACCATTTGTTTAACCCTAAACGCCCAAGAAATGGAACAATCACTAGTTCAAAGCACCGTAACAAAATTGTTTGTTGCTACTGACCAGGAAGATTGGTCTTTGGTGGAGGCCAAGTTTGCGGACCAGGTAAACCTGGATTACTCTTCAATGACAGGAAACCCAGCGGCAGAGGTTTCTCCTGCTGAAATCACTTCAAGTTGGAAAACGGTTTTGCCTGGCTTTGACCATACCCACCATCAAATTGGAAATTTTATCACGGAAATAATTGAGGATAAAGCACATGTTTTTGTGTACGGAACAGCCTCACATTTTCTGGAAGATGAAAACGGAAGCGTCTGGACCGTTGTAGGCTCTTATGATTTCGATTTGGAAAAAACTGGAAGCAATTGGAAAATTACCGCTATGACTTTCAACTACAAATTCCAGAATGGAAATAACGAATTAATTCAAAAAGCTATCGAAAATGTCAGTAAAAAATAAGCTTAAAACGACATCCCTAATCATAATCGGGCTTGTGTTGCTTTCGTGTAATGCCAAGCCAGAATCTGAAAACAAAGAAAGTATGAGCACAAAAATTGCAACCCAAAACAAAGAAACGGTCAAAAAGTTCTTTAACGCCTTAGAAAATGCAGACGTCAATGAATTGGTACATCTTTTCGCAGAAAATGCAAAGCACATCAACCCCTACCATTCCGACTTGTTTCCGAAAGGAGCCAATGGAAAGGAAGGCATCAAAAACTACTGGGAACCTGTTTTTCCAAATTTCGACGGAATGACATTCAATATTCAGGAATTATATGCCATGGAAGACCCTAACATCGTATTCGTAAAATACACAGGCGATATAAAACTAAAGAATTCCGCAGGGGTTTACAGCAACGATTACTACTCCACTTTTAAGTTTAATGACGCGGGAGAAATCACTGAATATGTAGAAATTTTTAATCCCATTGTCGCCGCTCGCGGTTTTGGATTATTGAACCAGATAAAATAGAAAATATGAAAACATACGTATTGGCCATTGTGGCCGCAGCAAGTTTATTGGGCTGTAAGCAGTCCAAAAAAGAAGTCAAAACAGAAAATTCCAAAGAAGAAATAACAACATCAAATCAAGAACAGATGAAAAAGGTAAATTTTAAAAGTGAAGGATTGAATTTGGTCGGAAACCTTTACTATCCTTCCGACTATATAGAAGGGCAGCATTATCCTGCCGTGGTAGTCTCTGGAAGCTGGACTACGGTCAAGGAACAGATGGCTGGTCTATATGCCGAACGATTGGCGCAAAAGGGCTTGATCACATTGGCTTTCGATTTTCGAAACTTCGGTGAAAGCGAAGGGTTACCAAGAGTATATGAAAGTCCTACCTTAAAGATCAAGGATATTGAAAATGCGGTGGCTTTTCTTATAACATTACCTGAAGTAGATGGTAACAACATAGGCGCCTTCGGGGTCTGCGCAGGTTCCATGTATACACTTATGGCCTCTGCTGAAGATGCCGACATAAAAGCCGCGGCCACCGTGGCTTCATGGTTGCATGATGGAGAAGCCGTTAAGCTTTTCTATGGAGGGGAAGAAGGGGTTCAAAAGCGAATTGAAGCCGCACAAAATGCCAAAAAGCGTTTTGCAGAAACTGGGGAAATCGAATATATCCCGGCCATTTCCACCACTGATGAAAGTGCTGCCATGTTTGGAGAGTTTGATTACTACCTCAACCCCGAACGCGGTGCCATTCCAGAGTGGAATGCGAACCAATTTGCCGTTGCTACGTGGGAGGACTGGTTAACATTAGATCCATTCCCTGCCGCTGCAAATTTGAACAAACCCGTTTTTATGGTTCATAGTGATGGAAGTGTTTTGCCGGATTATACCCGAAAATTTTACGAGGCCATCCCTTCCGAGGACAAGGAATTGTTGTGGATTGATACGGAATTGCCATCCCCCATGCACCAGTTTTCCTTCTACGACCAAGAGGAAGAAGTTACCCTTGCTGTAAATGCCGTTGGAAAATTCTTTGCTGAAAAATTGAAATAGCTAGGGGTTAACCTAGACCTACATCCAAGGTCATCATAATGATAAATCCACCGATAAAACCCAATGTGGCGATATCGGTGTATTTGTCTCTTTGAGTTTCGGGAATCACCTCTTCCACAACTACGAAGATCATGGCTCCTGCAGCAAAAGACAATGCGTAGGGCAAAATAGGCTCAAAAGTAAGAACGGCCCAAGCTCCCAACACCGCAGCTATAGGTTCCACAATAGCTGACGCCTGACCATAGACCCAACTTTTCCATCGGCTCAATCCTTGTCTGCGCAAAGGCATCGCAACTGCAAATCCTTCTGGAAAATTCTGAAGTCCAATCCCCAAGGCCAACGCGACCGCGCCTCCAATGGTGGCTCCATCAAAACCAGCAGCAACACCTCCAAACAGTACCCCTACAGCGAGACCTTCAGGAATATTGTGCAAGGTAATGGCCAAGGTCAATAAAGTAGTTCTATGCCAAGGTGTTTTTACCCCCTCGGCCTCACTTTCCTTAAAATTGATATGCAAGTGGGGCAATACCTTGTCCAGCCCAAAAATAAAAGCGGCCCCCAATAAAAATCCGACTGCAGCCGGAATCACTTTTACAAATCCCTCACCTTCGCTCATTTCAATTCCGGGTGCCAACAAACTCCAAAAACTGGCAGCTACCATTACCCCTCCGGTAAAGCCCAACATACCATCCAAAACCGCGCGGTTCATTCCCTTGAACAAAAAGACCAAGGCCGCCCCGGCAGCCGTCAATCCCCAGGTGAAAACGGTGGCGTAAAAGGCCGCCAATATGGGATCTATACTTTCAAAATATTGGATTACTTCTTCCATTAATCGTTCAATTTTACGTAAAGGTTAGATGCTATTTGATGGGAAATATGAAGTTCCTTCCCATCCATTTGAATATGCAGGGACTGATCAAACTCTTCCTTTTCCAAGATTCGGATGGTGTTCCCCAAAGCAATGTTGTTCTTGTCCAAAAATTTCAAAAAAGTGGGCGAAGTGTCCTTAACACCAACACAAACTCCTTCGGTGTCTACAGGAACGTCGCTCAACAATTGCTTATCCCGAATCATGAACTTTCCATCTTTGCTCGGAATGGGATCTCCATGGGGGTCAAACTTTGGAAAATCCAACAGTTCGTCAATCTTGTCGATGAGCTTTTCGCTTTTGATGTGCTCCAGCTGCTCGGCCACCTCGTGAACCTCATCCCAGGTAAAATCAAGCTTTTTAACCAAGAAAACTTCCCACAAACGGTGTTTTCTGATGATGGAAAGTGCTGTTTTGATTCCAAACTCCGTCAAGGACACCCCTTGGTACTTTTTGTAGTGCACCAATCCTTTTTCCGCCAATTTCTTGGCCATATCGGTAACCGAAGAAGGTTTGGTTTCCATTTGTTCGGCAATGGCATTGGTGGCAATGGGCACCGAATCGCTTCCTCCCAAATGAAAGATGGTCTTGATGTAATTTTCCTCTGATCGGGTCATCAAAAAATTAATTTTTCCAAAAATACATTTTTATTTACATAAACAAATTTTTAGTTTTGTCTAAATTTAATTTTACCTAAATTGAAAAACAAACGTAACTATCTAGCTTTCTTAATTGTAAGCGTCTTGGTCTACACAAACTCTTTGGCTCAGGGAACCCTAGAGGGTACCTTATCCGAAAATGGTCAGCCTATTGCCTATGCCAATGTCCTATTAAAGGGCACTCAAATGGGTTCGGCAACAGACTCAGATGGGCATTTTGAGCTTGACAATATAGAGCCTGGACAATACACGCTTATAGCATCTTCCATAGGTTACATCACCTATAGGACTTCCATTTTGATAGGTAAGGGGGAGGTAAAAACTTTGGACATAGAACTGGAGGCTTCGGCCGAAAGTCTGGAGGAAACCGTGGTCACCGGAACCCTAAAACCTGTCAGCAGATTGGAAAGTGCGGTACCCGTTGAGGTGTACACCCCTACATTCCTTAAAAAGAATCCAACCCCCAACATTTTTGAAGCGCTTCAAAATGTGAACGGGGTACGTCCACAAATCAACTGCAATGTTTGCAACACGGGGGATATCCATATCAACGGCCTGGAAGGCCCATATACCTTGGTGTTGATTGATGGCATGCCTATCGTCAGCGGCCTGGGAACCGTGTACGGGCTATCAGGAATTCCCAACTCCTTGATAGAACAAATTGAAATTGTCAAAGGCCCAGCCTCTACCTTATATGGTAGTGAAGCGGTTGGTGGTTTGATCAATGTTATTACCAAACATGCCCCCAATGCTCCTGAATTTTTTGCGGATGCTTATGTAACGGGTTGGGGTGAGTACAACTTGGACGTGGGTTCTAAAATTGAAGTGGGTCAAAACACCGACCTCCTCCTTGGGGTCAACTATTTTAATTTCGATGAAGTAGTGGACAACAATGGGGACAACTTCACCGACCTCACCCTACAAGACCGAATCTCGGTTTTCCAAAAATGGAATTTTAAGCGCAAGGATTCCAAACTGTTTTCGTTGGCTGGAAGGTTCTTCTACGAAGACCGATGGGGCGGTGAACTGCAGTGGACTCCAGAATTTAGGGGTGGTGACGAGATTTACGGGGAAAGCATCTATACCCGAAGATGGGAAGTCCTTGGTAAATATCAACTGCCCATTGATGAAAAAGTGATGTTGTCGGTTTCCTATAACGACCATAACCAGAATTCGGTTTATGGTGATACCCCCTATTTGGCGGATCAGCGCATTGGTTTTGGACAATTGACTTGGGATAAAACTGCAGGAAAGCATGATCTGTTGTTTGGAAGTGCAATCCGTTATAATTATTACGACGATAACACCCCCGCAACACAAACCCGGGATGAAGTCTGGATTCCAAGTGTTTTTGTGCAGGATGAGTTTAAGTTTGCCGAAAAGCACTCCATTTTAGGTGGATTGCGGTACGACTATGACCAACGACATGGCAACATCTTTACCCCTAGGGCGGCCTACAAATGGAAAATCTCGGATAACGATATTTTTAGAGTCAATGCGGGTACAGGATTTAGGGTGGTGAACCTGTTTACGGAAGACCATGCTGCCCTAACAGGATCTAGGGATGTGATTATTGCCGAAGAACTTAAACCCGAACGTTCTGTCAATGTAAACCTTAACTATCTGAAGAAAATTTATAGCGATAATGGTACGTTTATCGGTATTGATGCCTCGGCTTTCTACACCCATTTTTCCAATATTATTTTGCCCGATTACGAAACCAATCCCAACCAAATCATCTACGATAACCTGGACGGAAAATCCGTTTCGCAAGGGGTAAGTGCCAATGTGGATTTGGTTCTGCCAAACGGCCTTAAATTTTTGGTGGGAGCCACCTGGCAAGATGTTAGCAATACCGAAGGTGGAGTGACCCAACGCCAGATTCTCACCGAGAGTTTTACAGGTACCTGGAATGTCTCCTATACTTTTAGAAATTTAGACTTGACCGTGGATTATACGGGTAATTTATATGGCCCCATGAGGTTACCTCTACTAGGTGATTTGGATCCAAGGTCACCTGAATCTCCTACCTGGAGTATTCAAAATATCCAGTTTACTTATAAAGGATTGGATAAGTTTGAATTCTACGGAGGTGTAAAAAATCTGTTGGATTGGACACCCAACCGTGGCAATCCTTTTATCATTGCCCGAGCAGATGATCCTTTTGACAGAAACGTGCAGTTTGACCCACAAGGGAATGTAGTGGCCACTGCCGACAACCCTTTTGCCTTGACTTTTGATCCCAGTTACGTCTATGGCCCCAACCAAGGGATTAGAGGGTTCTTTGGGTTGCGGTATACAGTTTTTTAGGGCTTTCGACTTTTGTTATCTTAGTTCCTCACGGGAAAAGTCTAGTTGACTACATAATCCGTTTCTTTACTATTCAAAAAATGTCGCCTGAATATCAAGATTTAAATAGGATACTGCAAAAACGAGGTTTGTCTGGTCAAAATTTTTTGGATGTCGAAGGGGTTCCGATGGATACCTTAGTAAATAACCCTAAAATATCTTCTGAACCTTATGTTGATACTCTTTTGGCCTTCTTACCAAAAGTTTCCGATAATGAAAAGGAAATGATTGTCAGAGCTCTTGCTGAAAAAGGAAACAGTAAAGCAGTTTTACCGCTTATTGAAATGTTTCATTCGCCAAATAAATACTCGGAATTGCTATTGTGGGCTGTTGGGAATGCGCTTTGCGAAATTGACGATCAAGAATCTTATTCGGATATCATTGAAATATGCAAAAACAGAGATTTGGGTATTTCTAGACAGATGCTTTTCTTGAAAATTCTTCCAAAAATTCAAAGCGATAAAGCGTATAAGGTTCTTATTGCAGGGTTGAAAGACAATCATGTAAGAGGTCATGCCTTGGATGGCCTAGGAAAATTTGGTAACCCTGCCGCCATTGAAAGTATCGAGCGTACCGTTGTACAAAATGGAAAATATGAGTTTAAGGCAAAAGAAAGGGCCCTAAATAAATTACGAAAGAAAAAATTAGGATAAGTTTTGAATGTTCTTATTGTCAAAAAGTCCAATTTTAACATAATTAATGCCTTGTTGTTCACTATGCCGAACACGACTAAAAAAATTCCATCTTATATTCGTTTCAACGAATATTTGTAATTGAACTCCTCCAGAAAACTTAAGATCCATACCAAATTCAGTCGCCGTACTTGGGACATGTCCAATTACGACTATATTATTATTGGGGCGGGAGCGGCAGGTCTTCAATTAGCAGCAGCCCTGGGAAACGACCCCTATTTTTCCAACAGGTCCATTTTGGTCATTGACAAGGATGACAAGACCAAAAATGACCGTACCTGGTGTTTTTGGGAAGAAGGCACTGGAGGTTTTGAGCCAATACTCTCCCACCAATGGTCGCGCATAAAGTTCGCCGGGAAAGAACTGGACCTCTCCACTAAACTGCACCCCTACAATTATAAAATGGTTAAGGGGTTGGATCTTTACAATTACTACGTCCCAAAGGTTAAGGCTTATCCCAATATCAATTGGGTACAGGAAGAAGTTTTGAAGCTTGTTGAAACCGAGGCGCATGTGGAAGTGATCACCCAGAACTCCAAATACCGGGGGAAGCAGGTTTTCAATAGCAAATTTGACCGTTCTAAAATGATGGGTCAAACTAAATATCCGGTTTTGCAACAGCATTTTTTGGGGTGGTTTGTAAAGACCGGGAAACCTGTTTTTAATCCGGATGAAGCCACCTTTATGGATTTCTCCATTCCCCAGAACGGGAATACACGATTTATGTATGTGCTCCCATTTTCTGAAAATGAGGCCTTATTGGAATACACCTTGTTTTCAGAAAAGCTGTTGGAAAAATCTGAGTATGAGCAAGGCATCAGAGAATACATCGCAGAAAAACTGGGAGGTACCCCCTATGAAATTTTGGAAACGGAGCAAGGTTGTATCCCCATGACCTGCTATCCGTTCCATAAGGAAAACTCAGATCGGATATTCCATATGGGCATTGCCGGTGGGTGGGCCAAACCCAGTACCGGATTTACATTTTACAACACGTATAAAGAAATCAAGCGGGTTGTGGCAACGCTAAAAGACAGCAAGTCCCTAAAATCTTTGAACAAGAGGGACAAATTTTGGTTTTACGATCTTTTGCTTTTGGATATCCTTTACAAGGACAATCATCTGGGTGGTGCCATCTTTGAGTCCATGTTCAAGAGGCGAAAGGTGGAATTGATCCTTAAATTTCTTGGCAACGGCACCAGTTTCCGGGAAGATTTGAAAATCATAAGTGCCTGCCCAAAAAGACCATTTTTAAAAGCGCTTTGGAATCGGATTTTCTAAACCCTGCGTTTCATCAAGTACTCTCCAAATTGTCTTAATACCTTTTTGTTCGCTTCCTGAATATTTATGCCGGACAAGGTATCAAAGGCTTTTTCGGTATAATGTTGAATTTCCTTTTTGGCCGCATCCACAGCGCCACTTTCCAAAAATATGTTCTTTACCGTTTCCACCTTGGTTTTGGTTTCCGAAGGTTTAATGGAAAACAGGTGCATTAGACCCTCCCGTTCTTCTTGATCGGCAAATTCTAGGGCCTTTAGATACAGAAAGGTCTTTTTGTTCTCCATAATATCGCCCCCAACTTGTTTCCCAAAGGTCTTGGGGTCACCAAAGGCGTCCAGGTAATCGTCCTGCAACTGAAAGGCAAGGCCCAGATTTCTCCCAAATTGGTAGATGGCTTCTGCATCTTTTTCGGGGGCCCCGGCCACAATGGCTCCCATTTTCATGGCCGCGGCGACAAGCACGGCGGTTTTGTACTCGATCATTTTAAGGTACTCGGGGATGGTCACATCATCCCGGGTCTCAAAATCCACATCGTATTGTTGTCCTTCGCAGACTTCCATGGCGGTCTGACTAAACAAAACCATAAGCTGCTTAAAAATAGCCTGGGGATAGGATTCCAAACATTGGTAGGCTTTGATCAGCATGGCATCTCCCGATAATATCCCGGTATTTACATCCCATTTCTCATGCACGGTCATTTGGCCCCTCCGTAGGGGCGCATCGTCCATAATGTCATCATGTACCAAAGAAAAGTTGTGAAAGACTTCAATGGCCATGGCCGCATCCAAGGCCTCCTTCGGATTCCCCCCAAATAGTTCCGTACTCATCAAGGTAAGCACAGGTCTCATCCGTTTTCCACCCAGGCCCAAAATGTAGTCCATGGGCTCATAGAGATTTCTAGGTTCTTTTTGGGATTGTGTGGCTTCCATATAGGAAAGGAACAGGCTGCGGTATTGCTCAATGGCATCTAAATGGGTCATGTGCCAAAAATACGGTCAAATTAATCAGTATCCCAAGCATGAAAAACTACAATTCAGCAAGATTTGAAAAAACTTTCCATAAAAAACGCAATAGATTTGAATCTCTTCGTCTCTATAGTTGAAGACCAGAAATAGGTTTTTTTAAATGGCTGCCAATAAAGAGAACTATAATAGACTTTCTGCCTTTTTCAATGAGGAGTATACCTCTTTAAGAAGGTATGTGCAATCCAAGATCGCGGATACAACGGAGCGCGATGCCGAGGATATTGTGCAGGATGTGGCCTTGCGCCTATTCTCGAAAGCGGCAGACCATTCACCCATCCATAATATAGGTGGGTTTGTGTACAACTCCATGCGGAATAGAATTATTGATCTAATGCGTACCAAGAAGGAACATATTAATGAAGGGGATGATTTTGAGGCACAATGGGCCGAGTTTGCCGAACTGTTCTACAGTGATGCGGACAACAATTATCCCGAAGATTTGAAAAATGCCCTGAAAGGCGCCATCAAAAAGTTAAAACCGGCGTACCAGGATATCATCATAGCCGTGGATTTTGAAGGATATTCCTATAGGGAGATTTCTGAAGACACCGGAGTATCACCAGGAACGCTCATGTCTAGAAGACACCGGGCACTATCCCTGCTATCAAAACATTTACAAACTGAAAAAAACATGAATCATAATTAAAAGACATATGGAACCAAAGGAAAGATATTACGAAAGAAAAGTGGAAAAGTATGTGACCAAGGGCTTTAAAATATTTTTTGCGGGCATCATTTTTATTGCCTTGATTCTCTTGGCCGTATACGTACTCATGCTCTTGTGGAACTGGTTGTTGCCAGAGTTATTTGGAATCCCGACAATAGGCTATTGGCAAGCCATGGGAATCATGTTATTGGCCAAATTAATTTTCGGATTTGGAAATCATTCCTCCAAAAAGTCCAATCATAAGTCCAGAAAACGTCATAAGGGTGATCGCTTCTGTAGACACAAAAAGGAATATTCCAAATGGCACCATTACGACCAGTTTTGGAAGGAAGAAGGCGAAGCGGCCTATAACGCCTATGTAGAACGAGTTAAAAATGAAAGCACAGATGACACCACGCAAGAAAACTAAGGCGGTACAAAAAATTGAACGCTTCCGGCAGCGGGCCATTTTGTGGCGTTCAAGTCCAAAGCCCGCAACACAACCTAACTTGAGTTTCCCTATCCGGGATTACAATATTGAATAAAACCATTTTATAATCAGGGTATTATCCGTTCGTTAAAAAAATGTAAAACCTTGGAAACTTTTTTTGTTTTTATAGTTTCCAAGGTTATTTTTGTCCCCCATTATGCGAGAAAAGATATTACATAAGGCAACGGAAATGTTTCTGACACTAGGATTTAAAAGTGTTACCATGGACGATTTGGCCAATGAAATGGGGATTTCCAAAAAGACCATTTACTCCCATTTTGAAAACAAGACCAAATTGGTAGAGGAAAGTACCATGGACATGTTTTGGTTCATCTCCAATGGTATAGATGAGATAATTGCATTACAACGAAACCCGATCGAGGAACTCTATGAAATAAAAAGGTTTGTTATGATGCACCTCAAAAATGAGAAGTCATCACCACAATACCAGTTACAGAAATACTATCCCAAAATCCATCAAGCCCTAAAAGGAAAACAATTTGAAGTAATGCAGGAATGCATTGTGGACAACATCAAAAGAGGTATGGAAATGGGTATTTATAGGGCCAATCTCAATGTGGAATTTATTTCAAGAATTTATTTTTCAGGAGTGACCAGTATCAAAGACAACGATATTTTTCCGGTGCAACTGTTTTCAATGATCCAGTTAATGGACGATTATCTGGAATACCATCTAAGGGGAATAACCACCGTGAAAGGCAAAGAAATATTAAACTCAATCATCAATTCTAATCATTCATAAATGCGAACAACCATTATCAGTCTATTGTTATTGCTAACATGGTTTGGGCAGGCCCAGGAAACTGCTTCCTACAGCTTTACCTTGGAGCAGGCCATTGCCCATGCACTGGAGCACAACTACAGTGCGCTCAATGCCGATAGGGATATTGTGGACGCCCAGAAGCAAAAATGGGAAACCATTGCGGACGGATTGCCACAAATTTCCGGCGCCATTAGCTATCAAAACCAATTAAAGCAACCTGTTACCCAGATTCCAGCCGAATTTTTTGGCGGGGAGCCCGGAACTTTCCAGGAAGTGGTTTTTGGACAGGCCCAATCCGCAAGTGCCGCCGCCACCTTGACCCAGCAAATTTTTGATGGTTCATACATTGTGGGCGTACAAGCTACCAAGGCGTTTTTGAGCTATAGCCAGAACAACAAGGAGAAAAACACCTTGGATGTAACCAAATCCGTGGTAGAAGCCTACGGCAATGTGCTCTTGGCCCAAGAAAGTGTAAAAATCTCCGAGAACAACAAGGCCACCTTGGAAAAGAACCTTTACGAAACCCAAAAAATCTTTGATAATGGCCTTGGGGATGAGGAAAGCGTGGATCAATTAAAGATTACCCTATCTTCTGTGGAGAACCAGTTAAAGAACGGCAGGCGATTGGAAAAAATCACTCTGCAAATGTTGAATTTGGTTTTGGGGCTCCCTATTGACACCCCTACAATCCTATCCGAGAACCTGGATGACCTTACCCAAAAACAAATCGATTTTGGGCTGTTGGATTCCGCGTTCGAAATAGGTAATAACGTAGACTATAAATTGGCCATCAACTTAGAGGAGCAACGCTATTTTGAACATAAATTAGCCAAAAGCAGGGCCCTGCCCACCTTGAACGCCTTCGTCAACTATGGGGGAAATTCCTTTAGTGATCGATTCAATTTTTTGAGTAGCGGACAAGAGTGGTTTGGTTCTTCCGTAATGGGATTTGACCTTAATATTCCCATTTTTAGTTCTTTTAAAAGGAGTGCCAGTACACAGCGCGCCAAGATAGCTTTGGATAAGGCCCGTACACAGCTCACCGAAGCCGAGGAACAGATTCGTCTACAATTGGAAAGCGCCAAAAGCGATTACATACTTGCCATTGAGGAATATGGCACTTCCAAAGAAAACTTGGCCTTGGCCGAGCGTATTGAAAACAAGAACCAAGTGAAATACACCGAAGGTTTGGCCACCAGTTTTGAGTTAAGACAGGCCCAGACCCAATTGTATTCCACCCAACAAGAATATTTGCAATCCATGGTGGATGTCATCAACAAAAAAACAGCGTTGGAGACCATCCTAAACAACTAACGAGCTTAAACCCTTAAAACAAATCCATTCAATCATGAAAAATATTTTATATATCACACTAACAGCCGTTGTTCTTGCTTCCTGTGGAGGCGGTGGGAACGGTTCGGTTGAAAGCGTTCTGGAAGCCAAGGACCTTGCTGCCATACGTGCCAAGCGAACAGAGTTGTCCAATGCCCAAAAAGCGCTTGAAAAACAATTGCACTCCCTGGATTCTGCCATTGCGCAATTGGACGATCATGCCAAATTACCCTTGGTGACCACCATAGCGGCCAATACCGAAAAATTTAACCACTATTTGGAACTTCAGGGTGATGTCATGACCAAACAGAATGTACTGATCTATCCAGAAATGGCAGGTACGCTCTACCGAGTTTATGTGAAGAAAGGACAAAAAGTCAACAAAGGGCAAATTTTAGCTTCTATTGACGATGGCGGACTTTCCAGCCAACTGGCACAGGCCAAAACCCAAGCGGCCCTGGCCCAAACCACCTTCGAGCGCCAAAAACGTCTTTGGGAACAGAATATTGGTTCTGAAATCCAGTACTTGCAAGCAAAGAGCAACTATGAGGCTACGGACAGTGCCGTAAAACAATTGCAAAGCCAAGTGGCCAAATCTTCCATTAGAGCACCGTTTTCGGGAATTATTGATGATGTGATCAAGGACCAAGGTACCGTGGTAGCCCCAGGGCAGGGTTCTGAAGTGTTCCGTATCGTGAATCTTACCAATATGTATATAGAGGTTGAAGTTCCTGAAAGCCATTTACCCAATGTTACCCCAGGGAAAAGCGTACAGGTTTATTTCCCGGTATTGGGAGACAGTGTCAATACGACCATTAGGCAAACTGGAAATTTCATCAACCCGGACAACCGTTCCTTTACCGCTGAAATTCCCGTGCCAAGTGAAGGCGGAAAAATCAAACCGAATTTGACCGCCAAGGTCATGATCAACGATTATACTAATGAAAATGCCATTTTGATTCCCCAAAGTATCGTTTCAGAAAATGCAGAAGGAGAACAATATGTGTATTTGGTGGATGCCGATTCCACTTCTTCAGATGCGATTGCCAAAAAAGTAATCATTGAAACTGGTAAGACCCAGGGCGATTATGTTGAGGTACTTTCCGGAATCAACAACGGTGATGGTATCATTGACGAAGGAGCAAGAAGCGTGAAAGAAGGTCAAAAGGTCCGTATTAAAAACGGGAAATAAGTCCGGTGGTTCAAATTACAATTCCATAAATCCAATGTTTATCAATCATAGACTAAAGACTTTTACAGAATGAGTAAACAAAAGAAAAAAGTAGATAAGGAATTTAGGCTGTCCTCTTGGGCCATAGACAACAAAACAACCATGTATGTTTTGATTGCTGTGATCCTTTTTCTAGGGGCATCGGCCTACTTCAGCATGCCGCGGGAAAATTTCCCCGAAATCAAGGAGACCAAGATCTATATCAGCTCTCTTTATCCTGGAAACACAGCAGAAGATGTTGAAAAGTTGATCACCGATCCGCTGGAAGACGAGCTTAAGACCGTAAGTAACGTCATTGAAATCACCTCTACCTCCCAAGAAGATTATTCCATGATCATTGTGGAGTTTGACGAGAATATTTCTGTGGATGCGGCCAAACAAAAAGTAAAGGATGAAGTAGATTCCCAAACCGCCGGTGAAGATTGGCCAACCTATAATGGAGCCAAGGTAGAGCCCAATGTATTTGATTTGAGCATGTCTGAGGAAATGCCCATCCTCAACATCAATATTTCAGGAGACTATCCGGTGGATCAACTCAAGGAGTATGGCGAATACTTGGAAGATGAGATAGAGGCTTTACAGGAAATCAAACAGGTAGATATCCGTGGAGCCCAGGAAAAAGAGGTTGAGGTTGCTGTGGACATCTACAAGATGATGGCCGCCAAGGTCAGTTTTAATGATGTGATCAAAGCAATCAGCAATGAAAATGTAACAGCCTCTGCAGGAAACCTGATTACCAGCGGACAACGAAGAACCATTAGAATTGTTGGGGAAATTGACAAACCCAAGGATTTGGACAATTTTGTGGTGAAGTCAGAAAATGGAAATTCCGTTTACCTCAGGGACATTGCCGTGGTTACCTTTAAAGAAGAAGACAAGACCACCTATGCCCGGGAGTTTGGACATCCGGTGGTAATGCTGGATGTTAAAAAACGGGCCGGTAAAAACATGGTGGCCGCCGCAGAACAGATTCAGGTCATTGTGGACAACGCAATCGAAAATGTATTCCCACAAGACCTTGAAATAAGTATTGCCAACGACCAATCATCCAAAACCATTGGACAGGTAGACGATTTGGTAAACAATATCATCTTCGGAATCATCCTGGTAGTTACTGTTTTGATGTTTTTCCTTGGCTTTAAGAATGCATTGTTTGTTGGGTTTGCCATCCCTATGTCCATGTTCATGTCCTTGATGATTCTGAATACCTTGGGCTATACGATGAACACCATGATCTTGTTTGGTTTGATTATGGGACTTGGTATGTTGGTAGACAACGGTATTGTGGTTGTGGAGAATGTATACCGCTTAATTGATCAAGAAGGGATGTCCCGGATTGAAGCGGCCAAAAAAGGGATTGGGGAGATTGCATTTCCAATTATCATTTCCACTTTGACCACCGTGGCCGCATTTGTTCCCCTGGGGCTTTGGCCCGGGGTAATGGGTCAATTTATGATCTATTTCCCTGTTACCCTTTCCGTAGTTCTTGGATCATCGCTTTTTGTGGCCATCTTCTTCAACTCCGTTTTGGTATCCCGATATATGACTACCGAGGATAAGGAAATGCCGCTCAAACAAATCATCCAATTGACGTCCATTGTTGCCGGAATTGGGTTGCTGATCATCCTCTTTGGAGGAAGTTATCGGGCATTGGGATCATTGATGGTGGTCACTGCCATTTTGCTATGGGGATACAGGTTGTTCCTTAGAGGATGGGCCAATGGTTTCCAAAACCAAATTCTTCCAAGATGGGAACGGTTTTATGAGAAGACCCTTCGAAGGGCCTTACATGGAAGAAAGCCCATTTATATTGCAGTAGGAACATTTGTGTTATTGCTTCTTGCCTTTATGGGCTTTGGCGCTTCCGTTGGAAGTCAGCGTACCAAAGTGGAGTTTTTCCCGGACAATACCCCTAACCAGATCATTGTGTATATCGAATATCCTGAAGGGACCGATATAGAAAAGACCAATGAAATAACGGAAGAGGTTGAGGAAAGGGTGTATGCCATCATCAATGAGGATGCCTACAAACATGGGGATTTCAATTTCTTGACTGAAAGTGCAGTATCCCAAGTTGGAGAAGGTGCCGGTAATCCCCAGACTGATGGGGGATCCACCGCAAAAATGCCGCACCGTGGTAAAATCACTGCCACCATGCGGGAATACAAATTCCGGGAAGGTGCTGATAGTAACGAACTGCTGAAAAAAGTTCAGGAAGCTTTAAAGGATGTATATCCCGGAGTGGCCATTTCAGTGGAAAAAGATGCCGTAGGTCCTCCCGCTGGATATCCAATCAATATTGAATTGGAAGGGGATGACTATACTGATCTTATTGCAACGGCTGAAAAAATGAGAAACTTCATCAACTCCAAGAATATCCCTGGAATCGATGAACTCAAAATAGACGTTAACAAGTCAAAGCCTTCCATGTTGGTGGAAGTAGATCGCAAAAAAGCTGGAGAGCTTGGCGTGGCAACCGGCCAGGTGGGGGAACAGCTTCGAAACTCCATCTTTGGGGCGAAGGCAGGTATTTACAAAAAAGACGGCGAGGACTATGATATCTATGTTCGCTTCAATGAAGAGAACCGATATAACACCAGTGCGCTGTTCAATCAGAGGATCACCTTTAAGGACCAGAATTCTGGTAAAACCAAGGAAGTTCCCGTCTCCGCGGTAGCTTCACAAGTAAACACCTCAGGCTTTAGTGCCATCAAGCACCGTGATACAAGAAGGGTGGTAACCGTTTATTCAGCTTTGGCTCCCGGATTCACAGATGCTGGTGCTATTGTGAGCAAAGTAAAGGATGAAATGGAGGGCTTTACAGAACTTCCTGCCAATATAAAGGTGGATTATACCGGACAAATTGAGGAACAAACCAAGCAGATGTCCTTTTTGATGGGTGCATTTTTTACCGGTTTGGGATTGATTTTCTTTATCCTCATCTTCCAATTTAATTCAGTTTCCAAACCTGGAATCATCATGCTGGCCATCTTCCTGAGTTTAATAGGGGTGTTTGGTGGAATTGTGGCAACGGGAAGTGCTTTTGTGATCATGATGACCATGATGGGAATTATCTCCTTGGCCGGTATTGTGGTAAACAATGGGGTGGTGCTGTTGGATTACACCCAATTATTGATCGATAGGAAAAAAGTGGAATTGGAAATGGAAGAGGACGATCTTTTGGAGTCCGAAGATTTCCTGGAAGCCGTGGTTAAAGGTGGAAAAGCGAGATTACGTCCCGTATTGCTTACGGCCATCACCACCATCTTGGGGCTTATTCCGTTGGCCACAGGGTTCAACATCAACTTTTTTACCCTGTTCAGTGAATTCAACCCAAAAATATATTTTGGCGGGGACAACGTGATCTTCTGGGGACCGCTGGCATGGACCGTGATCTACGGGCTGCTGGTTGCCACCTTCCTAACCTTGATCGTGGTCCCTATTCTTTTCAGTTTGGTCTATAGAATTAAGATCAGGCTCCACAAAAGAAGGGTTAGAAAAGAAGAAAACAACAAAGAAGTATTGGATATAGCCGCCTAAACAGGGCGGACTACAAAAAAAGCCCCGACAGATGTCGGGGCTTTTTCATTTAAACACTATCCTAAGGTTAATTGTCAACAGAAACAACCTCAGATTGGTTCCAGTTCTTTACATTCACCATACGGTTGGCCACAAAGTCGACCTCCTTCAATACTTCACCTTCCCAAAAGAACCATTTCCCTGATTTCATTCCATCAACATATTTACCAGAGGCGATTTTCTTTCCGTCAACATCGTACATAAACCATTGGCCATGTAATTTGTCTCCTAAAAAGTAACCCGTTTGGGCTATGTTACCGTTTTCGTGAAAATATGTAGCTTTTACCACTTTCCCCACTTTTTCAAAAGTCGGTTCGGTATCCTGAGGATACATACTTACCGAAAACATCACCGCTAAGAAAAATATTGCTGTCTTCATATATGATGGGTTTTAAATGATTAATAGAATCCTTATGAATTACTAACGCTACAAAGTTACCATTATTTTACTTTAAATACATCTTAAAGTAACTTTTAATTTACATTAAGTTAACATTAATTGTTTTAATATCTGATTTTCAATATTTTATATTTTAATATTTGTGCCCAATAATCGATAAATTTGACACCTTATCATTCATATTATTTGTAAATCTATCTTTTCTTTAATGTTTCTTTTATGTTATGTATCAAAATTGGAGATAAAATTCATCTCCATAAGCTTTAAAGTATATTAGGTCAGAAAATGTGTATATCTGGCAATAAATCGTAGTATTCCTATTAAATTTGCCCCTCCATAAGTAACATCATGTATAGAAGTACCACCTGCGGTGCCTTGAGGGCATCCCAAATAGATTCTGAAGTTGTTTTAAGTGGTTGGGTCCACAAAGTACGGGACAAAGGTTTCGTGGTTTGGATAGATCTTAGAGATCGCTATGGCATCACCCAATTGGTACTGGATCAGGAGCGCACTCCGAGGGAACTTCTTGAACGATCCCGTGAACTGGGTCGCGAAACCGTTTTGCAGGTCAAGGGAAAAGTCATAGAGAGAGCGTCCAAGAATCCAAACCTTCCCACAGGGGATGTGGAGGTCCTCGTGGAAGAACTCAATGTCTTGAACCCTTCCGTACTTCCGCCCTTTACCATTGAGGACGAGACTGATGGTGGGGAAGATCTACGCATGAAGTATCGTTATTTGGATATCCGCAGAAACCCTGTAAAGAACAACCTCATCTTTCGGCACCAAGTGACCATGGAGGTTCGCAAATATCTTTCAGAGGAAGGCTTTATTGAAGTGGAAACCCCCTATTTAATCAAATCAACCCCTGAGGGAGCCCGCGACTTTTTGGTCCCAAGCAGAATGAATGAAGGGCAGTTTTATGCCCTCCCGCAATCCCCACAGACCTTTAAACAATTGTTGATGGTGGGTGGAATGGATAAATATTTTCAAATCGTCAAGTGTTTCCGGGATGAGGACCTAAGGGCGGACCGCCAACCCGAGTTCACCCAAATAGATTGTGAAATGGCCTTTGTGGAACAGGAAGACATCCTAAACACTTTTGAAGGCCTGACCCGTCATCTGTTAAAAGAAATCCATGGTGTGGAATCAGGTGATTTTCCAAGAATCACCTTTGATGAGGCTATGCGCCGTTATGGGAACGACAAGCCGGACATCCGTTTTGGAATGGAATTCGGGGAACTCAATGCTGTTGCGCAACACAAAGATTTCAATGTGTTCAACTCGGCCGAACTGGTCGTAGGTATCGCCGTTCCCGGAGGGGCCAGCTATACCCGGAAGGAAATTGACAAACTTATTGATTGGGTCAAACGCCCTCAAGTGGGTGCCAAAGGTATGGTATATGTAAAATGCAATGAGGATGGGACGTATAAATCTTCGGTGGATAAATTCTACGACCAAGATGATCTGTCAAAATGGGCAGAGGTTACCGGGGCACAATCCGGAGATCTCATCTGTGTGCTTTCAGGAAACACCAACGAGACCCGTGCACAGCTCAGTGCACTCCGAATGGAATTGGCAGAACGATTGGGACTACGGAAGCCTGATGAGTTCGCTCCGCTATGGGTAATTGATTTTCCTTTATTGGAATTGGACGAGGAAACCGGCACTTACCATGCCATGCACCATCCTTTTACTTCCCCCAAACCAGGGCAACTTGAATTGCTGGAATCCCAACCAGGGGCGGTTAAAGCCAATGCTTACGATTTGGTGCTAAACGGTAATGAGATCGGTGGTGGTTCCATCAGAATCCACGATAAGGAAGTACAGGCCACCATGTTCAAACATCTTGGATTTACCCCGGAAGAGGCAAGAGAGCAATTTGGGTTCTTGATGGATGCCTTCCAATATGGGGCCCCTCCCCATGGCGGAATCGCATTTGGATTGGACAGACTTGTGGCCATATTGGGTGGACAGGAAACCATTCGCGACTTTATCGCCTTTCCCAAAAACAATAGTGGAAGGGATGTGATGATCGATGCTCCCGCCCATATAGATGAAGAACAATTAAAGGAACTCCATCTAAAATTGGATTTATAATACGCTAAAGAATCCCGCCCAGAGCGGGATTTTTAATATTTTTAAGTGTAGCAAAAACCCATGTCCGGCAAAAGAAAGAAACTCCTCACCCGATTTCTCAAATGGAGATATAAAAATATTTCCAACAAGACTTTTGTGCATATCATGAGTGTTGTGGTGGGATTTTTGGCTGGACTGGCTGCGGTTTCCTTAAAAAACATCACCTATTTTATCCAGGCACTACTGGAAGGCGGAATTGTCATTTCCCAAAACCAATTGTATTTCATCCTGCCAGTATTTGGGCTCACTCTGGTGTACCTCTATGTAAAATTTGTACACAAAAAGCCTATTGAGCATGCGGTTTCGTCCATAATTTTTTCACTCTCCAAAAAGGGTGGCCTCCTGGATGTAAAAAACATCTATACCCCATTGATCGCGGCTCCATTGACTGTTGGGTTTGGTGGGTCGGTAGGGTTGCTGGGTCCTGCCGTAAAATCCGGTTCAGCCATTAGCTCAAATTTAAGCCGCCTGTTCCATATTGATACCAAGACCCGTTCCTTATTGGTGGCCTGTGCCTCCGCTGGTGCCATTTCCTCCATATTTCAATCGCCCATTGCGGCCATAATATTCGCTGTGGAAGTTTTCACCTTGGACCTGACCATGCTATCCATGCTCCCCTTGCTTTTGGCTTCAATTTCAGGGGTGCTTACCTCCTATTTCTTTTTAGGCAACGAGGTGCTATTTAGTTTTTCCTTGTCCGAAGGGTTTCAACTTCGTGATACTTTTTTCTATATCCTATTGGGTGTGGGTACGGCCTTTGCCTCTATTTATTTCACCAAAATGTACTTTGCCATCCTTGAATTTTTCAAACGGTTCAAAAGTCCCAAGTATAAATTGTTGGTAGGTGGTTTGGCTATTGGAATTATGCTCTATGCCATCCCGCCATTATATGGTGAGGGCTTTGGGTTCATCAATAATTTGTTGGATGGCAACCATCTTACCGCTTTGGGCAACACCCCTTTTGATGATTACACCCATAACATCTGGGTGGTCATTGCGCTTTTGTTCGGTATTACCATCTTTAAGGCCATTGCCATGACAGCTACATTTGCGGCAGGGGGGGCAGGCGGAATCTTTATCCCCACCATGGTAATGGGCAGCGCCCTTGGCAATGTGGTAGCTAAGGTCATCAACAATCTTGGATTTGGTTTTGAGGTTTCCGAAAGTAATTTTACCCTAATTGGTATGGCCGGACTTATTGCCGGGGTGATACATGCACCTTTAACAGCTATTTTCCTGATTGCAGAGATCACGGGTGGATATCAACTGTTTGTCCCCCTGATGATAACAGCATCCATTTCATTTCTCATCACCAAAAATGCCTTGGATTATACCATTTATACCAAAGAGTTGGCCAAAATTGGCGCGGTACTTACCCACAACAAAGATCAAATGGTATTGGGCTTAATGGAGTTGGACGATGTCATTGAGACCAATTTCAAATCGGTGGATCCAGAAATGTCGCTGGGACAAATGCTGCACGAATCCGTTTCCAAGTCCAAGCGGAACCTTTTTCCGGTACTTGACAAAGACCAAAAACTGATGGGCATCATTGTGTTGGATGACATCCGGGAATTTATGTTTGATACAGAACTGTACGAGAAAGTTTTTGTAAAAAACTTGATGCATGCCCCGCCGGAACATATCTTTTACAATAGTGACAGCATGAAACAGGTCATGCAAAAATTCCAGGATAGTGGTGCTTGGAATCTTCCTGTTATTCGGGATGGAAAGTACGTCGGATTTATTTCCAAATCCAAGTTACTGACCGCCTATCGTAGAAAACTAATCAATTACACCCGATGAAATTCAAACTAAAATACGGTATTGTTCTCATCACCCTGGCCTCTTTCGCATCTATTGGATATGGTTTTTCCATTAAGGAGAAAACCCCATCCAAGGCCAATAAATTTATAGGTTGTGGCACCGCAGGACTCTTTTTGCTTGCCATGCCGCTGTTCCTTTTTAAGGAAAGCAAGGGTAAGGATATGAAAGATTATATGCTTACCAAGGAGAATATTAAGAAAATGCAGGACAAGGAGGATAAAAACAGCCAAAATCGATAATTTTCTTAAGATTTAAAGTTGAAATCACTCTTGCTGAAATTAAATATCCTACTTTAGTACTTTAACAATTAATTAATTTAATGACTGGCACAGTAAAATTTTTCAATGAATCCAAAGGTTATGGGTTCATTACCAACGACGAAACAGGAAAAGACATCTTTGTTCATGTTACCGCATTGAACGGAGTGGAATTGAACGATGGTGACAAAGTAGAATACCAAGAAGAAGAAGGAAGAAAAGGAATGGTTGCCGCACAAGTGCAGGTAATCGGATAATAATATTTTATTTTGATTTTGACTGAACCCCGTTGGCTACATCGGGGTTTTTTTTGTTAGTTGAGGTTTCTCCGTTGGATAAAAAACCGTTTCAACAATTCAGATGCCTCATTTTCCAGCACTCCTCCGACCACATCCGTTTTGGGATGTAAATGGCCTCCCATCACATTAAATCCCCGCTCTAAATCGGCCGCTCCGTATACCACCTTGGAGATTTGGCTCCAATACAATGCCCCGGCACACATCTGACAGGGTTCCAAGGTAACATATAAGGTACAGCCGTGCAGGTACTTTCCTCCCAAGAAATTGGAAGCCGCGGTAATGGCCTGCATTTCGGCATGGGCCGTTACATCCTTTAAGCGTTCGGTAAGATTATGGGCCCTTCCTATGATCCTATTTTCCACAACAACCACCGCCCCAACCGGAACCTCACCGCTTTCAAAAGCAATTTCGGCCTCCTGAAGCGCTCTTTTCATAAAATAATTGTCGTCAAAAGGTTGCTGCACCATAAATTCCAAGCTTCTTTATAAGATGGCTAAACTACGCATAAATCATATGTGGGAATATGGGTATTTTTGTTTTTTATTTTCTTGAAAGCACTTTTAACACATATCAATTCCCCAGCGGACCTAAAAAAACTTCCACAAGAACAATTGCCCTTGTTGGCCCAAGAGCTACGGGAATTCATCATTGATGTTGTGGCCACCAAAGAAGGTCATTTAGGTGCCAGCCTGGGAGTTGTGGAACTTACCATAGCCCTACATTATGTTTTTGATACCCCAAATGACAAATTAATTTGGGATGTGGGTCATCAGGCCTACGGCCACAAAATACTTACCGGGAGAAAGGAAATTTTTGATACCAACAGACAATTGGGCGGTATTAGCGGATTTCCAAAAAGAAACGAAAGTGAATATGACGATTTTGGAACAGGGCATAGCTCAACCGCCATATCGGCTATCTTGGGCATGGCCATGAGTTCCAAGCTTTTGGGCCATAACAACAAACAACATATTGCGGTGGTGGGCGATGCCTCCATAGCCAGCGGCATGGCCTTTGAAGGCCTGAACCATCTGGGAGTCACTGATGTCAATGCACTGATAATACTAAACGACAACGCCATTGGAATAGATCCCAGTGTGGGAGCGCTTAAAAAATACCTTACCAATGTAAAAACCGGTACGGCCAAGGACGAAAATATTTTTGAATGCCTTAACCTAAACTATTCCGGACCTATTGACGGACATGATCTAGATGCTTTGATCTCCGGTTTGGAACGGCTAAAAAAAGTTCCAGGACCCAAACTCCTGCACGTTATCACCACTAAGGGCAAAGGGCTTCAAAAAGCAGAGGAAAACCAAGTGCTCTATCATGCTCCTGGAAAATTTGATAAACGAACCGGGGAACGTATCTCCAAACCTCCCCTGGAACAACCCCCAAAATACCAGGATGTTTTTGGGCATACCTTGCTGGAACTGGCCCGAGAAAACGAAAAGATAGTGGGGATTACCCCTGCCATGCCCACTGGAAGTTCATTGAAAATCATGATGGATGCCATTCCGGAGCGGGCATTTGATGTGGGCATCGCCGAACAGCATGCCGTTACCCTTGCCGCCGGTATGGCCTCCCAGGGTGTTATCCCATTTTGCAACATTTACTCCACATTTTTGCAGCGTGCCTACGACCAGGTCATCCATGATGTGGCCCTGCAAAATCTTCCGGTTATATTTTGTCTGGACCGTGCGGGAATTGTTGGTCAAGACGGCCCTACGCACCATGGGGTATTTGATTTGGCCTACCTGAGATGCATTCCAAATATTACGGTTTTTGCCCCAATGAACGAGATGGAACTGCGCAACATTATGTACACGGCCCAGTTGGGGCTTTCAGGGCCCATTGCAATAAGATATCCCAGGGGAAGGGGGGTAAACATCAACTGGAGGGCAGATTTTGAACCTATTGATATGGGTAAGGCCCGCTGTATAAAGAAGGGTTCCAAAATCGCATTGCTCACCGTGGGGCATATTGGAAATCTGGTTCCAAAATTGCTTGAAAAACATCCAAACCCGGAAGAAATTGGCCATTACGATATGCGATTTGTAAAACCTTTGGACCAACAAACCCTAACCGAGGTCTTTAAAAACTATGATCATATTGTTACCCTGGAGGATGGAGCAAAAATGGGAGGCTTTGGGTCTGCTGTTTTAGAATTTGCAAATGCAGAAAATTTTGTGAAGCCCGTTAAAATTTTCGGTATTCCTGATAACTTTGTTGAACACGGAACAATTTCAGAAACACATGCTTTGGCTGGTATAGATTTTGATACCGTCCTTGCATATATAAAATCAACCTAATCCAAAATGCGACCAACCTTTTTGCTACTTTTCCTATTGATCAGTTCGTACTCCCTCCAGGCCCAGGTAAATCCTTTGCAAGTTTTTGAAAGAGATACGGCGGAAACAGGTTTTCAAGTAATCAAAATCAAGGATGTTAAACTAAAATACCTTACCAGGGCCGCTAAATTGACCGACCCCAGAACACCCTTGAACCGTATAAAACCCTTGCTTAAAAAATACAAGAAGTTCGTTCCACAATCTTTTTGGGCAAAGACCAACGAGCTGGGGGTCAACCTTAATGAAGTGGCTTTTGTAAATTGGAACGCAGGGGGTGACAACTCCGTTTCTGCCTTGGCCAATGCCCGTTTTACCCGGAACTACAAGTTTAGATATTTAACGTGGAACAACGATCTTCGTTTGCGTTATGGGGTAAACGCCCAAGAGGGGCGGCAACTCCGGAAAACGGATGATCAAATCCGGATAACATCCACCTTTGGTTTTAGAAAAGATACCATTACCAATTGGTACTATTCGGTAAAGGCCAACTTCAACACACAGTTTTCCAACGGTTTCAAGTATCCAAACCGAGATACACCGATTTCCCGGTTTATGTCGCCCGGATACCTGTTCCTGGGTGCAGGTACTTCCTATATCCCCGAGGGGCAAAATTTCAATCTTTACATTTCACCGATTACCCAAAAGGCCACTTTTGTATTGGATGAGGATTTATCCAATCAAGGTGCATTTGGAGTGGAAGAAGGGGAACGGTTGTTTATGGAACTGGGATTCCTCGTCACCAATACCTGGGAAAAGGAAATCATAAAAAATGTACTCATGAACCATCGCGTCAGCCTTTACACGGACTACCTCCTGAGTTTTGGCAATATTGATGTGGACTGGGAATTAAACTTCAATCTAAGGGTCAATAAATACATCAAGACGAATATTGGGACCCATTTGATCTACGATGATGATATCAAGTTTGATGAGGTGGTTGCTGACGATGGCACTGTCATAGACCCTGGAATTGCCAAAATCCAGTTCAAACAATTGCTGGGCGTAGGGTTGTCCTATGCATTCTAAAATTCCCTTCCCATCAATTTATTGTGCAGATGCACCGCGGCACTGTCCGAAAGACTCGCTACATAACAACTTATATCCAGTAGAATCTTGTACACGGAGGTTTCGGTATTTCTAAAGTTGTCCGGAAGGCTTTTTAACAACAAGCTGTCATAATTGGTTCCTTTTCCATTTTTGATATTGAGCAAAGCACCCGTATACAGGTCCAGAATATCCGAAATAATCCTGTACCCCGCCAACTCCTTGTCAATTACCTCCTGGGAGCGATATACTTTTTCGATGCTCAATTTTATGATGTCATCAATCTGCGCTTGATACCTGCCTTTGTCCAGTAAGGCCGATTTAAACTGCCCACCAATAATTTCTTCAGCATGCCTATCAAACACTTCCACTGCATCCTGTATCAAGGTGTTTATGGCCAAGGCCCTCAGATAACCCAATCGGTCACTGGAACTGGCAATGGAATTGTATTTTTTGGTATTTATGCCATCCTTCACCAAATTGATCAAGTATTCCAACGCAAATTCCTCAGGAATCAGACCCAAGTTTATGCCGTCCTCAAAATCAATTATGGTGTAACAAATATCATCGGCCGCCTCCACCAAATACGCCAACGGATGTCTATAAAAACCGTTATCCGGATTGCTGGGATTTTTGGTAAGCCCGATTTCCTCGGCCACTTCCTTAAAAATGTCCTTTTCTGATTGAAACACCCCAAACTTTTTATCCGCGATATGCCTGGAGGGCTTCTTGGGAAGGCTCTCTTTCGGATATTTCATAAATGCCCCCAAAGTGGCGTAGCTCAATCGAAGTCCCCCAGGTATTCCTTCCTTGGATTCCGTAAGCAGTTTGAAGCCATTGGCATTCCCTTCAAAATCGACCAAATCTTGGTATTCTTTTTCCGACAACTGACTCTTATACGTTTTTCCGTTCCCATGATCAAAATAGTTCCCAATGGATTTCTCCCCACTATGCCCAAAAGGTGGATTCCCAATGTCGTGGGCCAACGCTGCAGCGGCTACAATGGCGCCAAAATCATTAAATTGATAGCCATGGATCTCGGATAAGTAAGGGTGTTTGGACAAAATTTGCTGTCCAGCTATGCGCCCCAAGCTGCGCCCCACCACTGATACTTCCAAACTGTGGGTAAGCCTGGTATGAACAAAGGATTTTTTGGACCCCACACTGATGGGCATGGGTACCACCTGGGTCTTATCCTGCAAACTTCGAAAAGCGGACGAAAAAATGATACGGTCGTAATCTACCTCAAAACCCAATCGGGTTTCATTCTGTTCCTTGCGCAGTCTTTTATGGGTATCCCCATACCTTTTTAGCGAAAGTAATCGCTCCCAATCCATATCCGATCTTGTTTTGGGCGAAGATATATCAAAACTTAAATCACGGCTTATAAAAACCTTCCAATTTCCACCCTTACAGACTATATTTGGTAACACTTTGTTAACCTGATTCCAAATATATAGTGGCATTTTTGCCATATTTCATTATTAAATGGGGGAGAATATCTACATTTTTATGGTTGTTGCCTTGGGGATTTTGGCAATTACCGATTTAGTGGTGGGTGTCAGCAATGATGCAGTCAATTTCTTGAATTCCGCAATAGGTTCCAAGGCCATTTCCTTTAAGACCATTATGATCATTGCAAGTATTGGTATTGCCTTTGGTGCCATGTCTTCCAGTGGAATGATGGAGGTGGCCCGTAAGGGTATTTTTAATCCCGGGGAGTTCGTTTTTGAAGAAATCATGTTTGTCTTTATGGCGGTGATGATCACGGACATACTCCTGCTCGATTTTTTCAATACCTTGGGGATGCCCACGTCCACAACAGTTTCTATTGTATTTGAATTGTTGGGGGCTTCCGTTGCCATTTCCTTGGTAAAGATCATAGATATCAATGGCACATTTTCTGATCTGGGAGCCTACATCAACACGGATAAAGCTGCGGAGATCATATTCGGGATTTTACTGTCCGTCTTTATCGCCTTTACCATTGGCGCCGTTGTCCAGTTCATATCCAGAATGTTAATTTCATTCGATTACAAGGATAAATCCAAATGGGTGGAATCCATTTTTGGCGGGCTTGCCATATCTGCCATTATCTATTTTATCTTAATTAAGGGGCTAAAAAGCACGGACCTGTTTGACGATTCCGTCACGGAGTTTGTAGCTACCCAAACCGAACTATTTATCCTGGGTAATATTGTAATTTGGACCCTCCTTTCATGGGTGGTGGCCAATTTGTTCAGATGGAATATTTATCGCGTTGTCATTGCCTTTGGAACTTTTGCTCTGGCCATGGCCTTTGCTGGCAATGATTTGGTAAACTTTATTGGCGTACCCATTGCTGCCTTGCAATCCTTTCAGGATTGGCAGGCTTCTGGGATTGCCCCGGCGGAATTTAATATGGGCGGGCTTGCTGCAGCAGTGCAGACACCTACGCTATTGCTTTTGTTGGCCGGTGGTATCATGGTGATTACCTTGTGGTTCTCCTCCAAGGCCAAAAGTGTGGTAAAAACCAGTGTGGACCTTTCCCGGCAAGACGAGGGCGATGAACGATTTCAGCCCAACTATCTGTCCAGACAAATTGTAAAGTTCAGTATCGCAGCATTTGAAAACCTTTCCAAGGTCATTCCTCCTTCCATTCAAAAAAGGGTGGACAAACAATTTACGGTACCCTATTCCTATATTCCCAAGAGCAAGCTGCAGGATATGCCGGCTTTTGATATGGTAAGGGCCTCGGTGAACTTAATGGTGGCCAGTGTCTTGATTTCCATTGCTACTTCCATGAAACTTCCTTTGTCCACCACCTATGTTACGTTTATGGTGGCCATGGGTACTTCCTTGGCAGATCGTGCCTGGGGTGCGGAAAGTGCCGTATATAGGGTTGCTGGTGTGCTGAATGTAATCGGAGGTTGGTTCTTTACCGCACTTAGCGCTTTTGTGGCAGCGGCATTGATTGCATATCTCCTTCACCTAGGAAAGTTGGTGGCCCTGATATTGCTCTTGATTTCAGCAGCGGCCATCTTGTTAAGGAACTATATGTCGCACAATAAGAAGACCAAGGTCATAAAGGCTGAAGACAGTCTTAGAAGGGCAGAGAGCAGTTCTATTCAGGGCGTTATTGAGGAAAGTGCCAATAACATTGCCAACGTGATCAAAAGGACCAACCGAATTTATACCAACGCCATCAATGGTTTGGCTCGACATGATCTTGAAATGCTCCGAAAAAACAGAAAGCAGGGAGCCAAACTGTCGTCTGAAATAGAAGATCTTAGAAACCATTTGTTCTTCTTTATCAAAAATTTGGATGAGTCCAATGTGCGGGCCAGTAGTTTTTACCTAAATACCTTGGACAATCTTACGGACATGGCCCAATCCTTGGAATACATTGCCAAAGTGGGACATAAACATGTGCAGAACAACCACAAAAAACTAAAGTATACCCAGATCAAGGAGCTTAAGGAACTGGACAATAAACTGGAGTCGCTCTTCGTCAACACCCAACAAATTTTTGAGAAAAGGTCTTTCGAGGATATCCAAAAGGTACTGGCAACCCGACAGGAATTGTTCAAATTGGTATCGGACAAAATAGAAAGGCAGATTTCCAGAACTAGAACGGAAGAATCTAGCCCCAAGAACACCACGCTGTACTTTTCGCTGCTTACTGAAAGTAAGGATTTGATCAAGGTCATCCTGGATCTCCTGGAACTCTATTTTGTGGAACATGATAGTTCTGTGGAGCCTGCCCGTGTAAACCCATAAGGGTAAATTGACTATCTTAAGCCCATGCGAACAATAGTTACTATACTGGGGGTATTGCTGATTAGCAGTACGGGAATGGCACAGTCCATTACACCCAAGGACGTATTGGAAAAATCCATTGCGTTTCACGATCCAAACAACAATTGGGGCAAGTTTCAGGGTTCCTTCAAGGTGGTCATGGAAACCCCAAACTCTTCCAATCGCAGCAGCGTAATCCATTTAGATATTCCCAAACAACAATTTGTGTTGGAGGTGGAAAAGGACGGTGCCAAATATGCCTATTCATTTGATAAAAAGGAGTGCACCATCACCTTAAACAACTCAAATGACATTTCTGGGGAAGACCGGAAAAAATATAGGCTTACTTGTGAGCGGGGACAAAAGATGAGGGACTACTACACCTATTTGTACGGTTTACCCATGAAAATAAAAGACCCCGGGGCCCACTTAGGGGAGCAAGTGGAAAGGAAAACATTCAAAGGCAAGGAATATTTGGTATTAAAGGTCACTTATGACGAAAATGTAGGGAGGGATGTCTGGTATTTCTATTTTGACCCCAGTACCTATGCCATGGAAGTCTACCAATTTTATCATGATGTAACCAAAGGTGACGGAGAATACATCACCTTGCAAGGTCTTGAGGAGATAAATGGGATAAAAATGCCCAAGACCAGAGCTTGGTACTACAACAAGAACAACAAATATTTGGGAACGGATATTCTTGAAGCCCAAGATTGATGAAAGCCAAAACCATCCTGATTACCTCCTTTTTGTTGTGCGCCGCCATCTCCTGGGCACAGGAAATGGAAAAATCCTGGATGTTGGGACCATTTCTACGACCGGAGGGAGCAAAACCCATTATCCAAAAAAACTTGGAATCCACATTTAAAGACCCAATTACGGGGAAGACCGTTTTCTGGGAATCAATGGCCACCTTTAATCCCGCCGCCCTGGTAAAGGATGGTCAAATACATGTGCTTTATCGTGCAGAGGAGAAGTTGGGTGAAAAAGAAATAGGCGGACATACCTCCAGAATTGGTTTGGCCACATCCAATGATGGCATTACGTATATCACCGGAAAGCGCCCTGTGTTTTATCCCGATGAGGACCCTCAGAAATCCAATGAATTTCCTGGTGGCACCGAAGATCCACGGATAGTGGAGACCGAAGAAGGCTTATATGTACTTACCTATACCCAATGGAACCGTAAGGTTCCCAGATTGGCAGTTGCTACTTCCCACAACCTAGTGGAATGGAAAAAGCACGGCCCCGTTTTCAAGGCCCATAAAAATGAAAAATACTTGGACCAAGAAACCAAGTCCGGTGCTATTGTGACGCAATTAAAAAATGGAAAGCCGATTGCGGCCAAAATCAATGGCAAGTACTGGATGTACTACGGAGTGCCCCATATTTGGCTGGCCTATTCCCAGGATTTGATCAACTGGACGCCCGTAGAAACCTATGAGGGGAATTTGGCCCCTGTGCTAAGCCCCAGACCAGGCTATTTTGATTCGTGGTTGGTGGAAGCAGGTCCACCACCGCTGTTGACAAAAGATGGGATTGTGGTTTTGTACAATGCCGGCAATTCCCAAAACATTGGAGTTGCAGAGTTGGGGAATAGGGTATATACTGGCGGGCAAGCTCTTTTTGACGCCAAAGAACCCTGGAAATTATTGGACCGCACCACAAGTCCATTTATCCAACCTGAACTTCCCTTTGAAAAATCGGGGCAATATGCCGATGGCACTACCTTTTTGGAAGGCTTGGTGCTGTTCAAGGGTTATTGGTATTTGTATTATGGGACTGCAGATAGCATGGTAGGGGTAACCTTGGCCAAAGAATAGTCTTAACCCGATTTTCAGCGATAAAAATTCATTTCATCCATATACTTCCAAACACTTTCTGGGAGCAAGGGTCTTATATTCCTACCTTCCTTATGGGCCCTTCGGATAAATGTGGATGATATTTCCATGATGGGCGCATCCACCCGATGTACTTCAGGGTGCTCTTGGAACTTGGGTGCAACATCCCCTTTGGAAATTCTTGGATATACATAAATACTATGGTTCTCAAGAATGGTCTCAAAGTTCTTCCATTTATGGAAACTTTTCAGATTGTCCTCTCCCATGATCAGACAAAAGTGATGGTCAGTTCCATGTGCATCCACCAAATGTGCCAAGGTGTTCACCGTGTAGTTGGGTTGCGGTAGGTCAAATTCAATCTTACTGGCCCTTAACTTGGGATATTCCTGAATGGCTTCAAAAACCATTTGGTAACGGTGATGGTTGTCCAAAAGGGATTGTTTGGTCTTAAAAGGGCTTTGCGGGGTGATCACAAACCAGACCTCGTCCAGTTTGGAAAACTCTACCATATGGTTGGCAATCACCAAATGACCAATATGGATGGGATTGAAGGTTCCGAAATAAAGACCTACCTGCTTCATTCTATTCGTCTTCCTGATCGGACAATTGTGCGCCTACATATTCCGCCACCATCTGATGGGCTTCTTGCAGGGCAACATCCAGGTCATAGTTTTTAATGACTTTATCAAATTGGGGTGCGGTTGCCAATTCCACTGAAGCCTTGGCCACCCTCATGTTAATTTTGTCGTCACTTTCCGTACTTCTCTTTTTAAGTCGGATTTTGAGTTCGTCCACACTGGGCGGTTTTACAAATACCGCCAGGGTTTCTTCCGGGAACTTCTTTTTGATTCGTAGTCCGCCAACCACGTCAATATCAAAAATCACGTTTTTTCCCTCTGCCCACAATCTTTCCACCTCACTTTTTAGCGTGCCATAAAAATTGTCGCGATACACCTCTTCCCATTCCAGAAAATCACCATTTTTAATGTGTTTTTTAAAATCGGAAATAGACATAAAGTAATAGTTCACCCCGTCCCTTTCACTGCCCCTTGGGGGTCTTGAAGTTGCCGAAACTGAAAAGGCCAAATTGAGTTCGGGTTGTTTCAGAAGATGTTTGACTATGGTCGTTTTCCCACTGCCCGATGGTGCAGAGAAAATAATGAGCTTGCCCCCTTTTGTCATAGTACGTTCAGCATTTGTTCCTTGATCTTTTCCAGCTCGTCCTTCATCTGCACAACCAACTGTTGCATGGGCGCATAATTGGCCTTGGAACCAATGGTGTTGATCTCCCTTCCTATTTCCTGGGCGATAAACCCAAGTTTTTTTCCGTTGGAATCCTTGGACATCAAAGTGGTTTCAAAATACTTCAAGTGATTGTCCAAGCGCACTTTTTCCTCGGTGATATCGTACTTTTCCAAATAATAGATCAATTCCTGCTCAAATCTATTGGCATCCACTTCCACTGTTAGATCCGCCACAGCCCTTTCCAAGCGTTCCCTAACACTGTTCAGGCGCTCTGGATCCATTTCCTGTACACTTTGCAAAAGTTCATTCAATCCTTTTAGTCGCATCAGGAAGTCATTTTCCAAAACCTTACCCTCCTCACTTCTAAATTTTGAAATAGCCAACAGTGCCTGTTTCATGGCTGCTTTTATAGCGCTGTATTCCTCTGCATCAATATCATTCTTATCGGTTTTCATGGTATCAGGCATCCGCAGGGCAAGTTCCAATAGTTTTAGGTCATCCCCTTCCGCAATGTTGGAGAGTTGCTGCATGTACTTTTTTACGACCCCTTGGTTGACCTCCGCAGTGGTTTCTTCCCCAGTGATTTCCACATACAATCCCAAATCCACTTTGCCACGAACTAGGACATCTGCGATCATTTTTCTCAATTCCAGCTCCTTTTCCCTATAGGCTTGGGGAATTCTGGCATTGATATCCAAATTTTTACTGTTTAGGGATTTAATTTCTATGGTCACTTTTTTGGAAGGAAGCTGCACTACGTGCTTTCCAAAACCGGTCATCGATTGAATCATATGGAATGATTAAATTTTGGCAAAGGTAACCAAAATAGGGTTTGGCCCTTTGTCCGTAAGAATGGGACACAATAGTTTTTGGGCAACTAATCCAATTCCCTAACCCAAATATTTCTATAGCTTACCCGGCTGTTGTCCCTGTGGTCTTGGAGCATCAAGGGCAATTTTCCATGGGGTCTATATTTGGGCCAACCTATGTATTCTGAAGGGCCTTCAATTTTGAAATGATCTTGGATCAGCACTCCGTTATGGATAACGGTTATGGTTGCTGGTTCCTCAATATTTCCTCCCTTGCTAAATTTTGGGGCATGATAGATAATATCATAGGTATTCCATTCGCCGGATGGCACCGAGGCCATGGCCATGGGTACAGATTGCTTGTAAATGGAGCCCACTTGCCCGTTTACATAAGTGTCATTATCGTTGTTGTCCAAAACCTGTACTTCGTACAGACTTTGTAAAAACACCCCGCTATTGGCCCTATTTTGCCCATCTCTTTGGACTTCCCCCGGGGATCGCCATTCGATGTGCAATTGTACACTTCCAAAGTTTTGTTTGGTCTGGATATTGCCCGTTTTATCCTTCACTGTCATACTTCCATCCTGGTTCCGGTGCCATTGCACCGCTGTGCTGTCGCTACTGCTTACCCACTGGTCAAAATTGCTGCCATCAAAGAGGATGATGGCATCACTTGGAGGTGCCCCATTTTTTCCTGGAACTACTTTAGGCGGAACTGGTTCGTATATTTCCGTTGCTTCTGGGTTGGTGGGGGATTTTACCTGTGCCACGGTAGTTGCCACAGATATAAAAAAGCATATCGCGGCCAGCAATCGCATTTTTTGCATGCTAGAGTTGTTTGATTTTGATGTTTCTATAGGCCACGATATCTCCATGGTCCTGTAGTCCAATTTTTCCTGTTCTGTATGCGCCAAATCCTTCCCAATCCGCAAACTTTGAATCGGCCACCATGGCATCCCAAGCTTCTCCGTGCACCGGGAACTCCACAATTTTCTCACCGTTGAGCATTACATGCCCCATGTTGGCTTCATGATTGATCATGATCTCAACTGCATTCCATTCGCCAGCAGGTTTCACCACTTTTTTGGAAGGGGCAATCATGTCGTATAGTGCCCCTGCTTGATGCGTGGTCCCATTTTTGGCATCTGGGTGGTTGTCGTCATCCAATACCTGGATTTCAGGTCCTGTCTGGTAGGGCTGTCCAAAAGCATCGCTTTCATGCACCCCCCAGAATATTCCACTATTGCCGCCTTTAGAGACCTTCCATTCCAAGCTCAACACAAAATTGGTGTATTCCTTATTGGTAACGATATTGTAACTGGTCCCTTTTTGACGTTCGGCAGGGGGATAAAAAACCATGGCACCTTCCTCCAATTTCCAGGGATCGGATATTGCTTCTCCATTATAATAGTGCCACTGATCAAATGAAGATCCATCAAACAGGGTGGCCCACTCATTTTCCTTGGCTACCTCAGGGGATGCTACTTCAGTGCCAGAGCCCGCCATTGGGTCTGCATCCACTTCTTTTGACTTTGCCTCTTTTTGACGACAGCCAAAGGCAAGAATCACCAATGCAATCAGTATAATATTTCTCATAATCCCAATATTTTTTTAAGTTTTTCCTTGTCTGTTGAAGCCCCTGCAAAATCGTCGAACGTTTTGGTGGTGGCCTCAATGATATGGTCTTGGATGAACTTGGCCCCTTCACGGGCTCCCTGCTCCGGGCTTTTGATACAGCATTCCCATTCCATTACCGCCCAAACATCACAACCGTACTGGGTAAGCTTGGAAAAAATGGTCTTAAAATCGATTTGGCCATCTCCCAGGGAACGATATCTCCCCGCTCGATCTCCCCAATCATTGTAGCCTCCAAAGGCGCCCTTTTTCCCAGTTGGATTGAACTCTGAGTCCTTTACGTGAAATGATCTGATAAATTCATGGTAGTGATCAATGTAGGCGATATAATCCAATTGCTGCAATACAAAATGGCTGGGATCATAAAGGATATTTACCCGTTTGTGGTTCCCTGTAGCCTCCAGAAAGCGCTCAAAGGTATCCCCGTCATGCAAATCTTCGCCAGGATGGATCTCATAGCATACGTCCACTCCTTCTTTATCATAATGATCCAATATGGGCATCCAGCGATTGGCCAATTCCTCGAATCCCATTTCTACCAGACCTGGAGGTCTTTGGGGCCAAGGATGTGCCGTATGCCAAAGCAATGCCCCGGAGAAGGTGGCATGTGCTTTTAGGCCCAACCTTCTACTTGCCGTAGCTGCTTTTTTAACCGTTTCCACGGCCCATTCCGTGCGTGCTTTGGGATTGTTTTTTACAGCATCGGGCGCAAAATTGTCGAACATGATATCATAAGCGGGGTGCACCGCAACCAATTGTCCCTGTAAATGAGTGGACAACTCCGTAATCTCCAGTCCGTATGAATTGATTTTGCCTTTGAGTTCGTCACAATAATCTTGACTTTCAGCCGCCTTGTCCAAATCGATCAGGAAGGACTCCCAAGTTGGGATCTGAATTCCTTTATACCCTAAATCCGATGCCCATTTACACAGTCCATCCAACGAATTGAATGGTGGTTCACTATCTACAAATTGTGCCAAAAAAACAGCTGGTCCTTTGATTGTTTTCATTCAAACTGATTTACCTTGAGTTGATTGTTCGTTAAAATTTTATGATTTATATCCTATATTTAAGAAAAAACAAAGGATGTTTATATCTTCCCATCGGAAAGTTATAAATATAGGGATAAGCCCTCAATTAATATAGCACAATTGTTATCGAAAATGTGGAATAAATAGACATGGCCGCTGCGAGTTCCAACCAGAAAGGTTGGGCAGGACGGGGAATGTCTGAAAACATGGTTCAAATTAAATTTTCTTAAATACCTACTATGGAAAATGCTTCTGCCCGCAATTTATGGGGCGATTTTTTGGATGCCCATTTGGAGTTTGCCTCTGAGGATGCGCCTCGGGTAATTCACTTTTGTGACAATGAAAAGGACGCCAATACATGCGCGGAACTCGTTTGTAAGGATATAAAACGGGCCACTTCCCACTCTTTGTTGGGGTTGCAGTACCGTAAGGAAACACTCCCCAAAATTGGTGATTTTGCAGTGGTCACGGATTGGGCCGGCAAGGCCAAATGTGTGATCAGAACCACTTCGGTCAAATTAGTACCCTACTTTGCCATCCATGCGGAACACGCTAGATTGGAAGGTGAAGGGGATAAAAGTTTGGAACATTGGCAAAAAACACATTGGGATTATTACACCCGGGAACTTTCTGAATTTAATCGGACTCCGAGGGAAAGTATGATTGTCGTTTTCGAACGCTTTGAAAAAGTCTTTCAAAGATAATGGCCGCATAAGCGGCCATTTCCTAGTTTGTATTGGGGTTGATTGTTAATCGTCAAGTTCTATCCAAACATTTCCATTTTTGTGCGAAGTAACGGTGCTTTCAATGAAATTCATGCCACGTACCCCATCACGCATGGTTGGGAACTCGCCATCATTATAATCCTCGCCCCGGATGGCCCTCGCCGCACCGAGATAAATGTTGGCCATGGAATCAAAAATTCCTTCTGGGTGTCCCGCCGGGATTTTTGAAGCTTTTAATGAAAGTTCAGAATTGTATGCATGCCCTGGTTTATACACCTGCATTGGTTCTGTATCGCTCATTTTGTAAAGGAAATTTGGCTTTTCCTGTTCCCATCTAAAAGCGCCTTTTTCGCCATAGATGGCAATGGCCAATCCGTTTTCCTCCCCGGTGGCAACCTGACTTGCCCTTACCACGCCTTTCACATGTTTGTCAAGTCGGATCAGAACGGTTCCGTCCACATCCATAACATTATCGTCATAGAGGTAATTAAAATCGCATAAAACCGATTTAATCTTTAAGCCCGTGGTATATTCAATGAGGTTGGAGGCATGTACCCCAATGTCCCCTATGCAGGAACTTATTCCGGCCTTTTTTGGATCCAACCGCCAAACGGTGGACCGTTTCTCCTTGTCATGGATGACCGTATTTATCCATCCCTGATAGTACCGCGCGTCCACTTTATGGATTTTTCCCAGAGCGCCTGCCCTGATCATCTCCCGCATTTGGCGTACCATGGGGTACCCCGTGTAGGTATGCGTCAGTGCGAACACCTTTCCTGATTTTTCATGGGACTCCTGAAGGGATTTTGCCTCTTCATACGTCATGGTCATTGGCTTTTCGCAAATGACATGGAACCCATTGTCCAACAATTTTTTGGCCATTGGATAGTGTAGGAAATTTGGGGTCAGAATGGAGCAGACCTGAATCCGCTCGTCTTCTGGAAGTTTTAATTCTTCCTCAACAAGCGTATCAAAATCCTTATAGACCCTGTCCGTTGGGATATCTATTTCTTTGGCAAAGGCCAAATTCTGTTCATAATCCGGGTTAAAGACGGCCCCCACTATTACATAATTGTCATTGATAAAGGAGGCTACCCTGTGCAACACTCCAATGAGGGAATCCCCTCCTCCTCCAATAATACCAAGTCTAATTTTTTTTGGCATGCGATTTTCGTTTTAAGCTTCTTGTGTGTTTGTTTTTCGTTTTTTCATATATAGGTTCAATCCTAAAAACAGAATGATCAGGATTGCTGGTAAGGCTGACATAATTTTAAGGGCGTCATTGGCACTGGCATTGTCGATGATATTTCCCATAATGGGCAAAATCACTGATACGGAGAACATTCCCGCTCCACCCATAATGGACAGCCCCAAGGCACCACTTTCTGGAATATATTCGGCCACAAAGGAAAGCATTGTTGGCCAGAAAAACGTAATTCCAATGGCAAATACGGCGGCCGCCACAAAGGTCATTGGACCACTGGTTATGGTTAGCAACCACAAGCCCAAAAATGCAAATATTGCTGAGAACAACAACATGCCCTCCGGTTTCAAACGGTGCACCACCTGACCTGCAAATGCACGACCGGCGGCCATAATACCATTGATAAATGCAAGCACCAAGAGAGGCACCGCCACCGTGGATTTCAGCAAAGATTCAATCCGTTGATTGGTTCCCAATTCGGTTGCTGCAGTCAGAAACATGCACAACACCATAAAAATAAACAGGGGCTTGGCCACACTCTTGAACATTTTTTGGTTACTCACGCCCATTTTTACCCTTTCCGTAACCGGAAATTCTTGGCCAAGGAACATAAAGCCGTAGATAATAAGGGGAATGTATAGAACCCCAACCATGATCTGCCAACTTAAGCCCATCACATCCATAACCAACCAGCCCACAATGGAACCGATCACAATTCCGCCCGGAAACCAGATGTGGAACCGGTTGAGCATTTTGGTCTTATTATCACTGTACATGGAGGCAATCATAGGGTTCAGGGCAGCTTCCACCATTCCGTTTCCAATTCCCACGAACAAAGTGGCCAAAAATAGGGAGGTCTGGTCCCGGGCCAAAAGGGTCCAGGTTATTCCAATGGCATGGGTAATAAAGGCCAACCATGTGATTTTTTTAATGCCAAGGGTATCCACTAGTATTCCCCCGAAAATCATGGCTAAGGTAAATCCAAAAAATGCGGGGGTGAATGCCCAACCAATTTGTTCCAAAGTCAGTCCAATCCCTTCGGGACCAAATACGGTTTCCAACCGCGCCCTTATGGCAAAGGTCATTGCTGTGACCAACAGGGCCACACAGGATGCAATGAACAATCTGTTCTTTTTAATGTTTTCCATACTCATCTTTAATATTTGGTTTGTTTAAGGTTTATAAGATACTTTTTCTTTCTTGAAGAATAGAAGAAATAATAGTAACACAACAAAAGCGAAGGCAGCTGGGAAAATCCAAACATTTTCCCAGTTGTGCTGGTTGTCGGCTATCAAATACATATCCGTTATTCTTCCGGCGGTCCAAAAACCGATCAGCATTCCCAACCCATATGTGGCCAATGTGATTAATCCCTGGGCAGCACTCTTGTGTTTTTCCCCGGCTTTTGAATCCGTATAAATCTGTCCGGAGACAAAGAAAAAATCGTAACAAATTCCGTGTAGGGCAATGCCGGTTACAAGCATGAAAATGAGTTCTCCGGCATTTCCATATGCAAACAGCAGGTAGCGTATGCCCCAAGCCAGCATTCCCACCAAAATGGTTTTTTTGAATCCAAATTTTTTAAAGAAATAAGGAAGCAAAAGCATAAAAATGACCTCAGAAAATTGTCCTATGGTCATCATTCCCGCGGGCCCTATTTTGGATTCAAAAACTGAAAAGCCAGCGCCTATCTCCCCTAGGAACTGTCCGGCATGTTGGTAATAAAAGGCCAAGGGAATGCAAATCAGTACAGAGGCGATAAAAAACATGAGAAAGTTTCTATCCTTCAACAGTTTTAAAGCTTCCAGGCCTAAAATTTCCGAAACTTTCACTTTTTTGCCCCTGGAGATTTTTGGTGGGGTCTTGGGCAGTGTAAAACTGAACAATCCCATGGCCGCCGACGCTATGGCCCCCATTAAAAATGTATTTTTCAACAAGCCTTCCTTTATGCCCGCTTCACTGTCCCAACCTATAAAGCTGATGGTAAGCCCCGCCAAGATCCATCCTATGGTTCCAAAAACCCTGATGTGGGCAAACTCTTTGGACGGGTCCTTCATTTGATTGAAAGAGACCGAATTTACCAGGGCCAAGGTAGGCATGTATATGATCATGTACCCGAGTACATAGGGGTAAAATACGCCAAAGTCGACCGCATTGGACATCTGGTACATTAGAACAGCTCCGATCAAGTGGGATATCCCCAATATGCGTTCAGCATTAAAATATCTGTCGGCGATCAGTCCTATAATAAAAGGGGCAATAATAGCGCCCCAAGATTGCGTGGAATACGCCAGCGCAATCTCGGACCCATCGGCACCCAGGGTGTTGGGCAAATAGATTCCCATGGTAACGAACCAACCACCCCAAACAAAGAATTCCAAAAACATCATCACCGACAATTGAATTCTAACCTGGGAACGCATAAATTCAGAAATTATCTTTTGTAAAAAATATAGTCCAATGGTTCTGGTTCCATGCCAGAAGCCCGAAAATCCATCAGGATCTGTCCCCTATGGTGTGTGGAATGGTTCACGATATGGAATAGGATATCCTTGAGGTCATTGGCATAGGTTCTTCCCTGGCTGTTTTCATAGTCAATCCTTTTACCAAAATCGTCCGCATTGGTTATGATCTCAAAAGAGGTCCGCTGGTTCTCATAGTGGATATCGCCCCAAGCTTCCACTTCATGCAGCTGCCACACTTTAAAAGCATGGGGCTTGCCCACAATTCTGTGATTCCAGATGTGGTGGGCATTTAAAATATGGCTAAAGAGCTTTGTGCACGTCCCTGAAACGGTTTCCATTTCGGCGCATTGTTCTATCAGCTTTTTATTGCAATAAAAATTATAGTCAAAGAGCTGGTGCAAAAATCCCTTCATAAGCCTGAGGTTTTGTGGGGGACTATTTCATCAATTTAAGCAATAAGTTTTTGGTGGCCAGAATTCCTTCTTCCTCGCTCAATTCACTTCCTTCGTATTCCACCCCTATATATCCAGAATATCCTGCATCCTTAACTATTTGGAGCATACGTGAATAGTCCGAATGAATTTCGTTTCCTTCCTCATCAAAATCGTGCGATTTGGCACTTACCGCTTTGGCGTATGGCATGAGTTCCTTCATCCCCTTGTATCGGTCATAGGCGTCCAAACACTCTGGCCATTTGCCCCAGGTAATACAGAAATTGCCAAAATCCGGAAGGGTACCGCAATTCTCCATGTTCACTTTTTCAAACACCTTGGCCATCATGGCACCGTTGGATGAAAGTCCTCCATGGTTCTCCACAATAACGTTGATGTTCTTTTCCTTTGCATAGGTTGACAGTTTGGTAAGACCATCCACAGAAGCGGCGGTCCATTCCTCTGGATCGGAGCTCCCGTTTAGGTTTACCCTAATAGAATGGCACCCAAGCGCGGCGGCGGCATCCACCCATTTGTGATGGCTTTCCACGGCGGCATTTCTGGCAGCTTCATCCGGAGTGGCAAGATCTCCTTGTCCGTCCACCATGATGATCAGGTTTTCAAGTCCGTGTTTTTTGCTTTCAGCCAAACTCTTATCCACGAAATTCTTCATGGCCTCCGCCGAAAAATTGGCCTTTTCTAGTTCAGGATAATAGAGTCCGCTCACATATTCAAGTCCCTCAAAACCCCAAGCTTTGGCTTTTTCGGCAAACGTATAAGGGTCGACCCCATCTTCCCTGATCATTTTGTGAATGGACCATTGGGCCAGTGAAATTTTAAAATCTTGCGTTTCGGGTTCCACCACTTCTTCTGCTGTTTCCGTTGGGGCACTTTCTTCTTTTTTGGTCTGCTTACAGGAATAATTCATACAAAGAGCAACAGCAACTCCTGCAAGAATACCAAATCGGATTAAATTTTTTCGAATCATAAAGGTTGATAAAATAAAATTAAATGGAATTAAAAAACTACAACGTTATAGTAGCAAATTCTCAATAAACATAGGGTTTAAATGTAGAAAATTAATTTAATAATTAATACATTTAGCAGATAAACAATCCTATTCAATGAGCAAATTTTATTACAATGAAGAGCAGGAATCCTATGATGCCATCGTAGTGGGAACGGGCATCAGTGGGGGATGGGCTGCAAAGGAATTGTGCGAGAACGGACTGAAGACCTTGGTCCTGGAACGTGGCAGAATGGTGAAGCACCGAGAATACCCAACGGCCCTAATGGACACTTGGGATTTTCCTAACAATGGCCAACCTACAAGAGCCGACATCGCCCGGCAGGAAAAGCAAAATAGAACTGGTTACACTGTTAAAACAGCATCCAAACATTGGTTTGTGGATGACATTCAACATCCCTACAACGAAACCAAACGATTTGATTGGATGAGAGGGTACCATGTAGGTGGACGATCCATCATGTGGGGAAGACATAGCTATAGATGGAGCGATATTGATTTTGAGGCCAACAAGAATGATGGTATTGCTGTGGATTGGCCCGTTAGATACAAAGATATTGCACCTTGGTACGACAAGGTGGAAAGTTATATTGGCGTTACCGGAGAAGTGCTTGGCCTACCACAACTTCCCGATGGGCAATTTGAGCCTATGATGGAGCTAAACTGTGTGGAACAGCATGTTCGTGAAAAAGTGGCCGAACATTTTGATGGCAGGGTCATCACGGCAGGAAGAGTGGCCCACATCAATAGCGACAAGAAGTTTGAAGGAGATGGGAGAACGCGATGCCAATATAGAAACCGATGTATTAGAGGATGTCCTTTTGGAGCTTATTTCAGTAGTGTATCCTCTACGCTTCCGGCCGCCGAACGTACGGGCAACATGACCCTACGTCCAGATTCCATTGTACATGAAGTCATCTATGACCCGGACACCAAAAAGGCCACCGGGGTAAAAGTAATTGATCGTGTTACCAAGGAAGCGTTCGAATTTAAGGCCAAAGTAATATTCCTATGTGCTTCGGCCATAGCCTCCACTTCTATTCTGATGCAATCCAAATCGGATAGATTTCCAAATGGACTTGGCAATGATTCCGACCAACTGGGAAGAAACATCATGGACCACCATTTGAACGTGGGTGCAGGAGGTAAATTTGATGGGTTTGAAGACAAATATTATAAGGGAAGAAAGCCAAATGGCATCTACATCCCAAGGTTCAGGAACCTGGGCGGAAGCTCCAATACCGATAGCTTTATCAGAGGATACGGTTACCAAGGAGGGGCCAGTAGAGGCAACTGGGAAGATATCATTTCTGAAGTATCCCATGGAAAAGATCTTAAGGATGCCATCTTAAAACCAGGAGGCTGGACCTTCGGTATGGGAGGTTTTGGTGAAGTTCTTCCCTACGAGGATAATAGAATGACCTTGGATTACGACAAATTGGACGAATGGGGACTGCCCACGGTTACTTTTGACGCTGAGTTGAAGGATAACGAACTCAAGATGCGTGAGGACATGAAAAACCAAGCAGTGGAGATGTTGGAAAAAGCTGGATTAAGAGATGTTAAGCCACACGATAATCCAGGTGCCCTTGGTCTGGGAATCCATGAAATGGGAACAGCGAGAATGGGAAGGAACAGAAAAACTTCCGTGCTCAATGGCTATAATCAGGTACACGACTGTAAGAATGTATATGTGACCGATGGGGCCTTTATGACCTCGGCGAGTTGCGTGAACCCATCACTTACCTATATGGCTTTTACTGCAAGAGCGGCCAATCATGCTGCCCAAGAACTTAAAAAAGGAAATATCTGATGGAAAGAAGAGTAGCATTAAAAAATATGGGGATGGTATTTGGCTACGCGGTGGCCACCCCTACCCTTTTGGGAATTGTACAAAGCTGTAAGGGCAAAAAAGTACTGGACTGGACACCCGAGTTCTTTTCCAAGGATGAAGGAGCCGTAGTACATACCATTTTGGATATTATTTTACCCAAAACCGATACTCCATCCGCCACAGAAGTAAATGTGCATGTGTTCCTGGATAAATTTGCCAATGAGGTCATGCCTGCGGAAGATCAAGATTTCCTTAAGATGTGCATGGACAAGTTTACGGATAAAGTTTTGTCCGAATCCCAAGAAGAGACCTTGGCAGACTTGGAAGCGGAACATATAGAGCCTGTTCTGTCCACTTATTTGAAAAAACAGACCGACGAGGTGGAAGAACAGCATGCTGAAGCCATAGAAGCCTATAAAGAAGCTGTTGAAGAAAGTGGTGGGGCAGCCCTTGATGATGAAATTGCCTGTTATACTTTTGCCAACATGATGCGCGGTTCGGCCATCTGGGCCTATAAAACCAGTGAATATGTAGGTGAAGAGGTTTTGGCCTATTTACCCATCCCAGGGGAATACATTGGCTGTGGCGACGTGGAAACCCTTACTCAAGGCAGGGCTTGGTCTTTATAGATGATTAACCGTACATAAATTAAAAAAGCCGCTTAATGCGGCTTTTTTTGTGCTTGAATTTTTCAATTCAAATGAATACCTAGGCAGTTACTCATGTGGGGTGAACCAACCTAGGTATTTTATCAATAAACACTATCACATACTGATAAGTCCAGTATCAACTATGATCCGCACATCAGGCAATCGTCGTCTGCCTGGCCCTCTTTGGCCCGTGCAATCAGTTCCTTCATTTCCTCGGGTGTCATGGGCTGTACATCCACTTCCTGTTGTTCAACCGGAGTGGGTTCCACTTGAATTCCCTCTGCAGCTTTGGGCGCTGCGGCCATCACCTCGGCCTCAGCGGCCACGCTTACCGGAACCTCCTTTTTCTTGGTATTGTCCAAGGTAAACTTAATGGCATCTACCGCTGCTTTGGTCCTTAGATAATACATTCCAGTTTTAAGCCCGCTTTTCCAGGCGTAGAAATGCATGGAGGTCAACTTGGAATAATTGGCATTCTCCATAAACAGATTCAAGGATTGGCTTTGGTCAATAAAGTAGCCACGTTGTCTACTCATATCGATAATGTCCTTCATGCTGAGTTCCCAAACGGTCTTGTACAGTTCCTTGATGTCATCCGGAATCACATCAATATGCTGTACAGAACCATTGGCCCGCATCAATTCCTGTTTCAGGTTCTCGTTCCATAGTCCCAGTTTCACCAAATCTTCCAGAAGGTGCTTGTTCACCACAATAAACTCCCCAGACAAAACCCTTCGGGTATAGATGTTGGAGGTATAGGGTTCAAAGCATTCATTATTACCTAAAATCTGGGAGGTGGATGCTGTTGGCATAGGTGCTACCAAGAGAGAGTTGCGCACACCGTGTTTTTTGACATCCTTTCTCAACTTGATCCAATCCCATCGGCCGGACAACTCTTCGTCCTTGATGCCCCATAGATTGTGCTGGAATTCTCCATTGGCAATTGGCGAACCTTCATAGCTGGAATATACGCCATCGGTTTTGGCTTCTTCCATAGAGGCGGTTACCGCTGCAAAATATAGGGTCTCAAAAATTTCTTGGTTCAATTGTTTGGCCTCATCACTGGTAAAAGGCAAACGCAACATGATAAAGGTATCTGCCAAACCTTGTACCCCCAATCCTACGGGGCGGTGTCTCATATTGGAATTTTCAGCCTCTTTTACCGGATAATAGTTCCGATCTATGACACGGTTCAGGTTTTTGGTCACCCTTTTCGTTACCTTGAACAACTCCTTATGGTCAAACTGACCATTTTTTACGAACATGGGAAGGGCAATGGAAGCCAAGTTACATACCGCTACCTCATCAGGGGAGGTGTATTCCAAAATCTCCGTACATAGATTGGAGGAGCGGATAGTTCCCAAGTTTTTCTGGTTGCTCTTTCTGTTGGCAGCATCTTTATAAAGCATGTAAGGGGTGCCTGTTTCAATCTGCGACTCCAATATTTTCTCCCAAAGATCACGCGCCTTTATAGTTTTTCTGCCTTTTCCTTCGGCTTCATATTTGGTGTACAGTTCCTCAAATGCCTCACTATGGGTGTTGAACAAATCCGGGCATTCATTGGGACACATCAGGGTCCACTCTCCATCGGCCTCTACTCTTTTCATGAACAAATCCGGAATCCACATAGCGTAGAAGAGGTCACGCGCACGCATTTCTTCCTTACCATGGTTCTTTTTCAAATCCAGAAAATCGAAGATATCGGCATGCCAGGGTTCCACGTAAATGGCAAAACTTCCTTTTCTTTTTCCACCTCCTTGATCCACGTAACGGGCAGTATCGTTGAATACCCTTAGCATTGGTACAATTCCATTGGAGGTTCCATTGGTACCGGCAATATACGATCCTGTAGCACGAATGTTATGGATGGACAATCCAATACCCCCAGCGGACTGGGAAATTTTAGCGGTCTGCTTCAGTGTATCGTAAATACCATCAATACTGTCGTCTTTCATAGCCAGCAAAAAGCAGGACGACATCTGAGGCTTGGGTGTTCCTGAATTGAACAGGGTAGGTGTAGCATGGGTAAAATATTTTTTGGACATGAGCTCGTAAGTCTCAATAGCGGCGTCCAAATCCTCCAAATGGATGCCTACCGCAACACGCATGAGCATGTGCTGCGGCCGTTCTGCAATCTTGCCGTTCAACTTTAGCAGATAGGAACGCTCCAAGGTTTTAAAACCAAAATAATCGTAGCCAAAATCCCGGTTGTAAATGATCGTGGAATCCAGTTTTTCGGCATTTTCCGAAATTACCTTGAACACTTCATCCGATAACAATGGGGCTTTCTTTCCTGTTCTTGGGTTGATATATTCATATAGGTCCTTCATAGTTTCGGAGAAGGACTTTTTTGTGTTTTTATGTAGATTGGAAACGGAAATCCGGGCAGCTAACTTGGCATAATCTGGATGTGTTGTGGTCATGGTTGCCGCAATTTCGGCGGCCAAGTTATCCAGTTCAGAAGTAGTTACCCCGTCATATAGCCCTTCAATGACTCTCATGGCCACTTTTACGGGATCCACAAGGCCGTTAAGGCCATAACAAAGTTTTCTAACTCGTGCCGTGATCTTGTCGAACATCATCGGCTCTTTTCTTCCATCTCTTTTTACTACATACATGTGCTACGAATATTTTTAAGTGATACGCCTGTTGGTTACACCACAGCATAGGTTACTTTGTGGACATCCACATTTTGATTTGGGCCAAGTTATTTTAAGTCGTCCTCTGGGGCGGGAGGTTATAAGTTCTGTTGGTCTTCCTAGAAGTCCGCGTCAAAGCTGATCTTTTGGGAATCAGCATCTTTTTCTTTGTTCAAAACGCCGGCTTTTTGATATTCCGACACTCTTTTTTCAAAGAAGTTGGTTTTCCCTTGAAGGGAAATCATATCCATAAAATCAAATGGATTACTGGCATTGTATTCTTTTTCACATCCTAGTTCCACCAATAAACGATCCGTTACAAACTCCAAGTATTGTGTCATCAACTTGGCATTCATACCAATCAAACTTACCGGAAGTGATTCGGTGATAAATTCCCGTTCTATATTCAAGGCATCTACAATAATCTCCTTGATCCGTTCTTTTGGCACTTTGTTTACCAAGTGTTTGTTGTGCAAGTGAACGGCATAGTCGCAATGCATCCCCTCATCCCTTGAAATAAGCTCATTGGAAAAGGTCAATCCCGGCATCAGTCCTCTTTTCTTCAACCAGAAAATGGAACAGAATGCCCCGGAAAAGAAGATTCCTTCCACAGCAGCAAAGGCAATCAGCCGTTCTGCAAAACTTGGGGACTCGATCCATCGCAAGGCCCAATCCGCTTTCTTCTTAATGGCAGGGAAATTCTCAATGGCCTTGAACAGCACATTCTTTTCCTTTTCATCTTTTACATAAGTATCGATCAGCAGCGAATAGGTCTCGGAATGGATGTTCTCCATCATGATCTGGAAACCATAGAAAAACTTAGCTTCGGAGTATTGCACCTCGTTCACAAAGTTTTCCGCCAAATTCTCATTTACTATGCCATCCGAGGCGGCAAAGAAGGCCAAGATATGTTTGATGAAATATCGCTCATCGTCATTGAGCTTGTTGTTCCAATCGGTTAAATCTTGGTGCAGGTCAATTTCCTCAGCGGTCCAAAAACAAGCTTCCTGTTTCTTGTACCAATCCCAAAGGTCATGGTGCTGAATTGGGAAAATCACAAATCTATCTTTGTTCTCTTCTAGTATGGGTTCAATGGCTGCTGACATAATTGTGCGTTAAAAAAATTAAAAAATGGAAGGAAATTTCCTTGCGAATAGGGCTAACAAAGATTCAAAAATGTGACCAAATTGTAAAGGCGGTTTTATCAAATGGTCTGCAAAGTTTTTAACACAATCTGTTGAAATCTAGGCTGGCCGGTGATATTTCTTGGGATTGGGCGGTCTGAATAAAAATGATAAAACGGAAGTACTTTGCACCAAAACAAAAAAGACCAAAAAGTATTTGTTGTATATACTTTTTGGTCTAATAATTAATGGAAATTACGCTTAGAACAGTTATTGCTTCGTTTGCATTACCAATTGTACGGCCATTCCCAGCTTCATCTTCAACAGGTCAAAATTCCAGGTAGTTCCCCCGAAACCCAAAACCCGACCCAATTCTCGGATTTTTCCGGGATAAGTTTTGCAAGCAGTTTCTATGATCAAGAGGTTGGTTGCTCCGGCCGTACGCTTGTTGGTAATGTATATGAACTTATGGAAGAAGGGCTATTGGTTATTGGCCACTTCACTCCAGTCTGATTGAATCTTTAAATCCTTTCCCTCTTCCATCAATGATGCGCAAATCAAGGCTATAATCAACAATACGAATAATAGAAAGCACTTTTTCATTTTGGATGGAAGTTAGGTTATCTCAAATTGACTAAGCCAAAGTATAAAACAATCCCAACGCAACCGTATGGGGATGTATAATCGGTCTTTTTTTATGTATAAATGGTTATGGAGGTTTTAATTCCTATGGAAAAACTAGGATTTGGCCATTTCACCTGATAAAAATGATGCAATTTTCAGCATACAGGGTTTTTGTGCCAGTTATACGTGTAAAACGCCCATTAGCACATAATTTAGAACCTATAAGGATAATAATCCTAAATTTGAATTATATTAATGTAGAGCATGTTAGAAGCAGTTATTGTTGATGACGAGGTCAAGGCGTTGCAGAGTCTTAGTTGGGAGTTGACCAATTTGACCGATGAGGTGGATATTGTGGCATCTTTTACAGATGCCCACGAGGCTTTGGACTATCTAGAACGGAATACGCCCGATTGTCTTTTTCTGGATATTGAAATGCCTGCCATGGACGGATTTCAGTTCATCAAAAATCTTAAGAACAAGAACTTCCCTGTAGTCATTACCACAGCCTATAACCAGTATGCCCTTAAGGCCCTGAAGAACGAGGCCATCGATTATCTCCTTAAGCCCATAGATACCGACGACCTGGAAGTTACCATCTCCAAAATAAAAAAATACAATACCAAGAATTTGACCGTTGAGAAACTGGAGCAGATCCTGTTGAATTTCAATGCCGAATCGCATAGCAAGAAAATCACCATCAATACAGATGGTAAATTGTTGTTCCTGAACAGCGATGACATTCTGTATGCCGAATCTGATGGAAATTACAGCACCATTTTCCTAAGCGACGGACAAAAAATTCTTCTTACCAAAAAACTAAAAGAGGTAAATGCCCTCTTGCCTGACACCAGTTTTTTCAGGATCCACAATTCTTACATCATCAATCTCAACAAAATAAAAGAGTTTCTAAAGACCGATGGCTATGTGGTATTGGAATCCAACCATAAAATACCGGTCTCCAGACAAAAAAAGTCCGACTTTCTGGATATGTTGTAACCCCCGTTAACACCAGTGCGCAGATTACAACCGATAAAATCCCTACATCCCAATGCCCTTCCAAGGGTATTCATTTTCTTATGGCTATTTTTTCTGACCCTTCCCAACGGTAAGGCACAGGAAATCCCTGAAGCTTTTAAGGAAAAAGCCGAGCGGATCGTTAAAATGAGGGCCAAGACCTACTTGGTGCTCAATACAGAGCTAAAGTCCGAAACCGGAGATACCACACTGCTTAGATATTTTGCCAACTTGAGCAAGGAAGCAGGTTATTTGGAAGGCGAATCTTATGCTTTGGACCAAATGGGGGCCACCTACCGTAACTATTCCAAATTCAAAGAAGCGGCCGACCTTCATACGGCAGCCTTGGAATTGGCCGAGGAGGCCAACAATGTGGAGCTCAAAGTGAGGTGCCTAAATATGTTGGGCGTAGTGTATAGACGAACAGACGCCATAAAAACTGCACTGGATTATAACCAAAAAGCCTTGGAACTGGCCGAAGAGGTGGAGAACCCTTCGCACCATATCAAAAGGAATATCAATGTATCGCTCAATTGTATTGGGAACCTGTACCAGACCTTGGAGCAATATGATCTTGCCATCCTGCAATTTAAGCGCGCCTTAAAACTGGAAGAGGAGCTGGGCAACAAATTGGGTTTGGCCATCAACCACCAAAATATCGGGGATTGTTTGGAACGCAAGGGAGATTTGGAAGGCGCTCTTGAAAACTATAGAAAGTCCTTGGCGTTCAATGAGGATATCAACTCCACCTACGGGAGAATCATTTGCAAAAACAGTTTGGCCCAGATCTACTTAAAACAGGAGATGCCCTATGCCGCCCTGGTCTTGCTCGAACCCCTTCATGAACAATCCAAAACCATTGGTGATTATTTTATTACCCCATTGGTGTTCATAAATACCGGTTGGGCCTATACCGATTTGGGGAATTTTGATAAAGCCGAGCAGTTCATTCTTGAGGGATTGGAAATGTCCCAGACCCATAACATCCCCAGCAATGTGCTCTATGCCTATCAAAAGTTGTCGGATTTTGAATATGCACGGGGAAATTTCAAGGCCGCCTATGAGTATTATAAGAAGGCAGATGAATTTGATGAGGAGATTTCAAGTTCCACTAACTTCAGATACATGAACGATGTGATCGTTAAGTATGAGGCAGATAAAAAGAGCAACCAAATATCCGTACTGGCCAAGGAAAATGAGATCGTACGACTGCGGTTGAGAAAAAACCAGACCACACTGTTGGTGAGTGCGCTAATTGTTGGACTTATTTCTTCCATCCTCTATATTTTGTACAGGCAGTATCAGAGTAGAAATGAAAAAAGGGTGCTCAGCTTGGAGCAAAATATGCTACGCAGCCAGATGAATCCCCATTTTTTGTTCAATTCCTTGAATTCCATCAAGTTGTACATCATCAATAACGAACAGAAAAATGCGGTTCATTATCTCAACAAATTTTCCAAATTGGTGCGAAAAATCCTTGAAGCGTCCACTTTGAAGGAAATCACCTTGGCGGAAGAATTGGAGACCGTAGAACTCTATATGAACATTGAAAACATCCGTTTTTCCAATGAGATCCAATTTTCCATCAATGTGTGCGACGAGATCAATCCAGAATCTGTAAAGGTGCCATCATTGGCACTCCAACCTTTTCTTGAGAATTCCCTTTGGCATGGTCTTTCCCCAAAAGAAGGTGAAAAAATCATAAGTGTGAATGTGCTCCGAAAAAATGATGGCTACGTCACCATAGAAATTATAGATAATGGAGTGGGCCGGGGTGCAGCGCAGGTAAACAAGGAAAATAGGGTGCTCAAAAGAAAATCAGTGGGCATCCGAATCACCAAGGAGCGATTTGCCAACTTTTCCAAAGACTACCAAAATAGTTTTGATGTGGATATTGTGGACCTCTTTGACGAGAACGGAAAACCAAAAGGCACCAAAGTAGTATTGGACATTCCTACGGTGTAGGTCTTTCCTGGGCCACCGTCTCCAATTCGTGGTACCAATCCTCGCCAAATTTTCTGATCAACGCTTCTTTCACGAATTTATATACCGGTACTTTTAATTCCTCCCCCAACTGGCAAGCCGGGTCACAGATTTCCCACTTGTGGTAGTTTACCGCCATAAATTCCGAGTATTGTCTGGTACGAACAGGATACAAATGACAGGATATGGGTTTTTTCCATGGGATGGCACCATCCAAATGTGCCGCCTCTATGCCACATTTTGTGATGCCCTTTTCATCAAAAATGACGTAGGCACATTCACTTTTGTTGACCAAGGGTGTTTCCCATTCCCCATCTTCCCCTTTTACAAAAGTCCCCTGTTCCAGAATGGCCTCCACCCCTTCTTTACGTAAATAAGGTTTCACCTTTTCGAAGATTTCGGTCAATATTGTGGTTTCTGACTCCTCCAAGGGGGCACCGTATTCCCCATCCACACAGCAAGCCCCTTTACAGGCATTTAGGTTGCAGACAAAATCGTTGTCCAAAATCTCTTCGGAAACTATGGTTTTATCAATTTGGAACATGGATCACCTTGGTTTTTGGGCAAAGGTAAATTAAAACCGAAAATGTAGGTTTTTCTTTAAAAGTTGAAAATCCAAATGGATGGTATTACACGTACCTTTGTGAACGTAAAATGCAATGCCATGAAATTTAGTTTTCAACAAATTGTGACCGCGAGCATGGTGCTCTTTGCCGTAATTGACATTTTGGGCAGTATCCCCATTATCCTGTCACTTCGGAAAAAAGTGGGCCATATCCAATCAGAGAAAGCATCCATTGTTGCGGGAGTGATCATGACCGCTTTTCTTTTTGTTGGGGAAAGTATCCTCAAGCTCATCGGAATTGATGTGAATTCCTTTGCGGTGGCCGGTGCCTTTGTCATTTTTTTCCTGGCCTTGGAAATGGTCTTGGGGATTACCCTTTTCAAAGATGACGAGGCCGAAACCGCCTCCGTGGTTCCCATTGCCTTTCCCCTGATCGCCGGAGCCGGAACACTGACGTCCATCCTAGCACTTCGGGCAGAATTTGAAGTGGAAAACATTGTGGTGGCCATAATTGTAAACATTATCTTTGTCTATGTTGTGCTAAAATCCAGTGCCAAAATTGAGCGTATTCTGGGTAAAAATGGCCTCCATGTGATTCGAAAGATTTTTGGAGTGATCCTGTTGGCCATTGCAGTAAAATTGTTTGCCGCCAACATTAACCAACTGTTGGCGCATTAATCCGAACGATTTCAGCGTATGAACAAGACCTTTGTAGTTATATTGATTATCCTGGCCCTTGGTCTCATTGCCTTTAATTTTACTTTGGTGGATTTCAATGATCCATTTCAAGGAGATAGCACCATTGCCTTGATCGGTATTGTGGCCTCCTTATGTGCCATAGTGCTGATCCTGATATTCTCAGCAAGCAAAAAGATTGATAAAAAACTAAAGGATTAATTCCTGTATTCGGCTGTTTCGAAGTCTGGGCGTCCAAAAATGGCCTGATCCAATTCCTTCACTTTCTGCAACATGGCATCATGTTCCCCTTTTATTTGGGCCGAAAGGTTTGGTGAGAACAATTGTTCGGCAATATTGGCCTTTAAATAATCCTTGATTTTGCCTTCTTGGGCATAGAAATCCAATTTGATCTTTCTGTTCAGCACAAACTGGATGAATTCATCAAACAGGATATCGTCTACCCTAAAATCATCCAAGAACTCGTTTTTGGACAAATAGGAATATCTGGTTCTGTCCTTTTCCAAATGCTCAAAAACGAAACGGGAAAAGAATTCGGCTCCATCCATGCTATCCACAGCTTCCTCTTCATTGGTGCCAATGGGCACGAACACGTCTGGTATAATTCCGCCACCACCATAGACCACCTTCCCCTTGGGCGTTACAAATTTCAGGGAATCTGCCACTTTAATGCTATCCACAGAATTGAGCTCACCATTTCTATATCGTTCCATAAAGGTCTGGTAATAATCCTTATGGCCCTTTTTGTACGAACGTTGAATGGAGCGCCCGGTGGGGGTATAATATCTGGACACGGTCAATCTAACGGCTGAACCATCTCCCAGGTCCATTTCCCGTTGCACCAAGCCCTTTCCAAAGGACCTGCGCCCTACAATGGTGCCCACGTCGTTGTCTTGCAGCGCACCTGCAATGATCTCGCTGGCCGAAGCCGAACGTTCGTTGATCAAGACATATACGGGCTTATCCTCAAAATCCCCTTTTTTGGTGGCAAATGCTTTTTTGACCCTGCCTTTTTTATTTTTTGTAAACAGGATGAGCTTGTCATCTTCCAAAAACTCATCGGCCAATTTCTCGGCAATGCCCAGGTAGCCCCCAGGATTGTCCCTGAGGTCGAGCACCAACTTTTCCGCTCCCCTGATCTTTAACTTTCGCAGGGCATCCTTGAACTCATCAAAAGTGGACTCCGCAAACCTATTGATCTTGATATAGCCCATATCCCTAGTGAGCATATAATAGGAATCCACGCTTCTTATTGGCACCTTATCCCGGGTAACGGTAATGTTCAAATTGCGGTTTTCCTGCTTGCGATAGACCGTAAGATCCACCTTGGTCCCTATTTTCCCCTTTAAAGTGGATACGATTTCGTTGTTAGGGATGCGGCGGCCAAAAAGGGTATCTTGATCAGCTACTAAAATGCGATCTCCTGCTTTGATCCCACTTTTGTGGCTGGGCCCATTTTTTATGGTTCTAATTACAGTAATGGTATCACGGTACATGTAAAAGCTAACGCCTATCCCCACAAAGTCTCCTTTCATATTTTCAGAGACCTCCTCCATTTCACTTCTGGGAATATAGACCGAATGCGGATCCAATTTTCCAAGAATATTGTTCACTGTTACATCTACAATGCTATCCGTGTCAATGTCGTCCACATATTCGTAATCGATATAGTCTATAAGTCTGTTGAGCTTATCTTTCTTGGAATTGGTGCTGAACAATTTTTCCGGGGTATCGTCAAAGTGAAGTTTTCCTCCAATAAAAATTCCTATGGCCAGCACAAAGGCCAAGATGGTAGGTAAGATATACTGATATTTCTTTTTCATAACTTAAATGGTGGGGTTAAACCATTTCTTCCAAGATGGGCAAATGGTGTATTTCCACGCCGGCCCTCTCCAAAAACCGCAAACCGGAATCATCTTTGTAGGCTGTTTGGTACACCACACGTTTTATGCCCGCCTGATGAATCAATTTGCTACATTCCCTGCAGGGCGACAATGTAATATACAAGGTGGCCCCTTCACAGGATTGCGTGGACGAAGCTACTTTTAAAATGGCGTTGGCCTCTGCATGCAGTACGTACCATTTGGTGTACCCTTCTTCGTCCTCACAAAAATTTTCAAAACCGGTGGGTGTCCCATTATAACCGTCAGATATGATCATGCGATCTTTAACAATGATCGCGCCTACTTGTTTCCTTTTACAATAGGAAAGCTTTCCCCACTCCTTGGCCATTCGTAAATAGGCCTTATCATACTTTTCTTGTTTGCTTTCGTTCATCGGATAAATCCTAGGCTGATCATTAAATAAATATACCGGCTTTGTAACACCCGTACAACCTTATTCAATTAATTTTAACGACTGCCCTATTTGGGAAACGTGGCAATGAGCAAGGGTATTGTAATGGCAATGATCAAAATGGAGGCAATTCCGATGAAAAGCTGCCTTTTTACTTTTAACAGGTCCAAAACCACCCATGTCAACAGCAAAATGATCAAAATGATGGCTACCTGCGAAAATTCTATCCCAGTAGCAAAACCCAAAAGAGGTGTTACCTTATCTTCCTGTTCCGCCATGAGCATCTTAAAATAATTGGAAAAACCAAAACCATGTACAAGCCCAAAAAATGCGGTGGCCAGGATATGTACATTAGAGCTGGACGATTTGGGATTTCCCAAAATATAGGTAAAGTTGTAAAGCGCGGTAAGCAGGATCGTTACGGGAATCAAGAACTCGATGAGTCCCACATCAACGGTAAGCACCCCAAAAGCGGACAAGGCCAAAGATGTACAATGTGCAATGGTGAATATTGTTGCCAAAATTACCACCCGTTTCCAGTTTTTGAAGGTAAACGGAATCGCCAAGGCCGATAAAAATAGAATATGATCATAGGCTCCCAAATCCAACACATGGTTAAAACCTAATTTGATGTAGAACCAAAATTCTTGCATTGCTTAGTTGTTAGTTAATTAGTAAATAGTCGCGGTTAAGTTTAAATTCAAAATACAAGTTCAAGTTCAAGTTCAAAGTTTGAGCTCCATCAATCCAATCATCAAATAATCCAAATATCGACTCAGGACATGCCCCGCTCCTGTTGAATGGTCTCATAGGCTTTTTGCACTTCCTTAAACTTTTCCTCCGCGCCCCTTTTTATAGCCTCATTTTCCATCACCACCTTATCCGGATGGTATTTTTTGGCCATTTTCCTGTAGGCTTTTTTTACCTCATCATCCGTAGCGGTCTTCTCGATCTCCAAAATCTTATAGGCGTTATCCGCGGATTTGATAAACATCGCCATAATGCTTTCAAAATCGTACTGCCCCACCCTTAAGTACCCAGCCAATTCCTTCAACTTGTCCACTTCGGCCTTGCTCACCTGTCCATCTGCCTGTGCTATGCCAAAAAGAAAATGAAGCAGTTGCAAACGCACCTCATACCTGGTTCTTTGCGCTAAATAATTGCATATTCTTTGCGCGGACACCTCTCTTTTTTTGATGACATCATTAAAGGTTCGGAAGATGGCATTTGCCTTTTCCTTGCCATACGTGCTCAAAAAATATTGGCGCACATAATCCAGCTCCCTTTGGCTTACTTGGCCATCCGCCTTGATCACAATGGAGCAGAGGGATAGGAGATTGAGTTCAAAATCAGCAGGAGAAACTGAAGGTCGGGCAAAATCGGAAAAAACACTCCCTCCTCCTCGAGATCCGGAGCCTCCAAGACTATCCAAAAAGCTCCCCAGCACAAAACCCACTACGGCCCCAGCAATTCCCCTTATAAAAAATCCTATGAAGGCTGCCGCCCACTTGATCATCCTTTTGATTTTAGAGCCCAAATATAGGCTTTTGCCCTAGAACAAAACTGTTTACAGCTGTTAAGGCTTCGGTAAAAAATGCGACAAAAACCGTATCTTTGATGCCTAAATAAAATTGAGATTATGTATCCTGAAGAATTGGTTAAACCTATGAGAGCCGACCTAGCTACCGCTGGGTTCGAGGAACTATATACAAGCGATGCCGTTGAAGATGCACTGAAACAGGAAGGAACCACCTTGGTAGTGGTAAACTCTGTTTGTGGGTGTGCTGCGGCCAATGCAAGGCCTGGTGCGAAATTAAGCCTTCAAAACAGCAAAAAACCCGATTACTTGGTCACTGTTTTTGCCGGTGTTGACACAGAAGCTGTTGAAACTGCAAGGGACCATATGGTTCCTTTCCCACCATCATCACCAAGTATGGCCCTGTTTAAAAATGGGGAATTGGTGCACATGATCGAGCGGCACCATATTGAAGGAAGGCCTGCCGAATTGATCGCCGAAAATTTGATGGAAGCCTATAACGAGCACTGTTAAACTTCTAGAAAAACACAAACGAAAGACCACCCATAAGGGTGGTTTTTTATTTTTGTGGCCATGGGCAAAAAAGCAATTGTAGTGGGTGCCAGTTCGGGTATTGGGAAACAACTCGCCATTGGTCTTGTGCAATTGGGATATACCGTAGGTATTACAGGGCGCCGGGAGGAATTATTGGACGAAATGGCACGGTTACACCCAGACACCATGATACCCTACAGTTTTGATTGCATATCGGAGCAAGTTTTGGACCATTTGGAAGTCTTGGTCCAAAAGCTGGGTGGTTTGGATTTATATATCCATTCGTCTGGAACTGGTGACTTAAACGAAAGCTTGGACTATACTGTTGAAGAGCGCACCAATTCCTTAAATGTGGCGGCCTTTACCAAAACAATAGGCTGGGCCTATAAGTATTTTCAACGACAGGGACATGGGCATCTAGTAGGTATCAGTTCCATAGGAGGACTGCGCGGCAGTGGGGTTGCTCCAGCTTATAATGCCTCCAAGGCATATCAAATCAATTATTTGGAAGGATTAAGACAGAAGTCCAAAAAATCCAATGTACCATTGGTCATTACTGATGTGCGCCCTGGATTTGTAGATACCGATATGGCCAAAGGTGATGGGCAATTTTGGGTGGCTACCCCAACAAAAGCAGCCAAACAAATCATCCGGGCCATACTGCGAAAAAAGGAAAGGGTGTATGTCACAAAAAGATGGACGATATTTGCCATTATTCTCAAGATTTTGCCAAATTGGATCTATAAAAGGCTGTAGGCATGCTGAAGTTGCTATCATACCCTATTACTATTCTTTATTTTGTGGCCTTTGGACTGATCTTGGTAATTTTCCACCCCATCCAATGGTTTTGTTTAAACGTATTGGGCTACAATGCGCACAAAAAAAGTGTCAGCATCCTAAATTGGTTCATCATGCGATCTACCAATATTTTAGGAACAAGATATAGCTTTGACAATTCACAAGATATACCGAGCAATAGACCTTTGATCATTGTTACCAACCATCAAAGCATGTACGATATACCGCCCATCATCTGGTATATGCGCAAACATCACCCCAAATTTGTAAGCAAAATTGAACTGGGCAAAGGGATTCCAAGTGTCTCATACAATTTAAGACATGGAGGGTCGGCCTTAATCGATAGAAAAGACCCCAAACAATCCATAGAGGCATTGGAACAACTCGGGCGGTATATTGAGAAGTATCATAGAAGTGCCGTGATTTTTCCGGAAGGCACACGAAGCAGAACAGGTGTACCCAAACCCTTTAGAACTACAGGACTAAAAGTCCTTATGAAAAATGCCCCCTCCGCGTTCATCGTTCCTATAAGCATAAATAATTCCTGGAAAATGTTGCGGTATGGACAGTTTCCTTTAGGGCTTGGTACCCATATCCAATTTAAGGTTCACCCTCCCCATGAAATTTCCGGTGATTTTGAGTCGCTTATACAAAAAGTGGAACAACAGATCACCAACGGGATAAATGAACAAAAGCATGAATGAACCGTTGATCCAAAAGACCATTTCGTTCGTAAAGGAATCCCTGAGAGGGGCCGAAGGCGGACATGATTGGTTCCATACAGAAAGAGTCTACAAAACGGCCAAGCGCATTGCGGAGAAGGAAAATGTGGATCATTTGGTTGTCCAACTTGCCGCACTGCTCCATGATATAGCAGATCCAAAATTTCATCAGGGCGATGAGGAAATAGGACCAAAAACAGCCGAGAACTTTTTACAATCACAACAACTTGATGCGGAACGGACGGCACATATCGTGAATATCATCAGGTATATGTCCTTTAAAAATACCCTGGACCAAAACAGTTCCCAATTTGATAGCAAAGAACTCCAGGTGGTACAGGATGCTGACAGGTTAGATGCCATTGGAGCCATAGGAATTGCCCGCACTTTTAACTATGGTGGATTTAAAAATCGGGAAATGTATAATCCCGAAATCCCCCCGAACCTGAATATGACCAAAGAGGAATACAAAAAGTCCAACGCCCCTACAATCAATCATTTTTATGAAAAATTGTTGCTCCTCAAGGATAAAATAAATACCCCCACCGGAATGGAAATGGCGGAGGAACGCCACCAGTTCATGTTAGATTACTTGGAACAATTTTATAAAGAGTGGAATACATAACAGCCGCCCAAAATCTATGGTTGTTTTTCGTATCTTCAAGCCTCATCTAAACCATCTAAAATGCAAAGAAGAAAGTTCCTCAAAAATGCTGCGGCGGCCTCTGCCGCGTTTTCCATTGTACCAAGTCATGTATTGGGTAAAACCCATGTGGCCCCCAGTGATACCCTTTATGTGGGTGCCTTTGGAGTGGGCGGCCGCGGCCAAGGGGTAATACGGGGACTAAACGATACAGGTAGGGTAAAATTTGTTTCGCTCTGTGATGTGGATGAAAGAAGGGCGAAGGATACGTTCAAGCAATTTCCCAAGGCCAAAAAGTACAAGGATTTTAGAAAGGTTTTTGATAAGCATTTAAAAGACATTGATGCAGTGATAGTGGCCACCCCAGATCATACTCATGCCACCATTGCCTTGCCTTTTATGCGCGAAAAGAAACATGCCTATGTGGAAAAACCATTGACCCATAACATTCATGAAGCCCGGTTAATGACCCAGGTGGCGGCCGAAAATGGAATTGTGACCCAAATGGGAAATCAAGGAGCTTCCAGTGATGATAGCCGGATAGCAAGGGAATGGGTGGAATCTGGAATCATAGGTAAAATACATACCATAGAATGTTGGACCAACAGACCCGTTTGGCCACAAGGCGTTCCAGTACCCGCAGAAAAACAAGCCGTTCCAAAAGGGCTGGATTGGGATCTTTGGTTGGGGCCAGCAGCCATGAGGGATTACAATGATGCCTATCTGCCATTTAAATGGCGAGGCTGGTGGGATTTCGGAACCGGTGCCCTGGGAGATATGGGTTGCCATATTATGGAAACCCCGTTCAGCGTATTGGATTTGGGCTACCCTACCGAAGCTGAAGCCAGTTGTACCACAGTTTGGGTTGGGGATTTTGTTGAGGCCGATTACAGTCCCTCCTGCCCTCCCTCCTCCAAAATACATCTCAAGTTCAACCATGAATACCACGGAGATATTGCCTTAAACTGGTACGATGGAGGTCTTAAGCCCGATATTCCGGATGAATTAAAAGATGATGAAAAACTTGGTGATGGTGGCGGTGGCACCATTATGTATGGGGACAAGGGTATTTTGGTTTGCGATACCTATTCCAGAAACGCCAGATTACTGCCTTCAGATATGATGGATCTATTTAAGGCTCCTAAACCAAAGTATCCAAGAATTCCGGATAGTATGGGTGGCCATGTGGCCAATTTTGTGGATGGTTGCATCAAGGGTGATGCCACGTCATCAGATTTTGCAAAAGCGGGTCCATTAACGGAGACCGTGCTTATGGGTAACCTAGCAGTAAAGGCATACCAGTACAAAGAATTGCAGGAAGGTAAAAAACCAGGTGATTGGGCCCCTTATAATTATCCCGGAAGACGAAAGTTGCTTTGGGATGGGGAAAACATGAAAATTACCAACTACGACAAAGCCAATGAATGGGTGACCAGGGAATATCGCAAGGGTTGGGAATTAACCTGATCGTAGTAAAAACCGTTTATTTAGGGCAATCCAATTAGGTTGCCCTTTTTTGTTTTTTATCCGGGCCAAACTTTCGTTCCAAATGTTTTTTCACGAGTTCATTTTCAGAGAGGTCTATGGCTTTCTGCAAGGTATGCTGATAAGCATCATCCCCTTGTTCTTTCTGGAATTCCGCTTTTATTGCATGATATAGGCCTGTAGTTGCCACATTGGTTTTATCAGCTAACAATTCCAGCTCCTTTAGGCCTACATCTGCCCCATGGATTTTAGCAAATGGAACTATTCTATTGAGGGCCAACATTGGGGAATATTGTTGTCTTAGCTGCACGTCGTAGAGATATAGAATATTCTTCCAATCGGTTTCCGTATACGTTTTGGCGGCACAATGGTAGTAAGATCGCGCAGCTTCCAAGTGATAGTTGGACGGCGTTTTGTCCAAGGTTCCCGCGCCTTCCAAATGACGGATGCCTATAGCTATCAATTCCCTGTTGTACTTGGAGCGGTCCTGAAACTCCAAAGTGGCCAATTCCCCATTTTCATCCAATCGAGCGTCAAAACGAGAGGCATGGAAACACATTAAGGCAATCAGCGCATCCAGGTTGGGGTGTTGGCAATATTTGTTTTCGCGAAGCAATAGGGCCAGTCGCAACGCTTCATAACAGATGTCCCTTTTAAGGACCTGGGATCCTGTTGTGGCGGAATAGCCTTCCGTAAACAAGAGATAGATGACTTGCAGTACCTTGAACAATCTGGATTGCAAACCCATTTGTACAGGAATCTGTAACAGTTGGACTTCTTTCCTGAATTTTTTCTTTGCCCTGGTAAACGATTTGGCCACGGCATCCTCCTTTTTCATCAAAGCTTCCGCCAATTCCTTGTTGCTGAATCCCCCGATCAACTTTAAACTAAGCACTATCTGATGTTCTTGGGTAAGTGAAGGGTGGCAGCATGCGAATATCATTTTAAGCTGACTGTCCGTAATATTGTCATCCAAATTTTGGTCCCCTAAAACCATATCCCCATTCTCTGGCAACATGGAAGCCTCCACAAAATCGAGCTTTTTATCTTTTCTCAAACTATCGATCAAGGCATTTCGGGCCACACGATAGAGCCAGGCGGTGGGATTGTCCGGCACGGATTTATATCCCCATACCTGCATGGCCTTTAGAAAAGTATCCTGGGCGGCATCCTCAATCTGCTCCACATATGAAATGCCGAATTTACTTGTGAGCAATGCCACCACCTTTCCATATTCGTTTCTGAAAAGGTGATCTATGGTATGTTCTAGTTGGTTTTGGGTCATATAAAAACTAAAAAAAGCCTGATGGGTATCAGGCTATTTTATCTTATGATATGGAATTAATGGGTATCCATGGACATGATTTCCCTAACCTCCACGTTGGCGCCATCATAATCAAAAATGGGGCAGCCTTTTGAAATCTCAACGGCCTCATCCAGATCTTTGGCGGATACGATCAGGTATCCTCCCACTACTTCCGCGCCTTCCGCAAAAGGTCCGTTGGTGACCAGTTCGCCCCTGTTATGGACCACTTTGCCCTCATCGCCAAGGGGAAGTCCATCCAAAAGTTGTCCTTTTTCCTTCAGGCCACCCATCCATTCTCCCCAGACCTGCATGTGGGCTTGTTTTTCTTCTTGGGACAAAGCCTTAAAATTTTCATCCCCTCCTCTAAATAAATACAAAAAATTGCTCATTGGTTTACGTTTTATGTCCTCTTGCTTGGGACTGATTATACTTTGTTTTCGCCCTAATGACGAACATCAATGCATAGATTGGACAACCCACATAAATTTATTTAAAATAATTTCATCTGACCAGATTTATACGGTTCATGCATTTTGGTGTTCAGTGCGGGGAATTCTTTACCGCTGAAATACCTAAACCTGGCAATTTTGGCCATTGCATGAATCTGCTCTGCAATTCTTCCCTGCCCCCGGTTCCGTAATCCAAATCTGCTATCGTTGAGTGTGCCTCCATGGCATTCCTGTATTTGATGTAGTACCTTATCTGCCTTATCTGGCATCGCCCTTTTTATCCAATCGGTAAAAATTTGCCCAATGGCACCATTTAACCTTACCACTGTGAACCCAAAAGATAGTGCTCCATGTTCGGACACGGTTTTGGCGAGTTTTAAAAGCTCGTGGCTATTGATTCCAGGAATCATGGGAGCCAACATTGCGTTTACTGGAATTCCGTTGGCGCTCAAGACTTCGATGGTTTTTAATCGTTTTTTTAAGGAGGCCGTGCGGGGTTCCAATTTTCTTCTTGTCTTTTCCGAAAGGGAAGTCACTGAAATATTGACCCCCACCAATTGTTGGTCACTTAAATCCTTTAGCACGTCCAAATCGCGTAGAATCAAGGAATTCTTGGTGATGATACCCACGGGATGCCTATATTTCCAGAATACTTCCAAGCATTGCCTTGTAATTTTGTATCTCTTTTCCGCAGGCTGGTAGCAATCTGTATTTCCTGACAACACTATGGTTTCCGCTTTCCAGTTTTTGTGTTTGATTTTGGATTCCAACAGGGCTGCAGCATTTGTTTTCACCAGAATCTTGCGCTCAAAATCCAATCCGGCACTATAACCCCAATATTCATGGGTGTTACGGGCGTAACAATAAATACATCCATGCTCACAACCTTGATAAGGGTTCATGGAATACGACATTCCAACATCCGGACTGTCCACTTTGTTTACAATACTCTTGGGAAAAATAGGTAGGTACTCCGTTTTAACCTGGTCCGCTTCCTCTCCTTCCAGTCGGCAAAATTCCAAGAAATCGCCCCGGAACTCATAGATATGTTTTAGAAATCTATTATGTGGATTTTTTTGTGCCCCCCTTCCTTTTCGGAGTTGTTTTGCTTTCATTGAATATTGGATTTATTCCAAATTTATGGATTATATCCAATTATTAATGTTAAGCTTTATGGCTTTTGGAGGTTTAGAAATTTAAAGGATTGGTATTGAAGCAACAGGTTATCGCTATTCCCAATCTCAAGGTCGAAGACGGAATGACCTGTATCGGAATCCATTGCTTCCGTAAAGCTTTCATAAAACGCTTGGCCAAATGGTGTATCTGCCACTTCTGTAGTGACCATTTGCTGGATAATGACCTGATCTACGGTAGTACTAAACCTACCACTAAAACTATTAACTGATGTGGTCCCATTAAAAGTCCCATTGGATGAAAAGGTTATCGCAATGGTCTCCCCTGTGTTTGGTCCCAAAGTGGGGCCGGTAGGACTGGAGTTATGAATGGCCGTAATATGCCATAAGCCAAGAACGTCCTGATTGGTTATCTGGGAATCGTCCCCAGAGCAGCCAAAAACAATGGACAACAACATTACAAGGATATAACCCCGGAGATACGACTTCATGGCATGGGCTTTATACTATAGAGTCGGTCCATCCCATTCCGTTGCTTTCAATTTTATAAAAACGAAACTTTGACCAGTTGTTTTTTGCTTCCTCTTTTGGCATAGAACAGCATCTTGTTCTCATCAATGTCCTTCAAGGGTTTTGATACCATAAGCGGCAGGCGCGCTTCTTGGTTATCAATGATCTTTTCATAGTCCATAACCCCATTTTCATCCAATGAAATCATGAACACGTTGCGGTTTCTGCTAAGGCCTTGTTTGAAGATCAGACGTTCATTATTGATCAACTGTGGGTTTTCGGAGGCGGTGCAGATAAAGAAGTAGGTCTTACCGTTTTTGCAGTAGGAACTGTAGGAAGCATAGGCCCCATCTCCCTGGGTGACTTCCGATTTATTGATGTTTCTGGCCCAAGCCAGCTCGCCATTGGTTTTCAGTTTGGCACTTACAATATCATTGTGGTGAAAACGCTCCAATTTCACCCTTTGGCCTGCTCCCGTCACTTCCATTCCTGTGGTAACGAAGTATTCTTCCGCATTGAAGAATATTTCATTGTCCTGAGTGACCTCCACTCCCTTAAATACCAGATTTTTAACTACTTGTTCTTCTTCACGACCAAACTTGTCCTCCATAAATTGGTCAGAAAATGGGTTGTATTTACTGGATTTAATATCCAAACTTATTGGGCTAAGGTCGTAATAGGCAATGCCATTATATCTGTTGTCCTTTCGATCGGCATAAAATCCCGTACAGACCAGTCTGTCTTTTAAAACAATGGGATACAAACCCTCTGGATACTTACCGGGATCCACAAAAGATTGGGTCTGGCTTCCATTGGCGGATACTTTGATCAATTCGTACTGGAATTTGCGTTCATCCACCCTAAAACGTTTCTTTTTAAAGTAGGCTTTGCCCACAATGTATGCTGTGGAAACGTCAGATGAAAATGCCACATTTTCAAAGGCATAATTCTTTTCTTCTATTTCATGTGAAAAATCGTGTTCAAAGCGCTTGTTCAACGCTGTGTCATACAAATGGATAATATGCCTATTGCTTTTTCCTTTTTTGTGATGGGTACTGATCACAAATCCTGTTTTCTCCTGGTTGAAGAGAATGGAAGTCGAAAATCCGCTGGAGAAATTCCGGTTGTAATAGTTCTTGTCCACTGGGTTTCTGACTTCTTCCGAGGCAATGGATAATAACTTTGATGCTTTGAAGTCAAAGGCAATGATCGGGCTTTTGTGCACCCAGTATTCATACTGGCCCCTATCATAATTATAGTTCAAAAACAAGAGCGTTAATTGGCCGTTCTTAAGAAATCCATCCACAAAGTCCAGCCCCCTCAACTTGTAGTTGTATTCGGAAACGAGCTCCAAGTTGCTGTTGTAATGTTCTATTAAATATCCTTTGGGCTTTAAGATCAGGCCTTGAAAATAAGCCCTGACCAAAATATATCCACCAGAATCATCTTCTGCGATGGTCAAAAGGTTGGAATATCGGTATCTGTCATTGAACTTTTCCCCAAAGTCGTAGGTTACCGGCATCTTTTCCTGGGCATGCGCGAACAGACCGGCAATCAACAGGCATAGTAAAGTAAGTGTACGTTTCATCATAGTCTGGTTGGGTTAACCATGGCTATGATCCAGGAAAGTCGGCTTTTCTTTTTTCTAAAAAGGCCGTGGTGCCCTCTTTAAAATCATTGGTCCCAAAGCAGGTTCCGAAGGCATCTATCTCTGTCGCATAGCCATTTGTATCATACTTAAAACCTGCATTTACCGCTTTTATTGCATATTTTATGGCCACAGGCGAGTTATTCGATATCCTGTTCGCAATTTTAAGACAGAGCGGCAATAATTCGTCTTGTGGCATCACATAATTGACCAATCCATAGTCCAACGCTTTTGCGGCATCGATCATACCTGCGGTCATAATGATTTCCATGGCCCTGCCTTTTCCGATGAGTTGCGGGAGTCTTTGGGTACCCCCATAACCTGGGATAACTCCCAATGAAACTTCTGGTAAACCCATCTTGGCATTCTCACTGGCCAATCTAAAATGGCAGCTCATGGCCAATTCCAGTCCGCCTCCAAGTGCAAAGCCATTGACTGCTGCGATAACCGGCGTGGTAAGGTTTTCCACAACATCAAAAAGCAATTCCTGTCCTTCCGCAGCCAAATCCCTTCCTTGTTTTACCGAGAAATCGGCAAATTCAGAGATATCGGCCCCAGCCACAAATGCCTTTTCCCCACTTCCGGTAATGATGATAACCTTGATTTCATCATCTTCCTCCAGTTCCTTGAAGGCTGTATGAAGTTCCAAAATGGTTCTCTTGTTCAGGGCGTTGAGCTTTTTAGGTCTATTTATGGTAATTACTGCGATGTTGCCCTCTTCTTCTATATATATATTTTCGTAGTTCATCTTAGATAAATTCATTAATTGCTCCCACCAACCAAAATAAAAATATAATCACCGTCCAGCCAATTAAATAATTCGCCATTCCATGATCTAATCCTGAAAAATGATCTGTGGAATTTTCCACTCCATGGATATATTCCCTAAACGTAAACCTCCTTTTGTTCAAGGCCCTTCGCCAAAGTGTCCCCACTGCCCAACGCGAGGCGCCTCCCACATAGGTAACGATCTGGCCAATTAACCTTCTGAATGATATCATTCTTTGGGAAACTTAACCGTAAACACCGTGCCTTTTCCTTTTTGGGACGTAAAATCGATTGTTCCCCTATAGTTCTCCACAATATTTTTTACCATCCCCAAGCCGAGGCCCATACCACTGGTTTTGGTAGTGAATTTGGGTTCGAACACCTTATCCTTAAAATCATCTGATATGCCAATGCCGTTGTCCGCTACGGATATCTTTACTTCTTGGCCTTCAGAGGCCACAGACACCAAAATTCTGGGAGAATCCACATCCGGGACAGCCTGGATGGCATTTTTTACCAAATTGGTAACGACCCTAATCAGCTGGGTGCGGTCCCATTTGGCAATGATCTCATCTTCGTCGGAAATGAAATGGATATACTCCTCATGGAATATTTCCAGAGCCAGCTTAACGATTTTCACCACGTTAAGGGTCTCATTTTGCTGGGCCGGCATATCGGCAAAGTTGGAGAAGGCAGCCGCTATATTGCTCAAGGTATCTATTTGTTGGATCACGGTTTTGGAAAATTCCTTCACCTTTTGTTCCGACTGGGCATCCTCTGGATCAAATTTGCGCTCAAAACTTTGGATGGTGAGCCGCAAAGGGGTCAGCGGATTTTTAATTTCATGGGCCACCTGCTTAGCCATTTCACGCCATGCCTGTTCCCTTTCGCTTCGCGCCAATTTGGCCGCGCTTTCTTCCAATTCGTCTATCATCCCATTATAGGAATCCACCAATTTTCCAATTTCATCGGTCGGATTTTCTATATAAATCTTTTCATTCCTTTGGGTAAGTTTGGTACGTTCCATTTTATCGGCAATGGTCTGTAGCGAACGGGTGATATATTTTGAAATGAAATATGCCAAGATGATCGCCGACAGCAGCATCAACAGGTACACCCCTCCCAAGCGGAACAGAAATTCCCTCAGTTCCATGTTACTAAAGGAATTGTCCTCAAAATAGGGTAAGTTGATTATACCAATTGGTTTGAACTGAAGGTCCGTCAAATAGGTGTAAGAAGCTTGGTAATTGTCCCCCGCAGCACGTTTCTTCTCCACATAGCCCTTATTTGGGAACATTCTAAGATTGTTCAACACCTCAGCATCCAGACAATTGGAAATGGAATCGGCCTCAAAAGCGGGTCGGGAGCTCTTGATCAGTCCCCCTTCCAAATCATAAATATTGAAGGTTACGTTCTGAACATCCGCAATTTTGTATATCTCATCCCTAAAGATATTTCCCAAGTTTTCAGCATTCACGGGATAAGTGGTCTCCTTAAGGACATAGGCCACACTTTGAAGAATTTGTTCTTCTTTCCGTTCCAAACGTTTTTCGTGATAATCCTTGCTCTGCTCCCCATATTGGTAAATGGTGACCCCGGCAATGAGAACCGAAGCAATGAGCACCAGCAAGATCATGGTGAAAAAAATACGGGAACGAAGCGATAGTTTTTTGAACAAACTCCTGAAAATTTGGAAATAAAGGTAGCAATAATCGAACCAAAAAAATCAACGGAACCAAATATCAGCTTCTACTTTCAGAGCCCAATATTTCCCATTTTTGGAAACAAAATATGGGATAATGATTTCTTTATGCATTGGGATTTTTATCCCTTATCTTTTTGTAAAGTCTAATTCCCAGCATTAACAAAACAGCGAGTACCATTATGCCGATGGTGCCATAAATCCAGTTCACCGCATTTTTAAGTACCACTAAAAAAACAACGGCAAACAAAATCAAGGTGGCCGCTTCGTTCCAGATTCGCATAAAACGGGAGGTGTATTTAACCTCATCACGCTGCAACTGCTTAAATATCTGATGGCACTTAAGATGATATATAAAAAGTAGGGCCACAAAACTTAACTTGACGTGCATCCATGGTTGGCTCAACCAACTGGGCATAATCACCAGAAGCCCGATGGCGAATAATGTGCAAAGTACCGCTGACGGCCACGTAATGATATACCACAGTCGCTTGGTCATCAATTTCAATTGATTTGTCAAAATCTCTTTTTCGGGCGATGTTTTTTCCGAGGCCTCGATGTGATAAATAAACAGGCGGGGAATATAGAATAAGCCCGCAAACCATGTCACAACGAAAATGAGATGCAGGGCTTTGATGTAGTTATAAAGTTCCATCCTTTTGGTTGAAAGGTCAAAGGTAAAGGGAAGAATCCAAAGTTGAAATTATCTTCTCCCTTTACCTATTCCCTATGTCTATTCCTCAATGGAGAGGTAGTTCAAATTTAAGCTGTTGAACTCTGCGTTAAACGCCTTCATTTCTTCATCCACTAAAGAATCAAATGCCTTTAACTGGGTATTTATTTTGCCGGTGAGCTCATTTTTAACGGCTATGTCCTGATCCGTTGGCGGAAAGTCATCAATGGAGACCAAACTGTTCAAATGACCCAATTTGTTGGTCAAGCGGATTGGGAAGTTCAAGGGATCCTGGACACTTCTGTTTTGGGTTTGATACAAGGCTTTTTCAATGGTCCCAAAATCCTTTTTCATTTTTTTTGCCTTTTCCACCAAATCCTTGGTTCGTTCGTCCTCCTTATATTGTTTGATAAAAGCCTCCAGTCGCGCAGAAATCTTTCTTATTTTCTTGATGGATTGGTGCGCCCTATCTACCGAGGTGTTGATGTCCGTTATAAAATCGTATTGCTTTTGCATATCCGCCACCGAGACTTCTGCCCTTGGGTCCGGTAAAATTTTGAATTCTTCGGATTGGGTGTTCCCATTCACCTTCAAATGGACCTTGTATGTTCCTGGAACTGCTTTGGCACCATCCAAATTGGCCCACCAAAGAATCATTCCCTTAAGCTTTTCGGCCCCTTTGCCCCGGGTGTCCCAGACATGGGTATTGCCCCCTTTTTTCACTTTTAGCTTGTTCTTTTCTTTCAAGGGGTGATTGGAATACGAGGCCAAAGTGTCCCCGTTCATCTTTGTATAGGTTAAACTGACCGTATCTTTTTCGGACAAGTCCTTAAGATAAAAATGTGTAATTACCCCATTTGGGTGATTTTGTCCTTCGGTTTTGGAAGGTTTTTGGGCCGCCGAACCCTTGGTCCTATAGCTGTCCTTAGGTTGATATAAGATTGTGGATGCATTTTTCTTGGAAATATCCAATTGATGCAGCACGGTTAGGTCATCCAATATCCAAACACTACGTCCTTGGGTAGCCACAATTAAATTATTGTCCTTGATGGTAAGATCCGTTATCGGAACAATGGGCAGGTTCATTTGAAATCGCTCCCATTTTTGGCCATCGTTAAAGGAAACATACATCCCTGTTTCGGTTCCCGCATACAGTAACCCCTTTCTTTTTGGGTCTTCACGAAGGGCCCTTGTAAAATGCTCAGCGTTTATACCGTTCGTTATTTTAGTCCAGGTCTTACCAAAATCAGTGGTTTTGTACAGGTATGGCTTAAAATCCCCAAGCTTATAGCGTGTGGCAGCCACATAGCAGGTGCCTTCTTCAAAATGGGAGGGTTCAATGCTGTTGATCATGCTCCATTCGGGAAGGTTGATAGGGGTCACATTTTCCCAATTGGCCCCTCCATCTTGGGTCACATGAATCAATCCATCATCACTGCCAACCCAGATTAACCCCTCCTTTAGTGGGCTCTCATTGGCAGCAAAAATGGTACAGTAATATTCAACTCCAGTGTTATCTTGGGTGATGGGTCCCCCGCTACTCACCAATTTATCGGGATCGTTGCGGGTAAGATCGCCACTTAAAAGTTCCCAAGTCTGCCCTTCATTGGTACTCATGTGCACATGGTTGGAGAACGTATACAATTTCTTGGGGTCGTGCTTGCTGAAAATAATAGGAAAGTTCCATTGAAACCTGTATTTCATGCCTTCGGCCCCATACCCCATGGGATTATCCGGCCATACGTTGATGCCGCGGACAGTGCCTTTATCGTGATTTACCCTGGTCAAAAAACCACCATAACTACCGCCATATACAATATCGTTATTGGTAGGGTCCACTGCGATATGCGCCGATTCACCACCTGCTGTAGGTTCCCAATCGTCCTCCCCAATGGAGCCATCATCACTTCTATGGTTGATCCTAATGGTGGAATTATCCTGTTGCGCCACATAAATGCGGTATGGAAACGCGTTATCCGTGGTTACCCTATAAAATTGTGCGGTCGGTTGATTGTAATAGGTGCTCCAAGTTTCTCCTCCATCATAACTTACCTGCGCCCCTCCGTCGTCCCCAATGATCATGCGATCCGAATTTTCGGGCGCTATCCAAAGGTCGTGATGGTCCCCGTGCGGCGCATTGAAGGTATTGAAAGTTTTGCCTCCATCAGTGGATCTATGGTATCGCACGTTCATCACATAAACCTTGTCCACATCTTCCGTATCGGCGTAAACGCGCGTGTAATACCATGCCCGTTGGCGCAATTTACGCTCATTGTTTACCTGTGACCATTTCTTTCCACCATCATCAGAACGGTAAAGTCCCCCTTTTTTCTTGTTTTCCACCATGGCCCAAACCCTATCACTGTTTTTGGGTGAAACAGCAACCCCGATGATACCAAGGGTGTCTTTTGGGAAACCTTCATTTTTTGAGATTTCTGTCCAGGTCTCGCCGCTATCGGTACTCTTCCAAAGGGCTGAACCTTCGCCCCCACTGCTCAAACTATAGGGTGTTCTTTGGGCCCTCCAAGTTGACGCATATAAGATTCGGGGGTTATTGGGGTCAAAAGTAAGATCTACCGCTCCTGCCTGATCATTGACGAAAAGCACCTGTCTCCATGTTTGGCCGCCATCGGTACTTTTGTATACTCCCCTTTCCCGCGTGGGTTTATAGATATTGCCCAAAACCGCGGCATAAACCGTATTATAATCCTTAGGATGAATACGGATTCTGGGCACATGGCGACTTTTTTCCAGACCGGCCTTTTTCCAGGTCTTGCCTGCATCTTCAGTTTTCCAAACGCCATAACCGCTGGAGACATTGCCACGGAGGGTTTTCTCGCCTCCCCCCACATAGATAACATTGGGATCGCTTTGGGCCACTTCCACCGCCCCGATACTTCCGCCAAAGAAGCCATCGGATATGTTTTCCCAAGTTCGGCCCCCATCCGTGGTCTTCCAGACTCCTCCTCCGGTAGCCCCAAAATAGAATAGGTTGGGTTCTCCCGGTACTCCAGTCACAGCTGCAGAGCGCCCGCCCCTAAATGGGCCTACCAGCCGATACTCTAAACTGGAATAGATTTCTTGCGGATATTCAGGTTGTGCAACTTGTGATTTTCTTCTTTGGGAATGGGAAAATGAAATAAAAAAGCAAATAGCCAGCAAAGTGATGCCAGCTTTGGAAAGCATATGTGTCATTTTGAAGTATGTTGAATTAGTCGTATTAAATGTATGGAAAATAAGCGGTACTCTTGTTTCAAATAAGGTCCCATTTTGAAGATCGACCAGGGTTACATCAACTCAAAAAAAAGGACTACATTAGAAGCTCAATCAAACCAAAAACTTAACCCCATTTAAATGACCCGTGAAGAACAATTGGTCTTTTGCAAAAAATGCAAACACCAATATCTGGATTTTGATCGCGGAATCCTTTGTAAAATTACCCGTAAAGAAGCAGATTTTGAAAACGAGTGCTCTTACTATGTGCACGATCCAAGCAGAACAGAGGTTCACAAAATAAAACAGGCCATCCGACCGAACGGCAAACGGGCCAAATGGGCGGAATACCTTATCTGGATTTTATTGGGTATCGGATTTATTTCACTGTATTCTTCCTATCTCCAGTATGACCTGTTGCTCAAAGTGCAAGAGGGTTTTCCTGTTTCCGATCATCAACTGGACATGAATGACATCCGGGAAGGAATTATGGGAACCTTGATGTTGATAGCTTATATTATTTCCGTTGTTACCTTCATCAGATGGTTCAGGCGAGCCTATTTCAATCTTCATTCCAGAACAGAAAAGCCCTTATATGATGAGGGATGGGCGGCTGGCTCCTGGTTTGTTCCCATCCTCAATCTATATCGCCCCTATAAGATCATGGAAGAATTGGATGACCGAACCACCTATCTCATCCAACAAAGGACCGGAGAGGAAATCAAACATAGTAGGGCAATCATTGGTACCTGGTGGGCACTATGGATCATTGGTGGAATTGTGGGCAAATATGTGGCTAAATCAGGCTTAAAAGCCGAGACCCTGGAAGAACTAATGAGCAGTACCCAGGCAGATATGTTCGGAATCTTGTTTGATGTACCACTTTCCTTGTTTGCCATCTTGGTGATCAGGGCCATCTCCAAAAAAGAACAACAGCTATCGGATTTGGAAGAAAAGGACTCTGAAAAATCTGAAGAAGGGGTTCCTGAAACCTAAATTTACGGGGCATCCCAAATAATTGTTTCCTAGGATTGAAACAAAATCCCCTTTTTGCATACCTATCCATTGTGAAAAGGATTTGCTTTTCATAGCTTTAGAAAACAATTACAAAAACACTTTACCATGGATATTTTTAGCAAGATCAAGGAGAAACTCACCCATGAGTTTATTGATATTATCGAATGGCTGGATTATACCGATGATACGATTGCGCATCGGTTTGAACGCTACCAAAATGAGATTAAAAACGGGGCCAAGCTTATTGTTAGGGAGGGGCAGACCGCCGTTTTTGTGAACGAAGGCCAATTGGCGGATGTTTTTGAGCCGGGCACCTACGACCTGACCACCAAAAACCTTCCTATTTTGGCCACCCTCAAGGGATGGAAATACGGTTTCAACTCCCCTTTCAAAGCCGAAGTTTATTTTGTGAACACCCATTTATTCACCGATGAAAAGTGGGGAACCAAAAGCCCAATAACTTTAAGTGACGACCGTTTTGGCTTAGTAGAAATCAGGGCTTTTGGGACGTATGCTTTTAAGATTTCAGACGCTGGCAAGTTTATCATTGACATTGTTGGCACGGACAATAATTTTACCAATTTCGAAATCAATGAACATCTAAAAAGCCTGATCGCCACACGATTCACCGATACGGTAGGGGAGGCCAATCTGCCCATAGAACTATATGCGGCCAATACCTCGGAGCTTTCCGAAACCTGCAGGGAAGTGATGAAGCCTGAATTCCTTTCCGTGGGGATTTCCCTGGAAAAATTCTATATCGAAAATGTCTCCATGCCCGAAGACCTTAAAAAGGAAATCTTCGAGTATAGTAGGATAGATAAATTGGATTTGGACAAATTGGCCAAGTTCAAAACGGCCAAAGCCATTGAGGCGGCAGCCAAAAATGAAGGCGGAACCGCCGGTGCCGGAATGGGCATGGGTATGGGCTTTGTTCTCGCTCAACAGATGGGTGGCCTAATGAATCCACAAATGGGTGGTAACGTCCAAGCTGCGCCAACAGGACCTGCAGTGCCTCCGCCAATGCCGGTACAGGTACAGTACTTTTATGCAGCAAACGGAGCGCAACAAGGACCCGTTTCGTTTGAGCAATTGCAGTCGCTTTTTGCCAGTAGGACCATCAATAGGGACAGTCTGATCTGGAAACAGGGTATGGCCAATTGGACCGCCCTAAAGGATGTGGAAGAACTAAAATCCTTCTTGGGTGGGAATACCCCTCCCCCACTACCAAATTCATAATCGTTGGAGCCATCCGTCCAAAAAGCAGAGCTTAAGAAATCCTGTGTCAATTGTGGTGCTGAGCTTACCTATAAGCCAGGAACCACTAGCATCAGTTGTGATTATTGTGGACATCGGGAATCCATCCAGGTAGATGAAAATGGTTTCACGGAATTGGAACTGTATCCCTATCTCAGGGATATGGGTGCACAAAAGCACAGTGAGAAAATCTCCATGCTGCACTGCAAAAATTGTGGGGCCAACCAACATGTGGAAGAAAATTATAAGTCCTTGCACTGTGTGTACTGTAGCACACCTTTGGTCATTGAGGATGCCTATAAAGAAGATTGGATCCTCCCCGGAGCGGTGTTGCCCTTCCAAATTGAGAAGGATAAATCCTTCCGCATTTTCAAACAGTGGGTGGACAAACTTTGGTGGGCTCCGAACAAATTAAAAAAAGCAGCACTTGATCCACAGTTTACCAAAGGCCTCTACTTGCCCTATTGGACGTTTGATGCCCAACTATCTGCCAGGTATACCGGCCAACGGGGAGAATACTATTATGAAACCAGGCGTGTTCGCAACGCCAATGGAAAAATGGTTTCCCAAAGGGTGCGAAAAACAAGATGGTATCCAGCTTCTGGCCAAGTTTCCGGCTTTGTGGACGATACCTTGATCAAGGCGTCCAATCAAAAGTCTGGAAGAATACCAAATAAAATTGCCCGTTGGAACCTTAAAAAACTCCAACCATTTGACAGTGATTTTTTGGCTGGTTTTGTCACCGAAAAATATACCATTCCGCTAAAACAGGGGCATTTACATTCCAAAGAAATTGCCAGGGACATTGCCCAACGCTGGTGCCGCCAGGATATTGGTGGAGATACGCAACGCGTGACCAGTATGGACATGCAATTGACCGACGAGACCTTTAAACATATTTTATTGCCCGTGTATGTGAGCGCCTATAGATATCAAGGGAAGGAATACCATTTTTATATCAATGGTGAGAACGGCACCATATCAGGTTCCAGGCCCTATAGCTTTTGGAAAATCTTCTTTGCCATTCTTTTTGTTTTGACGGTTATTGGTGTTATTGTCTTCTTTTCCAAGGGATAGCCAAGGGAAACCACATGTTTAAAGAGCGTTAAAATTGAGGGAATCACAATCATTTTGATTTACATTTACCTTATGCCAACACAAATAACCCTGATCAGCGTTTTTGTTTTGCTCAACTTAGGGCTTGGCCGGCTATTTCAAGAAAGCCTGGGATCCAGTTGCATTTCCGAACTTTCCATTTTGGCCATCACCAGTTTCTTTTTTTGGAATGCCAGCGCACACAAAATAAAAACCTGGAGCCAAAAATGGGCGGTAACGTCATCCGGAACCAATGCTTTGATCCAAGGTGGACTGGGGTTGTCAGCATCCCTGATCAATATTGTAATTGGACAAATGCTGGTAGTTTTGCTGATGACCACCATCTACAATTGCACTTCCCCTAGCTTTAATTTTCTCAATGCGAGCCTTACCAACAATGTGGCCGTAAATCTACTCTGCTATTTTGCGCTGCTGTTTTATTTTATCCAAGCTGGAAAAAAACAGGATAATACAAAGGAGGAAATCCGGGAACCCATATCGGTTTCCAAAAAGGGAATGCGATTTTTACTCCAGCCCGAAGAAATCATCTACGTGGAAACGAGCAACAATTGCGTTGTTCTACATACCCAAAAAGGGAAATTTGTAAAATACCAAAGTTTAAAATCCCTTTCCGATTACCTCTGCCCCGATACCTTTAGGCGTGTCCATCGTTCTTTTCTGGTGAATTTCAATTTCATTGATTCCGTCCAAAAAAACCATAACGGGGATGGCAAGCTGCATCTTAAAACTGGTGAAGCCATAAAATTTAGTAGAACCTACCAGGAATCCCTTGCCATTAAATAGTCCGCGGCTCGCGTATTGATCTCCGCGACTGACCCTCCCTTTTTTTTCATCCCTCGGGTACTGCCATAGCTTTGGCCCAAACCTAGTTGAATCTTATGCAAAAGTTTATTTGGGCCTTGATGCCATTGTTGCCATGGCTTTCGTTTGGGCAACAGTATCTCGATAGCACCCATGATATCAATGCAACTTCCAAAACGCTGACCTTGGATGGAAAATTGGATGAAGCTTTGTGGCAGGATGCGCAAAGATTCCCATTTATGGAGTGGCGACCGTCATGGGGCGAACAAGATAGTCTTACCATCTTGTTGGTTACTTTTGATGCGGACTATTTATATGTTGGAATGGATGCGAAGGACCCCTTTCCTGAAAAAATAATAGGACGAAATTTAGTTCGGGACGGTTGGTATGGGGACGATTATTTTGCATTTCAAATTGACCCCAATAGAACGCGAAAAAACGCCTTTATTTTCAGCATCTACCCCACTGGCAGCAGGTATGACGATGCCATTTACAACGATAATGTCCCCCTTGGAAATGCATCTTCCACCCCAGCTTATGATATGCTATGGGAGGGCAAAACTTCCATTTCAGATAGTGGTTGGCAAGCGGAATATAGAATTCCATTGTCCAACTTAAGATTTGAAATCCGGGATGGGGAAGTACTTGGGGCCATCTCGGCACAGCGCACCATCAACTACGAAAACAAACTGATGGTTTATCCGGAAGTACCTCAAAACATTCCCGGAGCCAATGGAAAACCTTCCTTAAAAAAGCCTGTCCGGTTTGTGGGGCTCCAACCCAAAAAAGATCTTCAGGTTACCCCATATCTGTTGGCTTCGTCCCAAAACAATTATGGGTTGGATTCGGAAGATTCGGCATACGAAAAATCAAACAACAATGAGCTGGATGTGGGCTTGGATATACGTTACGGGATCACACCCAGCCTAACCATGGACCTCACCCTAAACACCGATTTTTCGCAAGTGGAGATTGACGATCAAATTATAAACTTGGGCCGGGTTTCCATTTTTTTTCCAGAGCGACGGAAGTTTTTTTTGGAACAGGCCGGACTTTTCAATTTTGATCTTGGTATTCTTTCACAACTATTTTACAGTCGTACCATTGGTATTAACAACGGACAACTTACCCCAATTCTTGGGGGTGCCAAGTTGAGCGGGGAATTGGGCGACTGGGATATGGGATTTTTATCTCTTCAAACAGAAGGTGTTCGCTTGGGGGAAGAAACGCTTCCAACTGAAAACTTTTCCGTTCTGCGGTTGCGAAGAAAAGTGCTTAACAACCGATCGTTTATAGGGTTAATGGCCACCAATAGGGTTCGTAGGGATCATATCAACACCGCCTTGGGCGTAGATGCAGTTTTGGATGTTGGGGATGAGAACTTTATCATTACTTCCTTGGCCACCACCATGGATGGCCAAAACTTTTCCGATGCTCCGTACAGTTTCATTGACAATTCCCGATTTGCGTTTCAATTTGCAAGAAGAAAACAGGATGGATGGTTTTATAGGGGGGCCTATGAATTTTCTGGTGAGGCCTTTAATCCTGGAATGGGGTTTTTGCTGCGGGAAAAGCATCACAACTTCTATTTCGGGCTCAATCATGGAGAATTCAAGACCGACGCTGAAAATAATACATTTCAGTACGAACGATGGATGCCGATCAATTCAGATCTGTACTTTACCACCAACTTTTCCGATGTACTCACCTGGTATAACAGAAGTCAATGGACGGGCCGCCTGTTCAACAATGACGAGATTGGCTTTTTCGGGCAGTTGCAATATGAGTTCCTGCAAACACCCTTACAATTCTCAAATAAAATTTCCATTCCCCAAGGTTCCTACTTATTTCCCTATTTTGGAGCTTCTTATTCCAGCGGATTCCAACGGGCTTTAAAACTCCCGGTTTCCGCTCAATACGGACGTTTCTTCGATGGAGAAAACCTCGAGTTTACCCTGTCCCCGGAATGGACCATAAACCAACATTTGACCTTGGAAGGTTCATGGCGTATCAATTATTTGAACTTTAGGGAAAGAATGCTAAGGGAATGGATCTATGTACCCCAGCTACGCTTAAACTGGGCCGTTAACCTTCATTTATCCGGAAGTATGGCAGCTCAGTACAACTCCATCCGCGACCAGATTTTCAGCAGCGCAAGGCTGCGATACAATTTCAAGGATGGACATGACCTATATGTGGTATACAACCAAGATTACAATACCAACCGAATGCAGTTCAATCCAAGCTTGCCGGTATACAATAATCAATTGGTGACCCTTAAATACGTTTATACATTTCATTAAAATCAGCACTATGAGAATCTTTCGTTTTTATCCCATTTTTCTACTATTGATTTATGCCTGTCAGCAATCCCCTAACAGATCGGTTCCAGAACCCATAGTAACGGCAGCCGATAGGGATATTCTAATGAATTTAAAGGAGGTACAATGGCCAAAGGCATATCGGGAACAGGATACCGTTTTACTGGATGCCATTTTAGGCGACGATTTCCAGATGATTGACAATGCTGGGAATTGGTCGGATAAATCCGGGGAGCTCGAATGGATCAAACAGCATGCAGCAACACACGATTCCTTCCGCTATGAAATTAAGCGATTGGATATTTTGGATAACGGCACTGCCTTGATATGCGGCACAGGCCATATTGTAAATGATACTGTGAAATCTATCTACCAATCCAGTAACATCCTGATCAAAAGAGACGGTCAGTGGAAAGCCGTGGCATCCCATGTCTCAGGCTTTAAGCATATAGACTAGTACATGCAAAATTTCTATTTTTAGGAGTAAGATGCACCGTTATTTTTCTACATGCCTTGCTTTGTGCCCGTTACTTCTATCGACTTTTACCCACTTAGCGGCTCAAAATGTCGACAAGGACTCGGTTATCACTATCTATTCTGAAACCTTGCAGGAGCATAGGGCCATACAAATTTGTTTGCCAGATTCCTATGGCACTTCAAAACATTCTTATCCGGTACTGTTCCTTTTGGACGGTGAATACATTTTTGATTATGCCAAAGGAGCTGTTGACTTTTTGACCAACGATTTTGGTTTTGTTCCTGGACTGATTCTTGTAGGTATTCCCAATACCGATCGCAATAGGGACTTATATGTTAGTTTTGAACCTAACGGCCCGCACCAAAAATTCCTTCGGTTTTTACATCAAGAACTCGTGCCCTATATGGAGGAAAATTATCAAACCAATGGGTATAATATCCTGTTTGGTTGGTCCTCTGGAGCAGGTTTGGCCAACTACGGCATGATGATTAATCCAGAAATTTTTGATGCCTACATTCTTGCCGGTTGGGGAATCGGCCCCAAGACGAATACCTTTATAAAAAGAGAGCTAAATCCAAATTTATACCGTAAAGTATTTTTATATGGCTCCTCTGAAAGTGCCGCTCCCAGGGCCCTGGGGCTCCAAAGGTACAGGAAATTAATGGATTCCATTGACCCTGTTGGAATGCACAAAAAATTTGAAATTTTTGAAAACACCGATCATGTGGGAGCTATGTCCAAAGGTCTTTACAAAGGACTGGAATTTGTATTTGGCAGCTATAAAGTTCCGGACTCCATAGCCTCCACCAATACCTCCTCCATATTGGATTATTACTCCCATCTTGAGAAAATTTATGGCCCTACCTCTCAGGTTCCAGTGGGTGCCTTTAGCGAATTATCTGCCAAACTACTGCTCCATAAAAAGGCGGAAGAAGCATTGCTTCTTTTGGAACATGGTCTTCAATTATATCCAAAAAACCATCTATTGTGGGCCTCAAAAGCAGCGGTGCACCTACATGAAAATGAAATGGAATTGGCCATTGCATGTTATCGCCAGGCCATTAAACATAGCCACGGAATTATTGAGCGCAATAAATACGAGGTTCTTCTAAAGCAAATAGCACCAAAATAAAGGAAAGTACAATTTTCGGTTTAACATAAATTTTAAATTAACCGAAGGAATAATCCTTTACATTGATAACCTATTCAATCAGAAAACATTATGAAAATCCTTTTGTGGGGTTTGTTGTTCATCTCCTTGGGGTTGACCGCCCAGTCCAAACACGAACGTATCCCATTATCTTTCAACACCGATTTAATTCCGGAAGGCATTGCCATAGACCCCGTGCTTCAAAAAGTCTATATAAACAGTCTGAAGCACAATAAAATAATGCGCTGCAACTTGGATGGTTCCAATACTGAAGAATTTCTGGGAGCGAATGTACACGGTTATCTTCCAGGCTTTGGGATGACCATAAAGGGTAATACCTTGTATGCCCTCGGCAACAGTTTGCCCAAACCGCGGAACAAGTCCATTTTGCTTTTGTTGAAAGCCTCATCCGGTGAACGCATTCAATCCTATCCAAGAGACACCAATGATTTTATATATTGGAATGATATTGTCATCAGCACTCAGGGAAAACTTTATATCACCGATTCGGAAAGCAATAATCTGTACACCCTGGATGCCGAATTGGGAGAGCTGAAAGTGTACTATTCGCATGATGATATTAAACATTCCAACGGTATTGCCATTTCTTCGGATGATAGATACCTCTATTTGGCCACCTATACCACCGGCATCCGAATTTTAGACCTGAACACCAAGGAATTGGTCAACCCTCCCAACAATTATAAGGGCATCGATGGCATGAAATTCCATAATGACTGCCTGGTTGCCATTGTAAACAGTAAAAGGGATTCCAATCTCAATGGAGTTTACCAGTTTACATTAAACAAAGACCTCACCGGAATACAATCGGAGGAAAAAATTTGGTCCCTGCAAGATCCAACCGATATCCCTACCACCTTTGCCATCCATGACAATGCCATTTATTTTGTGGCCGACTCCCAATTGGATATGTTGGACCAGCAGCACAATACCATAACGGATCGTACGCTCCTAAATCCTTATGAACTCATTAAACTTCCCATTGACTAAATCATCCCTATGAAATCCACATCCATTTCCATTTTGTTCGCGCTGTTGTTGCTTGGATGTCAGCAAACACCCAAATCTGAGGTGGTAGTTGCGGAAAAACCAAGCTATAAAGGTCCTTTTTTTGGAGTGACACCAAGTGCAACCCCCAAGCTGTTGGCCCCAGAATTGTTGGCCTCTCCCTCCACGGAATATAACGGCACCTTCACTCCGGACGGCACAGTATTTTTTTATACGACGGACATGCCCTATAACGCATATATCACCTTCACCAAAATGCAGGAAGACAGTACATGGAGCGAGCCCAGGATTGCGTCTTTTTCTGGAACTTTTTCCGATTTTGACCCCCTTTTTTCCCCAGATGGCAATCGTTTGTATTTCAGCTCCAGCAGGCCTGAGCCTGATAATGAGAACAGTAAAATCTGGTATGTGGAACGGCAAGGTAACGATTGGGGAGCACCCCAAAGGGTTGTTTTAACAGGGGAAGAAGACAACGAATACTATAGTTCGCTAACCCTTGATGGTTCCATTTATTTCAATATTTGGTCCAAGGGGGATATTTACAAAGCAACCCCCCAGGATTCCATATATCAAACTGAAAAATTACCAGATGCAATCAATTCTGGCGGGGATAAGGGCGATCCCTTTATTGACCCCAACGAAACCTATATGATCTTTAGGGGGTATGACAACAGCCTGGGTCGGGGAGATTTGTACATCACCTTTAATATAGATGGCCATTGGACAGCACCTGAAAATTTGGGGAGTCCAATCAATTCCGACCAACATGAAATGTGCCCCTGGGTGAGTCAGGATGGAAGCCTGTTTGTTTTTGCCAGTGCACGATTGGAAGAACCTTTATCCGTCAAGCCCTTAGACCCCATCAAACACATAAATGGGACTGCCAACAGCGGTAAATTGAATCTTTATTATACCTCAACGGATTTTATCGAGAATTTCCGGGCCAAACATTTGGCAGCGGATTAATCCAAAAATTCGAGAGACACTGGACTTGACAGGCTGATTTCATTCAAAAACTGAAGGGTTCCCTGTTCTGTATCCCTGGAAAAAACCGTGATATTATTGCTTCTCTGATTGGCCACCAGCAAAAATTTTCCAGTTGGATCCAAGCTGAAATTTCTGGGCCAATCCCCTTTTACCGGTTCCCATCCTACCGGCTTTACCTTGCCTGTTTCCTGGTCTACGGAAAAAATGGCAATACTGTTTTCCCCTCTGTTGGAGCCATAAAGAAATTTTCCGTCCGGTGATAGGTGAATATCTGCACAATAACTCTTGCCTTCAAATTTTGGATCAAGGGTACTCAAGGTCTGAATTTCCTTAAAGGTTCCACTTGAGGTCGGGTCAAAAACCGTCAAGGTGGAGTTCAATTCATTGATCACATACAACCTTCCTGAAGCGCTGAAAGTGAAATGTCTTGGCCCAGCTCCCTCTGCCACATCCAAGGAAGGTTGTTGAGCTGCAACAAATTGCCCATCTTGTTCTTTGTATTGCTTTACCGCATCCAAACCAAGATCGGCCACAAAAAGTTTATCCCCTTCAAAACCGGCCATGTGCGCATGTGACGTTTTGGAAGTATCCAGCACCTTATGATCAATAAGTTGCGGGTCTTCCGCCAAGGCTCCATTTTCCATCAAGGAATAAATGGAAACATTGCCCCCTGAATAATTGGAGGCTGCCAAATATCCATTTTCGGAAAGGGCAACATGACATGGATGGGCACCACCTGAACCCTTTTGGTTAAGCAAGTTCAGTTTCCCTTCCTCCAATTGAAATGCCGAAATGCCTCCCCCCAAACTGTCAAAATCTGCAGTTTCCTGAACGGCGTACAAATTCTTTCTGTCCTGGGATATTTTTAAATAGGAAGGGTTGGTAAGGGTTGCGGCCAACTCCTGATGGGTAAGTTCACCTGTTTCAGAATTGAACTTGAATTTGTAGATGCCCTCACTGTCTCCATTGGTATAGGTGCCTACAAAAAGGGTATGGTCTTTTTTCATTTTTTTGGTCTCTGAGCAGCTAAGGGCACTCAGGGCCAATAGTGCCACGATAAGAGTTTTTGGTTGCATTTTAGATTACGGTGTTTTGCTAAAATTAAGAACAATCCATGGAATCCGGATTTAATTTTTCAGGTCTTTCTATTTTTGACAGGTGGATCAGGAAATTGTTTTGTTGGTACTGAGCTGTCTGGGTATTGCCCAGGCCATTTTCTTGGTTGTGTATTTACTTTCCATAAAAACCTCTGGAGATCCATCCCCATTGTACCTGGCTCTGGCCATTCTGGGGTTGACCATGCGCATTGGAAAATCCATATTCAATGTCTATTTTGACCTGGAACCATGGCAACGGAATTTGGGTCTATCCGGAATATTATTGGCGGGTCCGTTCTTATGGTTTTATGGCCGAAGTCTGTTAGGCGGAAAAAGGAATCTTGCACAAACCGATTATTTGCACATACTCCCCTTTTTGCTGTTCGCACTTGGGAGCTACTGGATCCCAAATAAAGGCAACCCGCTTTCCTATACCATTTACATCTTGGTCTTTGCACATTTGGCCATATATATTGGGATTTCCTTTAGGACCTTTTTCCAATTCAAAAACAAAGTACATCCCCAACGCACCTCATGGTACAGAAACCTGATCCTTGGAGCTGGTTTGATCTGGTTATTTTATATGGGCAACTTGATAGGACTCTTTTCATTTTATATTGGAGGGGCACTTTTCTTTTCCCTACTCATTTATATTTTCTCCTTTCTATTTCTACAAAAGCATTTGTTCCGATTGGGCAAATACAATGCATCTACCTTGAACAAGACACATTCAGAAGATGTGGTAGCTCAACTTAGACTGCTTTTTGAAAAGGAACAGCCCTATTTGGAAAATGAGATTTCGCTAGAATCCATAGCCGCCCAGCTGGCGGTATCACCCAGGGTATTGTCCCAGGCCATCAACGAAAATGAACAAATGAATTTTTCGGGCTTCGTGAACCGCTATCGCATAGAAAAGGCCAAACTATTACTATCCGACCCGAAGCATTACAACACTAAAATAGTGGCTATTGCCTATGATTGCGGTTTTGGCAATGTGACATCCTTCAACTTGGCTTTTAAGGCCTTTACACAACTCACTCCTTCTGCCTTCCGAAAGGAAATGCAGAAAAACTAGGCCAAATCGTCTTTAAAATCATGATTATTAAAGCCTAAAACCTTGGCTTTGCACTCCTTTGCCGTAAATAATTTTAGAATGAAATATGCCTTTTTATTCTTGATGGTTCTTGTAATGGCGTGTCAACCAAACAAGAATGGGAACATCCCTGTCCATCCCATCAAAAAAATTGTGTTGGAGGGGTTGAACCATCCATGGAGCATTGCTTTTTTATCCGATGCTGAAGCATTGATATCGGAGAAAGATGGGAACCTTATACACGCAAACCTCATCACAAAGGAGAAAACCATAATCAAAGGGTTTCCCCAAGATCTAACCGATAGTATCAGGACCATTCATTTTGGGGACAATTCTGGAATTTTTGAAGTGTTAATCGACCCAGATTTTGAAAACAACAAATGGATATATTTTAGTTATGCCGCCAAGAAAAATGGAGTGGGCACCACCACAAAAGTGGTTAGGGCACAGCTGGACCAAGATTCCTTGCACAATCACCAAACCTTGCTGGTTGCCGAGCCGTACACACGGGAATATTTTCATTATGGAGGCGGAATGACCTTTGGTACGGATGGCCATCTATATATCACCATCGGGGAACGCCTATTTTGGGAACGCGATGAACCGCCTGTGCCCATCGCCCAGGACATTACTGATAAACGCGGGAAAATTTATCGGATTCACCCTGATGGGAGCATTCCGGCCGATAATCCTAATCTCGGCCCCGATGCAGTACCAGGCGTATATGCCCTAGGTATACGCGCTGCCCAGGGAATCACGGTCCAGCCAGAAACGGGAGCCATTTGGTTTTCCGAACACGGAACCATTCAGGGGGATGAGCTTAATATTTTACAGCCAGCAGCGAATTACGGCTGGCCCATTGTAACCAGTGGTAAGTTGCGCAGTTCAGATTATACCCCTCCGAAAATGGAGGGAATGGACTTTGCCCCACCCGTTTGGTTTTGGCACCATACAGTGGCCCCAACTGGACTATGCTTCTATACCGGGAATGAATTTCCTGCTTGGAAAAACAATCTTTTTGTGCCCGGACTTTCCAGAGGTAGCTTATGGCGTTTTCATGTGGAAGCGGACACCATTAAAAGTGCAGAAGAGCTCTTTTTGCACAATCGTGTACGCATTCGTAAGGTACGTCAAGCCCCAGATGGGAAACTGTATATCCTTACCGATGAGGACAACGGAAAACTGGTCCAGATTACTTCAAATCAAAACTAAATTTAAATATTTTACTATGCGTTTAACCCTTACCGTTTTATTTACCCTGGTATTCGCCTTTACCATATCGGCACAATCAGATGAAGAAGCTATAAGACACACGCTGAACAACTACCTTGAAGGATCATCCCACAGTGACCCTGAACGGATCACTTCGGCCTTTTATGCGGAAGCCGATCTCTTTTTATCCAAAAAGGATCAGGAACTTTGGGTATTGACACCCCAGGAATATGCCGATCTGTTCAAGAACAGGGAGCGGGGAAAGTTCAACGGGCGCTATGGAAAAATCATTACCATGGACATTGAGAACAACATAGCCAGCGCCAAGGCCGAAATTAGTATCCCGAGCCGAAATATGCTTTTCGTGGACATCTTCCTATTGAAAAAAATTGGAGGTCAATGGAAAATCATCAGTAAGGCCGCTACCTTGAAAAAAGGGAATTAAACATCAATTGACCGTTTGTAATTTGGTGCGTATTTCCCTCCAAAGGAAATATCCAGTGACCACTGTGGCCAAAACATCCGCAATGGGAAACGACAGCCAAACCCCCCGCTCTCCCATAAAATGCGGCAGCAATAAAATCAAGGGTATAAAAAAGAAACCTTGACGGGTCAGGGTCAACAATAGAGCCGGTATGGCCTTGCCCACTGCTTGAAAATAAGCCGCCCCAATCAATTGAAGGGCAATAATAGGGGTTGCAGCAAACACCATACGCATGGCAGTTGGAGCATGTTCCATAACAAAGGTATTGGTGGCAAGTTCTTCGGCAGGAAGATTTTCCTTATTGCTCAAAAACAGGGCGGTAAGGGCATCGGGAAACACCATAAGGCCCGCAAACACGACCGTGGCCACCAAAGCGGCATATTTTATTGCCGTATAAATGGATTCCTTAACCCTATCGTATTTGGTTGCTCCGTAATTGAAACCTGCAATGGGCAAAAATCCTTGGGTGACCCCAAAGACCGGGAAAAATGCAAACATCAACATCCGGCCGATAATAGCATAGACCGCCACCATGGCCTCGCCTCCCAAATTGAACAATATATTGTTCATAAGCAGGTAAGTGACACTGGTGACCGCCTGTCTGGAAAGGGTCACAAACCCCAATGATCCCATCTCGGTCAGAATAGATCTGTTGAGCCAGAAATGGGAAATATTGATTTTGAGTTCGGAGTTTTTGGAGAGAAAAAAGTAAAAGATATATCCAAAACAAAGTAGGTACCCTGCCGTGGTAGCCCATGCGGCACCGTGCATGCCCCAATCAAATACATAGATAAAAAGGTAGTCCAGGAACAAGTTGCCCACAGAGGGAATAATCATGGCCACCATTGCAAATTTGGGTTTGCCCTCTGCCCGGATCACCGTATTTCCCATCATACAGAGTGCCAAAAAAGGGACCCCATAGAGTACAATGGTATAGTACACTTTGGCCAAGGGAAAAATACTGCCTTTTCCTCCAAAAGCCGGTATAAGGTCATTGATAAAATAGAGGCCAACAGCCACCATTAAAATGGTGAGCAAAAGCGTTAGCGAAATCTGGTTCCCAAAAGTCTTCAAAGCCTTTTGCTTGTCTCCAGAACCCAATGCGCGGGAGATGATACTAGATCCCCCAACCCCAATGGCCATCCCCAAGGCAGCAATAAAAAATGAGACAGGAAGGACCACATTAATGGCGGCAATGGCAATGGATCCAATCCAATTTCCCACGAAAATGGAATCGACCAAGACATTGAGCGACATCACCAAAATACCAATGGAAGCCGGGACTGCTTGCTTTACAAGCAATTTTCCAATGGGCTCGGTCCCCAATTGATCTGATGAAACTTTGGCCATCTATCTTATATGGGTAAGGTTTGATCGGCCTCCCATGTGTTCACCCATTTTGCCATTAAGGACACCCAAGCATCATTGTCGTTGAGGCATGGTATATGCTTGTAGTCTTGCCCGCCCGCTTCCTGGAACTGATGTTTGCCTTCCATTGCGATTTCTTCCAAAGTCTCCAAACAATCGCTTACAAATGCCGGGGTGATAACCGCTAGATTTTTTATGCCCTCTTGGCCAAATCGTTCAAACTCCTTGTCCGTAAAAGGTTGCAACCAAGGATCACTCCCCAATCTGGACTGAAATGAACTACTTACCTTGTTTTCATCCAAGCCCAGTTCTTTTTTCACCAATTCAGTGGTATCATAACACTGATGCCTGTAGCAGGTGTGGTGGGCCACGGAATTGGTCTTACAGCAATTGCCGTCTATCTTGCAATGAAACTTGGTTGGGTCCGATTTTCTGATATGCCGTTCCGGGATTCCATGGTATGAAAATAGGACATGATCATAGTCAAATCCCCTAAGGCCATTGGCAATACTTTCTGAAAGTACTTTGATGTACTCCGGATTTTTATAAAAGGCAGGTAAAGTGGTGAGTTTTATTTTGGGAAAACTTTCCTGTTGCACTTCCATGGCCTTCACCACCACGGTCTCATAAGATGACATAGCGTAGTGTGGGTAAAGTGGCACAAGCAGCACGTCATCCACACCTTGCGCTTCCAAAGAGGCCAAAGCTTTTTTGATGCTCATGGAGCCGTAACGCATTCCTAGGGCAACTGGCATTTGGGTTTGCTTCCTAAGTTTATCCGCAAATCGCTCTGATATGACAATCAATGGGGAGCCTTCTTCCCACCATATTTTGGAATAGGCTTCGGCAGATTTCTTGGGGCGGGTGTTCAAAATAATGCCCCGAACAATAATATTTCGCAACCATTTTGGAGTGTCAATAACACGTTCATCCATTAAAAATTCGTCCAAATAGGGTTTAACGTCCTTGGCTGTTGGACTATCGGGCGACCCCAGATTTACAAGCAGTACTCCTTTCATAGCAGTAGATTCTCTAGCAGCGCAAAAATACTACTTGAAGCCGATCTTCCATTTGATTCCCCCAATTTGTTTCCTATTACTGCATAGATAATCTTAATTTCGTTTTTAAAATTTCCGAGTTCATGTTCAGAATACTTACCACTGCCGTTTTCCTTTTCACGACGATAGCCCTTAAAGGGCAGATCACATGTGTTGCCGAAGATTCCATCGCCTTTACAACCAAATTGGAACAGCTGAAACAAATGCAAATTATGGGCGATTCCCATTCCATTGTGGGTATTGGGAAATCGTTTTTGGATATGCCCTATGTGGAAAAAACATTGGAAATTGGTGAAACAGAAACCGTGGTGGTGAACTTAAGGGGATTTGATTGTACTACGTATGTGGAGAATGTCCTGGCATTCGGAAAATTGCTTGAAGATCAAGGGGATACTTTTGGTCAATTTGCCAAAAGTCTGGAAACCATTCGGTATAGAAATGGCAAATTAGATGGCTATCCATCTCGTTTACATTACTTTACAGATTGGATTAGAACAAATGAAAAGAAAGGCCTGGTCAAAGCAATCACCGCTGAAATTGGGGGAATACCAAATAAAAAGCCCATCAATTTTATGGGAACCCATCGATCTCTATATCCATTTTTGACCGATGAGCAGAATTATAAGGCCATGTTAGCGGTTGAAAAAGAGCTGGCCAATGAGGAGCTCTGCATTTTACCGCAAGATGATATTGAGGCCCAAGAACATTTGATACGATCAGGTGATATTATAGCCCTAGCCACCTCCATTGAGGGTTTGGATGTGACTCATACCGGTTTTGCCATTGAGCAAAACGGCAGGATCCATTTACTTCATGCTTCAAGTAAAGGTTCAGTTAGGATTACCAAAGAACCTTTGGTGGATTACCTTAGAAAAATAAAAAGCAATATTGGAATCATTGTGGCAAGACCGACCCTACTTTCGCCCTAGGCACCATTCTATGGCACCCAATACGTGTTGTCGAAAATCCGGGTCGTCATAAGAAGCTTCGGTATGTCCCAACCCTGTGTAAAATGCCCGGCCACCATCGTACTCATGATACCATGCTATGGGATGGTTATCCCCATTGGTGCCACCATCATAAGTGGATTCATCCAATTTCATCAAAACGTGTACATCGGGATTTAGGTCCATAAAATTGTACCACTCATCAAAATGGTACCATTCTTCTTTTAAGTGCAGGGTTGCAGGATGCGTCCTGTCCACCACCTCAATTTTGGCCTTTTGCTGTCTTGGGTGGTTCTCAAAGTAAGCCCCGACCAGTTTGCCGTACCAAGGCCAATCGTATTCCGTATCGGATGCGGCATGGATCCCCATGTAGTTTCCACCTTGGTTGATGTACTTTTTAAAAACCTTTTGTTCCTCCTCATTCAAAACATCCATGGTAGTGTTCACAAAGATGATCAGCTTGTAATTCTTTAGGTTTTCAGAGTTGAAATCTGCTGAAGTTTCAGTTTGTAGCACTATAAAGTTATTGGCCCTTCCCAATTCACGAAGTGTTTCCACCCCTTTTTCGATGGCCTTGTGCCGGTAGCCGCTTGTCTTGCTAAAAGCCAAAACAAAATCCGGGACTTTAACTTCTTTGGATTCCTGGGAATTGGTTTGGTCTTGGGCATTGGAAGTAAGGGCCACACAAAGGGCCATTAGGAGCAGTCTAGAGGTCTTCATGATTGGCTATTAAGTGCTTGAAGTTAAATATTTTTTGGGTGTGGTACCATATTTCTTTTTGAAGGAAGCTATAAAATGACTCGCCGTGCTATACCCTACCTTTAGTCCCACTTCATTGACATTATGCCCGCCCGCTTCCAGCATTTTTCGCGCATATTCCATTTTATAATCGAATAAGAACCCATATACAGAATCCCCGTAAATCTGTTTGAACCCTTCTTTTAGCTTTTTGAGACTAAGGCCTATTTCCTTAGAAAGTTCGGCCAAGGTTGGAGGTTCGGACATTCTTGAAATTATAATTTCCTTGGCCAATTTTATACGCCGTACGTTTTCTTCATCTGCCAGAAAAGGACATTGTTCCAAATCGGCATCCTTGGTTTTGTTGAAATACAAGGACATGAGCTCGTACACCTTGGCCTTAACATAGAGTTCTTTTATGGATGGGTGCAAATTGTAGTTCATCATTTGGCTCAGGACCACGGCCATGGCCGGGGAAACCATTTCTTGGGAATAATATTTCTTTTCCTTGTTGTCCTCGCTTAAAAAAGGAATATAGCTCGCCTCGGATGAAAAGAGGGAGTGAAAGTTTCGAATGGTCATCACCACCGAAACCAACCAGGTATTGGGAAACAAAGTAAGATTAAGTGGCAGGTCTTTTTGGGTATTGTACAGCAAAAGGGAATTTTCCTCGGAAACATCAAGCTGATAATTCCCTTGGTTAAAATTGAACTTTGCGCTTCCCTTCAAACAAAAATGGAATTGGATATACGAGCTGTCAATCTCGCGTTCCACACGTTTGGTCTGACCGCTATCGTTCTGGATCTTAAGCACATAAAACCCTTCTTCTATTAAAATTTCCGAATAGGAACCTTTAGCGACATTTTCCATAAAGAATTTTCTTGGTTTACTACAGTTTACTCAATTTAGAATTGCTCTAAATAGCGTTCTTTATCTTCAAAGGTATCAATAAAAGTAGGTGTTTTGGGAAATTATCGCTAAAAGTCCCCAAAATTGGCATGCTTGCGATATTAATTGTTCTGCTAGCGTTATTTTTTACAAACCAGTGACCTTACTTTTGTTGGCGATTCATATTTTTTATGAAGAGTTACCACATTTCAAGACATAATTCGTTCTACGCCATAGGACTTAGCTATAAGAAGGCGGATGCAGAGGTAAGGGGCAAGTTTAGTTTGGACGTACCTGCCATTGATCGGATTATGGCCAGTGCCAAGGAACAGGGCATTGATGGCCTTCTGGCAATTTCCACCTGCAATCGTACTGAATTATATGGATTTGCACAACATCCCTTCCAACTCATAAAGTTGTTGTGCGATCAGACCCAGGGCAGCGTCGAGGAATTTCAAGATGTGGCCTATGTTCTCAAAAACCACGATGCCATCTCCCATATGTTTAAAGTGGGAACAGGGCTGGACAGTCAAATACTTGGTGACTTTGAAATTATCAGCCAAATAAAACAAGGTTTTTATCGCGCTAAAAAAGATGACATGGCCAATCCGTTCATAGAACGTTTGTGCAACGCGGTGATCCAGGCCAGTAAGCGCATAAAAAATGAAACTGAACTATCATCTGGCGCCACATCGGTGGCCTTTGCTTCGGTAAAATACATCCTGAACAACGTTCCCAACATTGCCGACAAGAACATATTATTGTTCGGTACAGGGAAAATAGGCAGGAACACTTGTGAAAACCTCATCAAACATTCGAATAATTCCCATATAACACTCATCAACAGGACCAGGGAAAAGGCTGAAGAAGTTGCTGGAAAATTCCACCTTACCGTTAAAGATTATGGGGATCTTCAAACCGAGATAAGAAAAACGGATATCCTGGTGGTCGCTACTGGTGCGCAACTTCCCACCATCTCAAAGGCTTTGATCCATACCAAAAAACCCCTGTTGATCCTGGACCTGTCCGTTCCCAAAAATGTTTCGGACGATGTGCTGGAATTGGAGAACGTCTCCTTGGTACATTTGGACCAACTTTCGCAAATAACCGATGAGACCCTAAGCAAAAGAAAGACCTTTGTGCCCAAGGCAGAGTCCATCATAGATGAGGTAAAAAAAGAATTTCTGAAATGGCTGGAAACCCGAAAGTTTGCTCCGGTAATCAATGCATTGAAAGATAAGTTGAATACCATGAAAGCTGAGGAAATTGATTTTCAATCCAAAAAAATCTCCGATTTTGACCAAGACCAGGCGGAACTTATTTCAGGAAGGATCATTCAAAAAATAACCAAACAATTTGCCAACCACCTTAAAAGCTCTGGCGTGGACACCCAAGATAGCCTGGAGCTCATTCAAAAAGTGTTTCAGCTAGAAATCGATTCAAAATGAGCAAAATCATACGAATCGGAACCCGCGATAGCGAGTTAGCTTTATGGCAGGCGACCACCGTACAACAAAAACTGGCGGAACACGGTTATGATTCCACATTGGTTCCCATTAAATCTACTGGAGATCAAGTTTTGGACAAACCGCTCTACGAATTGGGTATAACCGGCATTTTTACCAAGACCCTGGACATTGCCATGATCAAAGGTCAGGTGGACATTGCAGTGCATTCCATGAAGGATGTGCCCACTCAATTACCCAAGGGTATCGTACAAGCAGCGGTTTTGGAGCGGGCCGTAACCGAAGATATTTTGGTTCATAAGGGGTCGGAGTTTTTGGATTCCGATGTTCCCGTAACCATTGCCACGGGAAGTTTGCGTCGCAAAGCGCAATGGCTCCACAAATATCCGCAACATAAGGTGGTTGACCTTAGGGGAAATGTAAACACAAGGCTCATCAAACTCATTGAAAATGACTGGCAAGGTGCCATCTTTGCCAAAGCGGGTCTGGAACGGATAAAACTATTACCCAAGGATGTTTTGAGCTTGGATTGGATGGTTCCGGCCCCCGCCCAAGGAGCCATGCTGACAGTGGCCATGGAACACGACGATTTCAGTAGAAAAGCGCTTGAACATCTGAACCATAAAGAATCTGAATTGGCAACCAAGGTAGAACGTGAATTTCTCCGCACGCTAGAAGGCGGATGTACCGCTCCCATTGGGGCCTTGGCCCAAATCAACACGGATACCATTGTTTTTACCGGTGTGCTCTTCTCATTGGATGGAAAACAGAGAATAAGTCTGGAAAAAAGTATCTCCATAAATGAAATAAACGGATTTGGTGCTGATTGTGCCAAGGAAGTCTTGGCCCAGGGAGGTGATAAATTAATGGAAGCCATTCGTAATGAAAACAGTGCTCTCCACTAGACTACTTTCCCAAAGTCAAAAGGAATTGTTCCTGAACTCCGGAATTGGTTTGGTAGAATACAATGCCATACAAATTGAGTTGTCAAAACTCCAAATTCCCGAGGAGTTCTACCATCTTATCTTTACAAGCAAGAATGCTGTCAAGGCATTTCTACAATCTTCCCATAAAAAAGACTATTCTGGAATTTCGGCATATTGTGTGGGAGAAAAAACGAAACAATACTTAGAGGATCACGGCATCAATGTGGTGAAAATGGCGGAAAATGCCGTTGATTTGGCCCATTTTATAGTAAAAACTGATAAAAACAGGCATTTTTTGTTCATTTCGGGGAATTTACGCCGAAGCGAACTTCCCGAAATACTATCCAAAAATAACGTTCGGTATAAGGAAATCGAGGGATATAGCACCCTATTCAAACCAAAAAAGTTCCAACGGGAATTTGATGGCATATTATTTTATAGTCCAAGTGGTATAAAAAGTTTTGTCCAGGAAAATCCCATAAATAACACCGTGCTTTTCTGCATAGGAAACACTACTGCCGAAGAAGCGCGAAAATATTCAGATCAAATTGTGGTCGCCAGCAAACCCACCGTTGAAAATGTGCTGGTAAAAGCCATAAAACACTGTAAGCAATATGATTAAAAACGATTTGTTCTTAAGAGCCCTAAAGGGAGAAACCGTGGACAGGCCCCCGGTATGGATGATGCGTCAAGCCGGGCGCTATTTACCAGAGTTTATGGAACTAAGGAAAAAGTACGATTTCTTCACACGCTGCCAGACCCCGGAACTTGCTTCTGAAATTACCGTACAGCCCATTCGCAGATACGGCATGGATGCTGCCATTCTGTTTTCCGATATTTTGGTAATTCCGCAAGCCATGGATATTGAGGTGCAGATGAAACCCAACTTTGGACCCTATCTTCCAAATCCCATCCGTACGGCTAAAGATTTAGAAAGCGTTGTTGTACCCAACATAGAAGATTCACTTGGTTATGTGCTGGATGCCATTACCATGACCAAGGAAAAACTGGACAATGAAATCCCCTTGATCGGGTTTGCGGGATCTCCATGGACCATTTTATGTTATTGCGTGGAGGGGCAAGGAAGCAAAAGTTTTGATAAAGCCAGGGGCTTTTGCTTTACCCAACCTGAAGCGGCCCATAAGCTGCTCCAAAAAATTACCGATACCACCATTGCATACCTCAAGGCCAAAGTGAAGGCCGGTGTAAATGCGGTTCAAGTATTCGACTCTTGGGGAGGTATGTTATCCCCAATGGATTATCAAGAATTTTCGTGGCAATACATCCAACAAATTGTTGACGCTCTCAAGGACGATGCCCCGGTTATTGTATTTGGCAAGGGTTGTTGGTTTGCCCTAAGGGAAATGGCACAATCCGGTGCTTCCGCCGTGGGGGTTGACTGGACTTGTTCAGCGCAAAATGCCCGTTATCTTACCGGGGGTCAAATAACGTTACAAGGTAATTTTGATCCAGCCCGATTGCTTTCGCCCCCTGAAAAAATAAAGGAAATGGTAAGGCAGATGATCCAGGATTTTGGGAAGGATAAATATGTGGTCAATTTGGGCCATGGCATTTTGCCCCATATTCCATTGGAGAATGCTGCGGCATTTATTGAAGCGGTTAAATCCTATAAAGAGTGAACCCCATAAAAGTACTGACCAGGTTGCGGCCCAAAATGTTGGGTAAGATTTTCCTAATAGGCTTGCGCAATCCCTGGTTCGTACTACCAACTTTTAAAGCCACTCAACAGAGTATGAAAATATCCACGGAACACTATGGTCGGAAACATCATAAAAATGGTCCGGCCAATGCATTTCGTCATGCGCTGTGGAATTTTATCATCGCTAAAAAATGTCAAAGATGGAGTAACGATCAGACCAAGATTTTAGCCTGGACAAAACAGATAACCGATTGGCATGAGGAAGCATTTCCCAATTCAGAATTGGCCAAGGCCATGGATTTGCACAATAACCATGTTGGTCGGAATCTTTTCGAAATGTATTCGGATAAAACAATTACTGGGATTGTCAATCACATCAAAGAAATGGCCTCCAATTCAACATTCATACAAAGCAAGAGTGACCTATCAACCCTAAAAAACCAACTGGCCCATATTACCAAACTATCATGAAGGATCAATTTTACAATTACATTCAACAACTGCAGGATACCATCACCGCAAAATTGGAATCCGTGGACGGCAAAGCCAAGTTCCAAGAGAATCTATGGCAGCGCCCAGAAGGTGGAGGGGGAAGAACCAGGGTAATCCAAAATGGGAATGTTTTCGAAAAGGGAGGTGTCAATATTTCAGCGGTCCATGGAGAACTACCAAAAAGCATGCAGCACTATTTTGGAGTGGGGAATGTAGATTTCTTTGCTTGTGGATTGAGTTTGGTCATCCATCCAAAAAATCCCTTCGTTCCTACTGTGCATGCCAACTGGCGCTATTTTGAAATGTATGACAAAGAAGGCCAAATTGTTGATCAGTGGTTTGGCGGGGGGCAGGACCTAACGCCCTACTATCTATTCGATGAGGATGCTAAGCATTTTCACTCGGTTTGTAAACGCGCCTGCGATACACATAATCCCGAGTTTTATCCTACCTATAAGAAAAGGTGCGATGAATATTTCTGGAATGCCCATAGAAACGAAGCCCGCGGGGTAGGTGGCCTTTTCTTTGATTACTGTAAGCAAACCGATACCATGCACATGGAAGATTGGTATCAATTTGTGACCGAAGTGGGCGATAGTTTTCTTGAAGCCTATGTTCCTATCGTGAATCGAAGAAAAGATTTGGATTATTCCCAAGTGCAAAGGGACTGGCAGGAAATTAGAAGGGGCAGGTATGTGGAGTTCAATCTAGTACATGACAAAGGTACCCTGTTTGGGTTGCGGACCAACGGCCGTATTGAAAGCATTCTAATGAGCCTGCCCCCACATGTGCAATGGAGGTATGACCATCAAGCTGAAAAGGGTAGCGAAGAAGAAAGGTTGATTAAAGTGCTGATGGAGCCAAAACAATGGGTCTAATTATTAGCTTTATACCATGAAACTCACTTTATATCAAATTGATGCCTTTACAGATCGGATTTTTGGAGGAAATCCGGCTGCAGTTTGTATTTTGGATGCTTGGTTGGATTCTGCATTGATGCAACATATTGCAGAGGAAAACAATCTGGCCGAAACCGCTTTTGTGGTCCAAAAAAACAGTGTCTTCGAAATTCGTTGGTTTACCCCGGAAACCGAAGTTGACCTATGCGGCCATGCCACCTTGGCTACCGCCTATGTGCTTTTCCATTACCATGGTGTGCCTGAAAACACTGTCAACTTTCATTCGCCACGGAGCGGGCCATTGTCGGTGGAACGTCACTCCAACGGATTGTTGACCCTCGATTTCCCAACTGATTTAACCGCTTCCATACGAGGTATCTCAGAAATAAACAATGCCATTGGACTTACGCCGATCAAGACCATTAAAGGCAAAACAGACTATCTGTTGATCTACAATTCCCAACAAGAAATTGAAGCGATCAATCCCAACTTTCATTTGTTGGACCAACTGGATTGCAGGGGAGTCATTGTTTCGGCCCCCGGGGACAAGGTTGATTTTGTATCAAGGGCCTTTTTTCCACAATGCGGCATCCCAGAAGACCCGGTAACCGGTTCTGCCCACACCACCCTGACCCCATACTGGTCGAAAGTCCTGGACAAAACCAAACTGACCGCCAAGCAACTTTCAAAAAGAGGGGGAGACCTCCTTTGCGAATACCTTGGCGATCGCGTTAAAATATCAGGAAAGGCCGTTCCATATCTAGTAGGTGAAATTGAAATTTAGTGAGAAGAACAAGTTATAAACATGCACTATGTATCCATTGATCAGAAATAGAAGGCTTAGAACCACCGAATCCGTCAGAAGGCTGGTACGCGAAACCGTTGTAACTACCGATGATTTTCTGGTTCCACTATTTGTTGTTGAAGGCAAAGGGATCAAGGAAGAAATTCCTTCTATGCCCAATTACTTTAGAATGAGCCTGGATGAACTGGAAAAGGAAGTCAAAGACTTATGGAAAATGGGCTTCTGTGCTGTATTACTTTTTGTGAAGGTCCCAGATGACCTTAAGGACAACAAGGGAACCGAAGCCCTAAACCCTGAAGGCTTAATGCAAAGAGCTATAAAAACGGTAAAAAATGCCTGCCCTGAAATGCTGGTCATGACCGATGTGGCCCTTGACCCCTTTTCTTCATACGGCCATGATGGGATTGTGGCAGAAGGACAGATTCTTAACGATGAAACTTCAGAGGTCTTGGCAGAAATGAGCATTTCCCATGCACAAGCGGGAGCCGATTTTGTTGCCCCGAGCGATATGATGGATGGTCGCATCCTGACCATTCGGGAAGCCTTGGAAGATGAAGGATTTACCAATACCGGAATCATGAGCTACTCGGCCAAATATGCCAGTGCCTACTACGGTCCTTTTAGGGATGCCCTGGATTCCGCTCCCGTGGATATTGCCAATGTGCCCAAGGACAAAAAGACCTATCAAATGGATCCCGCCAACAGGTTTGAGGCCATAAGGGAAACACAAATGGACGTTGATGAAGGAGCAGATATTGTCATGGTGAAACCTGGCCTCCCCTATCTGGACATTGTTCGAGAAATCAAAAATGAGGTGGAGGTTCCCGTAGCGGTGTACCAAGTGTCCGGGGAATATGCCATGATCAAGGCAGCGGCCCAAAAAGGGTGGTTGGACCATGATGCGGTGATGATGGAACAACTAACAGCAATCAAAAGAGCCGGAGCCAATATCATTGCCAGTTATTTTGCCAAGGATTTTGTCCGAATAATGGGTTAACTTTAGCACTTACATCCGTCCTATGCGTACTTTTTTACTCTCTTGTATTTTCCTGGTTTTCAATCAAGCAGTTGGCATTGCCCAAAATAAGTTGGAACAGAACAGTCTGTCCCAGGCAGGTTTGGACAGTATGTTGGTTAACCAACAGGTAGATTCCCTTATGCAGCTGGGCATCCGCGAACAGGCATTTCCTGGAGCCCAAATCCTGATTGCGAAGGACAATAAGGTGATTTTTCACAAAGCTTATGGGTACCATACCTATGACAGTGTCCAAAAAGTGGCCTTGGACGACATATACGACCTGGCGTCCGTGACCAAAATCACGGCTCCTTTGCCCGCACTTATCAAATTGGTGGATGAGAACAAACTAGATCTGGATGCCCCTTTTAGCACCTATTGGAAACCATGGGCCAAAAGAAAGGACAAAAAAGAACTTACCCTTCGCGAAATATTGAGCCATCAAGCTGGATTGATTCCCTATATCATTTTCTTGGAAGATGTCATCAAAGGTGATAGGATCAAAAAACGATTTATACGAAGCCAATCCTCTGATGAGTTTCAAAAACAAGCCTACAGGAACCTTTATGTAAAAAACCGGTTCCAACGCAAAATGTTTAGGAAAATTGATCGGTCTGAAGTTTCCGAAGAAAAGAAATACAAGTATTCAGGCTTGAGCTTTCTTATTTATCCACAACTTATTGCAGACATTACCGGGGTAGACTACGAAACCTACTTGGAGAATACCATCTATGATCCATTGGGCTGTTCCACCCTAGGTTTCAAACCTGCCACCAAAGGATATAAAAACAAGATTGTACCTACTGAAATAGACACTTTGTTCCGAAAAGAATTGGTACACGGTTGGGTACATGACGAAAACGCATCCTTGCTGGGCGGTATCTCCGGGAATGCTGGACTTTTTGGAACCGCGGAGGACTTGGCCAAGTTGATGCTGTTTTATCAGAACATGGGAGCGACCCTGGACGGGAAACAATTGATCTCCAAGGCCACCATGGAGGAATTTACCAAAATCCAATTTCCGGAAAACGATAATCGGCGGGGCCTGGGATTTGATAAACCCTTGATTGGCAATGATACATTGTCGGTGGCCGACGCTTATCCATCCCCCAAAGCTAGTCCGAAAAGTTTCGGGCATGCCGGCTTCACCGGGACATTTGTTTGGGCGGACCCAGAAAACAAATTGACCTATATTTTTCTTTCTAACAGGGTCTATCCGTCGCGGACCCACCGAAAACTGTACAGTTTGAACCTACGTTCCCAACTGCACCATATCTTTTACGGTTCGGAAGAGAAATAAGCGCATGGGAATTCGTTCCTAATCCTTATTTTAGTGGCACTAGCTTTAACATATGGGCCTTCTCCTTTTTTACGCGTTTATTTCCATCTTTTTTTCCTTTTTATGCTCCATTTTGGAGGCCGTGCTCCTGAGCATCACCCCCACCTTTGTCAATGTTAAAAAACAAGAGGGGAAAGAATATGCCTTGCAGTTGGAGTCCTTAAAAAAGGATGTGGACAAGCCTTTGATAGCCATCTTAACGCTAAATACCATTGCCCATACCGTTGGGGCCATCTTGGTTGGAGTGCAGGCCAAAGTGGCTTATGCCGAAATTTATGGGAGCACTCCAAGAAAATTGTTCGGATTTCAATTTACAGAAGACCTTATGGTTGGGGTGGTTTCATCTGTAATGACCATTTTGATCTTGGTGGCATCCGAGATTATCCCTAAAACCATTGGCGCAACTTATTGGAAGCAGCTTGCAAATTTCACCGCCAAGTCGCTAAATATCATGGTGTTTCTGCTCAAATGGACAGGATTGCTTTGGCTGTTGCAATTGTTCACCAAACTTATCGGGAAAAAAGGACATCACGGAAGCGTGCTTAGCAGGGAGGATTTTACGGCAATGACCGAAATCGCCCATGAGGAAGGCGTTTTTCAGGAATCCGAATCAAAAGTGATCAAAAACCTCCTAAAGTTTGACGAAATCCTCGCCAAAGATGTAATGACCCCAAGGACAGTGATGAAAATAGCATCGGAAAACACCACGATACAGGAATTTTTTGAAGCGAACAGACCCCTGCGGTTCTCCAGAATTCCCCTTTATGGCGAAAGTATGGATAACATCACCGGCTTTTTTCTGAAGGATGAATTGTTGGAGGCCATTATCAATAAAAATGGTAAGGAAAAATTATCCACCATCAAAAGGGAAATACTCGTTACTAACCGAACCAAGCCTATACCGGAGCTTTTTGAAAAATTTGTGGAGCAACGGGAGCACATTTCACTGGTTGTGGATGAATACGGTTCCGTTAGTGGGCTGGTTACCCAAGAAGATGTTATTGAAACCCTGCTAGGATTGGAAATAATGGACGAAAGTGACAACGTTGAAAACCTGCAATTACTCGCCAGAAAGAATTGGGAGTCACGCGCCAAACGTTTAGGAATTATTGAAGATATAAATGAAGTAGAGTGATGGAAATTGCTCACTTGCAGACACCTATTGGAATTTCGAAGTTTGTTGGAGATGAAAATGGCCTTGTTTCTGTCTCCGTATTGGACAATAATGTACCTATTGGTATTGTTCCTGAGGTGTTGGAGGAAGTGGTATATCAGTTCAAGGAATATTTTGAGGGTTCCCGTACCCATTTTGACCTTGTTTTAAATCCCGAGGGCACCCTTTTTCAGAAAAAAGTTTGGGAATTATTGCAGGAGATCCCTTACGGTAAAACTATTTCGTATCTTGAGCTCTCCAAGCGCTTAGGCGACCCCAAAGCCATAAGGGCAGTAGCTGCTGCCAATGGTAAAAACCCACTTTGGATCGTAATCCCCTGTCACCGGGTCATTGGAAGCAATGGAGACCTTACCGGATACGCTGGCGGACTACATCGAAAAAAATGGCTTTTGGAACATGAGAGTCCTTCCAAACAAATGGCTCTTTTTTAATACTTGACCATGCTTTACAAACTTAACCTGGAACATATCCTTTTTTTGGATATTGAAACCGTACCCCAAAAACCTGATTTTAAACAACTCGATGTTACCGAGCAGGAGCTATGGGCACAAAAAACACAGTATCAACGTAAGGAAGAATTTACCCCTGAGGAATTTTATGAGCGCGCGGGTATCTGGGCAGAATTTGGCAAGATCATCTGCATTTCCGTGGGCTATTTCACCAGTAAGGACAATGCCCGGAATTTTAGGGTGACTTCCTTTCAAGGAGAGGAACTCAAGCTTTTGGAGCAATTTAAAGAATTGCTGCAAGAACATTTTAGCCAAGTGAAACACTTGTTATGTGCCCATAACGGTAAAGAATTTGATTTCCCTTACATTGCCCGCCGCATGGTAATCCATGGCATCAGTCTTCCCTACAAATTGGACCTTTTTGGCAAAAAACCCTGGGAAGTTCCCCATTTGGACACCATGGAACTCTGGAAATTTGGCGACTTTAAGCAGTATACTTCCCTCAAATTGTTGGCCCATGTGTTGGGAGTCCCCTCGCCCAAGGAAGATATGGACGGAAGCATGGTGCGCGATGTATATTATAAAGATTCCAACTTAGAAAGAATTGTCCAATATTGCGAGTTGGATGTGATCACAACCGCACAAGTTTTCTTGCGCTTAAGAAATGAATCCCTTTTACAAGACAATGAAATCATTAGATTATGAACGAAGAAACCCAATTGTTGGAAATAACACCGGTTATGCCTTCCCAAAACATTGAGCGCGACATTGACTGGTATGCTAAATATGTAGGCTTTGAGCTGCTCTCCAAAGATTCGATGTATGCTTGTTTAAGACGGGACCATCTATATATTCATTTGCAATGGCATGCAGATACGGATGACGATCCCTTGCTGGGAGGTTCTGTCATCAAAATCTTCGTCAAAAATATTAAGTCCCTTTTTAAAGAGTTTGTTGAACGGAGTACGGTTAGCTCGGACAAGCTCCGGTTGAACACCCCCTGGGGCACCCATGAATTTGGTTTCTATGACCTAAACGGCAACGCTATATTTATTGTTGAGGACGCTTAAAAGCAGCAGAATTATTCTAGTTGTAAATTGGATACGTTTGCTCCTGAACGAAACAAAGCACTTTTCTGTATATGGATTGTCGGTCAACATCTTCAGCTTTTGTAAAATTTAGTGCTTTTTAACCCCAGATGATCTTGGACTACCAATACGTAAAGTCCACTTGCAAGGCAGCTCACATCTATGCCTCCCCTTGCCTTTCCGGATTTGATAATGTTTCCTGCCGTTGTGACAATGGAGTATATGGCATCCTCAGATAGGTTGGCCTCAACTTTTATATGGTCTACGGCCGGATTGGGAAAGATGGCTATCTGAAGTCCATCTGACTGGGCAAATGGTTCATAGGCAAAAGCTTCTGTATCAGCTCCCTGGAACTCAAATTGCAGTTCATCGGAAAATTCAGATACCGCATTCTCGGCACAAATGGCCCTAAGTCGCACCTGATACACTTCGCCCAGGACCAAATTGGACAAGCGCATTCTATTTTCCCATAAAATTTCTGTGGACCATTCGGTGGTACTGTAGGTTTTGTATTGAAGCTCAAAAAGTGTCTCTTCAGCATCGGACCAAACTACCTCAACCCCTTCAGCATCCGATTGCACCAATTCCAAGCCATCTGGCGCCAGAGTCTCACAGGCAGAGACTTTCGCTCCGGATACAATCAACGAAAAATCTTGAAAGCCATCCTTTAATAACCCCTTATGCGAAATGGTGATGGTATATTCCCCACTGGCATTCGCTATTTCAATCCGTTCATAAGGATCTACCAAATTATCTCCTTGAATGGCCGCATCCAGGGCCTTTTTTGGGTTCAGTTTCCAAGGAAAAACAGTGGTGCCGTTTTTGGAAATCCTAATATCCAGGTCGTTGGTCAATGCTGATGTGCTGCTATTCAAATCCCCCCTGTTGAAGTATTCTCCGTCTGGATCGGTCCACGAAATGGATGCCATCAAGGCCTCTCCTTCCCTGGCATTGATCGTCATGGTAAATGTTTCTCCCTCCGTTAGGCTCTCCTCCAGAATCAAGCTGCTATAATCCCGATTTTGAAGTAATTCTGCCGCAGATTTGGCATTCATGATCCCCCATCCCATTTTGTAATCGGGTCCTTTGGCATCCACGTCATCCGCAGTGTGCAAGGCAAGTCCTTTTAGGGTGGCCGCTTTCATATACCCGCCAAAAAGTTCTTCGTGGTATTGTTGCAACAGCAAGAGGGAACCTGTTACTCCAGGGGCGGCCATTGAGGTTCCAAAGGATGAGGCATAACTGCTATCACTATCCGCAGTGGTAGTCAGTATTGAATTGCCATCTCCGGCCAAATCGGGTTTTACGCGTCCATCATCAACTGGCCCTAAGCTACTATAGCTTGCAATATTGGCACTTTTCAGTTCGCCTTGGCTCCCAATCTCCGTGTTGGCTCCTGCTATGGTCAGTCCATTTTTTGAAGTGGCAAACCCCAGCAGTAGATCTAGTCCATCAGAGGTTTTTCCATAAATGGGGCTTTCATTATCCATTGATCTTTGGGCATTGCCCGCTGCGGTTACCATTAAATAATAGGGTGCGTGGTACATGATTTTGTCCCAGTCCTGTGCGACTTTGATATAGGCACCAAAATACCAATCCGGAACACGGTCCGACATTATTCCATAGGAATGGTTGCTCAACAAAAGCCCATTGGCCGCGGCCTCTGCAACTTCAATTTTATCCCGGGTCCAATTATGGGTTATGGCATGGGCGCCATAAGCAGCTCCACGTGCTTTGCTATTGATTCCAGAAGAAATCATATTTCCCGTAACCATGGTGGCGTGGTCATCAATTTCCATGGAAGCATCCCCATCACTGACCCTTCCGCCATACTCCTGATGGGTGATCAGGGCAATTCCTGCATCCCATACACCTACGGTCAATCCGGTACCGTCAAGGCCCAAATCCAAAATTCCATTGCTGTATAACGTATGCGCCCTTGAGGTTTGTCTGGCGGGGTCGTTAAGGGTGGTATAGTAAAGAAGGCTTCCGTCCGTTCCCATTTCTTGCAAAGAGATCATGGTGCCATCCTGTTGCTTTCCGATCTGTTTCCATAATTTGGAAATGGAGGTAGCTTTTATTTTATCCTGTAAGGATGCTTGCTCCAGTTTTAAATCGGATATGATCGTTGCCAATTTATCTTGATCGTAGGAAGCTTTAATAAAGGCAATATGATCATCCGTTTGTGCCTGTCCCAAAAAGATGCAAAAAAATGAAAGTAATAAGGAAGAAAAAAGTCCTTTTGCCCCAGTAGGTTTTTTGCTGTCCGTAATCATAGATAAGTAGGATTTGGACTACAAATCTATTGTAGGCTATGCTTTCATCGATGAAAACCCCCTTTATTTCGATGAAATACACAGAGAATTGGAATCGACTGTTGTGAAACCTTTAATTTCTGTTGTGTAGTATTTTTCTTTCTTTTAGAATGCTATCAATTTTCCTGAAAGACCACATAAACCGGAAAGTGATCGCTATAGCCCCCGAGGTATTTTTTGCCCACATAGGTCCTAAACGGATTGCCTTTGTATTTTCCTTTCCATTCCTTCAATAACTTGGGCGAAAATATCTTGGCTTTTTTAAAACTATGTGTGCCCGGTTCATAGTTCAAAAAACTATGGGAAATGATAATCTGGTCAAATAAACTCCAGGTTCCTTTGTAGTTTGCACTGCCGGATTTGGGCGATAGCAATTGTTGCATTGGGTTTACAAACCGCCCTGATTTCATCAAGATCTGGATGCTCTCCGAATTGGGGTCGTCATTAAAATCGCCCATGACAATGCAATTGGGATACGCTCCAGGGAGGCTTTCAATTTTTTGTAAGACGGTTTCAGCTGCCTTGATTCGTTTGTACTGGGTTTCCTCGGCCCCATCCCTTCGTGAAGGCCAGTGGTTGACAAAAACGTGGATTTCCTCTTGGTGCAACAGCCCATGTATGTAAAGTATGTCCCTAGTAAAATCGCGTTCACCATCATCATTGGTAATCAATAAGGGGATGGTTTCGGCATCCAGCACCTTAAAATGGGAACGGAGGTACAAAAGGGCCGTATCGATCCCTCGTTCATCCGGGGACTCAAAATGCACATAACCATAGTCTTCCTCTTCCAAGGACTTTGCCTTGAGGATGGTTTCCAAAGCAATGTGGTTCTCAACTTCGGCCACGCCAACCAAAACCGGGGGAACGGAGCTAAAGTCCTTACCAATCAATTTAATGGTACGTGCCAATTTCTTGGCCTTTTTTCTAAACCTGGACTTGCTCCATTGTTTTCTCCCGTCCGGAGTAAAGTCGTCGTCCAGGGTATGGGGATCATCTTTGGTATCAAAAAAATTCTCCAGATTATAGAAGGCGATGGTAAATTGATTTTCCGAAAACTTCAATGTGCGTGTTTTGTTTGATTCGTCCTTAAAAATACAAAGTACAAAAAACGGCTTCCAAAACATTGATTAGATTTGCACTTTAATTGATTTCATGCTAGAAAAGAAAGTCACAGATTACGAAAAAGCGGTGCTCATTGGGGTCATCAACAAAGACCAAAATGAGATAAAGGTTAAGGAATATTTGGATGAATTGGAATTCCTTACCTATACGGCCGGGGGTGAAGTGACTAAACGCTTTACCCAACGTATTGAGGTGCCCAATCCGAAGACCTATATAGGTAGCGGTAAGATGGAAGAAGTGCAGCACTATGTGAAGGAGTATGAAATAGGTTCGGTAATTTTTGATGATGAGCTTTCGCCGGCCCAGCAGAACAATATTGAGAAGCTATTAAAATGCAAGATTCTGGACCGGACCAGTTTGATCCTGGATATTTTTGCCCAACGGGCCAAGACCAGTTATGCTAGAACCCAGGTGGAGCTGGCGCAGTACGAATATCTGTTACCTCGCTTAACCGGACTATGGACCCACTTGGAGCGCCAACGTGGGGGTATTGGTATGCGTGGTCCGGGGGAAACGGAGATAGAAACGGACAGGCGGATTGTTCGGGATAGGATTGCCCTGCTCAAGAAAAAACTTTCCAAGATCGACCGGCAAATGGAGACCCAAAGAGGTAACCGGGGCGCCTTGGTAAGGGTAGCTTTGGTTGGCTATACAAATGTGGGCAAGTCTACCTTGATGAATGTGATCAGTAAAAGTGATGTGTTTGCTGAGAACAAGCTTTTTGCCACTTTGGATACTACGGTAAGAAAAGTGGTGATCGGCAATCTTCCCTTTTTGCTCAGCGATACTGTTGGTTTTATCCGCAAGCTTCCCACCCAATTGGTGGAGAGTTTTAAAAGTACCCTGGACGAAGTGCGGGAAGCCGACCTATTATTGCATGTGGTTGATATCTCCCACCCCAATTTCGAGGAGCATATAGATTCTGTAAACCAGATTCTTGATGAAATCAAAAGTGCGGACAAAAAGACTATCATGGTGTTCAACAAAATTGACCAGTACCTGCCGGAGACCCTAGACGAAGATGATTTGGTAACTGAAAGGACCTCGGCCCATTTTACCATTGAGGAATGGAAAAAAACTTGGTTTGGCAAAATTGGCGACCGTGCCCTTTTTATCTCTGCCCTGAACAAGGAAAACTTGGATGAATTTAGAAAAAGGGTGTACAATGAAGTTCGTGATATCCATGTTACCAGGTTCCCGTACAACAACTTTTTATACCCTGAGCACTTAGATCAGTACTGATTTAACACCAGACGAAATACCCGCTTTATCGACAAATGGAAAACCTTAACTTTTCCACCACAATTTTCTGTCGGTTCACAACAAAAGTTTAGGCACAAACAACAGAAAAGCTACTTTCATAATGTTTTTAAGTGTTAGTGTTACAACCTGGTCTTCCATAAGCTTAACCTACTTAGATCTTGGTAAACAAAACACCCCAAATTGTAAAATAACCCCACAGAAAAGCCCTCGAGATCGAGGGCTTTTTTGATTTTAATTGTGTTTTATCCCTTCGTGCAAATTCGGGACATCCCAGCTGAGGTCGCTTAAAAAGAATAGCTCAGGCCGAAAGTCCAATAGGATTGCAGCTCGTTGTCAATGGTATCAAAGGTGGCCGTGGGGTCAGGCGTAGGGGCATTGTTCACAATATAGTTGAGGGTTTCCTGTTTGTTACTTCGCAAACCAAAATCGAACCCTACCCCAATAACCTTCCATAGCGTATAAGCGAACGAGTTGGTCCAGGTCCAATTGCTCAGGTCCCCGCTCTCATAACTTTGAAACATGGACAAGTTGGTTTTAAAACTTACCGCACCCACCTGTTTGGTATAGTCCGCCACAATTTTTGCTCCAAGGGACGAGTTAAAAATGGTGTCCTCATTGCTGAACACAAAGTTGTAGTTCAATGGATGAATCACAACCACCAGGTCCGTTATGGGCGTCCAAGTTCCCCCGACTCCCAAATCCAAATATCCAGGATCGTTGAAGTTGCTCAAGATGGTGGTGCGATATTCCCCTAATCCGGAAATTGCAAATGTTTCGCATAATCTTCTCCCGTATAAAGAGGAAATGTTGAATACGTCCGTGGCCTCTCTAAATCCATCATCATCGGTAGGGTCATCCTTGTCATCCAATTTTACCCATCCCAAATTGACGTTGGCCGCATTGCGCCAAAAGAACTTTTCCTCCTGTTGGTTGGCAAAGGCATTTACGGTAAACCCAATGGTCCCGGAATTGTTGTTGGGAATCCCCTGTGCAAACCAGTTATTGAAATTGGAAAGACTTCCCCCAATAGTTCCAAAGGCACCTACTTTCCATCCGGGGAGGGCATCCAATTGGGATTGAAGGGCATTCACCCGACCTTGGATAGCGGCAATGGAATCTTTTTTTGGGGCCATTTCTGCCTTGATATCTTCTGCGGTCTGTGCAGTTGACCCAAATGCCGTAAGCAAGAATGCTGCAAAAAGTAGTCTGTTCATAGTATGGAGTTTAATGCTTAGAACCGCAAAAATAAAAAACGTCACATTGAATCCGGAATAAAAGGGATAAGTTCAAACTCAAGTTCAAACTCAAGTCGAATATATAAGGTCTGGGGTCCGAGGTCTGAGGTCTGAAAAATCAAATTCCAAAAATCGAAGAATCCAAAATCCAGATTTCCCATTTAAGATCATCCTTAATCTTAGGAAAGAACAAGTTCAAGTCCATTATATCAGGTCTGGGGTCTGGGGTCTGGGGTCTGGGGTCTGGGGTCTGGGGTCTGAAAAATCAAATTCCAAAAATCGAAGAATCCAAAAATCCAGATTTCCCATTTAAGATGATCCTTAATCTTTGGAAAGAACAAGTTCAAGTTCAAACTCAAGTTCAATGACCCTTGTTTGGTGCCAAACGCTGGAAGAATCTGAATGCCTATTACCAGAAAACAATTTTCAACTTTTCATTTTCAATGTTCAAATCCCACTATCCCTTTTACCAGTCCACCGAATCAAAACATCCATCAACCCAAACAATGCATCCATCAATTGCCCAGTCCCATAAAGCACAAAATTGGATTACTTAATCTCCTGAAATTTGTAAACCAAACAAAATGAAAAGATTACGCTTTTTCGCCGCGGCCCTCATGGCCATATGCCTAATTGTTGCGGCCTGTACCAGTGAAGATAGCAATAGCAACAGCAGTGGGTTGAAGATAGACAGTTTTAGTCCGGATTTTGGCC